>CBDDDL010000001.1:0-762586 GCA_965226645.1 Candidatus Poriferisodalis sp.
GGGACCTTGGCCGGAGCCAGCGGCGAGCGGCTGAGCGAGTCGCTGTAGAAGCCCTCCAGCGAATTGCCGTCAATGCCGAGCTGCCCGAGATCGCTCAGCAGCGATACCAAGAGAAGTTCGCAGCTGGCGTGCCATTGCTCGACATATCCCTTGCGTGCCTCGAGTTTCTCGACTGCGAGGAGGAAGTTGCCGTATTCAAGGTGGTCCGGGCCATCGGCACCGATGCCGATGAGATCATCTTGATCCATGATCAGTGCGTCCAGTTCCGCCTGGTGTGCTTCGTTGGGCTCATCGCAGCTCAGCGGGAATGCATCCAGCTGTCCCGGCGGGCTCGAGGTAGCCGTCGCGCCAGGCCACTGTGAAGGCGGCGAGATCGTCGGCTGCCTCTTGGACCGTGGACTCGGCCGCTAGGCGCTGTGGCCCTGCCATCGCCACCACCGCTGCGAACGCGGACACCGGCACCATGAGAACGACCCACAGGCTGATCGCTCCACCGACATCGCTGCGGCGGCCCCGTCGGCGGGCATCGCGGATGCACCTGAGCAGTGCTGGAGATGTCCGGCGTCTCATGTCGTTACGGTTCAGGGCTTCGCAGACGCCCTACTGGTTCTCCGGCAGCGACCAATCGAGATCGTCGACGTTGTCGCGTGTCACGGCCTTCGGGACAATAACGACATGGCCGGTCTCGAAAGCACCGCCGAGCAGGAAATCGCCGCATGCGACGCCTGCGCGGTAAGCCTGCTCGGACAAACCTTGCGTCATTGCTGCAACGACAACCCGCTCGCGGATGAAATCCGTCACTTGCTCGCTCACATGAAATCCGACGGCGTACATGTCTCCGTACAGCAGCTGGTTCGCGATGACCGCCGACACCTGCTCAAGCCCTGCGTCAGTGTGGAACACGATGTCGACATCGATGTTCTCGAGAACCCATGCTTCGGATGCTTCATAGACCGAGTTCGGCTCGACACCGTGGGACTCGACCGTGGCCGGCTCGTTGACCCACTCGACTCCGGAGTGGATCACCGACAGCCCTGCGACGAAGCCGCGCATCATGTCGAATGACTGCGGGTCCCCGGCGTCACCGGTGAGCACACCGGCGCGCCGCACCAAGATGCCGCCGTCCGCCGCCCATTGGCCCACAAGCGAACCTGTCGTTTCGCCGGCCGGCGAACGCGTCGATGCCGTAGTACGCGAATCGTTTGGAATCGGGTGTGTCGCCTCCGACGCTGAAGGTCGGTATGCCAGCTTCGACAGCGGAGTCGATCACGCTGACGAAGAGCCTCTGTGACGCCGCGTCCACCGCCAGGCAGTCGATGTCGCCGGACTCAATGAGGGCTTCGATTGTCGCGGCCTGGGCCTCGGGGTCAGCGGCGTGAGGTCCGATGATGCGGGCGTTGATGTCCGCTCCGTGCTGATCAGACACCTCAGCACCGGCACGTGCCCAGCCATGCGCGTACGCATCTGCGTCGCCGGTCCCGTTGAGCGCCTCAACTGAGAGGACGACGTTCAGCTGATCGCCTCGGGCCAGCTTGGTGGAGATGCGCTCGGCCAGCGTGAAGTTGCCCCACGGCAAGTCTGCGCTGTGGGGCGGGCCCATTGGAGCCTCAGTCGTTGTCGTCGTTGCAGCCGTTGTGGCCGAAGGTGGTGTCTCAGTGGTCTCAGCCGATTCCATCAACGACTGCTCAGGCCGGTCACCCTCGGTCGAGGCGTCGTCGCCGCCGCTGGCGCAAGCGGCCGCCGCCAACGCGAGTGCGCTCGCTGCGGCGAGCGCTGGGAGCGTTCGAAAGCAACTGAGTGTCATGGGTTGTACCTCCGGTATGTCGTTCTCAATGTTGCGGCGCGGCCGAATCAGCCGCGCGACTCCGGTGCGTAGTAACAACTATTGTCTTCAGAATCAGTGGATCCCGCATTGCTGCCCCAGCCCGCCGTGAGGAACGCGGCGAGGCGCTTGCCCTGCTGGTGGTGTGGCCTGCGCTGATCGTCGCGATCCTGGTGATGCTGGTGCACGTGTTCATCGTGACGAACGCTCAGGCAGAGGCCGAGCTGGCGGCCTCGCAAGGACTGCGATCGGCATGGCGCGTCGCAGCGGACTCCGATTTCCTGGATGACCCCCACAAATCCAGGTCCCGATGACCTGTATGGGGCGCCGGAGCCTCATCCTGAGGTGCTCGCGATGGCCGACGCTGCTAAAAGACGCTGTCGCGCGCGCAGCCGCCACCGAGGGCGGCTGGCGCTGGTGGACGCCAGGAGTCGCCGAGCTCCACAGCGACTGGTGCTACGAGACGACTCCGCCGCGCCCGGCTGGCGACGAGACCGGTTGGATGCGCGTCGTGGTGTCCGGCGAAGTGTTCGGCCCGCTGGCCTCGCTGTGGCCAAACCGCTGGGACAAGGTGTACACAGCGGCCGAAGGTCCGGCAATACTTGTGCCCCCGGGACAGGCGGGGCCGAGCACCCGTCCTCCCGCCCGAGTTGCCAGTCTGCTGAGCGCCGACGACGAGTCACTGCAGCCTCCTATTCGCCGAGGCCACGACGGGGCGTCACTTGGCACAAGGCGGGGCTTGTCATCGGCGAGGTCCCCTGGCGTTGCGTTGGGATCCGCAGGCATCACCCAGACCGCCTGCTCCACTACGTCGGAGAACTGAACCGGGAGATCGTTCTGGCACAACGGCTCGAAGTCGGCGTCCGTGTATGGGGGTTGATCCGGGTCCAGCTGGTACACGTCGAACACGGCCTGGGCTTCTGCGGCGATTGCCGCCGAGGCAATGTCGGCGTCGAGAACTCGAACGAGCGGGTCCACCGGCACCTCGGAGGCGGCGTCGAGTACTCGTTGAACAGTCAGTGCCGACGTTGCCGCGATGCCCGCAATCGCCGCCACGATCAGCAGCCACTCGAGAGTGATGAGACCTTCGTCTGTCTTGGCGCGTGTCACGTCCGCGGAACGGAGCAGGTCGGCTCTCCCCTGTGCCGTCACATCCCGAGCCGCGCACCTCAGGGAAGACTGCCAACGGTGCCACCCCCTGTGAGCGAGGTGAAGGGCGGATAGATCAAGATCCCGGCCAGCGCCAGTGCCACTGCGGTCGCGGGCAGCACGATGATCTCGGCGCGGCGGGCCGCCTTTTCACGTTCTCGAGCGTTGGTGTCGCGCCACAGGGTGTCCGCTGCCACGAGGACCGCTTCGGAGATGCGGGTGCCTCGCTCGGCTGCGAGGCCGAGCGACGAGACCACCGGAGCGAGGCTGTGGATGCCATAGCGCTCGACGATGTCGATGAGGCCCTCCCACGCGGGCCGGCGATTCTGCTGCGCGCTGAGCAGGAAGCGATGCAGCAGCTGCCAGCTGTTGCGCTTTCCCATGCGGGCCGCGGCGAGCATCGATACGGCAGGATCGACACCGGCGGAGACTTGTTGCGCGACCAGTGCGATCCACATCCGGATCACCTGGTCGATCTCGAGGCGGGCTTTCTTGGCGGTGTCCCGAACGCCGAGCATCGGCAAGAACCAGCCGCCTGCGCCGATGAGCACGATGAGCAGCACGGTCCCGATGGGTCCGCGTCCCGTCACCACACTGAGCACCGCTCCTGCGGCGAGCCCCGCGACCAGCCCGCCGAATCGCTGCATCGCATACGACTCGGGCGTGATGCCAGCGAGGCGCAGATTCTGCTCTTCGCCTTCCTTGATGGTTGGCAGCAAGTCCCGAATGGTCACGCCCGGGGACTGCGATGCGCTTCGACGTCGTGGCGGCCCGACGATTCCGATGGTGACCAGCACGATGCCCGCAAAGAAGACGGCCGCCGTCGCAAGGACGAGCCAGCTCACAACGGATCCTTGGCCCGGTTGCGTCGTCGGGGCGCCACCAGCACCGAGTTCTCCTCGCGGACCACCGAGTGGAACACCAAGAACCCCGTCGCCATCAGCAGCAGCCCCGCGAGCCCGACGAACACCAGCTGGCCGGTGCCCTCTTGGTAGGGCTCGAAGTACGCCGGGTTGTTGCGGTACATGAGGGTGACGACCCCGCCGGCGAGACACAGCAGCGCAATGGTCTGCGTCCACAGCTGCACAACAGCTTCGGATTTGGAGCGATGCACGTCCACTACATCGCTGATGCGGCCGCACAGATCGAGCAGAGGATCGGCGATCGCGCCGCCCGATGCCGCAGCCATGCGCAGCCCGGCGGCGACCTCGGGCTCCCACACCGTTCCGGCGTCGGCCAGCTCCTCCAGCGCCACCTCCAAGCCTTGGAGTTCCGCGGTAGAAGCGGCACGCGCAATTTTCGGTGCGATCTGCGCCGGCGCATGATCGACGCTGCCCGTCAGCGACTCCGACAAACCGGACCCGGCACGGGCCAGCTCAGCAAGTTGGCGGCTCCACAGCGACCACGCCAGCGCCTCTCGGGTCTGACGCCGGCGCCGGGCCGGAGCAGCCATGAACGCCGGGCAACAATGCGCCCATTCCGCCGAGCAGCAACAGCATGCCCAACAGCCCGGTAGCCGCCCAGCCGGCGAACCCGCCCCCAACGGCCGCGACGAGCTGCACCACCATGAGAGAGCTGAACCTTCGTTTCGGCGCTCCACGTCCGGACTCGGACCCTTCCCTCGGCTGAATCGGGGCGGGTTTCGGCGTCTGATCGTCCCGCCGCGTCTTCGTTCGGCTCAGTGATCCCGAGAAACGCGACGAGAACGAGGCCGACCGCGACCAGACCGCCGAAGACAAGCGCTTGGACCATGTCAGACGTCTTCAGGCCAGTCGGACATGTCGAGTCCGCCTTCGACGACCCGTTCGATGACCTCCGGGGTTGCGCGGCCGGCCGAACAGCGTCATCGGGCCGCCTCGCTGACGCCGGCCAAAAATGTCGTGCATCTCGAAACGGTCACCGTCAGAGCTGACAACCTCGGAGATGGTGTTCACGCCACGGAAGCCCGTGCGGGGATCGCCGCGCAGGTGCACGACGAGGTGGATCACCTCGGCGGCCTCCTGGATGAGCGCGGATTGCACCCCTGACCCGACGGCAGCGAGGCAGTAGCGGACGAGGCGGGCGAGCGCCTGGCGGGGCGACGACGCGTGGATCGTGGCCATCGAGCCGTCCGAACCCGTGCCGCAAGCAGACAGGAACGTCGCTGCCTCAGAGCCTCTGAGCTCCCCGACGATGACCCGGTCCGCGCCCGAACGCAGCGACCGCTTTGCCAGCTCGTCCATCGAGATCTCGCCGGAGCCGTCGCTGTTCGCTTCGCGCGTTTCCACAGAGAACGTCAGCGGATGCGACTCGTCGAGAAACAGCTCGAAGGTCTGCTCGAGCGTGCATACGATCTCAGACGGTCCGACTTCGGCCAGCAGCGCCCGCAGCAGCGTCGTCTTTCCCGAGCCCAACGCACCGCACACCAACACGTTCGACGGTGCCGGCGGACGCACCGCTGCTCGAAGGAAGTCCGCTGCCTGCCCCGACAGCGAACCGCCGGTGACGAGGTCCTCGAGCCTGATCGAACGCGCCCGGTGGCACCGAACAGTCAGAAATGGCGTGCCGCACACCGCCATCGCAGCAAAGACTCGCTCACCTGTTCGCAACCGCAGGTCCAGCAGCGGAGCGGACTGGTCGAATCGCCGACCGGTCTGGCCGTGAGTCGTCGCCAGGTGAGAGATGTAGCGGATCATGTCCTGTTCGTCCGCGAAGACCGGATCGTTGATGTGCTCCTGACGACCGCCCGTGAGCGCGAGCACCGCTCGGTTGGGTCCGAACACGTAGATGTTCTCGACGTCGTGGCGGCGCAGGAATCGTTCCATTGGGCCCGCGCCGAGCAGCGCCGAGAACTGGTCCCACATCCAATCGAGGTCTTCGTCGGCGAGCATCTGTCCTGCGTCGTTCAGCGCCTGCGCTTCGTGGGCGCGTATCGCCGCTGATGCGAAGTCGTGGCACACCTCGGATTCGCTCTGCACGTCGGCCGGCGAGGTGAGGCGGAATTCCTGCACCTGCGGCAGCACGGAGTTCCAGATGTCTTCTCGCAATGCCATCGTCACACGCTCCCCTGCGGGCTGAGCTCCGGAGTCCGGTCAGGGACCGTTGCAGATCCGATTGCAGACCCATTGACAGCTGCTTCCTCGAGCGAACCGTTCAGATCCGGAAGATGCGGGTCCAATCGTGATCCGTCTGTTTCCCCGGTGCCGCCGTGGGCGGCGTAGAGGGCCAACAGAGCCGAACTGCGCGCAGCGACCTCGTCGAGGACGCCAGCGAAAGCACGCTCCCGGCGACCGCCTTGCGTCCGAAGCACCCTCTCGTCCTCGAGCAGAGGGAGCCTGCCGGCGACTCGGAATCCCGATTCAAGGTGAATCTCGTCTTCGCTGAGAGGACAGGCGCCTTCGAGGATCAAGAGACGGTGCGTACGTTCGAAACCCATCAATCCGGCCAGCTGGGACGACGTCCGCAAACGCCTGGCGTCATCGGTCGAGCGAATCGATGCCAGCACGACGACGACTTGGGCGTCATTCAGCAACGGTGTCAGGTGCTCATTTGCTGCAGCCAGCCTCGAGGAGAGGATGATGCTGCGCTCGCGATCGATCATCTTGATGTCACCCGAATGGTCTGCGAGCCATCTCGCCGCGAGCTTCCCGCCATCTGGGCTGAACGGCGCGAAGAGCGCCCACAACGAACTGTCGGAGCCTTCGAGGCTGTAACAGTGGTCCGCGATCAGTCTCAACGTGAGCTGCTGGCGGGCAACGATCAGCGTCGGCATTCCGCGGGCGGCGGGCGAGAAGTCAGAGGCTTCGGCTGCACCGAGCCGCTCAGCGAGCCGAGACCCGGTGGTGTCGCCATCGATGAACAGGACTCCGTCGCCGGCGGCGGCCCAGCGGCGTGCGAGCGCGAGGCCGACCGATCCCGGATCCAGCCGAGTTCGGCCGGCGCCGATCAGCGCTAGCACGCGAACCGCCTCACGGCGCGCGCGAGCCGTCCCGGCCGACAATCCAGCAGGCGGAGGTGCATCAGCGCTCGCCGATCAATTCGTCGATGGATCTTTGCCACGACGCACGCCATTCCGAGTTGAGGCGGCTTGTCATGTCCTCGATATCGGTGCCCTCCGGCACTGGCACGACCATCGGCGTCGCGCCGAGCTCTTCAGGCAATGAACGCCAGTACAGCCATTCCTCGGGCTGGACGAACATCGTCATCTGCCCGGCGGAGAAGCCCTCCAGCTGAAGCGTGCTGATGACCGACCGGGGCATGCCGGGGTCGTTGCCGAGGGGCTCGAAACCCGGGTCGATCAACAGCACGAGCGCGTCCGGGTCGAACGCGGTCGGCACCAAGCTGGTGTCGAACACCACGACGACCTCCAACTCGCCGGGCCCTGCCGTCGGCCGTTCGTTGGCGATCGCTTGCGCTATCTCGGTGTTGGCGGCGGCCCACTGCGCTGACCAGACCGTGTTCAAGCGCTCAGTGGTCTCCGCCGCATCTCCGCCCAAACCGATCGGCACCACCATCAGCACTCCGCCGACGTCGGCGAGCAGCTGCTCCCATTCAGCCCACTCCTCGGGCGGCAGGAACAAGCGCATCTGGCTGCCTTCGAAGTTTGTCAAAGCGAACTCGCGTACAACCCGACGCGGCCGGCCCGGATCGATCTCTGACGGTGCCAGTCCCGGATCGGCGAGCAGCACGAGATCGCGTTCTGTCACCCCGTCGGTTGCCAGGCTCAGGTCGAGCGGGACAATCACTTCCAGCTCGGGTCCGACAGGGGCGGTCTCAGCGCCGATGACCATGTCATGGCGGACAAGAGCGTTCAGCGGGATCGGCTGGATGGCCACACGGCCTTCGAAATCGAACGGCGCTCCGAGTGTCCAAGGAACATGAGGGAGTGAGCCGATCACCACCAACGCGGACGTCAAGTCCTCCGCGCTCAGCGTCTCACCGACTTCGATGTCGCGGGCGGCAACCGTCACTGCGATGCGTTCGTCGAATGCGTCCGACGTGAAGTAGAAGCCCAGCACGCTGCCGACCAACACCGCGACGCCCGCCAGAATGAACAGCAGACGCCGGGTCGATTGCGGGATCGAACGACGCGTGCGCTCAGCAGTTGCGGCTGTCGGAGCCTCTGGGACGTCGATTTGCGAGTCAGCCAATTCACAACTCCACTTGCACTAGACGTGGCTCAGACTTCTGCCTGCCCGGATCAATACGACCTGGGACGGTAAGAATACTCGCAACTATTATCGATGAGTCACCCTTGGGCCGGGGAGACTGCCCGCCGCTTGGCGAGGTGAGAGCTCACCGGTTGGACAGATCTTGCGATCAGCGGTTGAGCCCGCGGCCTGAGACAGCGACGCTGCGAGATGAATCAGTTCACTGGCCCTTCGGCCCACAGCCGCCAACCGACAACGATCGCTGTCCCGACCACCAGGCCAGGTGCCCAACGCACGGTCGCGGAGCGTCCTGCTCGCCGCAGCACGACCAACGCGACCGGACACTCGGCAACAGCTCCGGCGAACAGTGCCCACCAGGCCCACTCCATCCCCCACCATCCGGCAAGGAAAGTGTTCACGATGATCAGACGGACATCGCCGTAACCGATGCGGCCGGGCCACACTCGATACACAACCTCAAAGAACAGGCCGACCGACGCAGCGCCGACGCCTGCCCAAAGGAGACGGCCGGGACTTCCCATCGCCACCGTCGCGACGCCGAGCAAGAGGGCGATCGCCGTTCCGGCTGACCAGACTGCACGACGAGGTATGACCCCCCGGCGCATGTCGGTGATCGACACGTACACACCCAGCGTTACCCACACACCCAAGGCAGCGAAGATCGACGCTGGGGCCGTCACCGTCGATCACCGAACTTATCGGCTCGCGTTGCAAGCCAGGCCACACCGAAACAGCGCCGTCTTGGAAACAGCCGAATTGAGGTCGTACGACCATCACGTGACCGTGACTCTTCAGCTTCTGCAACCGGGCGCAAGTGACCAACCGACATGAAGACGCGACAAGATAGTCATTGTTATCGTGTTCGACTCCAGCCTCGGCAGGCCCGAGAACCAAAAACAGGAGGCACTTTTTGTGTCTGCATCATCGCGCAGTCCGGACCGGTTCGCAACGACCTTCGATCATGAGGGACTGGTGGCCAACGCGGGCCTGATCCTGGCAGGCACGCTGATGGACCGTCTGGGTCTTTCGGCGCTGATCGAGCGGTGGGTGCGCACCGGTTCCGCGAACCCGGGCCCCAAGATCTGCACCGTGGTCGCCGCGATGCTCGCAGGCGCCACCCACATCGATCACGTCGAGATGCTGCGCGCCGGACGCACCGGGCGGGTGCTGGGATTCCGCCCGATGGCGCCCTCGACGGTGGGGTCGTTCCTGCGGACGTTCACGTTCGGTCATGTCCGCCAGCTCGAAGCGGTGCTGTCGCGCACGCTGGCGCGTGCCTGGGGGCTGGGCGCGGGCCCCGGCGACGAGCCGCTGGTGGTCGATGTGGACTCCACGATCTGCGAGGTCCACGGCAAACAGAAACAGGGCGCCGCGTACGGCTACACCAGCGTGCTCGGCTATCACCCGCTGCTCGCTGCACGCGCCGACACCGGCGAGGTGCTCGGCGCCCGCATGCGCAAAGGGTCCGCGGGGTCGTCGCGAGGCGTGGTGCGCTTCGTCGACGAGCTCGTCGCGAACCTGCGGCGCGCCGGGGCTGCGGGGCCGACCACGGTGCGCGGCGACTCGGGATTCTGGTCATGGAAGCTGATCGACCGTCTCGACGCCCACGACTTCAAGTGGTCGATCACCGTCGCCCTCATACCCGCTGTTCGCGCAGCGATCCAAGCGATCCCCGGCACCGCATGGACCGACATCGCTTACACCAAAGACGGCCACGCCCAAGTCGCCGAAACCCAATACGCCACCGGCCGCGGCAAACAGAAACGCACCGTTCGCCTCGTCGTGCGCCGCACCCGCCTCGCCGACACCGCACAGCAACGACTGTGGCCCGACTGGCGGCACCACGCATTCATCACCAACACCGATCACGACACCGCCGCCGCCGCGGACGAGTTCCACCGCGGCCACGCCGTCGTCGAGCTCGCCATCCGCGACCTCAAAGAAGGCACCGGGCTCGAGCACGTCCCCTCAGGCCACTACGGCGCGAACTGCGCACCGCTCGCCTGCGCCGTGCTCGCCCACAACATCGGCCACTGGACCACCACGCTCGCCGACGCGCCGCCGGCCACGAACCGCTCCCGCCGCACCCGACTCGTCGCCCTCGCCGCCGTGCTCGTCAACCGATCCGGCACACCCACCCTGCGATACCCCGCCCGCTGGCCCTGGGAAACACAATTCCGAGCCACACTCAGCGCCCTGCGAGCCCTGCCCGGACCCTCCGGCTAAACAGCACAGCCCGGAACTGACGCCCCCACACAAACCCAGCGTCGACAACCCCAAACCACACCCGCACCCCTAGCCGAACACGCCCAAACACACCAAACCACACCCCCAACAACCCGGCGCGACCCCAACCCGCCACCGACCCGCGAAACCCGCGCTCGCCAAAGGCCAATCGGTGGATTCAGGCTAAGCCACGGACAGAACACCCGGCCACCACCGGACAGTTCTGTTGGCCACCAACAGGCATTCCTACTGTCCGCCACTGGGCAGATCCCACTGGCTATTGACAAAATGGGCGAGATCGGTCGATAGCGCACGGGGATGCGATATCGGCGAAACGGAATGCGAGCTCGAAGAGATTACCCGGCGTCGAAATCGCATAGCCCACTCTGCAGATCGCCAAGGCCGAGGTCGTGCTCACATAGATGTGGACTATGTCGAAGCGCGGATCGAGACCATCAAGTCGGTTGCTGAGGCGATCGACTCGTTGCCCGAGTCGCACTCGCCGTAGGCCGCGGCCTCGTGCAATTTTTGGGAGGGCACCCCGCAACGGCTATGTGTGAAAGACACTGACATTCATTTTCGCAACGGGAAGCGCGACCGTACGGTGGGCACCGAGTTCTTGACGGAAACAGGAGTCAGCCTTGTCTGAAGACGACCGTTCCCGCCTCTACGCTTGGCTGCGTGAGCAGACCGACGAGCCGTTGGCTGAGTACCTGATGTCGTGCCTGGCGCCCGCGCCGCTGTCGGACTTGGTGACCAAGGAACATCTCTCCGCAGTGCTGGTAGCTGAGCTGTCGCCTTTTGCCGCCAAAGAAGAGATGCAAGCCGGCTTCGACAAGCTGGCTGCCCAGCGCGAGGCCGACCGTGCGCACGCCGCCCAGCAGCGCAAGGCGGACCGCAGGTGGGTGACCGCAGCGGCTGTGTTCATCGCTGTGGAGGTCGCAGCCGTCGAGGCGGGCTGGTTGAGCCGGCTCACCGACCTGTTCACCTGAGCCGCGCAGCGCGCGCCGATTCTCAGCTGTCAGATCGGGACCGCGGGGCTGTTCGTCATCGGATCGTTCAGGCGGCGATTCGCAGTCCAAGAATTGACGCACGGTTCAACTTCGCACACGCGATACTCGATCCCGAGGGAGATGGTTCTCCCTCGGGTTGACCCTGGGTCTCAGTTGGTTGTGTGACGGGAGCACGGCATGAGCATGCGACTGCCGCTGCTTGCTGAGGACACAGCGGTCGCGAGCGGCTGATCGGTGTGCTCACAGGGCCACGATCCCGGTCGGGCTCGGCGGTCACGAAGTCACGCACCAGCGGTAGCACCGAAGCCGCGTGTGCTGATGGAGAACGGGTTGAGAAACTGACGTTCCCACAGTTGCTCTCGCTCTGCGGAGGGCAACTGCGCCTGATCACAGACCTCGTTCCACTCGCTGCGGATCGCCTCGATGTGATGCTCGACGACCCGCGGATACTCCCTTTCCACATCTGCGAGGCGCGGCGACATGGAAGAAGGGCGCTCGGGCTTGACGACGCCCCTGAGCGGAAGCGATTCCGGGAACTGCACATGCGCGACGGAGAGCTGGAGGACGCAAGCAAGCGCCGATGGCGGGCAGCCGAGCCCAACGCCCGACACGGCCGTGATCCCCAATTTGTCCGCAGCCTGGAATTGCCCCTCGGGTTTCACTGGGACGTGCGCAAGTTCAACGGCACCTGTATCGGGACGCCGATGTCCGTCTGGAAGGTTGACCGCGGCGGGCACATCAACGCGTACGCAGACGGCCACATACGTCCGGGCACAAGCTGCCGTCCGATCTGGACTGAGAAGCAGAGCAAGTCCGCAGATGGAGCCGACCGCCGAAAATCCAGCGCCTAAATTCTAATTCCCGGCCTTTTGGCCGGGAATTTAGAGAATTCACGCGAGGTCTTTGCCATGGATCGTGACTGTGGGCAAGAGTCCAGCTGCGTAAAGGAGACTCTGTCAGTCTCGCCTCGCATTTATGGGGCAGCTGGCCCGTCTTACCTCCACTTTCGCATAACTGGCACCCGGAACGTAGCTAGCGACCGAGTGCCCCCCTTGACCTTGTGGGCCTTGGATCACCGTCGACATTAACAGCGGGCCTGTCTGATGCCAAGCAGCTGTGCTCGAGGCAATGAGTGTGAGCGCTCTGGGGATGTTGTGATCGGTTCTCAGCGAAAGTCGCGGTGGTGCCCGGGGTCCTGGCCGGAATGCCAGCAAGCCAATAGTGGCGAACCCGGCTCGCTCTGCGATCCTCGTCACGCTGGGCCACCAGGAGGTCGACCTTGGTGTCGAGCTTGGAGACCTTCGTGTCGAGCTTGGCAAGGTCTTCCTTGGTGGCGAATTTCGATCACCATGCTCACCGTTGCTCAGCCTGGGTCTTGCGCGGATTGCGGCGCGGGCGGTGGCCGATTGGGGTCGCAGAAGGGAATGCCTCGGCGCTCGAGCGTCAGATCGTTGAGGTTCTCGCCGATGGCCTGCCCGGCTGTCCACGCCGGCTGGCCGATGGTCGCTTCGGCATAGGCATCGATAAGAGCGCAGCGCACTGCGTTGCCGCCCGGGGTGTCGTCCATGTTGACCGCGCTGAGCGAGACGAGGCTGGTGAGCACTGCATCGGGATCGCGGCGGCTGATTTCGGCGAAGCGCCAGTTCGCTAGCAGTGTCATCGACATGGCGAGGGCCAGGGTGGCCGCAGCGAGGCCGCGCACGATCCGGTTGGTGGCGCGTCCACGCAGGGCAAGGTCGAGCACGGCCAAGCCGGCCGCTATGACCAGCGACCATGCAACCTGGGTGAGCAGCGTTTCCCGCCAGGCCTGACCGACGGGAGGCTGACGCTGCTGCGCCCACGCCGTCAGGCCAGCGACCGACGCTGACAGCACTGCCAGCGATCCGCCAAGCAGCAGCAAGACACCAGCAAGCCGTCCCGAACTGCCAGATCCTTCACCTGCTGCCGCCTCACAACCGTGCAACGTGCCCAAGGTGTCCGGGACGGGACGCTGCCACGCTGCTGCCGCCGCCAGGACGACAATCCCGACAACCACGAGCGCCAACAGGGCATTGGCGGCCAGATCAGCCAACCCGAGTTCCACCCCAGCACTACGGGCGAGATCCTCGTTGAAGTGCCACCCGATCGCCGGGAATCCGGTCAACAGCCGCGGCCAAGCAGTGCTGAAAGCGTCCGCAGACAGGCTGAGGTCCGAGCCCTCGTAGCAGCCGCCATCGGAACACTGGAATGCGATGGCGATGCGGATCGGAACGAACACCGCCGCGAATCCCGCCGCCTGAGCGACCCATCGCCTGGTTGCTGCGGTGGCAAGCGCTGCCCGAAGTGTCATTCGCGACGCGAAACAGCGCGCCGCCAAGAACACCGCGGCGATGAGCGGTGCCAGATAGGCCAGGTCGTAGAACATCGCGGCGAGCGCTCCCACGCTGACCATGGCGGCGTACTCGTGCCAGCGAAGCGGTCTCGCTCGTAGATCGCGGTCGCGACTCGTCGCCACGGTGATCCACACAATGAGCACAGCCGACCCGATCAACGTGTGCGGAAACTGGGCGAGCGCCCCCGAGGTGCCGTTGGCGATCAGCACGGTGCCAAGCGCCAGCGGGTACAGCCCCGCCAGCGAGGCGTGCTGCTGCACGCCGGCAGATCGCGCCAGCGCCGAGACCATCGCGGTGGCACCGAGCGCCATCACCGCCACCAAGGTCAGGCGCAACGCGCCCAACACGATGTGAGGCGCCACGGCGGTGGCCTCCCCGGCTTCGTAGACGAAACCGTGGACGAGCATCTCCCAGAATCGCCCGACCGGCCGGAAGTTCCCACCGGAGAAGAAGTTGTCGGTGCCGCGGGCGGCATCCATCGCCGCCCTGAACGGATTCGCGTCATTGGTGAGCGCCCTCAAGTACACGCTGCGACGCTCATCGGCCACGAAGGCGAGCCCTACGAGCGGAGCCATCACGAGCACACTCGGCAACCAGCGGCAGCAGCGGCGGATGGTCCGCATCAGCGAGCTCATGTCAGCAGAATGCCGGGTCTATCGTGGATGTGCCCGCGTGCCGGCCAGGCTGGGAGCAGCGATGATGCGACCACGAGCGACGCTGATCATGGTGCTCGCCCTTGCCGCCGCTCTTGCGGCCTGCACGCCCCTGGCAGCCGCGAGCGGTCCGAACAAGATGAGCTATGTGGTGGTGCCCCACCCCGATGACGAAATCCAAGCGTGGTCGCTCATCGAGAACTCCACTGGCAACTACAAGGTCTTCATTGTCCTGAACAGGGGTGAGCAGTCGTTCTATTGCGGCTCGCAGGGATACGACGAAGGCACTGGCGAGATATCGCCGGATCCATGGCCGCAGGGCAAGTGGACACCGTCGTGCGAATCCGCTCGCACGAACTCGTTCTTCGGCTTCATGGAAGCAATGGCACGCACCGACAGCGCGCTTCCGGCTTCCTTCACCTACGCAGGCGTGAAGGGCCCCTTCGACTCCTTGGGAACGGAGGTGTGCCGCTTCGACGACGGCGACTGTGTGAGCGATCGGACTGCCGAGGTCTGGACGTCGCACATCGCTGCTGTGGTGTGGTTCAACCTCGGCGACGGTGATGTGACCGCCGACGAGGTGCGGTGGGCGATCACGACGGTCCGTGACAACCGGACGGCCCTGGGCATCAACGACACGTTGCGAAACCACAACCTGATCGGTGCCGGCTACTGGAACGACACCCATCCCGGCTGTTCCGACTACGCCCATGCCGACCATGGCGCCGTCCACGAAGCGCTCTGGAACACCGACTTCGACGTCGGATATCAGGCCGTGCCGACATGCAAGAGCGACCCGAACGTGACCCGCATAGAAGAGGTGAGCTACGAACACTTCCATGACGCGTTCGAGGTCTCGGGAAACACGCGGGTCGGCTGGCACCCCGTCCACTACGGATGGCTGATGAGCGGCGATCCGGGCTACTGGCGCGGCGACTACGAGAGTCAGGACTTCGAGTTTCATCGCACTCAGCACTTCTGGATCCGGTTCCGCTAGGAGCCGGGCTCGGGTATCTCGATCGTCGAGGGGAAGCAGTACGCCACGCCGTGGCGCCCGCCCATGAAACGGTCGAGCTCGTTGCGCATCCGCCAGCCGGTGATCCACACCTTCTCCGGCGTCACCTCGCGGTATCCGCCTGACAGCGCACAGCGGATCTGGTCGCCAGCCTCGGTGGTGTCGACATGGATCGTCGACGTTGCGATCAGGCTGGTGAGTGCCGCTGTGGGATCGCGACGGTCGACTTCGGCGAAGCGCCAATTCGCCAACAGCGTGAACGCCACGCCGATGGCAAGCACAGCGGCCACGGCTGCTCGCAGTGCCCGGCGCGTGCGTTCTGACCGGGTTGCGAGGTCGAGCGCTGCCAGGAAGCCCGCAATGATCAGCGACCAGGCCACCTGGGCCAGCTGCGCTTCCCGCCATGCCTCACCGATCGGGAGATCGCGCCGTTGCATCGAAGCAGACAGCCCCGCGAGCGTTGCGGACAGGATCGCCATGAAGGCTCCGAGCCCGATCAGCGCAGCAGCGAGGCGCGCGTGGGTGCCGCGGGGTTGTTCGCGAGCGGGCTGGTCGGCACCGGGCTGGTCGGCAGCAGGCTGGTCGGCAGCGGGTGTCTCAAGGGCCGGGTCGGGGTTTGGGCGCCAGCCGCGGGCTACAGCAGCGACCGCGAACCCCACGATTGCGGCCAGCATGAGGAACAGCAGCACGTTGGTGGCGAGGCTGGTGATTCCGCCATCGACGCCGAAGAGTCGGGCGAGCTCGGCGTTGTAGTCCCAGCCGACCGGGGGCAGGCCCGTCGCCAAACGTGGCAGCGCCGTCTCGAACACCTCGGGCGAGATGCTGAGGTCCGAAGCGGAGTAGCACTCACCCGGTGCGCAGCGTCGGGCGATGTCGATGCGGACGGGAATGAACACTGCTGCGAAGCCGACGCTGAGTGCCGCCCAGCGGCGCACCGCCGCCGTGGCGAGCGCCGCTCGGAGCGGCAGCTGCGCGACAACTGCTCTGGCGACAAGAAAGCCGGCTGCGACGATGGGCGCCAAGTAGGCGACGTCGTAGAACAGGACGAGCAGGGCGCCGAACGCTGCCATCGAGACGTATTCGCGCTTGTGCAGCGGCCGTCGTTCGAGATCGCGGTCGCGAGCGGTGGCAACCGCCGCCGCCAGGATGAGCACGACCGACCCGATGAACGTGTGCGGGAACTGCGCGAGACCGCCGATGATGCCGTTCGCCACCACCACCGTGCCCACCACCAGCGGGTAGAGACTGACGAGTGACCGGTCGGCCGAGACGCCAGCCGAGCGGGCGAGCGCGCTGACCATCTTCGCGGCGAGCAGCGCTAGCAGCGCGACCACGATCACACGGACGACGCCGAGGATGACTTGCGGGGCGAGACCCGTCGCTTCGGCGGATTCGAAGACGAATCCGTGGACCAGCACTTCGGTGAACCGCCCGATCGGGCGGAAGTTGCCGATATTCAAGAAGTTGAAGATGCCTTCTTCGACGTACTGCGCAATGCCGAGCAGGTTGACGTCGGTGTAGAAGACCTGTTGGAAGAGGTGGAGGCGCTCGTCGGACTTGAGCGACATGCCGAGCAGGGGAAGCACGACCAGCACGGCCGGGCCGACAGTGACGAGCCAGGTACGGCGGCGGCGGCTTTTCTGCGGAGCGCGGGTGTTCGAGAGCGCTGTCATGAGGCGCTCGCTTCGGGGGCGGCGCTTGGCGAGTCGGCTGCCGGGTCGGCTGTCTGGTTGCAGTAGCGCACGCCGTTGCGTTCAGTCGTGAGCCGGTTGAGATCGGCTCGAAGCTGTTCGGCGGTGAACTGACTTTCGGGAGCGGACGCCTCGCGGTCGGCGTAGACTTCCAGCAGCAGGCAGCGGACGGCACTCGGCGACGCCGGGTAGTCGACACCGTCGGTGCGCAGGGGCCAATCGTTCAGCTCTGCGATGCCCGTCGCGCTGTCGGCAAGGCCCATGTTCACCGTGGATGCCGAGATGAGGGTGGTGACCGACGCGGTCTCGTCGAACCGGTCGATCTGGGCGAGCTGCCAATTCGCAACAAGCGTGAAGGCTGCGGCGGCGGCGAGTGCGAGCGCCGCTACTGGTTTCAGTGCGTGTGCGGCGCGGCGGCGAAGGAACAGGTCGAGGCATGCGAGGGCTGCGGCGGCGAGCAGCGACCAACCGACTTGGGCGAGCAGCGTGTCGCGCCATCCCTGCCGGACGGCGTGACCAAACGGGAGCTGCTGCACCCTCCACGACAGGCCTGCGTACAGCGCAGCGGCGCCTGTGATGGCCGCGCCGAACCCGCCGAGAGCCAGTGCGAGGCGGAGTTGGCTCGGCGCGAGCTGACGAGGCGAGGAGCCGCCAGTCGAGTCGCCCGGGGGCGTCTCGCGGCGCCCTTGCAGAACTGCTGCGATCGTCAGCGAGAGCAGAACCAGCAACGCGACGATCAGCATCGAGTTGGCCAGCACCTCCCCGAACCCGAGGTCCAGACCGGCGGCATCGGTGCGGTCGTTGTTGGCGATCCAACCTGCCAGTGGCAGCGCCGATCCCAGCCGTGCCACCGCAGCGCCGATGGCGTCGGGCCCGAAATTGAGGATCCAGCCGTCGCTGCAGGCGAAGTCCGCCGCGCAGCGCTGTGCGATGGCAAAGCGGGCGGGGACGAAGACCACAGCGAAGCCGGCCCACAGCGCAACCCACCGGCGAACTGCTGCGATGCGCAAAGCTGTTCGTGCCGGCAGCCCTGCGGCCACGCTGCGTGCGGCCAGAAAGGCAGCAGCGACGAAGGGGGCCAGGTAGGCGAGCTCGTCGAACGCGGCTGCCGCCGCGCCCATGGCCGCCATGGAGGCGTACTCATGCCAGGCGATCGGTCGAGGGGCCATGTCGGGGTCGCGACTGGTTGCCAGCGCCACAGCCAGCACGACCGCCACAGCGCCGATGGACGTGTGAGGGACTTGGGCGAGCCCCCCACCGAGGCCGTTTGCCACCAGCGCGGCTGCGAGCGCCAGCGGGTACAGCCCGATGAACGACGGGCCGGCGTGTGTGCGCGCAGAGCGCTGCAGCGATTCGACCAGCTTGAACGCGAGCACGGCGACGAGGCCCACCATGGCCAGACGCACGGCGCCCAGAGCAGCGTGCGGTGCCAGGCTGAGGGCGTCGCCCGCTTCGATGGCGAGGCCGTGCACGAGAAACTCGACGAAGCGGCCGATGGGGCCGAAGCTGCCCTCGTCGAGGTAGTTCCCGGTGAGGCGCCAAGCCCGCCGTGCCGCCTCGAGCGGGTTGGCGCCAGTTGCGCCGGCATTGAGGTAGATGCTGAGCCGGTCTGCTGATTGCAGAGCGAGTCCGGCGAGCGGCAGGACAACGAGCACCGCCGGCCACGTCGGACGGAGCCATCTGCGACGGCGCCGAGGTCTGTCGGACTCGGTCCCCGCCGATGGGCTGGGATGGGTTGAGGGCATCAGCCGAGATCCGAACCGTGGTGCAGCACGGCTAGAGCGCCAGGTACAGCCGTCGGCGATGCAGGGTCCCGACCACCAAGAGAATGACGCACGCGAGCACGGCCGCATACGCCTCGTGCACCGCTGGCGCCCCGACGGGCAGGATGTCTTCCATCAGCCGGGTCTCGATCGAGCGGTCGCCGATGTGGATGGACTTGCCGGCGTGGAGCAGGACGCGCTCGAACAGGTACACGATGATGGCGTTGCGTCCGAACGCGATGATCGGCCAGGTGATGCGGCGCCGGATCTTGTCGCCCGTGGGGCTGTTGCTGGTGTCGACCAGCAGGTAGATCCCGCAGACGACAGCGAGTGCTGTGCCTGACACCAGCAGGGCGAACGACGGGGTCAGCAGGCGCTTGTTGGGCGCGGCCCACAGCGATGCGACGAGTCCGGCGAGGACGCACGCCGAGGCGAGGGTGCCGATTCGCAGCACCGTGCCCTTGCGGTCGGTTTGGCCGATGCGGCGGATGACCATGCCGGCCGAATAGCCGTAGAGGACGAACGCCGACGATGCAATGGAGAGCACCAAGCCTTCGGGGTCCCATCCCGCTTGGCCGGCCCGGTAGACGTGGCTGTCGGTCAGGATGGCTGTGTCGAGCTCGAGGTAAGGGCTGCAGCGGCCGATCGGCTCGCAGGAGATGAGGTCGAGGCCGAGGCCGTAACCGATGAGCCCGGCGGTTGCCACCGTGATGAGCAGCCACATCTTGTCTGCGCCGAACATTGCTCTGCTCGCGAGGACGACGGCGGCGCCGACCGCTCCGGCGATGCCGATCATCTGCAGGACGCCGGTGAAGCGCAGTTCGGTGATGTCGAACCACGAGGTGCCGTACGCGTTGTAGGCGATGCCGAGGAAGACCAGCAGGAGGAGGCGGCGGACGAGGCGGCGGTAGGTGGCTTGTTTGGATGGGTTTCGCAGCAGGAACGACAGGCTCAGGCCGCTGGTGACGAGGAACGCCGGGAAGATCCAGTCGTTCATCGTGATGCCGTCCCACTCGGCGTGGCGCAGGAAGGCGAAGTGGTCGCCGATGGCGGTGCTCGGCGTGAAGACCATGCCGATGAGCAGCAGGCCTCGGAAGGTGTCGACCGATGCGAAGCGGGCGCGGCGTGGTGCTTGTTGGATGTCTGGGCGTTCCGGGCCGACTGGGTCCGCGGGTTGGACTGTTCGGTCTGGTTCGGCGGGGGGCGGTTGCTCGCCTGCGGGCGGTTGCTCGTCGGGATCTGTCTTCACGATGAGCCAAGCCTCATGATGAGCCGAGTCGAAGAGGTCCCCATCTGGACAGTGCGACCGGAGATGCAGCCTGCGGCAGCATAGCTGTGGCTCCACTTGACACAGAACCCTGGCTGAAGGCCCCGGCAAACCCAACAGTGACACTCGGAAATTATGGGTATCCGGCGTGATCTGAGGGTTCGCAGTAGGGGAGGCCGAGTCGCGCGAGCCAGAGTTCGTTGAGATTCTTGCCAATCGCTTCACCGGACCACCATGTCGGCCCATCCGCTGTCGCTTCGGCGTATGCGGAGATGAGAGAACACCGCAGCGCGTTTCCGTTGTCGCTGTCGTCAATGTTCACTGAACTGAGCGATACCATGCCGGTCAGCACCGCAATTGAGTCACGGCGGCTGATTTCGGCGGAGCGCCAGTTCGCCAGCAGTGACGTAGCCATAGCCACTGCGAGCGCAACGGCGACGACGACGCGCGCTACCCGAGCAGCGAGTCCTCCACGAAGCGCTCCGTCGAGCGCTGTCAGGCAGGCGACGGCAATCATGGACCATGCCACTTGAGTAAGCAGCGTTTCCCGCCAGGCTTCTCCGATGGCAGGCTGGCGCTGCTGTGTATATGCCGAGAGGCCTGCAAGCGACGCTGAGAGCAACGCCATCGGTCCGCCGAGGACCAGAAGTGCGGCGGCAAGCCGGTTCGAGCCGCCCGCCAGCCCGCCAGTGTGATCAAGAAGTGAACTCTCATTGTGTGCCGGGACAGGTCGCCACCGGGCTGCTGCGACTGTGGTCACTGCGATCCCGATGACGATCAGGGCAATGAGCGCATTGCCACCGAAATCGTGGAAGCCAAGTTCGACTGAAGCCGAACGAGCGAGTCCCGCAGTGTGGTCCCAGCCGAATGGAGGAAGCCCCGTCAGCAGTCGACGCAGGGTTGCACCAGCCGCGGCGGTCGACAAGCTGATGTCCGTGCCGGCATAGCAATCCCCACCTGAGCACTGAAACGCGATACCCACGCGGACGGGTACGAAGACCAGTGCGAATCCGACTGCATGAGCCATCAACCTCCGTGCCGCCGCGGTCGCGAGGATCGCTTGCGGTGTCATGCGGGAAGCCAATGCCCGAGCGATGAGGAACAGGGCCGCAATCAGAGGAGTCAGGTAGGCAAGTTCGTAGAACGCGGCGGCGACGATGCCGGATGCAGCCATCGCGGCATACTCTCGACGGCGAAGCGGCCGGCGCTGCATATCGCGATCGCGGCTGATCGCCAAGGTCACGGCGAACAGCAGTGCGACTGAGCCAATGAAGGTGTGCGGAAACTGAGCGAGCGCCCCGGAGGAACCGCTGGCGACAAGCACCGCGCCGAGAGCCAATGGGTAAGTCCCCACCAGCGACTTCTGTTCGTACACCCCCGCAGACCTCGCCAACGCCGAGACCATCGCCGTCGCGCCTAGAGCCACCAATATCACCATCGCCAACCGAATGACCCCGAGGATGATGTGGGGTGCTACCGCCGTCGCTTCGCCTGCCTCATAGACAAAGCCGTGGACCAACATTTCCCAGAAACGACCGATGGGCCGGAAGTTGCCTGCGGCGAAAAAGGCGTCGATGCCTCTCGCAACATCCGCGGCTGTGGTTACCGGATTTGCGTCGTCGGTGAACGCTCTCCAGTAGACACTGCGCCGCTCATCCGACACCAGCGCTAGTCCAACCAGCGGCAATACAACAAGCACACTGGGCACCCAGGCCCGCAGGCGGTTCATGTTCAGGATGGACGGACCCGCAGCTGCGGTAGATACATGGTCACGGGTGCACATCGACGCCTTCGAGTCGCTGATTCAATCGGATGGTGCGCCGCACGCTAACTGAGCTTGTGTGGCTGTGAGTGAACCGGTTGGGATGACGCACGAAGAGGTTGCACGCGGCTTGGGTGGTCCAAGTGCCCGTCGGATTGGCGGTGAAACCGCCGTAGAGGACTTCTCGATGGCGACGGGTGACCGATGCTGTCGTCATGACGCCGGTCGCTAAGGCTCAATGCTCATCCCCCGTCAGCCAGCGCCCGGCACGCGGCCCAAACCGAAGGCCGCTCACTTGGACAGCTCAACCGCTGGAATGCTCCAGCAGGACACCGAGCCGCCGCTGCGTGTCATGTCGCGTCCGGCGAGCTTCGCTTCGGGCACCGAGGCAGTGCCGCCGAGCACGTACCCGCCTACTACCGTCAAACCGTCACAGCCACCCCGGCCGTGACTCAACAACCCGAGTCTCTACGCAACAGTGAAGATGTGTGCGGGGAGTGGGCCGTCGACGTTTGACTTGCTACACAACTGGCCCTGCGCGTTGCGGGTGCCTTGCCTGGGACACGTCGACGTTGTTGGCCCGCTTCTTGGACTTGCCAGCTGCGGCCCGTCCGGAACGAGCGACGTGACCTCATAGGAACCTGCGCCAACAGATGCCTCATCACTGTTATGTCCGTCCCGTCCCGGCACAGCCGCTCCGAGATGGCCGACAACAGCATGCCAGACCAGCAACAGGCGGTGATCGGCGGGATTGACTGCCACACCGACTTCCACGTCGTCGCCGCGCTCGACCCTTTGGGCCGGGTCATGGGCACAGAGTCGTTCCCGGCGACGGGTGCGGGCTACCGCTCGGCCCACGTCTGGCTCGCGTCGTTCGGCCCGGTCGCCGCGGTCGGTGTGGAGTCCACCGGATCCTACGGCGCGGCTCTGACCCGGTCGTTGGTCGCGCGGGGCTGCCGGGTGATCGAGATCAACCAGCCGCATCCGCATCTGCGCTCGCGTCGCGGCAAGAACGACGCCATCGACGCCGAGGCCGCTGCCCGCAAGGTGCTCTCGGGCGAAGCGATCGCAGCCGCCAAGGAGCGTGGTCGGAAAGTCGCATTTCGGGTGTTTGATGAACACAAAACTGCAGGTCAGAGGCTTGCAATCTGGGCCTGACTCCTATTGCCGACCAGACTCCAAGGACACCACGGGCATCGTCGAGGCGATCCGTCAGCTCAGCGTGACCCGAAACAGCGCTGTCAAGGCCCGCTCCGCCGCGTTGTGCCAGCTCGGCGATCTGCTCGTCACTGCCCCTGCCGTGTTGCGCGAGCAGCTCGACACCCGCCGGACACTGGAGGGCACCGCCGCCGTGTGCGCCCGACTGCGGCCCGACACCGACCGCCTCGCCGATCCCGCCCAAGCCGCCAACCCAGCACTGCGCAGCCTGGGGCGTCGCATCGCCCAACTCGGCTCCGAGGCCGCCGAACTGGGGCGCCGGCTCGACCGGCTCGTCGCCGCCGCAGCGCCCGCGACGGTGTCGCGTCTCGGGTGCGGCACTCACCACACCGCGACCTTGCTTGTCGCCGCGGGCGAGAACATCGACCGGCTCGGCTCCGAGGCGTCGTTCGCTCACCTGTGCGCTGCCGCGCCGGTCCCCGCATCCAGCGGGCGCACCAGCCGTCACCGGCTCAACTTCGCACCCAACCGCGCAGCTAATCGCGCCCTGCACATGATCGTCATCGTCCGGCTCCGCTACTGCGAACGCACCCGCAGCTACATGCAACGCCGCCTCGCCGAAGGCAAAACCAAAAAAGAAGCCATCCGCTGCCTCAAACGCTTCGTCGCCCGCGAGCTCTACCGCACACTGCGAGCCGACCTCGCCACTCTCAAAACCCGCACTTGACATCTATAGGAACGTCCCGGGGTGATTCATCACTCCAGCAGACCTGCTCTCGGACAGATCCTTCGTTGAGGCGTGTCTCCTCGGCATGCGCGTGAGCGCATCGCAACCCTGGTTGCGGCCTCACAGCGGGCCAAGTTGGGTATCTCCCAACCGGAGATGAGCAGCACCGAGATATCGCCAAGGAGGGTTGACGCGGTCGTTGACGGCTTCAGGTGATGCCGACCACGCCGAGTATGACGGCAACGATCACACCGGTCATCCCGATGAACAAGCCGACGATCTGGTGGAACTGACGCTTGGCTTCGTTGCGGTCGGACTTGCGCAGCGCGGTCGCCTCCGCCCGATCAGACTCGCGCAGCAGGAGCAGTTGGTCGAACCTGGACTCAAGCTTGCCGATGTCGGCCTTGGTGGCAAGGCAGACCTAGCTCGCTACGCAACCAAGGACGACCTGGCGGCAGGGCTCGACAGGCTCGGCGACCGGATCGACCGCATCGACCAGAAGTTCACTGCGTTGCGCGAGCAGGACCGCATCGAAGCCACCGCCCAGCGCGAGCAGGACCGCATCGAGCGCAAGAGCGACCTGCGCTCGATCAAGGCTCACCACTACACGGTGATCGGGTTCATCGTGGCGCTATTCGTGGCAAACCTGACGATCCTGTAGACGACCCAGCTCAGGCTCGGTCCGCATCGCAGAACCGGCGGTGGCCGCGAGCGGGGTCGGCTCCTCGCGTCCGTGAATGCGGTGCGGGGCGGCCATGAATTCTGCGCAGGTTTCGCGGTGCAGTTTGCTACGTTGGTTGTGCCTCGCTGCCCGGCTGATGCGGCGGTCGATCTGAACCCACACGTGCGCATGCCAGCGCCGCGATGCCCAGCGAGGCCTGATATCCGCGCCAGCCGAAGCGACCGCTGCAATGACCCCATCGGCCGAACCAGAAGGCTCTTCTGCCACGGGGCCGATGCCGCCTCCGGGCCGGCCTCGGCTGCGGATGCGGATGCGATAGCCAGTGGTGCTCCCAAGACAGGGCAGGACGGTCGCTTCGCTCGCAAGCCGGTGTCGCCCAATGTGATCATCAGCGTGCTGGGCGGTCTGCTGGCGGCGCTGCTGGGAGTCGTGGGCGCGCTGTTGGTTTGGCAGCTCAACGCATTCGGGGACAGCGTCGACCGCCTGGGCACCGAACTGCATTCCGAGATCGGCAGCCTGCGAGACGACATGCACTCCGCGATCGGCAACCTGCGCACTGACATGGACTCCGCGATCGGCAACCTGCGCACTGACATGCATTCCGCGATCGGCAACCTGCGAGACGATCTCCGGTCTGAATTCCGCACCGAGATCGGCAGCCTGCGGGCGGAGATGCAGGCAGGGTTCCGTGAAATCAACTTGACACTGCTCGATCACACCGAGCGACTCGCCCGACTCGAGGCCGTCGCCGGTCTGCCCCACGCCGGCGATTGAGACCCGGGGCCGGGGTGGCCCATGACATCGTCACGGCGGACACGGGATTCGTGTCACACGGTGTGTTTATGGTTCTTGTCATGAAGCGCACAGACGTTCGCAGCGAAGCGGCGGCGGGAATGCCGACAGGTTTGATGCCGGTGGACGACGCTGCTGTGGCTCCATCACCCGATGTGGCGCCTGCGGTCGGGCCGGTGTTGACCACGCCGGCGCCTCCGGCCGGGACGGCGTTGCCGGTGGAGTCGGTGGAGTCGGTGGAGTCGGTGGTGTGCGGTGCCCGTGATGTGGTCGCTGGGGCATCGCGGGTGCCGTTGGACGCTGCAGACAGCGACACGCTCGCCCAGGTCATCGCCGCCGCCGGGCGGCTGCGCTCAGCGACAGAAGCGCTGCTGCTGAACGCCACCGCGGCTTTGGAGGCTGCGCGTGCGGGCTCTGGCCGCACGGCGCTGCGCGACAAGGCACGCCTGAGCGTGCGCCGGGCCAAGCGCACCGTCGAGGTCAGCGAACAGGTCGCCCAGATGCCCAATGTCGCACGCGGCTTGGCTTTGGGCGAGCTCACCGCCCAGCACGTCGAAGTGCTCGCCGACGCTGCCCGGCAAACCAGCCCCCAAGCCGTCAACAACGCCGCGGAACTCCTCGAAGCCGCCGCAGCGGTCGCACCCGAAGTGCTGCGCCGTGACGCACGCGACTTCGCGGCCCGTCACGATCCCGATGCTGCGCGGACGGTGCTGGATCGTCAGCGCCGCGACCGCAGCGCCGCCATGTTCATCGACGAGTCCACCGGCATGGGCGTGCTCAACGCCCGCCTCGACCCGGTCAGCTACGCGCTGGTGCTCCAAGCCGTCGAGAACTACAACGACGCCCTGTGGCGACAAGACGGCGGACGCGACGGCACACCGGAACAGATCCGCGACAACCGCCAACGCCGCGCCGACAGCATCTTCGAAATGCTCACCAACCGCAACGCCCTCGCAACCATCGGCCACCCCGCCGCACGAACCGGCAACACCGCCCACCCGTCACCGGGCGAAGGCAGGCCTGGCCGCAACGGCAACCACACCGAACACGCCCAAAGCGACCACGGCCGGCACGGCCGCAACAACGAGTCCGAACCAGGCCACAGCGGCGACGTCGTGCCCGCGGACGCAGCAGGCCGCTCGGTCGAGCGGTGGCGGCCCTCACAAGCACCCAACCAGCTCGTGATCATCGCCGACATCGGCGTCATCGACGGCACCAAACCCGACGGGCTCTGCGAAATGCTCGGCGGCGGACCCGTCCCACCCCAGATCCTCAACAACCTCTCACCCGACACGCACATCACCGGCGCACTGTTCGCCGGACCCGGACAAGTGCTATGGCTCGGACGAGGCGGCCGCCACGCCACCGTCGCACAACAGCTCGCCATCGCGATACGCGACCGCGGCTGCGTGCTGTGTCGCGCACCCATGCACCGCTGCAAACACCACCACATCGATGAATGGGCCGCCGACAACGGCACCACCGACACCGACAACCTCGCCGCCCTCTGCGACCGCTGCCACACAGACCTCCACAACAACAACCAACGGCTCGAGCACCACCCCGCCACCGGCCACTGGGACACCACACCCCGCCCCGCCGGCGGCAACCGAACTGACACCACCAACAAGACCGCCACCAACAAGGTCGGCGACACCCGGGCCGACGGCACCACTGGGGCTTCCCCGCGGGACCCACCGGGCTTCTCGCGTCCCGCAGCCGCGGCGTGTGACACCACTGGGGCTTCCGCGGGACCCACACTCTCACCATGACCGACACCACCAGCAGCAGGGCTGAGGACACCCGCGAACACAACACAGACCCCACAGGAGGCTCTGGCACGACCGATTCACCCATCGACGGGCTGCGCGGCGTGCACCAGTTCGCAACGCTGACCGGCAGCGCCAACTCCGAGACATTCAAACAACGCGTGCAAGAGCGCCTGCTGATCACCGAGCACCCCATCGTCAGGGTCCATCCCGAAACCGGCGAGCGAGTCCTCTATGTCAGTCCGGCGTTCCTGAAGTCAATCGTCGGCCTCGCCCCACGAGAAAGCCAGGCCCTGCTCGAACTGCTCTGGGAGCACGCCGTCAGGACGGACTTCACCGTGCGCTTTCGATGGGAGCCCGGCTGCGTCGCATTCTGGGACAACCGAGCAACAGCCCACCTCGCGCCACGAGACATCTTCGCAACCGACTTCGACCGACAGTTCTGGCGGGTCACGCTGATGGGGGAAGTGCCGGTCGGGGTCGACGGCCGCTCGTCGATATCACTCGAAGGCGACTCCATCACCCCGGCATAAGCGCTCGCCGCATCACCGCCGCTCGAACGACACTTCCGGGTGAAGCAGAAACCCAGGAAAATCAGCGTCGAGCCACGCCTCTATGGCCGCATAGTCACTGACGAACGCCTCCCAGAACGCAAGTGGGGCGCGGCCGGTCAGGACCGGTGGGCTTCGATAGCCGCGAGGGCGTCTTCGAGGGATTCGACGCCAACCACAGTGACTGAGGGCCCGGCCACGGCGACGGCTTCTTCGACTTGGGACGCGGGCACGAGGAAGAGATCGGTACCGGTTCGCACAACGGCGTGAGACTTCTGGGGCACGCCTCCGATGGGTCCGACCGAGCCGTCGTGGTGGATGGTGCCGGTGGCGGCCACATCGAGGTTGCCGGTGAGCGGTTCGGGCGTCAGCGCATCGATGACCGACAGCGTGAATGCGAGGCCCGCCGAGGGACCGCCGATGTTCTCCACGTTGAGCCTCACATCGATCGGGAGCTCGGCGAAATCGACGTGGGTCGTGATGATGACGCCCAGCAGAGTGACGCCATTTCGCTCGGCGAGGGTCACGCTGACGGGGCGGGTCTCGCCTTCGGGGTCGAGGGCAGTCAGCACGACGACGGCGCCCGGTGCATGCGAGCGGATCAATTCGGCCAGTTCGGCTGCGGTCATGACGGGATCGCCGTCAACGAACTGCACGATGTCGCCCGACAGCAGGGCGTCCTCAGCGGGCGAACCGGGCATCACCCGCTCGACTCGGGCGCCGATCGGCGTCATGACGTCGTAGCCCAGATGCTCAAGACCAACCGCCACGGCGACCTGCGTGGACTGATCCATCTGGAAGCGTCCATCTTGACGGTTCTCCGCAACGGTGCGCTCGCCGAGGATTTCTTCGATGTCGACGACTTCGAGGGCACCGTCAAGCCAGCCGCCGATGACTTCGAACAGGGAAGGCGCGAAGCTGGCGCGAACACTGACGAGGCTGATCGAGGCGTCCGACGCGTACTCCGGATGGTCGACGACGTGGACGAATTGTTCGATGTCGAACGTTCCGCCCGGTGCCACGACCACCTTGTCCTCGAAGGTCCACCGCAGCCCGGCGATGATCACAAGTGCCACAGCCAGCTGCGCGAAGAACGCAACGACGAACCACCGCGGCATCTGTGTTGTGTCGTGTGGTTGGGTGTCGACGGTGGTCGCTCCGTTGGCGAGGATGCCGACGTTGTCGGCGGCGGGGGCGTCGGTTTCGACCTCGGAGTCGTCGACCTCGGAAACGTTGCGTTCGGAAACGTTGCGTTCGGAATGGTCGACCTCGGCGACGTGGACTTCGGCGCTGCGGGCCGCGGGCGGCAGCCATCCGACGCCTGAATCGTCGAGCGGGCCCGCCAGCGCACGCCAGCCGAGGTCGTCGCGTTCTTCGTCTTCGGCGTCCCTTCGCGCAGGAGCGACGTTCGTCGGTTCGGCCTCAGGCGGCACGTGGGGTCCAGCGTCGACGGCCTCGACGCGCTCGCCGGACCCGTCGGCGGGCCTGGTCGGCATCGCTGCGCTGCTCTTGGCGTCGGTGACGTTCGGCTCGTCCGCGGGCGGATCGATCACAGGCGCACAGCGTGCCATGAAGCCTGCCGCGGCCAACCGCGGATCGTTGCTCGCGGATCGGGACGGCGGATCGGGACGGCGGATCGTGCATATTGGACAGGTGGAAAGCTGGCCGAACAAGCCGACTGCGTTGTGGCGCAGGCTGGTCGCCGTCATTGGCCTGGGGGTCTTCGCCGCGACCTGCGCAGCTGCGCTGGTCGCGATCGTGGTCATCGGCGCTGCAGTCGGTGCGCTTGTGCTCGAAGCCGTCATCGGATGAACGACACCCACACCCACCAAACCAACGCGGCACCCAAACGAGCCACACCCGCCAAACCAACGCCCGCCCCAAATAAACGACACCCACACCCACCAAACCAACGCGGCACCCAAACGAGCCACACCCGCCAAACCAACGCCCGCCCCAAATGAACGACACCCACACCCACCAGCCCGACGTCGGCCCCAGATGAGCGATGCCTACAACCGCCGGCTCAAAGCGGTGATGGCTGGGCACCGCGGAGACGACGCCGCGGCGGAACAGCTGCTGGCCGACGAGGAACCGTCCGTCCGGGCTGCGGCGCTCGGTGCGCTGGCGCGCTGCGGAGCGCTGACGGCTGTGCACGTCTCGACGGCGTTGCAGGATCCTGCGACCCAAGTGCGCTGCCGGGCCGCCGAACTGGCGCCGCCGGATATGCCGCTCGTTCACCTGCTCACCGACGAGAACGCGTCGGTCGTGGAGGCAGCGGCGACGGCACTTGGTGAACGCGACTGGGACGCGACGCCTGTAAGCGAGCTGTGCCGAATCGCCACCGGCCACGACGACGCGCTGTGCCGGGAAAGCGCTGTCGCCGCCCTCGGAGCCATCGCCGCGGGATTGGACATCGACGATGACCCCAACGACGGGGATCCGAACGACGGGGACGCGCCACACGACGAAACCGGTTCGCACATTGCGGCCGACGAACATCGCTCCGTCGTGACGCACCGTTCGAGCGCAGCGCCGCCCGAGAACGCGCCACCCGACGCGGATGCAATGCATGCCTCCGACGACGGGTGGCCGCATCGCGTCGCCGCTCGTTCTGCGGCACTCGAGGTGCTGCTCGCTGCGATGGACGACCGGCCCCAGATCCGCCGACGTGCACTGTTGGGCTTGCACCAATTTGCCGACGGGAGCGCCGAATCAGCCGTGAGGGCCGCGCTCGACGACAACGACCGCCAAGTGCGCGCCGTCGCCGGCGAACTGCTCGGCGTACCCGTCCGCTAACGCGCAGCGTCGAGACGAACCCGCAACTCGAACATCAACTCCAACACATCCACGACCAGCACTTGCAGCAGCCCGCGCTCGTCACCGCCGATCTCGGTGCGCCCGTACAGCCGCAACGTTCGCAACGGCCCGCCGCCGACCGGCTCGCCGAGGTCCACGCCGACACGCGGCAACCCCGGCAGCGTGCTGCCGTCGAAGTCAACGGGGTCGATCCCAGGCGCCAGCTGCAGCAGCCGGTCGCGGCTGAGGTCGCCACGACCCTCCGCTTCTTCCAGCAGCGCATGCAGACGCAGCTGCGACATCCAGCCCAGCCGCGTCCGAACATCTGGCGTCATCGCAGCCACAGCATCGGCACCAAACGCAGCCCAGGCCTCAATGAATTTGTCCATCACACCCGACGCGCCGAGCGCCCACGGCGGCCCGGGATCGATCAGCAGCTCAACAGCGTCCGGCGTGAGCACATCAGCAGCGAGTGCCGCTCGGCGCACAACCGCCAGACCCGGCGGCAGCGCTTCGAGCACATCTGCTGCCCGCGACTCGGCAACCTCCACCAGCACGTGAGGACACTGCCGGTCTGCAACCGCTTCAGCGACATCCACGACCGACGCATCGAGATCGACCACCTCGATGTCGTCCACGTCGAGGTCAAGCATCGGTTGATCGACGTAGGGCCCGGAGCCGCTCCACGACCGCGCCGCCCGAGCCACCCGGCGTCCCAGCGGCGAGCCGTCCACGATGACGCACCAGCTCGCACCCAGCCCAGCCGTGCGGTACTGCTCCAGCAGCGCCACCGTCGTCAGCTCGACCGGCGTGGCGAAGGTGAGCACGCCCGCACGCCGCTCGTCACGCAGCGTCGCGGTGGCAGCCACCACGGGATAGGGCTCGATGCCGAATTCGACGAAGTCGCTCACGTAGGCGAGCGCCGCCACCGACTCCCGCAATTCGATCAGGCCCCGTCGAGCGTCGACCCGCGTGCTGGCGTGATCGACGACGGTGAGCTCCACCCCGTAGCGGCCGCCAAGACCGCCACGTGCATTGACGGCGTCCCAGTACGCCTCGACGCCGGCGAGAGCTGCACGGTCTGCTTGGGCTGCGGGCCCCGACAAATCCACCAGCACGCCCAGCCACAGCGTCCCGACGTCGAAGCCGATCACCGGATCGGGTTCGGGCACCCTCGACGTCGGCACCGAGCCGTCAGTCTCGCCCGCACACCCCGCGGCCAAGAGCACGGCTGCCACAAGCACTGCGGCGAGCACAGTGAACGCGGCTACGGCCGACTGCCGCCGCAACTTCCCGGCCGGCGGGGGCAGCTCCGAGCGACGCGTCGAAACTTGTCGCACCCCCTCAACACGATGGGCCGATGCCGAAACCGACACAACATTCGATGCTGGCTTCATCGAGCGGCACGGCCGAGCCAGGTGGCTTCGCTACCGGCCGGGGATCGTGTGCGACGCGTGCAGCGCGTCGAAGTTCTCGAGCGCCCGTCCGGCTCCGAGGACCACCGTCTCCAGCGGTGTCTCTGCCCGAAGCACCGGTACACGCGTCTCACTGGCGATTCGCTGATCCAGACCTCGCAGCAGCGAACCGCCGCCGACCATCAGCGCACCGACATGAATGAGGTCTTGCGCGAGCTCGGGTGGCGCCTCGCTTAGGCACTCGAGCACTGCGGCCACGATGATCTCCACCGTGTCAGCCAGCGCCGAGCGCACCTCAGTCGGCGTGATGAGGAACGTCCGGGGCAGACCGGTGGTCAGGTCGCGGCCCTTCACTTCAGCGTCATACTTGTCGTCGACCGGCCACGCCGAGCCGATGCTGATCTTCAGCTCCTCAGCGGTGCGCTCGCCGATGGCGATGCCATGCACCCGGCGGATGTAACTCATCAATGCGGAGTCGAAGTCGAATGAGCCGACCCGGACAGCCTTCAGCGATACCAGGCCGCCGAGGGACACCATTGCGATCTCCGCGGTGCCGCCGCCGATGTCGATCACCAACGACCCCGTGGGCTCGTGGATCGGCAGGCCCGAACCGATGGCTGCCGCGATCGGCTGCTCGATGAGCCGCACGTCCGAAGCACCGGCGCGGCGCGCGGCCTCGATAACGGCACGGCGTTCGACGGGCGTGATCAGCGACGGCACACACACCGCGACGCGGGTCCGGCCGAAACGGCCCACGCCCACGCCCTGGAGGATCAACCTGATCATGCGCTGGGTGATCTCGAAGTCGGTGATCGCGCCGTTGCGCAGCGGACGCGCCGCGATGATGTAGCTGGGCGTGCGACCGATCATCTGCCACGCTTCGAGGCCCACCGACAGCACATCGCCGGTCCGCTCGTTGAGCGCGATAACCGACGGCTCGTTGAACACGATGCCGCGCCCCCGCTCGTACACCAGCGTGTTTGCGGTGCCGAGATCGATCGCCAGGTCACGCGCCAGGGGGACGCCCCTGGTTGCGGGGACGCTGACGAGGGCGGGGAGCAGGGCGCTTGGGTTCGTCGTCGACAAGGGCGAGATCGGCCCGACGGGCCTCCACGAGACGAACCGAACCGATAAACCGGCTGGACTCCGGGGTGCGTTCCACCGCGTCGCTGGGGCTCATCTTCGTCGATGCGGGTGGCCTCGTTCCCGTGTCACTCCGCGGCCGATTGCCTCGCCGCGGATCAGTCGCCGCCGGCCGTCCAGCGCGTGGCGGATCAGACTCGGACGGCCGTCCCGAAACACGTCCCGATCCGCGTCCCGCCGATCGATCATTCGTGACACCACGTTCGAGATCACGACGTTCGACACCGCGACGTTCGACACCGCGACGTTCGACACCGCGCCGCTCAAGATCACGACGTTCAAGATCACGACGTTCAAGATCACGACGTTCAAGATCACGACGTTCAAGATCACGACGTTCGACACCGCGACGTTCGACACCGCGCCGCTCGAGATCACGATCTGCTCGCTCACGGCCTTGAGCCGCACTTCCGCGAGACCCGCCGTCGGGCGTACGCGAAGTTTCTCGGCGCCGATCATCGCCTGTCGCCGCCAGCCGTCCAGCGGGTCGCCGGTCTACGCCGCCCCGAGGATCCGACACACGGTCCGACGACCGACCAGACACCGAACCACCACCAGACACACCAGACCGAGCACCAGCCGACACCCGACCAGCATCAGACGGGCGCCTCACTACTCGAGCGGAAGGCGCTTCAGGCGGTTCCTCGTCCACGAGGCTGAACGGTATGAGCGGCGGGGGAAACGAACCCCGCTCGACCAACCGAATGCCGGCCGGGGCAGGAAAGTCGATCCCTGCGGCCGCATCGTTCCCAACCGGTGGCGACGCGCGACGGCGCGATCTGCGGCTCTTCGCCTTCCTCGCTTGCATGCGGGCAGCTCTGTCCGACTCGGGCGTCGAAGGTGCGCCGAGGCCACCGACGGCCGCAGCGTCAACCGCGTCAACCGCCGAGGCGTCCGCGACGGTCGCTGTCGCTCCAGCCGCTCCGTTAGGCGGAGCACTGCCGAGGCCGGGTCGAATCTTGCTCCAGATGTCGGACGATCCTGCGGGCTTGTCTTCCGAGCTCTTCGGTGCAAGGTTGGCGAGTTGGCGGCGGAAGGGCTCGATCTCGTCGTCGGACTGCCGCTGTCGCTTCATTCGTGCGCCGATCCCCAGCACGAGCATCCCGAGCATCGGCACCACCAACGCGATCGCGAGAAACAGCAGCGGACTCATGCGCGCGACACCTGCGAACCGGGCACCTGCGAGATCGGCTGCGACTGCGAACCGGGCACCTGCGACGTCAACGGGGACTGCGAACCGGGCACCTGCGAGATCGGCTGGGACTGCGAACCCCAGTCCTTGCCGCCGTCGTGGACTTCCTGCTTCCAGATCGGCACGGTCGCCTTGAGCGTGTCGATGCCGAAGCGGGCAGCGTCGAATGCCTCGCCCCGATGCGGCGCCGACACGGCCACCACTACCGAGCTCTCGGCGAGCTCCAGCGTCCCCACCCGGTGCAGCAGCGCGGCCTTCACCATCGTGGGCCACCGCCGCCGCATCTCGGCCACGATCTCGCCGAACCGCGGCACCACGTGCTCTTCGTAAGCCTCATAGGTGAGCTGAGTGACGCCCGTGCGGTGCTCCGCGTGGTTCCGCACCGTCCCCGAGAACAGCACGACGGCACCAGCACTCGGATCGGTCGCCCAGTCATAGATGGCCGCAATCGGCAATTCGTCAGCGGTCAGCTCCACCCAAGTGTCGCCGGCAACTGGCGTCCGGCTGCCAGCGAGCGGCCCTGGCACGTCCGCAGCCGCCTCAACCGCCGACGCTCCGGCCGCGCCCGGTACAACGCCACCCTCAGGTTCACCCGACTCGTGGCGCAGCGCGGTCATGAACGCAAAGCGTAGGAGCGCCGGAGCCAGGACACAGCAGCCCAGCCTCCAGCGACCATCGCAGCCCCGGCACCGATCAGCGTGGCGTACTGCCGCTGCCCAGCATTGAGGTCATCCCACGGCATGCCAATGTCCGCTATGACGAACGCCTGCGCACTGCTGTACCGGGGTTCCCAGCCCGCAGATCGAAGCCGATCGTTGGCCACCACCCAGCTGTACCGGGTGTACGCAAGCAAGCCCTCCGGCGCCGTGTGCCCGACCCGGCGCGCCACGTAGCGGTCCAGCCGCTTGGGCAGCGGCAGCGGGACACGGATCTTGGGTCGCGCCCCCAGCAGATCACGCAGCTCGCCGGGAGCCAACCAGCCGTCGGGCGCCACGTTGAACACGCCCGAGAGCCGTTGCTGCGTCGCCAGCACCACCGCCGCAGCCAGATCGTGCACGTGCAGGAACTGCACCGGCGGGTCGTCGCTGCCGGTGCGTATCGGCGCTGCAGCCAGCATCGCCTCGCCGATCGGCCCGCCGACCCCGCTCGACACAACCGGCGCCGGCCGCAGAATCGCCGCAGTCCGTTCGGCGCCGTCGGGCGCACCGGCATCACGCCACTCCAGCACCGTGCGTTCGGCGTCCGCGTGACGAACAGCGAAGGCCGCCTCCGAGTTGGGCCGCACCGGCACGTCCTCCGAGATGGGCGTCGGGTGATTCGGCCACGCCCCATACACGCTGGCGCTCGACACCAGCGTCAGGTGCTGCACGCCGTCCGTCGCCGACAGCAGACGACGCAATCGCTCCGAGGACGTGTCGCGCGTCACCCGCAGATGCACCAGCACGCGCCTGCCGTCCAAGCCCCGCTGCTCGCGGTCAAGGTCAACAACGTCGTCGAACGTGGCTTCCAGCCGCCTCAGCACATGTGCGCCGATCACGCCGCCCGCGCCCGAGACCGCGATTGCAGAATCCCCAATCCGTACACCGCTCATCTCTCTACGATGCCCCAGCCAGCGCCCCCAGCCGTACCATTTCGGCGTGGCCGACGAAGACGACGACACGAACCCCTTCTCGGGCATCCCATTCCTCGGCGACATCGCCTCAATCCTCGGCAGCGAAACCGAGACTCGCTGGGACGGCGCCCGCCAGACAGCCATGCATCTCGCGACCGGCGGCCGCTCCGAGCCCAACGTGGACCCCGTCCAGCGGCACCGGCTCGGCGAGATCGTCCGGGTTGCCGAACTGCATGTCGCCAACGTCACCGGCCTCGATCCCACCACCGACGGCCGCCCCCCTCGCACCGACCCGGTCACCCGCTCCATTTGGGCCATCGACGCCGTCGACGCCATCCGCCCGCTGATGGACCGGCTCGCCGACCGGCTAGCGGCCGCCGCCTCCGAGGACACATCGACGCCCAGCTTCGACCCCTTCGAGGGCCTGCTGCGCATGCTCAGCCCCATGATGGTGTCGATGAGCGCCGGCATGATGGCCGGCCACCTCGCCACCAGGGCGCTCGGCAATTCGGATCTCGCCGTGCCCCGCTGGCACGACGTGATTCGCATCATCCCGTCCAACATCGCCGACTTCGCGCTCCAATGGAGCCTCGAGGTCGACGACGTCACGCTGTGGGTCGCCATCCGCGAGCACGCAATGCACTCGGTGCTGTCGGTCCCCGGGGTTCACGCCGAGCTCGACGGCTTGCTGCACGACTACGTCGACGGCTTCCATCGCAGCGTCCGCAGCCTCGACGAGCTGGCGTCGCTCGACGCGTTCGACATGACCTCACTCGACCTGTCCACCCCCGAAACGACCGAACAGATGCACCAGCAGCTGCGACAGATCTTCGGCAATCCCGAACTGCTGCTGGGCGTGTCACGCGACGACGCACAGTCTGAGACCGTCGCCCGGCTCGAAACGCTGCTCAGCGTGCTGGTGGCCTACGTGGACGACGTCATTGAGCAGGCAGGAGCTCGGCTCATCGGCGGCTACGCGGCGTTGAGCGAAGCGCTCCGACGGCGTCAGGTCGCGGCGAAAGGCGAAGAATTCGCCGATCGACTGCTCGGCGTGCGCATCAGTCCCGACGCCCGCCAGAAGGGCCGAGCGTTCGTCGCCGGTGTGATCGAGCGTGCCGGCCGCGAGGCCCTTGCCCAGATGTGGGAGACGCAGAAAGCGCTGCCGACGCCCAATGACATGCTCGCGCCAGGCCTCTGGCTCGCCCGCGTCGACATCGAACAGCGCTGATCAAACCGCTGATCAAACCCCCGGATGGCGACGCCGCCGCGTCTTGACTCGCGTCTTCACCCGGGTAGCGATCACCTCGGAAGGCGTCCGGCGTCCCCGAGCCAGCGCCCACAGTCCCCCGGCGTACAGGAACACCGCTGCCGTCGCCGCCACAGCCAGCAACGTGACGCCGGCACGCAACGGCAGGATCCCGTTCGGAGCGATCACCGGCACTAGAGCGCCGATCACCCACATCAGCTGGAAGCGCGTCTCGAAGCGGGCGAACGAGCGGCCCTGATCCTCGGGCACCTCGTCTCGCTGCACGATCGCGTCGAAGCAGAGCTTCCCCATCGATGCCATGAACCCGATCACCACCGCCAACCCGAGCACTGAGACTCGATCGCCAGCGGTCACCACAAAGAACGACACGGCTGCCGCAAGGCCCAGCGCGCCCACGAACAGCGCTTCCTCGCGCACACGGCGGCGCAACGGCGGCGCCAGCACCGCCCCCGCCAGCTGCCCGAGAGCGCTCGCTGTGAACATGAACCCGAACCACCACGGCGCGGCATCATCGCCGCGGAGCCAGAACGCGATCAGGAACAGCGTGAAGCCGGTCATGGCCCGCACGACGCCCATCGCTGAGCCCGCCAGCAGCATCCCGCCGCGCCGCGCCCCGGGCTCGGCGGCACCGCCAGGATGGGCGGCACCACCCTGGCGACGGGCGGGAGGCTCGCCACCGCCCACTCCGGGATCGACGCCCTGGCGGTACGGGTCGCCGAAGCCGGGGCCGGACGGGTCGCGGAAGCCGGGGTCATAGGGATCGCGATAGCCCGCATCGCGATAGCCCGGGTCGCGATAACTCGGGTCGTACGGATCGCGATAGCCGGGGTCGGGCGGATCCTCCAGCGGACGGTCGTAGGACGAATCCCACGGTCGACCCATCTCGGCCTGCCACTCGACGCCTCGTTGCGGCGGATCGGTGCCGCGCCGATAGCTTCCCGGCCGTTCCTTCTCCCGACGCGGCAGTCGCGGCGGCCGGATCACCTGGCGCGGCAAGCGGGCAGCCGGGAACGTCATCAGCACGAACACCACCGACGCCAACACCAGCACCCAGCGCGACGAGATGAGGCTCAGCAGCAAACCCGGTCCCGCAGCGATCGCACCCCCGAGTCCGCTCAGCAGCATCAGCTTGGAATTGGCCTCCACCAAGTCGGACTGTTCGCGCACCAGTCCCGGCACCACCGCGCTCTTCGCGACGTGATACGTCTTGCCCGCCACCAGCGCGCCGAACGCCTCGGGAAACAGCAGCAGCGAGCTGAGATGGCGAACCATCAGCAGCGCCATCACCGCCCGGGCCACGCCGGCGCCGATGATCATGCCGCGCCGCCCGCCGCGGCTGCGGTCCACGAGCGGCCCGATCAGCGGCCCGACCAGCGCAAACGGCGCCATAGTCACGATCAGGTACAACGCCACTTTGGGGCGCGCCGCCGCTGGGTCAAGGTTGAAGAACAGCGATCCAGCCAGCGCGATCGCGATCAGCGCATCCCCAGCTGCAGAGAGCAGATGCGTGCGGGCCAGCCAGGTAAACGGCTGCATCAGCTCACCATCAACTCGGTCTGCACGCACACTAGAGAACCACGCCCCGGCAACGGAGCACGGTGATGGCCGCTGCACCGCAGAACGAGCGCGATCAGGCGTCCTCGGTTCGGGATGCAGTCCGTTCGTACCGGTAGCCCAAACCCCGGATGGTGGTGATGCGCTGCGGAATGGACGGGTCGTCCTCGATCTTGGCCCGCAGCCGCTTCACATGCACATCGATCGTCTTGGTGTCGCCGATGTAGCTGTAGCCCCACACGTTCGCCATGAGGCTGTCGCGAGTGACGACGCGGCCTGCGTTGGAGAGCAGGTAGGCGAGCAGATCGAATTCCTTGAGCGCCAGCGTGACCAGCTCGCCGCGCACACGCAGCTCGTGCCGGTCGATGTCGAGCGACACATCGCCTTCGGACAGGCTGGAGACGTCGCTGTCGGGTTCGACCGGCTGGCCCGACGTCCGTCGCAGCACGGCTCGAATGCGGGCCACCAGCTCGCGCAGCCGGTACGGCTTGGAGACGTAGTCGTCGGCACCCACCTCCAAGCCCACGACGGCGTCGATTTCTTCGCCGCGGGCCGTCACCATGATGAGCGGCACACGTGATGTCTTGCGGATCTCCCGGCAGACGTCCAGCCCGGACATGCCCGGCAGCATGACGTCGAGCAGCACCAAGTCGGGCTCGGATTCGTTGATCTCGGCAAGCGCTGCGCGCCCATCGGCCGCCGTGCGCACCTCGAAGCCCTCGCGGCGCAGGCCGACCTTCAGTGCCTCAATGAACGACGGCTCGTCATCCACGACCAGCACCGATGTCGTCATTGGCGTACCTGCGCTATCGAAGGGGGTTGCATGTCGCTGTCGGGCGTCGGACTGTCGGGCATCGAGCTGCCCGGCATCGGCCCGTCCGGCATCGGACCATCCGGATTCGAGCCCTCCGGCATCGGGCCGCCCGGAGGTGGCGTCTCGGGTTGCGCGGTGTGCGATTCGGACCCGTCGGTTCGAGGCGCATCGCCAGAAGCGACCTCGGTCGGCACCGGGAACCTCAACGTGAACGTCGTTCCCAAGCCCTCGCTGGTTTGCAGGATCACCTCGCCGCCATGGTTCGCAACCACATGGCGCACGATGCTGAGCCCGAGCCCGGTGCCCCCGGTGGCGCGAGCCCTCGCCTTGTCCACCCGGTAGAAGCGCTCGAACACCCGCTCGGTCTCGTCGGCAGGAATGCCGATGCCTTCATCCGCCACCACGATGTCGACCCACTTCTCGACAGCAGTGCCAGGTTCGGACGGCGAGTTCAACGAATCAGCAACAGGAATACGCGTCGCCGGAACATCCTCGCCGATCAGCCACGCTGGCGGCTCGACATCGATGCCGCCGGTAATGCTCAATCGCACTTGCGAACCGGAATCGCTGTACTTGATTGCGTTGTCGACGAGGTTGCCGACAGCCCGCAGCAGCTGGCCGTGGTCGGCGTGCAGCGTGATGGGATCGTCGGTGTTGTCTTCGGCGGACGGCCGCACCAGCTCGACATCGTGCTTGCGGGCGTGCTCGGAGTACCGGTGCGCCACCTCGCACAGCATCGGCACCAGGGGCACCGGCTCCCGCCGCATCGAACCTTCCAGCTCGACCCGGCTCAGCTCGAGCAGGTCGTCGATGATCTGCCCCACCCGATCGGCTTCGATGCCGATGCGGTCGATGAGCCGGATACGCACGCTCTGGTCGTCCTCTTCGGCCAGCGTCTCGGCCAGCAGGGAAATCGCGCCCACCGGCGTGCGGAGCTCGTGGCTGAGATTGGCGACGAAGTCGCGCCGCACATCGTCGATCCGCACTCCCTCGGTGCGGTCCGCGATGACCGCCACAGCACCCAGCGCGTGCTGCTCGCCCGACACCGGATGGGCACTCACCTCAATCACACGCGGAGGCGGGCCGGTCAGCTTGACCGTGCGTGTGCGGCTGTGCCCAGCGCGCGCGGCCTCCAGCAGCTGCGTCACCGCCACGCCGACCAGCGCCATGGCGTGACGCGCCGCCAGCATCTCGTCGGCCAGCGCGTTCGAGGCGCACACCGTGCCGTCCTCGTCGACGAGCACCACGCCAACCGCGAGCTCGTTCATGGCCAGCTGCCAGCGCGCCCGGTCGCGGTCGGCCAGATGCGCCGCCATGGCCGCCGTAGTGGCCACGGACTCGAGATAGCCGATCCAATCCTCCATGCCGCGGTCGCCCTGGATCACGTCTTGGCTCGCGTCTTGGCCCACACTGCCGAGCCGGTGCGCGATCCGCCCCAGTCGCTCGGCAGTCGCCTTGCGCGCCCGCAGATGCATCACCGCAACCACGACGATGGCGACAGCCAGCGCGGACGCCACCGCAGCGAGCGCAGCGATCACAGACTTTCGTCCTGCTCCCGTCGGGCACGCGCCCGGTTGGCGCCCAGGTGCTCGGGCATCTGGCCAGTCACCAAGAACTCGACCCGCTGGGCGATATTCACTGCATGGTCGCCGATGCGCTCGTAGAAGCGGCCCACAACGGCGAGCTGCACGGCCTGCTGGATCGTGATCTTCCCATTGTTGCGAGAGTCGAACACCGCATCGAGGTACTCGTTGTGCAAGTCGTCGAGCACGTCATCGACATCGCCGATCACCGCGGCCAAGCCGGCGTCACGGTCGGCATAGGCATCCATAGTCATCGCAGTGAGCCGCACCGCCTGCTGGCGCATCCGGTCGATGAGGCCGCGCACCTGAGGCTCCAGCTCGACCCCGTGAATCCGGCTGATGGCCTTGGCGATGTTGGTCACCAAGTCGCCGCTGCGTTCGATCTCGGAGATCATCCGCAGGTCGGTGAGGATGGTGCGCAGGTCAACCGCCACCGGCTGCTGGAGTGCCAGCAGTTCCACGCACTTCTCCTCGGCTTCAAGGCTGAGCAGGTCCATCTCATCGTCGGCGGCGATGATCTGGTCGGCGCTGGCGATGTCGCCGGTCAGCAGCGCAACGGTGACCGCCGAGATGCCCTCAACCACCATGCCGCCCATCTGGACGAGGTCAGCGCGGATTTGGTCCATCAGCTGATGGAACTCGGTTCGGACTTCTTCGGTCATGGTGAAGTGCCGGCGACGAGGCCAGGCATCGCTAGCCCACGCGGCCGGTGATGTATGCCTCGGTGCGCTTGTCGTCAGGGTTGGTGAAGATATGACTGGTGGGTGCGACCTCAACGAGCTCGCCGGTGCGTGTCCCGCGTTCGTTGAGCTGAACTGAGAAGAACGCCGTCATGTCGCTGATGCGAGCAGCCTGCTGCATGTTGTGCGTCACGATGACAATGGTGTAGTCGGTCTTGAGCTCAGCGATGAGTTCTTCGATGCGCCCAGTGGCGATCGGGTCGAGCGCCGAGCAGGGCTCGTCCATCAGCACCACATCAGGTTCGACTGCGATCGCCCGCGCGATGCACAGCCGCTGCTGCTGGCCGCCGGACAGCCCGTAGGCCGGCGACTTGAGGCGATCCTTCACCTCTTCCCACAGCGCCGCACGGGTGAGCGACCCCTCGATGATGTCATCGAGCGCCGATTTGCGAACGCCGGCGAGCCGCGGCCCAAAGGCGACGTTGTCGTAGATCGACTTGGGGAACGGGTTCGGCTTCTGGAACACCATGCCGATGCGGCGCCGGACTTCCACCGGATCGATCTCGGCCTGGTACAGGTCGACGCCGTGGTAATTGACGGTGCCCTCGACTCGGGCGCCCTCGATGAGGTCGTTCATGCGGTTGAAGCACCGCAGGAAGGTGGTCTTGCCGCAGCCGGACGGGCCGATGAGCGCCGTCACCTCGTGCTCGGCCACATCAAGCGTCACGTCCCGCAGCGCCTGGAAGTCGTCGTAGTACACGTCAACGCTCGAGCACTCGAACACATTGTTCACCTGGGCGCGTGTTCCGGTTGACGCTGCGGTGGCGACCGCGCTCACGTCGATGCGCGCCGGGCTTGAAGGCGCTTGCCCACGCCCCCGCTCTTCGGCCACACGCTCTTCGGTCATCACTGCCTTCTCGGGAGTCACAGGCTTCTCGGGAGTCACAGGGCGACCATCTGTCGGAATCGGAGCCCCATTGCTGTTCGAACTCACCATTGCTTCTCAAATCGGTTACGGAGGTAGATGGCCATGCCGTTCACCATCAGCACGAGCACCAGGATGACGACGCTGGCCGCAGCTGCGTTCGTTCCCCAATCGGCACCGGGCTGGCGGGCGAAGTTGAAGATCAGAACCGGAAGTGCCGTGTACGGGCCGGTGAAGGTCTCTGCGAAGTTGGCGTCGCCGAAGCTGATGAAGCCGGTGGCGGCGCCCACCAGGATCAGCGGAGCAGCTTCTCCCAGCGCGCGCGCGAGCGACAGCACTATGCCGGTGAGAATCGTGGACATCGCTGCGGGCAGAACCTGGCGTGAGAGAACCTCCCATTTGGTAGCCCCCACACCGTATGCGGCCTCGCGAAGCGACGAGGGCACGGCCTTGAGCGCCTCCACCGAGGTGATCACCACGATCGGGAGCACCATCACCGCCAGTGTCATGCCGCCCGCGATCACTGTCTTGCCGTTGGTGAATCCGTTAAGCGTCTTGACGAACACCGCGAGACCCAGCAGGCCGTACACGATGGACGGAACGCCGGCCAGGTTGCGGATGTTCAGCTCCACGAGCCGGGCGAAGCGAGAGCCCTCCGCGTACTCGACGAGATAGATGGCGGTAGCGACACCGATCGGCACAGCGAACACGCCCGTGACCAGCGCCACCTGCAAGCTGCCGATGATGCCCTGCCAAACACCGGCATCTGCGGCCGAGCGTTGCGAGAAGCCGTGCGTGAGGAAGTGGCCGAGGCTCCCCGCAAGCACGTCCCAGCCGTCGACGATCATGACGGCGAGCAGCACGGCAAGGAACCCGGTCGCGAACACGGTGGCCCCGATCAGCAGCCACTTGAACGCTCCGCCAGCGAGGTCTGCCCCCGGGCGCCGCCGCAGCGTGTCCGCTGCGCCGGTGGCAATTCCCACAGGTGTCGACAGCACGGTCATGACGTCGACCTCGTGGCCCGTGCGGCCCGCATCAGTACTTCTCCCGTAGGCGGCGGACGATCTGGTCGCCGACCATGTTCAGGCCGAGCGTGATGACGAACAGCAGAGCGCCCAGGAAGAACAGGCTCTGGAACGCCAGGTCATTGCCGGCCACCTGGTCGGTGCCCAGGCCCAGCGATGCCATCGCCGACGTGAAGGTGCCGCCCGATTCCAGCACGCTGAGATTGAACAGAGATGTGTCGCCGCCACCCGAGGCGATCGTGACGACCATCGTCTCGCCGATCGCACGGCTGAAGCCCACAACGATGGCCGCCATGAGACCGGACATCGCCGCGGGCAGCACCACCCGGGTCGAGGTGGTGATCTTGCGGGCGCCGAGCCCCGCGGAGGCCTCGCGCAGCGAGGCCGGCACCGCCCGTAGCGCATCCTCGGCAATGGAGGCGATGAGCGGGATGACGAGCAGTCCGACAGCGATGCCCGCAGCCAGCTTGTTGAAGAAGTTGATCTCGGTGAAGAACCGACTGAGGATCGACGGTGTGATGAAGCTGATGGCGAATACACCCAGCACCACGCTGGGGACGCTGGCCAGCAGCTCGAGCGTGGGCTTCATCACCCGGCGCACACGGGGGTGTGCGTACTCGGATAGGTAGACCGCAGAGCCGAAGCCCGACGGCACGGCCACCGCCATGGCGATCAGCGAGATCTGTGCTGAGTTGACCAGCAGCGTGCTGAGGTCGAACAGGCCGCGGCGAGGGAACCAGCCGATGTCCGCCAGCTTGCCGAATACGACTTGGCTGATGAACGTCCACGCTTCGGAAGCGACCGTCCAGATGATGAGCCCGCTCACCAGCACCGTGGCTGCCGCAGCGAGCAGGAACAGCCCGTGGGCAACCGACGAGCGTGCCCGGCGACCCGGCGACGTCCGCAGATCTGCGGTGCTCAGGGTGTTGGCCGGACTCGGGCTCATGTGTTCGTTTCCTTGACGGACTCTGCCGACGTGCTAAGTACCGAGGTTCTGCGTGTCGAGGTAGTGCGTGTCGAGGTAGTGATGGTCACAGGCTTGGTCGAGGTTTCTAGCAGTGAGCGGCACCACCGGCGGTCCGCCCGCCAGTGGTGCGCTAGCTGCTATTGGGCTAGAAGTTGCGGCCGGCCGGCCGGTTCTCCCAATTGGAGCGGGACTGGGCCAGGTCGGCGGCAGCCAGGTTCACGTAACCGGCCTCGATCACGTACGGCTGCCCGTCGTCGCTCAGCATGAAGTCGACGAACGCCTGCACTGCGGGATCCGATGCCTGGGACACGTCGACATAGGTGTAGAGGAAGCGGCTGATCGGGAACTCGGCCGAAGCGATCGACTCGGATGTCGGGGCGACGCAGCCGTCGCCGCCGTCAATGTCGAGCAGCCTCACCTTGTCACGGTTCTCATCGGCGAAGGCGAAGCCGACCCAGCCGAGGCTGTACCCGTTGCCGGCGATGCCGTCGATGATCACATTGTCATTGGCGGAGGCGTTGTAGTCGGGACGCACTGCGAAGTCAGGATCGGCAATGCCCGCCTCGACGCGGCCTTCCCACTCGTCGGTGAGAGCAATCTCAATGAAGCTGTCGAAGGTGCCCGACTCTTCGCCCGGAGCGAAGATCTCGAGCGCGCCGCCGGTGAACGGGCCGGTGCCGCCCACATCGGCGTTGAGGGCGTTGGCGTCTTCCCAGGTCTTGAAGCCAGTGGACTCGACGCCGACCAGGCTGTACAGGTCGGCGAAGTTCAGGCAGTCGATCATGTCGTTGGCCGCGGCCGTGATGACCGAGATGCCGTCGATGCCAACCCGCAGCTCGATGAACTCGATGCCGGCCCCAGCGAGGCACTCGGCTTCAGAATCCCTTATCTGGCGAGAGCTGTTCCAGATCGGAACCTCACCGGCACATGCAGCCTTGTGACCGTCGCCGGAACCCGGGCCGGCCACCGAGAACGCAACGTTCTGGTGCTCGTCCGCGAAGGCCTCGGCGAGCAGGTTGATGATCGGCTCGACGGTGGACGATCCGGTGACGTTGATCGATCCGCTGATCGATGCCTCGTCGCCCGCAGCCGCGGCAGCCGCCGATGAACCTCCGTCGTCGCTCGAGCTGCACGCGGCAGCGACCAGAACGAACGCAGTGAGCAGAGCCAAGACCAGTTTGGTGCCGCGGCGGGATGACAAGCAAGGGATTCGCATGGCAGCAAAAGTTACGGATACCCGGTGACATCAACGGTGGCTGAGAGTGAACGGCCGGAACGGATGCCGTGAACAACCCGTGAACGCGACGGCCGGTACGCCGAAGGACAGGTCGGCAGAGGCCGCGTCAACCCAGGCCGCGTCCACCCAGGCCGGGATTGCAAGCCGGAGTGAGGGCCTAGGTCGCCTCGTCGTCTTGCTCGGGCATCCCGAGGTCCCAGCGCAGCTCGTAGTTCTCGCGTTCGGCATCGCGAACGACGCGTTCGCGGTTGCGGCGGAACTGCGGATCGTGGGGTGGAAGGAGCTGCAGTCGGGCGTTGGTCCGGCGCCGGAATTCCTCGACGGCCGCGTGGTCTCCGTAAAGTCCTTCGACCTCCCAGTGGGGCGCCACAGGACCCAGGTACACGATGCGCATGCCGACCTCAGGGGGAAGTTGTTCGGCTTCGGGCGCGATGTCGGTCACGGGACTCCTCGGGGAATGTCTGCCGCATTCTGCGCCCGCAGGCTAACGGGGGCGCCGCGCAGCTGATCCGCTGGCTGTCCAGGGGTCGATCGCCCCGTGCGCCGCACCGCTCGCGAGCAGTTTTGGAAGGGACCAACCTCGTCGATGGCTGAGATGAGAGTCCAATGAGAAATCGCTCTTCACGGAACCCGCGGCGCGAACTGAGCGTTAGTTCTCATGATGGCGATGTACGAAAACGCTCTTGTGAACGGAAGCCTCACCGAAGGCGGCCCGGCACTGCTGGCCGGTTCGATCCCGTCGGGCGGGCGGCGACCCACCTCAGGCGAGCCCCCATTCAGTCGGGCCACTCCGGTAACCATCAACTGCGGCAACCCGCAGCAACGTCCGGGCTCGGAGAGCCTCGCGTCTGATTGGGTCACGCAGCGAAACTGCGCCGACACTGATCCCAATGTGTTCTTTCCCAGCGATGGGGCCGGCGTCATTGCTGCTCAGCGGATCTGCCGTGAATGCCCGGTCAAAGAACCGTGCCGTGAGTACGCACTCGCGAACAACATCACCCATGGCGTGTGGGGTGGCACCTCAGAGCGGCAGCGCCGCCGGATCCTGCGAGACCGCCGACGTGCTGGCCAGGCATCCAACGCCGCCTGAACCGACGGTCTGTCGCCTCAGCTGGGCGCTTCAGGAATCCGAGGACTTGCTGTCGCCCGATGAGCCTTCGCCGACAGCCTTCTCGGCCTCGGCGACGCCCTCTCGGAACTCGCGCTGCGCCTGACCGAGTGAACGTGCCAGCTTCGGGAGCTTGGCACCGCCGAAGAGCACTAGCACGATCACGAGGACGATGATCAGCTCGGTCGGCCCGACCGTGTATCCCAGCACGTTCGCGAGCGTACCAGTGCGGCCCGCAGGCCGGTTCCCGGACGAGCGGGGCCGATCAGCCGACGGCGGCCCGACGTGTCAGTGCACGCTGGCGCCGGACACGGCGGCGTTCGCGCTCGCTCATGCCGCCCCAGATGCCGAACTTCTCGCTGTGGCCAAGCGCGTATTCCAAGCAATCGTCGCTGACGACACAGCCGCGGCACACCGTTTTGGCCTCACGTGTGCTCGCGCCACGTTCGGGAAAGAACAAATCTGGGTCGACGCCGAGGCAGTTGGCATGGTCCCACCAGTTTCCCTGCGGTGCTTCGATCGCATCTTCCGTTACGAATGCCATTGGTCCTCCTCGGCAGTTTCGTCGACCAGTGCGCTCGCCGGTGATGCAATCGCCCTCGGTTCGGGTTGTTGCCTGGGGTCGCTCACGTGTCGCTTGAGATTCTCCGGATGTAATTACATGCCTGTGACTTGCCATTGAACCCCATGGGTGTGACATGCGCAAGCGGCAATTCTCCGATGAGATGCCCAGCGGTGAGGCAACTTGCGTCGCACGACGACATTGGCCGCGACGCTGTGGCCCGAGCAGACCACCGATGCGGCGAACAAGAGCAGGCGAAAGCGGCGGCACCGCCCGGCGGACGACGCATTCGCGCGACCCGTTACTCCCCAGATGCCCCATGGGTGGCAGCCGGGAGCTCGCTCCACATCGCCACGGATTCGGACATATGCACATCGCCGACGAGCGTGCCGACGAGCGGTACGTCAGTCGGCGCCTCATATCGGACCGTGACACGCACCAGATCTCCCTCGGTTCGACGGGTGATCTGCAGGCGCGAAGGGTCGAGCGGCGTCGCTTCGACGACGGCGTTCCGAACCGCATCGCCTGATGGGTCCACGGCTGCGATGCGGGCACCGACTCGGGCCGCATGGGAAACCAGCACGGCGTGGCGCGCGATCAGCGCGGTCTGCACGACACACATCAACAGCAACACCAAGAGCGGCAGCAGCAGCGCGAACTCGACCGTGGCCTGCCCGTGCTCGGTTCGGTTCGTGCGCACCATTGCCGCGGCTGCTCGGTCGAGGGCTTCCGCGCCCGAGACCTCCGCGCCCGAGAGCGCTGCGCCCGCCGCCAGAACCTCCCCGCTCGAGAGCGCCGCCCTCGCGGCCTCTCCAGTGGGGGCTGCAGCGCTCCGGACACCGCCTTCACCAAGTAGTTGAAGACCGAGTCGAGCAGACGTCCGATCTTGCCGGTGCTGGTCGCCCACGCCGTGACTGCAGCCACCACCAGCGCGATGGCGCCGGTCAGAAGCGCGTACTCAGCAGTTGTCTGGCCGGACTCATCGGCCGTCGGCTTCAGACGATGCGTGCAACGCACCGGCCCCGACCGATGAACTAGCGGGACGTGGCGGGCGCTCCGGCGGGCTGTCCGACGGATGGTCGGATGGGCGCTCTGGTGGATGGCCGGGTGGACATTCATGTGGATGGTCATGACGGACTCCTTGCAGTTCTTGGGTTAGGACGATTCGGTGGGACGAAGCGGCGTTTCCGGGGCGCTGTCGCCACACCGCGGCGACGGGGCCTCAGCCGCCGAAGGCCGCTGCGAGCACTGGCACGACGGCGATCAGGCCCAGCGCGGGCAGCACGCAGAGCACCAGAGGAAAGAGCAGGAGCACCGGAAGCCGCCGGACTCGCTGTTCGAGACGTCGACGCACGTCGTCTCGCAGCTCGCGCTGGAGGCGGTCCAGTTCCGCGGCCAGCGGCACGCCGGTTCGCATCGAACCGGTGACCGCAGCTGCGAACGCCCGAGCGCGAGCGCCACAGGAGGCGCCGAATTCGTCCAGGGCCTCATCAAGAGGACGGGGCCCCGACGTCAGCGCGGCCAGCCAACGTCCGGTTGCCGTCTCGCCATCGTGGTGACCCAGGGCGAGTTGCTGCGAGGCAGTGACGGACAGGCCCGAGGCCACAGCAACACTCATCACCTCGACAAGGCCCGGCAGCTCGGCTGCCACATGATCGGGACCGGGCGCCGGGTTCGCACGCGGGCCGAGCAGGCCACGCGCAGGGCGTCCGAGAGGGCCGTTGGCGGTTCTGGACAGCGCCGGGACAAGCAACGCTGTCCGACGCCGTGCCGGATCGGGCGCCGTGAGCCAGCCCGTCCAGCACATCGCAGCCGCGGCAAGCAAACCCACAACCACCGGGTTCGTCAACACAACGCTGTCCAAGATCACGAGCGATCGGCCCCTGCGCTCGACGAGGCGACGGCCGACGTTGTGGTGCCGGCGGCCGCGGCCATCTCAGCGATCGGAGCGGCGGCGACCACATCGAAACCGCCGGCCATCTCAACGAACCAAGCAGCCGCGACCACATCGAAGACGCCCGTCATCTGAGCGAACGGGCAACCAACCAGCGCATCCACGTGATGCCCACCAGCTCGAGCACGGCCGCAACGCCAGCACAAATCCAGCCCAGCGGTGTCGACGTCAACACTTGTGCCGCGGCGCCGCCCTCGGCCAGCAGGAACAGTCCCACCGTCCACGGCAGCGCAGCAACCACCCACACCGAAGCCCGCGCCTGCGCTGCGTGGACCCGTGCTTCGGCGGCGACATCGGCCCTCTCTCGCACCGTTGCCGCAACATGATCGAACAGCTGGGGCCGAGCCCCGACTCGATCGGACGCCAGTACGACAGCGGTCGAGAGCAGCGCCGCCTCGGAGGTCTCTTCGCGCGCCGCCCAGCGGTTCACCGCGCGACTCAGCGTGACGCCGCGCTCGTGCTCGGCAATCACTTGGTCCAACGGCGCCGACATCGGTCCCGAACCCGAGGCTGAACGCAGCGCTTGCAACAGCGTGTCGCCGCCCCCGAGGCGGCGCGACACAGTCGCGCAGCAGTCGCCCATTTGCTCCGAACGCGCAACGACTCCAGCGCGTTCGAGGCGCAAGCGGCGGTGACGTGCCAGCACGCCACGAGCCCAAGGTGAGGTGACGGCGCCGACCAGCGCCACAAGCACGATCAGCCCAACCATCACCCGCGTCCTTCTGAGCTCTCTGCATTTCGCAAGCCACGGCCCTGCTACGGCGTCAGCTTGCCGCCGAGGGCACCCCAGACCCCTCGGGCGCCATGTTGCGGACGCGCCGTTGCGAGCCGTCGGCTTCGACTTCGTAGATCGCAGCGACGCAGCGACGGCCGTTGGGGCACCGACGCATGTGCACCAGCACATCCACTACCGAAGCAATGTGCGCGGCGACATCGCCCAGCGCACCCCCGGCGCGAGCAAGCTGTTCCAGCCGCCACAGCGCGTGCCCGGGATCGTCTGCGTGCAACGTCGACACCGAGCCCCGATGGCCGGTTGTCAATGCTTGCAGCAACGCCGCCGCTTCGGGTCCGCGCACCTCGCCGACCACGGGACGATCAGGCCGCATGCGCAGCGCCGTGACGACAAGTTCGGCCATCGTCACCGCGCCGACGCCGTCCACATTCGGCGGCTGCCCCTCGAGGCGCGCCATCCCGGGGCTGAGTCGCGGCAACTCGGCGGCTTCCTCCACCACTACCAAACGCTCGCTGTCAGCGACCGCAGCCATCAGGCTCGCGAGCAGCGACGTCTTGCCAGTGCTGGTGGGGCCGAACACGATGAGGTTCGCACGCTGTGCGACGAGCCGGCGCAGACACACAGCATCGGCCGGGTGCGCCAGCTCGTCGAGCGAACGCACCTCGGCGGGAAAGCGTCGCAGCGTGATGTACGGGCCGTCCACCGCCACGGGCGGCACGGCGATGTGGCAGCGGGTGCGGTCGCCAAGACGCACGTCCACCACGGGCAAGCGCCGATCCACACGGCGCCCGGTGGGGCCCAGCAGGTATTCCACGAGACGGTGAACCTCGGCCGCGCTGACCCGGCCGACGACCGAAAGGCTGCCGCGACGCTCGATCACCACCGGACCGGGACCGTTGATCATCACCTCGGCGACCTCGTCGTCGGCCCAGATCTCGGCCAGCGGCCCGATCCCCGACAGGCGGGCCAGCACCTCGGACACGAGTTCGGCTGCATGAGTTCGATCGAGCAGCGGTGCGGCGGTGTCCACAGCAGCGGCGATGTCACGGGCGTGCGGTGCCGTCGCTGGCAGGAACTGTTCGTGGATCTCCTCGACGAACGGCCGGCGCGACGGGTGGCGGGCGGCGACCCGCGCGGCCCGGCTCACAGGAGAGAGTCCAGCGACCGCGCTGACTTGGCGCAGCGATCCAGCAGCAGGCCGGCGTCGGCCCAACGGGAAATCGAGCGGTCCACTGCCACCACGGCATCGGCATGCCGGCCGAGGGCTGCTTCGATGTCGGCGAGACCGAGGGCCCGCTGGGTGTCGGTCAGCACGACGACGTCGTCGACGTCAGCCACCAGCTCGCGGGCACGATGCAGCGCCTGGTAGCAGCACGTCATGGTGAGCAGGCGGCGCACCCATGATCCGGCGACGCTGTCAAGCGCCGTGCGCCCGCGGCCTGCGTCCACGATGTTGACCCTGGGCTTGCCTCCCAGCAGCGACCACAGCGTTCCCAGACGACCGGCGTCGATGTCGCCGGTGCCGCGCGGCAGCAGGCTCACTCCGGGCGAGATGTCCACCGACAGCGCCGATGCAGCGCCCAGCGAGAGTTCGCTGGCTGCAGTCCACTCGGCGACGCCGTGGAGATTCGGCGACGTTCCCAGCACGACGCCGAGGTCGCCGGTGAGGTCCACCAACACGACGTCACGGCCTGCACGCTTGGCGCTGTTGGCCGCCAAGAGGGCGGTCACCGTGTTGCCGACGCCGCCTTTCGCGCCCACATAAGCATAAATCATGAAGCTCCCCGATGCTCATTGAGAATCACTCAAAAGATCCGATGGGCATTGACCTTGGCCGATGCCACGTACAGCGATCAACTGGTTTTCGCGACGGTCGCCGTCAAGAGGGGCGCGCCGCATCGAGCGCGAATTGGCATCGGGGCGGGTGGTGAGCAATGATGACCGGCGGAGGTGTCTGAGCGCCTGGTGGGCTCCCCCGCCTTCAAAGCGGGCGGGACGGGCGATCCCCGTCCGGCGGGTTCGATTCCCGTCCACCTCCGCCATCTCGCTCACGATCGAAACCGCGTGCGGAGACGCGACCAACCGCGCCTAACCTTTGCCCTGCCGATGCCGTCGGCCCAAGCATCAAAGAGGACGCTGCTCAATGAAGAAGTTGCTGCTCGCCGTGATCGTCGGCGCGCTGATTGTCGTCGTTGTCCGTCGCCTGACCGAAGCCTGAGCCGACCGCTTCTCTCAGGCCCGCCGCGCCGCGAGCGTACGCACGGTTTTCACCGAGAGCGTTGCCGGGTCGAGCACCGCCAGGCTGCCAGGCTCCGCGTTCGCGGCGAGACCCTCCACGCGGGCCGGCACGGACCGTGCGTCGCGCGGCCCATCCAGCTGTGAGGTGTGTCGGTGATGCCAGTGCCCGTGCACGACGATGCGGGCACCGGTGCGCAGCGCTGCGGTTCGAACCTGCGCCGCGTTGGCCGCGCCGATTTGAGAGTCGCCCGTCCGGGCGAAGTTCGAGCCCGCGACCCTCAGCACTCCGCTCGGCACGTCGTGAGCCACGAGCACATCGAGCGCCTCGTCGCCTAGAGCGTCCAGATCACGGCGGCTGATCGTCTCGCGTGGAAACCAGTGCAGGCCACGCCGGCGGTAGTGCCAGCCGGGTGACCACGCGCCCCCCAATGCGCCGAATGCGGCACCAGCCCACTGCCACCGCGCCCCGCGCGCCGCCCACCACAGCAGCGACGCGATCTGCAGCGGTGCGGCGGGTCCCCACAGCCCATCAGGGTCGGGATCTTGTGAGCCACCGCCTCGATGCGGCGCGGCACGCGCGGCCAGATCGCCCAAGTGCTCGTGGTTGCCGTCGACGAAGATCCACGGAACCCCGCCGTCAGCCACCGCAGCGCACAACTCGGCGCTGCGCTCGTCGCCCGGTCGCCACCCCAAGTCGCCGACCTGCAGCACCACGCCGCAGCCCTCCGAGACGGCTGCTGCTGATGCGCGGGCGGCCACGTCGGCATTGCCATGGACATCGCCGCACAGCAGCACGCGTGAGCTATCGCCTGGCACCGCTGCGGCGAGATCGCTGACGTCAGTGACAGCGGGCACCGGCGTCGCTCCTCGTCGGGTTACACAGATCTTGTGGCGACGGCTCTTACACCGACAGCAGGTCGCGTGCGCCCGTATCGGTGCTGGGATGGCGCAGCTTCGACATCGCCCGCGCTTCGATCTGACGAATGCGCTCGCGAGTGAGCTGGAAGTGCTCGCCGACCTCTTCGAGCGTGCGGGGCTCGCCCCGATCGAGGCCGTAGCGGAGCTTGAGGATCTCGCGCTCGCGCTCGTCCAGCGGCGACAGCAGCCGCACGATCTCGCTGGGCAGCAGCGTCGTCGCTGCCACCTCGAACGGCGACTCGGCCGCGCGGTCCTCGACCACATCGCCCAACTCGGCGTCGCTGTCCTCGCGCAGCGGCTCTGACAGCGACAGCGGCTCGGCGGCGAACCGCAGCGCCTCAGTGACCTTCAGCTCGGGCATGTCGACTTCGATTGCCAACTCGCCGAGCGTCGCCGGGCGGCCGTATTTCAGCTCGAGGCGCGAACGCGCCTTCTGCAAGCGGGCCAGAGTGTCGCCGGCGTGCACGGGCAGCCGGATCGTCCGGCCGGTGTTGGCAATGCCGCGCGTGATCGCCTGGCGGATCCACCACGTCGCATAGGTGGAGAACTTGAAGCCCTTGCGCCAGTCGAACTTCTCGACCGCGTGCATGAGCCCGAGATTCCCTTCCTGGATGAGATCCAGCAAGGGCAGCCCCGACGCTTGGTACTTCTTGGCGATCGACACCACCAAGCGCAAGTTCGACTGCACGAAGGTGCGCTCGGCGCGCGTCCCTTCACGCTGGACGCGCATCAGGCGGCGGCGCTGCGTGGAGCTGATATTGGAGGTGTCGCCGTTGCGACCGCCCTCAAGGGATTCCTTGGCGGCGAGGCCCTTTTCGATCTGCTGGGCGAGCCGGACTTCGTCGTCCTTGGTGAGCAGGGGATACTGGCCGATGTCGGTCAGATACAGCCGGACGAGATCTTCCTCGTCACGTTCGACCCTCTCTTTGGCCACCCCGCCTCCCCGCTGGTCGTATCGCTGCTGTTGTTCCGGCAGCCACTTCGTGCGTCCCCCGGTTGAATCCGCAGCGTATCCACCACTGTGGCTGTTACCTCCGCGCGCCACCATCATGACTTTGATCTCCTGTTCGCCGACTCCGACGGTCACCGGCGCTCGGCGGTTCCCCCTGTACGAATCAAGGCAGGTCAATCACGGCGGGCCCAGAACCTCGAGGCCGAGGGTGTGCGCGCTCGCTGCGAGATGGGCATCGAATGTGGCGACGGCGCGCGCCTCAAGCGGGCGGGGGCTCCTCCCGGAGGAGATAGCGGAATTTGAGGATCTCGCGCTCCCGCTCGTCGAGCGGCGACAGCAGGCGCTTGATCTCGCTGGGCAGCAGCGCGGGATCGGTCACCTCGGACGGTGACGCCGCGGCGAGGTCTTCCACGACGTCGCCCAGTTCGTCATCGCTGTCCTCGCGCAGATGCTCCGACACCGATATCGGCTTGGCAGCGAACTGCAGCGCCTCAGTGACCTTCTGCTCGGGCATGTCGACTTCGTCTGCCAACTCGCCCAGCGTGGCGGGCCGGCCCCACTTCTGTTCGAGGCGAAAGTGCGCCTTCTGCAAGCGGGCCAGCGTGTCGCCGGCGTGCACGGGCAGCCGGATCGTCCGACCGGTATTGGCAATGCCGCGCGTGATCGCTTGGCGGATCCACCACGTCGCATAGGTGGAGAACTTGGAGCCCTTGCGCCAGTCGAACTTCTCGACTGCGTGCATGAGCCCGAGATTCCCTTCCTGGATGAGATCCAGCAAGGGCAGCCCCGACGCTTGGTACTTCTTGGCGATCGACACCACCAATCGCAAGTTCGACTGCACAAAGGTCTTCTCGGCGTGCACCCCGTCGCGCTGGGTGCGCATCAGGCGGCGGCGCTGCGTGGAGCTGATATTGGAGGTGTCGCCGTTGCGACCGCCCTCAAGAGTCTCCTTGGCAGCGAGGCCCTTTTCGATCTGCTGTGCGAGCCGGACTTCGTCGTCCTTGGTGAGCAGGGGATACTGGCCGATGTCGGTCAGATACAGCCGGACGAGATCTTCCTCGTCACGTTCGACCCTCATCGGCCGCTCCGCCACGCTACTGATCGTGTCTCCCTGAGGTACTCGAAAACGCCCACGGCACGTCGGTGGCGACGCAGTGTCTCTCCGCCCGCTGCCGACGCCGGTCGGTCTGACAAACGATCCTCGGAGAGGTTGGCATCGCTCGCTGCCGATGCCTGCCGTTCGCCGCACGAGGAATCATCGGAATTGCGAGGTAGACGGTTGCGTCGGGCTCAGTGAGAATTCGCACGATTTCGGCGACGAGCTCGCGGTTCTTGGAGCGCTTCCAATTGTTGGGCTCAGTACCGGCCGACATCGTTCCTGTGCGCATCGATTCCGAAGAAAAGGAACGGTTCGGGCTTTGCACTGCCGATGAATGACTTGTCGCCGGGGCGCGCCCGGTGCATGCGGCTCAGCATTTGGGCCAGATGATGCCCGATTCGGCTCGGTGCGGGCCTGGTGCCCGCAGTTCGGCCTCGCGGCGACGCAGCGAGGCAGCCCAGGAGCCGTTCTCGTCGGGCTGGGCGTCAGGCCAGGCCCAGTACTCGCATTCGATTCGGACGTTGCCGGGCGGGACATCGGTGCCGACGAGGAGGGGATAGCGGCGGCCTTCGTGCTGGGCAGTGCCGATGATGCCGTCGGCGCCGGGTCCGAGGCCTGCATGTTCTGCGGGAACCCAGCCGCAGCCGCTGGTTGTGATCGTGGCGCCTGGGCTCAGCCGGAGCAGCGCATAGACGGCCCAATTCTCGCGTTCGTAGTCGCCGCGGGAGACAATGACCGTTCCGGTCTCGTCATAGACCTCGAAGTGGCATGCTCCGCTTCCCCACACGGTCGCGTTCACGGCCCGTAGATCGCCGGCGGGGATCGTCTCGCCGGCCACGAACGTGCCGCCGTCGATCCATGTGCAGACCAGAACGGGCGCGTAATGGGCCGGCTCGTAGCCGGCGGGGTTGGCGTCGCCCGACAGGCGCAAGGGCCGGGCATCCGCAGGCAGCGAGCCGCACCGCACGGAGTCCGCTCCGCCTAACGAGTCCAGCAGCCCGCACGCATCGGAGCCATCGGGCAGTGTGTATGCGCACGCCGGGGCGGCAGTGCCTAGGGCGACCTCAGACGCGTCATCGGTCTCGGCAAGTCTGTCGGGTCCGCCAGCCTGTGCCGCCACGGTGTCCGCAGTCGCACTCGCGAACGCTGTGCCGGCTGAACTCCGCGCACGATCCGACGCGGCTGATTTTTGTTGTTCGACCGGCTCGGCGGGAGCGGGGGAAGGCTCGCTTGCGAGGCCGTCCAAGGCGCTGAACACCCACGGCAGCCCGAGGATCACGAACGCTGCGGCGACAGCAGCCAACGCCAGGCCCGCAACCACCGATCGAAAGGCGCCGCGTCTCGACACAGGCCGCCGCCGTGTGGGCACAGCAGGGAGCTCGCCGATTTCTCGGGCGGCTTCGCCCAGGCGCACCGACAACTCCGCCTTGGCATCCCAGCTACTGCGCATCGACCGCATCAGGTCGTCGTGAATACGTCCGCGTTCCTCGGGCGCAGCCCGCCCGACTGCCTCGTCGTTCTTGAACAGATCGGCCTGCGTGAGGTTCGCGGAACCCATCAGAACCGCAACCGGTTCGCCCGATCCATCCGGGTCGAGAACGATCCACACCCTGGAATGCAGCATCCCGTCGGGCGAGCGGCAAGCCCGAACAGAGACATCGTCTCTGGACAACAATCTCGACGCTGCCTGCCGGTGCTCGTCTGACCAGCGGTCGAAGCCGGTCCTGGTGTCACCGATGAGCAACCGAAGACGATGGTTCCGGGCGTGCTGATCAAGCCAGCCCAGACCGAACGCCGACGCGAAGCCTGTCCCAATCAGCAACTCCCCGCGGGGATGCCGCTCCGGAAAATCAGCGGTCACCTCAGCTGCGGCACGCCTCCCAAGACCTGACGTGCCGGGAGTCTGCCAAGACGAACTCGGGACGCGCGGAGTCTCTACGAAACAGTGAAGATGTGCGCGGGGTGCGGGTCGCCGGCATCGCATCGTCACGGCTGCTGCGGGACGGCCCTCTGGCGCGGATGCTTCGGTCGGCCGTCGGGGCGGCTAGTGGGGCCGATAGCGATGCTGGCCTGCGTGCTCTCTGGGCAGCACGCAACGCTTTGGGGATCTCGGGCCAAGGTGTTCGCATGCAGCGTGCGCAGTCGGTGCTGGCGGTGCTGGGGTGGGCGTGTGTGTTGCTGCTATTTGATGCTGAGGCAGCCCGCCGTCGGGGTTCATCCGTCGCAGCATGCCGACCAAGTCGGGAACTGTGTATCTCTTGTTGCGTCGGCGACCCGCCCGGAAGGCGGATCAGAAGGCGCGCGCGAGCAAGTCAGTGAACCGCTGCAGCCAACCTGCCTCGGCCGCCGCGATTTCGACGCCGAGGCCGATCGCCGCTCCGACAAGTACCCAGTGTCTCTTGCGAGCGTCCCTGCGGTCGACCTCGCGCTGGGCCGCCAACTCAGCGAGGTCATTCTCGCGCCGAACGTCAATTCCCATGCGGTCGGCCTCGCGCTGAGCTGCCAGCTTGAGCGCAAACGCCGAGAACTCAGCCGACAGCACCGTCTCGAGGTGCTGTTTGGTGACCAGGTCCGACAGCGGAGCAGGTGCCAGGCACGACATCACAAACTCAGCCGTCGTGTCGTCGGTCTGCTCACGCAGCCAAGCGTGGAACTTCGCACGCTGCTGCTCCGGCACGACGCCTCCCTGTCGCAATGAGCGGTCCGCTTGTCGTCCGCGGTCCGAATCCAGCGTCGAAAGTAGTCAAGCCCGGCAAGGCGGAAAATTGAATTTCGATGCATGCCATTCCGTGCAGATAGACGGCTGCTGATCCACCGGCCGCTAGACGCCCGGCCGGCGCCTTCGACAGCACCGGAGCCGGTGGCGAACGGCCTGATGCACTATCCAAGGAAAACGGCGACCGGATCGCCAACCACATCCGATGAACACCATCACGGCCGGTTACACAGAAATTCCGAGTGTCACTGCTGGGGTTGCGTCGTGGGTCAATACCCGGTCGCCCAGAATTCGTTCGATCGCTCGATCGCTTCTTCTCGCGAAAGCGCAGCGATTTCGCTTTCCGGCAGGCCGACCCGATGCTTGAGCTGGTACAGGATTTGGGTGGGGACACCGCGCGGCGCGCTGGTGGGGGCTCCGCCGCGGTGAGGAACGATGCCGCGGTCGACGCAGTCCCAGAATTGCTGTTCGGTCACATCGAGCTGGTCTCGGAGAATGTGCGCCCACATCGAGGGGCCGTACGTCTGTTTGTTCACTGGCCGCGAGACGCGGGTCCGCAGCACGTCCCCGATGGCCAGGCTCAGTTCGTAGGTGTCGTGGTGCGTGTTGCGCTTCCCGATTGCGGAGCGCACAACCTGCCAGCCCTCCGTCTTGCAGAAACTCTCGTGGGCCGTGCGCGTCGGCGCCGCATGGCTCACCGATCGTTGCCGCAGACCCAGTCCAAGAGTGTTTCGTCGGTGCTCAGTCGCACAAGTTGCACCAAGGGCCAGTTGTCAGCGTGATTGGGGGCGTTCCTCAGGCGCGCGATCCAGTCCTCTGCGTACTCGCGGAGCGCGACGATGAACTCCTCGATGGCTTCGTCGAGGTCGTCTCCCTCAGCGGCGATCGGCGTGCCGGGCAGCAGAACCGACCAGCCGCCTTCCTCAGCGACAGCCTCGGGTCGTCCGACCAGCGGGCAGGTTGTCAACAGTTCCTGATACAGCTTCAAATCGACGAGCGCCACACGGCTGTCCCGACGGCTGATCCCGATCGGCACCCCGTGTTCTGCCGTGTTCAGCGCGCTGCGTAGTTGCTGGCGGGTGTCGGTGTAGGACAGAAACGTCATTTTGGCGTGCCTCCCTTCAAACGACTACGTACTCAATGTACTGAACGTACATACACTTCGGTCCAGAATCGGGGTGACGACCGGGTCGGGCGACGGCGCGGTGCCGTCCGCGACGACCTGCAGCTACCGTCAGCCTCTCGTGGCCGTTCCGATGGGACTTGACCTGCAGATTCCCGCCGGGGCTCACGTGAGTCACGACAGATGTAGCCGGCGCTGAGATGAACCAGCCCACCGCCGCAGAACTGGCCTCGATCGACGCCTCCATCGCATTCATGGAGAGCCTGGACTCGCGCATCGCTGCGGTTAGCGCGCTCGCCGACCGATCAGCGAGCAACGGATCGACCATCAGGGGTCTCGGCAGCCATGTCGGCGAGCTTCGACATGCAGTTGACGAGCTCAGCCTGAATCCACCGATTGGCCTTTGGTGAGCGCGGGTTTCGCGGGTCGGTGGCGGGTTGGGGTGGTGCCGGGTTGTTGGGGGTGTGGTTTGGTGTGTTTGGGCGTGTTCGGCTAGGGGTGCGGGTGTGGTTCGGGGTTGTCGACGCTGGGTTTGTGTGGGGGCGTCAGTTCCGGGCGGTTCGGGTCAGCCGGAGGGTCCGGGCAGAGCCCTGAGGGCGCTGAGTGTGGCTCGGAATTGTGTTTCCCAGGGCCAGCGGGCGGGGTATCGCAGGGTGGGTGTGCCGGATCGGTTGACGAGCACGGCGGCGAGGGCGACGAGTCGGGTGCGGCGGGAGCGGTTCGTGGCCGGCGGCGCGTCGGCGAGCGTGGCGGTCCAGTGGCCGATGTTGTGGGCGAGCACGGCGCAGGCGAGCCATGCGCAGTTCGCGCCGTAGTGGCCTGAGGGGACGTGCTCGAGGCCGGTGCCTTCTTTGAGGTCGCGGATGGCGAGCTCGACAACGGCGTGGCCGCGGTGGAACTCGTCCGCGGCGGCGGTGTCGAGTTTGGTGTTGGCGTTGAATGCGTGGTGCCGCCAGTCGGGCCACAGTCGTTGCTGTGCGCCCTCGGCGAGGCGGGTGCGGCGCACGACGAGGCGAACGGTGCGCTTGGCTTTGCCGCGGCCGGTGGCGTATTGGGTCTCGGCGACTTGGGCGTGGCCGCCTTTGGTGTAAGCGATGTCGGTCCATGCGGTGGCAGGGATCGCTTGGATCGCTGCGCGAACAGCGGGTATGAGGGCGACGGTGATCGACCATTTGATGTTGTGGGCGTCGAGACGGTCGATCAGCTTCCATGACCAGAATCCCGAGTCGGCGCGCACCGTGGTCGGCCCGGCGGCCCCGGCGCGTCGCAGGTTCGCGGCGAGCTCGTCGACGAAGCGCTCCACGCCTCGCGAGGACCCCGCGGACCCTTTGCGCATGCGGGCGCCGAGCACCTCGCCGGTGTCGGCGCGTGCGGCGAGCAGCGGGTGATAGCCGAGCACGCTGGTGTAGCCGTACGCGGCGCCTTGTTTTTGTTTGCCGTGGACCTCGCAGATCGTGGAGTCCACATCGACCACCAGCGGCGCATGCCCGGGCCTGCGCCCAGCCCCATGCGCGCGCCAGCGTGCGCGACAGCACCGCTTCGAGCTGGCGGACGTGACCGAACGTGAACGTCCGCAGGAACGACCCCACCGTCGACGGCGCCACCGGGCGGAACCCCAGCACCCTCCCGGTGCGCCCGGCGCGCAGCATCCCGACATGATCGATATGAGTGGCCCCTGCGAGCATCGCGGCGACCACCGTGCAGATCTTGGGGCCCGGGTTCGCGGAACCGGTGCGCACCCACCGCTCGATCAGCGCCGAAAGGCCCAGACGGGCCATCAGCGTGCCCGCCAGGATCAGGCCCGCGTTGGCCACCAGGCCCTCATGATCAACCGTCGTTGCGAACCGGTCCGGACTGCGCGAAGATGCAGACACAAAAAGTGCCTCCTGTTTTTGAGACGAATGTGACGTCCAACACCACAATCGTCGCAGATCAGGAGGCCTTTTTCGCGGACGCGGCAACCCCCACACACCCACCAATCGGTGGATTCAGGCTCAGGTCGAGAGGCATCATCAATGAAAGCGGTGCCGCCAAGATCGTCAGGCCGGTGGCGGATGCCGTCGCAGCGGTCGCGCCGACCGCAGGCCGTCCGACTGAGCTCCTGAATTCGTCCGTCGGCAGCCTCGAGACCGCACGGTCTCATTGCTGGGAGGAAGACCTTCGAGTCAGCGAAGCGCGCAGCGAGGTGGCCACTGCCAAAGCGTCTGCCGAGGAGCAACGTCGCCTTGCGAACGAGCTGCCTGCGAAGCTTGATGCCGAGATTCGTGACGTGCGAGATCGGGCAGCCGAGACGAGACGGACCGATCCCCGAGACACCGACCTCGAGTTGGCAGCCGAGAGCGCGCGCGGGGGAATAGCACGTGCCGATAGAGCCGCCCACTCAGCAGCGTCCGAGGCACGGCGGTGCCAGGAGCGCCTGGAGGTTGCGCTTCGCGACGTCCGCGATTCGGAGGCCGAACTCGACCGGGCAAGACGGCAGGGGTATGACGACGAGCGGGTCGCGCACTTGTCTGAGCGACTCGCTGAGCATCAACGAGAAGCCGGGCGAGCAGAGGAAGCGCACGCCGTCTCGGAACGAGCACGCGCGGACGCCGATGCCGCGCTGCAACAGGCGCATACAGAAGCCGGGCGAGCGAGCCGGGCAGCGGAGGACGCCCGTCAGCGCAACAGGCAAAGGTTGGAGCAGGATGCATCACGCCTCGAACGGGAGGCCAAGGGTCTCGTAGCGTCGCGACAATCGAAGCTGAACGAGGCACGCGACCGGCTAAAGCGGGCGGAAGAAGAGCTCACGGGCGCACAAGCGAGATGCAACAGCCGGATCGAAGACGCCTGTCTCGCGCGGCGCGAATCCACGCGGCGAGCCAAGCGCCTGAACGATCTGCAAGCAATACAAGACATTGCGATGTCCGGTTCCAAACTCCAGCGGGGTCTGACTTCGGCGTGCAACGAGGTCAAGTCGAGCTGTAGATCGCTTGCGGCAAGCGCGGGCGGCCTGGCAGCGCTCGCCAGCGGCAAGTCCGCGAAGACCAGCAACGCGGCCCACGCGCAAGACTCCGATGTCGTCGAATTCCAGCGCAGCCTCCGAGCATTGCTCCGTGATCGACGCCGCGGGTATCAACGAATCTGGCTCATCGCTCTTCCTTTTGCGCTGTTGACGTACTTCGGCGTCAACGTTGTCTTGCCTGACGAAGCGACTGGCTGGGGGGTTGCCGTTTTTCTGGTTCCATTTGCCCTGCATGCCGTCCACTGACTGCGCTGGCGTCGACGACTCGGCGGACTCAAGTCGATAGCGGCGAGCTGCGGTGGCATACAAGCCAAGGTCAAGGAAGTCACCGGCTTCTGCGACAGCGTGCTGAGCAGTTCGGCCACGTCTGTCTTTGACGATGTAGGTGCCGAAGCAGCGAGACTCAAAGCCGTGGAGCCGAACTGAGCATTGACCCGGCGATTCAGAATGCTCCACGACTTCGCAGCTTCGACAAGCCGGCGGAGAGGTCTCGTCCGCGGTGTGCATTGCGGACAGTCACCAGTTCGGCGAGCCGGTGCGCTTGGGCCCAATCGCCGTCGGTCGCAAGCTCGGCGAGCGATCTCAAATCGTCGGCATCCATCGGTCGGCGCCGGTCGTCACGTGCCAGCAGCTTCATGATGATCAGGCTGCCGACGGTGGCGACGGGCAACACTGTGCCCGGCAACACCTCAAGCTGCTGTGCCGATACGGCGATCTCGGATTCGATCCCAGACATCGCGAACAACAAGTCCAAGCCGACACCGGTCTCGGTGTCGTGAATGCGGACGCCGGCCAATCGCTTCGTCTCATCCTGTTCAAGCAGCGAATCGATCCGGTAGCCGGCTGTCGCGAACGATCTCGCAACGGATTCTGCTTCGCCGTCATCGGCCACCGCGATAGCGAGGTCGACATCACCAGTGCTGCGCGGAGCCACCAGTGCAGAAACTGCAATTCCGCCCACGACTGCGTAGGGCTTGCCGAGTGCACCAAGCACATCGGCGGCACGCACGAGTGCACCTTCGAGTCGGGTCACCGCCAGTGCGCAGGAACGGGCAGCTCGCGCAGGTAGCCGTCGGCGTCGAGATGGCGATCACCGCCGCTGGCCCACTCGTCGATGGCGGCCCTGATCTCCGCTTGGGTGACTGCTGGGTTCTGGCGCCTCAGACGGACTTCGATCATCCGTTCTGACGCGTCGAAGAGATCAAAGACAGTGAGACCACGGTCCACGTCAACCCCCACACTCTCCAGCCTAGGACGGCGGTGGTGGGGGTGGGCCTAGGGTTTTGCCGTGGCGATCTTGCGTGTGGGGTTGGCGCAGTTGAACCTGCGTCTTGGGGATCTTGACGGGAACGCTGGGATGGTCATGGCCGCCTATGACTCGGCGGTTGACGCTGGGGCACAGGTGGTGGTGTTCAGCGAGCTGACCGTTACTGGGTATCCGCCTGAGGACTTGTTGCTGAAGCCCACTTTCGTGGAGGGGGCCGCGCTAGCGCTTGGGCGGATTGCTCGGCATACGGGGCCGGTGCCCGCAGTGGTGGGCTTTCCTGAGGACAGCGGCCAGACCGGACCGGTGCGGTTGTGGAACTCCGCTGCGATGTGCTGGGGCGGTGCGGTGCGTGGCGTGTATCGCAAGCATTTCCTGCCCAACTACTCGGTGTTCGACGAGCAGCGCTATTTCGTGGCCGGCACAGACCCGGGACCGCTGCTGTGGGTGGACGGGTTGCCGATGGGCATCTCGATCTGCGAAGACCTGTGGGGGCCTCCTGGTGCTGCGTACGCCGCGGCCAGCGACGGCGAGCTGCTCACCAGCCTCGGCGGCGATGACGACGCCAGTCCCGTGGTCGCGCAAGTCGCCATGGGGGCCAAGCTGGCAGTGGTCATCAACGGTTCGCCGTACCAGCGCGGCAAGCAGGCCAACCGGGAGGCATTCGCATGCGCCCGGGCGTCACAGGCCGGGATCGGGGTGGTGTACGTCAACCAGGTTGGCGGGCAGGACGAGCTGGTCTTTGACGGCAACTCGTTCGTCGCCGACGCGGCCGGCAACGTGGTGTGCCGGCTACCCGCGTTCGCGGAGCAGGTTGCCGTCTGCGAGGTGGACGTCGGCGATTCGGCTTGCGGCGGTTCCGCTGGGGGCATGTTGACGCCGACGCTGGACCCTCTGGAAGAGGTGTGGCAGGCGCTGGTGCTTGCGACGCGTGACTACGTGCGCAAGAACGGCTTCACCGACGTGGCCATCGGACTGTCCGGCGGCATCGACTCGAGCGCCGTGGCCGCCATCGCCGCCGACGCGCTCGGGCCTGAACACGTTCATGGCGTGTCCATGCCTTCGCGCTACTCCAGCGAGGGCTCGCGCACCGATGCCGCCCAACTCGCTGCGAACCTCGGCATCGACTTCCACACTGTTTCGATTGAGCCGGCTCACGTTGCCCTGGCCGGAATGGTGGACCAGGCCATCGGGGGTGCCGCCACCGGCTCAACCGCCGACCGAGCTGCTGACACCGGCTCAACCGCCGACCGAGCAGCCGCAGATCTCACCGATCAGAACCTCCAGAGCCGCATCCGCGGCGTCTTGCTCATGGCACTCTCAAACCGCTTCGGCTGGCTGGTGCTGACCACGGGCAACAAGACCGAGACCTCCGTCGGCTACACCACGCTGTACGGGGACACCGCCGGTGCGTACGCCGTCATCTCCGACGTGCCGAAGCTGCTGGTGTACGAGCTGTGCGAGTGGCGCAACCGGCCGCCTGGCGGCGAACGAATCCCGCGGGCGTGCATCACCAAGCCCCCGTCCGCAGAGCTGCGACCCGACCAGCGCGACGACCAAAGCCTGCCGCCGTACGAATTGCTGGACCCCATCGTGGAGGCCTACGTCGAAGGCGATCTCACCGTCGCCGAAGCCGTGGAGGTAGGCGCGAAGCACGGCGCCTCCGCTGAGCTCGTCGAGCGGGTGACACGCCTGGTCGACATCGCTGAGTACAAGCGCCGGCAGTCGCCGCCGGGGCCGCGGATCTCAGCCAAGAGCTTCGGCAAGGACCGGCGGATGCCGATCACCAACCTGTTCCGCTGAACTGTCGCTCACTCCCACACGCTGGCCAGAACGCACTGAGCCGGTCAGCCCGAAGGCGACCGGCCCAGCGAAACTCGATTGAGTTGTTGATCAGCTCGGCTCAGCTCAGCGCTCCACGGCCAAACTTGTCGGCTCAGCTCAGCGCTTCGCCGATGGTCTGGGTGATCAGGCGGGCGACCACATAGGGGTCGGCATTGGCGTTGGGCCGCCGATCCTCGATGTAGCCGCGACCGTCCTGGTGGACCTGCCAAGGGATGCGTACCGAGGCGCCGCGGTCGGACACGCCGTAGCTGAACGTGTCGTAGCGCTCGGTCTCGTGCTCGCCGGTGAGGCGCAGCTCGATGCCGTGGCCGTAGCCGACGATGTGCTCAGCGGGCTTGCCCTCGGCGCCCAGCGACTTCGCTGCCAGCACAACCGCGTCGTAGTTCTCGCGCATGGCATCCGTGGACACGTTGGTGTGCATGCCGGCGCCGTTCCAGTCGCCCTGCATTGGCTTGGCGTCCAGGCTGATCTCGATGCCGTGCAGCTCGCCGGTGCGGTACAGCAGGTAGCGGGCCAGCCAGATCTGATCGCCCACGGTCAGCGGATCGACCGGGCCGATCTGGAATTCCCACTGACCCGGCATGACCTCGGCGTTGGTGCCCGAGATGTCCAAGCCGGCATCGATGCACCAACTGGTGTGCTGCTCGACGACATCGCGGCCGTAGATGCGCAGAGCGCCGACGCCGCAGTAGTAGGGCCCCTGCGGTCCGGGGAAGCCGTTGGGCGGAAAGCCGTAGGGCCACTTGGTGACCGGGTCGAGCATCGTGTATTCCTGCTCGAGGCCAAACCAGAACCCCTGGTCGCCGTAATCGTCGAGCACTTCGCGTAGCAGCGCACGAGTGTTGGTGGGGTGCGGTTCCATCGTCTCGGTCACGAAGGTCTCGCACATCACGAGAATGTCGTTGGGACCCCGGAGCGGATCCGGGCGCGAGTACACGGGCTTGAGCACGACGTCGGAGGCGCTGCCCTCAGCCTGATTCGTGCTCGAACCGTCGAATCCCCAGATGCCAGGTCCGTCCCCATCGGCGAGGATCCTCGTCTTGGAACGCACCTCAACGGTCGGTTCAGTGCCGTCCGTCCAGATGTACTCAGCCCTGTAGACCACTGCATGCTCCTTCGCTCATGGGGGCGAAATCGGTACGCCGACGGGTCAGCACGCGTGGCTGGCTCGGGGAGTGGCTGAAACCGATTCCCTGCGAACGATACAAACGAGCGGGCGTTTCCAATCCGTTGCCCAAATGTGAACAGCGCGTGAAGGTGCCGCTGGACCCTGGCTCGCGCACCCACCCGAGGCAGAGAATGGAGCTTCAGCCCGGAGCCACCCGCACATGGGGCAGCTCCATCCGAACAGGAGCCCGCCATGGAACGACCGCAGGACTACGTGCTGCGCCGCGTGACCGAACGAGGTGTGCGGCTTGTCCGGCTCTGGTTCACCGACGTCGCCGGGCAGCTGAAGTCGTTCGCGATCTCACCCGCCGATCTCGAGGCCGCGTTCGAGAAGGGCATGGTCTTCGACGGGTCGTCCATCGAAGGCTTCAGCCGCATCGCCGAAGAGGACATGGTGGCCCAGCCCGACCCCGAGACGTTCGAGCTCATGCCGTCGCGCGGCTCCGACGACGCCACGGCTCGCATGTTCTGCGACATCTCCCAAGCCGACGGCACGCCGTTCAGCGGCGACCCCCGCGGCGTGCTGCGGCGGGTCATGGATCGCGCCCACGCCGCAGGATTCACCTTCTATGTCGCGCCCGAGATGGAATACTTCCTCTTCGAACCCGAACGGGCGAACGGCATACCGGTGCCCCTCGACAGCGGGAGCTACTTCGACCTCACGACTGCAGACATCGCCACCGACATCCGTCACCGCACGCTGAGCGCTCTCGAGGCCATGGGCATCCCCGTCGAGTACTCGTTCCACGAGGACGCCCCGTCTCAGCACGAAATCGACCTGCGATACGACGACGCACTGACGATGGCCGACAGCGTGATGACGTTCCGGCTGCTCGTGCGCGAGATCGCCTTCGAGCACGGCGTACACGCCACGTTCATGCCCAAGCCGCTCGCCGGCGTGCAGGGCTCGGGCATGCACACCCACCTGTCGCTGTTCTCCGAGGGCAGCAACGCGTTCAGCGATCCCAGCAAGCCCGACGGGCTCTCCGACGTGGCCCGCAGCTTCGTCGCGGGACTGCTGACGCACGCACGGGAGATCACCGCTATCACGAACCAGTTGGTGAACAGCTACAAGCGGCTGGTCGCTGGGTACGAAGCGCCTGTGGCCATCTCGTGGGCACACAGCAACCGTGCGGCATTGATCCGGGTGCCGCCGACACGCACGGGCGGTGACGATTCGACCCGCGTCGAGTACCGAGCGCCCGATCCGGCGTGCAACCCGTACCTGGCCTTCGCCGTCATCCTCGCCGCCGGCCTTCGAGGCATTGAGCAGGGCTACACGCTGCCGCCCGAGACGCCCCCCTCGATCACGGGCTACAGCGACCACGGAGGGCCTGCCTACGGCCACCATCTGCCCTCCTCGCTGGCAGAAGCTCTCGACGAGATGGAGGGCAGCTCGCTCGTGGCCGAGACGCTGGGGCAGCACCTGTTCCGGTGGTTCCTGCGCAACAAGCGACGTGAGTGGGCCGCCTACCAAACGCAGGTGACGCCGTTCGAGCTGGACAACTACTACGCCTCTTTGTGAGCGTCACGGGGTCTGGCGCCCCAAACTTGACCGCAGACCGGTGTCCGGACCGGTCATGACCCCACTCGTCCCAGGAGCCTGAACGTGTACGCCGTCCATCCCGCCGAGGTGAGTCCAGAGCTGGCGCAGTTCCTGGATCTCGGCGGCTACGCCTGGAAGCCGGTCGCTGGCGTCGACGACGTGGCTTCCGGCACGCCGGCGGAAGGATGGAGCGGCGCCATCGTGCGGCTCGACGACGGATCCGGCCGTGGCACCGATGCGGCCTGGAACGTCGTGCGGGCGCTGCGAGAGAGCGTGATTCCCACATCGCCGCTGCTGCTGCTCATCCGCGGCAACGCTCTGGACGAGCTCACGATGCGCGGTGAGCTGTTCGACGACTTCTGCTTGGACCCGTTCCATCCGCGCGAACTCGACGCGCGGCTCGCGCACCTCAACGCGGGACGGGGGGGCGACTCGTCCGAGATCATCGAGTACGGCCCGCTGCGCATCAACCTCGATACCTACGAGGCCGTCGTGGACTCGAACCCGCTCGACCTCACCTACATGGAGTACGAGCTGCTGCGGTTCCTGGCCTCCCAGCCGGGGCGGGTGTTCACGCGAGAGGCTCTGCTGAACCAGGTGTGGGGCTACGAGTACTACGGCGGGGCGCGGACGGTGGACGTCCACATCCGGCGGCTGCGGGCCAAGCTGGGCGAAGAGAACGCGAACCTGATCCAGACCGTGCGATCGGTCGGGTACCGGCTGGGGACGTATCGCTGGCGCTGACTCGTTCGCGCGCCCAGGTGCTCTCGCCCGGGGTGCGGCTAGAAGTTCGTTTCGAGGAGGGGGCTGCCCTTGTGGCGAGACTCGGCGTCATCTCCGAGGAGCTTGCCGAGGAGCGCGGCGACGGCGGCCAGTGAGATCGTGATGATGAACGGGCTCAGCAGGAGCACGATCACGATGACGATGGCGCCGAACATGGACCGCAGCGTAATACGCAGCGCGCGATTGCAGGCTCTCGCGTGCTTGGACTCCGCTTACGGGCCAAGCAGGGCAAGTGGGACGACCGCTATCCCGTCGGGCCGCCGGTATGCCTCGCCGCCTGTCGTCAGCACGGCAGCGTCAGCGAGTTCGTCGCCGATTTCGGTCTTCAGCCAGTGCAGATGACGCACGTCGCGATCGTCGATCGTCTGAGCGAGTTTGACTTCGATCGCGACGACGCGGCCCCCGCGTCCCGTCACCACATAGTCGATCTCGCGCTCACCGCCCCATGTGCGCACGTGTCCTACGGAGGCCTCGGAATGCTGTGCATACACCCGCAGGCTCAGCGCCGCGAGCGATTCGAACAACGCGCCGAGCAGCGTTCCCTCGCGGTGGATTGCCGGTCCTGCTGAACTTCCTCGCAGCAGCATCTCGGCATCGACACTGAGCAATGATGCTGCGAGAGCCGGATCCGCAAGATGGTGCTTCGGGCCTTCGGTCAGTCGACTCAGCCGGTAGCGCGATGGCGCCCAGGCCGGCACAGGGTCAACAACGTACAACTGCTCAAGAATGTCAATGTAGGGACGTGTCGACTGCCGGCTGGGCTTATCACCGTGTCCGCTAGTGGCCGCATCTCTGATCTTCTCGAACGACGCGGTGGTCGACGTCGCAGCTGCATAGGCCGCGAGCCAGCGACGCAGGGCTCCGGGATTTCGGATGTTCCGTCCGGAATCGGGAAACTCCCGCTCCACGATCCGGTTGACATACCCCACGAGAGCCACACGCAGGTTTCGTGCTTCCAACGGGCGCAGCCCAGGAAATCCGCCCCTCAGGATCTCTGTGACGTAGTCCTCGAGCCGTGCGGACGTGCGGCCCACGATGTCAGAGCGCTGCCCGCTCATCAGCGCCGCGACACTCACGGTCGGTGATCCGAACAGCGGTGCATCGCGACGTTCGCACAAACTGAGCGGCCGCATCCGAATGCTGACGATTCGGCCTGCTCCTGAATGCGTTGGAGGCGTCACCGGCGAAGAGGAACCGGTCAAGATGAACCTTCCGGGTTGGGAATCCTCGTCGACGGCGCGACGTACGAGATCCCAGCTGTAGGGCATTCGCTGCCACTCGTCCACCACTACGGTCCCCGACTCTCGCACAAGGCGTTGCGGATTCGCCTGCAGAACGGCGAGTGCGTCGGGGTTGTCGAGTTCGAAGCACGTAGAGGCCCGTTGAATAGCCGTCGTAGTCTTGCCGGTCCCCCGCGGACCTTCCAGGCAAATGGCGGGCAGGCCAGTGATCAGTTCGTCAAGCTCACCGTCGACAACGCGTGGCCAGTAATCCGACATGTCCTCCCTCAATCGCGAGTACAGGTCTTTTCCTGCCGAGGTGACGGTCCGAGATACAAGATTTCAAGGCGTTAGAGTACACTTTCTCGCCTCTAGAGAAGACAATTTATCGGCATTTCGCCGTACGGTTTCTCGCCTCGCCGGATCGCTGCAGCACCTCTGGCGGAATTGGACCGCCGGATCGCTATTCGGGCAGGTGGGCTATGGCTTCTATCTCTACTTCGGCACCGAGCGGCAGGGCTGCTACTCCTATGGCGCTTCTTGCTGGGCGGTGGTTGCCGAAGGCTTCTGCGTAGATCGAGTTGACCAGCGAAAAATTGCCGATGTCGGTCATGAAGACCAGGCACTTGACGACATCGTCGAGCGTCCCACCGGCCTCGGCGAGCGCCTCTTCGACATTGACGAGCACCTGGCGGGCCTGGGCTTCGACGCCGTCCACCAGAGCGCCGCCTTGCAGGCCGATCTGACCTGAGACGAACACGAAATCACCGGCTCGGTACCACTTCGAATAGTGAGCTATCGGTGCAGCCATCGCAATTTCTCCGTTCTGCGCCGATCAGCTCTCCGAGATGCTGCCGGCGTTGGACGTGATGTGATCCAGCGTGATGAAGACCGCCAGGCGGCGCTGGTGAGCCATCACGCGGTCGTACTCGTCCCAGTCTTCGTGGGTGCCACCGGCTGAGCGGAACACCTCTCGCAGCAGCTCGGGGATGTCGGCGTCGGTGACACCGTCGGCGGGATCGTCGAGCCCGATCAGCTGCGCGCTGCCGTGAACGGCCACCCAATCCCAACGATGCCGGAACGCCACTGCTGCTCGGGGGTCTTCGCGGAGCAATCGAGCCTTGCGGGCTTTGCCCGCCACGACGCAGGCGACGCTGGTCTCGCCGGTCACAGGGTTGTCCATGACGCCGGCGTTGATGATCGACACGTGCGGGCTACCGCTCGCGTCGAGACAGATGAAGCTGCACAATCCGTCTTCGGTCGCGCTGAGGCGGCGGAGTTTGTCAATTGCTGATTCAGCCATCGCCGGAGGACGCTAGCGCGGGCGGCCGGTTGGGAGGTGGGGCGGGGTTCCTTGGCTGAGCCAGGTGGCGGCTGCTACTGCGGCGAATACTGACTCGCCGGCGGGGACTGGGGGGTGGGAGGACGGGGTGATGGTGACGTTGATGTTGGGGGTTTCCGCGGAGCGGGCTATTCCGAAGCTTCGGATGGTGAGGTCTTGGACTTCGCCGTGTTCGTCGACGGCGAGGGACTCGGAGGTGACCCAGCTCCAGGCCATGTGGACTGCGCCGACGACGTAGCTGCGCAGGGTTACGGGGTCGAGGGGGTCGCCGGCGTCGATCTCGACATTGATCTGGTCTGGGCTGACTTCCGCTCTTGCAGTCGCGCCGAGTGGCGATGTCACTTTGGCGGTGGCAATGCTGGTGGTGGTGCTGGTGGTGGTGGTTGCGGTCGTGTTGCTGGTTCGCATGTGCTCTAGGGCGGCGGCCAGCATTTGGGCTTCGGCCCAGACGGCGGCGCGCAGAGCTAGGGAGGTGGGCGGGCCTGGTACGTCTACCTCTTCGATGGTTGCGGCGGGCAGCACTGTTCGCACGATGTCGACGGCGCCTGGTGTGCGGGCGATGCGGATGATGCCGGTGCCGTCGGCTCGGAGGCCGGCAGCGAGTGGGGGGCGCTTGGGGCCGCGGCGGACGGTGTCTTCGCGGGACCACAGGACTCGCACGGGACGGCCGAGCTCATTAGCGAGGCGGCGGGCCTCGTTGCCAACTCCGGAGGTGGCCTTGCCGCCGAAGGCTCCTCCGTTGGCGAGCGGATCCGATGGCTCGGCGCCGGGTTCGCACCACGCGGCATCGGTTTCGAGATATCCGGGCTCGGTCCAGCACGTCGCCAAGCAGATGTCCCACTGTTCGCCGGGCGGTGGATTCGGCACGGCGATCGGCGGGACGGCTTCGAGCGTCGTGCGACGGCCTTGCACCTTGCCTGCTGATCGGAGCGCCTGCGTCAAGCTTTCCGCAACGAACCAGCCGTCACGGTCGCCGTCGCCGGCTGAGGCTGCTACCGCGAAGAGCGCGTCGTGAGGGGCACCGTCGGCGCCGAAGGCGAAGGCACCGAGCACCGTCGCGGCGTCCGAATGCTGGGCGCCGCCGGTCTCGAGCTGTGCTCGCTCGGCCGCAGCAAATCGGTCGATGTCCGCGGCGTGGTCGGGCTGTTCGGCGGAGCTGCCCTCGACGCGTGCTGAGACGCGCTCCGCGGCCTCGCGGATGGTCTGCCATCCGGTGCAGCGGCAGAGGTGTGCGGCGAGGGCCTTGTCAACGGTCGTGCGGTCGCCCAGATCAGCGCCTCGGCGTTCGTGGCCGACCAGCCGGCACACGATGCCGGGGGTGCAGAAACCGCACTGCGAGGCACCGCAGGCGATAAACGCCTCGGACCAGCGCTGCTGCTCGTCGTGGCTCAGACCGGCGGCAGTGGTGATACTTCGACCCGCCACTCGGCGCGCCGGCGTCACGCACGCGACACGCGGAGCATCGTCTACCAGCACCGTGCAGCAGCCGCATTGGCCTTGGGGGCTGCAGCCGTCCTTGACTGCCTCTATGCCCAGTCGATCGCGCAGTGCACCCAGCAGCGTGTCGCCGTCGTCGGGTACTACGACGGAACGACCGTCGACCGTGAACTCGATGGTGGCGTTGGGTTCGGACCCCGCGGGGTCGGCTTCGGGCAGGCTCAGCTGAAGGAGTTGCCGCAGCCGCAGGTGCGCTGTGCGTTCGGGTTATCGATCGCGAAGCCCGAGCCCATCAGCCCGTCGGTGAAGTCGAGCGTGGCGCCTTCAAGCAACTGCGCGCTCATCGGGTCGGACACGACCCTGATGTCTCCGTACGCCTTGGCCATGTCGTCAGACGCAACCTCGGAGTCGAAGAACATCTCGTAGCTAAAGCCTGAGCAGCCGCCAGGCCGCACGGCGACGCGCAGGGCCAGCTCGGTTACGCCCGCGGCCTCGGATTGCTCCTGGGCAATGAGCTCGTGAACCTTCTCAGTCGCAGTACCGGTCAGCGTGATCACAACAGCGTCTCCCGAATCAGCCCGACGTGGGCAAATGTTCCAGTACTGATGCTAGTGCGATAACGAGTCGGGCGGACAGCGCACCCCTGCGCGGCGGCACCACTTGCTTCCCGCTCTTGTTCGCTGCGCTCACGGGCCGCTCGGGCCACGGCCTCGCTGTCGATGTCGTTGAGCAGCCGCAGTTCCGCTCGGCCTCCGACGAGTTGCGCCCACAGGTCGTCGGCCCGTGGGCGCGCGCACGGCGGCGTTACCCTGCGGGAGCGTGAGCGTGCAGCCCAACGACGAGGCGATCATCGCCATCCTGCGCGGCGTCATGGATCCAGAGCTGGGCGACAACATCGTCGATCTCGGCATGGTGCGCAACGGCTACCGCGAGGGCTCCACCGCGCACGTCACTGTGGCGCTCACCACCGCAGGCTGTCCGCTTCGGGCCACCATCAAGCGCGATTGCGAATCGCGTGTCGGCGGGCTGCCGGGCATCGAGAAGGTTCGGCTGCATTGGGATGAGCTGAACGCTGCCGAGAAGGCCCGCGTGATGGAACGCGCCCGGCGCACCGCCCGCGACAACGCCGCGCCGAGCCAGGTGCCTGCAAGCACCCGAGTGCTCGCTGTTGCGTCTGGCAAGGGCGGCGTGGGCAAGTCATCAGTGACGGTGAACCTCGCTGCAGCGCTCGCCGCTCGGGGCTTCGTTGTCGGCGTGCTGGATGCCGACATCTGGGGCTTCAGCGTCCCCCGGATGCTGGGCATGGAAGGCCATCTCGCAGCTCGCCCACCGGGCGCGGGTGAAGAACGCGGCAAGATCCTGCCCGAAGAGCGGCCGACGGGCGCCGGCCGGCTGAAGGTCGTCTCGACCGGGCTGCTCGTAGAGACCGAGGGAACCGCGCTCATGTGGCGCGGTCTCATGCTGGCCAAGGCCGTCGAGCAATTCCTGCACGATGTCGACTGGGGCGAACTGGACTACCTGCTCATTGACATGCCGCCGGGCACCGGCGACGTGCAGATGGCGCTGTCCCGGCTCCTGCCGCAGGCCGAGATGCTCGTAATCACGACGCCCGCGCTGAGCGCACAGAAGGTGGCCGTGCGAGTTGCCGACATGGCTCGTCGCAGCCACATGCCGATCGTGGGCGTCGTCGAGAACATGAGTGCGTTCACGACCCCCGACGGCCAACGCTTGGCTTTCTTCGGCGAAGGCGGCGGACAGCGGCTCGCTACCGAGCTGGATGTGCCGCTGTTGGGATCGATCCCGCTCGAGCCATCCGTGTCGGCCGGAAGCGATTCCGGCAAGCCGGTCACCGAGTCCGACAAATGCGGGGCGGCGGCGGCGGTGTTCGAGAACATCACCGAGCGTCTCGTGAGCGAGATCATGCCGCCGGTCGACATGGGCTCGTGCACCGCTCGGATGGAAGGCCCGATTACTGTCGCCCTGGGGCCTCGCCGGAGCTAGCGATCGGCCCCTACGGCGTTGAGCCGGGGGTTGGGGGGTTGGAAAGGGCTTCTGCGTAGCCGTCGTCGTCGGGCATCAGCGTTGCGATTGTTCCGTCGGGGTTGACGCGCAGGGCTGGGAGGATCTCGGGGATCTCGCCGAGATTGTCGGCCCATGCGAGCAGGCCGGCGACGGTGTCGACGTAGCGAAGCGGCTCGAGGTTCACCAGCGTCGGGAAGATCATCTTGAACTTGTCGTCGGCGTGCTGGGAGAACGCGTCGGTTGGGCGAATCCAGGTGCTCTCGACGGTCTCGGCGCCGTCGTGGAGCGGCTCTTGTTCGTCGGGGGCATGAGCCACGAAAAAGCGTGTGTCGAAGCGGCGGGTGGGACCGATCGGGGTTATCCAATGGCTGACGTATCGGAGCTCGTCGAGATCCAGTACCAAACCCTCGTCGGCGCACATCTGGGCCAGTCGCAGGTCGCCGTCGTAGACGCTGCGACGCAGGCCGCTGAAGCGCTTGGCCCTGACCGGATCGTCGAACGAGATGTGGCTGCTTCCACGGCGGGCCAGGAGCACGCCGGCCTCTTCGAAGCACTCGCGCACGGCGGCGACCCAGTAGGCGAGTCCGCCGTGGTCGACGTTCATTCGCTGCGAAGCGGTGGCATCGTCGAGTCCGATGCAAACCGCCTCGAGGCCAGGGTCCTCGCGGTCGATGGGGTCGACTGCGCCGCCGGGGAAGACGAACTGGCCAGGCACGAATTCGCTGCGCGGGTTGCGGCGCAGCATGAACACCTCGAGCCCGTCGCTGCCGTCTCGGACCAGCATCACTGTGGCCGCGGCACGCAGCGGTATCTCGGCGGGAGCAGGTGATTCGGACACGGCAGCTCCAGTCGTGGGCGGGGCCGAGCGGACCTTATCTGCGAGGCAGTTGCGTCTCCGGCGCGCGATCGGCCCCTCACCTCGGCGTTCGTGCAGGAGCCCGCCGCTAGTGTCCGATCGATGAGGCCGCCGTCGGTGAACGACTTGGCGCTGCGGATCGCGGAGGTGGGCTTGCCCCATCCGCTGCTGGTGATCGCCGCCCGGGCCGCAATCGCAGCGGGCGATCCAGACTCGGCCGTCGACGAAGCGCACCGGCTGCGCCGCAGCCTGCTCGGGCCAGCGATCAACGCGACCGGCGTACTCCTGCACACGAATCTCGGCCGAGCACCGCTCGGAAGCACAGATCTTGACGACGGCCCGGCGCGGGCCAGCAATCTGGAATTCGATCTGGCGTCTGGGCGCCGGGGGTCTCGGGCCTCGCACGCTTCACTGCTCATCTCGACGCTGACCGGCGCCGAGGCGGCTCTCGTCGTGAACAACTGCGCCGCGGCAGTGACGCTGGTGCTGGCAGCACTCGCTCGCGATCGCGGCGTAGCGGTGTCACGAGGTGAGCTGGTGGAGATCGGAGGCGGCTTCCGCGTTCCTGACGTCATGGAGCAATCCGGCGCCCGGCTCGTCGAGGTGGGAACAACGAATCGGACTCGCGCCGCTGACTATCGCGCCGCCGCCGAGCGGGACGACATCGCACTGTTGTTGAAGGTGCACCCCTCCAACTACAAGATCACCGGCTTCACCGAAGAAGCCTCAGTCGCCCAGCTGTCGAACATCGGGCCGCCGGTGGTCGTGGACCTCGGTTCGGGCTTGCTGGACGAACGGTGCCCGTGGCTGGGAACTCGACCCGATTGGCTTGCAGGCGAGCCCGGCGCTCGACAGACGCTGGCGGCCGGCGCGGCGCTCGTGATGTTCTCGGGCGACAAGCTGATGGGCGGTCCGCAGGCGGGGATCATCTGCGGCAACGCCGACCTCGTGGCGGATTGCGCTGCGCACCCGCTCATGCGGGCGTTCCGGCCCGGCTCACTGGTGCTGGGGGCACTGCAGTCGGTAGCACTGGCCTACCTGCGCCGGGACGCCGACGCGATCCCGTTCTGGCGGATGGCCAGCGCGTCGACCAACGAGCTGATGGGACGGGCTACCGCACTCGGCGTCGGACGCCCATCTGCCACGACGGCGCTGGCCGGCGCCGGCTCGTTGCCCGGTCAGGAGATCCCCTCTGCTGGCATCGAGCTCGATGGCGATCTCGCCGCTTCGCTGCGGGCATTCGACCCACCCGTCATCGCTCGCGTCAATGAGCACACCACCGTCGTCGACCTGCGAACCGTCGACCCCGCCGACGACCAGATCGTCGCCGAGGCAATTCGGCAGTCGCTCACCCAGCGCAACTAGCCAACGTCGTTACGCACTCGAGCAATTGCGGAGTTCCCTGCGGCCGACCGCTGGCGCACTGAGCTTCACATGGGTCGAAAATCGATAGAAACACATCTCATTTTGCCTGCCAGCATGACGAGAGCCGCACCCCGGAAGATGCGGCTCTCGTGCGCCTAGCGCTGGTGCGCCGAGCTGGACTGATACCCCTACCTCGGACGGTTCGATTCCGTCTAGGTCCACCAGCGACCTTGCGGCCGCGGCGTCACGCTACACAAGGAGATTCCGTCGCAATGCCATTCGGCAGATCACGCTTCGGCGGGGCATGCTGGCGGTGTGCACATCATCGCCACCGCGGGGCATGTTGATCATGGCAAGTCCACGCTGGTGCGGGCACTTACCGGCACCGATCCAGACCGGCTCGCCGAGGAGAAAGCACGCGGCCTGACGATCGACCTGGGGTTCGCGTTCTGCACGCTGGATTCGGGCCGGCAGATCAGCTTCATCGACGTCCCAGGCCACATCCGGTTCGTGAAGAACATGCTCGCGGGTGTCGGGGCAGTCGACGCGGCGCTGTTCGTGGTGGCCGCACCCGAAGGCTGGAAGCCGCAGTCGGCCGAGCACCTGGCGATCCTCGGGCTGCTCGGCATCTCCAACGCCGTGGTGGCGCTCAGCCAGGTCGGCCTCGTCGACGACGAGCTGGTCGAGCTGGCCGGGCTGGACATCGCCGACCACGCCGCCGGGACGTTCCTCGAACACTCGCCCGTCGTCGCGACCGATGCCATCGACGGCACCGGTCTGGACGAGCTGCGCGCCGCGCTGGATGCGATGTGCGCTCAGGCACCTACCGCTACCGACCGGGACCGTCCCCGGCTGTGGATCGATAGATCGTTTGCCGCCACTGGCGCGGGCCGCATTGTGACCGGGACGTTGACCGGCGGCGCGATCGCGGTCGGTGACGAGCTGGAGACCGCTCCGGGCGGCCGCAGCGCGCGGGTGCGCGCCGTCCAAACGCAAGGCGCTGTCGTGGATCGCATCGGACCGGGTCACCGCGTCGCGCTGAACCTGACCGGTGCCGACGCAGAGAACCTGGGCCGCGGCGTCGCCGTCGTACGGCCCGGCCAGTGGCACCTTTCGGGGCGCATCGATGTCGAGCTGACTGCGCTGGACAACCTGGGCAGTGATGTGACTCGCCGGGGTGCGTACGCGCTCTACCTGGGATCGGGCGAATGGCCAGTCCGCCTTCGGGTGCTGGGTCCCGAGAGCATCTCGCCCGGCGAGACGGGCTACGCCCGGCTCCACCTGCCCGTGGGGCTGCCGCTCGTGCTCGGCGACCGCTTCGTGCTGCGCGACTTCGGTCGGAGCCAGACCGTCGGCGGCGGCACGGTCCTCGATGTGGATCCGCAGCTGCGAGCCTCGGTCGCCGTGCCCGATGCCCGACCCGAGCGCGTCCTGGCTGAGCGGGGCTGGGTCACCGTCGATCACTTCGAGCGACTGACCGGCGAGCGGTTCGAGCCTGTCCTGGGCGATTGGGTGGCACCAGCCGAGCTGGTGGACACGCTGCACGCAGATCTGCGGGCGCAGGTCGATCAGGCCGGTCCGCTGGGCCTCGACGTGGCTGTGCTGGACGAACGCCAGCGAATCGCCGTCGGCACGCTCGATGGAGTCGTCGTGGATGCCGGCCGAGCCCGCCGGGCGGATGCCGTCGACGTGCTGGCAGACCATCCGGTGATTGCCGAACTCGCGGCGTCGCCGTTCTCGCCGCCTGCGCCGACCGGGGTTTCCCGGCCGGAGCTGCTCGCGCTGGTCCAGCGCGGCGAAGTAGTCCACGCAGAGGGAATCTGGTTTGCCGCCTCAGCGATCGAATCGGCCTCTCAGCGCGTCGCCGAGATGCTGGCAGCTCAACCCGACGGGGTCACCGTGGCAGAGATCCGCGAAGTGCTGGGGACGACGCGCAAGTACGCACTGCCGCTGGTGGGCCATCTGGATCGCACCGGTGTGACGCGGCGACGGGGAGACCTGCGCATCGCAGGGCCCAGGCTGCCCGGCTGAGCGCGCCGCTGCGGCTGATGCCGCGCCGTCGCAATGATTCGGGGTCGCTGAGTCGGGTTAGCTGGCCTCGATGCGCATCAGCAGCATGTTGCGGCGCTCGATCTCGTTGCGGCCGCCCCAGATGCCGTGCGCTTCGCCCACCTCTAGCGCGTGGTCGAGACAGTCCTTGGCCACCGAGCACCGGTTGCAGATGGCTTTCGCTCGAGTCTCGCGTTCGGCTTTCTCGTCACGTCGCTCGGTGCGAGGCGGCGGGAAGAACACCGCCGCCTGAGGACCTCGGCAAGCTGCCTTGTCTTGCCATTCGTCTACCAGCACTGCGCTCATGCGTCCCCCTCGTCCGGAGGGACTTTAGGCGCAAAAAAACGGCTTGACAAGAGCAAAACGAAACCTCATTAGGTTTCGTTAATCTCCTCTTCAGGGTGCTTTCGACGCATTTCGCGGTAATCGATAGCTGCTCCTTCAAGCGGCTCGACTTCCAGCACAACCCCGCTGAGGCCGCTCACGTGCAGCGATTCGCCCGCTCGCAAGGGCGTCAGACGGTTAACTCGAGCCCGCCACTGCGCACCGTGCACCTCGACTGTCCCATCGGGATCGATGTCGGTCAGCGCCGTGCCCTCGGCTCCCACCATCCAATCGCGGCCGACCGTCGCGGTGCCGTAGCGAGTGCGGATCAGCGCCGGCAATCCCGACAGCACGAAGATGCCGACAAGCACAATGCCGACAAGCAGCGGGATCCAGCTCAGCGAGTGCTGGCCGAACAGGCTGAGCGATCCGATGATCAACGCGACACTGCCGGCCACGGTCCAGAACCTCGGGACACCCGTCTGGGCGTCCACCGCGAATGCCACGAAGGCACCGACCAACAGCACCAATGCCCAGATGCGAATGTCGAGCGTGCCCAGGCCGAACGCGGACAGCAAACCGCACACCGCGCCGACTGCCGCCGCGACGCCCACACCGCCGGTAAAGAAGTCGAGCAACAGCATCGACAGCGCAACGAGCAGCAATAGGTACGCAACCGCAGGGCTCGCAGCGGTGTGGAACAGCCCGTCGAGCAGCGGCAGTTTCACGAACGACACAGTGACGTCGGGCGCGATGGCACGTTGCACCAAGCCGGCGTCATTGGTGATGTTCTGGGTGATCGGCGCCATGTAGCCCATGTCGGACATCGCCAGGATGAACTCGCCCACTGACGGGGCCGTACTGGCCGTGAGGCCGGCAGTGACCGCTTCGGCGGCCTCGTAGCGGCGGCTGAGCTCGCCCGCGTGCGATCCGTCACCGTCGTGGCTGTGGAGCTGTGTCGGCTTCGGTTCGTGCGCATGCACCAGACCCCCCACCGGGGAGAAATCGCCGAGTTGCCCGCCGGGTGCGATCGCAGCAAAATCCGCAGAGGTCACCAGGTGGGCGGCGCCGCCGAGTGCCTGAGCGCCGCTGGGCCCGACCCATACACCGACGGGCAGATGGGCAAATCGAACGTTGTCCAGCAACTCCACTAGCTCGCCGTCGTCCAGAGTGGTTCCGGAACTGTCGAGCTGCAGCACTGCGCCGATGGAATGGCGACCGGTAGCGACAACCAATTCGCGGCTGATGTACGACGCCATGATCGGATCGATAAGTCCGTTGACTTCGATCACGACGATCTTGCGCGGGCTCGCGACCGTCGCAGGCGCCGGAGTGCCGGGATCGGTCTCGATTGCACCAGGGTCAGTGTGACCCTCGTCGGCTGCTGCCATGGGAGCAGCAAGGCCCCCGATGGCTGCCAGGAAGACCACGGCAGCCGCGAACCGGGCCAGCACTCTGGTTTGGCCAGTGCAGCCGGTACGGCGAGAGCGACGAGTGCGACGTGCGCGCAATGAGACTCCAGGTGCTCGGGAACGGCCCGAACTCTAAGAGGCCGAGCCGCACTACCCTGCGCGTTCGTGATCGAGGTCCTGCTGGCCACCGACGCCGACTGGGTGGTTGAGGAAGTCGCAGCCGCGCTGGCAGGGCCCGACGTGACGTTCCGCGTGGTTCGATCAGGCCAAGAAGTGCGGCCCGCTGTGGAGGCGAGCATCCCGGATCTGGTCATCCTGGACTTCCAGATCGGCAACATGGGCGGCATGGCGTCCTGCATGGATCTGCGGCAGGAGTCCGGCATGGGTCGGCTGCCACGGGTGCCGGTGCTCATGCTGGCCGACCGCGAGGCGGACATCTTTCTGGCGCGCCGCTGCGACGCAGACGCGTGGCTCGTCAAGCCGCTGAGTCCGCTGCAGCTGCGCCGCACCGCGCTCGGACTGCTGTCGGCCGGCGACTCCGGCAACACTGCGGACGCCAGCTAAACCGTCGCGGGCCGGAAATCGCGGCGCCGACCGGATCGTGTGGCGTCGGGCGTCATCGGGGTAGCACCACAGCGGGGCGGAGCGGTAGCTTCAGGCGCCACAACCGCACACGGGCAGTGGCGCAGGTTGGTAGCGCGCTTCGTTCGGGACGAAGAGGTCGTGGGTTCAAATCCCGCCTGCCCGACCAACTTTGTGAATACAGCGAATCCCTCCCCTGACGGCGCGACAAGCCCCGATGCAACCGCATTGCACCGGGTGGGGTTCGTGGGCCTCGGCAACGTTGGCGGGAAGCTCGCTGGGTCGCTGCAGCGCAACGGTTTCGAACTGGTGGTGCGCGACCTCGACCCTGCGGCGATGGCGCCATTCCTCGACGCTGGCGCGAGCTCCGCAGCGTCGGGTGCCGTGCTGGCCGAGCAGTGCGATGTGGTGATTACCTGCCTGCCAACGCCGGAGGCCTCAGCGGCAGTGCTCGAAGCGCCCGACGGCGTGCTGGCCGGCTTCCAAGCAGTGCAAGCCGACAGCCTCGGGCCCAAGATCTGGGCCGAGATGAGCACGACCGACCACCACGAGGTGCAACGGCTGGGCGCACTGATCCATGCCGTCGGCGGGGCCGCCATCGACTGCCCGGTCTCGGGCGGCTGTCATCGCGCCGCCACCGGCAACATCTCGATCTTCGCCGGAGGTGAACGGCACACGTTCGAAGCGATGCTGCCGCTGCTCACCGTGATGGGACGGCGCATCCTGCACACTGGCGCACTCGGCTCGGCGTCAATCCTCAAGGTCGTGACGAACTACCTGGCCACGGCCAATCTCGTATCGCTGTGCGAGGCGCTGGTGGCCTCAGGCGCTGCGGGCATGGATCTCGCCACGGCGTATGAGGCGATTCGAATCAGTTCGGGAAACTCGTTCGTGCACGAGACCGAGAGCCAGGTGATCCTCAACGGCTCGCGCGACATCAACTTCACGATGGACCTTGTCCGAAAGGACATTGGGCTGTTCGCCGACATCGCCGATGAGCACGGCCTGCCGCTCGAGCTTTCGCCGGTGTTCGTTGACATCTTCGCTGACGGCGCTGCCCGATACGGCCCCCGGGAGTGGTCCCCCAACATCATCCGCCGGCTTGAGGACGCCACCGGACGCACCATCCGCGCTCCCGGCTTTCCCGCCGAGATGGTCGACGACGAACCCGAGGTCCCGGGGGTAGAAGTGGTGGTGCGCCGAGAGGACCTCGGCGCTGTGCCCTAGGACGCCGAGAGGACCTCGGCACTGCATCTCACATCGCCGAGAGGACTTCGGCGATCTGGACTGCGTTGAGGGCGGCGCCCTTGCGCAGGTTGTCGCCGACCACGCTCGCCCTGTCGCGGCGAATCGATCATCCACACCCTCAAAGGATGCGACCCACATACGACGGGTCGCGGCCGGCTGCGCCGAGCGGGGTTGGACTGCACTTCGAACATCGCCAAACCGTGCTCGACGGTCTCGTCGCGGCGGATGCGACCCACATACGACGGGTCGCGGCCGGCTGCGCCGAGCGGGGTTGGCACTTCGACGAACTCGACACCGGGCGCTGCAGCGAGCAGCTCAGTGGCCCGCTCGGGCGAGATGGACCGCGCGAAGCGCAGGTTCAGCGCGAGCGAATGGCCGGTGAACACCGGGACGCGCACGCAGGTGCCTGAGACGGCCAGATCCGCAATGCCGAGGATCTTGCGGCTCTCGTGACGGAGCTTCTGCTCTTCGTCGGTCTCGCCGAGGCCGTCATTGACAAAGCTGCCTGCCTGCGCCAGCACGTTGTGTGCGATCGGGCCGGGGAACTTTTCGGGAGTTGGGTGAGTGACCGCGGCGCCGTCGAAGGCGAGCCCCGCGGCGCCATCGAGTGTTGCGGCGAGCGCACGTTCGAGTTCGTCCACGCCCGCCAGGCCAGCTCCGGACACCGCCTGGTAGGTGGCAACCACCATGGAGACCAAGCCGGCCTCGGCGTGCAGCGGCGCCAGCACCGGCATCGCGGCCATCGTGGTGCAGTTGGGGTTGGCGATGATGCCCTTGGGTGCGTTGAACACCTCTTTGGCGTTCACCTCGGGCACGACGAGCGGCACGTCAGGGTCCATGCGCCATGCAGAGGAGTTGTCAACAACTGTGGGGCCTTGTGAGGCGACCCGCTCGGAGATCGCAAGCGAGGTCGTCTTGCCAGCAGAGAACAGAGCAATGTCGAGACCGGTGAAATCGGCTGTCGCAGCGTCCTCAACAGCGATCTCGGACCCGTTCCACGACAGCTTGCGGCCAGCTGAGCGGGCAGACGCGAACAGACGCAGCTCGTCGATCGGGAAAGCCCGTTCGGCAAGGATGTCCCGCATCACGCCGCCCACCTGACCGGTGGCCCCGACGATTCCTACACGCATGGAATTGAGACTACCGAAAGGGGTCAATTGGGCTTCAGGAATTTTGGGCAACACGCCTGGATTAGTCCAGGCCGAAGGCCGTGTGGAGGGCGACGGTGGCTCGGTCGACGTCTGATTCGGCGACGACGCAGGAGATGCGGATGGGCGAGGTGGAGATCATCTCGATGTTGACGCCTTCGGCGGCCAGCGTCTCGAACATGGTGGCGGCGACGCCGGGATGGCTGGCCATGCCGGCCCCGACGAGCGAGACGCGTGCGATGTCGACGTCAGTGTTCGCCGAATTGAATCCCACCGAGGTCACCATTGCCTCGCAGATCTCGCGTACTTCGTCGGCGTTCTCAGCAGGGATCGTGAAGGAGATATCGGTGCGGCCGTGGTCGCCCACGTTCTGGACGATCATGTCGACGATCACGGAGGCGTCAGCCAGGGTGCGGAACACCTTCGCTGCGATGCCCGGTTCGTCGCGCACGCCGACCAGCGTCACCTTTGCCTGAGAGCTGTCCGGCACGACGCCGGTCACGATCGGCCGTTCCATCTCGTTTGCTTGCATGCCTGACTCCGTGTCCACGACCCAAGTTCCGGGTTCCCATGTAAATGCCGATCGCACGTGCAATGGGACGCCATACGTACGGGCAACCTCGACCGAGCGGGCAGCCGGCTTGGGACAGCCCATCGCAGTCATCTCCAGCAGTTCGTCAAAGCCGATGAGCGACAGCCGCCGAGCATTCGGGCACACGCGGGGGTCGGTCGTGAACACCCCCGAAACGTCGGTGTAGAGCTCGCAGGCATCGGCGCCGAGGCCATGCGCCAGTGCAACGGCAGTGGTGTCGGATCCGCCGCGGCCTAAAAACGTCACGTCGTTGTCGGTGGAGACGCCTTGGGCTCCAGCGACGACGGCAACGCGGCCGGCAGCCACCGATTCGGACACGCGGCGTGGCGTGACGGAGACAATCTTTGCGTTGCGGTGGTTGGTGTCGGTAAGGAAGCCTGCCTGGCTGCCGGTGTATGAATCGGCCGGCACGCCAGCGGAATGCAGCGCCATACACAGCAGCGCAATGGCCTTGCGCTCCCCCGCGGTAATGAGCATGTCCATTTCGCGGCCCTCGGGCTCGTCAGTGACCTGGGAAGCGAGCGCGATGAGCTCATCGGTCTCCGATCCCATCGCGCTGACGACGAGCACCACGTCGTCGCCGCGGCTGCGGCAATGCTTGACATGTGCGGCGACTTCGCGCATGCGCGCAGCACTGGCTACCGACGTTCCGCCGAACTTCTGCACGACTAACGGCACGGCGGGCGAGGGTACTGGCGGCGACGTGAGGCCCTTTCGCTCGGTTCCTCGGGGCCAGGCAGGCTCGGTAGTGTGACGCCGGTTTTCAGCGCGTGGGAGACGGCCAGCCATGAGCAATGAGAAGCGACAGCGGCAACGCGAGAATCGGATGCGTGCCGCGGCACAGACACAACGTTCCACGCAGCGTTCCCGCAGGACGCGCAAGGTGTTGCGGTTCACGCTCATCGTCCTTGCCGTGCTGGTGGCGCTGTTCCTCTACACCGTGCTCAGCGGGGACGATGACACCGACGACACCACAACGACAGCCCGAGTCGCAGACACCGCTGCCCTCGACAGCGAAGCGGAATTCGTCACCGAGGAGCCGGCCAGCGATGCCGCCTCTGAGCCCGCAGCCGACGAACCAGCCGATGCACCAGCCGATGAGCCAGCCGATGAGCCAGCTGACGAAGCCGAAACCGCGACTACGGGTTGTCCCGCGCCCGACGGCAGCGATGGCCCGCGTAACCAGCTCGGTCAGGAACCGCCGCGCTGCATCGACCTCGAGAAGGTGTACACGGCCACGTTCGAGACCGTCATGGGCGACTTCACGATGGTGCTCGACCCGCGGCTCGACCCCGCAAGCGTCAACAACTTCGTGGTGCTGGGTCGCTATGGCGCCTTCGACGACACGCTGTTCCACCGCGTCATCCCGAACTTCGTGATCCAAGGCGGCGACGTGCAACTTCAATACGGCACGGGTACCCCCGGCTATCGATTCACTGGTGGCTTCCCCGACGAGGGCTGGTACCGAGTCGGATCGGTAGCGATGGCGAACAGCGGCAACCCGGCCAGTAACGGATCGCAGTTCTTTGTGATTACCGGGTCCGACGGCGCATCTCTGCCTCCGCTGTACTCGCCTCTCGGCCAAGTCGTCGACGGCATGGATGTCGTGCTGGCGATCGAAGGCGTGCGGACCGGTGATGGGGACGCACCTCTGGAAGAAGTCGTCGTCGACAAGGTGACGATCACCGAAGCAACCGAATCTGAGATCGCCGCGTACCAAGACGCACGCGGCTAGCACACGTCCGGAAAGCGGCTGCATCGATCCGACACAGCGGCCGGATCAGGCGTAGGCTCGCTGCGATGCAGAGCCAGTCAGAAGACGGCCCTACCGAGCCGCCTGCCACCGCTTGGTCATTCCCGCTGGCGTCGACGGCTGACGAGAACGGCCTGGTCGGCGCAGGTGCCGACCTCGAGCCCGGTACTCTGCTGGGAGCGTACCGGGCGGGTCTGTTCCCGATGCCGCTTGGTGACACCGTCGGCTGGTGGTCACCCGATCCCCGCGGCATCCTGCCGCTGAGCTACCTGCGGGTCAGCCGGTCCCTGCGGCGCGCATGCCGACGGTTCGAAATACGCATCGATACTTCCTTTGAACAGGTGCTGGAGTCGTGTGCCGACCCGGCCCGACCGCATGGATGGATCAGCGACGACATGCACAGCGCCTATCTGGCACTGCACGAGATGGGCTGGGCGCACAGCGTGGAAGCCTGGCTCGACGACGAACTCGTCGGCGGCCTCTACGGGATCGCGATCGGTGCTTTCTTCGCCGGGGAGTCGATGTTCCACACTGAGAGCGACGCCTCGAAAGTGGCGCTTGTGGCCCTGGTCGATGCACTCAAGGTGACCGGCGGGGCGCTGCTTGACGTGCAATGGACGACGCCGCATCTGGCTGGCCTGGGTGCCGTGGAGATCGAGCGGGAGGGCTACCTGGAGCTGCTGGCTGAAGCGATCACGCGGCCGCTGCCCGAGATCTGGTCCCGGCCCATGGTCTTCCGCATGCTCGAGGGCTGACCGCCCGAACGTCTTGCACCGCCGTGTCGGACAAGCCAACGCCAGGACCTCATCAGGGGGTCGCACATCCGAGCACGAGCGGCCGTGACTGATTCTGACGCACCACGGCGCGAGCGGCCGTGGCTGATGCGCACCTACTCAGGGCATTCGACTGCGCGGGCCTCCAACGAGCTGTATCGCTCGAATCTGGCAAAGGGCCAAACCGGCCTGTCGATCGCCTTCGACCTGCCGACGCAAACCGGCTACGACCCCGATCACGCGATGGCGCGGGGCGAGATCGGCAAGGTCGGCGTGCCGGTCATCCACCTGGGACACATGGCCGAACTCATGGACGGCATCCCGCCCGATGCCATGAACACGTCCATGACCATCAACGCCACAGCGCCGTGGCTGCTGGGCCTGTACGTCGCACACGCGCAGAACGCCGGCGTTGCGCCCGCAGCGCTGCGCGGCACCACCCAAAACGACATTGTCAAGGAGTACCTGAGCCGCGGTACCTACATCTTCGGCCCCGAGGCCAGTCGGCGGCTCATCACCGACGTGGTCGCCTACTGCTCGGAGCATGTGCCGCAGTGGAACCCGATCAACGTCTGCAGCTATCACCTGCAGGAGGCTGGGGCGACGCCGACACAGGAAATCGCGTATGCACTGGCCACCGCCGTCGATGTGCTCGATGCCGTGCGCGACAGCGGCAAAGTGCCCCCTGAACGCTTCGACACGACCGTGGGCAGTATCTCGTTCTTCGTGAACTCGGGCATCCGGTTCGTCGAGGAGGTCTGCAAGGTTCGGGCCTTCACCCAGATGTGGGACGAGATCTGCGCACAGCGCTATGGCGTGGCGGATCCGAAGATGCGTCGGTTCCGCTACGGCGTGCAGGTCAACTCGCTCGGTCTCACCGAAGCGCAGCCCGAGAACAACGTCGCCCGGATCACGCTTGAAACGCTCGGAGTGACGCTGTCGAAGCGGGCTCGTACCCGTTCGCTGCAGTTGCCTGCGTGGAACGAGGCACTCGGCCTGCCGCGACCGTGGGACCAGCAGTGGTCGCTTCGGATCCAGCAAGTGCTCGCGCACGAGACCGATCTGCTGGAGTACGAGGACATCTTCGATGGCTCCGTTGTGGTGGAGGGCCGTACGGCCGAGCTGGTGACCTCCGCACAGGCCGAACTCGATGACGTGCTCGAATTGGGCGGCGCCTTCGCCGCGATTGAAGAACTGAAACGACGCCTCGTCGCCAGCCACACCGAGCGGATGCGCCAGATCGAGAGCGGAGACCTGACCGTCGTCGGCGTGAACGACTTCACCGAGACCGCGCCATCGCCGCTCGACGGCGACGAGGCAATCCTGCGTGTGGATCCCGAGGTGGAGGCCGAGTTGGTCGCCGACCTCGAACGCTGGCGAGCTGCACGTGATCCCAACCGGGTGGTGGCAGCGCTCGACGACCTGCGCGTGGCTGCTTCGTCGGACGTGAACATCATGGGCCCGACCATCGAGGCCGCCCATGCGGGCGTCACGACCGGCGAGTGGGCTCGGGCCTTGCGCGAAGTCTTCGGCGAGTACCGGGCGCCGACCGGCCTCGGCGGGGTCGGCGCCGCAAGCGCCGGTCTGTCGGCTGTCGCTCGGCGCTGCGCAGCCATGGAGGGAGGCCCGCCCCGGGTGCTGATTGCCAAACCCGGCCTGGACGGCCACTCCAACGGCGCCGAGCAGATCGCGGTGGCAGCGCGCAACGCCGGTATGGAGGTGGTGTACGAGGGCATTCGGCTGACGCCGGAGCACATCGCAGCTTCGGCACGAGACGAGGACGTCGACATCGTCGGTCTGTCGATCTTGTCGGGCAGCCATCTCGAACTGGTGCCCGAGGTGGTGGCCTGCCTGGCTGGCGAAGGCGTGACAGCGCCCGTGGTGGTCGGCGGCATCATCCCGCCCGCCGACCACGAGACCCTTCGAGCCGCAGGCGTGACCGCGGTCTATACGCCGAAAGACTTCGAACTCTCGGCGATCATGGCCGACATAGCCGAGTTGGTCGCACGGGCCCGCACGAGCGGTTGACGGATCCGTACAGAAATGCGCCGCCGCTTTCTCCGTGACCCGATGTCCTCATTTTGGGCCCGTTGTGGGTCTTGTCCCCGGTGGCGCCCGCTCGGTTCTCATTGCGCGGCGTTCTGCGACCGCTTCCGATAGTCGGGATGCCGTTTCGCATGTTGAAGCGCCGTCGATCGTCCGACCAGCTCGACGAGCCGCGTCAAGTCTGGTTGATCTATGACGGCGAATGTCCGCTGTGCAACAACTATGCGCAGCACCTCAAACTGAGGCAATCGGTGGAGGAGTTCATTCTCGTCGACGCCAGGCAAGGCGGCCCCATCGTCGAGCAAGTCCGGCGTCTGCCGTACGATTTGAACAACGGCATGGTTGTAAAGGTCGGCAGTCGTCATTACATCGGGCACGAAGCGCTCAATGTGCTGGCGCGCCTTTCTGAGGCTCGTGGCATCTACAGCAAGTTCAACCGCTTGGCGTTCAGTTCGTCATTCGTCGCTCGTGGGTCGTACCCGCTGCTCAAGTTCGGACGCTGGCTGCTGCTGAAGCTGAAGGGCGTCGAGCCAATAGATCACGAGCGCTGAGTTCTCGTGAGAACCCGTGGCCGACGGGCGTGCTCACGGAACGGGCCAGGGATTCGCTTCGTCCGAGTTATCCAGGTCCGAGTTGTCGGCACCCTCGTCGCGGCCGACCCAGCGAACCCGGCCGGGGGTAACGCTGAGCCGCGCGACCACGTTCTGCTGCACCAGGCCGTCCACCTCGACAAACGCCTCTCGCTCGACGATGTGGGGATCGGCGGCCAGCTGGCTCATATCCAGCACGGGTGCGGCGGCTGCTTGGGCTTCGTCGAACGCTGCGACCGCTGCGGCGAGTGTTCGCTGGGACACCCATTGCGCCATCACGGCGTCCATTTCGGAGCGGTGGGCCATGCGGCCCTCGAAAGTGGCGAAGCGCTCGTCGTTGCCCACGCCGATCATGGCCATCACCCGGGCCGCGACCGAGTCGCTTGAGGTGCTGACCGCCAGCCAGCCGCCGTCGGACGCCTGGTAAGTGCCGCGGGGGACGCTGTAGGGAATTCCCGAGCCAAGCCGGGGCTGCAGGTACCCCTCGCTGTGCCACGCCGTCATGAGCGGGCCCATGACCTGCGACATGCACTCCAGCAGGTTGACATCGACCACCTGGCCGACGCCGCTGCGCAATGCCACCATCGTCGCGAACGCCCCCGCGAGACCGGCCACCTCATCGGTGAGCGCTACGGGCGGCAGCAGCGGCCCGCCGTCACTCTCGCCGTTCATGGAGGCGAAGCCGCTCATGGCCTCCGCCAGCGTGGCGAAGCCGGGACGGTCCCGGTACGGGCCACTCTGGCCGAAGCCGGTCAGCCGTGCGATCACCAGCGTCGGGTTCGCCTCGATCAGCTCGTCGGGCATGAGGCCCAGCGCTTCGAGCTTGCCGGGCCGGAAGTTCTCCACCAGCACATCGGCGACGCGCAGCATCCGCCGCAGCAGCGTCACGTCGTCAGCCGACTTGAGATCCAGCGTCACGCACCGCTTGTTGCGGTTGACCAGCCGCCACCACAGCGTTTCGCCGTGGTCGTCCCGCCATCCCATGTTGCGGACGGTGTCGCCGCCCGGCCGTTCCACCTTGATGACGTCAGCGCCGAAGTCGGCCAGGTAGCGGGCGCAGTGCGGCCCCGCGAACACCGACGACAGGTCAACCACCCGAAGTCCTTCGAGCGGCATGGGCCCAGATTGCATCAGACGATGCTGCCACGCATTCCTCGCCCCATGCCAGCTCCCAAGGCTGCGCGCGTGAAAACAAGAGCTCTCACGTTGTATCTCCCGGATTTATCTTTTGCTGCAGAAAAACAAAAGCAGCTGCGAATTTCATCCAGATCAGCGGTAGCGCACTGCGGGCCACGAGCGCGGCGCATGCCAGGGGCGGCCGCTGTAGCGCCACTTGCTCGGCGGCGGGGCTGGCGGCGCCTCGACGGGTCGAGGCCAAACCAACTCCAGCGCGGCAACGATGGCTGCTGCCTCCTGCGCTGTGGCGGCGGGGGTGATGGCCGCCCGCGACGCGATCACCACAGAGCCGGTTACGACGGAACCGGTCGCGGCGGAGCCAGTCACTGGGGCTCACTGGGGCTCACAGTGACCAGATGTTTCGCGGGGCTCACAGTGACCAGATGTTTCGCGGGGCTCACAGTGACCAGATGTTTCGCGGGGCTCACAGTGACCAGATGTTTCGCGGGGCTCACAGTGGAACGTTGCCGTGCTTGCGGCGGGGCAGCTCTTCTCGCTTGGCGCCGATCATGTCGAACGCGGCGATGACCTTCTGGCGGGTTTCGGCGGGGTCGATCACTGCATCCACAATGCCGTGTTCGGCGGCGATGTACGGGTTTGCGTACTTGCGGCTGTAGTCGTCGACCAACTCGGCCTTGCGGGCATCTGGGTCTGCGGCCTGTTGCAGCTCGCGCCGGTACAGGATCTCAACAGCGCCCTGTGGGCCCATGACGGCCAGTTCGGCGGTGGGCCAGGCGAAGCTCACATCGCAGCCAACCGACTTGGAATCCATCACGACGTAGGCGCCGCCATAGGCCTTGCGCGTGATGACCTGCACCCGCGGCACGGTCGCCTCGCAGTAGGCGTAGAGCAGCTTGGCGCCGTGGCGGATGATGCCGCCGTGTTCCTGGTCGACGCCGGGCAGGAAGCCGGGCACGTCCACGAAAGTGAGCAGCGGGATGTTGAAGGCATCGCAGAAGCGCACGAAACGGGCGGCCTTCTCCGAGGACTCGATGTCGAGCACGCCAGCCATCACCATCGGCTGATTGCCGACGATGCCGATCGAACGGCCATTGAGTCGAGCGAAGCCGCACACGATCGAGCCGGCCCACGCAGCGTGGTACTCGAAGAAGTCGCCGTCGTCGACGACCTCGGCGATGACCCGTTTCATGTCGTAGGGCACGTTCGGGCTTGGCGGCATCAGGTCCCGCAGCGTCTCGCACTCGCGGTTTGGATCGTCGGTGGGCTCGATAGTCGGCGCCGGGTCGAGATTGTTCGACGGCAGGAACGACAGCAGGTAGCGAACGTCGTCGAGCACAGCCTTCTCGTCGGCAGCGACGAACGTGGCTACACCGGACTTCGTGCTGTGCGAGCCGGCACCGCCGAGTTCCTCGAGGGTCACATCCTCGCCGGTGACGGTCTTCACCACATCGGGACCGGTGATGAACATGTGGCTGGTGTCGCGCACCATGAAAATGAAGTCGGTCATGGCAGGCGAATAGACCGCGCCGCCGGCACACGGTCCCATGATCACGCTGATCTGCGGGATGACGCCTGAGGCAAGCACGTTGCGGCGGAAGATGCCGCCATAGCCCGCAAGCGAGACAACACCTTCCTGGATGCGAGCGCCAGCACCATCGTTGAGGCCGATGATCGGCGCGCCGACCGATTCGGCAAGGTCCATGACCTTGTGGGTCTTCTCGGCGAATACCTCGCCGAGTGCACCGCCGAAGACGGTGAAGTCCTGACTGGCGACGAAGACCTTGCGGCCGTCAATGTTGCCCCAGCCGGTGATGATGCCGTCGGTGTAGGGGCGCTCTTCGAGACCGACATCGTGGGCCCGATGGCGGGCGAGCATGTCGAGCTCGCAGAACGTGCCCTCGTCGAAGAGGTAGTCGATGCGCTCTCGGGCGAGCATCTTGCCCTTGTCGTGCTGCCGCTGGACAGCCCGGTCGGTGCCGGCGTGGAGCGCTTCTTCCCGGCGCCGCGCCAACTCCTCCAGCCGCTCGGCCATGGTCGGCTCAGACATCTGGCAGAGCCTACGAGAAAGCCTTCTGGCGAACCCGCTGAGACCGCCGTGATCGCCGACGACGGCTTCAGCCTCGGTCACTGGGACTGTGGCTAATTCAAAATCTGATTTTGAATTAGCCACAGTCCTTGTATCATGGACTCGGTGGTGATCAAGCGCGATCTTGCCTCACGGCTTGAATCAGCGGCGCGCTCATGGCCGGCATTGACGTTGACGGGACCCCGCCAGAGCGGCAAGACGACGCTCTGTGCCGAGATTTTCGGTGATCGACCACAGGTGTCGCTCGAGGCTCCCGACGTGCGCTCCTTTGCCGACGAGGACCCCCGCGGATTCCTGGCTCAGTTCCCCGACGGGGCCGTCATTGACGAGGTGCAACGTGTGCCCGGCCTGCTGTCATACCTGCAAGGGATCATCGACGCCGACCCGGTACCCGGTCGATGGATACTCACCGGCTCACACAATCTCGCACTTGTGGAATCTGTCAGCCAGTCGCTGGCGGGTCGGACTGCAGTTCTGCATCTGCTTCCGCTGGCGCGTAGTGAGGCAATCCGTTTCGACAGCTTCCCTCGCAGCCTTGACGAGACGCTGGTCACCGGTGGCTACCCGCCGATCTTCGACCGCAACCTCGAGCCCTCGGATTGGCTCGCGTCCTACGTCGCCACCTACCTCGAGCGCGATGTCCGCACCATCACCAACGTCAGCGACCTGAGTGCATTCAGCCGGTTCGTGCAGCTCTGCGCGGGACGCAGCGGGCAGTTGTTGAACTACTCGGCGCTGGCCGGTGACTGCGGCATATCGCAACCGACTGCCAAGGCGTGGCTGAGCGTATTGGAGGCATCGTTCGTGGTGTTCCGCTTGAACGCGTTCGGGGCCAACACGCGCAAGCGACTCGTGCGGATGCCCAAGCTGCACTTCTACGACACCGGGCTGGCGTGCTGGCTGCTCGGCATTCGTACGCCGGAGCAGCTTCACTCGCATCCGTTGCGCGGCGCCATGTTTGAGACATGGGTTGCGTCGGAGATCATCAAACACCGCTCCAATCGCGGCATCCGGGGCGGCGTGACTCACTACCGCAATCGCAGCGGACCCGAAGTCGACCTCGTCGTGGAACATCCCGACGGGCCGCAAGCAGGCATCTCACTCGTCGAGGCCCGCTCAACCGCCACACCCACCTCTCGTCTGCTCGACGGTCCGCGTCGCATAGCTGCGCAGCTGGCTGATGAGCATCCGGGCGCATCCGCTGTCGCCGTTTATGGCGGTGCCGAGACCCAGCACCGCAGCGACGGTTCTCTCCTGACATGGCAAGAACTCCACCACAGCCCGCTCGGCAACCCCGATCTGACACACAACGACGCCACGTGAGGTCGCACAACTGGCGTTCGTGACAGCGAACGGGCTCACGCTCGGCGGACAGGGGTATCGGGCTTGGGTCTAGGCTCAAAGTATGGAACTGGGGCCTGTTCATCATGTGTCGATCAACTGCGCTGACGTCGACGCGGCGGCGCCGTTCTACACCGGCGTTCTTGGCATGAAGCAGCTGGACCGGCCCGATTTCGGGTTCAACGGTCGCTGGCTGCGCACGCCCGGCGGCGGCGAGGTGCACCTCATCGAGGTGCCCGAGTGGGTACCGCCGAAGGGCCAGCACTGGGCATTCAAAGTCGCGGACATCGACGCCACCGTGGCCGAGCTGCGAGACGCCGGCGTGAGGGTGAAGGACCCGGTACCGCTGCCCGGAACCACGGCGCGGCAGACGTTCTTCTTCGATCCGGCCGGCAACATGATCGAGCTGAACCAGCCCGCCTGATCCCCCAAATTGCTTCTCGCGACACGGCGCCGAAGGTCCCGTTGGTACGTCACGAGGCATTGCCCGCGCCCATTTGAGACAGCTGCGAGATGAGGGACTCTCCGATGAACAGTGATCCGGGTCCGCGAACGAAGAAGGTCACGTCCGATGCCAAACACCAATAGCTATCGCGAACTGCACTCCCGAGTCCTCGCTCGGCCCGGTGCAGCCGAGCGCCTCTCGACGCTTCGTGCCGAGACGCTCGCTGAGATCGGCCTCTACTCGTTGCGCCGCTCGCTGGAGCGCTCGCAGGCCGATCTCGCGGCTGAACTCGGCATCAGCCAGTCCGCCATATCGCAGCTCGAACACGGCGAAGACATGCGGCTCTCCTCCCTGCGCAACTACATCGGCGGTCTCGGCGCTCGATTGCGGATCCTGGCTGTCTTCGGCGATGACGAGATCGAAACCGCCATCCCGATTCGCATCGGCACCGACAGCGCCGAGCACCGCCATATGCCCCAGTGATGTCCACGCGTCTCTTCGACACAAGCGAAGTGCGCATCGGCGCCGGTCGAACCGTGCACGACGCACCGACCGAGTCGCCGCCAGTGCTCCGAAGCGAACGGACCAGTTTGCGAAGAGCCGTCTAGGTGTCGGCGCGGTAGGCGGCCAGATTCATCACGCGCTCGAAGAGAGCGCCTGCGCCGATGTCGTTGCACAGGTCTTCGAAGCCGTTGCGCGGGCCGCGCCAACGCAGCTCGTCGACCGAATCTGAGACGGGGGCGTCGGTGCGGACCGTCGCGACGCGGCGGAACAACAGCGCCAGGTCTCGCTCGGCGGCCAGCGTCGCGGCGAGACCGGCGGCGCCGCGGACCTTGGGCGCCCAGTCGGTGTGCGACACCGGGATGTCCTCGATGTGGCGGTAGTGCGACAGCATCGTCGATGTCGACTTGGCGCCCCAGCCGCGCAGGCCCGGGAAGCCATCGGCGCTGTCACCCACGAGACCCAGGTAGTCGGGGATCGACTCGGGGCTGACGCCGAACTTGGCTTCGACGCCCACAGTGTCGAATACCTCGTCGGCACGTCGATCCCACTGCACCACCTTGCCGCCGACGCATTGGCCCAAGTCCTTGTCGGGTGTGCAGATGAACACCTGCCGGACGCGGTCGTCGTCTGCAGCGAGGGCGGCACCGGCCGCCATGGCATCGTCGGCCTCGAATTCGACCATCGGCCACACAGTCACGCCCATGAGTTCGAGCGCCGCTTCGGTCGGATGGAATTGCGCCCACAGGTCGGGCTCGATGGCTGAGCCGTCCTTGTAGCCGGACCAGAGGTCGTTGCGAAATGACTCCACGACGTGGTCGGTCGCCACCGCCACGTGGGTCGTGCCCTGCTCGAGCAGCATCGCGATGTTGCCCAGCACGCCTCGCAGCGCGCCCACCTCGGCACCATCGGCCGCAGTGCGGCGAGGCACGGCAAAGAAGTGCCGGAACAGCTCGTAGGTGCCGTCGATCAGATGAACGTCGAATAGTCCCGCGGCGGCGGCGGGGCCCTGCGTGGCCTCCATGGGCCCGACCCTACGAGCCGCGCAGCCAGCAGGGCATCGTCGCTGCAAGCCGCCCTAGAGTTGGCGCGGGCATGCCCTCGGGCGAGCCCGCTTGCAGACGGCTGACACAGCAGACATCAGATCGGTAGGGGCGACATGAAGGTTCCGTTTACTGTTTCCGACTTCCTGTACCGGGCCGAGAACGTCTACCCGGACCGGGTGGCGCTGGCCGACGAACCCGAAGCGCCCGGCGGCGGGCTCGGAGAGATCACCTACGCCCGCTTCGGCGAGCTGGTGCGAGCCCAGGCCGCCAAGCTGGACCAGTTGGGCATCGGGCACGGCGAGCGGGTCGCGATGGTGTCCCAGAACGCCGGCCGGCTGATGACGTCGTTCTACGGCGTGTCGGGCTACGGCCGCGTCTTCGTGCCGATCAACTTCCGCCTGAGCCACGACGAGATCAGCTACATCGTCGATCACTGCGGCGCCACGATGCTGCTGGTGGATCCCTCGATGGAGGACGCCTGCAAGGACATCGAGGTCGAGCGCTTCGTCGTGATGGGCACCGACGCCGACGACCAGATGTATGCGACCGGGGCCGAGCCGGCCCCGTGGACGCCCGACGAGGACGTCACCGCCACGATCAACTACACCTCAGGCACCACCGCTCGCCCCAAGGGCGTGCAGCAGACTCACCGGGCGCTGTGGGTGAACGCCACCACGTTCGGCTGGCACTCGGGCGTCAACGACCGTGACGTGTACCTGCACACGCTGCCGATGTTCCACTGCAACGGCTGGGGCATGCCGTACGCCGTCACCGGCATGGGCGGCAAGCACATAGTGCAGCGCGAGGTGCGCGGCCCCGAGATCCTGCGCCGCATCGACCAGCACGGCGTCACGCTGATGTGCGGCGCTCCGGCTGTGGTGTCGGCAGTGCTGGACGCCGCAGCCGACTGGGAGGGCGAGATCCCCGGCAGCGGCCGCGTCCGGATGGTGGTGGCGGGCGCCCCGCCTCCCACGCGCACCATTGCCCGCATGGAGACCGAGCTGGGCTGGGAGTTCATCCAGATCTACGGCCTGACCGAAACAGCGCCGCTGCTCACCATGAATCGCACCCGCCCCGAATGGGACGACTTCGATCCCGACGAGAAGGCCCGCAAGCTGAGCAGGGCGGGCGCCCCGGCGATCGGCGTCAAGATCGACATCGACAACCAGGGCGAGATCCTGGCCCGTGCCAACGTCGTGCTCGAGGGCTACTGGGAGCAGCCCGAAGCGACCGCCGAGGCCATCACCGACGGCTGGTTCCACACCGGCGATGGCGGCTCGATGGACGCAGAGCACCACGTCACGATCTCGGACCGCAAGAAAGACGTGATCATCACTGGTGGTGAGAACGTGTCCTCCATCGAGGTGGAGGACGTGCTGTTCAATCATCCGGCGGTGACCGAGGTGGCCGTGATCGGCGTGCCCGACGAGAAGCTGGGGCGAGACCATCAAGGCCCTCGTGGTGATCGACGCTGCAGCCGACACAGTGACCGAGCGCCAGCTCGTGGATTTCTGCCGCGACCGGATGTCGCACTTCAAGTGCCCCACCAGCGTCGAGTTCCGCGACGAGCTGGCCCGCACCGCCACCGGCAAGCTGCAGAAGTTCAAGCTCCGTGCCCCCTACTGGGAAGGCATGGAGAAGCTGATCAACTGATCTGCCGTTAGAGGGGCTCCACGCCGCCTTCGGAACGGCGGCGCTCGACGAAGTCGGTGAGCTCGGCACGGATGGCGTCGTCCATCGGTGGCTCTTCGTAGTCGTCGAGCAGCTGCTTCCAGATGCGATTGGCGCGCTGGGTGGCATCGAGCGCGCCGTCTTCGTACCAGGTTTCGAAGTTGCGCCAGTCCGACAGCATCGGCTCGTGGAAAGCAGTGGCGTAGCGCGCCAGCGTGTGGGCGGAGCCGAAGAAATGGTTGGCCGGTCCGACCTCGGCAATGGCGTCGACGGCGAGCGAAGCGTCGTCGATGGAGATGGGCTGCAGCACCGCCCGCAGCATCTGGATCATCTCGGCGTCGATGATCACCTTCTCATACGAGGCACACAGACCGCCCTCAAGCCAGCCCAGGCCGTGCAGCACGTAGTTGATGCCGCCGAGCAGGCATGCCCATAGCGACATCTGAGACTCGTAAGTGGCCTGCGCGTCGGGGGCATTGGAGGCATTGGCATTCGATGCGCGCAGCGGCAGGCCGTAGCGGCGCGCTAGTTGGCCGCTGATGATGGTGGCCTTCACGTACTCGGGCGTGCCGAACGCAGGTGCGCCTGACCGCATGTCCACATTGGACGTGAAGCTGCCGTACACGACGGGAACGCCCGGGTTGACGCACTGCGCGAACGTGATGCCGGCAAGCGCCTCCGCGTTCTGCAACGCGAGCGCGCCCGCGATCGTGATGGGCGCCATCGCACCCGCCAGCGTGAACGGCGTGTACACCACGGGCTGGCCCCAGCGGGCCAATTCCATGGCACCCTCGAGCATCGGCTTGTCGTACACGAGCGGCGAGTTTGCATTTACGACCGTATGGATGGACGGCTCTCGCAGCAGCGTGTCGCGGTCGATGCCGCGAGCGATGCGGGCGATCTCGATGGCATCGCTGACACGTGTGTGACCAAGCGAATAGCAGAACCCCGGTTTCGTCGACAGGGTGTACATAGCCGACACTGCGTCGAGGTGCCGCGTGCGCACTTCGAGATCGATCGGCTCGACGGAGTGCCCGGTGCACGTGTCAGCTGCGTCGAGTTGCTGCTGCAAGCGCAGCATGTTGCAATAGTCGACATAGTTTCCCGTGACGCGGCCGCGGTCCAGATCCGACACGTTCGGCGGGCTGCCCACCATGCCGAACACGATCCAGTCATCGCCGAACACGACGCTGTTGGCCGGATCACGCGCATGCAGCGTGAAGCTCGATGGCGCCTTCGCGACGTACTCGGCAACGAGATCGGGGGGAAATCGCACCCGCACACCGTCGTCGGAGACGGCGCCCGCCTTGCGAAGTATCTGGACCGCTTCGGGCAACAGGAAGTTCATGCCCGTCTCGGAGAGGATCCGCATTGAGGCTGCGTGAATGCGGTCGATATCTTCCTCGGTCGCCAGCTCGAGCGGCCGGAACGTGTTGCGCGTCTGCTGTTTCGTCGCCGCTGACGCGGCTGGCTCGGGGCGTCTACGCCCTCGACGAGTCATCGGCGCCGTAAGCCCTAGACGCGGGCCGTGCGGCCGGAGCGGTCACGAGAACGAACAATACACTTCTGTATGGTCACCGTCAATGGCTGTGCCGTCCGGCGGCGGCGGACCGGTCTCGGCGTGCGTGGTCTGTCGCCGAGCGCCTCACTGTGCACGGTCACGGCGGCGGGCTCATTCCGACAACGCGGCGGTGATCCTGGCCCGCTCTGCCGAATTCGGCGCGCGACCGATGAAGATCTCGAAGTACGGGACGATCGAGGCAACTCTGGCAGTCATCGGCTCTTCGACCTCAAGCTCGTACCAGCCCATTTGCGTGTAGTAGAGGGTGCGGGCTCGGTGCAGGGTCATCGCCGGCTCGAGCCCCTCTGGCTCGAGCATCGCCCGTATGGCCGTCACTCGACGCTCGTCGGCTTCCCGGAGTCGCTCGCGCAGAACGGGCGCGGCGCGGCCCCAGTGCCGCACAGCGACGTCGAGTTGGGGATCGAAGCGCTCCCAGCCCAGCCAACAGCGAGACAGGGCGATGTACCGGTCCACGATGTCGCCCGGCGATGTCGCCGCTCCGACGATGGCACCCGAATTCGTCGCGTCCCAGGCATCGAGCAGTCGCGCCAACAAGGCGTCACGGTTGGCGAAGTGCCAGTAGAAGCTGCCGCGCGTCACGCCGAGCTCTGCAGCCAGCGACAGCACCTTGACGGCGCCGATGTCGCGGTCGACCAGCGCGCGCAGCCCGGCTGCGACCCAATCGTCAGCGCTCAGGCGCGCCCCATCGGCCATCAACCGACCATAACGGTCCATGGTGCCCACCCGCGCAGGCAGAAATCACCAAGGGCGGCACCGCTGCTCAGCCAGCCGCGTTGACGAGCGCTTCCGCGATCGTGGCGGCGAACTGCGGGAGCCTCGGACCCCAGCGCGAAGCGGCATCGGCATTGACGGTGACGATGTTGCCGTTGCGCACCGCGGTGATGGAGCCCCAGCCCGGGCGTACGGCCACGTCGGCGGCGGTGTAGCCCACGAGGTCAGTGATGACGATCACCTCAGGGTCGGCGTCGACGATGTACTCGGGCGTCAGTTGCGGGTAGCCCCAGCCGTCGCTGTCGGCGGCATCCGCGATGTTCTCGACGCCGAACTCCGCGTACACGGCGCCGATGAAGCTCGTCGAGCTGACCGAGTAGTGGGTGTCATCGAGCTCGTGGTACAGGCGAACCGGCGTGGACGGTCCCGCGGCGAATGCGGCCGCCAGGCCGGTCCGCATCGTGCCGATCAGCGCGGCGGACTCGTCGGTGTGGCCAGTTGCGGCACCCAGCTGGGCGATGCCCGCGTAGCCGCTTTCGAGGTCTGCAGGAGCGGCATCGACATACACCGGCACCGCGGCAGCAGTCAGCGCGGCGATGATCTCATTGGCGTCGTTCGCGATGATGATCAGGTCGGGCTCATAGGACAACACGGCTTCGACATTCGGGTCCCAGCCCGACAGATCAGTGGTGGGAGCGTCGGGCGGATACGTCGAGTAATCGTCGACTGCGATCACCTGGCTGCCCGCACCGATGGCGAACAGGATCTCGGTACTCGCGGGTGACAGCGACACGATGCGCTGCGGCGGAGCCTCCAGCGTCCAGATACCGCCCGGGCCTTCAAGCGTGTGCGGGAAGCCCGCAATGGAGGTCGGCGTCGATGCCGCGGTCGGTGCCGCGGCAATGTCCGTCGCCGTGGCAACGGCAGACGTTTCGGCGGGCATCCCGGCCGCAATCGTTGGAGTGGGAGGCGCTGCGCTGGGCGCAGTCTGCGTCGGCTCGTCGGCGCCCGTACAGCCGGCCGCGAGCGCGACCGCAGCGACCAGCGCCGCCAGGATTCGGATCGGTCTCATGTGCTTCTCCTGTCGTTCGAGGTACAGCAGCTCGAACGACAAGTGATCGCCGTACGCACCACCCCTGTCCTCGAGGGTGCTTGGTTTGCTTTCAGCGCTCAGGGCGACCGGACTTCGCGCCGTTCCAGGGTTGGAGCGGCGATTCACCGTTGCGGGTCAGTGCCGGAATCTCACCGGACTTCGCCTGATTGCTGAAGCACAGCCTAAATGAATGTCGCCCTGGTGGGACCCAAACCGAGGGAGTTATGACTCTGGGAGTGAATGCTCTTAGAATGGTGGGGTGCGAGTTGAGGAGTTGGCGTCGACGCATTCGGTAAGCGTGGACACCGTGCGCTACTACCAAAAGATTGGTGTGCTGCACCCGCCGGCTCGCAACGGGCGCGTGGCCCTGTACGACGAGAGTCACGAGCGGCGCTTGAGTGAGGTCCGGCGGCTGTCGGACGAAGGATTCACGCTGGCTCAGATACAGCGCCTCGGCGATCCAACCGGCGACCCGTTGCTCGAGGCACTTCAGGTGCCCAGGGACACAACCCTTTCCTGCGACGAGCTTGCGGAACATTCCGGGCTCGATGCCGAGCTGGTCCGGCTTGCGGTCGACGCAGGTTTGATTCGGCCGGTGCGCGACCTCGCCGACGGCCCGCGCTACAGCAGCGGGGCACTCTCGATGCTGCGGGCCGCCGCCGCATTGCTGGATGCCGACATGCCGCTCGACGACCTCGTGGGCCTGGCACTACGGCATGCGTCAAACATGGAGGCGGTGGCCGATGATGCTGTCGAGCTGTTCGCTCAACGATTCGGCAACCGACCCAACGACGAGCGTGCCGAGCTGGCGACCTGGCTGATCCCGCTGGTGACCGACCTCGTCGCGCAGCACTTTCGCGAGACCCTCGTCGAGCGCGCCACCGAGCGAGTGCTGGCGGACTGAGACGAGATGCTGCATCAACCGCCGCTCGCAGCACCTGCTCCACCGGCTTCCGGGCGAGCACCGGCGCTTCGAGTACTTCGCACGGTGACCGTCGAACGCCGCGAACTGCCGACCGCTATCGACCCGCTCGCAGTGTTCGCCGCTGCGGGAACACTGACTCGCGCCTACTGGGCCGCGCCCGCTGACGACCTGGAGTTCTGCGCCATCGGGAGCGCATTCGAGATCGAAGCCGCCTCCGGGCCAAGCCGATTCGACGCCGTCGCCGACGCGCTCGGCTCGCTGGAGGTGGTGGTGACCGGCGACGAGCACGCGGAAGACACCGACGCCGCTCTGGGGCCGTTGCTGATCGGCGGCTTCGCGTTCAGCGACAGTACCGATGCCGCAGCCGGAGACTGGTCGCCTTTCGGCGGCGGTCGGCTGACCCTGCCCGAGATCCTGGTGATGCGTTCGGGCAACCGAACGTGGCTCACCACAGTCCCCGGTGCCAACCTGTGGCCGGTTGTCGCAGCCTCGCGGCACGGTGCACCCGACGCGTGCGCGACCTGCGGCATAGCCGATGGTTCGGGGACCTGCGGTCTGACCAGCGACGAGACGTCCGGCGCTGGATCCGCAACGATGCCTGGTTGCGGCCGCTCAACTGCGGGGGCCGAGCAGGCTGGGTCTTCGGGCTTCGGGTCTTCAGGCCTCGGGTCTTCAGGCCTCGGGTCTGTGGACCTCGGCGAATTCGCTCTGCCGGATACCGGCTCGCCTCGAGCAGCGGCCGCCGGCTACCGAACCGACGCCCGCTACACGACGCTCGTGGAGCGGGCGCTGGAGACGATTGCCTCCGGATCTCTCGACAAGGTCGTCACCGCTCGCGAGCTGCGTCTCGACGCACACCTCGAACCCGTCGCCGTGCTGGAGCGGTTGCGCCAGCGCTACCGGTCGTGCGTCACGTTCGCTCTCGGCCGAGGTACTCAGACCTTCTTCGGCGCGACGCCAGAGCGACTCGTTCGCAGCGACGGCGAGCGAGTGCACACCGATGCGCTAGCCGGATCGCGTCCGCGCCACCCGGATCCTCACCGCGACGCCGAGCTGTGCGCCGAGCTGGAAAACGACCCGAAAGAACTTGCCGAGCACGCGATGGTCGTCAACGACGTCCGAGCCGCCCTCGAGGCCGCTGGGGTGACGCTCGACGTCTCCGAGCCGACCGGCGTCATGGCGTTGCGACGCATCACGCACCTGCACACCCCCATCTCGGGACGGCTCGATCGCCCCACGACCGTGCTCGAGCTGGCACGTGCACTGCACCCGACTGCCGCCGTCGCCGGTCTGCCGCGACGCGAGGCTCTCGATTGGATCGATGATCACGAAGGCATCGATCGCGGCTGGTACGCGGGGCCGGTCGGCTGGACGACGCCGGACGGGCGTGGCGAGTTCCGCGTCGCTCTGCGCTGTGCGCTGGCAGGTCCGCAGGGCGCGTCGCTGTTCGCCGGCGGCGGCATCGTAGCCAGCGCGAACCCGAGCGCCGAGTTAGCCGAGACGTCGACCAAGCTCGAAGCCCTGCTGTGCGCCCTCGAAGGGGACTGACCCGCACGCATGCAGATTTCCGACAGCGACTCGGCGTATCTGGCGTGCCGCTCGCTGTGTAACGGGCTCGTTGCGGCAGGCGTCACGGATGCGGTCGTGTCTCCGGGTTCGCGTTCGATGCCGTTGGCGTTGACGGTTGACGCGACACCGGGGCTGCGGACATGGATCCGTATCGACGAGCGCTCAGCCGCTCACTTCGCGGTGGGGCTGGCCAAGGGTTCCCGCAGGCCCACACTGCTGGTGTGCACCTCGGGCTCCGCTGCGGCCAACTACCTGCCCGCGGTTGTTGAGGCCCACTATTCGGGCGTTCCGCTCATCGTGGTCACCGCTGACCGTCCGCCCGAACTTCGTGACTGGGGCGCGGGGCAGACCATCGATCAGCACTCGCTGTACGGCAGCCACGTTCGCTGGTTTACCGAGACGCCGGTGGCGTCGGAATTGCCTCCGGGGCAGGCGCAGCGGTGGTTTGGGTTGTTGGCGGCGCGCGCTGTCGGTGAAGCGACAGGGGCTCACTTGGGGCCCGTTCATTTGAATGTGCCGTTTCGCGAGCCGTTGGAGCCGGTTGCGGTTGTGCCCGACGGCTTGGACGCACGGGCTGCGGGTCCTGTCACCTCGCAACCCGAATCTCTTGTGGCTGCGGCAACGAATGAGCTCGCGGACCTTGGGGCGGTGGATGCGCTTGCGGACTTTGGGGCAGCACATGAACGCGGGGTTGTTGTTGCGGGGCCTTTGGATGATGGGGATTGTTGGGTAGAGGCGGTGGCGGCGTTTTGTCGGCGGACTGGTTGGCCCCTGCTGGCTGAACCTTGCTCGCAGTTGCGGCGGGAGCTTGATGGTGTCGTTGTGACGAATCACCATGACCTGCTCCTTCGGACTTCTTGGGCCGATGCGGAGGCGCCGGAGGCGGTCTTGCGGGTTGGGGGGGCGCCGACGTGCAAGCCGTTGCGGTTGTGGGTTGAGCGGCATCGTCCGGCACTGGCGCTTGTCGACCCAGGCGGCACTTGGAGTGACGCCAGCTTCACCGTGTCGCTGCACGTGACGACGGGTCCTTCGTCGCTGGCTGAAGCGGCGGCGCGTATCGCGGATCGTTCGAATGGGTGGGCGGGGCGCTGGTCGATGGCTGACGGAGCTGCGCGGGTGGCCATCGACGAGGTGCTCGATAGCGAGCCGCTGGCTGAAGCGGGGGTGGCACGGCAGTTAGGGCGCAGCTTGGCCGCGGGGCATGCGCTGTATGTGTCGAATTCGATGCCGGTTCGAGATGTTGACTCGTACATGCGGACCAGAGCGGAACCGACACGGGTCTATGCCAGCCGGGGTGCGAGCGGCATTGACGGGGTGATCTCGGCGGCGGCTGGTGTCGCCGCGTCGGGTGTGCCGACGACGTTGCTCATCGGCGATTTGGCGTTCCGGCACGACCTTGGCGGGCTTGTAGCGATCTTCGATCAGGCGGGCGCGGCGGCGATCCATCTGACAGTGGTTGTCGTCGACAACGGGGGCGGGACGATCTTCTCGTTCCTGCCAGCGAATGGTGTCGTCGATGCAGATGCATTCGAGCGGGTGCTGACTACACCGCCGAACCGCAGTTCCGCTGTGCTGGCGGGCTCGCTCGCACAGGCCCTCGACATTGAGCATCACATGGCGGCGACATCTCTGGAGCTGCATCAACTCTTGTCATCGCCCCGCTCAGGCTTGGGCGTGCGAGTCGTCACCATTGACATTGATGCGGACGCCAATCGGGCGCAGCATCGGCGACTGGCTGATGCCGTCGCGAGGGCGCTGGCGTCGCTGCGGTGAACACGGCGCCGAGTCAGCGCGTGGGATCGCTCGCGGCCTCGATGACTGGCAAGGGCGAACCGGTGTTGGTGATTCATGGCTTTACCGGCTGCGCGCAGGCAATGGCACCGCTGGTGGACCGCCTGGACGGCTGGCGACGGATTGCCGTCGACCTGCCCGGTCACGGACAGAGCGAATCGCCCGCAGCCCTCGGGCGCTACTCCATCGACGCGACGGTCGAAGCGCTCGCCGAACTCATCGTCGAGATGGACGCAGCCCCGTGTGCGGTCGTCGGGTACTCGATGGGTGGACGAGTCGCGCTGTCGCTCGCCGCTGCTCATCGGAAACTGTGCCGCTCGCTGGTGCTCGTCAGCGCGACCGCTGGGATCACAGACCCTGCAGAGCGGGCCAGTCGGCAGCGAGCCGACGCGGCACTCGCCGACCTGATCGCGCAACGAGGTCTGCGCCATTTCGTCGACCACTGGACCGCTCTGCCGATGTGGGCCACGCTGCGCGAGCGTCTCGGCCCCGTCGCCTGGCAGGCGTCGATCCGCCAGCGCCTGACGTGCCACCCGCTGGGCTTGGCGCACTCGCTGCGTGCCGCAGGAACGGGCTCAATGCGGCCACTGTGGGAAGAACTCGGCTCGGTCGACGTCCCGACGCTACTGCTGTGCGGTGAGCTGGATACGAAGTTCGTCGACCTCGGCGCCCAGATGGCCAGTCAACTGCCGAACAGCCGGCTCACGGTGCTGCCGGACGCCGGCCATGCGGCACACCTCGAACAACCGCGCACCTGCGCGACTGCCATTCGGGAGCACTTGGCTTCCTGCTGACCAACCGCACTGCAGTCGGAGGCGCACTGGCATGCGACATCAGTACCGCCGGCCCAATAGCTTGCACCCGGTGCAGGTAACTCTTCGGGAATTTGAACTGCCGCTGACGCAATCATTGCGGACAGCCCACGGTCCCATCGGGCTGCGACGCGGCATCGAAATTGAAGTCGGAGACGAGGCCTGCGTGGGCCGAGGCGAGGCCGCGCCACTGCCGGGCTTCGGGCTCGAGACCTACGACGAGGCACTAGCGGCGCTGGGGCGCTGGACCGCCGACCCCGAGGGCGACCCGCCGACCGAGCCGTGCGCGGCAGCCGCGGTGGAGTCTGCACTGACCAACCTGGATGCAGAGATCGAGGGGGTGAGCCTGGCAACACTGCTCCTCGGCAGCGCTCCGAAGACCCACCGCATCGCCATCGCGGCGCTCGTCTCTGATGCCGATCCTGAGGCTGCGGCCGAGCGCGCGGCACGAGCCGCTGCTGGCGGACACGTCGCGGTCAAACTCAAGGTCGCGGCCCGGAACGCCACCTCGAGCCCGGCCACGGCGATGTCGCCTGCAACCGACCTCGAACGCATTGTCGCGGTGCGTCGAGCACTCCCGGCGGGGGTCGCGCTGCGACTGGATGCCAACGGTGGCTGGGACCGCTCGACGGCGGTGCGGGTGCTGCGCCGCGTCGCTCACCTGGACATCGAGTTCATCGAAGAACCCACGCCGCAGCCCGCGGACTGGGCCCAGATCAGCCGCACCGTCGGCTTGCCCGTGGCTGCCGATGAACACCTGCGCGACCCGGATGCGCTCGACCGGCTCGTCGAGGTCGGGGCCATCGAGGTGGCGGTGCTCAAGCCCGCCGTGCTGGGGGGGCCGCACGCCACCTACGAACTCGCCCGCCGAGCGTCGATGCGAGGAGTGCGCTCAATCGTGTCGTCGTTCATCTGCGGCCCAACCGGTCTGCGCGTTGCCCGAGACACGGCGGTTGCCGTCGACCCCCACGGTGTGCACGGCATCGGCACGGCACTGTTGTTCGCCGACGCGCTGCCCGAAGATGTCACACCCTCCGGTGGCTACCTGCCAGTCCCTACCGAACCGCCGTCAGGCGCCGGCTAGGACTCTGGGGTCTCACGATTGCGTTGTCGTCCGCGGATTGGGTCCGGACGGAACACCGTCAGTCCACGCTCAGCGGGCCGCTGCAGCGACGCCTGATCCAATGCCGACGGGCGGAATGCCCAGCTCCACATAGGTGGTCATCGGAAAATAGGGAACTGAACGCGCCTCGAGGTCTTGACGCGCACGATCGCCACGGTCCACCAATGTGACGGCAGCAACGACCTGGGCACCCGTGTCCTCGACGGCGTCAAAGGCGCGCAGCATCGAACCGCCAGTGGTCACCACATCGTCCACGAGCAGCACTCGATCGCCAGACGCGATCTGCTTGCCTTCGACCAGGCGGTTTGTCCCGCGATTCTTCGGTTCCTTGCGCACGATGAACCAATCTGCGCCGCTCACCACTGCGATTGCGGCTGCGAGTGCGTCCGCGCCGAGCGTGAGGCCACCGACGGCATCGAACGGAATCTCGGCAGTCGCGATCCGGTCGGTAATCGCCTGTGCAGCAATGCGAAGATCCGCTCCGGCACAGAGCGCCTCTTTGGCGTCGATGAAGTACCGCGACATCTCTCCAGACGCGAGCTGAATCGCTTCGTCCAACTTCTTGAGGCCTTTGCTCCGCAGAATTCGCAGCAGCTCTGCGGAGTGATCGACGGATGTTTCACTCATGACCGCGACTCACCCTCGCGGGAATCCGGTCCGCTCACGTTCCGTCTCCCTAGTGCCCCTGCGAGAGAAGCCGCACGTATAGAACCCATCACGGTCGAGGGTATGGCACCACATCAGATCGCTCAAATGCATGGCGACCCGCATCGATCGTGCGACTCGCCGCCATCGAACCCAGCGCGAGCTGACGTCCGCACTCAGATGCGCCATCGTTGGGTCTTGCCGAGCGGGGTCTTGGGCAGCGTGTCGACCAGCTCGAGAGTCCGGGGGGCGCAGTAGGCGGGAAGCTGGGACTTGACGGCGTCGCGGAGTTCGTCGAGCGATGGAGGCACGGCGGGATTCGCGGGGACCATCACGGCGGTCACGGCTTGTCCCCATTCGGGGTCGGGGCGGCCGACGACGGCGACTTCGGCGACACCGGGGTGCTGGGCAAGGATTCGCTCGACCGCGACAGGCCAGACCTTTTCCGCGCCGCTCGTGATCATGTCGTCGACGCGTCCGAACACTGAGAGGCGACCGTCGTCTGCGACGGAGCCGGCATCGCCGGTGCTGAACCAGCCGTCGTCGGTGCGGGGGTCGGTGCCGTCGCGGTAGCAGCGCAGCAGCATCGGGCATCGCAGCTGGACTTCGTCGCCGGCGATGCGCAGCTCGACGCCGTGCAGCGGCCAGCCCTCGTAGACCACGCCGCTGAACGTCTCGGTCAACCCGTAAGTAGCGACGGTGTTCGGGGGCCGCTCGGCCGGCATGGCGGAACCGCCGAGCAGGATGGCTCGGAACGCCGATGCGTCAATACGCGCCAGAGCGGTGGGCACCAGCGAGGTCAGCGTCGCTCCAAGCTCGGCGGCATTGGCGACCGCCACGGCGTCGAAGCCGTCGTGCATCTCGAGCGGGGTGTCGGTCAGCAGCGCTCTCACCACCACGGCGAGCCCGCCGACATGGGCGAGAGGCAGGCATGCCAACCAGCGGTCGGTGCTGGGGTCGACTTCGAGGAACGAGCTAGTGGCCATGGCGTTCGCCGCTATTGCCTCATGTGTGAGCACGGCGCCTTTCGGCTCGCCCGTGCTGCCGCTGGTGGCCATCACCAACGCGTCGCCGGGCTCGACGGGCCAGCCGCCTCGTTGGCGGTGGCGACCCGCGGCGTCCGCCACGAAGCTCGCACCCATGCGCTCGACGAGCGACCGTTGCGCACCATGCGGCAGCCGTTGATCGACCGGCAGCACTGCGTCGCCGGCGTCCCAGGCGCGCTGCAATTCGGCCACGAAGCGATCGCCTCCGCCCAGCAACAGCGCCACCAGTCGATGCACGGCGCGGACGCTACTGGCGGGCGCCGGGTGCGTCCGCAGGATTTCTGCCGCGAGACTGGGCCGCGACATGGCCGCGTCCACACCTGCACTGACGCCCACGCTGCGCTGGACCGGCGACAGCGTCGAGATCATCGACCAGACGCGACTGCCGCTGGAACTGTGCCTTCTCGACGTACGCGACGCCGCCACGGCAGTCGACGCCATCGAACGGCTCGCCATCCGGGGCGCGCCTGCGCTCGGAGCCTTCGGCGCTCTCGCTGTCGTCGTCGGCTTCGACGAAGCAGCGCCTCGCTCGCTCGACGAGGCTCGATCGGTGCTCGAACGCCTGCGCACTCAGATCGGCGACGCCCGGCCGACGGCGGTCAACCTGCGCTGGGCGGTCGACCGCACCATTGACGCAGCACTCAACGCCGCCGCCATGGCAGACACGGCGGCCCTGCGAGAACGATTGCTTGCCGAAGCGCTGGCCATCGGTGCCGAGGACGCCAAGGCGTGTGCCGAGATCGGTCGCCTCGGACGCGAGGTCCTCGCCGACGCGATCAACATCGCGACGCATTGCAACGCAGGCCGGCTGGCCACCGCTGGAATCGGAACTGCGCTGGCCATCGTGTACGCCAAGGCCGCAGCCGGCGAACCGGTTCGAGTGCTCGCTTCGGAAACGCGACCACTGCTGCAGGGCGCACGACTCACGACGTGGGAACTCGCCGACGCCGGCATCGACGTATCGGTGGTCGCTGACGGCGCGATGGCGTCGCTGATCGCCTCTGGCGACGTCGACGCGGTAGTCGTCGGCGCAGACCGGATCGCTGCGAATGGCGACACCGCCAACAAGGTGGGCACGTTTGCCCACGCGCTTGCCGCCGCAGACGCAGGCATCGGCTTCTATGTGGCGGCGCCGACCACAACGATCGACCCGACAACCCAATCGGGGGACCACATCGTGATCGAGCAGCGCAACCCCGACGAGATCCACCGCGCTGGCCAGTCACGGCTGACACCCGAGGGCGCGCACGCCTTGAATCCCGCTTTCGACGTCACGCCGAACCGTCTCATCACTGCGATCATCACCGACGCAGGCGTGCTGTGGCCTCCGTTCGACGCGGCCATCGCCGCGGCGCTGCGAACCAAACTCGATGCACAGACTGGGAGCGGCGGATGCTGAACCGCTGGTCGGACGCCGAAGCGGCGAGTTGGGCCGATCTGGGCGCGCTCGGCGAGATCACCTACGGGTCGCGCTTGGTCGGCGCCGATCCTGCGCTCGTGCTGCACGGAGGCGGCAATACGTCGATCAAGGGCGAGTCCGCCAACGCGTGGGGCCAGCCAATTCCGACGCTGTGGGTCAAAGGCAGCGGCTGGGATCTGGCCACCATCGAGCCACCGGGGTTCGCGCCCTTGCGACTCGAGCCTGTGCGGCGGCTCGCAGCGCTCGAGCAGCTGAGCGATACCGAGATGGTGAACCAGCTGCGCATCCACCTGCTCGATGCGGGCGCACCCAATCCATCGGTCGAAGCGATCCTGCACGCGCTGCTGCCGCAGCGCGCAGTCCTGCACAGTCACGCCGATGCCGTCCTAGCGCTCACCAACACCGCCGACGGTGCCGACCGCGTGCGAGCCCTGTGGGGCGACCAGGTTGTCGTGGTGCCGTATGTGATGCCCGGGTTCGATCTGGCGCGCCGCTGCGCGCTCGAGTGGGAGGCGCAGTCACACGGCGGAACGACCGCGATGGTTCTGCTGAACCATGGCGTCTTTACCTTTGGCGAGACCACGCGCGACGCGTACGACTCGATGATCGAGTTCATCACCGAGGCAGAACGCTGCCTCGCGGACGCTGGTGCGACACCGCCGGGCGCCGCGCCGCAACAGAGCACCAAGGGCCACACCGCGCACACGCGCTCCGTCGACGTCGCCGAGGTCGCCGCACTGCGAACCGCGATCTCGGCTGCGGCGGGCACACCGATGCTGCTGCGTGCTGTGCACGATTCGCGCGCCGACGAGTTCTGTGCCCGCGACGACCTCGCGTCGGTCGCGAAACGGGGCCCGGCGACGCCCGACCACATCATCCGCACCAAGCAGTTCCCGATGGTGGGCCGCGACGTGGACGGCTTCGTGGCGGATTACGGCGCGTACTTCGAGCGGCACCGCGCCCGCCATTCCGGGCTGGTGATACTCGACTCGGCCCCGCGGGTGGTGCTCGACCCGGAATTGGGCCTGCGGACTGCAGGGCGGCGGGCGGACGATTGTCGCGTCGCCGAGGACATCTACCTGCACACCATCGAGGTGATCTGCGCGGCCGAGACACTGGGCGGGTACGTCGCGCTCAGCGAAGCCGACCTCTTCGACGTCGAGTACTGGGAGCTGGAGCAGGCGAAGCTCGCCCGCTCCGGCGCGCCGGCTGCGCTCACCGGTCAGGTGGCGCTTGTGACGGGTGCTGCCTCGGGCATCGGTCGAGCAGCTGCCGACGCGCTCGCGTCACAGGGAGCCGCCGTCGTCGGCTTCGACCTTGCGGAGTCCCCCAACAACAGCTCCACCGCAGCCCGGCATCACGTCGTCGGCGACGTCACCGACATCGGTGTGCTCAATGATGCGGTGAGCACGGCCGTCGCATGCTTTGGGGGCATCGACATCGTTGTCGTCGCCGCAGGCGTCTTTGGACCGGCTGCGCCCCTTGGGAATCTGGCCGACGACGCCAATCTGGCTGCGGAGTGGCAGCAGACGTTCGCGATCAATGTGAATGGCGCGGCCAACACGCTGGCTGCCGCGTACCGCGTCCTGCGGCACTCGCCGGCAGGCGGCCGTGTCGTCATCGTCGGCTCGAAGAATGTGCCGGCGCCGGGCCCTGGAGCAGCCGCCTACTCCGCGTCGAAGGCCGCTCTCACCCAGCTCGCTCGGGTAGCGGCGCTGGAGTGGGCGCCTGACGGCATCACCGTCAACACCGTCCATCCCGATGGCGTGTTCGACACGGGCCTGTGGTCCGACGAGCTGATCGCCGAACGCGCCGCTGCATACGGCCTCACGCCCGAGCAGTACCGCCGCCGCAACCTGCTGGGCCGCGAACTCGCATCCGCTGACGTGGGCGCGCTCATCGCGCAGCTCGCCAGCCCCGCATTCGCCCACACCACCGGCGCCCAGATCCCCCAGGACGGCGGCAGCGATCGAGTTGTCTAGCCGTTCGGATTCTGCGCCGTCGAAACGGGGTCCAAGACCGGCACACCGGTCGGTTCGAAGTGGCGGACATTTCGAGTGACGACAGTGAGACCGTGTTCAAGAGCTGTGGCAGCGATCAGAAGATCAGCATTGGTGTGTCCGAGGATTTCGGAGAGCTGGCCCCAACGACGGGCAACCCCGGTGTCGACAGCGAGGACACGGTCCCCGTACCACGCCAGGATCTTGTCCAACCACTCGGCGAGCTCGCTGGCAAATGCCAGGTCGCGACCTTGCTGACGTGGGATGCCGCGTTCGATCTCACCGATGGTTACCACGCTGAGATGCAGATCGGCGGTTCGCTGGTTTTCTAGCCACTGGACGGCAGTTGGGTGTCGATCACGCCGTCGCACCGCCGACAGGATGTCGGTGTCGAGCAAGAACATCAAAGATCCACAGGCCGTGCCGGCATGTGAAGTCGCTCGAATTCTTCGTCGTCCTGAGGAATGGCGGCCAGCAAACGCCCAAGTGTCGGTGCTGATGCGTAGTCCAGCCGACACAGACGCTCAAACTCGTCAACAGCCACGACGACCACTACCGGCAGGCCTCGACGGGTCACGCGTTGGGGTTCGCCCAACAGCGCGGCATCAACCACGGCACTGAAACGGTTCTTGGCGTCCTGCAGTTGCCAGTCCGGCATCACATTGGTCACGACTGCCTCCAACCACGTGCCTAGTCGATAAAGCTAGCTGATCTGTCTAGCCATTAACCACACTGAGGATGTGCGCGAGATCCCACAGCAGCTGACCCACCTAGGCCATCTCGTTTTGGTGCCGCTTCTCGGTGCCGTGAGCAAGCCTGATATGCGTTGCCATACGGTCTGCGGAGATTGTCTGACGGAGATCGCTGCGCTAGTTCGTGGCGGCGGGGGTGGCGCCGGCCATCAGCAGACCGATCTGCTCGCGGGTGGTCGTGACGGGATCGACCACCGCGACGACGCGTCCTTCGAACATCACTGCGACGCGGTCGCTGAGGGCCATCACCTCGTCGAGCTCGGCGGAGACCAACAGCACGCCGGTGCCTTCGTCGCGGCGCGCACGGATGCGGCGCCAGATGAACTCGATCGCGCCGATGTCGATGCCACGCGTCGGCTGGGCGGCGATGAGCAGGTCGATGTCGTCGGAGAACTCGCGGCCCACGATGAGCTTCTGCTTGTTGCCGCCCGAGAGACTGTCCGCAGGCGTGTGCACGCTTGGGGTGCGCACGTCGAACGTCGTGACGACATCTTGGGCATGGGCATCAATACGGTCGCGGCGCAGCATCCCTGCTGCCGCGAACGGGCGGCGGAAGTAACGGTTCAGCACCGAGTTGTCCGACACCGAGTAGCTGCCGATGAGGCCGTGCTTGGCGCGGTCCTCTGGAATGTGGCCGACGCCGATAACGGCGACACGTCGTGGCCGCGCACCCGAAGTGTCCTGCCCGCTGATCGTCACGCTGCCGCCGGTGGGCTGCCGCAGTCCAGTGATGGCCTCCACCAGTTCGCGCTGACCGTTGCCTTCCACCCCGGCCACACCAACGATCTCGCCCGCTTGCACTGCCAGAGACAGCTCGTCGACGGCTCGCTGGCCGCGGTCGTCGTCGGCGCACAGGCCGCGGATGTCGAGCACGACCGGGCGTGCGTCGTCAACTGCCGCCTCAGCCAACGGCAGCGTCCCAGCAGACTCGGATTTCGGTGTCGCTGCTGGCGCCGCGATCGGGCCGCCCACCGCGACGACTCCCGACTCGATGCGGTCGCCGCTCAGGTTGACTTCGCGGCCGACCATCATTTCGGCAAGCGCAGCCTCACTCGTCTGCGCCGGCGTAGTGGCACCGACGACACGACCGTTACGCAGCACCACGATGTCGTCGGCCGCGGCCATGACCTCGCGCAGCTTGTGGGTGATGAACACGATGCCCACGCCGCCGACGGTCAGATCGCGCAGCACGTCGAGCAGGTGATCGGTCTCTTGGGGAGTCAACACTGCTGTCGGCTCATCAGCGATCAGCACACGTGCATCGCGGTACAGCGCTTTGAGGATCTCGACGCGCTGCTGCGCGCCCACCGGCAGGTCCTCTACCGCGGCGTCGGGGTTGACGTGCAAGCCGAATCGCTCGGACAACTCCAGCACCCGCCGCCGGGCCTGCGCGAGGTCGATCATCCCGAACCGGTGCGGCTCGGCACCCAGCACGATGTTGCGCACGACGCTCATCGGGGGCACCAGCTGGAAGTGCTGGTGCACCATGCCGACGCCTCGAGCAATGGCGTCGTGCGGGCTCGACAGCTCCACCTTCTCGTCGGCAATCACAACCTCGCCCGCGTCGGGCCGATGCAGCCCGAACAGCACGTTCACGAGCGTGCTCTTGCCCGCGCCGTTCTCGCCCAGCAGCGCCAGGATGCGGCCCGGTCGCAGCTCCACCGACACGTCGTCGTTGGCCACCACGGCACCGAAGCGTTTAGTTATCCCCCGCCCGGCCAGCAGGACCTCGGGCTCGCGCTGCGCAGCAGCGGCATCAGACCCAGGCTGCGCAGCAGATGCAGCCATCACCGAACCTCGTAGGGCTGACCGAGCGCGGCGGGGTCGCGCATGTGCCCGAACAGGCCCGCGGCTGCCACCACGATGATCGTCACCACGAACGGCAGCATCCCTACGAACTGCGCCGGAATGTCGAAGGTGTCGTTCAGCTGGAACTGGTTCTGCAATGCCGTGGTGAAGCCGAAGAACAGGGCCGCGGCGTAGGCGCCCAGGGGCGTGCGGCGGCCGAAGATCATCACCGCAAGCGCCAAGAAGCCACGACCGCCCGACATGGCGCGGCTGAATGTGCCCACCGCTTCGAGCGCAAGGTACGCGCCGCCGAGACCGGCCAGCCCTCCCGCCAGGGTCACGTTCAGATACCGCAGCCGGATCACGTCGACTCCGACGGTGGCGGCTGCGCCAGGGTGCTCACCAATGGCCGTGGTGCGCATCCCCCACACCGAACGCAGCAGCAGTACGTGCAGTACGACAACGAGCACAAGCGCGAGGTAGGTGAGCGGCGGCCGGTTGAACAGCGCCCTGCCGACGACGGGCAGGTCGGCCAGCGGCCCGAGTTCGATCGCCTGGTACTTGAGCTGGCCGAGCGAGCGCCCGCGGTCGTAGAAGAACGACGTGAGGCCCAGCGCAGCGATGTTCAGCACGGTGCCGGCGATGATCTGGTCGGTGCGCAGGCCGATCGACATCGCGGCCAGCATCCAGCCCATCGCGAGCCCCGCAGCCACGCCGGCCACCACGCCCGCAGCGAGCGATCCAACGACTGACGCCACCGTGAACGCCGCGAACGCCGACATCAGGAACTGCCCTTCGATCCCGATGTTGACGATTCCCGACCGCTCGCCGATCATCCCGCACATCGCTCCGAGCACCAGCAGCGTTGCCGCACGCACGGTCCCCGACAGCACAGCAGTGGTCTGCGCGCCGTTCCAGGCGTAGAAGCCCCACACGCAGACGACCACCGCGACGGCTCCCGCCACGGTCCAGATGCGCGCCGCGCTCCAGTGCCGCCGCACAGCGGCCCCCGACGGCACCGCGATCACCGTCATCGGCCCCAGCCAGCGCCGAGGGTGAGACGGCGATCATCGGCGTCGCGCATCCGCAGCAGCCAGCGCACGATCATCGGCGCAGCCACGAACAGCAGGATCAGCGCCTGGATGACGTCGATGATCTCGGGCGGCACGCCCGACTCGAACTGCATCTTCGCTGCACCGGCTTCCATCACGCCCACCAGCAGTCCCGCGGGGATCACGGCGACCGGGTGGGTGCGCGCCAGCAGTGCGATGGTGATGCCCTCGAAGCCGAGGCCCACGTTCACACCGGCTTCGAACCGCCCGTCCACACCCAGCGATTCGATCGCGCCACCGAGACCGGCCAACAGCCCCGATACCGCCATGACCGACGCCATGATCCACCCCACCGAGATGCCGGCGTACCGGGCAGCGTGCCGGTTGGCCCCGACGCTGCGCACCGCGAAGCCGTAGGTGGTGCGCTCCAGCAAGAACCAGCACGCCACTGCGGCAATCACCGCCAGCATGAAGCCAGCAGGCAGCCAGCCCCATGTGGGGATGACGGCCGAGTCGGCGACCAGCGGGGTGCGGGCAATGATGTTCGACCCTGAGTTGTCCCGCCACGGATTCGCCGCCAGCCAATCGGTGAGATTGCCGGCGACGAAGTTGAGCATGATCGTGACGATCACCTCATGCGCTCCCGAGGTGGCCTTCAGCACGCCCGCGATCGCAGCCCACACCGCTCCAGCAGCGCCGCCGACGAGCAGCGCTAGCGGCAGGTGAATCACCAGCGGCAGCCCGTCGATGCCAAATCCGACGCCTGCTGCGAACGCGGCGCCCACCAGCAGCTGGCCCTGCCCGCCGATGTTGAACAGCCCCGCTTTGAAGGCAAACGCCACCGCCAAGCCGCCGAAGATGAGCGGCGTGGCCTTCTGCAGCGTGCGCAGCACCGCATCGCCGTCACCCAGCCCGCCGACGGCGAGTGCGCCATAGGCACTGAGGACGGAATTGCCTTGCACGGTGATGAGCAACGCGCCCAGCACTAATCCGAGCGCGACCGACGCCACGGGCACCGCTGCCGCGCGCAGCAGCGTCGAGCGGCCCGAGCGCTCAGGCGTGTCGGTGTCAGCCTCCCCGGAGGACGCTGTGGTCACGCTCGGACTGTTCACCGAGGTACGCCGGGTCGAACGGGATGGTGCGGGCTGGGTCGGACCTGAATGAGGCCCCCTCCCGCGTTGTGCTCGTCGCTCGGCGTTCGATCAGGACGGCGGGTAGCCGGTGGCGATGCTGCCGTCGTTCAAGCCTGCCAAGACGTCGTCGAGCGTGGCTCGCATGTCGTCGGTGACCGTGTCGTCAAAGTCATGGAAGGGCGCCAGGCCCACGTCGCCGAGATAATTGCCGCCGGGGAACTCACCGGCCTGCGCGGCTCCGATGAGTGCAGACACACCTGGGGTGATGAGCTTCATGGCGCTCGTCACCAAGCACCCCTGAGCCTCGGGCACGGTATCCCACTGGTCGGTGTCGACGCCGACGCAGTAGGCGCCGTCTTGTGACGCAATCTCGATCAGCGCGCCGTTGCCGGTGGCACCGCCTGCACCGAAGATGATGTCGGCGCCTTGGTCAAGCGCCTGACGTGCGGTGGCAGCGCCCCAGTCCGGGTCGCCGAATGCGACGTCAAGACCGCCCGGGTGGTACGTCGAGATGGTCTCCACGTCAGGGTTGGTGTAGCGGGCACCGTTTTCCCAGCCTTCTTTGAACGCGACCACGGGCGGCACCAGGTCGGTGCCAAGCACGGCGCCCACGATTTTCGTCTCGGTGAGCATGCCCGCCAGCGCGCCCGCCAGGAAGCCTGACTTGTCCTCAGGGAAGATCAGGCCAGCGAGATTCGGCAACGCCTCGGGCTGGAACTGATCAACACCGACAAAGAAGATGTCCGGGTTCGCCTTCGCGGCGGCGACCGTCGCGTCTCCGAGCCCGAATCCGACCGTGACGATCACATCGACGCCGTCCTCGACGAACAGGCCGATGTTGTTCTCGTAGTCCTTGGCCTCTTCGGTCTCGATGTATTTGGCCTCGGCGCCAAGAGCCGCGGCGGCTTCCTGTGCGCCTTCCCACGCGGATTGATTAAAGCTCTTGTCGTCAACTTTGCCCGTGTCGGTGACCACACCGATCTTGAAGGCATCGGAATCGTCGCTGCCGGTGCACGCCGTGGCGGCGAACAGCACCAGCACGGTGAGAAGAGTAAGCAGGCGCTTGGTGGCTCGGGTCATGTGGACACCTCAGGGATGGAGTTTCGCGGCGACGACTGCGGTCCGCACGGGCCGGTCCGCACGGGCACGGGCGTCACGAGACGTTCACGATCTGGTCGATCTGCCCACGCTAGTGCGGATCGAAGGTGTCAACCGCCCGAAGAATGTGGGTCGGAATGTGGGTCGGTTATTCCTGCACCAGCTCGACGAGCGTGCCCAGATTGCCCTTCGGGTGCACGAAGGCGACGGTGGTGCCACGCGAGCCCGGGCGGGGCTGTTCGTCGATCGGTCGAGCGCCGGCGGCGATCATTGCTGCCAACGCCTGCGCACAGTCATCCACCCGGTAACCGACGTGGTGGAGGCCCTCGCCTCGTCGCTCGAGGAACTTGGCAATCGGCGAGTCGGGCCGCGTGGCGGCGGTGAGTTGGATATAGCTGTCTGCCACCTTGATCAGGGCTTCTTCGACACCGTCGGACTCGACGATCTCACGGTGCGCAACCTCGGCCCCGAACGACTCGGCGTAGTAGGCGACCGCAGCATCAAGGTCGTGCACGGCGATAGCGACATGGTCGATCTCGGTCAGGATCATCGGCTCGGCTCCCGGTTGTTGGCAGCTTCGTTCGCGGCTGCGTCGGCGGCTTCGAGCGCCGCAGCGTGGCGCTGGAACAGCGTGATCTTCTCTTCGCCGATCTGGGATCGTTTTTCATGATCGGTGATGCCCTGCCCGGGTCCGGACGCCAGACACAGCACGCCGAGCTTGCCTTCGTGCAGGTTCCCGTGGACTTGCCACGCCGCAAGACCTGTCTCGTCCAGCGTGTACGTCTTGGACAGGGTCGGCTGGATGCGCCCCTGGCCGATGAGACGGTTCATCGCCCACGCCTCGGCGTAGTTGGCGAAGTGGCTCGACACGATCTGCTTGAGCCGCATCCACAGGTGCCGGTTGTCGTACTCGATCATGTAGCCGGTGGTGGCGGCACAGGTCACGATCTTGCCGCCGCGCTTGGTCACGAACACCGATGCGCCCATGGTGGATCGGCCAGGATGCTCGAACACGATGTCGGGATCGTCGCCGATGAGGCCCCGCACCGTCTTTCCGAGGCGGCGCCACTCGCGCTCGTCCTGGGTGTTCTCGTCAGCCCAGAAGCGGTACCTCTCGGCGCTGCGATCGATGACATGGTCGACGCCGAGCTGATTCAGCAAATCGACCTTGTCGGGCGAGCTCACGACACCGACCGGAACACCGCCGCCGTTGAGCACGAGCTGGCAGGCATAGCCGCCGAGGCCACCCGAAGCGCCCCAGATGAGCACTGAGTCGCCCTGTTTCATGCGGGCAGCGTTGTCGCCGACCAGCATCCGGTACGACGTCGAAGCGCACAGCGCGTTCACGGCCGCTTCTTCCCAGCTGAGATGCGTCGGCTTGGGCATGAGCTGGTTGGCCTTGACCACTGAGAGATCGGCGAGGCCGCCGAAGTTGCTCTCGAAGCCCCAGATGCGCTGATTAGAGGCCATCATCGAATCTTCGTGCGCGGCCGGGTCCTGGTCGTCGACGTAGTTGCAGTGCACGACAACCCGGTCGCCGGGACGCCAGTTGCGCACCGCTGAGCCAACCTGCAGCACCACGCCCGACGCGTCGGAGCCGAGCACGTGGTGGTCGAGCGCGTGGCGGGCGCCCCAACGGCTCTCGCGGCCCAACCGGTCCAAGAACCCGAACGTCGGCAACGGTTCGAAGATCGAGCTCCACACGGTGTTGAAGTTGACCGAGCTGGCCATCACCGCCAGGTACACCTCGTCGGGCGCCAGCTCGGGCGTGGCTACGTCGCCGATGTGCATGGCTTCGCGAGGGTCCTTGTCGGCCGAGGCGCGGCCTTCGAACATCGTTTGCTCGTTGCGCAGTACGTGCGCCGCCCTGAAGCTCTCCGGGATCGGCATTGCCTCGAGATCGGAACCGGACGCACCGGCGGCGATGGCATCAGCGAACTGCTTCACGAGCCCGAACGCTAACGGTGCTTCATCTGACCAATGACCACGAAGATGCAGCGAACCGCCGACTCCCGACATCGTCGGGACCGGCGATCCTGGCTGGCTCGAACGCCGGGGTCGCCGGGCGGCCCAATCACCGGCAGCGGCACCGGCACCGACAAGGTCCGTTTCGTACACTCGCGCAGCACACAGCAGCGGGGCACGCCGGGGTGGCGGCACTGCGAGCCGGATCGAGGGGGCTGCAATGGCTGGTTCGATGATCGTGGGAGGGGCTCGGACGCCCATCGGAAAATTCAACGGAGGGCTGGCCGGCATGACCGGCGCCCAGCTCGGCGGCGTGGCCATCAGCGGCGCACTCGACCGCGCAGGCGTCGGGGCTGACACAGTCGACTACGTCGTGATGGGCCAGGTGCTCCAGGCCGGCCAGGGTCAGATCACCGCCCGCCAGGCCGCGACGCTGGCCGGCATCTCGATGGAGGTGCCCGCCATCACCATCAACAAGGTGTGCCTGTCGGGCCTCAATGCGATCTACATGGCCGACCAGATGATCGCGGCGGGCGACGCCGACGTCGTGGTCGCCGGTGGCATGGAGTCGATGACCAATGCGCCCTACCTGCTGCCCGACGGCCGCAACGGGATGCGCATGGGACCGGGCACGGTGCTTGACGCGATGGTCCACGACGGGCTGTGGTGCGCGTTCGACGGCGGCCACATGGGCGACGGCACCGAGCGTGACGCCTCCGCGGCGGGCATTTCGCGAAGCGTGATGGATGCCTACTCGGCGCAGTCACACGAGCGTGCCGCATCGGCTCAGAAAGAGGGCCGCTTCGACGACGAGCTCGTTGAGGTGAGCATTCCTCAACGCCGCGGCGAGCCGCTGCTGGTGCTCGAAGACGAAGGCGTACGGCCCGGCACGACACCCGAGAGCCTCGGCGGCCTGCGACCGGCGTTCGCGGCCGACGGTGCCGTCACGGCAGGCAACGCTTCGCAGATCTCCGACGGCGGTTGCGCGGTCATCGTCATGTCGCCCGATGCGGCCGCCGAGCACGGTGTCGAGCCGCTGGCCGAAGTTGTCTCCTACGGCATGGTTGCCGGACCTGATACCTGCCTGCTGCGCCAGCCGGCCAACGCAATCCGCCGGGCCCTGCAGCGCACCGATCTGGAGATCGGCGACCTGTCGCTCTTCGAGCTCAACGAGGCTTTTGCCGCGGTGGCAGTGGCCTCTACTGCAGACTTGGGCGTCTCGCGCGAGATCGTCAACCCGAACGGCGGCGCGGTGGCCCTCGGCCATCCGATCGGCATGTCGGGTGCACGCTTGGCACTCACACTGATCCACGAACTCCGTCGCCGCGGCGGCGGTGCAGGCGCTGCGGCACTGTGTGGCGGTGGGGGCCAAGGCGACGCTCTCATCCTGCGAGTTGCCTGAGCTGCACTCACAACGCAGAGACCGGCTCAGGCGGCCCAAGCGCGCGGCAACACCTCCGTCGCGACCGGCAGCGGCCACAAGGCCGCGGAGACCGCATCGTTGACCGCCTGCGCGTCCGCTGGCGGAACCTCCAGGTAGATCCGACTTGCGCCCAGCTGCTCAGTGAGCCGGGCGAATGGCGCCGCATCGGCGACGATGGCACCGACAACCGCGGGCGGCGCAGAGGCAATCGCCAGCAGGGCTCCACAAGGATCGACAAAGACCGCCGCGACGCCGCCGGAAGCTGCACCAGCGCTCAGGCACAACGCACGGGCGTGACACGGGCCGGCGACCAGCACCCGGTCGTCGGGCGAGGGCCGGAACACCGCCACAGGCAAGTCCAGCGCCGTCGGGACGTCGGCTGGCGGCACCGCCGCAGGCTCGCTGTGGGATCGGTGAGCATCGAATTCGGATTCGAAGGCAGCCATGACACTCCTCGTCAGTGCAGGCCGCCCGGGAAGTGCCAACCGGACCGTAGGTCGAACGCTCAGCGAAGCACCAGCGAATTATGGGGTGAGCGTGCGGCGGTTTCGGAGGGCTCGTTCGAGGGTGAGCTCGTCGGCGTATTCGAGGTCGCCTCCGACGGGGAGACCGCTGGCGAGGCGGGACACCTGCACGCCGAGCGGTTCGAGCTGGCGAGCCAGATACATCGCCGTGGTGTCGCCCTCGATGTTGGGGTTGGTGCACACAATCAGCTCAGTTACCGATTCGCTGTCGAGGCGGGCAAGCAGCTCGCGGATCCGCAGCTGCTCTGGTCCGATGCCCTCCATCGGATTCAGCGCGCCGCCCAGGATGTGGTAGCGACCCCGGAAGCCCGCCTTCTCCATGGCCACGACATCGCGTGGCTCCTCCACCACGCACAACATGCCGTTGCGTCGGGCGTCATCGCAGCAGAACCCGCATGGATCGGACTCAGTGAGGTTCCAGCACTGGCTGCAAAATCCGACCCGGTCCTTCGCGGCGGTGATCGAAGCCGCCAGCTTGTGCGCGTCGGCGGCAGGCTGCTTCAGCAACCAGAACGCGATGCGCTGCGCGCTCTTGGGCCCGACACCGGGCAAACGGCTGAGCTCATCGATGAGGTCTTCGACCGCGTCGTCGTACACGTCAGTCCTCGCTGGGGGACCCCTTCATGGGTCTCCGCTGTCGGACAAGGCTCTCAGGTCGCACCGTCGTCGAGGCGGACCACCACCGAGCCGGGGAAGCGTTCGACGATGCGCTGCACCTTCGACTCATGCCCCTCGTCGGGAGGCGAGTGGCGCTGGGTAGCTCCGCCGCCGGCCGAGGCCCCGCTCGACGCAGAGGCAGACGGCTGCGGTGGCACGCCTGACGTTGCAGCGGGCGGTTCGCTGGATGCCGGAGGCTCCGCGCCAGGCGACGGGCTCTCGGCCGATGGGCTTTCAGGTGGTGGGCTCTCGGGTGCCGGGGCTGCGGGCGACGGGTCGTCGAAGACCTCTTCAGCAGCAGGACCACTTGAGGTCCGAGCGCTCGGGGCTCCGTCAGGCGCGGCAGCCACGGTCACATCCACGCGCATGTTCTGGTCGAGCAGATCGGACAGCACCGCTTCGACCTCGTTGCGACGGCGGTTTGCTTGGTCCAGCGGGACGCCATCTGGCAGCTGCAGGCGCACGACGTTGTCGTCCACCGACAGCACGTTGACGTCGCGATAGCAGCCCCGAGCGACAGGCTTCAAACGATCGACGACGTCGCTGTGCCAGACCTGTTGCAGCTCTGAAGGCGACATGGACGCGGGGGCCGAACCACCCGAAACGGAGGCCGCAGACGCGGGGGTATCCGGTGTTGAGGCGACGGGTTCTGACGTTTGCGAGGCGGGAGGCGCCGGGACCACGGTCGAGGGCTGAGGCGGCACGGGAGGCGCCGGGACCACGGTCGAGGGCTGAGGCGGCACGGGAGGCGCCAGGGTGGGAGGCGCCGGTGGAGCTGGCGGCGCGGCAGTAGTCACTGACACTGGTGCAGGACCGTCGAGTTTCGGCGAGGCCGGCACCGCAGCCATCGCTGCTCGCGCCCCAGAGGGTCCACCGTCGCCGGCTAAAGCGCGCGATCTGGGCGCGGCCGACGGCGACGACACGGCCGGCGACGACACTGCGGCGGCGCCCAGCATCTCGTCGGCCAGCAAGCCGACAAGCGCCACTTCGAGCGTGAGGCGTCGGTCGGCGGACTGGGGCATGTTCGCAAGCGCGGTTCCCAGCGCTTCGAGGGCCCGCACATTTGCGCGCCGACCCATGTCGTTGCTCAGCCCGCGCAGGATCTCGATGTCGCTGGGAGGCACCTGATGCGGATCCACTCCGGCGCCAACGAGGAAGACGTCACGCAAGCGGCGCCCCGTGCGCTCGGTGAGATCCCGAGCGTCAACACCCGCAGCCGTGGCGTCCGCGACCGCAATGAGCGTCGCGACCAGATCTCCGCCGGACAACGCACGCACGAGCGCATCGACATCGGTGCGATCGTCGGGAATGCCACCCGCGGCCAGCACTGTGTCGAGTGCGGAGAGGGCATCGCGCACCGAACCGCCGCCGCGCTCGACGACATAGTCGACGATGTCGTCGTCGACGGTCGCTCCCGCGGCGTCTGCCACCGCGCGCACATGGGGAGCCATCTCGTCTGCGCTCACCAAGGACAGCTCGAACTGCTGGGTGCGGCTGCGGATGGTGGGGATCACCTTCTGCGGATCGGTGGTGGCCAGGATGAACACCACGTGGGGCGGCGGTTCTTCGAGGGTCTTGAGCAGAGCGTTCGCCGCCGCGTTCGACAGCATGTGCACTTCGTCGAGGAGGTACACCTTGCGCCGCCCCGAGCTCACGAGCGCTGCCCTCTCGGTGATCTCGCGCATGTGATTCACCGAGTTGTTCGACGCCGCGTCGAGCTCGATGAGGTCCATGGAAGTGCCGCCGGCAATAGCCGTGCAGCGATGGCATTCGTCGCACGGCTCACCGTCGTCGCCTAACGCCTCGCAATTGAGCGCCTTCGCCAAGATGCGGGCGGTCGAGGTCTTGCCCGTGCCACGCGGGCCGCTCAGCAAGTACGCATGCCCCACGCGGTCCTCGCGCACGGCATTGCGCAAGGCCCGGACCAGGTGGCTCTGTCCGACCACCTCTGCAAACCGCTGAGGCCGAAACCTCCGGTAGAGCGACTGGTGCGGCATCTCGCGGCGATCCTAATGCTGCTGCTTCGGCGACGAATCAGAGTTCCGAGGCGGGCGTGAATTCGGCGGCTTGCGCCGTTATGGTGCGCCCAGTGTCGTCGTCTGACGTGGCGGCCGGGTCCTGTGCAACGGCGACCCGTGAACCGAGTCAGGGCCGGGAGGCAGCAGCTCTCAGCGGAACCCGACGTGTGCCGCAGATCGCCTGGCCGCCTCGTGAGACGACGACACTGCGGGTTCGCCCTGTTGAACCCGCCATCAGACACAGCGGGTTCGGCGTGCCGGACTCGTGCCCCGGAGAGTTGCCAGAGTGGACGAATGGGCTCGCTTGGAAAGCGTGTGAGGCTTTCATCGGCCTCCGTGGGTTCGAATCCCACACTCTCCGCGTGACAGACTGAAAATTCATGACCGGTGGCGGGTCGCGCGGCATCGAGACCAAGGGTTTTGAGCCGGACGTGCCCATCTCCGTGTCCACGATCCTGGACTGGCCGCCACGGCCGATAGCCACGCTGCGACACATTGCCACGATGATGCTCCCGCAGGGAATGCTCTGGGTGGCGATGTCTGCGGTGGTGTGGAACTTCTTCACGCCGTCCATGGAGCGCATGGAGAACCTGAGCCCGGGGTGGATCCTGCAGATCTACCTCCGCAACGTGATCGTGTTCACGCTGGTCGCGGGAACGCTGCATATGGCCCTGTACGTCCGGCGGGTCCAGCAGCAGCGCTACAAGTACAACCGCCGATGGCTCAGCACCACGAACCGGTCGTTCCTGTGGAACAACCAGACCCGAGACAACATGTTCTGGTGCTTGGTCAGCGGCTGCGGGGTCTGGTCGGCGTATGAGGCACTCACCCTGTGGTTCTACGCCAACGACTGGATCCCGTCGGTGGAGTGGGACTCGGCATGGCTGTACATCTGCGCGCTCACGGTGATTGCGTCTCTGTGGTCGGTGATTCACTTCTATTGCATCCACCGAGTGCTGCACATGCGCTGGGTCTATGACCACGTGCACTACCTGCACCACCACAATGTGAACACGGGGCCGTGGAGCGGGCTGTCGATGCACCCGATCGAGCACATGATGTACCTCAGCATGATTGTGCTGTGGTGGGTGGTGCCCGCTCACCCGTTCATCCTGATCCTCACCTTGCTGTCCAACAGCGTCGCAACGGCGTTTTCCCACTCGGGTTTCGAGCGCTTCGAGATCGGCAAGCGCTCCGGACCCACCATGGCGGGAGCCGACTACTTCCACCACCTGCACCATCGCTTCTTCGAGTGCAACTACGGCAACAGGCCCGTGCCGCTCGACAAGCTGTTCGGCACCTTCCACGACGGCACGCCCGAGGCCCACGCCCGGATGCGCGAGCGAGCCAAGGCACGCCGTGGCATTTCGACTGCATGACGCTACGAAATACCGGCACACTCTCGGTGTGACAGACGAAGCAGGCATGGAGCTCGCGCTCGAGCAGGCTCGGCGTGCGGCCGCGGCCGGCGAGGTGCCGGTCGGCGCCGTGGTCATCGTCGGCGACACGGTGATCGCGGCACGCCACAACGAACGCGAGACGACCAGCGACCCGACTGCGCATGCTGAGGTGCTGGCATTGCGAGACGCCGCCGCGGGCCGAAACGACTGGCGGCTCGAAGACGCCACGCTCGTGACAACGCTCGAACCGTGCCCCATGTGCGCGGGGGCGGCGTTGGCTGCGCGAGTCGAGCGCGTGGTGTTCGGCGCATACGACCCCAAGGCGGGCGCCGCGGCAACGCTCTACAACCTGCTGGTGGACCCGCGCCTGTCCCACAACGCTGAGGTAACCGGCGGCGTTCGCGCCGACGAATGCGGCGGGCTGCTGAGCAACTTCTTCGCTGATCGCCGCTGAACTGTCGCCCGGCACTGCGTTGTGGCTCGGCGACTGACAGCACCGTGTTGTCGTTCGGCGCTAGTCGGCGCCGGAGTGTGCGGAAGGTGTGGGATTCGAACCCACGGTGACCCGAAAGCCACAACGGTTTTCGAGACCGCCCCATTCGTCCGCTCTGGCAACCTTCCACCCCGCAGCGTAGCGACGAGGCTCGAAATGCCCCCAAGGACGCACGTGCCGCAATCCGGTCGCGATCGAGCCGTTTTCGTGACAGCCTCAGGGCCGTGAGCAGCGCAGCGCAGGGCTTCGACGGGGCGGGACAGATGCCCCTTGGGCCCAGTGACGCGACGTGGACGGTGTCGGGCCTCGCGTCCGCGATCGAAGACACCATCAAGGACGCCTTCGGGGGCGAGGTGTGGGTCCGAGGCGAGATCGTCGGCTATTCGGTCGCAGCGAGCGGGCACATCTACTTCAACCTCGTCGAGCCGGGCACCGGCAGCGACCGCCGCGGCGCACGGATGCGAGTGGCGTTGTTCAAAGGCCGCCAGCGCTTCGTCAACCGTGACCTGGCCGTCGCAGGCGGCCTGAGCCTTGACGACGGCATCGAGGTGCGCATTCGCGCCGAGGTGGAGTACTACGCCGGCGGCGGTCAGGTGCAGCTCATCATGAGCGGCGTCGATCCGCACTTCACGCTGGGCGTGCTGGCCGCCGATCGTGATCGCACACTGGCAGAACTGGCCGCAACCGGACTGCTCCGGCGCAATGCGACCGTGCCGCTGCCGCTGGTGCCGCTGCGGATCGGCCTGGTCACTGCCGCTGGGAGCGCCGCTCACGCGGACTTCATCCACGAGCTCGGGGCCAGCGGCTACGCGTTCGAGGTGACGCTGTGCGATGCCCGGGTCCAAGGCGCCACGGCCGAGGCAGACCTCGTCGCCGCACTGCGCACATTGGGCGGCCTCGACGTCGACGCGATCGCCGTCGTTCGCGGCGGGGGCGACCGCACCGACCTCATGGCGTTCGATCTCGCCAGCGTGGCCACTGCCATCGCTACATGTCCGAAACCGGTCTTCTGCGGCATCGGGCACGAGATAGACGATGCGGTCGCCGACCGCGTCGCACACACGATGGCCAAGACACCGACCGCGTGCGCTGCGGCCCTCGTGGCTCACGTCGCAGCCTTCGACGAGAGCTTGCGCGCAGCGCTTGTCACTATCGACCGCCTCACTCGCAGGCGCGCCGCCGCGGCCGCGAGCCGGCTCGCCCTGACACGCGGAGAGCTCTGGCTGCGCGCCGAACGCCGACTCAGCCGGCCTCGCGCCCTCTTGGGCGAAATGCGATTGCGGCTCGCCCACCACGCCGATCGCCATTGCCGTAGAGCGGGTGCCGACCTCGTGGGCGCACGGCAGGCTCTGCAACGCAGCCGTGCTCACACCCGCCGCGGCGTGACGGTGCTCACCGCGGCACGAACTCGCCTCACCCGCAGCGCGCAGCGCCAAGCCGCCGATGCCAGGATCCAGCTGCGCTCACACGCCCAGCTCGTCTCCGCTCTGGCACCGCGGCGGACTCTGGCACGAGGCTTCTCGATCACGCGTGGCGCTGATGGGCACATCGTGCGCGAGGCGCCCGAGCCTGGCGACACGATCACCACCGAGACGCTTCGCGCCACGTTTTCGAGCACGGTGAGCGAACCGACGACCGATCCGCCCGACGGAGGGACCAACAGCCCATGACAGATTCAGCGACAGCCGACGGGGAGTTCGGCGGCTACGCCACCTCGATGGCCGAGATCGAATCGATCCTCGCCAGCTTGGAAGACGACGATGTCGACATCGACACGCTGGCCTCTCGCGTCGAGCGGGCATCGCAGTTGATCGCACACTGCGAATCGCGCCTGCGATCCACCGAGCTCTCACTGCAGACGATCCTCGCCCAGCACGAAGCCGCCGAGCCCAACACAGCCGAACCCAACGACGAGGACGCTTGAATTCAGCCCTGCCCGTGCGCAGACATGTGTGGACCGAGGGAGTTGGTGGGCGCTCCCCCGGTCCACCTGCGCGTCACAGGTTCGGTGGAAAACCCGGAGCGCACGCCGATGTCGCAGCGGCATCTGCCTCGAATGAGTGACCACCGCGACGTCTTGAGACCAATAGGAAACCTATGAGCCGCTCGCCAGGCTGTCAAGACAGCGCCCACGCCGAAGACAACGCCGTAGATACAGCGCCGTACGGGTCGTGGCCGTCAACGCTGCAAGCAGCGGATGTCGCCGCCGGAGCGATCCGTCGCGCCGAACCGCGCATCGCCGATGGCTGGGTGTACTGGGTTGAAGAACGCCCTCTCGAGCGCGGCCGCGGCGCCGTGGTCCGGGTGCCGCTCAACGATCCCGAGGCGCAGCCCACAGATGTGCCGGGGACAGCCGACGCAGACATTCGCACCTCGGTCCACGAGTACGGCGGTGGTGCTTGGCTGCCGCTGGTGTCATCCGACGGCAGCCACTTTGTGCTGGGCGCTTGCATGGACGACCAGCGACTCCGGCTGTTCGACGCGCAGGGTCACAGCGAGCCGCTTCCGGTCACCGCCGAGCCCCCGGTTCCGCGGGCACACCGTTACGCCGACCCTGCGCTCGTTCCCGCGACGGCGGCTGCGTCGAGCGGCGGCGCGCCGTTCGATCCGGTGACCGTGTGGGTACGCGAGGCCCACGACGCGTCCGAGAGCGAGCCACGCAATGAGATCGTTGCGGTCCGGCTGGACGGAACCGCAACTGTCGTGGCGGGGGGCGCAGACTTCTACGCCGCTCCGCGACCCAGCGGCGACGCCACGATGCTCGCCTACCTGAGCTGGGACCACCCGAACATGCCGTGGGACCACACCCGGCTGCACCTCGTCGAGTTGCACGACGGCGCACCGATTCCCGGCACCGATCGGGTGCTGGCGGATGGCCCCGCGCTGCAGCAGCCGCGCTGGAGCCCCGACGGCGTCCTTCACGTCGTTACCGACTCCGACGGGTGGTGGGCAATCCACCGAGTCGACGTGTCCACGGGCGCGACCGAACCAGTCTTGGGCGATCCGAGCGACGGTGCCGGTGCCGGTGCCAGTGCCGGACGCGAGTTCGGCATTCCGTCGTGGGTGTTCGCTCAAGCGACCTACGGTTGGTCTGGCGATGGGTCCCTGTGGTGCACCTGGATGTCGGGCGGTATTGGTCACCTCGGCGTTGCCCGCGACGGCGGGCTGGTCGAGATCGAGGGCGGGTTCACCGACTTCGGGCGTTTGGCCGTCAGCGACCGCGACACCGCCGTCACGGTGGCCGCGAGTTGGACCCAGCGGGCCGCCGTCGTCGAGATCGCCTCCGACGGCACGCACCGGCAGCTCAGCAACGAAGAACCCCTTGCGCTCGCTCCCGAGGACATCTCAGTTCCGCGGCTGATCACCTTCGACAGCACGGAGGGTCGGCGGGCGCACGCGTTCTTCTTCCCGCCCGCAAACGCTGCCGTCGAATCGGCGCCGCCGGGCGGTCCACCACTGGTCGTGCTCAGCCACGGCGGCCCGACGGGTGCGGCGCGCAGCTCGCTGGACCTGGGAATCCAGTACTGGACGACGCGCGGCATCGCTGTCGTGGATGTGAACTACGGCGGCAGCACGGGATTCGGAACCGACTACCGCAACCTCTTGGCCGGCCAGTGGGGCATCGTCGACACCGACGACTGCATCGCGGCCGCCCTCGGTCTGGCCGACGCCGGCGAGGCCGACCCGGAGCGCCTCGTCATCAAGGGCGGCTCGGCCGGCGGCTACACCACGCTGTGCGCGCTCACCGAGAGCGACGTCTTCGCCGCAGGCCTCTGCCGCTACGGCGTGGCCGACCTGTCCGCGCTGGCGCGCGACACCCACAAGTTCGAGGCCCGCTACCTCGACGGGCTCGTGGGCCCCTGGCCCGAAGCCGAAGCGCTGTACCGGGAGCGCTCCCCGATCTGGCGGACCAGCGAACTGCGCACCCCGATGATCGTGCTGCAGGGCACCGACGACCGAGTGGTGCCGCCCAGCCAGTCCGAACAGCTCGTGGCTGCGCTGGCAAGCGCCGGCGTCCCACACGCATACGTGTTGTTCGACGGCGAGGGGCATGGCTTCCGCCGCGGACCCAACATCGTGGCAGCGCTCGAAGCCGAGCTGTCCTTCCTGGGCCAGGTGCTGGGCTTCGAGCCAGCAGACGACATCACCCGCGTCGAGCTGCGCTGACCCATGAGCTACGCCAGTCGATGGACCCACCGATCACCAAGTGACCTACAACGGAGCCCTGTCGGTCGTTGTCTTAGGCAGCCATGGGCTGGTAATCGGGCCCAGTGAGGGGTTCGTAGCCGTCAGGCCACGGCGCTCGAAGCCGGCACAACAGTCGCATGTGCGATGGGGCGCTCTCAGGGTTGACATGCTCAGCGGTCACCTCAACGAGCGCATCGTGTTCACGAAGCTCGTGAAATGTGTCGACCAGACAATCGGGAACCCATCCGACTTGGTGCCCTGTACGAGTGCTGACGAGGATCGCTCGCTGGTTGACAGGGTTCGTCGGCTCATCCATGGGCTCCAATGCATCGCCAGGCCGTACCTCACTAATGGCCTGAGGTGCACCGGAAAGGTGACGGATGCCACGCACGAAGAACAGCGTGGTGAGCGCGCCGTCGCTGGTCCGATCTGGATGTGCGAATACCTCGACGCGGTCGGTCGCCTTCCAACCTTCGCTGCGAATCAGCACCTCGAAGGGGTCCGTTTCGACATCGAGGTTGAGCCGCTGTACAAAATCTTCGTAGTCCGGCCGTCGCCTTGGCATCAGCCGATTGCGAAAGACGGGGAAGAGCTGCTCGCTCTCATAGATGGTGTGCAGGTCGAGTAGCCCAGGAAGGCCGTGGAATCCGTCAAATTGCTCGGCAGCCTTCACGTAGACGAAGCGGTAGGTCTCGCCGCCGCCTGAATTGCGGCGGGTGAGCACCCCGACGGGCCGGATCAGACCCTCAGGATTCTGCCAAGCGGCGTACAGACGACGCTCTCGGTCTTGGGACATGGCTCTCACGGTACGCGTGGAGTGTTAGAGCCATGATGTTGGGGTCAGCGGCCGGCCTTGGGTTTGACTCGGGTTGCGACGTACTTCAGCAACCAACGACCGCCCGATTCGGGATCTCGCAGCCACTTCTTCGGTTTTGTGCCAAGGGTCTCGTCGCCGGTAATCGGCCAGTCTGAGACATCGATCTCGGAGAAACGATCTGCGTTAGTGGGCACGGTGGCGGCGACCATCGGCATGGCGTCGATAGCTTCGGCGCGTGTCCGGTTTCGCCCATAGTCGCATGACTCGTGGAGATCGAATGCGAGATTCGTACCAATTCGCGCGCACGCCGCACTGGTTGGCGGGTCATGCGCTTGCTGGCGTGCTTCTGATCGTGTTCTTGATTGCAGGGTTCTGGCAGCTGAGCCGTCACGACGAACAGCGCGAACGCAACACGCTCGCCACCGAGCGTCAGTCGGCGCGACCGCTCGACGCGGACCGTTTCTTCGAAGCGCTCGCCGACCCCGACACCGTTCCACTGCTCGAGTACCGATGGGTGCGCCTGGATGTGTTGCGCATCGACTGGCCTGACGCCATCCACATTCGCAACCGCAGCCTCGACGGGCTCGCCGGTTGCCACCTCGCGGTGCCTGTGGAAGTGTCCGGCAACCTCAACGGCAACCCCGAATCACCCGGTGTCCTCGTGGTCGCCGGCTGGCTGCCCGCAAGCGCTTGCACGTCAGCGGCGGCATCGGCCGAGGGAATCTCTCAAGGCGGACTCGTTGAAGCGCAGCAGATCGAGGGTCGCATCCGCCTCAGCCAGGAGCGTGGCTTGCTCGGCCCAAGTGATCCGCCGCAAGGACGGCTGGCGTCGCTGGCCCGAACCGACGTGAACCGCATCGACCAGCAGACGACGCTTGATCTCGTACCCGTCTACGTGGAGCTCACAAACGCCACTCGCAGTGACGGTTCTGCCATTACGTTCGGCGACAGCATGGCGGACAGCGGTGCGACCCCGCTGGTCAGACCGCTGCCGCCGCCTGCACTCGACGCCGGCCCGCACCTGGGCTACGCGCTGCAGTGGTTCAGCTTCGCCCTCGTCGCCATCGTGGGCTACACGCTCGTGCTGCGCCACCAGGCCCGCAAGGGCGAGTCCGAAGTCATCGTTGACGACAGAGCCGACGCTTGATCGAACGCGCCAGCCCCTCACGGCGGCGGGTACGGGCTAGCGGCCGATGGCTTTGGCCATTCGAGCTGTGGCGTCGTCGAGCATGGCGGGGGAGGTCGCGAAGTTGATGCGGACGTGGCCGGCGCCTTCGGGGCCGAAATCCAAGCCGGAGTTCAGGTACACGCGGCCATGCTCGAGGAACGTGGACGAGGGATCGTCGCCGAGGCCGAGCTCGGTGCAATCCAGCCACGCCAGGTACGTGGCGTCGGGCGGGCGGTAGCGGACCTCGGGCAGGCGCTCGGCCAGCAGGTCATCCAACAGATGGCGGTTGCTGTCGAGACCCTCGACAAGCTCGGCCAGCCAATCCAGCGCATCGGTCCAGCCGGCCACGGTTGCCACCTGGCCCAGGATTCCGATGCCGCCGATCAGCCGCTTCGGAATGGCCTTCATCACCGGGCCGTAGCGCTGCGAAGCCGAGTGCAGGAACGCCATGCGCAGCCCCGCCATGTTGAACGACTTCGTCGCCGCCGTAACCGTCACCGTGCGCTCGGAGGCCAACTCGTTGACCGACGCGACGGGTATATGTCGACGGGGCTCGTACACCAGGTCGCAGTGAATCTCGTCGGAGATCACGACGAGATCGTGGCGCTCGGCAAGTTCGATGACGGCTGAGATCTCGTCGGCGTCGAGCACCATGCCGCAGGGGTTGTGAGGCTGGCAGATGATCACCGCGGTCACATCGGGCGCCGACGCGACAGCGTCGAAGTGGTCCAGGTCCAAGCGCCAGCCGTCGTCGCTGCGGATCAAGGGATTGGCCACTACGCGCCGGCCGTGGCCTTCGACGCTTGAGAAGAACGGCGGATACGCCGGAGTCTGGAAGATGATGCCGTCGCCAGGCTGCGTCAGCTGCGTGATCGCCAGTTCCAGGCCTTGGATCACGTCGTGCACCCGCACCGTGTCTGCGGGGTCGACCTTCCAGCCGAACGCGGCATCCATGCGTTCGGCAAACACGGCCAGCACGGGGATCGGAAGGTCGTAGAAGTCGTAGCCGAGGCCGCCGGAGTCAATTCGTGCCCGCACCGCGTCCAGTACGACATCGGGCATCTCGAGGTCCATGTCTGCTACCCAGGCGGCCAGCACGTCTGGGCCTTGCCGGCCCCACTTGATGCCAGGGCGGTTGCGAACCCGTTCGGAGTCCAAGTCAAAGATCACGGCGAGACCCTACGCGCCGATGTCGCGGTGAGTGCCACGCAGGTCAGCGTTTCGCTATTGCCCGCAGGCCGGGTCCTGTTGCCGAACTGAGCATTCGTCGGGTTCAGTAGAGCCCGACCATTCGGCCGGCGAGGGCGACGACGGCGATGACGAGAACGGGCCGGATGAGGCGCTCGCCGCCGCGGACTGCGAAACGGGCGCCGAGCCAGCCACCGACGGCGAAGCCGACGGCGACGATGGCGGCGAAGCCCCAGTGCACCTGATCGTTCAGGATGAACACCGGCACTGCGACGGCGGTCAGCACCGCGATGATCACCACCTTGACCGCGTTGGCATTCACCAGGTCCAGTCCGGCGTGCGACAGCGCCAGCACGAGCATGAGGCCGACGCCGGCTTGGAAGGCACCGCCGTACAGGCCGATCGCGAAGAACACTGCTGCCGTCACTGCCTTGGGCCAAACGATTTCCTGGCCGCGTGCGGTCGGCGGTCGCAGGCTCAAGATGAGAAGCGGCACCATCAGGATCCCGAAGATCCGCTCGAAGGCCGTGTCGCTGAGCACGCTTGAGACCACGTAAGCGCCGATCAATGAGCCGACCAAGCTGGGCACCAGTGCAGGCAGGGCTCGGCGCAGACCGGACACACCCTCGCGTCGGAATCCGGCCACCGAGGCCACGTTCTGCGTCAGGACGCCGATGCGGTTGGTGCCGTTCGCGACGAGACCTCCAAGGTCGCCCACGACCGTTAGCAGGCTCACCGTCAGCAGTGATCCCCCGCCGGCCATGGCATTCACGACGCCGGCAACAAGACCTGCCCCAGCAATGAGCACGACTTGCGTGACGTCCATCAGCGCGCCTGGGTTCGGAGGTGCGAGGCCACCGCTGACGTTCAGCTCTGTGGCTGAGCGAGCTGCGTGGTCTGCTGGCGCAGCAGATGGTCGGCGAGCACCAGACACACCATCGCTTCCACCATCGGCACCGCCCGCGGCAGCACACAGGGGTCGTGGCGACCGCGCGCGGACAGCACGGTGGCTTCGCCTGCGGCGTTCACCGTCTTCTGCTCAGAGGCGATCGTTGCGGTGGGCTTGAAGGCGACGCGCAGCACGATGTCCGCGCCGTTGCTGATGCCGCCCTGAATGCCGCCGCTGCGGTTGGTCACGGTGACCGGTCGACCGTCGGGACCGGGGGCGAACTCGTCATTGTGTTGGCGCCCGGTCATCAACGTGCCTGCGAATCCGCTGCCGATCTCGATGCCCTTCGCCGCTGGCAGCGACATCACGGCGCCCGCCAGCTCGGCGTCGAGCTTGTCGAACACCGGTTCGCCCAGGCCTGCCGGCACGCCCCGCGCCACGCAGGTGACGGTGCCGCCCAGCGAATTGCCGTCGCGGCGTGCAGCGTCGATGGCTTCGGTCATGCGGGCCGCAGCAGCCGGGTCACCGCAGCGGGTCGGGTCGGCCTCGACGTCGTCGCGCGTCAGCGCGGCCGCATCCACCTGGGCAGTGATGTCACGCACCGAGCTGACCCACCCGAGCACCTCGGCGCCAACTGCAGCGAGCAGCTTGCGTGCAACCGCGCCCGCGGCAACCCGACCCACGGTCTCGCGGGCCGACGCGCGGCCCCCACCTTGCCAGTTGCGGATGCCGTACTTGGCCTCGGTGGTGTAATCCGCGTGGCTGGGCCGGTACACGTCGGCCATCTCGGCGTAGGCCCCCGGCCGAGCGTCGGTGTTGGCAACGGTCATGCCGATTGGCGTGCCCAGCGTCAGTCCCTCGAACACGCCGGAGTGGATCGTGACCTGGTCGGCCTCGTCGCGCTGGGTGACCAGCCGGCTCTGTCCGGGTCTGCGGCGGTCCAGCTCGACCTGCACGTCGGCGTCGCTCAGTTCGAGGCGCGCGGGGCAGCCGTCGACGATCACGCCCAGCGCTCCGCCATGGGACTCCCCGAACGTCGTGACCGCGAAGCGCTCCCCGAACGTGCTGCCGCCCATCCCACGAACCTTACGACCACCGGCGACCCGGAACGAGGGTCGTTTTGTGTCCTGGCGGGGTCAGTCCCCGCCGTCGTCCGACTCTGGGGCCTGGCGCTGCTCAGCCAGAAACTTCTGGAACTCCTTGGCGAGATCGTCACCGCTGGGGAGGTTCTCGGCCTCGGATCGATCGGCTTCGGCTTCCAGTTGGCTGATGTAGGCGACGATCTCGGGATCGCGCTGCACCGCCTCGTTGACCCGTTCCTCCCAGGCGTCGACGCTCGAGTCCAGATCCTGGTAGCCGGTCGGCACGCCGGTGACCGTCTCGACGTGGGAAAGCAGTGCCCGGGTGCCCTTCGGGTTCGGCGGGCCAGCCACGTAGTGCGGCACACCGACGCGCAGCGACACAACCGGAAGCTCTGCTCGGTCCAGCACGTCGTGCAGGGTGCCGATGATGCCGGTCGGACCCTGATAGGTCGGACGGTCAAGTCCCAGCCGCTTCGCCAGCTCAGTGCTCGCCGCGCTGCCCTTCACGCTCGCTGCCCGCGAATGGGCGATGCCGGCGACCATTGCACCGAGCGTCACCACCATCTGGCAGCCAAGCTCGGAGGCGATCTCGACCACGCTCTCGCAGAACGTGCGCCAGCGCATGCGCGGTTCAATGCCCGACAGCAGCACCAGATCGTGCGGCGGCGCGGCCGGCACGACGTAGCACTCGACTGCCGGCCAGCGAATGAGGCGCTCGCCGTCGGGCGCGATCTCGATGTTCGGTCGGCTCTCCTGGAAGTCGTAGAACTCTTCTGGATCGATGTGGCAGACGCGTCGCGCTTCGCTGCGGCGCCGGATCCAGTCCAACGCTCCTGTGGCGCACTCGCCGGCATCGAACCAACCCTCGAAGGCCACCAGCAACAGCGGATTTTGCAGCCGCGGCGAACCGTCCCACACGACGATTGACCTCTCATCAGCGCGATCGGGACTGTCCATGGCATCACTATGGCCCATGAGCGGCCCAATCACGCCCGGAATTGGCTGGGACGGCGCGCTGGTCTCGGCTGGCCCGGTGCCGGCTGGGAACTCGGCTGGACCGCGCATTCAGCGCGTCGCGTCGCCGCGCGCGCTCAGTCACCCCAGGCGATGAACGAATCGGGCTGCAGCGATGCTAGGTCGACAACGCCGAGACCCTTCTGCGACGCCGTGTACAGCCGGTCTCCGACGATGGCGCTGGCGAAGATCTGAGCCTCCCATTCGTGGTCGTACCAGCAGTAGCGCTCAAGCTCGCCGCGTTCTTCGGTGCCGTCGGGCCGGATGATGATGTCGCGAGATTCGCGGCACCGCTTGTTCGGCGGGTCTGCGTAGCTGATTCGAGCCCGTTCGGCGAGCTGCCGGTCGTCGGTGCCGAGCGCCACAGCGCCGATGAAGGGCGGCTCGGAATCTCGCTCGTCACCGGGGTACTGGACCATAGGCAGCACCGCCAAGTGCTCGGCGGGCCAGTACAAGAACGCAAGCGCGTTGAACTCCACTTGGCTGTGCCCGCCCGGTGCTGTCCACTGGTCGACGCGCCGCGGATCGGACAAGTCAGCAATGTCGAACAGCGACACCTGCGTGCCTTGGGTCCGGCCGTCTTCGTCGGCATCCTGGCCGACACCGAGCAACAGGTCGCCGTCGAGCGGATGCAAGTACGCCGAGAAACCGCGGATCTTCAGCTCGCCGCGCACCGCTGGGGCCGCAGGGTCAGCCAGGTCGATGATGTACAGCGGATCGGTCTGGCGGAACGTGACCACGGCGGCAATGTCGCCCAGGTATCGCACTGCGAAGATGCGCTCGCCGACGCCGAGACCGTCGACTTGGCCGACTTGGGTCAGGCCATTGACATCTGCCGCGAACACTGTCACGAGGCTCTCGGAGTCGGGCTCGCCCTCGAGCCGCCACGGCGGCACGGTCGTGGTCGCGATCCTCAGGTGGCCCTCGTGCTCGGACATCGAGTACTGATTCAGCACGGTTCCGGGCACCGTTGCCGACCCGACGTAGGAGCTCGTGAGGTTGTCACCAACATCGAACATGTGAACTTCGGTATCGGCGAGACCGTCGCCGTCGCGCTCCTCGGGCTGAGCGTTCCAGTCGACCCACCGGGTCGTGGAGACGTACAGGTGCTCCGACGACGCGTACACGGTGCTGCCGTCGGAAAGGATCGACGTGGTGTCGATCGGGCTCGCCAGGCCGTCTGCAGCGATGTCGATCGTCGTGACGCTGAGCGTGCCCGGACCCGAGTAGTGCACCGGTGCCCAGATGCCGTCGCACTCGGTGAGGCGACCCCCGTCGGTGGTGGCGCCAGATGCATCGGTCAACTCGTAACGCGGGAGCCAGTGATCGACCGTGGTGCTGGCAACGATCTCCCGGTTCGCCGTGGTCGCCCGCTGTTCGGTAACGGCACCGGCTGTGGTGGGGAGTATCCACGGGATGCCGCGCGGCTGGGAAGAGGTGACGATGCGCAAGACACCGTCGGTCATGCGAGCGCTGACGTAGTTGCCTTCGATGTTCAGCCGCCGCACGATCGACGGGGTCGAGCGGGCCAAGTCGATCTCGACGATCTCGGTCGTGGGACCCCAGCCGGGATGCGGCTCGATGACGTCGGTTGCGCCGTCGCCGCCGGAATCTTCGAACGGCATGATGAGCCCCCATCGCGGCGCAAACACGAGCACCCGATCGCCGTGCAGCAGCAGGCTCGATCCCGAATGATCGCCAAGCTCGACCGTGGCCGCCAGCGACGGCTCGGATCCCGTGACGTCGACGATCTGCACCCTGTATTGCGTAGCGACGACGAGGCGGCGGCCGTCGGTCTTCACCACATCGGGCTCGTCGATGCCTGTTTCCTGCACGTTCGAGGTGCTGTAGTCAACGCCGGCTTGCAGCGATCCAGAGTCATCGGAGGCCGCAGAGTCGACGGCGAGCGCGCCTTCTTCAGCCGCTTCAATGCCGAAACCGAAGTCGCCGCCGAAACCCCACGGGCCGACCGTCGAGCCCGCGTTGGCGTGGAGGTAGTCGAGCACAGCGCCGCATTCGTCGAACCGCTCCAATGCGGCGGTCTGTGCCTCGGCCTCGGGTCCGTCGCTATCCCCGCCAACCTCGACATCCCCGTCGGCGGTGTCGCCGTCATCGACGTCGGAGTCTGCGTCGTCCGGTGTGTTGTCGCCGCTCGGCGGTTCGGCGCCAGGATCCTCGCTGGTGGGAGTGTCGGGTTGCTCAGCGCTGGATGCCCCCGACGGGCTGGTGGTCGGTGCAGCGGTATCTCTGGCCTGAACACCGGCGTCATCGCCGGTGCATGCGGCTGCCCACAGGCCGACAGCAACCAGCGTGACCAGCAGGCGGGCAGTCATTGGTCTTGATGCGTGTCGCATCTTCGAGTGGGTCATCACACAGACAGAGCCGGGGCGTCGGATTGGCGTTCCTTCTCCATCGTTGCAGTCCGGTGTCACTGCCCTCGACGATTCGGTCGCCAGGCTGGGTCGCCAGACTGGGTCGTCAGGCCGGGTCAGGGTCGGTGCCGTCGGCGTCGTAGAGCCCGTTGCGGCCGAGCCGCACAAGCAGTTCTTCGGTGCTCCACGGCAGCATCGTTGCGCCGCAGCGAGCGTCGCGGTAGTGCTGCTCGAGCCGGCCGGGACGCAGCAGCGAGCGTCCTCCGCAGGTGCGCAGCGCCAGCGATGCCATTTCGGGCGCACTTTCCATCGTCGTGATCGTCGCCACCTGGGCGCGGCGCAGCTGTTGGGGATCGGGGTCCGCGCAGACCTCATCGAGCACGCGGTACGTCATGGCCTGCGCCCGGTCGTAGATGAGCTGCAGCTGCGCCCAACCGGTCTGCTTGATCGGGTGATCCCGTGACGCCTTGACGCCGGATTCGCCGCGAAGGTACGCGGCAGTCGCGTCCAAGATGGCTCGCATCAGCCCCAGGTAGCTGAACGACAGGCTCATGTAGAACTGCGGGAAGCGCGACACCATCGCGTTGAACATCCCGGGCGGCAGCACCTCGTTCTCAGCTGGCACGAACACTTCGTCCATCAGCAGAGTGCGCGAGTCGGTGCCTCGCATCCCCAGCGGGTCCCAGTCGCCGACGATCTCGACGCCGTCGGAGTCAGCGGGCACGCCGAGCAGACGAATGCGGTGATCGCCCTGCACCACTGCGAGCACGTTGTGCCTGTGTGCAGCACCGCTCAGCGAGGCGAAGATCTTGCGGCCGGTCACCACATAGCCGCCGTCGGTCGGCGTGGCCGTAGTGCTGAAGCCCGAACGGGCGCCGGGCGCTTGTCCTTCCGAGAACGGCTGGGAGTGGATCACGCGCTCGCTGACCATGCCATGCCACAGCTGCGGACGGTTGGCTTCGAGGTGCGCAGCCATGCGCCCGTCAGGGTCCAGCGCCCGACCGGCCTCGCCTGCCAGCAGCGACTGCGCGATCGGTCCGGCCAGCAGCGCCGTGGCGGTGTGCATGTTGAACGTCAGCGCGGTGGTCGCACAATGCCGGCCCATCTCCTCGGCCACCAACGCGTAGCCCACAAAGTCGGCACCGAGCCCGCCGGCAGATTGCGGAACGCACAGGCCCAAGAAACCGGCGTCGGCCAATTCGGCCCAGTTGCGATGCGGGAAGCTGGCGTCGCGGTCGTGCTCTGCGGCCCGCTCGGCAAACGCAGGACCCAGTTCTGCCATCCGGGCGACCAATTCCGCCCGTTCGGGCGTCAGCAGTTCGTTACTCATTGCCCTCACCCTCGCACTTCTGCGCGCTCGCTCCCGAGCGGAGGTGGGCCGTAGCCCCCGCCGCCCGGAGTGTGGATCTCCATGACATCACCCGCTTCCACTTCGACGCGGACGCACCCAGCCAGCTCAGTCACGGCGCCATCGGCTCGTTCCAGCAAATTGCGGCCCAGGGCGCCCGGCTGGCCGCCTGCGACACCGAATGGCTCGATCCGCCGCCGCGAGCTGAGCAGATTCACCGTCATTGCCTCGCCGAAGCGCAGCCGGCGCACCACGCCGTCGCCGCCGCGGTTTGCACCGGCGCCGCCCGATCCGCGCCGCACCTCGAACCGCTCCAGCAGGACCGGGTGGCGCTGCTCGAGGATCTCAGGGTCGGTGAGGCGGGTGTTGGTCATGTGCGTGTGCACCGCGTCGGCACCGCGTCGGCGGGCCGTGGCCCCCGCGCCGCCGCAGATCGTCTCGTAGTACTGGTGCTCCGAGTTGCCCCAGATGAAGTTGTTCATCGTGCCCTGCGAGGCCGCCACCACACCGAGGGCACCAAACAACGCGTCAGTGATCTGCTGGGACGTCTCGACGTTGCCGGCGATGACCGCCGCCGGTGGGTGCGGCGACAGCATCGAGGGGTCAGGCACGACGAGTTCCAGGGGCCTCAGGCAGCCCGCATTGAGCGGGATCGCGTCGTCGACCATGCAGCGGAACACGTACAGCACCGCCGAACGAGCCACGGCGGTCGGGGCGTTGAAGTTGCCGGGGTGCTGCCCGCTCGTACCGGTGAAGTCGACGATGGCTCCCCGAGCCGAGCGATCCACCGAGATGCGCACGCAGATGACGCTGCCGTCATCGAGTTCGAGCGAGTAACTGCCCCGAAAGTTGCTGTTTCCGAGGGCATCAATGACCCGACGCACCATCTCCTCGGCGTTGTCGGCGACATGGCCCATGTAGGCATGGACGACCTCAAGCCCGTAGTAGTCGACGATGCGCGCCAGCTCGGTGGCGCCGCGCTCGCAAGCGGCGACCTGGGCTCGCAGATCGGCGATGTTCTGGTCGGGATTGCGCGCTGGCCACGGTCCGCTGGCGAGCACGTCGCGGACCTTGGTTTCGAGGAAGCGGCCCTCGGCGACGATCTGGAGGTTGTCGAGGACCAGGCCTTCCTCGTCGATCGTGGTCGAGTCGGCGGGGGCCGAACCCGGCACACAGCCGCCGATGTCGGCATGGTGGCCGCGAGAGGCCACGTAGAAGATCCGATCTGTGCCGAAGGCATCGAACACCGGCCGCACGACGGTTACATCGGGCAGGTGGGTGCCGCCGTTGTACGGGTTGTTCAGCACGTACACGTCACCGGGGGACATCGTCGGGTTCTGCTCGATGACCGCGCGGATGGACTCGCTCATCGAGCCCAGGTGCACCGGTAGGTGCGGCGCGTTGGCCACGAGCTGACCGGCAGTGTCGAACAGCGCGCAGCTGAAGTCGCGCCGCTCCTTGATGTTCACCGACACCGCGGTGTGCTCGAGCACGACGCCCATCTGCTCGGCGATGTTCATGAACAGGTTGTTGAAGATCTCAAGCTGCACCGGATCGACGCTGGTGCCGATCGCGATCCGTGACGGTCGAGCCACGACCCGTTCGAGCACAAGATCACCGCAGTCAGTGATCGTGCCCTGCCAACCCGGTTCGATCACCGTCGTGGCATTCGGCTCGACGATGACGGCCGGGCCGGCCAGGACCGCTCCCGGTGCTAGCGCGGTGCGGTCCCAGAAGGGCGTGTCGTACCGCGCGCAGCCCGGCGGGGCTGCCGTGCCGTCCGGTGCCTCGTCATCGGGCTCAGGAACCGTTGTCGCGCTCATGTAGGCGGGGTGCGTAGCCAGCAGCGCCTCGCGGTCACCTGCGGGCGGAGCCGCCGGCGGTGGGTCGACCGCCTGGCCGCGGGCTTCAATGTGGAGTGCGTCAATCACCAACGCCTGCTCTGGTGGGCTGAACCCGAACCTCGCCCGGTGCGCCGCTGCGAAGTCGCTAGCCACCTGGTCAGGGGAGCCCAGAGGCACCTCAAGCGTCGTGTCGGAACCGCGGTAGCGGACGGCGAGCCGCCCGCTGACATCGATGCGGTCCACAGGCACCCCCGAAGCGGCCACGGCCTCGACTGCGGCCGGCCTCGCTGCGGCGAGCCGCCGGTGCAAGATGTCGATGAGCTCGCTGTCCAGCGAGGCTTCGACAGGTTCGGCGCGCAACTCAGTGACGTCAGCCAACCCGATGCCGAGCGCGGACAGCACCCCCGCGTGGGGATGAATGAGGATGGTGGTGATACCGAGTCGGTCTGCTACCCGGCAGGCGTGCTGACCGCCGGCACCCCCGAAGCACACCAGCGTGTAGGCGGTGATGTCGTGGCCCCGCTCGGTGCTGATCTTGCGGATCGCGTTGGACATGTTCTCCGCCGCGATCTCGCCGTACCCGAAGGCCACCTCGGCAGTGCTGCGCCGCACGCCGGCGGCCTGCGCGATCTGAGCGGTCAGCTCGGCGATGCCGTCGGCGGCAGCATCGACATCGAGCGGCTGCGTTCCGTCGGTGCCAAACACCGACGGGAAGTACTCGGGCCGGATGACACCCAGGGCGACGTTGGCGTCGGTGAGGGCAAGCGGGCCGTTGTTGCCGTAGCTCGCCGGTCCGGGATCGGCGCCGGCCGATTCGGGACCGACACGCAAGCGGCTGCCGTCGAAGGTGAGCAGCGACCCGCCTCCGGCCGCCACCGTGTGGATGTCGATGATGGGAGTGCGCACGCGGATGCCCGCCACCTCGGTCTCGTTAGCCCGCTCGAACTCGCCGGCGAAGTGCGAGACATCGGTTGACGTGCCGCCCATGTCGAAGCCGATGAGCTGGGAGAAGCCAGCCGCCCCGGCGGTGCGCGCCATGCCCACGACACCGCCGGCTGGTCCCGACAGCAGCGCATCGCGGCCGGTGAATCGCCGGGCATCGGCCAGCCCGCCGTTCGACTGCATGAACTGCAGCTGCGGACCCTCCGACGACGCCACAGCAGCGTCGCTGTTTCCAATTCTCGACGCCACAGCGTCGACGTAGCTGCGCAGGATCGGGGACAGGTAGGCGTCCGCAACGGTGGTGTCGCCCCGGGGAACGATCTTGACGAGCGGGTCCACCTCGTGGCTGACCGAGACCTGCTCGAAGCCGATTTCGCGGGCCGCTGCAGCCAAGGCCGCTTCATGGTCGGGATAGCGGTAGCCGTGCACCAGCACGATCGCGACGGCTTCCATTCCGCGTTCGCGGGCCGCAGCCATGCCAGCGACGGCAGCGGGCAGGTCCAGCTCTCCCAGCACCGTGCCGTCGGCAGCCATGCGCTCGGCGACTTCGAGCACCTCGGCGTAGAGCATCTCGGGCAGGACGATGTCGAGCTTGAACAGGTGCGGACGGGTCTGGTACCCAATGCGCAGCACGTCGCCGAACCCTGCGGTTGTCACGAACAGCGTCGGCACGCCACGTCGTTGCAGCAGCGCATTGGTGGCGACCGTGGTGCCCATCTTCACGGACCTGATCCGCTCGGGCGGCAGCGGTTCGCCCCGCGGCACGCCGAGCAGATCGGCAATGGCAGTGGTGGCAGCGTCGTCGTAGCGGCGCGGATCCTCGCTCAGCAGCTTGTGCGTGGTCAGGCTTCCGTCGGGACGGCGGGCCACGACGTCGGTGAACGTGCCCCCTCGGTCGACCCAGAAGTCCCAGCCACTTGGCGATTGGCTCATCTGTTGACCCTAGGTGTCGTCCCCTCAGCGGTCCGCGGCACGACTCGTGTCTCGCTCAGCTGGGAATGACCGCTGTAGCGATGATCTCGACCAGGGCGTCGGGCTCGAACAAAGCGGTAGTGCCGAGCACTGCCATGGCCGGGAAGTGACGGTCGAGGTGCTTTCGGTGGGCGACGCCCACGCCGCGACGGTCGTCGCGGTATGCCTGCACGTCGGTTGCATAGACGACGAGCGACACGATGTGGTCGGGCTCGCCGCCAGCGTGTGCGAGCGCCTCCACGACGTTGCCCAGCGCCACGTCGTACTGCTCGGCGAACGTGTTCCCCACGACCGCGCCAGTCGGGTCGCAAGAAATCTGCCCGGCGATGTAAACAGTGCGGCCGTCCGCGGGGACGACGGCGTGGGCGAAGCCGGGAGCCGGCGCCATGGATTCCGGGCTGATCAGCCGGTGCGGAGTGGTCATGTCATCGCCCTTTCCAGTTCGGCGTCTCCGAGGCCCCGAACGCACGGTGGAACTCGGCATGGTCCTGTGTGCGCATCAGCAGCGCCTGGGTCATGGCTTCGAATTCGATCGCTGCAGCGAGGCTCATGTCGGCCTCGCGGCTGATCAGCAGCTTCGTGGCCCGGTACGCAAGCCGAGGCCCGTCTGCGAGCCGGCGGGCGAGCGTCGTGCACTCATCGAGCAGGTCATCAGGTTCGACCACCTTGTTCGCCAGTCCGATATCGACTGCATCGGCAGCAGAGACGGGGTCGCCGAACATGAGGATCTCAGTGGCGCGGCCGTGGCCGACCAGTCGGGGCAGCAAGTAGGCCGAGCCCATGTCACCCCCGGAAAGGCCGACTTTGGTGAACAGGAAGCGGAACGTGGCTCGGGGCACACAGATGCGGAAATCCGACGCCAGCGCGATCACCGCTCCGGCACCGGCGGCAGTGCCGTTGACGGCTGCAATGATCGGGATCGGGCACTCGCGCATGTTCTGCACTACCGCGCCGGTCATGTGTGTGAACTCGAGCAACTGAGCAGGGTCGAACGTCACCAACTCGCCGATGATCTCGTCGACATCGCCACCCGAGCAGAAGCCCCGTCCCTGACCGGTGATGATGAAGGCGTCGATGTCGTCCCGCAGCGGGGCTTCCCGGAACAGGTCGCGCAAATCGGCGTACACATCGAAGGTGAGGGAGTTGAGCGTTTCCGGGCGCTGAAGCGTGATCGTGGCGACTCGGTCATCAACGTCGAGGCGGAAGTGCTCCCAATCGTCGGTGAACGCAGCAGATGCACGGAACGTCATGCCGGCGCTCCGTCGAGCACGATCTCTTGACCGTTGCGGTCTGATTCCACGAGCTCCATCACTGCGTCGACCACCTCGGCAATCTCGATGATCCGTCCATGGGGTGTGGCCTTGGCAAGTGCCGCCTCGGCATCCGCGAGGTTCTTGCCGGTCTGTTCAGCGATGTTCGCGATGGTGGCCACGGTCATATCGGTACGGACGAAGGTCGGGCACACCGTGTTGGCCGTGACACCGGTTCGGGCAGCTTCTGCGGCGACCACCCTCATCAGGCCCACGACGGCATGCTTGGACGCTGCGTAGGCAGCGATGTACTTGGCGCCCTCGACGCCAGCGATCGAGGCAACGGTCACGATCCGGCCGGCGCCGCGCTCGGTCATGGCGTCAATGACCGCTCGTGTGCACAGGAACGCCCCGGTTGCGTTGACGGCGAGGCTGTGGTTCCACTGTTCAATCGTGGTGCGCCCCAGCCGATTCGACGACGACACGCCGGCGTTGTTGACCAGAACCTCGACGGGTCCGATGTCTCGAAACGTCGAGGCCACCTGGGATTCGTCAGTGACGTCGCAGATGCGAACGGCGATGCCGGCGGGCGAATCAGCGGGCTCCGACGTGGCCAGCGCAGTGACGTTGTGGCCGGCAGCGGACAGGCGCGTGCTGATGGCCCGTCCGATCCCACGAGTTCCGCCAGTGACGACGGCCACGCTCATGTCACCGTCTCCGCTACGTCTCGTCGACCAAGCTCGCTCCGGCGGTGACCAGCGCTGTCGGACATCGTCGAAACTATACTACGCTTTTTACTATCGCAAAATTCCCGCGATCTCGCCCAGTGCGCCGAATTCGTCCTCGAAAGCTGTCGATGTGGCCCTTGTCACCGCGCTCGAACGGATCCGACGATTGCCGATGAACCGGGAGCAGATTCCGCGATGAAGATCGCGTGCATCGGCGGAGGCCCGGCCAGCCTGTTCTTCAGCATCCTGATGTCCAAGCAGGACCCGACCCACGACATCACGGTGTATGAGCGCAACCGACGTGGCGACACCTTCGGGTTCGGAGTGGTGTTCTCCGACGAGACCCTGGCCAACATCGCCGAATCCGACCCAGAAGCCATCGCTGCCATCGAGTCGGAGTTCCGCCATTGGGGTGCGATGGATGTCCGTTACCGGGGCCGGACCATTTGCTCTGACGGTCACGGCTTCGCTGCGCTCGCCCGGGTGCGCCTGCTCGAGATCTTGACCCGCCGGGCGAGCGAGCTCGGCGTCCGCGTCGAGTTCGAAACCGAGATCGACGTCGACGCCTTGAGGGACGACTTCGACCTCGTCGTTGCCGGCGACGGCATCAACAGCGGCACGCGCTCCCGCTACTCGGATCAGCTGCGACCCACGATCACCCACGGATCGGCGAAGTACATCTGGACAGCAATCGACGCACCCTTCGACCGGTTCACGTTCATCTTCGAAGATCTTGCCTTCGAAGACATCGGACACAGCGCGGTGCAGGCGCACATCTACCCGTACAACGACACGCGATCGACGTTCATCGTCGAGATGGCCGAAGCAACCTGGCACCGGGCACAGCTCGGCGGCCACGACGCCGGGTTGGCGCCCGGCGAGTCCGACCAGCACGCCCTGGATTGGTGCAGCCAGCTGTTCGCCCGCCACCTGGACGGGCGCCCGCTCATCGGCAACAACTCCCGGTGGATCAGCTTCCCTCGCATCTCGTGCGAGTCGTGGGTAGTGAACAACGTCGTGCTGCTCGGCGACGCCGCCCACACGGCCCATTACTCGGTCGGCAGCGGCACCAAGATGGCGCTGGAAGATGCCATCGCACTCGCCGATGCCATGGCCTCGGCCTCCGATGTGGCCACCGCGCTCAAGAACTTCGAATCCGAGCGACGGCCCCAGATCGAGAGCCTGCAACGCGCCGCCGCGACGAGCGAGGACTGGTTCGCACACGTCGACCATCACCGCGAGCGCCCCTTCGAGCAGTTCGCGTTCTCGCTGTTCACGAGATCTCAGCGGGTCACCTACGACAACCTGCGCGAACGGGACGCCCGCTACCACGATGAGACCCTGCGCTGGTTCGCATCCCAGCAGCCGCCCTCCGCCCGGCCGCCGACGCCGGACACACCGCCGATCTTCTACCCGTTTGCGTTGCGCGACGTGACTTTCCACAACCGCATCGGCGTGTCGCCGATGGCGCAGTACAGCGCAGTCGATGGCATGCCGAACGACTGGCACAAAGTGCACCTGGGCAGCCGCGCCGTCGGCGGCGCCGCGCTGGTGATGACCGAGATGACGTGCACGTCGCCCGAGGCCCGCATCACGCCCGGGTGCACCGGGATCTGGAACACCCTCCATGCCGAGGCCTGGGCCGGGATCACCAGCTTCGTGCATGAGTTCACCGAAGCCAAGATCGGCCTGCAGATCGGCCACGCCGGCCGCAAGGGTTCAACGAAGGTGCCCTGGGAAGGCGAGGACGTACCGCTCGATTCCGGCAACTGGCCGCTGGTGTCCGCCTCTCCCCTGCGGTACCGCGCCGGCAGCCAGATGCCGGCCGAGATGTCGTACCAGCAGATGGACGCCGTGCTCGACGACTTCGTGGCGGCAACCCATCGAGCGGCCGACGCCGACTTCGACTTGGTCGAGATCCATGCCGCGCACGGTTACCTCCTGTCGTCGTTCCTGTCGCCGGTGACGAACCGGCGCAGCGACGAGCACGGCGGCTCGCTCGAGAACCGGGCGAGGTTCCCGCTGCGTGTCATCGAAGCAGTGCGGGAAGCCTGGCCCGGCAGAAAGCCGCTGTCGGTGCGGATCTCGGCCACCGACTGGGTCGAGGGCGGGTTCAGCCGCTCCGAGGCCATCGAGCTGAGCAGCATGGCCAAGGACTGCGGCGTGGACATCATCGACGTGTCGACCGGCCAGGTTGATCCCGACGGCGAGCCGGCGTTCGGGCGCCTGTACCAGACGCCCTTTGCCGAGGCGATCCGCAACGCGGTGGGCATCCCGACGATGGCAGTGGGCGCTATCTCCAGCATCGATGACGTCAACACCGTGCTCATGGCCGGCAGGGCGGATATCTGCCTGATCGCCCGCGGGCACCTCGTCGATCCCTACTGGACCCTCAACGCCGCGATCGATCTCGGGCGCAGCGAGCAGCCGTGGCCCATTCAATATTGGCCGGGTCGCACGAGCCGCCGTCGCGATCAGGTGCCAGAGGCGCTGATCGACCGCGACCTCCGCTGACGGAGAACGCTGGCGGCGAAATTCCCCGCTCTCGTTCGCAGCGTTGACGGGCCGCTCGGGCTAGCGGCGTGCAGCTGCGTCGAGCGTCTCCAGATAGAAGCGGTGTGCGCCGGGTCGCAGCTGCCGATGGAGCCGCATGAACAGCTCACGCGCTTCGGGGGCCAGCCAGTCTGGGGGCGTGACCGAGCGAGGCAGCCCGGGATCGGCGTACGGCAGCGGGCGCCAAGCGCTGATGTTGTTCATGTGTGCCACGAACGCGTCGCGGTCCTCCCCAGGTGCGGAAATCCACGAATCGAACACCGTCCGCTGGCTGTCGAGGTACTCCCGGTACATCTTGTTGATGACGTCGAGATCCCAGGCGGATGCCGCGATGTGCTCGCTGCTTTCATCTGCTCGAAAATCGCCCTCAAAGAACGACACGTAGCCGTCGAGCCCGCTGCGCTTCAGCATCGAGCGGGCCTCGGGGAGCAGGGAGGCGGGGGCGATCCACGATGCTGCTGGACCCGGCGCGAAGCCGAGGCGGGCGAGCCTTGACCGGATCAGGTAGCGCTTACGGCGTTCGGACTCGGGGATCGAGAACAGCACCAGCAGCCACGAGCCCTCGTTGCGACTGGCACCGCTGCCGAAGATGCGCTGATCGCCTGATTCGAGGATCACGCGGCCGTCGGCGCTCAGCGCATAGCCAGCTTTTCCATCCACCCGCTCAGGCACCAGCAGGCCCGAACGCTTCATGCGAGACGCAGCAGATCGCACGGCCTGCGCGTCGATCCCGAGCTCACGCATCAACGCGATGAGCCCGCCGACCGCTATCCAGCCGCCATACTCCCGAGCGAACAGCCCGTAAGCGTCGAGAATCCGGTCTCTGGGTGACATCGTCTTCGAAGCTGGGCGCTAGAGGCCGGCCTGCGCAGCCAACTCAGCCAGCTCGGCCGGCTCTGCCAGCTTCGCCAGCGCCCGCCGCTGGAGCTTTCCTGTCGGCGTCTTGGGCAGCGGCACGGCGCAAAAGGTGATCCGGCGAGGGTACTTGTAGGGAGCGATGGTGGCCTTGGCGTGGTCCTGTAGTTCGCATGCGAGTGCCTCGGTCGCTGCGGATGGATCGCGCAGATGGACGAATGCGTGCACGATCATTCCCCGTTCCGTGTCGGGCGTGCCGATCACGCCTGCCTCGGCGACCGCTCCGTGGCTCAGGAGCGCCTCCTCCACCTCTGGGGCGGCGATGTTGTAGCCCGAACTGACAATCATGTCGTCGGCCCGGGCTTGGTACCAGAAGTATCCGTCGGAATCGCAGGCGTAGACGTCGCCGGTGAAATTCCAACCGTTCTGCACGTAAGTGGACTGGCGCGAGTCATTGAGGTACCGGCAGCCGATCGGTCCCTTGACCGCGAGCCGCCCGGGCACGCCAGGCGGCACCGGATTGCATTCGTCGTCGAAGATCGAGGCTTCCCACCCGGGCAGCGGCTTGCCCGTGGCACCCGGCCGGATGTCGTCATCGGATGCCGAGATGAAGATGTGCAGCAGCTCGGTCGAACCGATTCCATCGATCAGCCGCAGGCCGAGCTCGGCTTCGACCCGTTCGAACGTCGAACGCGGGAGCCACTCGCCGGCCGAGACGGCTCGCCGAAGCGACGACAGGTCCGGTCGAGGCTCCAGAGCCAGCATCGCTCGGTACGCAGTCGGAGAGCTGAAGCACACGGTGGCTCGCCGCTCGGCAATCAAGTTCGCCAACGCGGCGGGGCCCGGTTCACCACAGAACCAGGTGCACGCTCCTACGCGCATCGGAAAGACGACTTCGGCTCCCAGCCCGAAGGTGAAAGCGAGCGGCGGGCTGCCGACGAAGACATCGTCGGGTCGTGCTTTCAGCAGCGGCGCGAATGCGTCTGCAATCACCAGCAGGTCCCGGTGGAAATGCACGACCACCTTGGGAATACCGGTTGTGCCCGAGGTGCAGGCCAGCAGCGCGGGGTCAGTCGCAGCGGTATCGATCGCAGTGAACTCACCCGACTTGATCGCAGCTGCCTCCGCCAGATCGCCTGTCGGCCCCCAGATGGCGATCGGGCCGTCGGTCACCTTCCGCAGCTCCGTTTCCAGACCTTCTTCGCACAACCCCACCGCCGGTACGCACTTGGCACACACCTGCGCAAGCTCCTGGGCGCGCAGCAGCGGCATCGTGGTGACTGCCACGGCACCTGCCTTGAGCACGGCGAACCAGGCAGCCACCATCCAAGGCGCATTGGTCCCGCGAAGCAGGACCCGATTCCCCGGCACGATCTCGTAGTCCTCCACGAGCACCGCGGCCAGCCGGTTGGCGCAGTCGTACACGTCGGCGTAGGTCCACATGTCATCGCCGAGTCCCATGCAGGGGCGTTGGCCCCACCCCTGGGCGATGGCGCCGTCGAGCAGGACCGCTGCAGCATTCAGCCGGCTCGGGTACAAAAAGAGCGGCTCGGGCAGGGTGATCTCAGGCCACTGATCAACCGGCGGCAGGCCATCGAGAACGAACCGGTCGACGTGCGCGGTCTCGGTGTTCATGCCCAACCGCATAATGCCGTTAAGATGACGATCACCAATTGCACGCTATATCTAGCAGGCGCGCCGCGCAAGCAATTCGGGCCGAGCTTGCGGCCGACGCGAAGGTGTTCGGCCCGTTAGGCCTTGGCCTTGCGGAAGCGAGTGCCGTGAAGGATGCCGCCGTAGTAGTTGAACGCCTGCCGTGCGGTGGGCTCATCGAACGGGTTGTCCGCACCGATCTGAGTTGCAGCGGCGAGCCCGGTCACGAAGCAGGTCTCCTGGCTGTTGACCAGCGCGTGGGCACCGCAGTACCAGCTCCGCCGTTTGCCCTGGATGAAGCGGAACAGCGGGACGAGCAGTGTCACATGGCGAACGTCGTGGACGATGTGCTGGAACCACCAGCGCTTGACGATCTGCTCGTTATCGATGGGGGTGATCGGGTTGTACGTCACCAAGCAGGGTCGCTGCGACCCTTGGGCCCACGGCTGCTGATTGTGCATGATGTAGGTGATCTCGTAGTTGTCGGGCCGCGAGCCGTACTGCTCGATGTGGTTGCTGCGTGTTCGCAGCGCTTTTACCTCGTCGTCGGGCAGGACCGATGCGTCCGAATGCACCACCACATGGTTGTGGAGCTCGCTCTCGTAGCGAATCGATGACAGCAGGTAGCGCTCCAGCATCGTGGGCTTGTCCAGCATCATCAGCGTCTGATTCGCATTGCAGGCGAAGATCACGTCGTCGAACGTTTCGCGGGCACCAGTCTCGTCCTCGACTTCGACGCCGGACGGCTGTCGGTACACCTTGCGCACCGGCCGATTCAGGCAGATCTTGTCGCCGAAGTCAGCCGACAGGTTCTCGTAGATGCGCCGCGTTCCCTGGTCCCAGGTCTGCATGGGCGTCGCCGTCTCGATGTCGAAGAACTCGAGATACCTGGCGGAGAGCGCTGCTGGCATGTCGAACACGTTCGTCGCCATCAGGAAGTTGACGAACATGGGCTTGAGGATCTTGTACCTGAAGTCGGCGGAATACCCGCCCATGTTCAGCACTGTCCGCATGCTGATGTAGTTGAACGGGTTGAGCGCGTTCGCGAACTTGGACCTCGCTCGGGTCAGACGACCGAATGAATGCAGTCGTTTCAGCAGGCGCTGGAACTTCGCTATCTCGGGTTACAGCTGATCCCTGATGTCGGAGTCGAAGTCGAAGTCGTGGGCGTAGATGCCGCCGCGGTATCTCACGCTGTAGTTGAACTGGGTGTCCACGAGCTCGATGCCGAACCGCTCCATCAGCAGCACGACGTGGTCGTACACCGACGGGATGCACGCGGTGACGGAGATGTCGAACGGGACCGAGCTGCCGTCGGCCTGCGGCATGTCGGCCGTGACTGCGTTGCCGCCGATCTGTTCGTTGGCCTCGAACAGCCGGAAATCGAACCGGTCCGGGTGGTGGTGCAACGCCCACGCGGCTCCCAGCCCCGACATGCCGCCGCCGACAATTGCGATTCTGCGCTGCGTCGTCATGCTCCCTAGCGGGACGGTCCAAGAACGAATCTTGCGTGCTCGTTGCGCAACATCTCGTAAGGCGAAATCGATTTCACGCCGACACCCAAGCAGGCATCCGGGATCTTGATCTTCTTGGGGGACCGGCCGGCAGCTTCGTGGGTGACGATGACATGACCATGGGCGTGAGCATGAGCGACGAGGTAGTAGTCGGCGACCTGAAAAACGTGGCAGGTCCCAATGGCTCGTAGCCAGCCCCACTGGCCCACGAACTCACGATTGAGAGGCTCGGAACCATCGTTTCGTCCGGGGCCAGAACCAACTCCGGCCTGTCACGTGCCCACTCGGCGAGCTCGTCGTCGCCAGCTCGGATTTCGTCGCCTACCCGCTCGATGCTGAAGACGGCTCCCGCCGCGTTCGCGCGATCGATCCACTCCCAGAAGGCTGGACAGAACTCGAATCCGTAGTGAAGATTCTTCGCTTGGATGAAGACGTTTGCGTCCAGCAGGTATGTCGTCACGTCACTCCGAGCCGATCGCTCAGCTCGCGAAAGGTTGAGATCTTCTTGAAGCCGAGCATCCGGAAAGCGTCTGTGTGGAGCGTTTGGCCCTCAAGGGTGCTCGTGATGACAGACCTTGCAAAGAGTTTGGACACCCTTACGGGTTGCGTGTTGTAGAAGTTGCCACCGTCGCCTGCGCCGGCGATCAGTCTCATCACTCGGGCAAGCTCATCTCGATATGCACTTCTGAATTCATCCCAACCGATGAAGCCGGCTTCGTGGACTCGACGAAGAACGACGAGAGTGCTCGCCTTGAAGCGCCGAGCTAGGCGATCGAGCTCCCCGGTGAGATCGGCAGCGGGCGCGTACTCAGATCGAAGCGTCTCAATTGGCACCAGAAGTTCTGCCGCCACTTCGTTGCACCATCGTTCAGCTGCATGCGTAGACGCACGACTGAAGTCAGCGTCCGAGATTCCGGTCTCGCCAAGCCACACATGCGCCAGCTCGTGCGCGAGCGTGAAGATCTGGGCAGCTCTCGTATCCGCGCCGTTGACAAAGACGAGCGGTGCTATCGAGTCAACGAGAGCGAATCCTCGGAATTCTTGAGCATCCAGCTTGCGGTGCGTATTGCTGCCAACGACACCGCTGACCATCACGAGGACTCCTAGTTCCTCTGCTCGGTCGCGTAAGTAAGCGAGAGCATCAGACCAATTCGAACCTCGCTGGCCTACTGAGAATGAAAGCACGTCGGAAATCACAGTGGCGGCTTGCGTTGGCGACTCTGCAAGCGACAGCGAGCCGACGTGAGAAATCGGCCCAAGCCCGAGACCGAGGGCATAGTCGCGATACCAGTCTTGTCGCTGCTGACAATCGAAGATCGTGTCGAGTAGGTCGGGGCTCGGGCGAGCAACCTGCTCGTCACCGATCATTCGGAAATCGGGTATCGGAACCTCTTCGACAGGAGGAGCAGGAAGGAAGAAATAGCCGACCGGAGTCCGTGTCGCCCGGGCGAGGTTCTCGAGCTGCTTCAGCGTGGGCGATTGCTCGCCCGTCTCCCACTGTCGCAGCTTCGGAAACTTGTTCAGCAGTTCGTCGACGTCGAGTCTCGAGCGTTCAAACGCCCACGCGTAGAGCGCAGGCTCGACGTTGACCCGAACCGTCACAGCCCCTCATTGTGATGTGCCCAAGGCTCGGCAGATGCCATGCCCTTCAGCGCGCTTGGAGGGACTCGAACCCCCAACCTTCTGATCCGTAATCAGATGCTCTATCCAATTGAGCTACAAGCGCTGGTCCTCGCCGGAATCGGGCCGGATTGTCCGATGGCGTCCAGACAGTGTAGAAGGCGGTGCCCATGGGGCTTCAAGAGGTTTCCCCTCAGGTCGGAGGGTCGTCACGGTCGGGCGGATCAGCAGCGGCCAGCAATCCAGCCGCCCGGGCGACTTCGGCTGGCGCGCGGCCAAGGGCCTCGGCAGCCGCGACCACGTCAGACCACTCCGGCTTGCTGCGGTGCGGGCCATGCTTGACGCTGACGGCGTGCCCGGAGACGTGCACGGTCGATGTGTGCCGTTCGAGCGCTGTGCGCACCACCGGGCGTGCGCGAAGCCCCAGCGTGCCGGTGAGCCGTGCGATGCGATCGGCCAGACGGGTCACGTCGTCGGGCCGGCACAGCGCCATCAGCGTGTGCGCGGGGCGGCCCTTTTTCATCACGATCGGGGCGGCCCAGGCGTCGAGAGCACCGGCGGTCAGCAGTTCGTCCAGCGCATGACCCAGCACTTCGCCCGAGACGTCGTCGAGGTTGGCAGCCAGCTCGACCAGCGCTTCGGTGGCGTCGGCTCCCGCGAGGGCCCCCATGGCAGCGCCCAGCTGCGGCGACGTGAGGTCGGCTGCGGCGTGGATCTCGGCGCCGATCAGCACACCGGTGACGTTGGGACGTCCGGGAAGGTCCCGGGTGCCTGCCCCGAAGCCGGCGCTGGCGAGCGTCATGGCCGGCACTGGCCCAAAGTGCTCAGCCAATGCGGCAACGATGGCAGCACCGGTGGGCGTGGTGAGCTCGATGTCGATGTCGACGCCGACGATCGGGCATCCTGCCAGCAGGCTCACCGCAGCGGGCGGCGGGTTGGGCAGCACTCCGTGGGCTGCGTTGATCGTGCCCTTCCCCACCGCGACCGGGCCGCAGCGCACTGAGTCCACTGCGAGCGATTCGAGGGCCGCGCACACGCCGACGATGTCCACGATGGCGTCGAGGGCCCCCACTTCGTGGAAGTGCACCTCCTCGGCCGCCATGCCATGCACCTCGCCCTCCGCTTCGGCAAGGGCCGCAAATACCGCCAGCGCACGCCGTCGGACGCGCTCAGCGAGCGGTGCTGCGGTCAGCAGCGCCCGGATATCGCGCCAGCGACGGTGATGATGCCCCTCGGGAGCGTTGACGATTGCCCGCGTTGCGGCGAGCCCGTTCCGTCTGACCCGTTCGGTGTCCAGACTCCAGCCGTCGAGGCCAAGCGTCTGCAGCTGGGCAGTCACATATTCCAGGTCAGCGCCCGCGTCGAACAGTGCGCCCAGCGCCATGTCGCCCGCAATGCCCGAGACCGGATCGAACCACGCCACCATGCCCCCCGTCGCGGGCGATCCAGTGCTATCGGCCGAGATCGCCTCGACGTTCACCGGCTCATGCGCCTCAGCAATCGGCGGGCCGGCCGACGGCGTGCCGTGCACTACGCGGATCCGCCGTGAGAGCGGGCAGCCAGATCCAAGATGCGCATCGCAGCCATGGCGGCACCGAATCCGTTGTCGATGCCCACCACGGTGATGCCAGCGGCACACGACGCATGCATGGCCAGCAGCGCGGTGACGCCTTCGAGAGCAGCGCCGTAGCCGGCACTGGTCGGCACCGCGATGACGGGTGCAGGCGTTACACCTGCGACTGCGGTGGCCAGCGCTCCTTCCATCCCCGCAACGACGATGACTGCATCGGCCGAGGCCAGCGTGTCGATTTCTGCAAGGAAGCGGTGCATCCCCGCCAGACCGATGTCACTCACCAGTTCGGCGCTGATGCCGAAGGCACTCAGGACCGCCGCCGCCTCGGCCGCCACCGGACCGTCTGCAGTCCCAGCGGAGGCAACCACCACGCGCTCGGTGCGAGGCCCCGACGCACGCCAAACCACCGTCGCCAGCGCTGCGCTGTCAGCGACATCACTCTCGGGGTCAGGCCCTCGATCAGCAGGCCAGTGCGCTGTGCCGTCCGGGCACGCAGCGAGCGCTGCATCGGTCTGCTGCTGTTGCGCACGAGTCAGGAGCACCGGTCCGGAGCCGCCGCTCAGCATCTCGGCCACGATCCGGGCGCACTGGCTGGGCGACTTGCCCGGTCCGTAGACCGCCTCGGGATGGCCGGTCCGCAATGAACGGTGATGATCGATGCGCGCCCCGGCGACCTCGGCATAGGGCAGGCGGCGCAGACGCGCCAACGCTTCGTCGGGCGGCAGCGTTCCGTCACGCACTTGGGCCAGCAGATCGGCGAGCTGTTGTGCGTCCATTGGCTGCCGTTCTACCTGCCGCGACCTTCGGTCAGTGTCGCGAAGTAAGTCCGTTAGCCAATGCGGGCTCTTGCAGTGACGGACATTCACCACAATTGTTCACCGGCACATCTAGTCCGTTATGGATTTCATGTATCAAACCTTTACAAATTGGCTGGTTTTGATACTTTGAACCCTGTGAATCAACGGGTCGTGACGCCCAGCAATCTCGCCGACTGGTTGATCGGGCAGGGCCGTCACTTCATTACTTCCCAAGACGCCGCCAACTTGCTAGATGTTCGACCTCATGACGTATGGGCAAGTCTCAACCGCGCTCGCCAAGCGCGCAAGGTGATTTCGGTCACCAAGGGCGGCTGGGTACCGGTGCCGCCCGAATATCGAGATGCAGGCGCACCGCCGCCGCTGCACTACATCGACCCGCTCATGAAACACCTCGGTCACCCCTACTACGTCGGCTTCCTCTCCGCCGCCGCCCTGCACGGTGCCGCCCACCACCCTCCGATGGTCCTTCAAGTGGTGACTACGGCTCGCCTGCGGGACCGGCGAATCGGCGGGAGCCAGATCAGCTTCATCCAGCGCGCAGCCACCGCCAAACGTGCGACACAACTGGTCAACACGGCGACCGGACGCGTCCTGATGTCGACATCAGCCACGACCGTCATGGACCTCGCCGACTCGCCCGAAAGAGGTGGCGGGGTCTCGAATGTTGCGACCGTCATCGGCGACCTCCTCATCTCGCGCTTGCTCGATTTGGAAGCCTTGCCCGTCGCGGCGTCTGAATTCCCGGCAGCGGCCGTTCAACGCGTGGGCTACCTGCTGCACCTCATGGCAACGGAGACCGGCGTCGAGAACTCAGTCTCAGACGCGCTCGAAGCACTGTCGCAGATGGTGAGTCCCGAGTGGGTGTCGCTGGCACCCGGCTCGCCAGACGGCGACGAACGTGATGATCGTTGGCGCATCGTGTTGAACACCGCAGTGGAGCACGATCTGTGATCCCACAAGCCGACATTGCCCAATGGCGAACGCAGGTGCCGTGGGTGAGCGCCGAACACGTCGAACAAGACCTTGTGCTCTCCCGACTCATCGTTGAGATTGCACGGCATCCCTTGCTAGGCGAAGAACTTGTCTTCCGGGGCGGAACCTGCCTGCACAAGCTCTGGCTTGAACGGCCATGGCGCTACAGCGAGGATCTCGACTACGTCCGGCGTAGTGGTGACGGTATCGGCAAGGCCCTGGATGCGATCAGGGAAATCGCACTGACGGTCGGATTCGACGACGTTCCCACCCGCGTCACGACGCACCCGAAGGCGCGACTGCGCGCCAGCTACGAGGGCGGTGGGCCATTCCACATCAAGGTTGAGATCAACACTTTCGAACGTTCGCCCGCTCGGCCGATCATCACCCGGCACTACGGCGTCGACAGTCCATGGTTTCAGGGAGCCGCGGAAGTTCTGACCTTCTGCGCCCCTGAACTGATGTCCACCAAGATCCGGGCGCTCTACCAGCGCAGCAAAGGGCGCGATCTGTTCGATCTTTGGCTCGCCGTGCATCATCTCGAGCTTGACCCAGCCGAGATTGCCGCCTGTTTCGGCACGTACCGTCCGAACGGCTGGACTCCTGCTCTAGCGATGGCCAATCTCGACCGCAAGCTCAACGATGGCGCGTTCACATCGGACCTCACGCAGCTAGTTGCCGAATGGCCGCCGGGCTACACCATCGAAGCAGGCCACGCTGCGGCGGAGTCCATCATCAAAGCGATCAAGGCCCGCTCCAATTCATGAGCCATGGGCGCTGATGCGGCGACCGAGCGCCGGCTCACGGGCCTAACTTGGAATCATGTCCGATACCGGCGTCGGCGCCGTCGGGGTGCAGTCTGCGCGCATGGCACCGCACGAGTGCGGCGCAGATGCGGAACGGCCGGCGGACACGTCGCCTGAGGCTTGGCATCGGCTCACCGAGGTGTGGTCGTCGATGACGCCCGCGCAGCGGGCGAGTCTGGCCGCTTCAATGTCGTTGGCCGTCGCGTCGGCCGCCCGTGCAGGCATTCAGGCTGACGAACCCCACGCCTCGTTGAGCCGCATCCGCTTTCTCCTGGCAGAACGGCGCTACGGCACAGAGCTCGCGACGGCCGCATTCGGCGCCGACGGCCGCTGGCCGCAGTGACCGATCCTCTCGCGCTCGCCCTGCGCGTCGCCGCCATCCTCGACCATCACGGCATCCCATACGCGCTCGGTGGTTCCCTCGCCAGCTCAATGTTCGGCGAACCGCGGGGCACCATCGACATCGACATGGCTATCCGCTTGGAGCATCACCAGCTTGCCGACCTCGTGCGCTCGCTCGACGTCGAGTTCTATGTGCCCATCGAAACGGCGCACCGCGCAGTCGATCTGCACACATCGTTCAACCTCATCGACGACGCCGGCTTGAAGGTGGACCTCTTCGTGCTGGGAGAGAGCCTCCTGGACCGTCTCCAACTCGAACGTCGACGACGCATCACGATTCGGGACGATCCGCCGCAGCAGTTATGGGTCACAGCGCCCAGCGAGCAGATTCTTCGCAAGCTGGAGTGGTACCGCGCTGGAGGCCACGTCTCCGAACGTCAATGGCGTGACGTGGTCGGGATCCTGCGGGCTCAGCACTCGTCGCTCGACATCGCCGAACTGGCGCTAACGGCAGCGTCGATCGGGCTCACTGAACTTCTCGCTGCGGCGCTCGCCGCTGCCGACACAACATCGTGAGCATGACGCCGTTGGGACACCGACTCCGGCCGTTCAGGCGTTTGCGCAATGCACGCTGCGTATCCTGCCGCGGTGGCGACGAGTGATTCATCGGCTGGAGCGACGGGCGCGGCGGTGACCGGCATCGCATTCCAGGCTTCCACGCGTATCGGCTACATGGGCCCGCACGGCACTTTCACCGAAGCTGCCCTCGCCACCCAATCTGACCTGTCTCAGGCCGCGCTCGTGCCGCTGATCTCGGTCCCGGAGGTGCTCTCTGCGCTTGACGACGGGACGGTCGATTACGGGTTCGTGCCCGTCGAGAACGCCATCGAAGGCGCAGTCAACGTCACCCAGGACGCGCTCGCATTCGACTTCGACTTCCTCATCCAGCGCGAGGTCGTCGTGAACGTCCAACTGAACCTCATGGCACTGCCCGGTACCGCCACCGCAGATGACCTCGCGCCGATCCACACGGTGATGTCGTTTCCCGTCGCCATCGCCCAGTGCCGGGCGTTCCTGCACGGCCGGCTCCCCAACGCTGAGATCGAAGCGGCCACCTCGACCGCCCTCGCAGCCCGTCGCATCGCTGAAGAACAGTTGGCCGGCGTGGCAGCAATCGCCAGCCCGACGGCGGCGGAGATCTACGGCCTCGAAACCGTGGTCGCCTCGGTTGAGGACCACCGCGACAACCAAACCCGCTTCCTGCTGCTGGCCAAGAACCAAGTACCGCCGGCCAGCGGAAACGACAAGACCAGCATCGTCGTGTTCCAGAACCAGAATGAGCCGGGCAGCCTGCTGGGGATCCTCATGGAGTTCGAGGCCCGCCGCCTCGACCTCAGCCGGCTGGAGTCGCGCCCGACGCGACGGGGCCTCGGCGAGTACTGCTTCATGCTCGACTTCGAGGGCCACATCTCCGACGAAGTCGTGGCCGACTGCCTGCGCGCCCTCAAGATGAAGCAGCGCGACGTCAAGTTCCTCGGCTCGTTCCCCACGGCGAACGGAAACTCGTCGGGCCGTGAGCGAGTCAGCGAGGAAGCCTGGACCTCATCGGACGACTGGCTGAAGTCGCTGCGCCGCCTCATCGATTGAGAGGCGCTCGCCGACCTTGTGACTATGGCGGCACGACGCGCTGACACTCAATGTGCCAAAGAAGGTCGAGTCGCTCCCCGTCACGGCGCAGGAATATGCCCACCAGCAGGTGGACTCGGTATGGCGGTGCACCTCCCGTGAGTCAGCGCATCCACGCTGCCGATAATTCTCCGTGTTCGTGAGCCTCCGTCGCACTCGCGGTGCACGCGGCCGTTGGCCCAGCATTCTGGTTCTTCTCGCCGTCATGACTGCAGTAGTCGCGCTGCCGGCTGTCGTGATTCACGCCGTGCGCTACTTCAAAGCCGAAGGGCCGCGCGCACAGCTTGTGAGTATCGAACGCAACTTCTACGGCACGGACGACGCGACCTCGATCGACTACGTAGAACTGCTCGCGGAGGACAGATGCATACTCGGAGTGCACAGCAGCGGAGTCGAGTATCTGCTGGTGTTCGAGAACGACGAGCGCGTCGAGCTGCGAGACAACGAAGTCGCAGTCGGGCCGGTCCTGCTCTGGCCACGACAGAACAACGGCGAACCGGTGCCGTCGTCGCCCGGCGAGATTGGACACGCACGTACCGGCGACATCATTGCGATCGATTCTGATTTTGAACCCGATCAGATCTGGGACTGGAAGACGCGCCCCTACGAGGAATGCGAGCGCGACGAGATAGCGCGCGTCGTCCCGAAGTGATTCGGCACCGACACCCGCCCAGCGCGACAGGCGACCCAAGGGCAAGCGTGCGCCGCTGTACAGATCGAACGCGGATGATATGCCGGAGCGTCGACCGGGGAGATCAGCGTGATGTCGGCCTCAATTCAGGTGTCTGCGTTCCGCCGACGGGTCCGCTGAGGCCGACGGCGGCCTACACCCAGGGGCAGTTGGAGTTGCGGTCGCCGAAGGTGGCGCCGGTGCGGTACCGGTCGAGCGTGAACGGCTTGAGCTCTTCGGGCTTTTCGCCGTGCACCATCATCTGGGCGGTGAGCTTGCCCACCCCGATCATCTTGAACCCGTGGTTGGAGTCGGCGATCACCCAGGCGTTGTCGGCCACGTAGTCGAACACCGGCACGTTGTCGGGGGTGAATGCGCCGATGCCGCCATTGCGGCGCTCCTTGAAGAAGGGCCGCACGTTCTCCAAGCGCTTGAACAGCATGCCCAACGTCGCGCAGTAGTAGTCGGCGAACCATTCCTCGGCCTGGTACTCGTCGTTCAGGTGGCCGTAGGGCTCCACTACCGCTCGCGGCCCGATCTTGACCGGGATCGTCCCGCCCTGCAGGCCTGGGGCACCCACCCGCTCCGCGGCATAGCGCGTGTAGGAGTAGAAGTGGTCCTTGAGGAACCGGCCGTCGTCGGAGTACACCGGCGTGTTCATGAGCTCGACGTGCAGCACCGGCGAATCTTTGTGCTGGGCCGTGCGGAAGTCGACGCCGGGAGGCAGCAGGACCTCGCCCTCCAGCAGTCGCCAGTAGGTCCACATGTCCATCTGGTCCTCGACATGGCCGTCGGGGTACAGCACATCGAGGTGCGAGGGGCCGCCGAGCCACTCCCAGTGCGTCGGCGTCCACGCCCCTGCGCCCACCACGACCTGCTCGCAGGTGATCGACCCCTGGTCGGTGTCCACGGCGGTGACCGAGCCTGAGTTGTCGAGCTGATAGCCGGTCACGGTGGCGCCGTACACACGCTGCACGCCCCACTGCCGGCACTTCTGGTCCAGGCCCCACACCGCCATGTGGGTGCCCGCGTAGCCGGAGCGGTGCTCGTGCAGCACCACGTCGCAGTTGTCGGTCTTGAAGTCGGGCCACAGGTTGGTGAGGAAGGCGCGGGCCTCTGCACCGGTGTGGACGTCGGAGGGGTAGCCGCTGGCTTTCTGCGACGCCTGCAGCTTCAGGTAGTCGGGGGTCTGGTTCGCCTCGCCCACCGAGACGTAGCCGACCTGCTGGAAGCCGAAGTTCACGGGGTCGGACTCCCACACCTCCACACTGGCTCGCAAGATGGCGTGCAGAGGCTCGGTCATGTACATGTTGCGGATGCAGCCACAAGCCAGCCCGGTAGCGCCAGCGCCCGGGCCCTGCTTGTCGATCAGCACAACCTCACTGCCCGAGCCCTTGCCGGTGCGCTCGAGGTACATGGCCAGGTGGTAGGCGCTTGACAGCCCGTGCACGCCTGCGCCAACCACCACGAACCGAGCGTGGCTGGGCAATCCCACGGCGTCGAATACCGGGATGACGGCCGGGTTGGCTGCTTGCCCGTCCACCTCTGGCGGCAGAGGCCGGTTGGCGAACGGATACCACTGGTTGTGCTCCGTCGGATTGGGGACGGGCGGGCTGGGAATGGTGCTGGTCATGTCTTTTCCTCTTGTACTTAGGGGTTAATGCTGGTCATGGGCGGTCGGGAGCCGGTAATCGGCCCCCAGGGTCCGCCAGATCAATGGGACGCCGGGCCGGTAGGCGAGGTGGTGGCGGCTCGGCGCGTCGAGAATGGCCATGTGGGCCGGACCGCCGCTGGTGAGCCGCCCGACGTCGGTCCGACCCAACGCCTTTGCTCCTCCAACCGTCACCGCAGCGATCGCCTCGTCGATCGTCATGCCCATGTCGCGCACGGCCATGGCGATGCAGAACGACACCGATGTGGTGTAGCTCGAGCCCGGGTTGCAGTTCGAAGCCATCGCCACCTCGACCCCGGCGTCGATGGCCCGCCGGGCGTTCGGGTAGGGCTGGCGGGTGGAGAAGTCGGTGGCCGGAAGGAACGTGGCGACGGTGTCACTGGCGGCCAAGGCCTCGATGTCATCATCGGAGAGGTAGGTGCAGTGGTCCACCGACGAGCAGCCCATCTCGACGCCGAGTTGCACGCCCGGCCCGTGGCCGAGCTGGTTGGCATGCAGACGCAGCCCCAGCCCTGCGGCCCGACCCGCCTCGAGTACGGCCCGGGACTGTTCGGCGTTGAACGCGCCGGTCTCGCAGAACACGTCAATCCAGCGGACGCGGTCCGCGACCGCGTCCAGCATCGGCCCGCACACCAGATCGACGTATTCATCGGCCCGCCCCTGGTACTCGCTGGGCAGCAGGTGGGCGCCCAAGAACGTGGCCTCGGGGCTGGCCTCGGCGGCCAGCGAGGCCAGCTCGGTCTCAGAGCTCACCGACAGCCCGTATCCGGTCTTGATCTCCACTGTGGTGGTGCCGGCCCGGTGCACTTCGACCAGCCGCTGCTGGAGCGAGGCCCACAGAGCGGCTCGGCCTGCGTTGCGCGTGGCGTCGGTGGTGACCCGGATCCCGCCCCCGTCGTAGGGCTCGCCCGCCATCCGCCGGGTGAACTCCTCGGCCCGGTCGCCCGCGAACACCAGGTGGGTGTGGGAGTCGACGAATCCGGGCAGCACGCACCGGCCGCTGACGTCGAGGCGTTCATCGGCGACAGCGCCGGACGGGCCCACCGCCAGCACCGTGTCGCCGTCGATGACCACCGACGCATCGGTCACCACGCCCAGCGGGCCATCGCCCAGCTCGGGATCGTTGGTGATCAGCTCGGAGATGTTGTCGATGACCAGGGTCATGGCGCAGTGACCTCCGTGATGGCCGAAGCCAGATCGGCCGCGACGTCGATGGTCGTGTGCCGCCCGTCACGCACGACGGTCCTGCCGCCCACCACCAGGTGGTGCACATCAGCACTGGTGGCCGCGAAGATCGTCGCGGCCAGCGCGGTATCGGCGTCGGCTCCGGCGAGCCGGACCGAGTCGAACCCCACCGTCACGAAGTCGGCCAGCGCGCCTGCCTCCAGCGTGCCTCCCTCCGGCCAGCCGAGCGACCGGTAGCCGCCGGAGGTGGCCATCGAGGCCAGGGCGTCCACATCGAACACGCCGCGTTCGTTGGTGGCCGCCCTCTGGTCGAGCTCGACCGTGCGGGCCTCGGAGAGGATGTCGACGGTGGCGTGGGAATCCGAGCCCAGACACAGTCCGGCCCCTGCTCGGGCCAAGTCGAAGCTAGGTCCGGTGCCGTCCGCCAGATCCCGCTCAGTCGAAGGGCACAGGCAGCAGTACGCGCCGGCCTCGCCGATCATCGCCTGGTCGCGCCCGCTGGCATGGGTGGCGTGCACCAGGGTCGTGCCCGGGTCCAGCCCTGCAGCCTGGGCGATCACGTCAATGGGAGTCAGACCGTGGACGCCGAGGCACTGCTGGTTCTCCGCCGGCTGCTCGGAGGCGTGGAAGTGCAGCGGGGCGCCGCGCTCTTGGGCCCAGTCCGCGGCCACCTTGATGGACGGCGGATCGACAGCCCTCACCGAGTGCACCGCCGCGCCGACCTTCACCATCGGCCCCGAAACCGTCGAGGCCAGGCCCTCGACCCGATCGGCCCACCGGTCGGCGCTGCCGTCGCTGAACCGGACCTGCTCGGGCCGCAGCGGCTCGTAGCCGCCGTCGCGCGCGGGGTCGAGCCCGCCATGGAGATACAGCGTGTCGAGCAGGGTCAGGCGGACGCCGGCGTCGCGGGCCGCGGCCACCACCGCTGCGCCCATGGCGTCGGGGTCGTCATAGTTGCCCCCGCCGGGGCGGTGATGGACATAGTGGAACTCGCCGACGACGCCGATGCCGGCCAAGGCCATCTCCGCGAACACCGCCCGGGCCAGCCTGCGGTAGCAGTCGGGGTCGAGCCGGGCCGCCACCCGGTACATCAGGTCGCGCCACGTCCAGAAATTGCCCCGCCCGGCGTGGGTTCGGCCCCGCAGGGCCCGGTGGAAAGCGTGGCTGTGCGCATTGGCCAGCGCCGGCAGGGTCAGGCCCGCCAGTGGCACGGCTTCGGGGGGGCAGGCCGGCACACCGGCACGAACCGCAGCGATGCGATCCCCGTCGACGGTGATCACCACGCCGTCGGCGGCCCCGGACCCACCGAGCCAGGCCAGCTCGCACCAATAGTGAATGGTCATTCCCCGACCCGCTCGTTGAACCGAGAGATGCGCTCGATGAACGCGTCGCGGTGGTGCCGTTCAAACTCATCCCAGGTGCACAGGGTGGAAGGGTCGGCCCGGTCGGTGATCAGGACACCGTCGAGGTGGTCGCACTCGTGCTGCCAGGTTCCCGCGGTCAGGCCCCGTGCTTGGGTGCAGTGTTCGGTGCCTTCACGGTCGAAGTAGCGGACCCCCAGATTGACCGAGCGGACCACGTCGCCCCGCAGCGGCACCGAGAGGCAACCCTCGTTGATGACCACGGTCTCGTCGTCGAGCACCTCGAGCTCGGGGTTGATGGCGACGGTCAACTCAATGGGCGGCTTGTAGGGGTAGCGGGGGTTCTCGTTCACTTCGATGACGACGATCCGAGCCGTCTCGCCGATCTGGTTGGCGGCCAGGCCTGCCCCATTGGCGCGGCGCATGGTGTCGATGAGGTCATCGACGATGCCCTGGGTTCGCTCGCTGGCGATCTCGCGCTGCGGCACGACCGCGGCCGCCCTCCGCAGCGCCGGATGGCCGATGGAGAGAATGTCCCTGACGGTCATGTCCCCGCCTTCACCGCCCGGGGCCTACTGCGCAGCCGCCGGAGCGGCCGGTATCTGAACGCCGCGCTCGGCGGCCACTTCCCACGCCCTGTCGTATCCGGCGTCGGCATGGCGCATCACGCCGGTGCCCGGATCGTTGAGCAGCACCCGCTCCAGTTTCTGAGCGGCCAGGTCGGTCCCGTCGGCCACGCTCACCTGGCCGGCATGGATCGACCGGCCGATGCCCACCCCGCCGCCGTGGTGGATGCTCACCCACGACGCTCCCGACGACGTGTTGACGAGCGCGTTGAGCAGCGGCCAGTCGGCGATGGCGTCGCTGCCGTCGAGCATGTCCTCGGTCTCGCGGTAGGGAGAGGCCACCGAGCCCGAGTCGAGATGGTCGCGTCCGATGACGATCGGCGCGGCCAGCTCGCCGGACCGGACCATCTCGTTGAACCGCAGCCCCAGCCGGTGGCGCTCCCCGTAGCCGAGCCAGCAGATCCGGGCCGGCAGGCCCTGGAACGCGACCCGCTCGCTCGCCAGGGTGATCCATCGCTTGAGGCCCTCGTCATCAGGGAACTCTTCGAGCACGGCCCGGTCGGTTGCGGCGATGTCGGCCGGGTCGCCCGACAGCGCAACCCAGCGGAAGGGTCCCTTGCCCTCACAGAACAGTGGCCGGATGTAGGCGGGAAGGAAGCCCGGATAATCGAAGGCCCGCTCGCAACCGCCGAGCGCGGCCTCGGCCCGCAGGCTGTTGCCATAGTCGAACACCTCGCTGCCGGCGTCGAGGAAACCCACCATGGCCTCCACGTGGGTGGCCATGGCCGCCCGGGACCGGCGCACGAACTCGTCGGGCTGGTTGCGCCGCAGCTCGTCCGACGCCTCGGGCGACAGGTCGTTGGGAACATACGCCAGCGGGTCGTGCGCGGAGGTCTGGTCGGTGACGATGTCGGCAGCGACGCCGTCGGCCAGAAGGCGCGGCATCACGTCGGCCGCGTTGCCGACCAGTCCCACTGACAGCGGGCGGCGGGCCCGTACGGCCTCGGAGCAGCGGCGGAGCGCATCGGCGTAGTCGTCGGCGACCACGTCGAGATAGCGGGTCTCCACCCGGCGAGCCGCGCGTTCAGGGTCGACCTCGATGCACAGGGCAACCCCATCGTTCATGGTGATGGCCAGCGGCTGGGCGCCGCCCATCCCGCCCAGCCCGGCGGTAACGGTGAGGGTCCCTGCCAGCGACCCCCCGAAGCGCTTGCGGGCGATGGCCATGAAGCACTCGTAGGTGCCCTGCAGGATCCCCTGGGTGCCGATGTAGATCCACGACCCCGCCGTCATCTGGCCGAACATGGTCAGGCCGAGCTGCTCCAGCCGGCGGAACTCGTCCCAGTTGCCCCACTCCGGGACAAGGTTGGAGTTGGCGATAAGAACCCTCGGCGCCCACTCGTGGGTGCGGACCACTCCTACCGGCTTGCCCGACTGCACCAGCATGGTCTCGTCGTCGGCCAGATCGGTCAACGTGGCGATCATGGCGTGGAAGGCCGGCCACGACCGCGCCGCACGACCGGTGCCCCCGTACACGACGAGATCGTCGGGGCGTTCAGCCACGTCGGGATCGAGATTGTTCTGCAGCATCCGGAAGGCGGCCTCTTGGGGCCAGCCGCGGCAGGTCAGTGCAGTACCGGTGGGAGCTCTCACTCCGCCCGGAGGGGCGCTGGCGGCGTGCTGTGCGGTGCCGGGCATAGAGGACCTCGCGACTGCAGGGTAAGTGGCGTGTCACACGCTACCGACTCTTGGCCTATTCTGTCAATATGCAGCAAGCGATTTCAGGTACTGAAACTGTCTCTGCTCCTCCGCTACACAGATCGCGCTCGGCGGAGCGGGTGCTGGCGTTGCTGGACGCCGTGGTCACCAACGGCGAACTCAGCTTGACTGCGGCCGCAGCCCGAACGGAGATGCCGGCCAGCACGGCTCTGCGACATCTGCGGGTTCTGACCGACCGTGGCTACCTCGTCAAGGACAGATCCGGTTCCTATGCCGTGGGCCCTGCGTTCGTGCGCACCGCCTTGGCATCGTTGCAGTCGGGCCCCTACGCCCGGCTCAGGTCGGCAGCCCAGCCAGAGCTCGAACGACTGGTCGAGATCACCGAAGAGTCCGCATACCTGGCAGTGCGCGACGGCGACGCTGCGGTCTATATCGCCACAGTCGAGAGCCGTCGGGCCATTCGCCACGTCGGCTGGGTGGGCCGGTCGGTCCCCATCGACGGCACCGCGGTGGGCGCGGCACTGCTCGCCGCCCCGCTGGCGCGCGATACCCGCCCCGCGCCCGTGTTCAATACCGGCGCCATCGAGTCCGACGTCACCGCGGTCTGCGCGCCGGTCCACGGCTCGGAGGGCCCGGTAGCGGCTCTGTCGGTGCTGGGTCCGGCGGAGCGGCTCGTCGGCACCCGCCTGCAGACCGCCGCCGACGCCGTGATCGAAGCGGCCGTCGCCACATCGGGCGCGCTCTCGTCCGTCGAGACATCTCTGGTAGGAACCGCGGACAGATGAACCTCCCGGCGCGTCGCCTGCCGTTTCCCGCTCTAGTTCGCTCCGCTCACGGGCCGCTCGGGCCACGGCTTCGCACTGTGCTTCCCGCTCTCGCTCCCAGTTTCGATTCGATACGGGCTCGCGGGCCGCTCGGGCCCGGGACTCAGCCTCTGGCATGACGGTGGTACTCGACGGTCCAGGCGTCACTGTCTCTGATGTCGTCGCGGTTGCCCGGCACGGCACCGAGGTTCACCTCAGCGACGCCGCCCGATCCGCCATGGCCGCGGCCCGCGGCATCGTCGAGGCCCTGGTCGAAGGCGAGCCGGTCTACGGGATCTCCACCGGCTTCGGCGCCCTGGCCAACACCACCATTCCCGCCAGCCGTCGGGCCGCTCTGCAGCAGTCCTTGATCCGCTCCCACGCCGCCGGGATGGGCCCGGCGGTCGAGGCCGAAGTGGTCCGAGCCATGATGTTTCTGCGGGCCCGCACGCTCGCCTTCGGGGCCTCAGGGTCGAGGCCGCAGGTTGCGGAGTCCCTGGTGCGTCTGATCAACGCGGGCGTGGTGCCTGCGGTGCCCGAACACGGCTCACTCGGAGCCAGCGGCGACCTTGCGCCGCTTGCCCATGCTGCGCTCGTGCTGATCGGCGAAGGCGAAGTCCTCACCGACGACGGGGGCACGATCGGCGGCGCTGCGGCTCTCTCGGCGGCGGGCATCGAGCCCTTGGTCCTCGCGGAGAAGGAGGGCCTGGCCCTGACCAACGGCACCGACGGGATCCTGGGAATGCTCTGCCTGGCCGTCCACGATCTCGCCGGCCTGCTGAGAGTCGCCGACATCGTGGCCGCCTGCAGCGTCGAGGCGCTATTGGCTACCGATCGGGCCTTCGCTGCCGACCTGGTGGCGCTGCGGCCCCATCCCGGCCAGCAGGCCTGCGCAGCCAACCTGCGGGCCTTGCTGGCCGGCTCGCCCATCGTGGCCAGCCACCGCCACGACGACGACCGGGTGCAGGACGCCTACTCCATCAGGTGCACGCCCCAGGTTCACGGAGCGGCCCGCGACACCCTCGACTTCGCAGCAGCGGTGACCGATCGGGAACTGGCCTCGGCCATCGACAATCCGATGGTGCTGCCCGATGGCCGCGTCGAGTCGTGCGGCAACTTCCACGGAGCGCCGGTCGCGTTGGCAGCCGACTACCTCGCCATCGCCGCAGCCGAAGTCGGCGCCATTGCCGAGCGCCGCATCGACCGGCTGCTCGACCCCAAGCGCTCCCACGGTCTGCCGCCCTTCCTGGCCGACGATCCGGGCGTGGACAGCGGTCTGATGATCGCCCAGTACACCGCGGCCGCCCTGTGCGCCGAGAACCGACGCCTGGCCGCGCCGGCTTCGGTGGACTCGCTGCCCACCTCCGCCATGCAGGAAGACCACGTGTCCATGGGCTGGGGCGCAGCACGCAAGCTGCGCCAAGTCGTCGACAACCTGCGCCGAATCCTGGCCATCGAATGGGTCACCGCTGCCCGCGGCATCGAGCTGCGAGCGCCCTTGGCGCCCGCCGCGGGCACGGGCGCTGCGCTCCGCCTGCTGCGGACCAAGGTGCCCGGCCCGGGTCCCGACCGCTGGCTGTCGCCCGAACTCGCCGCAACCGAGCAGATGCTCGCCGCCGAGGCTCTGGTGACCGCCGTAGAAACAGCTACTGGCCCCCTGGCCTAAAACACACCAGCGAGCGGAGGGAGGGGGATTCGAACCCCCGGAGGCTTGCGCCTCAACGGTTTTCAAGACCGTCGCAATCGTCCGCTCTGCCACCCCTCCACAGGCCAACCTACCGGCGATCCCGCACTTGCAATAGAGCGACCGTTCGCACCTCGAAGCTCATCCGCGCGGGGGGCAAGTGCGAATTTGCAGGGCGTTCAAGTGCCAAAATGCCGGGCCGCAAAGGATGGCCATCGCGCATGCTGCTGGTGGGGGCTATCTTGAGCCGGCGCGGCCGCCGCCCAGCGGCTGGTTGCGCATGGAGAGGTGGCCGAGTCCGGTTGAAGGCGCTTCCCTGCTAAGGAAGTAACTGCCGCAAGGTGGTTCGTGGGTTCGAATCCCACCCTCTCCGCACCCGTCGATTCGCCATCGAGAGGTCGTGTGCCCGCTCGCTAGCTGGCTTGCATCACCGGGAGAACTTCGGCTTCCATGAGCCGACGCGCAACGGTGCCCTCGGGGGAGCCATAGACGTTTTCGTTGAACTGGCCCGAGAGGAGGACCTTGTCGATACCGAGGTCGCTCAACTCAGAGAGCTTCGCTATGCACCGGTCCGGTGAGCCCACCACGCCAAACCGGTCAATGAACTCGGGCGGGAGCGTCGCGGCCTGCGGCGATTCGTTTCGCGAGTGAGTGCCCATGTCGTAGACCTCATGCAGCCGTTGCAGCGTCTTCGCTGTTTCTTCGGAGGTCGGCCCGATCGGCGTGCCGCCGTGCATCACTGAGAAGCGGGCGAAGACCGACATGGGGCCTCTGATCAGGTCGCGTGCAGTGTCGAGATCGGGGTGACATGCCATGTTCACGTACGCACCGAACTTCACGCCGTCGGGATCGAGACCGGCGTCGCGTCGGGCCGCCTTCGCAACCTCCATTCCCCAAGCGATGCGCTCGGGGTCGGCGCCGATGGCGAACATCACCCGGTCCGCATGGACCGCGGCGATGCCGATCACCTTCGGCCCGGTCGCTGCCACCTCGACAGGAACCTTGCGCTTGCCGATAGCAGCGGCGTCTCCGCCGAGCAGGCCCCACACGATGCGGCTGGTCCCTGGACCCTCCGCGAGCTCCAATGCGTCGGCCGGAGGTGCGTGGTTGAGCGGGATGTCTATCTCGTCGAACGGTACGTCGCCGCCTCGCAGATACGCCTGCAACTGTTTCAGATGACGTTCGAAGTGCCCGAGGCGCCCCGGTGCGCGACCGAGATGCACCAAGCACGAGTCGCCTCGGCCAATGCCGAACTCCATGCGCCCGCCCGAGATCAGGTCCACGCTCAAGGCACCGGCAGCATTCACGGCCGGGACGCGGGTCACCGAATTTCCGACGGCGAGCCCGAGGCTGATTCGCTCCGTCACGGTGGCGGCAAGCGCCAGTGCAATGAATGCCTCACCGCTGAGGTTCTGGGTGTCGACAACCGCGAGTCCGTCCCAGCCCCGCTGTTCGGCTTCGATAGCCACGTCCCTGATCTGCAGCGTCGCCGGAAAGGCGTGAATCCAGAATTCCATTGTCGTCATCCGTCATTGTTTTCCGTAGGCGAGCGAACCCTAATACAGGGCTTTTCGATACGCCTAGAGGCTGCGAGTTTTCGGCCGGGGGCTCGCTGATCCAAGACTCGTACGGCGACGAAGGCCTTTCGCCTGGAACGGCAACGACGGCGGACTGGCCAGAATTGCAACACATATTGGGAAAAGGAATTAGACCTGCACCGTGCCTGCCGCTATCCGACACAGTCCCCAGTCCCGCCGCGGCCGTGTGAGTACCTCTAGCGCGAGCGGCCCCGCATGAGAAACCGGCTGCTTCGCTTCGCGACCTACATCGCCGTTGGGGTGGTCACCGGCCTGATCGTGGCCGCCGTCGCGGTGCTCAGCGAGAAGGTGTTGCTCGAACGCGTGCTGCACCTGCCGACGTGGCAAATGGTCGCCTCACCCGCGCTGGGCTTGTGGGCTGCGGTGCTGGTGCTGCGGTGGGCCTACGTCGGCCAACAGCTCCCGTCGTCCACCTCGGAGGAGTACATCCGCTCCTACCACGACCGCAATTACCCGATGAAGCTGCGTCACGTGCCGTTCCGGCTGGCCGCGGGCATCTTGACGGTGGGTTCGGGCGGCGCGGTCGGACTTGAGGGCCCGTCCATCTACGCCGGATCGACGACGGGCATTGCCATGCAGCGCGCAGCCCAGCGACTGTTCCGCAACCGCGAGGGCTACGCGCTGCTGGTGGCTGGCGCCGCCGCCGGCGTGAGCGCCATCTTCCAAGCGCCCGCCACGGGCGTGCTCTTTGCGCTCGAAGCGCCATACCGCAGCGATCTGGGACGGCGGGCGCTGCTGCCGGCGCTGCTGTCGAGCGCTTCGAGCTACGTGGTGTTCGTGCTGGTGACCGGATTCGACGATCTGCCCTTCGACGTGGGCACCGACATGGTGCGCGTCCGTTTCGGATACCGGGAACTGGTTGGCGCCGCAGTGGTCGGTGCCCTCTGCGGTCTGGCAGCGGCAGCGTTCAGCCGCATCGTCCGTGCCTCTAAGCGATTGCACGAGTCCGAACGACCATGGTGGCTGCTCGCACTCGTCGGCGGCGTCGTGCTGTCGGGCCTCGCACTGGCAAGCGACTACCTGTTCAACGCTCCGCTGTCGCTTGGCCCGACAGCCGAAGGACAGCTGCTGACCTGGGTGCTCAACCCCGAAGAATCGCTAGCGCTGTTGGGGACATTGCTGGCAATCCGAGTCGTGGCCACCTCCACCGTGCTCGCTTCGGGCGGGGTGGGCGGGGTGTTCATCCCGCTGGCGGTGTTCGGGCTGATCATCGGTCGGCTGGTGGGCGGATGGATCGAGCTGGGGCCCGAGTCGTTGGCGTTCTTCCCGTTCATCGGCGTGGCGGCATTCCTGGCGGCGGGCTATCGCACGCCGCTCGCCGCGGTGATGTTCGTGGCCGAGACGACGGGGGCGCCAGCATTCGTTGTGCCTGCGTTGATCGCCGTTGCCGTGTCGCAAGTGCTCATTGGCAGCTCGTCGGTGTCGCAGTACCAGCGCGACAGCCGCACTGGCCACCTCGAACGCCGACTAGAGATGCCCGTGAACTCGGCGATGGCGACAAACGTGCCCACCGTGGCAGCCGACGCTCCGATCGCCGATTTCGTGTGGGGCATCGCCCTTCCGCGCAAGCAACTCGAAGCCGCCGTTGTCGGACCTGACAGGAACTTCATGGGCGTCATCAGGCTCAGCGACACCCGCGAGGTAGATCGCAACGACTGGATGACAGTGACCTGCGGCGAAGTGATGGAAACCGATATTGAGCCGGCGCGCCCGTCGTGGACGCTGCGCGAGGTCACCGAGGCGATGGCGGACGCTGACATCGAGCTGTACCCGGTGGTGGACAGCGGGGGCCGAGTGGTCGGAGCGGTCTCCGAGAACGCCATTGTGAAGCTGGTGGACTTCCTGAACGAGACGCAGGGCACGCGTTAGCGGTGCGCGCAACGATTGGCTCGCCGGGTTTGACGGGCTTCGGCTACTGGACTGCTGGACAGGAGAGACACCCAAGATGCCCCACGACGACCAGCGACCCGGCGTCGCCGAAAGCGACGACGCACCGATCGGGCTGCTTGCGGGTCTGGCCTCGACTCGTTCGATCCGGCGCTACTTGCCCGATCCGATTCCCGACGAAGATCTGGCGTCGATCCTGTGGCACGCCAGTAGGGCGCCGAGTGGGTCGAACCGGCAGATGTTCCGCTTCGTGGTGCTGCGTGACGGGCCTGTGGCTCGCAAGGCGAAGGCGCTGTTGGGCGAGACGTTTCGGGCGGGCTGGAACTCGAAACGCTCCGGTGACGGATATACGGAGGGTTCCGGCGCGACCGACAACTCTCCGAAGGCCCGCATGGCCCGCACGATGCAGCACTTCGTCGACAATTTCGAAGAGACGCCCGTGGTGATCCTGGCGTGCCTAGTGCGCTACCGGAAGCCCACCCACGCCGAGGGTGCGTCGGTGTATCCGGCAGTGCAAAACCTGCTCTTGGCCGCGCGGGCGCTGGGCTACGGCGGTGTGATCACCGGCTGGCACCGTGAGTGCGAAGACGAGCTGCGCGACATCGTCGGCATCCCCGAGGGCGTGGCTGTGCACGCCACGATTCCATTGGGCAAGCCAGCGGGCCGGCATGGCCCAGTGCGCCGACGGCCACTGCGCGAGCTGGTGTACGAAGACAGCTGGGACCAAGCGGCGCCATGGGCGCAAGATCCACCCGACACCAGATTCGCGTCGGCCGGCCCGCCGCCCGGCTCACTGGTCTGACAGTTGAGACCGCCCGAGTCCGAGAGACGCTCTCAGACTGCTTCAGTTCGCACGGTCTCGGCGGGCCTGTCAGTGTGGCTCCACTGGGACCATGACCCGACATACACCCGCGGGCGGCCCAGACCGCAGTGCTCCATGGCGAGCGCGTCGGTGCAGGCGCTGACGCCGGATCCGCAGTAGATGATCGTCTCGTCAGCCGCCGCGACGCCTTCGGACTCATAGCGGGCTCGCAGCGTCGCTGTGTCGGCGAAGAAGCCGTCGGCATCGAAGTTGTCGGCGAACGGCACGTTGGCCGCGCCGGGGATGTGCCCCGGTCGGGCGTCGATGGGCTCAGTTTCTCCCCGGTAGCGGTCCCCACCGCGGGCATCGATGAGAACTGCGTTCGGACTGGCACCGGCTGTGGCCGCTGCATCGATGTCAACGAACGCGCCATCGGGCCAGTCGCGCACCGGGCACATCATCGGCGCGCGGTGGCTCGGCTCGGTCGCCGTGCGGCCCGGCCACGCCTGCAGGCCGCCGTTGAGGAGCGCTGCGTCGTGGCCGAGGACGCGCAGCATCCACACGAGCCGGCTGGCGGGCAGTCCGCTCTGGTCGTCGTAGGCGACAACCGGGTGGGCGGGCCCGATGCCGAGGCTCCCCAGCGAGTCCGCAAAGCTCTGCGCGCTCGGCAGCGGATGGCGGCCGTGTTCGGGAGCGCCATGCGCCGAGAGGTGAGCGTCGAGATCCACCCAAATCGCCCCGGCGATGTGACCCGCCAGATAGGCGTCGAGCCCCGAGCGTCCGTCGAGGTACCAGCGAACGTCGCACAGCACGATGTCGTCGCGGTCTGCAATGTCGGCCGCCGCCACGATGGGCGGCAGCGCGCCAGACCCAGACATCAGCCCTGCCCGAACATCATCAGCCACTGCGCCACCATCGCACCCTCGGCACAGAACCTTGCATCAGCCCTGCCCGAACATCATCAGCCACTGCGCCTCGCTGGACGGCTTGAACACGTAGTTCATCTGCCGTGTGTGGCCCATCGTGGCGCTGGACTCGGACGAGTAGCGGTGCCCGGGAAACAGCACCGTGTCGTCGGGCACCTTGGCGAGCGTGTCGTGCAGCGAGCGATACATCGCCGCAGAGTCGCTGCCCGGCAGGTCCATGCGTCCGCAGCCGTCGAGAAACAGCGTGTCCCCCGCCACCAAAGCGCCCTCCACCAAGAAGCACTGGCTTCCGGGTGTATGGCCGGGCGTGTGCAGCAGCTCGATGTCGATGGCCCCAACCGAGACGATGTCGCCCGGCGCATGCAGCTCCATGTCGCTGGCGGAGATGCCCGTGGTCTTGCGCACCAGCTCGGCTTCGGGCGCCTGCAGGTGGATCTTCGTTCCTTGGCGTTCGAGCAGCTGGGCCACGCCTTCGATGCTGTAGCCCATCATGTTTCCGCCCACATGATCGGCATGGAAGTGGGTTGCCAGCACGCCCGTGAGGCGCATGTCGTCGGCTTCGAGAATGTCGAGCAGGTCATCCACCGCGTACGCCGGGTCGACCACCACGGCCTCCCGAGTTTCCCGGTCGCCGATCAGGTACGAGAAGTTCACCATCTGGCGCGCGATCGGATCGCTCGTGGCGAAGTCCTGGCCCGACAGCAGCTGCCGGAAGTACAGACGATCGCCGGTGGGCAGTGGAGTCGCCTGCGGGGTATCGGACATAGCAGCGCACAGTACTTCGACCGGCGTCGGACGTCCCTCGCGCCGCAGCCGCAGGTCGACGGTGCATGTGGCAGGACCGCATGACAACGACGTGTCGCTTTGGCGACGATGGGCACCGCTGGCTGGTCCACCGGCGCCGCGGCGCGGCAGTATGCACATATGAGCCAAACGCCCGCGCCTCTGTCGGACTTCTACGAGATGGACGAGTTCCTCACCGACGAGGAGGCCATGATCCGCGACACGGTCGCGGCGTTCGTGGCCAAGGAGTTCGACCCGATCGTCGGCGACCACTTCGAGGCGGGCACGTTCCCCACTGAGTTGATCCCCACCATCGCCGACATGGGCCTGTTGGGCATGCACCTCGACGGCTACGGCTGCGTCGGCGCCTCGGGCACCGCGTACGGGGTTGCCTGCCGCGAGCTAGAAGCAGGTGACAGCGGGTTGCGCAGCTTCGTGTCGGTACAGGGATCGCTGTGCATGTTCCCCATCTGGCGCTACGGCTCCACCGAGCAGAAGGAACAGTGGCTGCCGCGCATGGCTGCGGGCGAGATCATCGGCTGCTTCGGCCTGACCGAGCCCGACCACGGCTCCGACCCGACTTCGATGACCACCCGGGCCGTGCGCCACGGCGACAAATGGGTGCTCAACGGCGCCAAGCGCTGGATCACCAACGCCGGGATCGCCGACGTGGCCATCGTGTGGGCAAACACCGACGACGGCTTCCGGGGCTTCTTGGTGCCCACCGACTCACCCGGTTTCGAAGCCCGCAAGATCCAGAACAAGCTGTCGCTGCGCGCCTCGGTGACCGGCGAGTTCTACATGGACGACGTCGAGGTGCCCGAATCGATGCGGCTGCCGGACGCGCTGAGCATCGGCGCGCCGCTGAGCTGCCTGTCAGAAGCCCGCTTCGGCATCGCCTTCGGAGCGGTGGGCGTAGCTCGCTGCTGCTACGAGCAAGCGCTCGAGTACCAGCTGGGGCGCCCGCAGTTCGGCAAGCCGCTGGCCAGCTTCCAGATCAGCCAGATCAAGTTCGCCGACATGCTCACGTCGATCACCAATGCGAACCTCCAGGCCATACGGCTGGGCCAGCTCAAGGATCAGCACCGGCTTCGACCGCATCACATCTCGATGGCGAAGCGGCACAACTGCCGTGTCGCCATCGACGTGGCCCGCACCGCCCGGGCGATGATGGGCGCCAACGGCGTCTCCACCGAATATGCGCCGATGCGCCATGCAGCGAACATGGAATCGGTCATGACCTACGAGGGCACCGAAGAAATCCACGGCCTGATCCTCGGCCAGCAGATCACCTCCATCCCGGCCTTCCGTTGACACCAACGGCGACGGGCCTCCGACGCGGGGTCCAACCGGTCTCGCACAACTCAACACCAGGAGATGCCATGACCGCCACTGCGCACCCGAGGCCTAGTCGCACCGCCGCCGCCCGGTGGCGTTGGCTCGCTGTCGCTGCTGTCGTCGCACTGCTGGGTGCGGCGTGCATCGGTGGCGGAAGTGACGACAGCGCCGCGACCGAAGCGTTCACGATGGACGAGCCCGATTCGGTGGCCCTCCGAATGGAGTCGATGTCTGACGACGGCGACTTCGACATGGCCGACGCCGGCATGGCGGAGGAAGAAATGTCCGAAGAGATGTCCCTCGGCGGGGCGGCCGCTAGTGCGGAATCCGCAACAGTGCGTCAAACCGAATCAGACAGCGCCACCGCTTCGGGCGGCACGCCCGCTGTTCCCGCCGATTTGGGGCGCGACATCATCTACACCGCCTGGATCTCGGTTGAAGCGATCGATGTCTCCGCTGCAGCCGCCGAGGCGACGTCCATCATCGAGAGCGTGGGCGGCTTCACGTTCGCCCAGCAGACCTCCACCCGGGGCCGCGCGCACACGACGCTGACGTTCAAGGTCCGTCCCGACCAGTTCGCCAACGCGCTCCAACGCCTCTCGGGCGTCGGCGAGCTGATGGAGCAGAACGTGAGCGCTGAGGACGTCACCGACATTGTCGTCGACCTCGGCAGCCGCATCGGCACCGCAGAGATCAGCGTGGACCGGCTGCGCGAGTTCCTCAGCCGGGCCGAGGACGCGAAAGGCGTCGCCGAGCTCGAACGCGAGCTCTCCGACCGCGAAACCAACCTCGAACGGCTTCGAGGCCAGCTGCGATCGCTGCGGGATCGAGTCGACCTGGCCACGATCACGTTGAACATCGACGAGGCCGCCGCGGCAGTGCCCACGTCTGCGCTGAGGATGCGGGCGTGGCTGAGCACCGGCGACGAGGACCCGTGCCTCGGATTCACCGAGCTGATGGCACCGCCGGAAGGTGACGTGAAGTTCTGCTTCGAGCTGGAGAACAGGGGCGAAACGACTCTCACCGACGTGCGACTCAGCTCCGATGCGCTTCGCTTCTCCATGGGTGATCTGGTGGCCGGGGGCACCGACATTGAACGCCTCGAGCCTGGCGCCCGCGCGGTCACGACCCTCACCGAGCCTGTCAGCGAAGGCCGCATTGCCGGCCGTGTCGCTACCCGCGGTCTCGAAATCGATGTACAGGTACGCGCCGTGCCGGTGACCGACGCCGGCGACGAGCTGGCACAACTGGCTCGCAACGCAGATCTGTACCTGTACGTCGAGGAGGACGATTCCCCGCCGGGCTTCGGGGATGCGTTGAGCGGCGGTGCCAGCGCTCTGTTGGCAATCGGCAACGCCGTCATGCTGGTGATCGCGGCGCTGCTGCCGTTCCTGCCAATCATCGCAGTCCTCATCGCCGCAGCCTGGTGGTGGCTCCGCCGCCGCCGCAATCGGCGAGCCTCTGCAACCACCGACGTCAACGAAAACTGATCTTTCGAAAACTGGTTCGACCCCGAAGGTGCGCTGCAATAGCCTTACTGACGATGAGCCTGTCCTCGTTGATTGACATGCGACCTGGAGTGCGCAGCGGCAAGCCGTGCTTCGTCGGGACTCGAATTGCGGTGTACGACGTTCTCGACTATTTGGCCTCGGGCATGTCCGCCCAAGACATCGTCGACGACTTTCCTGAGCTGGCCGACCGGCATGTCGCAGCGGCGCTCGAATTTGCAGCGATGCGCGAACGGCGGCTCGTCACCCCCGCGTGAAGCTGCTCTTCGATCAGAATCTGTCTCGCCGGCTCGTCGAAATGCTGAAGCGCGACTTTCCTGACAGTGGTCACGTCACCGAATTCGGGTTGGAGACGGCGACAGATCGCGCGATCTGGGATCACGCGGCGGCCACAAGCGGGATCGGACAGATTCAGACAGCCTCGGAGCCGCAGTGCTGATGTCCGTTTGTGTCCGGTGCGATGGGGCAGACTCTGCTCATGCGAGTCGGGCTGCGGGTTGAGGCAGTTGCCACCACGGGCATCTATTGCCGGGCCGAATGCTCGGCCCAGCCGCATCCTCGCAACGTGTCGTGGTATCCCAGCTCGGTGGCGGCGGAGGCCGCCGGCTACCGGCCATGCTTGCGTTGCCGACCCGAGCGCCGTGCCGGAACGCTGGCCGATCTCGACGTTCCGCCGCCAGTCGCTGCGGCGCTGCTGGCCATCACCGACGGCTTTCTCGACGACCATGACGAGGAAACCCTTGCCGTGCGCGTCGGCTACAGCGGCCGGCAGCTGCGGCGTTGTTCGAGACCCACGTCGGAGCTACCCCCGCAGCCATCGCCCGGTCGCGCAGGGCGCACTTCGCCCGCCGCCTGATCGACGACACCGATCTGCCGTTCGATGCGATCGCGCGCGCGGCTGGCCTCGGCGGGCCCCGTCAGCTGCACCGCGCCATGACAACGACGTTCAAGTTCACTCCTTCCGAGCTGCGCTCGAAACGGCGCCGCGGCGAGCGACCAGGCCTCGACGGCGGCCTCGAATTGCTGGTGCCCTACGTCGCCCCGTTTGACTTCAGTACGTTCGCTCGACATCAGGCCGCGCGGGCGATCCCGGGCGTGGAAGCCGTGACCGCAGGCGCGTACATGCGCAGCATCAGCACGTGCGGCCACGCCGGCGTCGCCGAAGTGAGCGATGCCTGCGACGGTGAGCACGTCAGGCTGCGGTTGCATCTGCCGACGTACGACTCGATCATCGACGACGTTGCCAGATGCCGAACCTTGCTGGGCACCGACGCCGACCCCGCCGACGCGACCACCTCTCTGGGCGACGACCTGCTCATCGGTCCGCTCGTACGCTCGGCTCGAGGCCTGCGGGTGCCGCGTTCGTGGGACCGGTTCGAGACCGCGGTGCGGATCGTCGTCGGCCAGCAGATCTCGCTGGCCGGTGCTTCCACCATGTGCGGGCGCATCGTGGCGCGATTGGGCACGCCGATCGCCGCACCAGCCAGCGACGCAGGTGGCGGCGAGCACGGCACGCCGGTCACGCATCTGTTCCCAAGTGCGGTGGCGATCGCGGATGTCGGCGCCGAAGCCCTTGCCGGACTCGGATTCACCCAGCGGCGCATCGACACGATCGTCGGCCTGGCTCGGGCGGTGGCTAACGACGACATCGATCTGCGGTCAACCGAGCCCATCGACGACGCCGTCGCACGACTGTGCGAGCTGGGGGGCATCGGACCGTGGAGCGCGCACCTCATCGCCATGCGAGTGCTCGGCCACGACGACGCCTTTCCAGCCGGCGATCTGGGCCTGCGGCGCAACGTCTCCCGAATCGTCGGTCACGATGTCACCGCCCGCGAATTGGAGGCGGTAGCCGAGAGCTGGCGCCCCTACCGTGCCTGGGCGGCGCAGCACATCTGGCACGCCGGCACCGCCGGCGCCAGCCGAGCCGCCGCATCGTCCCCCGATCCCGCGATCTCAACCATCTCGAGCCCAACGAACCGGAGCACCACATGAGCCCAACCCCTCCCGCCACTGCTCACGACGCGGCCGATGCCGACGCGCACTGGTGCACCATCATCGACAGCCCCATCGGACCGCTCGGGCTGGTGGCCACCGATCGCGGCCTGCGAGCCGTGTCATGGCACGGCGACGAGACCACCGTCAAGCTGCCGAACGCGATGCGCGACGATCCGAACCATCCGGTGCTGGCGCAGGCTGCCGCGCAGATCACCGAGTACTGGAGCGGCGAGCGCACCAGCTTCGACCTGCCCCTCGATCTGCGCGGCACCGAGTTCCAGGTGGCGGCGTGGCGTGCGCTGGGCGAGATCCCCTACGGCAGCACCCGCAGCTACGGCGAGCAGGCGGCGCTGATCGGGCGGCCCAAGGCCGTACGGGCAGTCGGGCAGGCGAACGGCCGCAACCCCGTGCCGATCGTGCTGCCGTGCCATCGCGTCATTGGAGCCGACGGTTCGCTCACCGGCTTCGGCGGTGGACTGGACACCAAGACCCTGCTCCTGCGCCACGAGGGTGCACTGGACTAGTGCCTCTGACTGGCGCCGGTGACTGGCGAGCCAGGGCAGTTCCGGAGCGACCACGACCCGCACATCGGAAGCTGAGTGCGCGAGGAGGGACTTGAACCCTCACACCCTTACGGGCACAGGCACCTGAAGCCTGCGCGTCTGCCAATTCCGCCACTCGCGCGTGGGCGGCACAGACTACCCGCCCCATGGGGACACCCGATTTGAGCACCAGCGTGTCGCGACTGGCGCAGAACCGGGCTCTTCGACGGGCCGTTCTAGACTGGGCCGCCGTGGGCGACCACATCTTGGTCGACAGCGACGGAACGACCTACGAACTCTCCGCGTCGACCGTCATCGGCCGCCGCGGCGACTGCGACATCGTGCTCGACGGTCCAAGAGTTTCGCGTCGGCATGCCCAGATCCGCGACTCGGGGGACGGGCTGCTGCTCGTCGACCTTGCCAGCGTCAACGGGACCCAGCTCAACGGCATCGAGGTGACCAGCGAGCGACTCATCGGTGGTGACATCGTCACCATCGGAGAGCACGAACTGCACCTGGAGCTGGGTTGATGTCCGAGCAGCTCATCCGGTTGCTGGCATTCGGCGTGATCGTCCTGCTGTACCTGTTCTTCTTGCGGGTGCTTCGGGCGGTGTGGGCGGGCGTGGCTGCCCCGCGCAACCAGAGCAGTTGGAAGTCGCTGCTCGCATTCCGAGGCGACGGACGCGAAGACGGGGTCGTCGTCGCGCAACCGGTCGCGCTGGTGGTGCGCTCGCCGCTGGACGCCCAAGGGCGCCGTCACCTGCTCGGCGACACGCTGACCATCGGGCGCAGCGAGGATTGCGACGTCGTCATCGACGACAGCTACTCGTCCACTGAGCATGCCCGGCTGTATCGCCGAGGCGCCCAGCACCTGCTCGAGGACCTCGGCTCGACCAATGGCACCTATTTGAACCGCCAGAAGGTGGCCACGACATCGGTCGTCCGCCTCGGCGATTACGTCCAAGTGGGCTCGACCGTGTTCGAAGTCAGCACATGAGAGCGAACGCGGAGAGGCACGCCTTCTCGCGGTCGTGCCGCTCGTTCCCCGCTCTTGTTCGCTGCGCGGGTGCCTCGGCGACGCTGAGCGGCAAGACTGTGCGGCCATGAGTGCCCCCGCCCGCCAGATGCGCATTCGCTGGGGCGGAGCATCCGACCGGGGTCTGCGCCGCTCGGAGAACCAAGACGCCATGTACGCCGACATCGGCCTGTTCGTGGTTGCCGACGGCATGGGCGGGCATCTGGGCGGCAGCGTCGCTTCCAGCCTCGCCGTGAAGACCTTGGCGGCGAACTCGCCGTCCACGCCCGATGAGCTGCTGGCAGCGGTGCGTCACGCCAACCAGGTCGTGCATCACCGTTCGACCGCACATCCCGATCTCGCAGGCATGGGAACGACGCTGTGCGCCATCGCTGTGGTGGAGCGCGACGACAGCCGGGTCTGGTGCCTGGTCAACGTCGGTGACTCGCGGGTATACCGCCACCAGAGCGATGAGCTGACCCAGTTGACCATCGACCACAACTTCGTGGCCGACATGATCCGCGCCGGCGACCTTTCCATCGAAGAGGCCGCCGATCATCCGCGGCGCAACACGCTCACGCGAGCCATCGGGGTCGAACCCGATGTCAGCATCGACGACTGGATCCTCGACCTCACCGGCAACGACCGCTTCCTGCTGTGCACCGACGGCATCACCAACGAACTCAGTGACATCGAGATCGCCGAGATACTGGACAGCGAGCAGCACCCTTCCGAGATCGCCCGGGCGCTGGTGCGCCTGGCGAACGACAAGGGCGGCCGAGATAACTCGACAGCACTGGTCGTGAACGTCGTCATCGATCCTGTCGAGGTCATCGACTCTTTCGACGACGAGCCCGAGAACGCCCCTGCTGGCCCTGCGCAGACCGACAGCGGCCCGGGAGGCACCACGAAGCGGCGCAGCTGGCGGCGTTCCCGATCGCGCTGAGGCCCCCGCTGCGCGCCCGACGCCGCACCGATGCCGCGCTCGGGGCACTCACCGTCGTCATCGTCGGGGGCGTATTCGCGGTCGCTGCTGTTGGCGTCACCCGCGATGCCGACGCCGACGCGCTGTGGCCCAGCGCGGTCTGGCTCGGCGTTGTGCTGGTGTGCGGCGTGCTGGCACGCCTCGCCATCTCGCGACTGGCCCCGCGCAGCAACGAGGTCATCTTCGGCATCGTGGCCTTGCTCATCGGGCTCGGCTGGGTCTTCGTAGCGCGCATTGACCCCGCATTGGCGCGTGGGCACGCGCTCGCCGTAGCGGCGGGCTTTGCTGCGCTCATCGGCACCTTGTTCGCCTTGCGGCGCCTGGACTGGCTGTTGCGCAAACCAGGTACATGTGCTCTCGCTGCGGCTGCTTTCGTCGGCCTGGGCTCGGTTGGTGTCGGCGGCATCGATACCTCGGGCGGCGCTTACGACCCGTCCCCTCTCTGGCTGGAACTGGGACCGCTCAGCGTCCAGCCGAACGCCGTCGCCAAGCTCTTGATCGTCGTTGCGGCCTGCTCGCTCACCATCACCGCACCGCGGTGGCTGCCGGCACAGCTGCTGCCGCATCGCCACGCTGCGGGAGCCATCGTCGCCGCCGTCGGTGCGTGGACGCTGCTGGTCACCCAGCGCGACTTTGCACTGTCGCTCGTAGTGTTCGCCGCCGCCTGGCTGCCGCTGTGGCTCGATGGCACAGAGGGTGGAAGCGGCAACTTGCAAGTCGTCGGGCTCTCGGGACGCACGCGCGCTCTCGGAGGCGTGATCGCAACCTATGCGGCAGGGGCAATTGTGCTGACCTCGGTGTACGACCCGTTGTCGTCGCAGGTTCGCCACTGGCTGGACCCCTGGACAGCACCGGCAAACGCAGCATCGGTCGAGGCAGGCTTCGCGTTCAGTGCCGGCGGCATCGGCGGCGTCGGTCCTGGCCTTGGCGCGCCCGAACGCATCGCCGGGGCGCACAGCGACTTCGTGTTCGCGGTCATCTCCGAAGAGCTCGGGATTCTGGGCGCGGCTGCGGTGCTGACCGCATTTGTCCTCCTTATCGGCATCGGCGCGGGTATCGCGCAGCGCGCTCGCGGCACGAACCGCCTGCTGGCTGCGGGGGTAACTGCCGTACTCGGCCTCCAGGCATTCCTCTGCATCGCGGGTGTCTTGCGCCTGCTGCCGCAGACGGCGCTCGCACTCCCGTTCGTTGCCTACGGGCCAGCCGCCATGGTGGGCAGTTGCATGCTGGCAGCCGTTCTGCTGGGCATATCAGACTCCGATGTCGGGGCCCGCCTGGCGCAAAGCATCGTCGATTCGCCGCCGTCCGGGCCGCCGCGCAGCTCGCCAGCACCGCATCCGGTGGCCCCAACCGGCGAGTTGCGCGTCCTCGGGCCCCATGCCGGTTCCACGTCCGCCGAAGAGCCGACCCTTGCCACCGAGGTCATACCGTTGACCTCCGGGCCGCCGAACGACGAACCGCCCGCACCGTGAACCGTCGAATAGCAAAGCTCACCGTCGCCCTCGTCGCAGGGTTCTTCGTGCTGCTGGTCCAGCTCACCAACCTCGGGTATTTCTCGGCCGGAGATCTCCGGGCACACCCTCGCAACACGCGGACGGCACTCGCGTCGATCGGTGGCGCACGAGGTGCAATGACCACCGCTGACGGCGAGACCATCGCGCCCGCACTGGACGGCAACAACGATTCCGACTCGCCGCAGCTGCGCGACTACCCCCATGGCCACCTGTACGCCCACATCGTCGGGTACCTCTCACCGACGCTGGGAACGGACGGCCTCGAACGCAGCTACGACGCCGAGCTCTCCGGCAGTGCTGCGGAGATCTCAATCGCCCGGCTGGCGGACCTGTTCGCTGACAGCGGCCGTGTCGGGGATCTGGATCTCACCGTCCATCACGGCACGCAGCTCACCGCCCGAGCGGCGCTCGGTGACCGCGATGGTGCCGTGGTCGTGCTCGATCCCGCCACCGGTGCAGTCATCGCAATGTGGTCGAGGCCAAGCTTCGATCCCAATGAGCTCACTGGCGCATCAGACACTGGCGCATCAGACACTGGCAAGACCGGAACCGATCCGCGTCGGCAACTGCCGTCATCGCTTGCCCACCAGCGCTACTACGAGCTGATTGCGACCGCACCAGCAGCCAACGAGCTCATCCGACGAGCAGGCGGACTCGACGGCGCGGGGGTGGACCTTCCCGCAGAAGTCGACGGAGGCGGCTCTCGCAGCGACACAGCTCTGACGCCGCTGCAGCTCGCGCTCGCCGCTGCAGCGGTCGCCAACGAGGGCGCACTGATGCGCCCATTCCTCGTGCAGCGAGTCACGGCTCGGTCGGCTTCACAACCGGTAGCGGAGGAACCGTCTACGGGCAGCGCCACCGAAGTGACAGAGCCCACCGAGGTGCTCGCGCTGTTCGATACCGGCGAGGCGGCAGACCTGCTCAGCCAGATGGCCGGGGCCGCCGAGCAGGTACCGCTGCGTCTGGCGCCGACCGAGACCACGCAAACCAACGCAGCTGTGGCCGAAGGCGTCGTCGTCGCCGTCGATGCCGTCACCGCCGCTGTCACAGAGATCGGCGAATGGACAGTGTTGCTGGCGCCAGCGGACAACCCGGTGATCGCAGTCGCCGTCGTCGTCGAGACAGATATGCGACTTGGCGCAGACCAGCGGCAACCCGGCGGTACCTTGGCATCGCTGATCGCTGCAACCGCAGCAGAAGCCGCGCTTGCACTCGGGGCCATCCCGACCTCGGTCGCCGACGGCTCCTGAACCGACCCTCGCAGGCACACCCCGCCGGACCGGCGGCCCGATCCGGCAACCCCGTTCCCCGAGACTGCTCAGTGCCCATGGCAGACAACGACAACCCGATCTTCGGCGGCCGCTACGAGCTGTTCAGTCGCATCGCGCGAGGCGGGATGTCTGAGGTCTTCTTGGGCCGCGATCGGTTGCTCGACCGACCGGTCGCCGTCAAGGTGCTGTTCCCGGAATTCGCCAATGACTCGTCGTTCGTCGAACGGTTCCGCCGCGAAGCACAGGCGGCTGCCAACTTGAGCCAACCCAACGTGGTCGGCGTGTATGACTGGGGCAACAACGACGGCACCCACTACATCGTCATGGAGTACGTCGAAGGACGCAGCCTTGCCGAGGTGATCCGCAGCGATGGCCCGCTGCACCCCGACCGGGCCGCTGACATCGCGATCGACATCGCCGCTGCGCTCGCCTTCGCCCATTCGAACGGCGTCGTTCACCGCGACATCAAGCCCGGCAACGTCATGATCACCCGATCGGGCCAGGTCAAGGTCGCCGACTTCGGCATCGCCCGGGCGCTCGGCGGCGGCTCGGACGACCTGACACGTACGGGCTCCGTCATGGGCACCGCGACCTACCTGTCCCCAGAACAGGCCCAAGGACAAGACGCCGACCCCCGCAGCGATGTGTACTCGCTGGCTGTCGTGCTCTACGAGATCCTGACCTCGGGGCCGCCGTTCACCGGCGACAGTCCAGTCGCCATTGCCTATAAGCACGTCCAGGAACCGCCAGTTCCGCCGTCGCGCTTCAACGCCGACGTACCGCACGAGCTCGAGGCCATCTGCCTACGCGGTCTCGCAAAGGAGCCCGCAGCCCGCTACGGCTCGGCTGCGGAGATGCGTAACGACTTGTTGCGCTTCCGTGCTGGCCAGCCGACACATGCCGCCGCGACCGACGTCACGACCTACTTCCGCGCCATCAGGCCCGAGCCTGCGGCGGCGGTGCCCGCGACCGCACCGGCGGCTGCCGAGCCACCCGCGCGGGGGATACCCCCGACGCCTCCGTACGGCTACGGCGGCTATCCGCCCGCATACCCGCCAGCCCCCACCGCCGTCGAGCCGCCCGACCGGACGCCCATGTGGATCACGCTCCTGGTCGTGTTGTTACTGGTCATTGCAGGGCTCGTGTTCCTGCTCGTCAACGATCGTGGCTCTACGACGGGCATCGCAACACCGGACGAGACTTCAGACGTTCGGCTGCGAGTACCGAACGTTGTCGGATTGCACTTCGCCGAAGCCGAGCGTGAGCTGGGAGATGTCGGCTTCGACTTCGTCACGATCGAATTCTCCGAACGCGACGACATCGAGGAGAACGTCGTCTTCCAGCAGAACCCGCGTGCTGGCCTGCTGTTGGCCGAGCCGAACGAACCGGACAATCCGATCACGCTGTTCGCCGCGGCGCCGACAACGCTCGTGACGGTCCCCAATGTGGTCGGCAGTCCGTACACCGAGGCCGAAGCGGTGCTCGTCGCGGCCGGATTCAGCGTCGAGCGAATCGACGTGCGCAACGACAGTCTCGAAGTCGGACAAGTGACCGAGCAGAGCATCGCAAGCACCGAAGAGCGACCTGCAGGGACCGTGGTGACGCTGACGGTCTCGGCGGGTCGAGGTGAAGTGGAGGTTCCGCGCCTGATCGGGCAGACCATCGACGACGCGCGGGTCACACTGGCGCGCCTCGGTCTCGTCGACCGAGTCGAGCGGGAATTCTCCACCGAGTTCAGCGAAGGCTCCGTCATTCGCAGCAGCCCCGAAGCCACCGAATCGGTGGAGCGGGGCAGCGTGGTCACACTGGTGGTCTCCGACGGACCCGAGGAGCTCGTCGTGCCGTCGCTCGCCGAGCTCGGGACGACCGACGCCGGCGGCGTCCAGTCGGCACTCGAAGCATTGGGTTTCGCCGTCAAACGCTCCGAGCGCGAGACCGACAGCACCGACATCGCTCCCAACTCCGTCGCCGAACTTGTTCCTGGCCCTGGCACGACTCAGATTGCCGGCTCCGAGATCATCCTCGTTGTGCTGACGCCTCCGGTCACCGCGACCGTTCCGAGCCTGCAGGCGTTGGGATCATTCGAGCCCGACGCGGTCGCCGCAGCCATGGCCGAACTCGGATTCAGCGTCGGCCGTCGGGCCCAACCCGTCGCCGCCGGCGACGCGGCCGACGGCCAAGTGATCGGGTTCGAGCCAGCACCGGGCACCGTCATCAAGCTCAACTTCGACACCGTCACGATGGTGATCGGCGAAGCCGGCGTGGAGCCCGTCGAACCCCCAGGTAGCCAAGCTCCCGTCGAAGAGCCGACGCCCAGCGACGGGGACACCGGCGAGGGGTGACCGTGAAGTTTTGGCTGCGCGGCGCCTCGATGCTTCTAAGGTGAGCCGCCATGGCAAGGCCACGCAAGACCAGCCGCATTACTCCCAAGGGCACCCAACCGCAGAACGCGCCCCAACAACAGCACGCTGGCAGCAGCAACGCTCCCCAGAGCGCACCGTGGTTCGGTTGGCTCATCGGCGCGCTGCTGGCCGTCGGCACTGCGGTGATCGTGTCGAACTATCTGAGCTGGCTGCCCGGCAGCCCCCACAGTGCATGGATTGCCGTGGGCTTGGGCGTTGTGCTGGTCGGCATCCTGCTCGCGACCCGCTGGCGATAGCTGCATTCACCCGGCCAACAGAGCCGCCGCCATACGGGCCGACGGCCCAAGGGGTTCATGTCAAGCCTGAAAATCAGTGAATGACATTGATGTGATTTTCCCCAGGTTATGGAAAACCTGTGCAGAACCAGCGCTACTCGTCGGCGTTCGCCACCAAGTCCATGTCCTCGCTGCAGCACCGAGGCGGTTCGGGGTGCTGAACCGGGGCCCTGATCATGCGCATCTCGGTTCCGCACAGACTGCAGCGGTAGGTCAAGCGCACTCGGCGCAGCTCTCCCGGCGGGGGCGGAGGCGGGATCGGCCGGGAGAACGTCGCCATCATCCTTAGGCCCAAGCGATAGACGGTGTAGATGAACACCAGCGACAGCGGGATAGCCACCCACAGGCTCACGTGGTCACGCTACTGGTGTGCGCCTTGCGCCAGATGGTGGCCCAGCCTCCGCGCCGCAGTGAGACTCTGCTTTGTGCGAGAGTGGCGGCATGCGGCCCAGTGGGACCGAGCCGGGGGACTTTGTCGAGTACGACATGGACCTCTTGGAAGCGCAGCGGCGCACCAGGATGCGCATTGCGCTTGAAGCGAGTCGTGCAGCGCTGTCTGAAGAACTTGGGATTGAACTGCATATCGCCAATGAAGGAAACGAGTTGGTGCTTGCCGACGAAGACGGCATCCGCTATCGGGCGACCATGAATCCCCAGGGCCGCTTGGTGCTCACTGCTGTGCGGGATGTGAGCCTGCTATAGCGCCGTAGCGGATCAGCCGCCGCGTACAGGCGCTGCCCGGAAGGCCCGTTCGAGCATTGAGGGCTGCGCCTCCGGCGCAGGTTCGACAACAGCGGCGGGTTCGGGCCTGGAACGGGGCTCGAAGAGCGGCTCCGTGGCCTCGCTGGGCATCGACACCGGCTCGGGTTCGGCGACGCGCTGGTCCTGAAAGTCCCAGCCCAGCGGGGCGCGGATCCTGTCCGCGTGCATCGGGCACAGTGGGACGATGACGTCGCGATTGCGCCGTGCTCCCGCCATCGTCGCGGCGTCGAGATCATAAATCCACGCCATGGTGCGGGCGATGTCGTAGCCCAGACCCGCTGTGGCCGCTTCGGTGCACGTTCCGCGCACGCATTGCAACATGGCCCTCGAAAGTACCGGCGCGCCGCTGTCGGAACGGGGATATGCCGCCGTGGCCGGCAGCGCGGCCCTCAGAATCGTGCACCCCATCTCGGTAGGGTTCTGTGCGCTCGGCGCAAGTAAGCGCCGCACGTGCGACGAGGGGAGCCGCTGTGGTTGGCGGAGCATTGAGATCAGCGAGCGTGGACGATTTCGACCTGCGAATGTCGACATCGGTCGAGCCGCTGTATGAAGCGGTGAAGGCGTTCATCCGCGACGAGGTCGACCCGATCACCGAGGAGTTTCACCGCCTCGGCGAGAACCGCGCAGAGCGCTGGAGCTGGGGCGCCGGCCAACTTGAACTGCTCGAAATCGCCAAGATCAAGGCCCGCGAGCAGGGGCTGTGGAACTTCTTCCTGCCCGACGCCGACACTGGCCAGGGCCTCAGCAATCTCGACTACGCCTACATCGCCAACGAGCTCGGCAAGAACCGGCTGGCCTCGGAGTGTCTCAACTGTTCCGCTCCCGATACCGGCAACATGGAGGTGCTCGAGCGCGTCGGCACGCCAGAGCAGAAGAAGCAGTGGCTCGAACCGCTGCTCGAAGGCAAGATCCGTTCGGCGTACGCCATGACCGAGCCCGCAGTGATGAGCTCGGACGCCAAGCAGGTGCAGACCCGCGCAGAGCTCGACGGCGACGAGTGGCTCATCAACGGCGAGAAGTTCTATATCTCGGGTGCCGGCGACCCGCGCTGCAAGATCATGATCACGATGGTCCGCACCAACCCCGACGCGGATACCTACAAGCAGCAGTCGCAGATCCTGGTGCCGATCGACACGCCGGGTGTGAACATCCTCGGCCCGATGCATGTCTTCGGCTCTGACGACGCACCGCACGGCCACATGCACATCACCTTCGAGGACGTGCGCGTGCCGAAGGACAACATCCTGCTCGGCGAAGGCCGGGGCTTCGAGATCAGCCAGCTGCGACTGGGCCCGGGCCGCATCCACCACTGCATGCGCTCCATCGGCGCCGCCGAGAAGGCCATCGAGATGATGGTGGACCGGGGCCTGTCACGCGAGGGTTTCGGCAAGAAGCTCATCAACCTGGGCAAGAACATGGAGATCGTGTCGCGCTCGCGCATCGAGGTCGAGGCCATGCGGCTGATGGTGCTGCGTGCGGCCAAGGCCATGGACACGCTCGGCAACGCCGAGGCCCGCGTCTGGGTCAGCGCCGTCAAGGCGATGGTGCCCGAGAAGTGCTGCGACATCATCAATGAGGCCATTCAGATGCACGGCGCCGCCGGTGTCTCGCAGTGGTTCCCGCTGGCGGACATGTGGCACGCGCAGCGCACGCTGCGGCTCGCCGACGGGCCCGACGAGGTGCATCACCATGTCGTGGCGAGGGCCGAGGTCAAGAACCGCGGCGGCGAGCGGTCCAACGGGCTCGCCACCGATCACACGCTGGCTGGGCCAGTTGCTCCAGCTATGGCGTTCTCTGGTCCGTAGTCGCGACGATCGTCCGGCCGGGTGTTTGCCCGTGGAGCATGGTCGCCTTAGGCGTGGGCGGGGTCGCCTAGGTCTCGCAGGGCCCAGTCGCGGAGTTCTACTTTGCGGATCTTGCCTGAGGGTGTGGTGGGCATCTCGTCGACGAACACCACGTGGCGGGGAATCTTGAAGCTGGCAATGCGGCCGCGGCAGCGCTCGATGAGGGCCTCTTCTGTGAGGTCGAGTGGGGCTGTGGCGGTGCGTTGTACGAAGGCGACAGGGACCTCGACGAGCCGGGGGTCGGGATAGCCGACGACGGCGATTTGTTCGACACCGTCGACTTCAAGCAGGTAGCCCTCGACTTCGGCGGGCGAGACGTTCTCGCCGCCGACTTTGAGCATGTCCTTGTGGCGGCCGACGAACACGATGTGGCCGTCGGGCCGCTGCCGGGCAATGTCGCCGGTGTCCAGCCAGCCGGCGTCGTCGAGCACTTCGGCGGTGGCCTCGGGGCGGCGCCAGTAGCCCTCCATCACGGTGTATCCCCTGACGAACAGGGCTCCAGGCGTGTCAGGTGCGCAGCTTTGTCCAGCATCGAGGTCGCGGATTTCGAATTCGATGTCGTCCATCGGGTAACCGGAGGCCTCGGTGCGCTGCTCGACACTGTGGGTGGGGTGGCTGCAGCTCACGAATGCCCACGACTCGCTCATGCCCCAGCCCGAGACCGTCGGGCAGAACACCTCTTGCGCCCGTCGGGCTACGGGGGTGGACGACTCCATACCGGCTGCCAGGGTTCCCATGCGCAGACTGGACACGTCGCGGGGGTGCTCGTCCTGGGCTCGCAGGAGGTCGCCCCAGTGCGAGTCGAATCCGTGCAGCACGGTGCCGCCTTCGGCCTCGAGTGAGGCCAGCACTTCGGCTGCATCGAAAGTGTCGAACAGGATCTGGCAGCCGCCGGACAGGACCGCCTGGAGCGACACCTCGCCGAATCCGAACAGGTGGAACAGCGGCAGGTAGCTCATATGGATGTCGTTGTGGGTGTGGCCCAGCAGCATCGCCCGCTCCCGGCTGTTGCGCAGCGGGCGGTGGGTGTGCACGACGCCCTTGGGGTGTCCGGTGGTGCCCGAGGTGTAGGCGAGCATCATGCGGTCATCGACGGTCACCTCGGCTGCTCGTGCCGCGAGTTCTTCGTCCGAAACAGCGTTGCCTGCGGCGATCAGCGATTCCCAGCTGAGCTCACCTGCCAAGGTGTCGTCACGAGGGTCGCCGGTGAGGATGACCTGCTCGAGGTGGCCTGCCTCGGTGATAAGGGGATGCGCTTCGCACAGCATCTGGCGATAGTCGATCGGACCCGAGCTGTCCAGCGAGATCATGAAGCGGCTCTCGGACTGCGCCACCGTGTAGGCGACGTCGTCGGTGCGGTACCGGGTGTTCAGCGGCACGATGCAGCCACCGACCTTGGCGATGCCGTACTGCAGCCAGAGCCACTCGGGCAGATTGGTCATCCACACCGCGACGTGGTCGCCCCGCTGGGCACCCTGCGCCATCAGACCCTTGGCGACACGGTCCACCTCGGCGGCGAACTCGGTGTAGTTCCAGCGCCGTTCGCCGAACACCGCCGCCGGCCGGTCGCCCCACATCTGGGCTGCACGGTCGACGGCATCGCCCAGCAACAGCCACTCGTACTTCGCACCCCGCGCCATCGTCGCAGCGTACGTCACGCCGTCATTCGGCCGCGGTGGCACCCTTATCGGCGAGGACGGCAACTCCGTGGCCGAGGCGAGCCCGCACAGAGCGGCGCAGGCTCGATCGAGCGGGCTACCTTGATCGGGCTCGTCCAGCCGAACATAGGGGTGCACCGCCGTGGAATTCGACCTGATGACGGGGTCCTCGAAATGGGCCGACGCCGCCGAGCTGGCGCGTTCGGTGGAAGGCGCCGGATTCTCGGGAATGCTGTACACCGAGACCGGCCAAGTCCCGTGGATGCAGCTCGCCGCGGCCGCCATGGCGGCCCCAAGCCTGACGTTCACCACGGGCATCGCCGTGGCCTTCCCCCGCAGCCCGATGGTCTCCGCGCAGATCGCCTGGGAACTGGCAGGTGAGACCAAGGGTCGGTTCCGGCTGGGCCTCGGCAGCCAGGTGAAGGGCCATGTCGTGCGCCGCTACTCATCGGAATTCGACCGGCCCGCGGCGCGCATGCGCGACTACGTCGGGGCCGTCCAGGCATGTCTGCGGGCGTTCCGGCGCGAAGGCAACCTCAGCTACGAGGGCGAGTTCTTCAACCTCAGCCTGCTGCCAGCTCAGTGGACGCCGCGCAGCCACGACTACGGCGACATCAAGGTGGACATTTCCTCAGTGGGGCCGGTGATGAACCGGGTCGCCGGCGAGGTGGCCGATGGCGTGCACGTCCACCCGATGCATACGTTGCACTACATCACAGAGCGGCTGCGGCCCCAGGTGGCCGAGGGCGCCGAGCGCGCAGGACGCGACGTTGCAGACATCGACCTCATCGTGCCGGTGTTCGCCGCTCCGGGAGACTCGCCCGAAGAACTGGCGCCGTTGATCCGTCGCGCCAAGACGCAGATCGCTTTCTACGGCACCACGCCGAACTACTCGTTCCAGTTCACCGACTTGGGATACGAGGGCGTGACAGCCGCACTGGGCGAACGCATGCGCGCCGGCGACATCGCCGGCATGGCCGAGGTCATCACCGACGACATGCTCGAGCACTTCGCGGTCGTGGCGCCGTGGGACGAGATGGCCGACCGCCTCAAGGACCGTTACGGCGGCACCGCCGCCCGGGTGGTCATGTACCTGGCGGAAGAGCAGATCCGCAAGGACCCTGACATGGTGCACAAGTGGGGCGAGGTGGCACGCGCCACCCGCTCGTGACGCAACCGACATCGGGTCAACGCAACGAGCACATCTCTACAAGCACAGCAAAGAACTGGAGATCACCATGACGAGCGATGCCTCCCAAGTTGACGATCGGGTCGCGCTGGTGACCGGCGGCGCCCGGGGCATCGGGCGCGAGATCTGCCTGGGGCTGGCCCGATCGGGACGCCGTGTGGCCGTGGCCGATCTGCGAATGCCCGGAGCCAACGAGACAGCGGCCGCAGTGAACGCCGAGGGTGGCAGCGGCCGCCATGGAGACGGCGAATCCAACAGAGCAATCGCCGTGGAGATCGATGTTGCGGATTCCGATTCGGTGGCCCAGGGATTGCTGGCGGTCGTCGACGAACTCGGTCCGGTGGAGATCCTCGTGAACTGCGCCGGCTGGGACGAGCTGAAGCCGTTCGGCACAACCGATGAGGCGTTCTGGGACCGCGTCATCGAGATCAACTACAAGGGTCCGCTTCGAACCACCCACGGGTGCCTGCCCGCCATGATCGAAGCGGGATTCGGGCGAATTGTCAACATCGGATCCGATGCCGGACGAGTGGGCTCATCGGGCGAAGCGGTCTACTCCGGTGCCAAGGGCGGCGTCATCGCATTCACGAAGACCGTCGCCCGCGAGGTGGCGCGTTCGGGCATCACTGCGAACGTGGTGTGCCCCGGGCCGACGGACACGCCCCTTCTGGAAGAAATCGTGTCGGCAACCGCCGCGGGCGACAAGATCATCGGGGCCATGGCGCGAGCCGTGCCCATGAAACGCATCGGCCAGCCGCACGAGGTGGCTTCGGCCGTCGTCTACCTGTGCAGCGAAGAGGCCGGTTTCATCACCGGCCAAACGCTGTCGGTCAGCGGCGGCCTGACCATGGCCTAGGCGCGCGGCTTCGTGGCGATGGCGTTGCTGGCGTAGAGGGCTGCGATCTCGTCCGAGTCATAACCCAATTCGGCCAGGACAGATTCATTGTGCTGGCCCAGCTTGGGTGCAGGACTGATTGCGGCGGGCGTGGCGTCGAAGCGGAACGGCAGTCTGGGGAACAGCTGAGGACGCTCGCCGGGACGGGCGTGGTCGACCATCAGGCCGCGGGCGATGCTGTGCTCGTCGTTCACGATGTCAGCAATCGTCATCACGGCCGACGCTGTGATACCCGCTGCCTGCAGCTCGGCAGCGGCCGCGTGCTTGTCTCGGGTCATCGTCCAGCGTTCGGTGATGGCGTCGATGGCGTCGTGATCGGCGTGGCGTTCGGCGGCTTGTTTCCACGCTGGTGAAAGGTGCTCTTCACCGAGCACGGCGACGAACGCGGTCCACGCATCGTCGTCGGTGATGGTCAGTGCCAACCAGTCGTCTTCACCACGGCAGCGATAGATGCCGGCAGGAGCGGCATCGACAGAGCGTGCCCCGCGGCGAGGCGGGTGCGCTGGGCCAGCTGCGTCCAAGGATGCTCGAAGAAACTGCTCACCCGCGACGGCAACGGCAGTCTCGAGCTGCGAGAGGTCGACCGCAACCGGCTCGGCGGTGCGCCATCGTTGCCAAAGCGCTGCCAATGCGATGACCGTGCCGTGCAGGCCGCCGACCACGTCGGGGAAGGCGATGCCCTGCTTGTAGGGGCCCGAATCCGGGTAACCGGTGGTGAAGGCCAGGCCCGAGGCGGCATCGAGGACCGGACCCCAGCTGATGCGTTCGGCGTCGGGACCGGTGGCGCCGAAGCCGGACATGTCCAGCGTCGCGATGCCGGGGTTCATCTCACGCAGCTCGGCGGGCGTGATCCCGAGCGAGCGGACGCCTCGAGGGCTGTAGTTGTTGACCACAATGTCGGCCGTCGCGACAAGCCGACGCAGGACATCGCGCCCGCCGGGAGCCTTCACGTCGAGGCAGAGGTCCCGCTTCGAGCGGTTCATCTTGTTCCAGTGGCCGAGCCGGTTGAACCAGTCCTCGCCGGGGTCGTTGTCCAGGAAGATGCCGTTGCGCGACAGCGGTCCGGGAAGCTGTCCCCACTCCCAATCGCCTCGCTCAGCGGCGATCATCTCGGCGGGGGGCATGGCGAGGCCGCGGGCAGTCGGGTGCTCGATCTTGATGACGTCGGCGCCGAGATCCGCCAGCATCCGGCACACCAGCGGACCGGCCCACGCAATCGTGAACTCCACTACGCGCACTCCGGCCAGGGGCTTGATGCCGACTGGCCAGCTTCGTTCTGTGGGCGCTAGGTCCTCGGCGCCCGAATCAAGTGCCGGGGCGCGGCTGAACTCGGGCGTCGCACCCTTGATGTGGGCGGCCGGGCCGGGCAGCCGAGCACCCGATGCTGAGGCGTCCGGGGTGCCGGACGCGTTCAGGTTCACCCAGTAGTCCCGGGCGGCGAGCTGCGGGCTGGCCAGCATGTCATCGAGGCTGGCGACCGGACCAGAGGGGACCTGGTTGGCCTGCAGTGCAGCCACCGCTTCGGCCGCGGTCTTGGTGGCAGCCCAGGCGCAGATGATCTCGTCGAGCTCGTCGGCGTGGTCGAAGCGCACGGCGGGCACGTACAAGTCATCGCGGGCCAGCAGTTCCACCTGGTCCATGGCAACGCAGAAGCCCTCCCACTGGTGGACCGAAACCGCTGCGATGCACACCCAGCCGTCGATGCACTCATAGAGCGCCAGCGGATGGTGCTGCTCGCCGAAGCGGTTCCCCCACCGTCGCTTGGTGACGCCGTTGTGGGTGTAGAGGCTGAAGCTCCACTGGTGAGCGTTGGCGAGCGCCTCCAACGCAGAGACCTCCACCAGGTCGCCACCACCGGTCACAGCGGCGTTGACAAGCGCTGCCTGGATGCCAATGGCGGCGGTGGCGCCGACCAGGTGGGTGAGCTACGGCCCGCCGCCAGGCAGCGGATGCCGATCGGGCTCGCCGTTGAGGCTCATGTGCCCGCTCAGCGCCCAGTGTTCGAGCGGGCTGGCCCGCCATGCCGCCTTGGGCCCGGTGAAGCCGTACGGGGTGATGGCTGCCACCACCAGCTCGGGGTGTGCGTTGCGGGCGGCGGCAATGGCGTTTCGGACCTCGGTCAGCTCACCCTGGACATCCAGCACGACGGCGTCGAAGCCGCCGGTCAGCTCTGCGAGCGGAGTGCCAGCGTCGACAACAACGCTCGACGTGTTGGCCCGCAAGTACTCCCAGGCGATCCAGACCTCGTTGCCGTCCCGGTCGGCGACGAGACCCGTCCGCCGCAGTGCCGAACCCTCCGGCGGCTCGCCCACAACGATGTCGGCACCGGCCATCGCCAGCAGCCGAGCGCAGTACGCGCCCGCCCGGCCGTCACTCAGATCCAGTACTCGTACGCCTCGCACATCGCCCCTGAGTCGCCGTCAGCCGCAGCGGTCCCGGAGCGTACCCACGCCTCCCGATCCGTGCTTCAGGGATAGGTCAGGCTCAACTTGGGCCCGGATCAGGCGTCGTAGTTGGGGTCGCGGCGTTCGGCGAAGGCACGCAGGCCCTCCTTGGCGTCGGGGGAGGCGAAGGCCGCTCGGGTGTACTCCTGGTAGAGGCGCAGGCCGTCGGGGAGGGACATCTCGCGGCCGCGCAGTGCCAGTTCCTTCGTCATCCGGACGGCGGCGGGGCCGTTCGCTGCAATCTGGTCGGCGATGCCCCGGGCGGTCGACTGCAGGTCTTCCGGGGCCGTCATCTCGCTGACCAAGCCGACCCGCAGCGCTTCCGGGGCATTGATGAACGCGCCCGTCAGCAGCAGCCGCATCGCATCCGACGAACCGATCAGACCGGGCAGCCGCAGCGCCCCGTAGCCGTGCAGGATCGCCCAGCGCACCTCCGGGCAGCCGAACTGCGCTGTGCTGTCGCAGACCCGGATGTCGCAGAACAACGCCAGTTCGAGACCGCCCGCGAGGCAATAGCCCTGGATGGCGGCGATCGTGGGCTTGGCGGTCTCCATCCCGACGTCAAAGCGGTCAGGGCGCCACGGCATCCACGCAGTCCGGTCGGCGAACTCGCCGAGATCGTGACCTGACGTGAACGCCCGGCCGGTCCCGGTGACGATCATGCACCGCACCGCCGGATCAGCGTCAGCTTCTCCGAGGGCTGCACCGATGCCGTGGTACATCTCGTCGGTCATCGCGTTGAGCTTGTCCGGCCGATTCAACGTGATCGTGGCCACGTGCCCGTCGACGTCGTAAGTCACCTCGTCCATTGCGTTCCCCCTGTGCCGCTCGACTGTGCTGGTCGGTCTTGGGTCAACGCCGACATTAGGCCCGAACTGGAACCTCCGGCAGATCGAAAACCCGGTGCAACAACGACTTGGCTTGGTCGTACCATCCCAGTGACGCTGCGTGTGGAACGGGGCACGAGCGTGCGTCACTTCCTTGGAGGCATGCATGACGACGGCGCGGGAGCAACAACGACGAGCGCCGCAGTGAGCATCGCGGACCTCATCGCGGACAAGGGGTACGTCGTCGCCGATGGGGCAATGGGGACCCGACTGTTCGCCGTGGGCCTCAGCTCCGGCGATTCGCCTGAGGAATGGAACGTCAGCCACTCCGCCGAGGTGCGTGCGGTCCACCGGTCGTATCTGCAGGCCGGTGCCGATTTGATCGTGACGAACAGCTTCGGGGGCACCCACTTCCGCATGGCGCTGCACCGCCTCGAAGACCGGGTGTGCGAGCTCAACGAAGCCGCCGCCCGTATCGCACGCCTCGAAGCTGACGCAGAAGCCGAGCGGACCGGGCGGCCGGTGCTGGTGGCGGGCTCGATGGGGCCAACGGGTGAGCTGCTGGCGCCGCTCGGCAACATGACGGCCGGGGCCTGCGAAGCTGCGTTCGCTGCGCAGGCGACGGCCCTGGCGGCCGGTGGGCCCGACCTGCTGTGGATCGAGACGATGAGCGCCCTCGACGAGGTGGAGGCCGCTGTGCGGGGGGCGCGGTCGGCGTGCGATCTGCCCGTCGCCGCAACCATGAGCTTCGACACCGCCGGCTGTACGATGATGGGCGTGACCGGCAATGAACTGGCCGAGCGGCTGGCGCAGCTGGATCTGGCCGCCATCGGCGCCAACTGCGGCAACAACGTGCCCGACACCGAGGCAGCGGTGGTCGCCATTGCCGGGGCTGACCACGCAACCCCGGTCGTCTCCAAACCGAACGCGGGCGTTCCGGTCTGGAGCGGGCATGGATTCGTCTACAACGGCACACCCGAGATGCTGGCTGCCCACGCGCATCGGGCCCGGCTCGCAGGCGTGACCGTGATCGGCACCTGCTGCGGCAGCACGGCGGATCACACCGCCAAGATCGTCTCGGTGTTGCGCGGCGACGAGCCCCCGCCGGAGGTTGAGCCCACCCCCGACCCCGGAACCGTCATCGAGAACCGCCTTGCCCGCCGCCGCAACCGGGGGCGCCGGAGCGCGTAGTCACACCTTGGCGAAGAAGCCGAACGAAGTAGCCGGTCGATTCCCGCACATGCAAGACCCGTACATGCAATGACCGAAGACAGTGATCTTGAGGTTGACGATCTGTGGCAGGCCATCGAGGCCTGCTACGACGCCGGCTGGACTGACGGGCTGCCAGTGGTACCCCCAACCGAGCCCTTGGTGGACGCCATGCTGGCTGGCGGTGTCTGGGACGCCGACGAGGTGCTGTTGCGTGAGCCGGCGAGAGGCCTGGCGGTGAACGCTCGCAAGGCCGCCACCAACGCGGTCATGGCCGGGTGCCTGCCCGAGTACTTCCCGGTGGTTGGGGCAGTGCTGTCGGCGATGGGTGCTCCCGAATTCGAGCTGCATGCTGTGGCGGCCAGCACTGGCGGGGCGGCCATTCTCATCGCCGTCAACGGGCCGATCCGTGACGAGATCGGCATCCACTACAAGGAGAACCTGTTCGGTCCGGGCTTTCGGGCCAACGCGACGATCGGCCGCACAGTGCGGCTGGTGCTGCGGAATTGCCTTGCGGCCATCCCCGGCAAGCTCGACAAGAGCGCCCAGGGGTGGGCTGGCAAGTACGCGATGTGCTTCGGGGAGGACGAGGCGTCGAGCCCGTGGGAGCCGTACCACGTCTCGCTCGGCTATTCGCCGTCGGCAAGCACGGTCGCGGTGATGGCTGCGGAGTCGGGCCACAACGTGCTCAACCATGCGTCGCCCGATCCCGCGGGTCTGCTGGGCACGTTCGCCGACACGATGTCGGCGTTCGGCTCGCTCAGCTCAGGGCGCTCGCTGGTGGTGTTCGCGCCCGAGCACGCCCGCAAGATCGGCGCGGCAGGCTGGAGCCGGAGCCAGGTACAGGAGTACCTGTTCGCCCACGCCACCCGGACCTACGCCGAGGTGAAGCGCGGCGGCAAAGTCGAAGGCGCCGGCAACGTCACCGGTTTCCATCCCACCCAGTGGATGGAGACCGACCCGGTGGTGCAGCCGGGCGACGAGGACATCACGGTGCCCCGCGGGACGTGCCCCGACGACATCGCGCTCATGGTGGGCGGCGGCGATGCCGGCGGGCACTCGTCGTTCTTCCCCACTTGGAGCCGAGACCGCAGCGTCCCGCTCATCACTCAGGAGATCTTTACGCCGTGACCGTCACCTTGGTTGACCCGACGCTGTCTGTCGCCGGCACCGGCGCAGGCCTCGCCCGCCGACCTTCCTCGCTGGAGGGCGCCGTGGTGGGGCTGGTGAGCAACGGGAAGACGCACGGTCCGGGGATTCTTGAACGGGTCGCTCAGAACCTGATCGACCATCACGGCGCGCGCGATGCGGTGCTGATGCGCAAGCCCACTGCCAACCTGCCGGCTGCCCCCGAAGAGGTCGAGGCGCTGGCCGCCGACGTCACGGCGATCATCGCCGCCATCGGCGACTGAGGCAGCTGCTCGTCGAGCAGTGTGCTCGACGCCGTGCACTTCGAGGAGCGGGGCGTGCCCGCTGTGGCCATTCTGACCGAGCCGTTCGCCAGCACTGGTCAGGCGATTGCCGAACTCGCAGGCTTGCCCGACTACCCGTTCGCCACGGTGCCGCACCCCATCGGCAGCCTGACCACGACCGAGGCGCTGGCCGTCGCCGATGCGGTGACGCCGGCCGTGCTGGGCCTGCTCACCAACGCCGGTGCTCAACCGGCCAGCAACCACGAACTGATCGGCGCCGACGTGGAGGGATCGCCAGCAACCGTTTCCACTCTTGCCGACATCGTCGAAGAACTGGCCGCTGTCCTGCGTGCGGATCGTGCCGACCTCACTGCCTCCGTCACAGGACACAACATCTCGCTCCGCCTCCACATTCCCGACGAAGCCTGCGCCGAGTGCATCCTGCCCGCGTCGATGCTCGTGCCCATGTTCGGGCACCGCTTCGACACCGAACTCGGCCCGGGCTGGAACATTACGCTCAACGATCCCCGGGAAGTCGGCTCGGCTGAGAGTGCGAAGCCGAAGCGCGATGGCCAAGAACTCAGTTCGTCCTAAAGTCGGTCAGGCTCTCGCGGACACGCTCGCGAATTTCTTCTCGATCCAACTCCGTCGGAGCTGAGTAGATCGCATTCTTGACGACATGTTGGGCTTCTTCGTCTGTGAGCCTGAGGTCGTCAGAGATCTCGGCGTCGCTGAAATAGCTTGACAGTTGGCTTAGGCACCACTGGGGAATCTCACTTGGCGGTGGTGTGACATCAACATCAGGAATCCTCTGGGCCAGTTTGCCGGAGCCAAGAACTTCGTAGAAGGTCGCCCTATCGACACCGAGCTGCTTCAGAATCTCGCTTTCGAGACCTCGGTATTCGGACTTGTCACGCGAGATGGTGGTGCGAAGCGTTTCGCCCCCAACCTTCTTTGTGTAGATGTCGTGCTTGGCTCCCCGTCTCAGCGTCCAGCTGTCGAGCTCAACGAATCGACGGTGTTCGTTCTTGTCAATCGCGAATCACCGCCCGAAGAGAAGCTTCTCAAGCACCGAGTCATTGTCGGCCTGCTTCAGCCTCGCCACGAGAGGTTCGCGTGCATTGTGCGGTTCCTCGCCGTACAGAAATTCGTCCCAGTCCACGATGTAGTCCCGAACAAGCGACACCAGGTCGTCTTGCGCGGTCGCTAGTTCTTCGTCGGCCGCAAGAAGGCCCAACTGGTCAAGCGAGAGCACGTAAACGCCATCGCTCAGCTTGATTTCAGCGAGACCATCTGCTTCAGCTCGGTAGCGAGGAAAGACCTGCGCCAAGATGTCGCCATCAGAAATCCCGCCATCAAAATGACGCACTGCGTATCCGAAATTGCCTGTAGCAAGCACATCGGCGACTGACAGGTGCGACTCGACATCATCAAACAGCTGCAAGTGCATCGCCAGCCAGTACCCCGGGTCACCTCCACGGCGCTGCACGTGGGAGGCAAAGGCAGCAAGCTTGCACAGGGAACCGAAGCGACGGCTGTCCGGCAGCGCCTGTCCCTTCCGCCACTTTGTCACGGCTTGTCGACTGATCCCAGAGATCTTCGCGACGTCATTCCACGCGATGCCAAAGTCCGAGTTCAGAAGCTCCAAGAGTTCCAACGGCGGACGTCTCCGGAATCCCCGCGTCAACTGCTCTATTTCGCCAACGACACCGATGGGCTCTACGACTCCTGATCTCTCACGGGCAGATCTATAGGGGCCCGGTGACCGCAGCAACACGGCCGACGTCACCGGTGAACTGAACGTGTCATGACGCGCGTCTGCGCGAGTGCTGGCATTGCACCAGCGCTCTAAGTTCTTCCGCTCTGCCGTCAGCGATTTCATGCTTCGCCCCTCAACAGCTTCAACGAGTCTGGTGTGAGTACCCGCGAGAACGACTCTTTGATCACCGCATGAAGCGAGTCCAACTCGCCAAGGGTCGCATCCGCGCTCGCATGTTCTTCGAATCGGCGCCATCCAGTCCACTCCACCGCCAGGACGCTGTCCTCAGGTGCCTCGTATTGACCATGCAAAGGGTGGCCCTCGGAAATCGCTGATTCATATGTGGGTGCCCACTCGACGTTGACGTGCTTGTCGTCGTCGAGGTGGAGGACGAGGCCGCCGTAGTGCCCTTCGACACGGTCGAGCACCACGTCTTCGGCAACGACCGGCAGACGGACGTATTTCTGCCATTCGAAGAGCCCTGTTGAAGCCGGGGGACGAATCTCATCCAGGAAACGGACGGAGACGTGGTCGATTCCCCGTCCCACCTCGACGTACTCAAGAAGTTCCGCCACGACATCGCGAAACCGCTCCCAGCGCTCGTACCGAACGGTCGTGATGTGCAGGCCATCTTGCAGCACGGTCACCGTGTCGGCCGCGTGCACGGCCGAGAACAGTTCGCCCTCCGCCTTCTCGTCATCGGAAGACGAGAGCACAACGTTGTAGCCGGCACCAAGAATTGGGCGCAGGATTGCGTCGTGGTCGGAAGTGCTGAGCTTGGCGTCGAAGCTCACGTAGGCACTGACCAGCCTGACGAACGGGAACGGATAGATCTCACGCTCAGGGTCAAGAACCAACGATGCTCCCACTGCCACAGCCGACGGCCGGACCCGACGACAACCAAAATGTTAACCAGATTTGCACCCCTAGACGGTACGCCCTCCCAACCCGACGAACGAACTTTTTTTCGGCGCTCGATGGCGATCTAGGGTGACGGCATGAACGGTCAGCTGCTTGCGGGTACCACCAGAGGTGTCTTCGTCATCGACGATACGGGGGCCACACAGACGCTCGAAGCTCGCCATGTCCGCGACCTCGTCGACCTCGACGGTCGCGTTCTCGCGGGATCGGCTACGGGCCTGTACACGAGCGAGGACGGGGGTCACACCTGGTCTGGGCCTCAGCTCGAGGGCCGCGAGGTGTGGCAGATCCGCGCCGCGCCCGGTGGGCGGCTCTACGCCAGCACAGAGCCGGCCGCCCTGTTCCGCAGCGATGACCAGGGAGCGACATGGGCTGAGATTTCTTCGTTCGCCAACCTTCCCGAGGCCGCTCGGTGGTGTGTGCCCGTCGAGCCTCCCCAACCGGGACGCGCCCGTGCCCTGGTAATCGATGAGAACGATCCGGACCGCATCTGGGTGGGCGTCGAGGTCGGCGGAGTAGCCCGCACCACCGACGGCGGTCAGAGCTGGACGGTCGACCTACCCGGCGGCAATCCCGATATCCACATGATGTTTGCCCACCCTGCCGAGCCCGGTGTGCTGTTCATCAGCACCGGCTATGGCCGCTTCGACGGCGTCGCCGAAGAGCTCGAAGGCAACGCCGGCGTGTTCCGGTCCGATGACTACGGCCAGACATGGGAATACGCCTGGAAGGGCGTCACGCCGCGCTACTCGCGACCGCTGTGCGTTGACCGTCGCGACCCCTACAGCGTTACCGTCGCCAGCGCCCCCACCGCGTTCTCGCATTACAAGGACGACGGCGGAGCCCATGCAGCCCTGTACCGGTCTGACGACCACGGCCAGTCGTGGCGGTCACTCTGCGACACGGCCCATTCGCCATCGCCCGCCAACTTCCATGGCCTGATCGCCGACCCCGACAACGTGGGCGGCGTCCTGGTCGGCACCGACACCGGCGAGGTGTGGCAGGTGTCCGACGATGCCGAGTGGACCGAGCTCGGGTCCGGCCTCCCCCTCGTCTGGTCGCTGGCGGTGGTCTGACAGGGCTCCTGGGAGCCGAGTAGATCCGGGGCGCTGGAGGCCGAACGCATGAAGGACCGCTACGACCTCGATCTCAGCACTTCATCAGCGGCGGCCCGTGACGCGTATGTCGACGGCATCGATCGAATGCTCGCCGCCGAGGCCGGGGTCGAGGCCTCTCTCGCTGAAGCGCTTGAGGCCGACCCGGACTTCGCCCTTGCCCATGCCGCCATGGCCCGCCAGCACCAGCTCTACGTGCGGCCCGCCGAAGCTCAGGCCTCAGCGGAGGCTGCCGTTCGGCTGAGCCATGCGGCGACTGAAAGGGAACAGCAGCACGTCGAGATTGTCCGCCTGCTCGTGGCCGGCATGGTCCCCCAAGCGCTCGACCTCATCCGCCAGCACGTCCACGAATATCCCCGCGATGCGTTCGCCTTGTCGCCTGCATGCGGCGTGTTCGGTGCCATCGGCTTCAGCGGTCGCATCGGCAGGGAAGCCGAGCTGCTCACATTCCTCGAACCGCTCGCCACCCATTACGGCGACGACTGGTGGTTCGCGACCGTGCATGCGTTCGCGCTCATCGAGACCGGCCAGTGGGACCGCGGTCGAGAGCTGGCAGAGCGCTCGCTGCGGCAACGGCCGACCAATCCCCATGGCGCCCACACGCTGATACACGCGCTCTTCGAGGCCGGCGACGATAACGATGCTGTCGATTTTCTCGACGGCTGGCTTCCCGCCTCCGACCGGTCGAGCGTGCTGCATTGCCACATCTGGTGGCACTACGCGCTGGCGCTGTTGGCAGTCGAGCGCTTCGACGCAGCGTGGCAGGCCTTTCGCCACAACTGCCTGCCCGGCGCGACAACCAGCCCGCCGATCACCGTGTTCTCCGATTCCTCGTCGTTCCTGTGGCGCTCGGAGCTGGCCGGCAACCCGCGCGATCGAGACACCTGGGAGAGGGTGCGCGAGTTCTACGAGAAACACTTTGCCCAGCCCATCGTGTTCGTCGACGCACACGTCGGCCTCGTCTACGCAGCACTGGGCGACAACGAGCAGTTGCAGGCCAGCATCTCGGTGCTGCAGGAGCTCGGTGAGACCAGCCGCCTGCCCGCGGAGACCACCGGGGCAACGCTGGCCCGGGCCTATGCCGCCTTCGGCGACGAGCAGTGGTCGACGGTCATCGATGTCCTCGAGCCGCTGATCGGTCAGGTCGTCCGCATCGGGGGCAGCCGGGCCCAACGCGACCTCATGACCAACACGCTGCTCGCCGCATACGTCAGGAGCGGGCGCATCGACGAGGCACGAGTCTTCTGTGAGCGCGTGATCGACCGCCGCCCTACACGCCCGGTCGCCGGCCTGAAGTGGAGCTGACGGGACTCGAACCCGTGACCCCCTGCTTGCAAAGCAGGTGCTCTTGCCATCTGAGCTACAGCCCCGAATGATCGAGGGCGTCTGAGGGTAGCGGGCCTTCATTGGGGTGAAATCTGTGGAACCCGGCGCGCTCTGCCGCCGCAGGGCAGGCTTGAGGGTTGGTGCCCGACATCTCGAATCTGACGCCCTCCGAAGAATCTGCGGACTCGACGGCCCCGTGGTCGATAGCGGCGGCGGCGTTCGCCGCCAATTTCGTGACGTTCGGGATCCTCTTCTCGTTCGGTGTGTTCCTCACGCCCATCGCCGACGACTTCGGCACCGCCACCGGACCCGTGGCCGCGCTGTTCTCGGTCGCCATCAGCTCGTACTACCTCGGGGGTGCCATCGGGGGCCGAATCGGCGATCGGTTCGGCGCGCGCCCGCTGGTGGCCGTGGCCGCGCTGGCTATGTCGGGCGGCTTGCTGGGAACCGCTTGGTCAGATGCCCTGTGGCAGACGTTCGTGGCGTTCGGAGTGCTCGTCGGGCTCGCTACCGGGTTCTGCTATCCCTCGATGATCGGCCTGATCGGCCGAAGCTTCAGCGAGCAGCGCCGACCAGCCGCTATGGGATTCCTGCTTGCCGGTGTCGGCGCCGGCACGTTGGTAATGCCGTGGCTGGGGCACCAGCTGATCTCGGCGATCGGGTGGCGGCAGACGTATGCGGTGCTGGCTGCCGTGGCCTTCGTCGCGATCGGCTGGGCTGCCACACGGGGCGACCGAGTGCGCACTCGCAGCGTCTCGCTGATGCGCATTGCAGCGCTTGCTCGATCGCGTCGCTTCCGGCTGTTCTTCGCTGCTGTCGTTGCCATCGGACCGGGGTTCTACGCGCCGGTTGCCTTCTACAACGACTACGCGGTCGACGCCGGGGTGGCGCCCGGGCTGGCCGCCGGACTGATCGGGATCTCCGGGGCCACAAGCGTTATCGCCCGCCTGGCATATGGCGCCCTGGGCACCCGCATCGATGCACTGTGGCTATGTCGGGCGGCGTTTGGCTGCCTGACTGCTGCGTTGGCGATCTGGTGGGTTTCCGGCGGTAGTGCGGCGGTGCTCATCATCAGTGCTGTCACCCACGGCGTGGGCTGGGCGGTGTGGGTGTCTGCCACGCCGTCGGTGCTGGCGCAGTGGTACGGCGTGGAAAACCTCGGCGGCATCATCGGCATCTACTACACGGGCCTGGGGGTAGGCGGGCTCGTCGGCCCAGCGGTATGCGGATTCATCATCGACGCCGCTGGCTTCGGACCCGCCATCGCGCTCGTCACCGTGACCAGTCTGGTTGCACTGGGTCTGCTGGCACTGCCGATGCGCGAGAAGACCACACAGCCCGACTGAGACCAGTCTGCTAGGAAACCCCGCATGAACATGCCTGCCATTTCCCTGGCCGCAGTGCGCGGTCGCCGTGAGCGCACCCTCGAGATCGCCGCCGAGATCGAACAGCGCGGCTTCAGCGGGATTTTCTGCCCTTCGATGGGCGACCCCGTGGCACTGTGCCAGTCGATCGCCCACGCCACGAACGAAATTGTCTTCGGGACATCGGTGCAGCCGATCTACTTCCGCAACCCGGTCGACATGGCCTCGACCGCTGCGTTCATCCACGAGATCTCCGGCGGGCGGTTCCGGCTGGGCATCGGCGTGACACACGGGCCGGTGCACGATCGGCTGGGCATCACGCCGGGCAAGCCGTTGGCGGACACACGGGATTACATCGCAGCGATGGAGGCTGCTTCGGCGCAGCACGGCGAGTTGCCGCCCATCGTGCTGGCCACGCTGCGCCAACGCATGGCCGAGCTGTCAGCGGAGATCAGTTCGGGGGCGGTGTGGGCAAATGCCAGTTGCAACGACTTCGCGAGCTCGGTGGCGCACCTCGGCGACGCCGGCCAGCGGGACGACTTCTTCGTCGGCAACATGATCCCCACCGTCATTGACGACGATCGAGAGGCCGGAGCAGCCCGAAACCGCAAGACGCTGTCCGGCTACGTGGCACTGCCGAACTACCGGAACTACTGGAAACAGGCCGGCTGGGTCGATGAGATGGAGGCGGTAGAGGCCGCGACTGCGGTGGGCGACAGCGAAGCCCTGAATCGGGCGATGACCGACGACTGGCTCTCGAACGCGACGCTGTACGGCTCGGCGAGCGAAGTGCGCGATGGAGTCGAGGCGTGGTTCGACGCTGGGTGCAAGACCCCGATCCTCGTGCCGTCGAGCACGAGCGGCGGCCAGCTCAAAGCGCTCGAAGAGATGTTCGACGCGTTTGCCTGAGCCCCGGTGCGCGGTGGCGATGCCTGCCAGTCTCGACTGCCCAAACTTTGCGCAGAAATGCCACCACACACGGCAAATCTGCACAAAGAGGACGTGGCCATCGTTTCTCGAACCGTGACCTATCCGCTCGACCTCTTACGCTGCGGGGCATGCACATTGAGCTGTTCGGATTCGACACAGGCCCTGCGCGTTTTGAGACCAGCATCCGCGACGCTGCGGAACAGGGCTTCAGGCGCTATTGGACCCCGCAGATCTTCGGTCATGACGCGCTGACCACTATCGCTGTGGCCGGTCGTGATGTGCCGGGCATCCGCATGGGGACGGCCGTGGTGCCCACCTACCCGCGCCATCCGATGATGCTGGCCCAGCAGGCGCTCACCACCCAGGCCGTCATCGGCGGGCGGCTGGACCTGGGCATCGGCCCGTCGCACAAGCCCGTGGTGGAGGGCATGTGGGGCTACTCGTTTGACCGGCCTATTGCGCACATGCGCGACTACCTGACGATCCTGACCAAGCTGCTGACGGACCGGCGCGTCTCCCACGGCGGCGATGCCGTGGTGGGGCGTGGGGAGATCACTCCCCCGGCTGCGGACGCGCCGCCCGTGTTCGTCGCTGCGCTCGGCAGCCAGATGCTGCGCCTGACCGGCCGCGTGGCCGACGGCACGTTCACCTGGATGACGGGGCCAGCGACGTTGCGGGACCACACCGCGCCGACCATCAACGAAGCCGCCGCCGAGGCTGGCCGCGCCGCGCCGCAGGTCGTGGCCGGTTTCCCGGTGTGTGTTACTGACGACGTCGACACTGCCCGGGCGCGGGCCGCCAAGGACTTGGTGGTGTACGGCACCCTGCCGAGCTACCGGGCAATGCTCGATCGGGAGGGTCTCAGCGGACCCGAGGACATCGCCATCATCGGCAGCGCCACTGAGGTCGCCGACCGCATCAGCGCCATGGCCGACTGCGGCGTGACCTCATTCGCCGGCTCGGCCTTCGGCACCCTCGTCGAGCAAGCCGACACCCGCGAAACCCTCATCGGCCTGCTCAGCTAACGCCGGCGCGGGGCGTAGGCCTACGAATAGTGCGGCTAGTGCTGCTAGGCCGACCACGATGCTGGTCCAGACGTTGATGCGCAGGCCGCCTAGCTCGGTGGCGTTGTCGATGCGGAGCAGTTCGATCCAGACACGCCCGGCGGTGTAGCCGAACACATATGCCGCGAACAGGTAGCCAGTTCGCAGGCGGGGCAGTGCTTTGGGAACGACCCAGACGAGCGTCGCTGCCAACGCCAGGTTCCACAGGGCTTCGTAGGCGAACGTGGGATGAAACGTTTCCTCTAGGCCGTAACCGGCGACCCGATGTGCCTGGTCGATTTCGAGTGCCCACGGAAGGTCGGTGGGACGTCCGTAGAGCTCCTGGTTGAACCAGTTCCCGAGCCGGCCGATGGCCTGGGCCACAGCCAGCGCCGGCGCGAGTGCGTCGAGCATCGTCGCGGTGCTGTATCCGCCGCGGCGCATCATCCACACCGCAACAAGTACGCCGGCTGAGATGCCTCCCCAGATGCCCAGGCCGCCTTGCCAGATCTTGGGAATATCGCCGAGATTGTTGCTATAGCGATCGAAATCCGTGATGACGTGATAGAGCCGGGCGCCGATCAGTCCGGCCGGGACAGCCCAGACCGCGAGCGTCCCGACGAGATCGTTGGCCGCATTCACGCTGGCGGCGGCGGAACCAGGATCTTGGGAGCCAGCAATGGCACGGCGCCAGCGGCGGGTGGTGATCCATACCGCGACCAGCACGGCCACGCCGATAGCAACGCCATAGGCTCGAATGTTGAGCGGTCCGAGCGAGATGTAGCTGCGCGACGGGCTTGGTATGGACGCCAGCAATTGCTGCATCGGTGCGGTGGCACCGACGGCACTGGCAAGCGAGAAGAGGGGAGCTGCGGCCATGACGCAGCAAGGGTACGCAGAGTGTCTGGCAGCCGAGGGCGGGCGCTTGGTAGAGATCGCCAACGCGGCCGACCGCACTCCCGACGATTGGCGGCGTCAGATCCCAAAATGTCCTGGTTGGGATCTTGAAGGACTCATCGGGCACTGTGCCGGTGTGTGGACGTTTGTCGGTTCCAGCATCGCCGCAGGCGGGCCCGTCGACCGCGACAGCATCACCCAGCCTGATGGCACGCTGTCGCAGTGGCACGCCGACGCGCTCGATCGCCTCATCGCTGAATTCGCGTCCCGCCAACCCAGCGATCCTCTCTGGAGCTTCAACCCTCGGGACCAGACTGTCGGCTTCTGGCTGCGACGCATGGCCAACGAGGCGATCATGCACCGTTGGGATGCCGAGGCTGCGTTTGACGGTACGCCAGCGCCGATTGATCCCGGTGCAGCCGTTGACGGCATCGACGAGCTCTTCGACTTCTTTCTGCCGGTGCGGCAACCGACGGTGTTCGCCGGCAATGGCGAAACCATCCACCTGCATGCCACTGACGCCGACGGCGAATGGATCATTACCCGCACGCCCGACGGCATCGAGGTGGAGCGTGCGCACCGCAAGTCGGATGTGGCTGCCCGAGCACAGGCGCAGGACTTGCTGCTGTTCGTGTGGGGACGCATCGGTCCCGAACGGCTGGAAACCTTCGGCGCCGCTGAGCTGCTCACAGAGTGGCAACAACTCGTCCGCATCTAAACGGCGCCTTGGCATCCGGGCGGCTGCTCTTAGCGTCTGCGCCGCTGAGGGTTACGGGCTCGCGCCTTCGTAGGCCGCGGCGCGAACACCGAGCTCGGCCAGTTCGGCCAGCCAGGGCAGCGGATCGTCGAGCATGCCGAGACCCCATGCGCCGCTCGGCAATTCGTCCGCGAGGGCCCATCCGGCCGCGGTGGCAGCCACGGCCGCCGCAGCTGCACTGGGGTGGTCGATAACGCCTAGGACGTCGGTGCAGTGACGCCCGTGCCGCAGGCCTCGCAGCTCGACGCGCACTCCACCGGGACCGCCGTCGGCGTGGGGCCGCCGCAGCATTGGCAGCATCGCTGTGAGGCGATCACGGCGAGTGCCTGCGACGCGGGCCGTGACTCGTTCGACGTCGCTGAATGCCGGCACAAGCAATAACGCATCGCACAGGGCAGCCCTGTAGCAGTCATGGGCGCCCAGCGGATCCGGGAACCACACCAGCTCGCGTCCCGAACCTCCGCGGCGGCGGCGCCACTGTCCTTCACGCCAATCAATAGACGTCCCGGTGCGCGCGCGGTGCAATTGACGCTGGCAGGAAGGGCCGGCTGTGCCCATACGGGCGATGTGCACTTCAGTCACCACGTCAAATTGCGCCGCTCCGTGGCGAACGAGCAAGCAGCTGTAGCCCGGCGAGAAACCAGCGCCGATCACAATCGAGCGCCCCGCGGCCACAGCACGCCCGTCCAGAGCGAGCAGCTCCTCCACATCGGTTACGGAATCCGAGAGCGAAACGACGTGAGCGCCACGCGCGAGCGCCTTCTCAGCCAGCGCAGCATGACCGCCGCTGGGCAGGCTCAGCACCACGACGTTCGCATCAGGCAGCTTGCCGGGCGCAACGACTTCGACATCGACGTCCAGCAATTGCGACCCGAAACCCCGTAGACGCGCGGGGTGCCGTGAACCGAGAACGAGGCGGTCGACTTCCGCGCGTGTCGCGAGATGGCGCGCCACACGCTGGCCGACGGCGCCCGCTCCGATTACGGCGACCGTGTTCACTCGGTAGGGCTCACTCGGTAGGGCTCATTGGGTCAACTGGGCAGTCACCGATAATCGGGGCCGGCCAGTTCGCGCCAGCTGCCCTCGCGGCGAGGCAGGTCGTGGGAAAAACGCAAGCGCAGGACGATGGTGACCAGTCCGCCGACGACGCTGGCGAGAAGTACTCGCCGCAGAAAACTCAACATGGCCGCCTCGGTCTGTGTGGGGCTAGATGGAATCGAACCAACGACCTCACCCTTATCAGGGGTGCGCTCTAACCGACTGAGCTATAGCCCCGCAGGATCGCTCACGATAGCGTTGTGTCACGGCCGGGGCCACGCACTTTCGCAGACGCTCGTGGCATCGCCGGTCATGAGGCGGTGGATGCCGACCCTTCTCAGCGAGCCGGCGGACGCTCGTTGTCCTCAAGCACGGTGACCCGTACACCACCGGTCAGATCGCTGATCAGGTTGAACATGATCGCCATCACGACATTGACCGCAACACCGACTGTGGCCAGGATGAGTCCGATGATTCGAGCCCGCTGATAGATCACCATCCCGTCGATCTTCCAGCTCTCGTACGAGCCGACCTCGGTGATGAAGGACTCGATCTTTTCGACGAAGCCCGAGCGCTGCGCGGCGTTCCACAGCAGGACGCCGGCCGCCAGCACCGCCACGTAACCGCAGGCGTAGAGCAAGACCGAGACTTTGAGTACGGACCAAGGGTCGATATGCCGCAGGACGCGGTGGGTGCGTCGAGCTCGAGCCCGTCGCTGCTGAAGCCACGACCGACGAAGCGGCGCCTCGGACCCCGCAGGTCGCGGCGGTTGGTCCGGTGCGCCGTGAACTCCTTGTGCCGCAGCGGGCGGCATGGGTGCCGGATGGCGTCTCGCAGCGGGAATCGGTGGTGGCGCCGCGTGACCGCTCAGCGGCGCAGCCTGCTTCTGCTCACGTGACGCAGGCGTGATGCCCAGCGCCTCCGCGAACAACTCGTCAGTCGGCGTCGGCCCGCCTGCGGGCGGCGGCACGGGTCCGCCACCGGATGTCCCGTCGGCCACGCTTCGCAGTGTAGGAGTCAGCCGTCGGGCGACTCGTGCGCGGGCGTCCACACCGGCGCTGCAGCGGTCGCAACGGCCCGCTGGCCGCCGAGATCGACAACAACCCGCACCCGCACTTCGTCGGCACCGACCGTCACGTCGAATGCCTCAACACGCCCACCGGCAGCCTCGGCGGCCGCAGTCGCCGCGGCCTGGTCCGCGCTTCGCGCCGACGGCAAGTCTGCGGTCCCTGTCGAGGCGAATGAGGCAAGCGCAGCGGCGTCAGCGGCGGCCTGCGCGCGAGAACTCGACAACGCAGCGTGCCCCCAACGGGCCACAAGGCCGAGACCCACAATGAGGGCCAATGCCAACAGCGCCACGGGGAGTGCCGCTTGGCCGCCCTGGCTCCTCGCAGTGCGCCATGCGCACGACGGCACCGTCGGGACCGCCCAATCCGGTTCGTGGGGCACGCCCGAGCGCAGCCGCCGTCATCGGGGCGACGCTATGCCAACGAGCTGATCTCCCCAGAATCGGTTTCGTCGGACCGCATCTCGGCGAGCTCGGAAACCGGCTGAGTGATCTCGAGGTCGACCGGGGCAATTGTCACGACCGTCTCGCCGTCACCGAGCGCCATTGCTCGTACGCCGGCAGTGTCACGGCGATAGCGGGATATGTCCTCAACGCGGGTACGAATGAGAACCCCGCTCGATGAGACAAGTAATACCTCGTCGTCGGAATCCACCAATCGAGCACCGGCGACATGGGAATCAGCAGCGGGCAACTTGATGGCAATGACGCCGATTCCGCCCCGACCCTTGCGACCGAACAACGCCGCTGCGGTGCGTTTCGCCGCGCCGGTGCTCGACACGACCAGCAGATCCCGGGCATCAGTGGCCGACAGCACGTCAGCTGCCGCCACAGTGTCGCCCTCACGTGGCCGCATGGCCCATACGCCAGCGGCACTGCGACCCATCGGTCGGATCAGTCGCTCGGAAAATCGAACGGCGCGGCCCCCACGCGAGACGATCAGCACGTCGTCATCGCCGGATGTCTCGAGCACGCGGACCAGCTCGTCGCCGTCGCGCAGACTCAGCGCTATCAAGCCGTTGGCGCGGATGTTCTCGTACGAACTCAGCGCCGTTTTCTTGGCACGGCCTTTCCGAGTCACGAACAGCAGATAGCGATCCGGAGGAAACTCCCGAGCGGCCACTACGGCCTCGACCCGCTCGCCCGGGGCCAGCTGCAGCAGATTCACCATCGCTGTACCGCGTGCTGTGCGGTGCGTCAACGGCACCTCGTAGGCCTTCAGGCGGTGCACTCTTCCCTGGTTGGTGAAGCACAGCAGCCAGGCGTGAGCCGTCGTCAGCAGCATGCGAACGACGATGTCGTCTTCTTTGAGTCGAGCGCCTTGAACCCCGCGTCCGCCGCGTCCCTGGGTCCGGAACATGTCCGGCGAGGTCGCCTTCACGTAGCCCTCACGAGTGAGCGTCACCACCAGCGGTTCGTCGTCGATGAGGTCCTCGGCGTCCACGTCCCCCGGGTCATTGACGATCTCGCTGCGCCGTGGCACGGCGTGCGCTGCACGTACAGCGCTCATCTCGTCGATGATCACCTGCCGCAGCCTCACATCGTCGCCGAGAATTGCCTCCAGCTCAGAGATCGTTTGCGCAAGCTCGGCCAGCTCATCTTCCAGACGAGATCGTCCCAGCCGGGTCAGGCGGCCCAGCTGCATGTCGAGAATGTGGTTCGCCTGCTCAGCGCTGAACGACATCGGCTCAGCGCACAAGCCCGCAAGCGCAGCAGCGCGATCCTCGCTCGCACGAATCAGAACGATGATCTCATCGATCAGATCGAGCGCTCGCAGCAGGCCTTCCACAATGTGACCTCGAGCGCGCGCCACATCCAGCCGATGCTGACTGCGGCGCGTTACCACTTCGATTTGGTGGTCCACATAGGCCACAAGTGCGTCGCGCAGGTTCAGTGTGCGCGGCACCCCGTCGACGAGCGCCACCATGTTGACGGCGAAGCTCGACTGCAGCGGCGTGTGCTTCCACAGGTTGTTGAGCACCACGTTTGCCGGTGCTCCCGCCCGCAGTTCGATGACGAATCGCGTCTTGCCCTTCGCGGATTCGTTGCGCAGCTCAGTGATGCCATCAATGACCTTGCGATTGACCGCATCGGCAATCTTGCGCTCGATGCCTTCAACCGAGGTCTGGTACGGAATCTCGGTTACCACGATGCGCGACCGCCTGCCGTCTTCGACGATCTCGGCCCGGGCGCGGATGCGCACCGACCCGCGGCCCGTCGACATCGCAGCTCGCGAGCCCGCACGGCCCAACAGCAAACCACGGGTCGGAAAATCGGGGCCGTGCACAAACCCCATCAGATCCTCGACTGTGGCGTCGGGATTGCGGATGAGATGGATGGTCGCGTCGATGACCTCGCCGAGATTGTGCGTGGGGATATTGGTAGCCATGCCCACCGCGATGCCCTGGCTGCCGTTGATGAGCAGATTCGGGAACCGCGACGGCATGACGAGCGGCTCGGTACGCGATCCGTCGAAGTTGCCCGCGAAATCGACCGTGCGTTCGTCGATGCCTTCGACCATGGTCATGGCCAAGTCCGTCAGCCGGCACTCCGTGTAGCGGTAGGCAGCAGGCGGATCCGACGGCGAGCCGAAGTTGCCGTGCGGGTCGATGAGCGTGTTGCCCAAGCTGAACCACTGACCCATGCGCACCAGCGCGTCATAGATGGAGCCGTCGCCGTGGGGGTGATAGTTGGCGATGACGTCGCCGACGACCGTCGCGCACTTCTTGTGAGGCCGGTCCGGACGCATGCCCGTGTCGAACATGGACCACAAGATGCGGCGGTGCACCGGCTTGAGCCCATCGCGTGCGTCGGGCAACGCTCGACTTGTGATGACCGACATGGCGTAGTCCATGAAGGACTGCTCCATTTCGGTCTGGATTTCGATGTCGAGCACAGCGACTCGCTGCTCGGTCTGCCCGTTGGCCGGTGCTTCGGTCGAGGGCGCATCGGTCGCTGCGTCGTCGCCGTCGCCAGCCTGCACCACCTCGTCGCCGTCGCCGGCGACCTGTGAACCATCGTCACTCATCGGATCACCTCGCTCAGACGTCGAGGAATCGAACGTCGCTGGCGTTGTTCTGGATGAATCCCCGACGGGCGTCCACGTCGTCGCCCATGAGGATGCTGAAGACGAGGTCCGCTGTCGCGGCTTCTTCGAGGGTGACACGCAGCAGGGTTCGCTGCTCGGGGTCCATGGTGGTGTCCCACAACTCCAGCGCATCCATCTCGCCCAGACCCTTCAGGCGCTGGAACTCGTTGCGATGGTTCGGACGTCCGGCAAGGAACGCTGCCTTGGCTCGATCGTCCTTGAGGTAGACCGTCTCGGCGCCGACCTTCGTGGAAAACAGCGGCGGCTGGGCGATGTAGACGCAGCCATTCCCGAGCAACGCACGCATCCGGTGAAAGAAGAACGTCAGCAGCAGCGTGCGGATGTGGCTGCCGTCAACATCGGCGTCGCACAGCAGGATCACTTTGCGATAGCGCACCCGCTCGATATCGAATCCGCCCTCGCCGGTCGCACCGTCGATGCCCGCTCCGATTGCCGAGATCAGCGCGCCGATCTCGTTGTTCTCAAAGATCCGCTCGGGGCGGCTGCGCTGAACATTGAGGATCTTGCCTCGGATCGGCAGAATCGCCATCGTGGCCGGATCCCGGGCCTCCTTCGCAGAGCCGCCTGCGGAGTCGCCCTCGACGATGTACAGCTCGGAGTTCTCAGGGTCGCTCGAGGAGCAATCGGTCAGCTTCCCCGGCAGGCCGGCGCCGCGCAGTGCCGACTTCCGCACGGTGTTGCGCGCCTTCTGAGCGGCAATTCGCGCTCGGCGCGCATCGACGGCCTTGCCGATGAGCAGCTTGGCCTCGGTGGGATGCTCTTCGAACCACTCGGACAGACCGCTGTAGGCCGACCTCTGCACCAAGCTGCGCATAGCCGTGTTGCCGAGTTTGGCCTTGGTCTGGCCTTCGAACTGCGGTGACTGAAGGCGCACGCTGACCACAGCAGTGAGCCCTTCACGGATGTCGTCACCTTGGAGGTTTCCGTCGTCAGGACGCAGCATCTTGCGATCACGGGCATACGCGTTGACAGCAGAGGTGAGCGCCGAGCGGAAGCCTTCGGCGTGCATTCCCCCCTCGATGGTGTTGATACCGTTCGCGAAGCTGTGAAGTCCATCGGTGTTGAAGCCGCTGTTCCATTGGAACGCGATCTCCACTTCGTCACCCGCTTCTGTCGCTGCGAGATAGCCAACTTCGTCAAAGAGTGCTTCAGATGTCTCGTTGAGATGACGCACGAAATCACGGATACCGCCGGGGTAGCAGAACTCGTGATGGGGCGGCGTTGTTTGGTGCGGCGCGAGTCGACGCTCGTCGGTGAAGACAATTCGCAGTCCCGCATTCAAGAACGCCATCATCTGGAGGCGCTCGGTCAGCGTCTGCGCTCGGAACTCGACCTGCTCGAACACCGTGTCATCTGGCCGGAACGTGATCGTGGTGCCAGTGCGGCCGGCCGGCGACGGCCCAATATCGGTGAGTTCGCCGGCGGGCTCTCCGCCGTTGTGGAACAAAAGTCGCGAGCGTCGACCATCACGATCGATGAGAGCTTCGAGCTCGGAGGACAGGGCATTGACAACGGACACGCCCACGCCATGAAGACCACCGGACACCTTGTAGCCGCTGCCGCCGAACTTGCCGCCTGCATGGAGCACGGTGAGCACGACTTCTGCCGCTGATTTGTCCGGATACTGCGAATGGGTTTCGACGGGAATGCCGCGCCCGTCATCCGCGACGCAGCATGAACCGTCGGCCCGCAACGTCACCTCGATCAGGCTGCAATGGCCGGCCATCGCCTCGTCGACGGCGTTGTCGACCACTTCGTACACAAGATGGTGCAGACCGTTTGGGCCGGTTGAGCCGATGAACATGCTTGGTCGCTCGCGTACTGGCTCAAGGCCTTCGAGCACCGTGATCGCGTCCGCGTTGTACGCCCCCACGACCGGTGCAGCGACGCCGAATGGGGCATCATCTGGCTGGACGTCGCCGATGGCGTCAGGAGCAAGCGTCGTGTCGGTCACAGTACAAGTCGCGGCATGAATCACCGTTGGGTGGAGAAGTCTCCGGTCGGCGCTGCGGTCAAGCAGCGGAGGGCGTACAGGACGGCATCCGGTCGGTTCTGCAAGCTCGGGTCGCCCTGTCGGTACCCATCGAACAGAGCGTTTCGATTCAGAATCCTGCGGCACCCTTCCTAGCTGTTCAGTCTACCGGAACCTTCACGTTTTCTGGCGGAGTATGGCCGTCAGCGCGAGTCCTATAGCCGCAGGTCAGAGCCGCTTTGTCGCGCCGAGTGCAGGTTTGTCTTGGCGGGTAGTCCGAGCGGTCGCGCGGAGCGGTCGCGACCTGCGTTGTGAAGCCACTTGTCCGCCGCTGCAGTTCGCTTCATCGCAGGGCCGCTCGGCGGGGTGCTCAGCCCCCCGGATGCACCCGCAGATGCAGTTCAGTGATCTTCGTGGCTGTGGAGCCAGAGTTCAGGGCGTCCAGAATTCTGCTCGTGTGGTACCGGATCTCGGTAGCCCACGCCGGGTCGTCAACGACGATCATGAGGCGCCCTGCGTCAAGCCGATCGGGGCGCGCGTGAGCCGCAATCGCATCGCCGACGGCGTCCGACCAGCGTTGCGTGAGATCGATTGCCCGGCCCCTCGAACCGAAGCCTGCAGTGACCGCGCGCAACGAATCGGCGATCGATCGAAGTTCGCGCCCTCGGGGCTGGTATCGCCGCCTGCTCATTTCCCTCACATGCTCGCGCGCCGACTCAGCGGCGACGCACAGGGGGAAACCGGAGCGTGACGGCCCGACTGCGTCGTCACGGTGCCGTCGTTGCTGCGCCGTCACGAATGTGCACGCAGCTTCCGAAATCGATGCCAGCGGGCACATTACCCACAGCTGACGTCAGGATGGTCTGCGCTTTGGGCAGACAGTCGACGAGCCGACGGGCCCGTCCATCGTCCAGCTCGGAGAAGACGTCGTCAAGCAAGACTACGGGCGGATCATCGAACGCTGCGGCGGTGAAGCCGTGCTGCGCAAGCCGCAAGGCCAAAGCGATGCTCCGCTGCTCACCTTGGGATGCGTGCGTGCGAGCGGACAGCCCGTCCACAGAGATCTCGAGGTCGTCACGATGTGGGCCCGCCAGGGTTGCCCCGCGGCGGAGGTCGTCTGGTCGACCCGACGACAGCATCTCTGCAAGGCCACTGCTCCGCCACGGCGCCGAGTACGACAAGTGGACCGGCGTCTCGACGCCGGCCAGCTGGGTGTATGCACGCTGAATGCCCGGCGCGAGCGCGGCGCACAGCGCAATCCTGCGTTCGGCTACGAACTCGCCGGCAGCGGCGAACTGGGTGTCCCAGACGTCCAGCGTTGCCAACGCCTCGCCATCGGGGCGCCGCCCGGTCTGCTTGAGCAAATTGTTGCGCTGCCGCAAGATGCGCTCGAAGTCTGACCGAATCGCGCGGAACTGCGGATCAGTCCTCGCAAGCACCTCGTCAAGAAACTCGCGCCGGACCGACGGACTACCACTGGGCAGCGCGAGATCGGTTGGGCAGAACACAACCGTGGAGACCACGTCCGCCAAGTTCCGCAGTGGTCGCACCGGGTTCCGGTTCACCTGCGCGCGAGATCGCCCCGCAGCAGCCACCTCCATTTCCACCACATGCGTCCGACCTCGCCGCTCGATCTCTGCCCGGACAATCGCTCGCGCACAGCCGGACCGGACAAGCACCTCGCTGGCTGCACCCCGAAACGAACGAGTGCCGCTCAGCAGATCCAACGCTTCAAGAAGATTCGTCTTGCCGTGCCCATTGGGCCCCAGCACGAGCGTCCGCTCAGGATCGAAGTGGACACGAGTCGAGCGGTGATTGCGGAAGTCTTCAATACTGAGCCAGACGACGTTCACGGCAGCGAGCTCAGCGTCAGGTGGCCAGCGGGCGGCGTGGCATGACGATGCAGATCACGTTCGAGGCGGTCTGCACTCGGGAGCCATTCAATTACTTCGAACTCAAGACACCCGCACCGGCATCAGCAGATACAGAAACTTGCCCTCTCCCGGAGTACGAAGTACCGCGGGCTTCAGTGCGTCCAGGCGTACAAGCTCGACCGTCTCCCCGCCGGCTGCTTCGAGACCTTCGATGAGATAGTCAGGATTGAACGCGACGGTCGTCGGCGTTCCGTCGTAGCTGGCGTCGATCTCCTCGCTGGCGCTGCCGATGTCCTGGCTGATCGCAGTGAGTTCGATGCTGCCCTCGCGCAGCGCAATGCGAACCGGAGCATTGGTGTCGCGGGCCAGCAGACGAAGCCGGCGGGTGCCGTCCAGCAATGCAGTCCTGTCCACTTCGAGGCGGTTCTCGTACGAATCCGGAATGAGCGGTTGATAGCTCGGAAATTCACCTGCGATCAGCCGGCAGGTGACCTGAGCAACGTGGTCGGCGTCGCTGACTTCGAAGGTGACCTCGCGTTCGCCGAGGCGCATCGTCACGTTCTTGGACGGCTCAAGGATTCGGCTCAACTCCTCAAGTGCTCGCGACGGCACGAGGACCTGCTGGCCCTCACTGAGCACTTGGGCTTCGGGGAGGTCCCGCAAGGCGAGCCGGTAGGAATCCGTGGCGACCAGCCGAAGGCCGTCTCCGCGGGCCGCCATGAGCACGCCAGTGAGGATCGGGCGGGCGTCATCAGAACTCGCGGCCCGTACGACTTGGCGAAACGCCTGCGCCAGATCTTCGGCCGGCACGTTGACTTCGTCCCCGGTTGGTTCGGGCAGCGTCGGAAAGTCAGCAACCGGCAGCGTGCGCACCGAGAACAACGAACGGCCACTGGCAATCTGCACTTCATCCTCAAGGACCTGCAGGCTCACTTCGCCCGCTGGTAACGATCTCACGATGTCGGTCAGCAGTCGGGCGGGCACCACCGTCTCGCCCTCGGTATCGACCGCTGTGCGCAGCTGTGCCCGCACGGTGAGATCCAGATCGGTGCCAGTCACCGTGAGTCTGTCGGCATCGGCGCGCAGATGGAGTCCGGTGAGCACGAACAGCCCACCGCCGCGGGCATTGACGCCGCGGCTCGCAAGCACGAGCAGATCGACGAGGGCATCTCGTTCAATGCGCAATTTCACTGGTGATTCTCCTTGGCCGGTGCGGGCCGATGTGCTGGACAATCCTCAAGTTGAAGGTTGAGAAGTCTTAGTAGTGGCTGTAGGGGCTGTGGATTGTGTACAACCAGGCGTTTATGCAGATCAGCCGGTTTTGGCTGTCAACAGTCATGTCTGCGGTGTCCACAGCACAGGGCTCCCTAATTGTCGGTCGTCGATAGCGCGGTGGAAAAGCTCAAGATGTCCCGAGGTCTGTCGAGAGCTTTTCCACTTGTTGTCCACAGCGTGTGGAGACACACTAGGGCCGCTTGACGGCGGGGCCGCGGAAGGTATCACTGCTGGCTGTCAAGCAGCTCGGACACGCGCGATCAGCTGAGCGACTTGGTCGTACACCTTGCGCTCCGAAGGGAGCAATCGGTTGATCTTCTTCACGGCGTGCATCACGGTGGTGTGATCTCGGCCGCCGAAGACGCTGGCGATGGCTGGGTAGCTGAGGTCGGTCAGCTCACGCATCACGTACATGCTGATTTGTCTGGCTTTCACCAAGCCCTGTTGGCGTCCTGGACTGGTGAGCTCGGTGATGTCATAGCCAAAGACGTCGGCCGTCATCTGCAGGATGCGATCGGTGGTGATGGGCTCTTCCTGCGGTTCCCGCACGTCGCTGAGGATCTGTTGTGCCATCTCGAGCGTGACCGGACTCCGAGTGAGGCTGGCAAACGCGGTTACCCGAACCAGTGCGCCTTCAAGCTCGCGGATGTTGTTCGTGATGAGGTGAGCGATGAGCTCAAGCACTTCGGCGGGGACGTTGCGGTGCTCGGTCTTCTTGCGAAGGATGGCGACACGGGTCTCCAGATCTGGTGGCTGGATGTCGGTGACGAGGCCCCATTCGAACCGACTGCGCAGGCGATCGGACAGGGTCGCGATGCTGCGTGGCGGACGGTCTGACGAGATGACGATTTGACGGCCGGCCACGTGCAGCGAGTTGAACGTGTGAAAGAGCTCTTCTTGCAGGCCTTCCTTGCCTTCCATGAATTGGATGTCGTCGAGCAGCAGGACATCCAGATCGCGATAGCGCCGCTTGAACGCCGGTGTCGTGTTCATCCGGATTGCCTCAATGAACTCGGAGAGGAAGGTCTCGGTCGAGACGTAGCTGACTCGGTGCTGCGGCAGCGTCTCGCCGAGATAGTTGACGATGGCTTGCAGCAGGTGCGTCTTGCCCAGCCCGGTAGCCCCGTGAATGAACAGCGGGTTGTACGCGACGCCGGGAGTCTCGGCAACGGCGAGCGCGGCAGCTTGAGCAAATCGATTGCTGCTGCCTGTCACGAAACTGTCGAAGGTGTACCGAGGATTCGTGGCGTCGGCGTGCGGAATGGGCGTCCGAGCTGGTGGAGCAGTGGTCTCTGGCTCTCGTTCGGCACGCGGCGTGGGCAGGTCATAATCCTGAACGTCGGCATCGGTCCCGGTGGCCTGGTCCAAGTCGCCGATGTCGGGTCGGGTCTCGATCTCGTAATTCTGGGGACTCACAGGAAGCTGCTCGAATGCCGTGTGAAGCATCGGTATGTAGCGCCGTTGGATCCTGTCACGGATCATGTTGCTGGGCGCGATCAGTACGGCGAGTTCTTCGTCGATGTGCAGAGCTTGAAGATGGCGGAAGTAGCCGAGCCACAGTGCGTCGGAGACTGTCTCGCGCAGAATCTCTCGACACTGGGACCACAATGCGTCGGTGTTGGCCCGGTCTGTCGGGCCAGATCGCGGTGCCTGGGTTGCCGGAGCCGAAGTGGCGCCGGTGGTCGGCTGGGATCGACGCGGAATCCGACTCTCCACAGGTTCGTGCGCCGCTGCGCTCACCTGCGGAGAACTCGCCACGACATCCTCGTCTCTCTTCAGCCTTCGAGGCTCGTCCGGGATCTTGAGTGCCCGCGAGCCGCGGCACGGCGCTGGGGTGAAGGCAACTTATGGGCGAGGGCAGTGTGCTGCAAGTGCGGCGCAAACCGTTTCAGGAACGCGTCGATTCACATCGCAGCGACACTTCGTCGACAGTTCCATGACAGCCGCATAACAGGCGGTTGACATTGGGATTTGCACGCGAAGGGGGCTGATTCGGCGGCCACCGAAATCCGCGGCTGTTGAGCATTTCCGCTGAACGTCGCGCGCGATTCGCTCAGATCGCGCGCGATCGCGCTGCAAACAGGACGCGCTGCGATGTGCCTCGTCGGGGCAACGCCCGTAGGCTGTTGAGGCCGCAGGGTTGACCGCTGGGCCCGCTTCGGTCGCCGGCCCGCAACTCGTGACGAGCTCGCGGGGTGAGCCCCCTAGGAGACTGCAGCGTGAAACGCACGTACCAACCCCACACTCGCCGCCGAGCCCGCCGCCACGGATTTCGTCACCGGATGTCCACCCGCGCCGGCCGTGCTGTAGTGAAGGCTCGTCGACGCAAGGGCCGGCAACGGCTGAGCGCCTGATCGATTCGTGCCGCAGCAGGGCCGACTTCATAGCGCTGCGCCGCGGTCGTCGCTTCGAAAGCGACGCGTTGTGGATCTCGTTCGCGCCCGATCCTGGACTGGACCGACCGCGCATCGCGTTCGCAATCGGTCGGCGACGGGGAACGGCCGTCGCGCGCAATCGAGTTCGGCGTCGGCTACGCGAAGTTCTTCGGGAGCATCCGGGTGCGCTCATTCGAGGCCGGTACCTGATCGGCACACGTCAGCCGGCGTCAGCAGTGTCGTTTCGACAAGCGCGCACCGAACTGCTGTTCCTGCTCAATGCAGCGTCGACGCCGCACCGGCCAAGACCGGACGTGGCCCGGTGACCGCCAGCGCCGCAGCACGGGTGCTGTCGTCAGCGGTCCGCTTCTATCAGACACTCCCCCGCTGGCGTCCCGCCAGCTGCCGCTTCGACCCCACGTGCTCGCGGTATGCGCTTGAGGCCCTGCAGTCGTGGGGAGCGCTTCGTGGTGGCTGGTTGAGCCTTCGCCGCGTTGCTCGTTGTCATCCGTGGGGCGGCTGGGGATTCGACCCTGTGCCGCCAAGGCCAACTGCGCTGGAGCCGACGGCCACGTCAGCAGCGGCGTCGGTTCCCGACACCGTCGCGGATCGTGACATCCGGGAGCATTCATGCCCAACGTGATCGACCCGGTCTTTGACGGTCTCGCGTGGATTTTGGCGTGGTTCTACTCGCTGATTCCTGACTTTACGTTTGCCATCTGCATGCTCACGCTGGCGATCATGCTCGTGTTCACCCCGTTGACATTGCGGGGCGCTCGGGCCATGACGAAGACCCAGGCATTGCAGCCCGAGATGACACGCCTGCGCAAGCAGTACGCGGGCGATCGTCAAAAGATCAACGAAGAGACGATGAAGCTGTACGGGGCACACGGGGTGAGTCCCTTGGGCGGGTGCTTGCCGAATCTCGTCCAGTTGCCGATCTTTTTCGTGCTGTATCGGGTGATCTTGAATCTGCGGATCACCCCGGACGATCCGCTGCCGCGCAATCTCAGCTCCGACGTAGATCTCTACTCCGACTTGGTCGATGCGGTCGGCAGCGACGGCTTCGGGCAGATGCGTTCACTCAGCATGGACTTGGCGAAGTCGGTCTGGGAGGTGCTCACTGACGCCAGCGACGTCGCGGGATTCCTCGAGGGATTCCCGTACCTGGGACTCGTGGCGGTCACCTTCATCCTCGCTTGGCTGCAGCAACGCCAGATGGCGAAACGACGAGCTGGTGGACCCGCGGGACTGAATCGTCAGATGGAACTGATGATGAAGTACATGCCGTTCATGCTGCCGGTGTTCAGCTTCATTGTGCCCGCGGCACTGGTGCCTTATTTCATCGTGTCCAGCCTCTACCGGATGTTGACTCAGGCGTTCATTCACGCCACGATGAAGCCGCCTCAACCGCTGACCAATGGCGTCATCGAGGCCGAGACGGTAGACGAGCCAGTTGACCAACCAAAGGCGACTCCAAAGGGGCAAGTTTCCAGCCAGCGCTCGCGCAAAGCGCTCGACGCGGAATCGGCCCGCCAGGCGGCACGCGAGCAACGAAGCGCCGAGCGGCGAGACGGGTCGAAATCGCTGCCAGGGCATGCGCCGGACAATCGTGTGGCAGACGGATCCAATGACGACCCGCCCGAGACCCGGCGAACACGCTCGTCATCGGAACGCGTCGCTGATGCTGACAAGCGCGCCCGAAAGGGCTCGGCCTCCGCCGATGGCGACGCGAAGAAAAAGAGAGGCCGGCGTCGCGGTCGCTCCGCCGCCAACGAGGGACCAAGGCCGATCCAGAGCCGCCGCACTTCCGGCGACGGCCGGACTCGCAATCGCAGGAAACGATGACGTCGAACCCCCGAGCGCCGCGGGTCAGGTGAGGCTGCGCAGTGGAGTGGGTCATAGTCACCGGACCGACCGTCGAGGCCGCAACAGACCGCGCACTCGACGCGCTGTCAATAGCGCTCGAGGACGCCGACGTGGAAGTCCTCGAAGCTCCAACGAGATCCCGATGGGGACTGCGGCGTCACCCTGCGAAAGTGCGTGTTCGCGTTCGGCCGACCGGTCCACCGCCTCGGCTGGGTGAGTCCCGCCGCGACCGCCGCCGACCACGCCGCCACTCGGGCGCGAATCGACAATCGGCGAAGCGGGCACCTTCGGCAAATCAAGGACAGAAGAGCGGGAGCCAGTCCGGGCGTCAACGCTCGCGGCGGCGCGGATCCGGGGCACAGTCAGGCAAGTCGAGTTCCCAGCGTCAGCCGAGCGCCGCTTCGACGAAGGCACCGCCGGCCGCCAGTGGCACGGCAAAGACGACGAACAAGAGCTCCCAGGAAACAGGAGATGGCCAAGGCGTAACCGCCTCGCGCCGCCGACGCCTTCCCGGCCATGGTGACGAGGGCTGAGCTCGAACGCACGAATTAGCTCCGCCGAGTTGGGCAGTTGCGAATCAGACAGACAGCTCGTGCCGCTGCTCAGTGATGACGAACTTCAGCTTCTTCTTCGGCGACATCGACGGAACCATGCTGATCTTGAGGTTCTGACTCGCCGGCGGAAGCTCGAATGTGAAGTGATGAGCGAACAGCAACAGGTTGATTGCCATAGCCCACTCGACCAATTGAAAGCCGAGGCAACGGTGTGTGCCGAGACCGAACGGGGCGTATCCGGTCGTGAGATGTTCTTTGCGTGATGGCAGATAGCGGTCAATGTCAAACGTGAAGGGATCGGGGAAGACATCACTCATGTAGTGCGACGCAGTCTGTGCGATATGCACTTGTGATCCGGCCGGCAAGACATAGTCACTGACTACGCACGTATTCATGACAGTTCGCAGTGACACGCCCACGATCGGGTACATGCGCAGGCATTCCATGATGAATCTTTGAGTGACGTCAATGGTGTCGGAGGTAAGATCTTCTTGCCGCGGATTGCCGCCGGCAAACAACTTGTCGGCTTCGTCTCGGATCTTCGCGTAGAGTTTCGGCTGTGAGATCATCGCGTGGATGGCAAAGCACAGTTGGTCGCCGAGATACATGCTTGCGAGCAATGGTGCAGTAAAGACAAAGCGCAGGTTCGCTTCTGGCATGAGTTGCGGATCACTGTGGTGCAGGCCGAGAACATCATCTACATGGTCGCGTGGGCAGCCAGATCGTTGAGCGGGTGTATGACTGGCTTGGATCCGGTCCATCACCGTGTCGATTGCCTTCGCCCGGCGCTTCATCCCCGGCGTGTGCAACAGGAACTTGGGTAGAACTTTCGCGACGTGTGTATTGAGGGCGCGAATCTTGAACGCGATCATGTCGTCGACGACATCTTGCGAATCGATACTGACGAGCAAAGGCGAGAATTGCGAGTTCACGTGGCGCCTGGTATGCGTGACGACAGGTACCGTATCGCCCACCTTCCATTCAGACATGAATGTCCGGGCGTGATGGATGACCTCGTCTATCTTTTCTTCGGCACGAGCACGGCCATAGCTTGGCCGGAGCGCCTTGCGCAATCGAAAATGATCAGGTCCGTCAAGGGCGGGCAAGAGCCCATGGGCACCGTAGGTCTTCTCGATATCGGCGAAATAGCTCCTCGATGTAATGAAAAGTCGACCGTATCGGTGTGTCCAGCGGTTCGTCTCAGGACCAGCCAAGAAGACTTTCGTATTCTTCGAAAACGGAATCTTGAATTGGAATACCGGGCCGTGTTGAGCGGCGAGATCTGCGAATAACGCGGAAAGATTGCCGTCCTTGATATGGCGGTGAAACACGAGCTTGCGTAACGGCACCCTCGGGATTGGCTTTGAGAGCGTCGGACGTCGAAGCGCCGGGCCGGCGAGGCTCTCTTCGATTGCATTGGCGATCGCGCGTCCGATCAATTCCAGCTGGCAAACGAGCTCAATGCGCTTCTCTGCATTATCGTCTAGCTCGAACGTATGACGCAAGACGTCGCATGCGTTGGCGAGGCATACGATGATGATGTCGCGTGGATCTGGGATGAGGTCGTCGAAGATGATGCGCCCTATGCGCATCTTGACAAATTCGACGGCGGTACCTTCTTGGGTATTGCCGTACAAGTCTGGTTGCCAAGCCGCGCGTGTCAGAGACCAGAAATCGCCGGAGTGATGTTCCAGGATATTGAGGCCGACAAGGCGGGCAAGCGTTGAGTCGATAATCGATTCGGCGAGGGGGGAAAGCCGTTCAATCCAGTATTGCGCGCTGCGCTGTTCTGGCTCGTTAGCAATCTCTTGCAGGACCGAATCAAGAACGGGATCACCGGTTGCTGACTTATCCAAGAGAATGAGCGACGTCATATCGGTGTCGATGCGGGAGACGAGCGAGAGTTCGGCAAGCACGGCGCCGATAGCGGCACAATTCAGGTTCCAGCCTGGTATTTGACGAAAGTACCCAGTCTCCTCGTTGAGGAGCATGAGGATAAGCTCCTCGGGTAGGCCGAGCAGTCTGGTCGGGGCGGACTGTGTAGAAAGGGCCATCGAATGCTGCTTCTCTCTTGGCGTAGCTACAGCGTTGACGTGCGATAGTTGCTGTTACGATGAACAGTGTAACCAGCTTTGCTGGAATTCTTCGCGCGGCCTAGGTTCGTCTGATGTGAGCGGCGACTTGACCGAGGGAGCGGAGAGGCGCCACTCAGGAGGTGTCGACGCCGGGCGGCTGCGTAACCGAATTGCGTTCCGCCCGATTGGCCGGACGCCAGTCGAGCCAACGGCGCGGCGATCGAGTGGGCTCACAGTGCGCAACCTGACGCCTCGCCCGACGCTCTGGTTGATCTGGAGGCCGCAAAACGTTTCATCGCTGGTTCGCTCACAGGTTGCTCGCAGAGGCCACCGCCCGCGAGGCAACGTTCCTTGCTTGCTGCAGCGGATCACTGTGGCACGGTCCGCTGAGGCCACGACCTCTCTCTTGATGTCGCTGTGCTGCGGGCCTCTGACTCGGGACATTGGGGCGCAGTGGGTATTCTCCGGGATTGATCCGGCGCTTGAATCCGCTGGCGACACCTGATTCCCGGTGAGGTGAGTAGCGCAATGCCCACTGGAGCTGAGGGTAAAACAAACATACGTTCGCTTCCTCTGTTTCCCGAAGGCTGGTACTTCATCGGAACCCGTGAGGCGGTTCTGAAGAAGCGACTCGTTCATCAAGCTTGGATGGGGATGAACATCGTCGTTTGGTGCGACGAGGACGGGAGCATCTGCGTCGCCGAGTCGCAATGTCCCCATATGGGCTCAGATTTGGGACCTGCCGCCGGGGGACGCGTTGTTGGCGGCCGGCTCATCTGTCCGTTTCATGGTTTCCAGTTTGATGCAAGCGGGCGGTGCGTCGCCACGCCTTCCGCTACCTTGGACCGGTCGGTGAATTTGCGCGTGTTCGAGACACGGGAAATCGGTGGTCTGATCTTTGCCTGGTGGGGAATACACGGACGTCCCTCGCAATGGCAGTTGCCAGCCGTGTCATCTCACGGAGATCGCTGGAGCGGCTTCCAGATCCGGACGGTGCGATTCCGGGGCCATCCACAGGAGACGACCGAAAACTCCGTGGATATCGCTCACCTGAGCTATGTCCACGGCTACGGCAATGTAACGAACGAGACGCCCGTGACGATTGAGGGGCCGTGTCTTGAGAGCCGGTTTGCGTTTACGACCAGCCGGAAAATCGCCAAGATTGCGAGACTAAACCTTGAGGTGACGGCCATTGCACGAATCGTCGGTCTGGGTTACTCCTTCGTGGAGTTCCAGGAACATTCGATTGGCATGGATGCGCGACTTTGGGTGTTGGCGACCCCTGTAGACGGCACGTTGATTGACCTGTCGATCGTTTCGCGGGTGCGTGAGTTGCGCAACCCGAAGCGACGAATTGTTGGATTGGGATTTCTGCCACGGCGGATGCGCGCTCCCCTCATGAACAAGTTCGTGGCAGATATGCAGATTCAGGATGTGCGGCAGGACGTGGCCATCTGGAGCCGCAAGCACTACGTTCCTCGCCCGCGGCTCACGCGTTCTGACGGCGAGGTCATGAGGTACCGGGCGTACTGCGCTCAGTTTTATCCCGATCCGCCTGAGTGTGAGGCTGGCTCTTCCTGACGGCTAATCTTCCTGACATCCGCCGTCAATGGTGAGCGTTTCAGCGACGGTGCACCGGGGCCCCGTGTCCGTAGGCTGAGTCCCGCTGGTGGCGCGTGAACAACTCGAACGTTGCGCCCACTGGCCGACATGTGAGCTGGGCGCGACGTCTTGACCGCCCGATCCGAGGAGATGACGATGACAGGCGAAACAACGGTGGCAGAACAGCAAGAAATGGTGCTGGAGTTCCTGGACGGACTGGCGGCCGCATTCGGCATCGAAGCGAAGGCAGCGCCTGTGGCATTCGACGATGACAGCTTCGAGGTGAATCTCGAAGGATCCAACGACATGCTCGGCCTTCTCATTGGTCCACGAGGCCGTCACGTCGTAGCGCTGCAGGAGGTTTCCAAAACGATGCTGCAGCGCCGGCTCCCCGGTGTGCCCCGGGCGCGTGTCCGGGTTGATGTCGGTGGCTATCGCCAGCGGCGTCGAGCCGCGCTCGAGGCGTACGTTCGCGAACTTGCCGAAGCCGTGCGAGAGCGCGGTACAGAGCGCGGACTTGAGCCGATGAACGCCGCGGACCGCAAGATCGTGCACGACACAGTCAACGAGATCGAGGGCGTCGACACGACTTCTGTCGGAGAAGAACCCAGACGTCGAGTCGTTCTCGTACCAGCGTCAAGCTGAGAGGACGGGGCAGCTCAAAAGAGCGGCCGCTTCCGGATTCGCTTCCACGGTCGCGGATACTCACCGGCAACTTCTGCTGTGCGTTCGAGCACGGCGAAGCTTGGTGCCATGCCAGCCGTGCCACGGTGAACCAGACCGAGCCCGCGTAGTGGCTCCTCGGGCCATCGTGATGCGTCGGCGTCGGGCGGCTCACTGACTACCAGCCGGCCTCCGAGACGCAAGAGACCGACGGCGCATTCGGCAACTGCCGCCGGGGGACCGAAGGCACGGCTTACAACGCCATCGTAGGCATGTCGGTGATTCTCGTGGTATGCGACATCGGCTGCGTCGCCTGATACGACGGAAATGCGAGCCGTTAGACCGAGGTCACGCACGGCTTCGCTCAGGAACTCGGTCCGGCGGTTTGATCGGTCCAGCAAGACGAGGCGGAGGCTCGGATAATCCATAGCCAGGATGAGACCCGGCACTCCCCCGCCGCTGCCGAGATCACACCAGCGCTCCCCTGCCGCGGGACTCGCCGCTCTGCCATGGGCTCGGGCGTGCTCGAGATGATCGACAAGATCTCCCGATCCCAAGAAACCGTGCTGTTGGCTGCGTCGCAGCACCTGCCGAACGGGTTCCTCGGAGGCTCCGTGGTGAGGCGGCGGCCCGTGTGATGACGCCATTTGTCTTCAGCTCTCGTTCGTTTCGCTCGCGGGCCGCTCGGATCACAGCCTCGCTGTCGACGTTGTACTCGCGTCATGAGACGCTGACCCCTTGTTGCGCGGCCTCTCGATCGTCGATATTGGAAAAGTCACCGTAGTTCAGACGTTTCACGTGAAACACTGCCGTCCGCAACCGCAGGGTGTGGTACTGGAGAAGAAAGCCGTTCGACTTCGTGCTCTGACGTACCCTGAGGCAGAGATGGCACCAATCGGAGGTTGCATGGGCCGAATCATCGCAGTGACGAACCAGAAGGGTGGCGTTGGCAAGACAACCACGGCCGTGAACCTGTGTGCATCGCTCGCGGATCAGGGCTACCGGACGCTCTTGGTCGACATGGATCCCCAAGGCAACGCTGCAACCGGCGCCGGCATCGATCCACGCGCGCTCGACGTCTCGATGTACCAGGTGCTTCTGGGCGAATCCACTATTTCTGAGTGCATCAGGCCAACTCGGATCGAACGCTTCGCCGTGGCGCCCGCCCGCCTCGAAATGTCTGGAGCAGAGATCGAGCTGGTGTCGGCCTTCAGTCGCGAGTTGAAGCTTCGGCAGGCACTTCAGCCGGTCGTTGACGACTATGACTATGTCTTCATCGATTGTCCACCGTCGCTGGGACTCTTGACGGTCAACGCACTCAGCGCCGCGACAGAAATCCTGGTTCCAGTGCAATGCGAGTACTACGCCCTGGAAGGACTCGGACAACTACTGCACAACGTAGAGATGATCCGCGAAGGGCTGAATCCTGCCTTGGTCGTTGCCGCCATCGTTATGGTGATGTACGACGCCCGGACCCGGCTGGCTGCAGAAGTGGTGAACGAGGTACGGAAACACTTCGGCGATCTGGTGTGTCGGATTGTCGTGCCTCGAACGGTGCGACTTTCAGAAGCGCCGAGCGTTGGTTTGCCGGTGACGGTTCATGCTCCGACGAGTCGTGGAGCTCTCGCCTACCGAGAGCTCGCGAGAGAGATTCACTCGAAGCCCACGCCGCGCAATCCCTTCGCCGGTCCGACTGGCGCCGACGCTGTTCAGGATCCGGAGGATGTGAGCAACACCGACGCTCGCACCGCCGCGGAACTCAGCGAAATAGCCGAAGGAGCACCCCAATGAACGTCCAACGAGGTCTCGGGCGTGGACTCGGAGCGCTCATTCCGACGGGCCGGTCTGTGTACCGAGAACTGCTGGTGACCGACGTCGAAGTCAATCCCCTGCAGCCCCGGCAACACTTCGATCCCGAGAGTCTCGCGACGCTGGCAGAGTCAATTCGCCAGATCGGTGTCTTGCAGCCGATCGTCGTCCGCGAGACCGGCATGGTGGGGCGCTACGAGATTATCGCTGGTGAGCGACGCTGGCGGGCGTCGCGACAGGCCGGCGTCGAGACGATTCCCGCCGTCGTGCGTGCGGCTGACGATGAGTCGAGCCTGGCGCACGCGCTCATCGAGAACATCCATCGAGTCGATCTCAACCCTCTCGAGGAAGCCGCTGCCTACCGCCAGCTCATCGACGACTTTGGCGTCACTCATGACGAAATTGGTCGACGGATGGGACGGAGCCGCGCAGCGGTCACGAACGCGCTGCGTCTCTTGTCGCTGCCGGTCTCGGTGCAGCGGTATCTGATGGACGGCGAACTCAGCGCTGGCCATGCCCGAGCTCTCCTCGGCTGCAACGACCCAGGTGTGTTGGAAGATCTGGCGGATCGCGCTGTGGAAGAGGGTTGGTCGGTGCGGGCGGTGGAAGAGACCGTGCGCGCACTGGCCGCCGAGGCAGTTCAGGAAGCGGCAACCGAGAGCGATCCACTTGACGGCCTCACCGATGGCGAGGGGGAGCCGGAGGGCTCCGGCGACGGTCCGGAGCGTTCAGCGGCAGTGCTGGAAGTAGAGACTGCGCTCGCTGCGGCACTCGCCACCGCCGTGGACGTCCAATTTGGCCGCCGCGGTGGGCAGATTGTTATCAGATTCGCCGACGTGGCGGATCTCGCACGACTTCACGACGCCATCACGCTTAACTCTCAAGTATTACTCGAAGGTTAGACCACACCGGCAACGTGCTTCATGTTGCGCACGAAACAACGGTCGCGACCCGCAATCTGAACCTCAATCTGAACTTGTTGTCCACTAACTGTGGACAACCTGGGGAAAATGCGTTCCAAAAGAAACGACGCCGTGACCGTCGCGCAACATCGGCATGACTGCGCCCTGACGCGACGACGACATGATCGCCCAGGAGTCACGCGGGTTGTTGCGCGTCGAGCTAGGTCGGTCGTGAATCAGTTGGCGGGAAGACCGGCAAGCAGTTCGCGCGTTGAGTCGGTGACCACGTCGGCGACCTCGCGGCTGTGCTCGAGCAAACCTTCAACCTGCTCGAATCTGCAGAGCACGGCGGGCATGGCGCTTTCTCGAAGCATCGGCAGACTCATGCCTTGTGTGGGCATCAGGCCGAACATTGGTTCGAGGCCGTCAGCGATATCGCCAGCCAGCCTCTGGCCCGCCCGGCTCACGAAGTGCCGGCCCTGGAAGTAGCTGATCGAAGGTGCCGCGGGCTTGATCTCGAAGGCGATGTATACAGCGGCGCCGAATCGGTTCACCTGTGCCGCCTGTGCGGACCAGTCCGGATGATGCAACGTCAGTACCTCGGCCCCGTTGCGCCCGATCATGCGTCGCACCGAAGCTGTGACTGGCTCCAAACCACCGGCTTCTCCGACGGCGATGCGTCGTCCTGCGAGCTGGTGACCGGGAGACTCGAGTCGTCGCCGCTCGGCGATGTGCGCCATGACTGCTGCATCGCCAAGCGGCCGGACGAGTCGCTGCAGGCTCGCCAGCGTGTCGTCTCCACAGACGCCATCGCCGCTCAGATCCATGTTCAACTGGAAGTCCGCGACGGCCGCGGCCGTCAAAGGGCCCCAGATGCCATCGATGCGACCCACGGCAAACCCCAGCGTGCTGAGCATGCGCTGCACATCGGCGACGTCGTCACCGCGCAGTTGAGGAGACCGCAGATACAGCAGCCGATCGCCCAGCCGTTGTCCAGCCTCAATCAGCAGCGACCAGGTCTCGGGACCGCAGATGCCGTCGATGTCGATGGAACGCTGTTGCTGGAACGCCTTGACGGCTTCGGCAGTTGCAGAGTCGTACGTTCCGGTGACGGGGCCGGTCCAGTGGCTCGTCGCGCTCAGGCGGTGTTGCAGGTCTCGAACGTGCGGACCAGCGGCACCGATGCCGAACGGTCTGATCAGAGGAATTCGCCGATCTCGTCGAGCAGTGCGCTCTTCGGCTTGGCACCCACAAGCCGTTTCGCCGGCTCGCCGTCGCGGAACATGATCAACGTTGGGATGCTCATGACCTGAAAGCGCATCGCCAGATCCGGACTCTCGTCCACGTTGACCTTGGCAATGCGGATGTTGTCCTGCTCGGCTGCGATTTCCTCGAGAATCGGAGCGATCATCTTGCACGGCCCGCACCATTCGGCCCAGAAATCAACCAGCACCGGGCTGTCGGCACTGCCGACCGTCTCGTCAAAGGTGCTGTCGTTCAGGGTGGCAATGCCTTCGGCCATAGCCGGCTCCTCATCTAGCGGTCACAGCGAGGCTAGCGCTGCATCAATGTGCTGTGGTTGAGGGGGAGCCCCGGCTAGTGGCCTTGGGCCTCGAGCCAGCGTTCAGCGTCGATAGCGGCTTGGCAGCCCGACCCGGCGGCCGTGACGGCTTGACGGTAGTAGTCGTCCTGGACGTCACCGCAGGCGAACACACCTTCGATGTTGGTGCGAGCGCTGTCGGCCTTGGTGATGAGGTAGCCGTTGGGCTTGCGATCGAGCCAGTCCGCGAAGAGATCGGTGTTCGGCCGATGCCCGACGGCGACGAACAGGCCCGTGACGTCGAGGATTGACTGCGCACCCGTCAGTGTGTCGGCGAGCGTGATTCCGGTCAGCCGATCCTCGCCGAGGATCTCGACGACGCGACGGTTCCACAGGAATTCGATCCGCTCGTTGGCGAACGCGCGGTCCTGCATGATCTTCGAAGCGCGGAGCTGGTCTCGGCGGTGCACGACGTACACCTTTTGTGCAAAACGAGTGAGGAATGTGGCTTCTTCGAGCGCGCTGTCGCCGCCTCCGACCACGGCGATCTCCTGTCCCCGGAAGAAGAAACCGTCGCAAGTTGCGCACGTCGACACGCCGTGGCCGATGAGGCGCTCTTCGTTCGGCAGTCCGAGCAGCAGGCTCTGCGCTCCCGTGGACACGATCACGCTGCGGCCGTCATGGCGATCGCCGTCGACCCATACGGCGAACGGTGGTTCGCCCAGAGAGACTCGGGTTGCCTTCGAGGTGAGGAACTCGGCGCCGAATCGCTCGGCTTGGGCACGGAAGCTCTGCATCAGGTCAGGACCCATGACACCGTCGGGAAAACCGGGATAGTTCTCAACATCGGTCGTGAGCATGAGCTGACCGCCTGGCTGGTCGCTCGTCGAGGACGGTTCACCCTCGATCACGAGCGGCGCCAGCCCGGCGCGCGCGGTGTAGATGGCGGCGGTGAGGCCAGCAGGGCCACTGCCGATGATGATGACGTTGCGAGGCCCTGTTCCGTTGCTGCTCGTCCCATTGTCGCTCGGCCCGCTGCTACTCACGATTCGCGTCCCTTACTCGGTCGCCGTTTGGACCATGCCCAAGCGCCGGCAAGTCCGAACACACCGCTCGCAATGAGATGGGCGGACCACACCTCGCCGGGGACAGCGATATCGAGCGCCCGAACTGCGGCGATAGATGCCAGCACGATGATGCCGACGGCTGCAGCGGCGATCGGCAGGCCATAGACGATCGCCCGCGCAGCGACGAGAAGTGGCCCGGTCGTACGGGACCGGACAGCTTCGACCGCATCTACGAATCGTGCGACGCCCGTCTCGACTGCATCGTGCGTCTCGCTGTCAGGGTCCATCGGCGCCCCGGAGCGTCGGCCGGTCCGCTTCGAGCTCATCGGCGGGCAGCCTAGAGGCCACGTGAACACAGCACGGCCTGGGCGGTGACGCCCGTTTGTCTCCGGCTGCGGTTCGCTGCGCTGGTGGGCCGCTACGGCGTCACGGCGTCGGTCCCTGCCGGCCCGGAGACGCCAATCGTCGAGGTGCTGGCATCGATTCTGGTGATCGTGACGCGGTGTCCTCCGCTCGGCAGCTCATCGCCGAGATCGGTGATCCACACGAGGAGTGCAGCCGCGTCGACGCCGGGGAGCTCGATCGCCGTCGTGCCGATGATGTCCTCCACAACGGCGAGCGGGCTGCCCCAATCGATCAGGGTTCGGTTGCGTTCCACGGATGCGTACACCTCGAACGCCCAGCCGACGGTGGGGGAGTCGATAGCGAGCCGGGTCACGCGGTGGGTGCCGCCTCCGGCGAGCACCACGATGAGTCCCACGCCGTCCTTCAGGCCGCCGAAATCGCGGGTGCTGTAACGCGCCGTGCTCCAGCCGGTTGTCGGGTCACCGTCATTGATGAAGATGAGACGTTCAGGGTGTTCGACGCGGTCGTCGCCGGCGGGGTCGAAGTCGGTGATCGACTCCACCGCGATCCGATCCCGATGGATCACCGTCGTCGCCGGCGCCGCCGTCGGCGGAACCGCGGTCGCGAGCTGGACGGGAACGGTGGCGCTCGGCGCGGACATCGACGTGGCTGCCGCTACGGAGGCGGCGGTCTCAGGGAACGTCACTGGTGCGGCCTCGGGTTCGGGCGGCTGGTCGATAACGACGGCAATGCCGACGAGTGTCGCTGCAGCAGCGACGAGGACGCCGACGGGCAGCAGCCATTGACGCTCGGCTTGCCACACCGACCTGCGGTCATCAGGTCCCGGATGTTCCGGCGGGAGATCGTCGACGACGGCTCGCAGAGCGAGCAGCATCGAAAGCACGTCAGGCCAGGCATCGGCGGGGTCGATCGTCCGTTGCAGCACCGGGACCAGCGCATCGGGAATCAACCGGTCCAGCTCCCAGCCGCCGTCGGGCCGCGGCAGTGGTGCGGCTCCCACGATGAGTCGATGAACGAGCACCGCCAGCGCGACCAGATCGGCACGCCGGGTGGCGGGAATGGTGACGGCGTCATCGGTGGGCGGACCGTTGAGAATGACCCAGCCGACTTCTCCGCGCCATCCGATGTTGTCTGCTTCGACCCCGCCATGGGCGAACCCTGCGCTGTGCAGGGCCGCCAAGGCCTCGGTCACGGCGATCGCGACCCGGACCGCTTCGGCTGAGGCGAGGCGCCTGGGCTCGCCATTCGGCGCGGTTACCTCCTCCGCGAGCGTGCGTGTTGGCAATTGCTCAGTGACGATCGCGAAGTAGCCGACCTCGTCGTAGGTGTCCAGGATGTGCAGCAAGCCATGGTGTTCGAGGCGCGCCAAGGCCTTCGCTTGTAAACGGAGACGGTGCCCGATCTCGCTGGCGGCGTCGGCGCGGCGGATGGTGACGGGCCGATCGAGCCGTTGATCGATGCCGGCCCACGTCTCGACGGCGCCTGGCTGGAGCAGTTCCCGCCGTTGGTATCGGTCGGCCGGAATGGTGGTTTCCGACATCAGCGTGCGATTGTGGTGGCGTGGCGGTCGAGCAGCGAGTGCGACGGGTTACTTCTGCGTCTCGGCCGTCGCTGAGCCCGCGAAACCGCGCTCGGTGAACACGACGCCAATCGTCCCGGCCCCAGCGTGCGCACCGACGACTGGCCCGATCAGCGAGACCATGGGCTCGGAATCGACGAGCGGAGCAATGCGTTCCACGAAGTCGTCGACATCGCTGCAGTCAGCGTGCATCACAGCGATGCGCTCGATGCTGTCGGCGGCGTCGGCGACGAGGTTGACGAGGTGGGCCAACGCACGGGAGCGCGTGCGCTGCTTGCCGGCGGGCACCACGGCGCCGTCGGTGACGGTGATCAGCGGCTTGATGGACAGCACGGATCCCAGCAGAGACTGCGCAGCGCCGATACGGCCGCCCTTGCGCAGGTTCTCCAGTGTGTCGAGCGCTGCGTGGACCTGGGTACGAGCAGCGGCGTCACGCACGGCAGTGACGATGTCGGCAGCTCGCGCTCCCGCCGCAGCGCGCTCTGCCGCATCGATGACGAGCAAACCCAGACCCGCGCTCACCGATCGGCTGTCCACAACGTGGCAATCGATCTCGTCGCCGATCGCCGACACCGCCTGTTGCGCCGCCTCGATGGTGGCGGAGAGGTCGCCGCTCAGCGTGATGACGACCGCTTCGGTCGCGCCGGCACCAGCAGCCTGGCGGTATGCCTCGACGAACGCGCCGGGCGCGGGGGCGGCAGTGGTTGGGAGTTCGTCGCTCGTGCGGCAGCGCTCCCAGAATTCCGCGGTGCTCAGCTCGACTCGGTCAACGAAGGTGCTCGTGCCGAAGCGAATCTCCAGCGGCACGATCGTGATCGGCAGATCCGCGACCAATTCGTCGCTCAGATCACAGGAACTGTCGGTGATGATGTGCACGGTTGGGTGCGCTGTCACGGCCCCGCACCTCCTTCGTCGTGGTCGGCGTCATGAGAACCGCGCCACCTCGAATCGTCCAGTCCACTCAATGGTGCCCGTCAGTCCAGGGTGCCACGGTCCTGCCGCCGGCGCGGCAGGCATCGAGACACCTGTGACGCTACTGCTCGGGCGGCTTCGAGCCGAAGTCCCAATGCGCAACCCAGAAGCAGTCCCGTCATGAGCACCACCGTGGCGATCACGCGCAGGATCGCGGGAAGCCCGCCGAGCACCAAGGCGACGGGCAAACCGACGGCAAACGCGACAGCTGCGGGCACGATATGCCGCACGAGTCTTCCGCCGAACAGCTTCTGGTTGGGCCAGTCGTCGCGGGTCGGAAGAGACGGCAGGACGCGGCGGCGTCGCAACACTGCTCGCCGCAGGAGCCCCAGCTCGACCCACGCCCCGACCGCCGCGCCGAGCGCTAGGCCGACCGCACCGAGCCGAGCGGGGAGCGCCGGATCGGAGCGGACGTCGGCATCGATCAGCGACCACGTTGAATCTGCGGACAGGAGGTCGATGTCGCCGAAGCCCGTGAGGGCGCCGTCGACCACGAGGACGCGATCCAGTGGGAGCATCAGCGTGGCGCCGATGGCCAGTGACACGGCAAGCCGCACAGCAGCGATCTTGGCGGCGGTGCGCGTGTCCCGGGCCGCGAACAGCACGTTCTGGCACAGACGCGATGCCACCAGCGGACCGAGTCCGAGCGAGTAGGCGCCCAGGACAAGTGCGATGAGCGTGAGGTCGTCTGTCGCGATCGCATTGCGGAACCCGGCGAGGTTGAACAAGCTGTCGGTGAGCGGTCGGCCGACAGCGAAATAGACCGCCACAATGCCGGAGATGCCGAAGACCGCGGCGCACAAGCGGCCGGAAGTGCGGTGGGCGACGATGCGGGAGTCCGTGGCGCGGCTCAGCTCGGTCAGCTCGGCGGCAGCAATGCTGGTGCCGATGAGCGACAGCGGAAGCAGATACAGCGTCTGTGCCGCCGCCATTGCCGCCGCCGCTCCGACGCTCAGCAGAGATGCCAGCGCCAGGTCCATGAACGCCGAGATCTGCAGCACGCCACGGCCCGCGACGGCGGGACCGAAGCGTCGGATGACCCCGCTCGCGGCTCGTTCGGTCCACCTGAAGTTCAGCGAGATCGAAGGGTTGGCTCGAAGCACTCCGCGGAGTTGCACCAGCACCTGAGCCCCGGCGCCTGCGACGACCGCCCAGGCGAGCGCCGTTGCTCGGTCCGCACCGACGACACCCCACGCCAGCACACCCACCAATACGGCGATCTGTGTGGCGTTCCACAGCACCGGCGCCACATATGACAGGAAGAAGCGCCGGTGGCTGTTCAGCACACCCAGGCACCATGCGCCAAGTACCGCAACTGCTGCCCCGCACACGGTGATGCGCACGAGACTGACGGTCAGCTCGTAACGCTCGCCGACGAAGCCCCAGGCGATGACGCGGACAAGCGGCCGCGCCAAGAAGATGCTGATCAGCGCTGCCGCGGCGGTGACGGCGAGCAAGAAGGTGGCGATCGCTCCGGCGAGCTTCCCGGCGGCGCGCTCGTCGCGGTCCGCCAATGAGCTGTACGCCGGCACGAACGCGCCCGACAGCGCGCCCTCGCCGAGCAGGTTCTGCAGGAAATTCGGGATGCGCATCGCGGCGGCAAAGGCGTCGCCGATTGTGCCGATTCCGAGAATGTTGGTGATCAGCGCGGTGCGTGCGAGGCCCGACAGGCGGGACACCCCGATTCCGGCAGCGGCCGCTGCGGCGCCTTGCGGGCGGCGCACGATCTGGCCCTGATCCCGGCTGCCCCTTCGTCGGCGCTCAGCCGACGAGCCGCAGTTCCACCTGCTCGCGAGCTTGGTCCTCGGTGACGTCCATGCTGATGGAAAGTTCTGACACGAGGATCTGCCGAGATTTCTCGAGCATCGACTTCTCGCCTGCAGACAGCCCCTTGGCGCTCTCACGCAAGGCCAGATTTCGAACCACTTCGGCGACCTGGTAGATATCGCCGGATTTCAGCTTTTCTTGGTGGTTCTTGAAGCGCCGGCTCCAGTTGGCCGGTTCGCGGACATCCTTCTTGGCGAGCAGTTCGAAGAGGTCCTCGACATCGTCGGTGTCGATAGGCGGGCGCATGCCTACTTCGTCGGCCATGTCGGTCGGAACTTTGACGGTCAGCTCGCCGTGTGCAGTCTTGAGCACGAGGTACTCGCGTACCTCGCCGAACTCATTCCGCTGTTCACGCGCCGTGATCTGCGCGGCGCCGTGGTGGGGATAGATCACGCGGTCGCCAAGCTCAAAGTCCATCTGCACACGCTCCGCTGCCGCTCGTCGCACTTGCCGTTCTGGCCTTGTGAAGGATGCCAGAAACGCCTACGGCTGCCACAAGATCGGCCGGCTATCCGCGAATGCGAAGTCCCGGCGACGAGCGGCCGGTCAGTCGGCGCAGAGCGGGTACCGGCGAATGAGGTGGTTCCAGCCGCACTTGGGGCACACCTCGACTTCGTAGGCGACGAAGTTTCCGTTGCGTCGCGCAAGTCGCTGAAGCTCGGCGTCGGAGACCACGCACTTTCCGCCGCCGCCGAGCCGCGGACCGAACACGTAACCGACGATGCGAAGGTCTCCGTCGGGACACAACGGGCAGTCCCGGCCCAATGGCGGGGCAACGTTGCGGGCGGCGCGGAGCAAGTCCGGGTGGGCGTCGCACGCTTCTGATCGCGAGACCGTGCCGGCTTCGACCTCGGCGAGCAGTCGTCGGCGGCGGAGCCGGTAGTCAACCGATCCCGGCACGGCGGGTGCTGGACGGCTTGCGATTCGGGGCCCGAGCGGCACGCCGGTCACGCTAGTGCGCCTCTTCTGCGGGGCCGCGCGGGGCGGTCACGAACGGCGTGGCGTGGCCATCCGTCCCCCGGTCGTGCTCGCCGTGCCCATTGACCGCTCGGATCACGGCCGCGCGGTCGACGCCGATGTGCCACCACGATTCGTCGGCTCTCCGGTCGGTTTGCCGTGCTCTCGGCGCGATGCCCAATCTGTGAGCAGCTCGCACGCCGTTGCCTCGTCGAGCGGGCCGCGTTCGATCTGTTGCTCGGCGAGCCACGAGAGCGCTTCACCGACCATAGGCCCCGAGCAGTCGAGCAACGTCATGACGCGATGGCCGTCTACGGGCAGTTTCCGCAGCGCTTCACCTTCGGTTGTCTCGATCTCACGAAGAACTGCGACGGTCGCCGGCGACAGAGGCCGACCCCACGCGGTGAGCGCGCTGGCTGCAGCCTCGATCTCCTCAGCGTGTCGGGCGACGAGTCGACGCGCCGATGGCCTCGGGGCGGCGCTGCCGGCGCTGTGGAGTGCTGCTTCGAGTGCTGCGACGGTTCGGAGGATGGCCGTTACGCGCCTGATGGTCTGCTTGCCGATCCGGAGTGCAGCGAGGCAGTCAGCGGCGTGGTCCGGAGTGGAGCACACCGGCCCGAGCAGCACCGCCCAACGCAACTCGATCTCGGCATCGACAGCGTCGAGCGCTGCGATCGGGACTTCGATCTGAGCGACGCTGCCAGCGCCGTCCGGCGCCGCGCTCCAGGGAGCGAGCAGGTCGCCGAGAAGACCAGTGCGCTCGAGGAATGCCATGCCTGCAGACGGACGCGGCAATTCGAGCAGCTTCGTGAGCTCTGCAGCGATGCGCTCCTTCGAGACGATGTTGAGCCGGGGCCGGGTGCTGCGCACCGCAGCGACGAGGTCGGGTGTCGGTTCGAGGTCGAGCCGGGCGCAAAAGCGAGCCGCCCGCAGCATTCGCAAAGGATCGTCAGAGAACAGCCCGACCGGCTCGGAGGGGGCCCGGAGCACACCTCTGGTGAGGTCGCGACGGCCGCCAAACGGGTCCAACAGTGTCCAGCCCGGAAGCTCGATGGCCATCGCGTTGACGGTGAAATCCCGGCGCGACAGATCGATGGTGATGTCATCGGAGAAGCGCACGTGCGGTTTGCGCGAGCCCCTGTCGTAGGACTCGGCGCGGTGCGTGGTGATCTCGACGGTGGTGTCGCCGCGCCGGGCGCCGATCGTGCCGAACGCCTTGCCCTGATCCCAGATGACGTCGGCCCATCCGGCGGTCAACTCGACGATGCGGTCTGGCTTTGCATCGGTGGTGATGTCGATGTCGGCATCGATTCCGTGACCCAGCAGCAGGTCCCGGACCAGCCCGCCGACGAGAAAGAAATGGTGACCCGCGGCAACGAACCGGTCTGCCAGCGTGCCGACGCGTTCGGTCAGGTCTTGGCGATTTTTTGCGTCGAGCGCCGAGGGCGCAAGCTGGTGCCCGTTCCCCCCGCTGCCTCCACGCGAGCCCGCACGAGACATTCGGGCCGGGGTCTGTCCCACGCCGTCGAGGGTACAAAGTGACCGCGCGACGACCTGCGTGGGCACGGTCCTGCGCTACAGACCCGGTACTCTGCGCCGCGCGAGCGACATGGACCGCCCAGCGCCCTCGAGCGACCCGCCGGCCTCGACCACCACGCGTGGCGCGGCCGGCAGCAACCATCCGCGAGCACCGCGCGGTCCGCTGGTCCGGTTGTCGCTGTGGTTGGCGGTGGTCGCGGCGTTCGCTGTGGGCGCAGCGTCACGGCTCTTCGACACGCTGCCCGCGCCGCCTCCGAGCGCAGCGGTCGTTCCGAGCGTGCTGTACGACCGTTTTGGCACGCCGATCGCTGAGATCGGTCCCAGCGTTGCACATGCATCTTTGGGGCTCGAGGAGATGGCACCGGCGTTTGTCGATGCCGTCGTCGCGGCACTGGATCCAGACTTTCTCGACGGAGATGGCGTGGACGCGTCGGCGTATGCGGGCGTGTTCGGCAGCGCTGTGGGCCCCTTTGGGACCGATGCCGAAGCCGACTCCGCCGCGATGGGCCTGATGCGCCGCTACATCGAGACTGTTCGGCAACACGATGTTTATCGTCACGGCGCCGGCGCAACGGCGCAAGCGCGGAAGCTCCTTTTGGAACTGCGCGTCGGTCGCCAACTCAGTCGCGCGGAAATCCTCGAGCGGTATCTGAACAGCGTCTATCTGGGTCGGGGCGCATACGGCGTGCACGCCGCGGCAAACGTCTGGTTCGGAGTACCTGCCGCCGATCTGGAGATATCGCAAGCCGCGTACCTTGCATCGCTTATCGACGACCCGATCGGCGTCGATGCACCGCCGGGATCGTCCAACGACCCGCATCGAGCAGCGCGGCTGGCCCGCGACCGAGTGCTCGTTGCGATGTACGGGCGGGGTTATCTGATCGACAGCGAGCTAGCTGCCGGGCGCGCGATGCCTGTCACGACAGGCATCCGTGGGCCGCTATCGGGGACACCTGCGGAAGGTGCCGACGCCAGACGCGCAACGAGCCCCAGTGTGTATGGTCTCATCCGACTGCTCGCGAACGACGCCGGCCTTGCGACGGTGATCGGCACTGTGTACGCAGAACTCGTCGATCGTTACGGTCCCCATCGCGTCGTCGCCGGCGGTCTGGGTGTCACGACCACTATCGATCTGGCTGCGCAGCAAACAGCGTTCGCAGCGGCCAGCGAGGCGGCGGCACTTGGACGCTTCGTGGACATCGTTGTTCTGGATCGAAGCGGGGACGTTCGAGTCCTGGTCAGCGTGGCGCCGTCCGGATCGTCGGGAACCCCGCAGAGCCTGCCCCGGCTGGCCGCCCGGCCTCTGGGTGACGTGCTGGGCTCGACGACCAGTCCGCTGCGCAGGCTCGCGGTCTTGGACCCTCGTTCGAATGGGCTGTCTGATTCGACGGGCCCGGCCGATCGTGCCGACGCGGCGCACATCGCCGGGGTGTTCTCCATGGCAGCGACAGGTGGAGAGCGTCGCGTCCCCAGGATCATCCTCTCTGCGAGCGAGACAGACGAGGACGGGGCGACCCGCGACGATGGCACGAGCGATCGCTGGCCGATGGAGCGAACGGATGCCCTCGATGCCGCTGGCGTTCGATCGGCGGTGGCGATGATGGAACCATTCACACTGGCGGCCGGCGCGGAAGCACTCGGGCGCGGTGCCACGACACCTGCGACCGGCGACGTTTGGTTCGCTGGCTGGACGTCCCACTTCACCGCTGCCGTGCGCGTCGGCGTCGCGGAGCCGTCCGCCTCCGTCGAGCACGCACAGACAGCCAGGAGCCTTTTCAAAGAAGTCGTCGGGACGCTGCAATACGCGGAACTCCCGCCGTAGCGGAGTCGCGCGGCGCAGCGGCCGAGCAGAACCGCAGCGAACGGCGGACGCACGACTACATCGACAGCGAGGCTGTGACCCGGGCAGCCCACCAGCGTTGCGAACCGCAGCCCGAGACGTGCCGCGACATCGCGCAGGCGGTGCCCCATCAGCGCAGCCTGTTCGAAATGCGGGTGCGAAGAGTGTCGTGTGGGCCTAGCGTTGCGTTCGCATCACGGGCACATACCCGCCCGGAGTGCCTCGGACGCCTCGGCGCCCGCCGCGAGCCCGCTCATTGGGGTCGGGTTTGCAGGGCCGATGCAGCACACAAACCCTGCCCCGCAAGGGGCCCCGCCCCGGCGGGTCCACAGGAGGTTGCCCCCAGTTGCGCGCGTACGAGCTGATGGTCATCTGCGATGGTGACCTCGAGAATTCCGAAGCCCGCAAGGCGATGGACGAAGTCCAAAGCCGCATCTCGGAGATCGGCGAGATTGCCTCGTTCGACTTCTGGGGGATGCGCGACTTCGCCTACGAAATCAACCACAAGACACGGGGCTACTACTCGGTGATCGAGCTGCGGGCGGAGCCTGGAGCCATGGATCCGGTGGAGCGGTACCTGAGGATCGCGGACGACGTCGTCCGCCACAAGCTCATCCGACTCCCAGATGACGAAGCAGGCCGTCGCGGCTTGCTCGATCAGGGGTCGGCGAACAGCCAATAAGCGGAGGCGTCATGGCTGACAACACCATCACCGTGGTGGGAAATCTCACCCGCGATCCCGAACTTCGATTCACCCAATCCGGCCGCGCTCGCGCAGTGCTGGGCATTGCAGTGAATCGGCGGTGGATGAACCGCCAGACCAACGACTGGGAGGAGCAAGTCAGCTTCTTCAATGTCGTGTGCTGGGCCGAAACGGCCGAGAATGTCAGCGAATCGCTGGCGAAAGGCAATCGTGTCGTCGTGACGGGGCGACTTGAGCAGCGCAGCTGGGACACGCCCGAGGGTGAGCAGCGCAGCATCATCGAGATTGTCGCCGATGAAATCGCACCGTCGCTGCGCTGGGCGACCGTGGAGATCACTCGCACCCCGCGCGGACCCGCCCCCGAAGGCGGCGCAGGCCGCGATCGCCGATCTGGCCAGGAGTGGGAAGCCCCAAGCGGCACAGCCCAGCATGCACCTGAGGAGGAACCTTTCTGATGCCACCACGCAAGCGAACCGGACGTGCCCGACCGAAGGAGCCGCGCGGCAGGCCTCGACGTCGCAAGGTCAGCCCGCTGAAAACGGCGGGGAACTCCTATGTCGACTACAAGGACGTCGAGCTGCTTCGTGCGTTCGTATCTGAGCGCGCCAAGATTCGAGCCCAACGGGTGTCGGGCAACACTCGGCATCAGCAACGCGACGTGGCACGGGCGATCAAGACTGCCCGGGAAATGGCGCTGATCGAGTACGCCCGCCGTCCGATGACGCAGCGCCGCGGCGACAAGCGCCGCGGCGGGCGCGGGCCTGATGACCGCCGGCCACCGTCCGACCGCGCTGGTGGAGACCACGTCGAGATCGGTGAGGCGGATGAGCCGATGGTCGCCGTCGCGGCCACAGAAGAGGACTGATGATGAAGGTTGTCCTTCGCAGCGATGTTGATGGCGTCGGCACGGCTGGTGCCGTGGTGAACGTCGCCGACGGGTTTGCCCGGAACCATTTGATTCCTCGCGGATTGGCCTTGCGGGCAACCGATGGCACTGTGACGCAGGCTGCTGCGATGGCCCGGGCGAGGGCCGTGCGCGATAGCCGGGTGCGTGAGACGGCAGAGCAGATCGCGAAGCAGCTCGTGGTCGACGGCGTGACTATCGCCGCTCGAGCCGGTTCAGGTTCGCATCTGTACGGCTCGGTCACCACCAATGAGATCGCAGCGGCCATCAAGGTACGCACCGGTGCCGAAATCGACCGCCGAAGCCTCACGATTGCCGCACCGATACGCACCGTGGGCACTCACGAGGTGACAGCGAAACCTCACCCCGATGTTGCCTTCACCTTCAACGTCGAAGTTGTCCCGCTCGCCTAGAGGCCGAGCGGATAGGCGTTGTCGCCCGCGGCCGCCGAATTGTCGAATCCGGGCATTCTCATAACACCCCCATGCGACTGTCGGTGGCATGGATCGTCGTGAAATGCGCAGGCTGTGGATAAGCGGCCGCGAAATTCATAGCTTTTGGCCCTACCGCTGCACAGGGCAGCGCTGCAAGTGTGTTCGACGATGAGTCTGGCCGAGCTTGCGACGGAGTTTCCGCGGCGAACGGGCGGGCGCGTGCCGCCGCAAAACGTCGATGCCGAAGAGTCGGTGCTCGGGGCGATGCTGCTCTCGCGAGATGCCATCGCGCCAGCTGTAGAGCGCCTGTCGGCCGAGCACTTCTATGTGCCGGCGAACGGTGTCGTCTTCGATGCCGTTGAAGCGCTGTATGTGGCTGGCGAGCCGGTTGACTGCGTGACGGTCGCCGATCAGCTCGAGCGGTCCGGCACGCTGACCGCCGCCGGGGGAGCGGATCGTCTGCTGGCGCTCGAGGCCGCGACGCCAACGCTCACGCACGTTGATCGCTACGCCCGCATCGTGGAAGAGACGGCACTGCTGCGGCGGCTGATCTCGGTCTCAGCCGAGATTTCGGAGCTGGCGTACAGCCGGCCTCATGACACCGCTGCCGCCCTCGACCAAGCCGAGTCGATGGTGTACAGCGTGGCCGAGCGCCGAATCGTGGACTCCACGCAGTCCCTGCGCGACCTGGTGGACCTCAGCTTGGATCGACTCGAAGAGCTGTACCAGCAAGGTGATGCGTTCACGGGTTTGGCCACGGGGTTCAACTCTTTGGACCGGATCCTGTCCGGGGTGCAGACGTCGTCGCTCATGGTGGTCGGTGCGCGTCCTGCGATGGGCAAGACGGCATTCGGACTGACAATAGCGTCCAACGTGGCGTTGCAATCGCAACTGCCCGTGCTGTTGTTCTCGCTCGAGATGAACCATGCCGAGCTCACCGGCAGGCTGCTGGCGTCCGATGCTCGAGTCGATGCCACCCGAGTGCGCACCGGACAGCTCCACGCCGACGACTGGAACCGCATCACGCGAAGCGTGGGTCGTTTGGGCGAGGCGCCGATGTGGATCGATGACAACCCGAATGTCACGGTGACCGAGATCCGGGCCAAGGCGCGCCGTCTGCGCAGCCGGCTCGGTGGTTTGGGGCTGATTGTCGTCGATTACCTGCAGCTCATGAATGGGCGTGCGAACGCTGAGAACCGCCAGGTGGAGGTGGCGGAGATCTCGCGCGGGCTGAAGATCCTGGCCCGCGAACTGGAGACACCGATCGTGGCGATGTCGCAGTTGAGCCGCAACCTCGAGTCCAGGAGCGACAAGCGTCCGATGCTGTCAGACCTACGCGAGTCAGGCTCGATCGAGCAAGACGCCGACATCGTCGTCTTCATCTACCGCGACGAGGTCTACAACGAGGAGACCACCGAGCGGGGCATGGCGGAAATCATCGTGGCGAAGCACCGTAACGGCCCGACCGGCACGGCGCGGCTGGCCTTCATGCCGCAGTACACGCTCTTCGCTGACATGGCCTACGAGGGCTGAGAGGACGACGGCAGTGTTCCTCGGCGAAGATCTCATTCCGTATCTGATCTTGGCCTTCGGTGCGGCGTTGACGGTCGGCAACGTGGCTGCGCTGGTACGACCCCGGCGCTCCGGGAGCGATGGCGACGCGCCGGTGCGGGCGTCCGCCCGACGGGCGGTGCCGCTGGCGCTCATCGGCCTCGTGGCGTCAATCTGGTCGCTCGCGACACTGTTGAGTGGGTGAGTGGAGCGGGTGAGGGGAATCGAACCCCCGTTATCAGCTTGGGAAGCTGAAGTTCTGCCATTGAACTACACCCGCGAAACGCGGGGCAGATCCTATTCACTGGGGCTTCGGGTTCCGGGTGGCGGTGCCGCCGCCAGCGTGATGCCGATCCGACTCCGACCTGATGCCAGTAAGGTCGCCGACCGGCGATTGCGAGGGCCCGAGGCCCCGTCGGATGCAGCATCTGTGAACTGCAACACCGGAGCACTGCGATGATCCTGTCGGACCGGAGCATCCGTGAGGCCCTCGATAGCGGCCGTATCGCCATCGAGCCCTTGGCCGACGCGGCGATCCAGCCGTCGTCAGTGGACCTGCGACTTGATGCCACCTTCCGCGTGTTCCGCAATCACACCCGCAAGGTCATCGATGTCATCGAAGACCAGACCGATCTGACCGAAGAGGTCGAGGTCGCGCCGGGCGATGCCTTCATCCTGCACCCGGGGGAGTTTGCGCTTGGTTCCACGCTCGAACGAGTGACCGTGTCCGACGACTTGGTGGGACGCATCGAGGGGAAATCGTCGCTCGGTCGGCTCGGCCTGCTCATCCACACCACAGCTGGCTTCGTTGATCCTGGCTGGGACGGCTACCTCACGCTCGAGCTGTCCAACGTGGCCAATCTGCCCATCACGCTGTACCCGAGCATGAAGATCTGCCAGATCAGCTTCATGGAGATGACGACGCCGGCCGAACATCCCTACGGCACCGAGCTGCTGGGGTCCAAGTACCGGGGCCAGCGCGGCCCCACCCCTAGCCGCTACCACGAGAACTTCCGCCCCCGCCGGCTGCTGTAGTCGAATCCCCGTCTTGCGCGGCTTTGTGCAGGGTGCCGCCCCAGTTCAGCCTTCGGAGGCTTCGAGGGCGTCGATGAGGTGGATGGAGATGTCGGCGACCTTGACTTCGTCTTCTTCGACACCGTGCCCCTTCACCCCATCGTCGATCATGATGAAGCAGAACGGGCACGCAGTGGCGATGCGGTCGGCGCCGGTGTCGAGCAGTTCGCGGGAGCGCTCATCGTTGACCTTGGTGCCGATTGTCTCTTCCATCCACATGCGTGCGCCGCCTGCACCGCAGCACATCCCGTTGGTGCCGTTGCGCGGCGCTTCCACGATCTCCACGCCGCCCAAGCTGCCAATGACGTTTCGTGGTGCGAGGTAGACGTCATTGTGCCGGCCGAGGTAGCAGGAGTCGTGGTACACGACCCGCTCCTCCAGTCGAGCGCCCGAGAGGTCCAGCCGGCCGTCGGCTACCAGTTCTTCGAGGAGCTGAGCGTGATGGATGACCTCCCAGTTGCCGCCGTACTGCGGGTACTCGTTGCGCAACGTGTTGAAGCAGTGAGGGCACTGGGTGACGATCTTGCGGACGCCCATGCCGTTGAGCGCAGCGATGTTCTCGGCCGCGAGCATCTGGAACAGGTACTCGTTGCCGGATCGCCGGGCGCTATCGCCCGTGCAGTTCTCGCCCGGGCCGAGGATCGCGAAATCGACCCCGGCGCGCCGCAGCAGCTTGGTGGTGGCGATCGAGACGCGGCGGTTCTTGTCGTCGAACGAGCCCGCGCAGCCCACCCAGTACAGGTACTCGTGTTCGAACGCGTCGTCGGGATCGACCACCTCGACGTCCAGCCCGTCCGCCCAGTCGGCTCGCTCGCCGTTGTTCAGATTCCACGGATTGGCGTTGTTCTCCATGCCTCGGAATGCCGCGCCGAGTTCTGCGGGGAACTCGCTCTCCATCAGCGTCAGGTACCGGCGCATGTCGAGGATCTTGTCCAAGATCTCGATGTTCACGGGGCAGGCCTCGTCACACGCCCGGCACGTCGTGCACGCCCAGAGCTCTTCGTGGGTGACGCGTTCGAACACCGAATGGGCCGACACTGTGATCTCCGCGTCGGTACCGATCGGGGGAGTCACCTTGCCGTGCTCACCCGTCGCCGCCATGATCTCGCCTGTCTTCAGCACAATCTCGCGAGGATCGAGCGGCTTGCCGGTTGCATGCGCTGGGCACACCGCCGTGCAACGGCCGCACATGGTGCAGGCATCGGTGTCGAGCAGCTGTTTCCACGTGAACTCGTCCACCTGGGACACGCCAATGGTCTCGATGTCCTCCGCCTCCATGAGGTCCGGCACCATCCGCATGGCGCCCTTGGGCCGCTCTCGGTCTCGCAAGTACATGTTCAGCGGCGACGTGAACATGTGTCGCAGCATCGTGATTGGCAGCATGACGAGGAATGCCATGAAGCACCCGACATGGGCGATCCACGCGGCTTGGTGCCATCCGCGAATGGTGCCGATGCCGTCGAACGCCGCCGACAGCGGGTAACCGACGAACGACCACTGCTCGTAGCCGGGCCGTCCATCGATGACGATGCGCATCGCCTCGGCGACAAAGCCGGTGATGCCCAGCGCGGCCAACACGATCAGGATGACCATGTGCTCGGGCCGTGACTTGATTCGGATGCGGTAGGGGCGCGCCACGTAGCGGCGCACTATGGCCCAAACGGCACCGGCCACGAAGATCACCCCGGCAAGATCGCCGACGAAGCTGAAGCCCTGATACGTCGGACCCGACAGGAACTTGGCGGCCGGTGGGAGCTGATGGTTGATCTCGAGGGTGGTCGTGACAGCCAGCAGCACCAGGAAGCCGTAGTAGAGCAGCGCGTGCATGACGCCCGCTGCGGGGTCGCGCAACAGCGTTTTCATGAGCACACCGCCGCGATAGTCGCCGAGGCGGCGGCGGGCGTTGGTGACCGTCGTGGAGCGCCGGTCCGGGGCTCCACGCTGCCAGTTGCGGGTGCGCTGGGCGAAATTCCATGCCCCGTAGAGAATGAGTCCGCAGGTGAGGGCATAGAACGCGAACTTCACCCCGCCTGGCACGTTGCCGAACACTTCGCGATGCGCCGCGTCGGTGTCGTCGTGGTAGGCGAGAATCGCGGCAGCGATACCAGAGGCAGCGGTTACCGCCGCGAACGCGATGCCGATGCCCAGCACGAGCTGGTGCGGCCGGAGGGGTGGCTTCTTCACGGTGACGAAGTTACTTGACGGCCCTCATCGGGCCGAAAACCGAGTGTGAGGTCGCTCGGATGCCGCACGAGCTGGGGGATACCACGTCGCGCGTCTGGGCGAACGATGTCCGGTCAGCCGTACAGCTTGCGGTTCGCCTTGCGGAGGCGGCCGGCGAGCTCGGTCAAGAGCTTGTGGGCAACCGATGGCGTGCTGTCGATAATGCCCTTCAGCGCGCGGCGCGACAGCATGAGCGTTTCCATGTCAGTGGAGGCCACGACCGAGGCGGTACGGGGGCCATCGTCAAAGAGCGCCATCTCGCCGATGGTCTCGCCGGCCCCGAGCTCGGAGACCTTTCGCCCGTTGCGCCGTACGACCGCGGTGCCCGACACGATCACGTAGGCGTAACCCTCGCTGACGCCCCTGCGGCCTTCCTCGACGAGATTGTCACCCGCCGTGAAATCCACCTGCTCAACAGCTCGCGCGATGTGCGTGAGCTCTTTCTTGCTGCAGTCAGAAAAGAGGTCGATCTCGCGCAGACTCTCCGTACGGTTGGCCACAGACATATCCCGCTCCTTGCCAGAGTGCCCGGTTGCACAGGGTCCCGCTCGTTACGGTCGGCCCCCCGGTTTGGGACCGTTGCGCGCCCCGGATGTCAATACGGGCGCTGAGGTTAGCGGTTGTCGTCGCCCGCCCGGAGAACCAGCCGAGGGGCAATCTATTGGGACACTCGCTGCATCTCTGCGAGCGGTGACGACTCGACGTGGTGCGTGCACGCGGTGGCGGGGCGTGAGACGCTAGGGAGCGACAGCCCGACGGGAGTGCGCAATGGTTGCAATGGTGACGGCGGTCATCAAGCCGCATCGGCTCGAGATGGTGCTTGAGGCCCTCCGCGACCTCGACATCACGGGATTGACGGCTTCGGAAGTACGCGGATTCGGCCGCCAGGGCGGCCATACCGAGACGTATCGAGGCACCGAGTACCACGTTGATTTCATCCCGAAGGTTCGCATCGAAGTACTCGTCGCAGACGACTTGGCTGACCACGTTGTGGACGCCATCGTGGAGTCCACCCGCACCGAGCGCATCGGCGACGGCAAGGTCTGGGTTACCTCGGTGAACAGCGTGGTTCGCATCCGCACCGGCGAACGGGGCATCGACGCCCTCTAAAGGCCGAGCCGACGGGCGACGAGCCCTCACTACGAGTCGCCTCCTTTGGGCCCTGGCTCCGGCTCAGCGGAGATAGCGCTGCGAAGGATCGCGGCGCTCTGCCACTGCGAGGCCGTCGTTGAGTTCGTACACCATCGGCACGCCAGTCGGGATGTTGAGATCTGCGATTTCGGCGTCGCCGATGCCGTCGAGGTGCTTCACGAGTGCGCGCAGGCTGTTGCCGTGGGCAGCGACCAGAACCGTGTGCCCCGCCGCTAGATCGGGCGCGATGGCGTCATGCCAGTACGGCAGCAAACGCGCCACCACGTCCGCAAGGCACTCGGTGCGGGGCAGCTTGTCGGAACTCAGCGCCGAATACCGGGCGTCGTCGTTGGGATCGAACGGATGGCCGCCCGGCATCGGCGGCGGGGGGATCTCGTAGCTGCGGCGCCACAGGTGGACCTGCTCGGCGCCGTGCAGCTCTGCAGTCTCAGCCTTGTTCAATCCTGTGAGGGCTCCATAGTGCCGTTCGTTGAGGCGCCAGTGCCGACGGACCGGCAACCACGCCCGCCCCATCTCATCGAGTGTCGTGTTCGCCGTTTGGATGGCGCGCCGCAGCAGCGACGTGTGCACGATGTCCGGCTCGATGCCCGCGCGGGTCAACGCAGTGGCAGCGGCGCGGGCCTCGGCCTGGCCCTCGTCAGTCAGGCCGACGTCCCACCATCCCGTGAATCGGTTCTCGAGATTCCAGCTGCTCTGACCGTGACGAAGCAGGACAAGTGTCCGGGCGTGATTTCGCGGGCCGCTGCGGTCGGGGGAGCGACCGGGGGTTTCGGCGTGTGCCGCGGGCATGGGGCCGCACGGTACCTCGAAGCTTCCGGCTGCAATCGGCCGCGACAGCGTTGCGCAGGATCGAACAATCGCGGCACGCCGGGCGTTGCAATCTCAGCGTTCGAGCGCCCGGTCCGGAGAACAACTTTGCGCAGTTGGCACTGCGCTGTTGGCGCCGTCTTGCGCGATTGTTTACAAAGTTGCCAATGAGGCACTCAACATATATGATTGCCAATGTCCATTCAGCATGTGGGCGGTTCTGCCATCGGCGACCGCCGCACAGAATCACTCGAAAGGCACAACTATGCCCAAGGCTGTCGGAATCGACCTGGGAACCACAAATTCGGTGGTGGCCGCCATGGAGGGCGGCGAGCCCGCGGTCATCGCCAACGCGGAAGGCGACCGCACGACGCCGTCGGTCGTGGCTTTTGCGCGTAATGGCGAAGTGCTCACCGGCGAGGTGGCGAAGCGGCAGGCGGTCACGAATCCCGATCGCACGATCGCTTCGGTCAAGCGGCACATGGGCACCTCCTGGAACCAGAAGATCGACGACAAGAACTACACGCCGCAGGAGATCTCTGCGCGCGTCCTGCAGAAGCTCAAGCGCGACGCCGAGCAGTATCTCGGTGACACCGTCACCGAGGCCGTCATCACCGTGCCGGCGTACTTCGACGATGCTCAGCGCACCGCCACCACCGAGGCCGGCCGCATCGCCGGGCTCGAGGTGCTGCGCATCATCAACGAACCCACTGCGGCCGCGCTTGCGTATGGCCTCGACAAAGAAGCCGAGGAACAGACCATCTTGGTGTTCGACCTCGGCGGCGGCACCTTCGACGTGTCGGTGCTCGAGATCGGCGACGGGGTGTTCGAGGTGAAGTCCACCGCGGGCGATACGCACCTCGGCGGGGACGACTGGGACGCCGCCGTGCAGTCGTGGCTTGTCGAGTCCTTCAAGGGCGACCACGGAGTCGACCTGAGCACCGATGCGATGGCGTGTCAGCGCCTCAAGGAAGCGGCCGAGCAGGCCAAGAAGGACCTCTCGTCGAAGCAGACCACGCAGATCAACCTGCCGTTCATCACTGCGACGGACGCGGGCCCGTTGCACCTCGACTACGAGCTGAGCCGCGCGAAGTTCGAAGAGCTCACCTTCGATTTGCTCAAGCGCTGCCGCGGGCCGTTCGTGCAGGCGATCAAAGATGCCGGTCTCGTGAAGTCCGATATCGACCACGTGATCCTCGTGGGGGGTTCGACGCGCATGCCGGCTGTTCAGTCCCTCGTCACTGAGCTCACTGGCAACGAACCGCATAAGGGAGTCAACCCCGACGAGGTCGTCGCCGTCGGTGCAGCTATCCAGGCGGGCGTGCTGAAGGGCGACGTCACTGACGTCCTGTTGCTCGACGTCACGCCGCTGAGCCTCGGCATCGAGACCAAGGGTGGCGTGATGACGCGGCTCATCGAGCGCAACACGACCATCCCGACCCGGCGTTCGGAGATGTTCACGACTGCCGAGGACGGTCAGCCCTCCGTGGAGATTCACGTGCTCCAGGGTGAGCGCGAGATGGCCGCGGGCAACAAGACGCTCGGCAAGTTCCAGCTCGTCGGGTTGCCGCCGGCACCTCGTGGCGTGCCGCAGATCGAGGTCGCGTTCGACATCGACGCCAACGGCATCGTGCACGTGTCCGCCAAGGACAGCGCGACCAGCAAGGAGCAGTCGATCACCATCACGGGCCAGACGGCAATGTCACCCGACGAGATCGAGCGAATGATGGCCGACGCTGAGGCACATGCCGCCGAAGACGCCCAGCGACGCGACGCAGCCGAAGTTCGCAACAGCGCCGACACGCTCGTCTACCAGACACGCAAGCTTCTCGATGAGCAGGGCGCCGACGCGGCCGATGCCGACAAAGAGGCCGTGGAGGCTGCACTGGCCGCCGCCACCGAGGCGCTCGCTGGCGAGGACCTCGATGCGATCCGGTCGGCCACCGACGCGCTGGCTGCGGCAAGCAGCGCCTTCGGCCAGAAGCTGTACGAAGAAGCGGCGGCGGCATCGGAGACACCCAACGGGACCGGCGCTGACGACGATGTCGTCGACGCGGAGATCGTGGATGAGGCTCAGTGAGCATTTCCGCGCAGCAGCGCAAGGCGGCTAATGCGGCCGCGGCGGCGGCCGGCGTCGATGCTGCCACTGCTGATGCCGCTGACGCCCTCAGCACCACCGTCGACGACCAGTCGGAGTCCGGCGACCCAGACGGCGACATCGCGACCGTCGACGATCGGCCGGAATCTGAAGACATGGATGATGCCGTTGGCTCCAGCCTCGAGCCCGACGCGGAATCTGCCATTGCCGAGCTCACGATGCAATTGGCTGCGGTGACTACAGAGCGGGACGACTATGTCGATCAGCTGCAGCGACTGCGAGCCGAGTTTCAGAATTTCCGGCGCAGGGTCGAGGCCGATCGGCAGCAGCAGGTGTCATCGGGTGTCGGCCGCCTCGTCGACTCACTGCTCCCGGTTCTTGACGGCTGCGACGCAGCCGTCGCGCAAGGCCACGATGAGGTCGCTCCGGTCGCGCAATCCCTCATGGTGGCCCTGGGTAAGGCAGGACTTGAGCGGATCGAGGCGGTGGGAGTGCCGTTTGATCCAAATGAACACGAGGCTGTGATCGTCGAGAACTCGCCACCCGAGGCGAATGCCGCCAGCGCGGCCGCCAGCGCCGAGACCGATGTCTCTGGGGCGTCGCAGGGCGCACCCGAGTCCGGCCGCAACGACGATGCGACGGCCCACGATGACAACGGAGCGGACGGCGATCCAGCGCAGATGGTCACTGAGGAGCTGCGCAGCGGCTACCGCTTCGCCGGCCGGGTATTGCGTGCCGCAATGGTCAAGGTGCGCGCGGGGTAGGCCATGAACGTGCAGCGCGAGTGGTTTGAGGCTGACTACTACGCCACCCTCGGCGTCTCGCCCGACGCCTCCGACAAAGAGGTCACTAAGGCATTCCGGAAGCTCGCGCGCACGCATCACCCCGATGCCGCCGGAGGCGACGAGGCGCGTTTCAAAGAGGTCTCGGCTGCCTACGACGTCGTCGGAAACGAATCCAAGCGCGAGGCGTACGACGAGGCACGCCGGCTGGGCCCCGGCGGCTACGGACCCCAGATGGGCGGATTCGCCTCGGGCCCCGGTGGATTCAGCATTCGAGTCGAGGATCTCGGTGACCTCGGCGGGATCTTCGGCAACCTGTTCGGCGCAGGCCGTTCTCCCCGGGGCGGTGCTATGCCGATGCGTGGCCGGGACCTCGAGACACGGTTGCGAATCTCATTCCGCGACGCGGTCGAAGGCGTCATCACCGAGGTATCGGTGCCCGACCCCTCGAACGGCGGCATGCGACAGGTCAAGGTGCGCATCCCCGTCGGCGTCGAAGATGGCGGCCGCATCCGCCTGGCGGGCAAGGGCGAACCAGGATCGGGCGGCGGTCCGAGCGGCGATCTCTTCGTCATCGTTGCCGTTACATCCGATCCGGATTTCGGACGCCAAGACAGCCACCTGACGGTGACGGTGCCTATCACCTATCCCGAGGCGGTCTTGGGAGCCGACGTGAAGGTGTTGGCCTATGACGGCGGCACGATCACGCTGCGGATTCCTGCCGGGACACCGTCGGGCAAGACGTTTCGCGTGCGAGGCCGTGGCGTCAAGACGAGGCGGGGCGCAGGCGACTTGCTCGTGACCGTCGAGATCGCGGTGCCGACCAAGCTGTCGGCAGCGGAACGAGTTGCAACCGAGGCCCTCGCAGACGTCGCTGACTTTGACACGAGCGCTGGTCGCCGTCGGCGTGCCCAGACCTCCGACACGCGCACCGCAGATGCCCGCGCCGCTGACAACGGCGCGGCTGCGGAGGCAGGGTCTTCGACCAACCATGTAACGAGCACCACAGGGGGCACTGCACGCCCCGACGATCCGCGCACAGATACCGCAGGAGCGGAGCCATGAGCACCGAACCACGCCGCCGCCATTCGCCCGAGGAACGCAACCGAGCCCTGTATGTGATCTCGGTTGCTGCCGAGCTAGCGGGAGTGCACGCCCAGACGCTGCGCATTTACGAACGCAAGGGCTTGCTGGCTCCGGCACGGACGTCGGGCGGCAGCCGTCGCTACAGCGACCGCGACATCGCGATGCTGGAGCGCATCAGCGAGCTCACGAGCGAAGGCCTCAACTTGGCGGGAGTCAAACGCGTGCTGGAGCTCGAGGCACGCGTGGCCAGGCTCGAACGGCAGTTGGCAGAGGTACGCGACGAGGCAGCTGCGATCGTGGCTGACACGCATCGCCAGTACCGGCGAGACCTAGTGCCATTGCAGCCGACCGACATCGTTGTCCGCCCGGGGCAACCGCCACGGTCCGGCCGTTGAGTGATCTCGTTGCAGTGGCCGAATGACTGGGCTTCACGACTGGGCCTCGCTACTGGGCCTGAGCTTCTTCGACCTATGTAAGTTGAGTGTATAGCTATCAATTAAACTGCTATAGTAATCACCATGGCAAATGACACTGATTCCGCCAGGCAACCCCTTCCTTCCAGTCCGCTGACTCACAAGACCCAAGAGGCTCTGGCTGGCGCAATCTCGACTGCGACGAGCCAGGGTCATCCTGAAGTCACCCGCGCGCATCTGCTGGCAGCACTGGTCTCACAACCCGAAGGACTGGTGCTGCCGCTGCTGACGCGCGCCGGGATCGAGCCCGCAGCGGTCCGCAGTGCGGCGCTCGAGAAACTCTCGCGCCTTCCTCGCAGCTTCAGCACCCAGCCGCAAACGCCGCCGCTGGCCGCCGAGATGGCGCAGACACTTCACGCGGCGGACGCCGAACGAGTGAGGATGGGCGACGAATACCTGTCCACCGAGCATCTGTTGGTGGCGCTCGCATCCGACGTCGGAACCGAGCGCGCGGTGCTGGCCTCACTCGTCGGCGAACTGCGCGGCACAACTCGAGTGACCTCTCCGACACCCGAAAACAACTACGAAGCGCTCGAACGATTCGGCCGGGATCTCACCGCAGAGGCTCGCGAGGACAAGCTCGACCCGGTCATCGGCCGTGACGACGAGATTCGGCGCGTCATCGGTGTGCTGTCGCGGCGAACCAAGAACAACCCGGTGCTGATCGGCGAGCCCGGCGTCGGCAAGACGGCGATCGTCGAAGGACTCGCACGCCGCATTGCGGAAGGCGACGTACCCGACGGGCTGCGCGACAAGCGCGTCATCGCCCTTGATCTAGCCGCCATGGTGGCCGGCGCCAAGTTCCGGGGAGAGTTCGAAGAGCGGCTCGGGGCAGTTCTCGACGAGGTCGTCGCCTCCGGTGGCGAGGTCATCACGTTCCTCGACGAATTGCACACGCTGGTCGGTGCCGGTGCCGGCGGTGACAGCTCGCTCGACGCCGCCAACATGATCAAGCCCATGCTGGCGCGCGGACAGTTGCGACTGGTGGGTGCGACCACGCTCGACGAGTACCGACAGCACATTGAGGACGACTCGGCCCTCGAACGCCGATTCGCGCCCGTGTATGTCGGCGAGCCCGCCATCTCGGACGCAGTGGCAATCCTGCGCGGCCTCAAGGAACGGTACGAAGTCCATCACGGCGTCCGCATCACCGATGCGGCGCTCGTAGCGGCTGTCACCTTGTCGGACCGATACCTGCGCCAGCGATTCCTGCCTGACAAGGCGATCGACCTCATGGACGAGGCCGCCAGCCGACTGCGCATCGAGATCGACTCGGTGCCGCTCGACATTGACGTGAGCGAACGGCGGATCCGTCAACTCGAGATCGAAGAGTTGGCGCTTGCGGGCGACGGAAGCGCCGCCAGCGCCCGACGCACAGAGATCGCCGAAGAACTGGCATCCGAGCGTGAACGCGCTGCGGCGCTCAAGGCGCATTGGCAGTCCGAGAAGGAAGCCATCGCGGCGATCCGTGCATTGAAGTCCGAGGCCGAGTCGCTTGCCGCGCAGGTAGACCGCGAGACGGATCTTGGGCGAGCTGCCGAAATCCGTTTCGGCCAGCTGCCCGACGTCAATCGACGTTTCGACGAGGCCGCCGCCGAGCTCCAACGGCTCCAGGCAGACCAGCGAATGCTGCGAGAGGAAGTTGACGCTGGCGACATCGCCGAAGTCGTGTCGCGCTGGACCGGCATTGCCACCAGCCGGCTGCTCGAGGGTGAGGCACACAAGCTGGTGTGTCTGGAGGACACCTTGGCAAACCGGGTGGTGGGTCAGCGACATGCCGTCGCCGCTGTGGCCAACGCGATCCGCCGCAGTCGCGCCGGTCTGAGCGAGCCCAATCGGCCCATCGGCAGCTTCTTGTTCTTGGGGCCCACGGGCGTCGGCAAGACCGAACTGGCGCGAGCACTGGCGGAATCGCTGTTCGAGGATGAACGGGCAATGGTCCGTATCGATATGTCCGAATACCTCGAGCGTCACTCCGTGAGTCGACTGATCGGAGCACCTCCGGGCTACATCGGCCACGACGACGGCGGCCAGCTCACCGAGGCCGTACGACGCCGGCCGTACTCGGTCGTTCTGCTCGACGAGATCGAAAAGGCCCATGCCGACGTGTTCGGCGTGCTGCTTCAGGTCCTCGACGGCGGCCGGCTCACTGATGGTCAAGGCCGCACCGTGGACTTCTCGAATGTGGTCCTCATCATGACGTCGAACCTGGCGGTGGACCCTGTCGAGTTCTTTGCCCCCGAGTTCATCAACCGCGTTGATGAGATCCTGCGGTTCGACGCGCTCAGTCGGGCCGATCTGGGTGCCATCACTGAGCTGGCGCTCGAGACGCTGCGCAAGCGATTGGTCGACCGCGAGATGACGCTTGAGGTGACCGCAGCAGCAGCGGAATTTCTCGCCAACCGTGGTTATGACCCCACCTACGGAGCGCGGCCGCTGCGCCGGGTCATTCAGCGACAGCTGATCGACCCGCTGGCCGCCGGCCTGCTCGACAGCACCTTCGCTGATGGCGATGCGGTTGTTGCCGACGCCATCGACGGCGCCATCGCGTTGAGCTCCGCCCGACGCCCCGCCGACGACGCAGTCGGCGAACCGGGAGAGGTGAGGGAGGCCCAAGCGGACGCATCGGCCGAAAACAGAGTCTTCTCGGAGGCTTCCTGAAGGGCTCGGTGAAGCGTTCGGGCGAGAACCGGGGGTACCGACCCACGCACGGGTGGGGCACTTAGCCTGAATCGGAGCACTGTTTAGCCTCCGGGCTACATCGGCCACGACGACGGCGGCCAGCTCACCGAGGCCGTACGACGCCGGCCTGTAGTGGCCTCGGTCGTTCTGAGGTCGACGAGATCGACGACGGCGTGGGCGCGAGATTGAAAGGCGGGCGCGGGCCCATGCCGACGTGTTCGGCGTGCTGCTTCAGGTCCTCGACGCCGGCCGGCTCACTGATGGTCAAGGCCGCACCGTGGACTTCTCGAATGTGGTCCTCATCATGACGTCGGAACCTGGCGGTGGACCCTGTCGAGTTCTTTGCCCCCGAGTTCATCAACCGCGTTGATGAGATCCTGCGGTTCGACGCGCTCAGTCGGGCCGATCTGGGTGCCATCACTGAGCTGGCGCTCGAGACGCTGCGCAGACACAAAAAGTGCCTCCTGTTTTTGAGCGATTGGTCGACCGCGAGATGACGCTTGAGGTGACCGCAGCAGCAGCGGAATTTCTCGCCAACCAGGGTGGTTATGCACCCCACCGGGTGCGGCGGGAGCGGTTCGTGGCCGGCGGCGCGTCGCGAGGGCGCGGCCGTTGCGCACCGGGTCATTCAGCGACAGCTGATCGACCCGCTGGCCGCCGGCCTGCTCGACAGCACCTTCGCGAGGCGATGGCGATGCGGCATCGCTTGAGACTCGACCACCGTGCCGTCGAGGCGGTCGATCAGCTTCCATGACCAGAGTCGGCGCCACCGTGGACGCGTTGAGCTCCGCCCGACGCCCCGCTGCGGCGACGACGCAGTCGGCGAACCGGGAGAGGTGAGGGAGGCCCAAGCGGACGCATCGGCCGAAAACAGAGTCTTCTCGGAGGCTTCCTGAAGGGCTCGGTGACCCAGCGTTCGGGCGAGAACCGGGGGTACCGACCCACGCACGGGTGGGGCACTTAGACTCACCGTGTCAAAGTCTGAAGGCGACGAGCGTGCCAGCGCCGAATGAGGTTGCGGGCTCGGCTGCGAGGTGAACTGTGCCTGGGTCGATCGTCGTGGGAACCCAGTGGGGCGACGAGGGCAAGGGCCGGATCGTCGATGTCGTCGCCAAGGAATGCCTGCACGTCGTGCGCTACCAGGGCGGACACAATGCCGGCCACCGAATCGTCGTCGACGGCGAGGCGTTCGCGTTGCAGCTCGTCCCCAGCGGCGTGATGTACGACCACGTGACGCCGATCATCGGCAATGGCGTCGTGGTGAACCCCTGGGTCTTGCTCGAAGAGATCGACATGCTCACACGCCGGGGCGTCGACTGCAGCCGACTGATGCTGAGCCCAGCGGCTCACCTCGTGCTGCCGTATCACCAGATCGCTGATGAGCTTGCGGAGGTGCAGCGCGGCGATGCCAAGCTCGACACCACCAAGCGGGGCATCGGACCCGCATACGCCGACAAGGCCGCACGTGTCGGACTGCGCGTCGAGGACCTGCTGGAACCGTTGACGCTTCGTGAGCGACTCAGGAGCGTCCTCAATGATCGCAACCAGTACTTGCGAGGGGTTCACGGCCACCCCGGCATCGATCCCGACGAGTTGGCCGACGAACTCGTTACCGAGGTGGCGCCCCGTATTGCGCCCTTGATCGGCGACACCGTGGGCTGGTTGCACGAGGCTCTGCACGCGGGCGAACGGGTGCTGTTCGAAGGTGCGCAGGCGACGTTCCTCGACCTCGATCACGGCACGTATCCGTTTGTGACCTCCTCCAACCCTGTCGCGGGCTTTGCCCTGGTCGGGTCGGGAATCGGACCAGGGGCGATCGACCAGGTCATCGGCATCGCCAAGGCGTACACGACCCGCGTCGGATCCGGTCCGTTTGTGACCGAACTGGTGGACGACATCGGTGATCACCTGGTGGAGCGCGGAGCGGAATTCGGCACAAATACGGGGCGCCGACGTCGTTGCGGCTGGTTCGATGCGGTCATGGGACGCCAGGCGGTTCGTCTCAATGCCTGCACCGAGATTGCGCTGACCAAGCTGGACGTCCTCGACGAGCTCGACGCCGTCAAGGTCTGCGTCGCGTACGAAGTGGACGGCCGTCGCTACGACTATCTTCCGCACCTGCGTTCGTTGCACGATCGTGCCGAGCCGCTCTACGCCACGTTGCCGGGCTGGAAGACACCACTCGACGAGGTCACGGAGCGCCACCAGCTGCCCCGAGCCGCCGTTGACTACATCGTGTTCCTGGAACGGCAGCTGGGGCTGCCGATCCGTTACGTCTGTGTCGGCCCGGGTCGGGAGCAGTACATCCGCTTTGCCGCCTGAGCCGCTTCGTCTTCGAACGTGGTGGACCACCCCTGTTTGGTTGAGTCGATGAAGGTGTGCCCATGAAGGTGTGTGTCGTCGGCGCTGGCGGTCGGGAGCACGCGTATGCCGCAGTGCTCGGACGCACCGCGGACGTCGTAGTGACCCCTGGGAATCCCGGCATCAGGGGCAGCATTGCGACGCCTCCCACTGAGATTGATGCGGACCTGTTCGTCATCGGCCCCGAGGGCCCGCTGGCCGAGGGTCTCGCCGACCGGTTGCGCGCCAATGGCCGCTTGGTCTTCGGACCCGGCGCGGATGGCGCTGCCTTGGAGGGTTCCAAGGCGTGGATGAAAGAAGTCGTGAGTGCGGCGGGAGTCCCGACCGCAGCGTTCCGCACCTTCGACAACGACCCGGACAGCTGTCGCTCCGCTCACGCGTACCTCGAGACGTTGAGCCCTCCCTACGTCGTGAAGACGAGTGGTCTGGCTGCCGGCAAGGGTGTGCTGGTCACCGACGATCTGGCTGCAGCGCATGCCGACGTCGACGCCAAGTTGGACGGCAGCGCCTTCGGCCCCGCGGGTCAGCGCATTGTCATTGAGGAGGGCCTGGTCGGACCTGAGGTCTCGCTGTTCGCGATCTGCGACGGCAAGCGAGCGGAACTGCTGCCTACCGCCGTGCGCGACCACAAGCGGCTGGGCGATGGCGACACAGGCCCGAACACCGGTGGCATGGGCTGCGTCTCGCCCTTGGGTGACATGGACCGGGCGACTTGTCGAGAACTCGCGGCGTTGTCATTCGAGCCGACGCTGGATGAGCTTGTGCGCCGAGGCGTGGACTACCGCGGCGTGCTGTACGCCGGCTTCATGCTGACACCGGACGGCCCTCGCCTGCTGGAGTACAACGTGCGCTTCGGCGATCCGGAGGCGCAGGTGACGTTGCCGCGCATCGACAGCGATCTGGCGGCCCTGCTGTGCGGAGCTGCTGCGGGCGACGTGCCAGACGAAATTGTTGTCTCCGACGAAGCCATGGTCTGCGTCGTGTGCGCATCCGAGGGCTACCCCTCTGCTCCCCGCACGGGTGACCTGATTGTGGGCATCGAGGCTGCGTGTGCCCTCGACGGGGTGACCGTGTTCTGCGCCGGCGTCGCAGCGGCGTCCGATGCCGAGACCACGCCAGGAGCGCTCGTCACTGCTGGGGGGCGTGTCCTGAGCGTGTGCGGCCGCGGCCCGAATGCGGCGATTGCGCGAGCACGCGCCTATGAGGCCGTGCACCGGATCAGCTGGCCTGGAATGACGTTCCGGACCGACGTTGCGGCACCCGAAGCGCGGGCGGCGGCCGGTACTTGACCGAGACCGCCGAATCTGCCCACGAACGCTCAAATCCGCTAGTTTCTCCTGTTGGAAATCTCCCCATTGCGCGCTCCGGGCAGCGAGACTGTGGTCGACGAGAAGTCGTCGCCGGGCGCATCGTGACGGCGGTCAACAGGGAACGCGATATGGCAACTGGACACGACGCGTCGCCGAGTGCGGCGACTGCTGTCGATGTGTCGCCGAGTGCGGCCACTGGGCGATCTGTTGCCATCTTGATGGGTTCGCCGAACGACGCCTCCAAGATGGCGTCCGCCGAAGAGATGCTCGATCGCTTCGGCGTGCCGCACAGCACGCATGTCATGAGCGCCCACCGCACCCCCGACGCGGTCGCGGCGTTCGCGACCCGAGCGCGCGCCGAAGGCATCGGCGTTGTGATTTGCGGTGCGGGCATGGCCGCGCATCTGGCCGGCGCAGTAGCGGCGCAGACGACGCTGCCGGTGATCGGCGTGCCGTTGACCGGCGGCGTGGCGGACGGCTTGGACGCGCTGCTCTCGACGGTGCAGATGCCCCGAGGGATTCCCGTCGCGACGGTCGCCGTCAATGGCGCGGCGAACGCTGCGGTGCTTGCAGTGGAGATCTTCGCAGTCGCAGACTCCCAGCTTGCGTCCCGGCTGGCCGAGTTCCGCGCAGTGGGTGCCCGGTGAGAACGCCCAGTGAGAACCTGAGCGTGCGGTCGATGGCCGAGCAATCCGAGCCTGCGAGCAGTAGTCGCGCTCGTGTCGAGATCGCCAACGTGCTCGCAACCCGATATGCGTCCGCGGAGATGGCCGAACTGTGGTCCCCGCGTCACAAGGTGATCCTCGAACGCCGGTTGTGGATCGCGGTGCTCGAAGCCCAGCGCGACGCCGGTGTCGAAATTCCCGACGGAGCATTGGAGGCGTACCGGGCCGTCATCGATTGGGTCGATCTAGCGTCGATTACCGCACGCGAGCGCGTCACACGTCACGACGTGAAGGCGCGCATCGAGGAATTCTGCGCGTTGGCCGGCCACGAACAAATCCACCGTGCCATGACCTCAAGGGATCTCACGGAGAACGTCGAGCAGTGCCAGGTACGCGCCGCTATGGAGCTCGTAACGAGCCGTCTCGCTGCGCTGATCGTTCGTCTCGGCGCCCGGGCCGATGCCGACAGCGATGTCGTGATGACCGGCCGTTCGCACAACGTGCCTGCGCAAGCCACGACGCTCGGCAAGCGCTGGGCGACAATCGGCACAGAGGCACTCGCGGCTCTTGAGCGGCTGGAAGAGCTGATCGCTCGCTACCCGTTGCGTGGCCTGCGTGGCCCGGTGGGCACCCAGCAGGACCTACTGGAGCTCCTCGGCGGAGACTCCGACGCAGTGGTGCGACTCGAACGCCGCATCGCCGACGAGCTGGGCTTCGAGCGCGTGCTGGGTTCGGTCGGGCAGGTGTACCCCCGATCGCTGGACTTCGAAGTTGTCGCTGCCGTGGTGGGCGCCGCGGCACCGTTGGCCAATCTGGCCCTCGCCGTGCGCCTGATGGCAGGTCACGAGCTCGTGACTGAAGGATTCCCGACGGGGCAGGTGGGGTCCTCGGCCATGCCGCACAAGATGAACACCCGCTCCTGCGAGCGCATCACCGGACTCATGACGATCCTGCGAGGTCATCTGACGATGGCCGCGGGTCTGGCAGGAGACCAGTGGAACGAAGGCGATGTCAGCTGCTCGGTCGTGCGCCGGGTCGTCTTGCCTGACGCGTTCTTCGCGCTCGACGGTGCGTTGGAAACGACGTTTGACGTGCTGGCCGGATTCGGCGCGTATCCCGCCCGCCTCGCGGCGGAGCTTGCGGAGTACTTGCCGTTCCTGGCAACCACTCGCTTGTTGGCAGCGGCCGTTGCGGCGGGAGCCGGCCGGGAGCGAGCACATGAACTCATCAAGGCCCACGCCATTTCTGCCGCATTGGCGCTGCGCGAGGGCACCACAGTGCGAAATGACCTGCCCGAGCGCATCGTGGCCGATCCAGAGCTCGGCCTCAATGCCGAAGCCGTCGGCGCTGCGCTTGCAGAGCCGGCCTCGTTCAGCGGTCGAGCGGTCGAGCACGTGGCCGACTTCGTCGCAGCGGCGATGGAGGTGGCCGACCGTTATGGCCGCGCGGTGAACTATGAACCAGGCGAGGTGATCTGAGCGCGGCCTCTTTGCTCAGCTGGATCGTCGGGGCCACCGTCCACGTCGATGTGAACCCAAGGAGATCTCGGTGACCGAACTCGAACTCGTCCATCGCGGCAAGGTACGCGAGATGTACAAGGTGGACGCCGACCATTTGCTGATGGTCGCGAGCGATCGCATCTCGGCGTTCGATGTCGTGTTTCGAGAGCCGATCCCTGACAAAGGGCAGGTCCTGACCGCTATGACCATGTGGTGGTCCGACTGGCTCAGCCCGATTGCGCCGACCCACGTCGTGTCGGCGGACCCGGCGGACTTCGGGACCCCTTCAAATGGTGGGGACTGGGCGGGCCGAGCGCTGCTGGTGCGTAGCGCAGAGATGCTGCCGATCGAGTGCATCGTGCGCGGGTGCATCACCGGTTCGGCGTGGAAGGAATACCAGTCCGGTGGCACTATGCACGGCGAGCCGATGCCTGCGGGCCTTCTGGAATCCGAGCGGCTTCCCGAACCGGTCTTCACGCCGTCGACCAAGGCCACAACCGGACACGACGTGAACATCTCATTTGCCGAGGCCGCCAACCTCGTCGGCAGCGAGGCTGCACACGCTGCACAGCAGATTTGCGTTGACGCCTACAGCGCCGGTGCAGCGCATGCCGCCGAACGCGGCATCGTCATTGCCGACACCAAGTTCGAGCTGGGCTACGTCGGCGGGGCGCTCGTCATCGCCGATGAGATCCTCACGCCGGATTCCTCGCGCTTTTGGCCCAAGGATCAGTGGCAGCCGGGCACCGCGCCGCCCTCGCTCGACAAGCAACCGGTTCGCGACGTCACTGCAGCGACAGGCTGGAACAAGGAGTCGCCTCCTCCGCCACTGACCGAGGAGGTCATTGCTGCAACCCGTGGCCGTTACATCGAGGCGTACGAGTCGTTGACGGGCGAGTCGTTCGCTGGCTGGAGCGAGCGCTTCGCCCATACTGCCGAAGCGCAGCAGTCATGAAGAAGTGGGACGTTCTTGTCGAGGTATCGCCACGAGCGGAGATCGCTGATCCTGCCGGGCTCACGATTGAACGTGCGCTCGACGCGCTGGGATTTGCCGGCGTCAGCGGCGTGCGAGTCGGCAAGGCCATACGGCTCGAGGTCGCGGCGCCTGACGCAGAAGCCGCCCGCGCGGCCACCGAGGAGATGTGTGAGCGGTTGCTGGCCAATCCGGTGATTGAAGATGCTCGAATCGAGCTGCTGCTCTGCGACACCTCGCTCGGAAGTCTTGATGCCGACAAGTAACTGCGGTCCACGTAGCTCCCGAGCGAAGCGAAGTCGGCAATCGTGAGCGCAATCGTCGGCGTTGTTCGCTTTCCGGGCACCAACTGCGATCTCGACACCGTCGACGCCTTGGCTGGGATCGGTGCGGACGCCGAAGTGCTGCCGCATGACGAGTCGTCGTTGCGACGCAGTGACGCCGTAGTGATACCGGGCGGCTTTGCCCATGGTGATTACTTACGCACAGGCGCAATCGCTCGCTTTTCCCCGGTGATGGATGCTGTGATGTCATTCGCCCGCGACGGCGGACCTGTCGTCGGAATCTGCAATGGATTCCAAGTGCTGACGGAAGCGGGGTTGCTCGCGGGGGCACTGAGGCCAAACGCGGGGCTCGCGTTCGTGTGCCAATCGCAACGCCTCACCATGTCATCGGTAGACCACGTCCTCGGTGCGGGCCTCCAGCCTTGCGAGGAACTCAGCATTCCGATCAACCACTTTCAAGGAAACTACGTCTGTGACGGCGAAACGCTCGCGCGACTGCGGGACGATGACCAAGTGGTGATGCGCTACGTGGGCAATCCGAACGGATCTCTTGATGACATTGCAGGTATCTGTAACGAATCCCGCAATGTCGTCGGTCTTATGCCCCACCCTGAGCGTGCATCCTCTGAGCTCTTGGGTTCTACAGACGGCAACAAGCTCTTGCGAGCATTGCTGGCTGCGGCTGTGGGAACGAACACCGCGGGCAGTCTTGACCACCGAGCCGGAGCGTCAGGAACTCATGCGGCGAACGTGATGACATCGCCGCCAGCAGCCGAGGACGCAGATGCAGCGACCCTGGCCCGTTGAGGCCTTACTGGCCCCTGCTGACACCGGCACGAGCCAGGATCTCCGGTGTCACGCTGAATTCACGCCACGTTGCGTACTGAATGCCCTTGCGTTGTCCGTAGCTCGCCGCGTGTTCGACAAATCCGGCCTCGACCGACGCCATATCGGGTTCGACCTGCAACGCTTCGATTGCGGCCTCGATATCGCGACGTTCCTGCATCAACAGAAGGCGTTTGATGGGCTTCGCGTCAGCGATCTGAGCGTCAACCGCGTCCTTCTTTGCCGTCAGCGACTCTGGAGTCTGCTTCCGGCCCGGACGCGGACGGTGGGTCTCGAGCGCCTCAAGATAATCGCGGACGGCCGCGGTCTCGATGCGACCAACGGCTATTGCTGCCTTGTGTTCATCCGACATTGTTCGTTCTGCCATGGGGCCTGTATATCAGGTCCGGAGCTATTTCCAAAGACTGAAGGTTGAAGTGTCTGCATCCACATCAGTCGAACACGATGTCCATCTTGCATTGGGGCTCACCGACGAGGAGTACGGTCGGATCTGCGAACTATTGCAGCGCGCCCCAAATCACCTCGAACTCGCGATGTACGCCGTCATGTGGTCTGAGCACTGTTCGTATAAATCATCGCGCCGACATCTCTCGCGCCTGCCAACGGAAGCGCCGTGGGTGCTCGTGGGACCCGGCGAGAACGCCGGAGTCGTCGATGCCGGTGATGGAATTGCGGTGGCATTGAGGATTGAGAGTCACAATCATCCGTCTGCAATTGAGCCCTACCAAGGGGCAGCGACAGGTGTCGGCGGAATCCTGCGGGACATCTTCACTATGGGTGCACGCCCGATCGCTCTCGCTGATCCGTTGCGCGTCGGCCCGCTCGACGACCCTCGAAGCAATTGGATAGCCCACGGCATTGTGAGCGGAATCTCGGGCTACGGAAATAGCGTCGGCGTCCCGACGATTGCGGGCGAATTCGTGTCGTGCGAGACCTACCGTGGTAATCCGCTCGTCAATGTCGCAGCCATCGGCACGATGCCGACGGATCGTCTCGTCCTCGGACAGGCCACCGAGGTGGGGAGCCTGGCCGTGCTCATGGGCGCTCTCACTGGCCGCGACGGCATCGGAGGTGTCAGCGTGCTGGCCTCTGCCGGCTTTGCCGACGATGCCGACGATGCGGCCAAGCGGCCCAGCGTCCAAGTCGGCGATCCGTACGAGGAGAAGCGGCTGATCGAGGCATGCCTGGAGATGCTCGACGCTGGGCTCGTGGGAGGAATTCAAGACCTCGGCGGGGCCGGCTTGACGTGCGCCACCAGCGAGACAGCGTCTCGTGGCGGCACAGGCATGGAGGTGAACGTCGCTGCCGTGCCGTTGCGCCAGTCCCCGATGGAACCCTTCGAGATCATGACCTCGGAATCGCAGGAGCGAATGCTTGCGATCGTCTCGCCGGCGTGCGTGGATGAAGTCATATCGATCTGTGCTCGCTGGGAGGTGGCCGCCACGGTGATCGGCCGCGTCACCGATGACGGCCTCTTGCGGATCCGGGACAGCGCTGACGGCGCGGCGCTCGCCGAGGTACCCGCAGCGACGCTGCATGACGAAGCTCCGTCCTACGACCGTCCGTTGCGACGTCCGGCGGATTTCGACGCTCGCCGTGAGCTCGATCCCGCCGCGCTGGCCGTGGGCGACGACGCCGACTGCGCCGCAGACCTGCTGGCCATGCTGGCCGACCCCACCTGGGTGTACCGGCAATACGACCACCAGCTGTTCCTGAACACCGTGGTGGGCCCTGGCGCGGATGCGACCTTGCTCCGACTGCGGGATCCTCGAACCGGAAAGTTCACCGGTCGAGGACTCGGCATCACGACCGACGGCAACCACCGCTGGTGTCATGCCGATCCCCGTCGCGGCACTGCCATGATCGTGGTGGAGTCGGCGCTCAACCTGGCGTGTGTGGGAGCCGATCCGCTCGCCATCGTGAACTGTCTCAACTTCGGCAATCCGACCCATCCCGAGGTCATGTGGCAACTTTCGGAGTCCATCGATGGCATGTCGGACGCATGCGTCGCACTCGGAGTGCCGGTCGTCGGCGGGAATGTCAGCCTCTACAACGAGACCAATGGCAGCGACATCGCTCCGACGCCCGTGGTGTGCATGATCGGCCTGCACCCAGACCTCGCCCGACGTCCGGCCATCACCGACGCGCAGCCTGGTCACGAGCTCGTCCTGCTCGGGGATGCGGGTGACAGCGGATTCTCGACTGTGCCCCTCGGAGGCAGCCGATGGGCGTGGGAACGTGCGGGCTGCCGCGACGGAGCGCTGCCTTCGCTCGATCTCGACGAGGCAGCGGCGACCGCTCGTTTCGTGGCCAGCGGAGTCCGCGGCGGCATGTTCGCAGCGATTCATGACGTGTCTGACGGCGGCATCGCCGTTGCGCTCGCGGAAATGTGCTGCCGTAACCGGCTTGGAGCACAGGCGCGCGTGCCCCCGCTGGGGCCGACGGCCCCTGCAGTGAGGGCCCTCTTCGCGGAACCGCCTGGGCGAGTCCTTGCAGCGGTCGATCCCGCACAGGCGGATCGCACGCGAGCTGCGGCACTCCACGCGGGCGTGGGCTGGCGGAGCGTGGGACGGTTCGGAGGTGAGCGTCTGCGGATCGGACGCGACATCACAACGTCGTGGGATGTGGATCTCGACGTGAACGAGGTGATCGAGCGCTGGGGTGGAGCGTTGTCGAGCGCCTTGGAAGGCGTCACGTCGTGAAGGACATCGTGATCGAGACCGGGAACGAGACCGGGATTTCCGACGGAGTCGAGCCCACGAAGCCACGTGAGGCCTGTGGCGTCTTCGGCGTCTACGCGCCCGGCGGACCGGCCGCGTACCTGAGCTACTTGGGCCTGTACGCCCTGCAGCACCGGGGCCAGGAATCGGCAGGCATCGCGGTGTCCGACGGCACCCACATCACGGTGGTCAAGGACATGGGGTTGGTCGCCAGCGCCTTCGACGACCGGGTGCTGGCCGGACTCGAAGGCCACCTCGCCATCGGTCACACTCGCTACTCCACGACTGGTTCGAGTTCGTGGCGAGCCTCGCAGCCCTTCTACCGCGGACTCGAAGGCACCGAGTTCGCGCTCGGCCACAACGGAAACCTCACCAACACCGCGGAGCTGGCGTCCGATGCCGGGATGCTGGACGGTGTCATGACCAGCGACAGCGATCTCGTCGCAGAATTGATCGCTCAGCGCATCGCGACGGAGTCGCGAGCATCGCGCGCTCACCCACGTGAATCCGTGACCCGCGCACTGGTTGACGTGCTGCGGCGTCTGCGCGGCGGTTTCACCTTCGTCGTCGCCGATCGCGACCGGCTGATCGGCATTCGCGACCCCCACGGCATCTGGCCGCTGTGCCTCGGACGCCTCAGCGATGAAGACGCTGGAGGCGGCTGGGTACTCGCGTCGGAGAGCCCGGCGCTGGACACCGTGGGCGCGACCTTCGAGCGCGAGGTGCGGCCTGGCGAGATGGTGCTCATCGATGCAGCCGGCTGCCGTTCAATCTGGCCGTTCGCGCAAGACGGCGCGGCGAGCGGGGCCGCTGGCGCGGACCCGCGGTTGTGCATTTTCGAGTTCGTCTATTTCTCGCGACCCGACACCATGCTGGCTGGCCAGAACGTGCATGCCGCCCGCCAGCGCATGGGCGCCTATCTCGCACTCAATGCCCCGGTCCCTGCCGACATGGTGATGCCCGTGCCCGAGTCGGGCATCCCGGCCGCGCAGGGGTATGCGCGCAGCAGCGGCATCGCCTACGGCGACGGCCTTGTGAAGAACCGCTACATCGGCCGCACGTTCATCGCGCCGAATCAGCTCGTGCGATCGCTGGGAGTGCGAACGAAGCTGAATGCGATCCGTCCCAACATCTCCGGACAGCGGCTTGTTGTCGTGGACGATTCGATCGTACGCGGCACCACCACTCGGTCGATCGTGGAAATGCTGCGAGCAGCAGGTGCCGCGGAGGTGCACATGCGCATTTCCTCGCCGCCCTACCGGTGGCCATGCTTCTACGGCATGGACACCGGCACCTCCGAAGAGCTGTTGGCGGCGAACCGCGATCTGACTGCCATCGAGTCCTACCTCGGCGTCGACTCGTTGGCGTACTTGACGCTCTCTCAGCTCATCGACGCCACTGGCGTGCCCGGGGGCGGCTTCTGCCACGCGTGCCTGACGGGGGAGTATCCGGTGGAGATCGGCGGCCAGGCGCGCGCCGAGTTGTTCGGCGATCACAGCAACGAGCTCAGCCGGTCGATGATCGCAACCGGCAGCGTCCAGACCGGCGCCACCGCGCTGTGATGCCCGATCAGATGCCCCGTCAAACTGACGCAACGGCACCGCTCACGTATGCGGACGCAGGCGTCAGCATCGCTGCGGGGGACACCGCAGTCCGCCGGCTCGCCCCGCACGCGCGCAGCACATTCGGACCCGAGGTGCTGACTGACATCGGAGCCTTCGCAGCGGTAACTGCACTCCCCGCTGGCTTCAACGAACCCGTCCTGGTCACCGCCAATGACGGTGCGGGCACCAAGCCGATCGTCGCTGCGGCCCTCGGTCGCTGGGACACGATCGGGATTGACGTGGTCGCGATGTGCGTTGACGACATCGCGCCGTTGGGCGCAACTCCGCTGCTGTTTCACGACCAGATCACTGCGGGCTGCCTCGACCCCGATGTCGTCGAGCAGATTGTTGTCGGCTTAGCCGGCGGCTGTCGCACCGCGGGATGCGCGCTCGTCGGCGGCGAACTGGCAGAGCATCCTGATTCGCTTGCGGCAGGCGACTACGACATCGCCGGCTTCGTCGTCGGTATTGCCGAGCGGGACCAGCTAAGGAAGCCGCTCGATCCTGAGCCAGCCGTGCTCGTGGGACTGGCTTCGGGCGGTCTGCGCTGCAATGGCTACAGCCTCGCTCGCCGCGTCCTGCTTGGCCGCGACGCGCGACCCGGTGCCGCCCAGCTCTGTGAGCCGGCTTGGCCGGGCGCGGATTGTTCAATGGGCGACGAGCTGCTGCGACCCTCGATCATCTATGCCCCCACGGTGCTCGCGCTCTTCGAGCGTTGCGGCGCACGCGGTGCCGCCCACATCACGGGCGGCGGTCTCGCGGCGAACATCGCTCGCATGCTGGGACCCGAGACCGACGCAGTCGTGCGCCGGGGCTGCTGGCCCGTGCCGGCGATCTTCGAACGCATCGCCAGTGCGGGCCCCGTCGAACCAGACGAGATGGAGCTGGTCTTCAACCTGGGCATCGGGATGGTGGTGGCGATCCCGCCGGACCGCGTCGACGCCGCGTTGGAGCTGATCCACCGCGCGGATCACGAGGCTTGGGTGATCGGCGAGACCCTGTCGGGGAGCGGCACAGCTCGACTGACGACTTCCGATGGCTAGTTGCGGTTTGGTAGACCCAGCACCGTGAGCACGTCCACGTTGCAACCTGACCCCAGCTTGGATCCCACCCGAGCGGTCCAGGCTCGCGCGGGCTCCGACGTCGCCCAATACCCTCCTGCGCCATTGCCGCGTCTGGAGCAACGATGTCGCAAACCGCTGGGTCCCGACCCACCGCCGCTTTCTCCGCCACGCTCGAAGTCGAGCTGGCTCACGTACCCGGCACGCTTGGTCGGCTGTGCATGGCCATCGGCGATGTCGGGGGCAACATCCAGAGCCTCGACGGTTTCACGATCATGCAAGGAACCCTGACCCAGCACATCGTCGTGGACGCTTCCAGCGAGGCCCACATCGCCCAGATCTGCGCGGCGGTGAACGGCCTCGAAGGCATCACTGTCATCTCCGCGCGGGACCGCACCTTCGATCTTCATGACGGAGGCAAGCTCGAGACGGTCAGTCGCATCCCGCTGCGCAATGCCGACGACCTGTCGATGGCCTATACACCGGGTGTCGCGCGTGTCTGCCGTGCCATCGCCGAATCGCCCGAGCGCGTGCACGACCTGACGATCAAGCGCAACACGGTGGCGATCGTGAGCGATGGCTCCGCCGTGCTCGGCCTCGGCAACATCGGCCCTGCTGCGGCGATGCCGGTGATGGAGGGCAAGGCGCTGCTGTTCAAGGAGTTCGCAGGGGTTGACGCGTTCCCGATCTGCCTGGACGTGAACGATCCCAGCGAGATCGTCGAGACCGTCATCCGGCTGGCGCCCACGTTCGGCGGCATCAACCTCGAGGACATCGCTGCACCTGGAGCCTTCGAGGTCGAAGAGGCACTCCGTGCTGCGCTTGACATCCCCGTGTTCCATGACGACCAGCACGGCACCGCCGTGGTGGCGCTGGCCGCGCTCGAGAACTCGGCGCGCATCCTCGGCAAGGAAATGGCGAATCTGCGCTGCGTCATCCTGGGCGCTGGCGCCGCCGGTGTCGCAACAGCCAAGATCCTGCTCGGCGCGGGCATCGGCGACGTGATTGCGTGCGACCGCAAGGGCACCATCCACCCCGGACGCACTGACTTGAATCACTCAAAGGCGTGGCTTGCGGCCAACACCAACGTCGATCGCGTAGCGGGTTCGGTGTCCGACGCGATGGCTGGTGCTGATGTGTTCTTGGGCCTGAGCGGTCCTGGCCTCATCACGCGCGCCGATGTCGAGACGATGGCCGAGCGGCCGATCGTGTTTGCGATGGCCAATCCCGATCCCGAGATCCTGCCCGACGAAATCTCCGACATTGTCGGCGTCATGGCGACAGGTCGCAGCGATTACCCCAACCAGATCAACAACGTGCTCGCATTCCCGGGGATCTTCCGCGGTGCATTCGACGCTGGCGCCACGGACATCACCGAGAACATGAAGATCGCGGCAGCCGACGCCATCGCAGCCGCGGTGTCCAGCGACGATCTCAGTCCTGATCTCGTCATCCCGACCGCATTCGACCGCTCGGTGGTGCCGGCTGTTGCGAGCGCGGTGGCGACGGCCGCAATCAGCGACGGCGTCACGCGCCCCGCCCGCTAGAGCTCGTGGGCCTGGCGTAGCTCCGCCCTTCTATTGCCGCGAGCGCGGCGGAGCCGTCCGCTCGCAAAAAGTGGTCGGGACCGGCGTCGATCCGGTGACCTCACGCTTTTCAGGCGCGCGCTCTGCCAACTGAGCTACCCGACCGCGGTCCCGACGGGATTTGAACCCGCGACCTCTGGCTTGACAGGCCAGCGTGAACTCCAGACTTCACCACGGGACCATTCGTGCCGCCTGAAGCCGGAGCCTCAGGCGAAACAAGATGCGCAACGATAGCGACCTCGCCGCGGAATCTGCGCTGAGAATCCGTGCTGGGCCCCACAGCGAATCAATGAGTGTTTGTGGCTGTGCGCAAGCGGTCCGCCAGGTCGCCGCCGCGGGCGACATCGACGCCGGTGGCACCGCACCACGCAGCCAGCGAACGCAGCTCTGTTGCTAGTGCTTCGAGCGCCTCTGCCTCGGCGACGCTCCCGGACTGCGGCCAGGTTCGGGGTTCGGACCACGCGGCGGGCACTTCAAGCCGACACGCTGCACGGTCGAAGCGCAGATCCAGTCGAGCGACGAGTTGGTCGGCATGCAGGAACGGCAGGACGAAATAGCCGAAGCGACGCTTGGCTTTGGGCGTGTAGATCTCGATGCGGTAGTGGAAGCCGAACAGCCGCTCGGTCCTCGGGCGATGCCACACCAGGGGATCGAAGGGGCTGAGCAGCACCGAACGGGAACGCTTGCGAGCGAGCCGCACACCTGCAGGCACGTACGCGGGGCGATCCCAGCCGTCGACCGCCGCTTCGCAGAGGGTTCCGTCCTCGGTGAGTTCGCGCAAGCGCGCGGGAGCACTGCGTTTGGGCAGTCGGTGATAGTCGATGAGGTCGTCGGCTGTGGCAACGCCGAGACACTCCGCCGCCTGCAGTAGCAACGTCCGGTGCGCCTCCGCCTCGCCGATGTCGCGTGCGAGCACGTCGTCGGGCAGCACCCGTTCGATCAGGTCGTAACGCCGCGTGAAGCCAACCCGCGCGGCCACACCGACGTGCCCGGTCCAGAACAGCCACGCCAGTGCCATCTTCCCTTTGCTGCGCGTGCCCCACGGGCCGCGAACGCCGGGTCCCCAGCCCATTGCCGTGTCCAGTTCCGACGATGTGGCTGGCCCGTTGTCGGCGAGCCATGCCGTCGCGTCGTCGATGCGAGCTCGTTCGTCTCGCCCGAAGCGCGCGTACCCGCTCCACATCTCGCCTTCGGCGCCCCGCCGCATGCGCCAGCGGTACAGCGGCCAGTCGCGGACCCGAACGAACGAGGCCTCATGCCCCCAGTACTCGGTCAGCTCCCGCCGCTGCGCCTGCCGCGGGTACGCCGCCTGCTCCAGCAGTCTCAGTGCGGTGTCACCCCTGCCGTCAAGGCGCGCTCGCAGAACGAGCAGATGCGAGCGCGCCAAGACGTTCACTGCATCGATCTGCAACAGCCCCAGCCAGTTCATGGCGCGACGCAGATGCCGCGCGTCGAGCCGACCTCCAGGGAGCGGGGCCGCCAGCCCTTGTGCTGCGACGGCCAGCCGTCGAGCGGCACCCGCCGAGAGCCGCAGAGGCTTTGGGCTCAGCGGTTTTCTTTCAGCGCTCTTCTTTGAAAATGACGTGCCGGCGCAGGACCGGGTCGTACTTGCGAAGTTCGAGCCGGTCGCGCGTGTTCGTCTTGTTCTTGCGCGTCGTGTACGTGTAGCCGGTGCCCTCGGTGGACTTCAGCTTGACGATCGGTCGCTTGTCGCTCTTGGGCATCAGACTTTCTCCCCGCGGCGCCGCAGATCGGCCACAACGGATTCGATGCCGCGCTTGTTGATGGTCTTGATGCCCTTGGCGCTGACGGTGAGCGTCACCCAGCGCTTTTCGTTGGGCACCCAGAATCGCTTCCGCTGGATGTTCGGCTTGAACCAGCGCTTCGTGCGGTGATGCGAGTGCGACACGGTGAAGCCCGAGTGCGGCCGACGACCGGTGACCTGGCAGATGTTGCTCATATCCAGCAGCTCCGGATTGGACGGAAGTGGGCGATTGGTCCGGCCCCAGGGGGGCCAGCGGGCAGCCCGACGGGCAGACCAGCGGGCAGCACGGAAGGCTACCGAGCAGTCCGGCGTGCCGAAACTGTGCAACTTCGAACGGCCACGGACGGTGACAGGCCGACCGCCCCGCCCGGCGGACAGTCAGGGCGTCAGCTCTGCGGCATCCGCGGCAGAATCTCACGACCGACGCGTTCCAGCACGTCATAACGCGGGTCGAAGTTCGGCAGGATCATGATCTGGTCCAGGCCGCGCTCGCCAAGGTCGACTACCCGTTCGACGACTTGGTCCGCAGTGCCCACAATGCACGTGGCTTCGATGATCTCGTCGGTCAGGAAGCGCATCTCCTCGGGCAGCACCCAGCAGTTGTGCCCGGAGTGAATGCGCTGGTGTATGCGCTCGGGATCGGTGTCGTCGAGCATGGCGCAGTACTCGTCCCAGATGGCTTCCAGCCGCGCGCCGGGAGCACGCCCGTACTGGCGGTACTGGTCGTAGGAGTAGTGCACCGATGCCATAGCGAAGGCGCCAGCCTCGTGGTACACGCGCTCGCGCTGGCTGGCCAGCGTGTCGCCGTCGTCCAGCACGACGATCGTCGTGAGCGAGCACATCAGGTAGTCGCTGCGGTCGATGGTGCGGCCCGCCTCGGCGGCGCCAGCTTCGATGTGTCCCCATACGCGCGCTGTGGCGGAGCCGTCCGGCGGCACCGACAGCACTGCACCGTCGCCGTACTGGCCTGCAAGACCCAAAGAGCGAGGCCCGAAGCCAGAGATGTACAGCGGGATCGGGTCGTCGAAGTTGACGAAACCGGCGTCGGGCATGATGTGGCGGATCGGCTCAGCGGTGCCGCCGAAGTGATGAATGGCCTCCTCGCCGCGCAACAGCGGACGAAGCGTTGCGAGATAACGATCGAATTCGGCGATGCGCTGCGGCTTGTGCCCCATGATTCGCATCGCAGTGTTGCCCGTGCCGATGCCCAGGAACGTGCGACCCGGCGCGAGCGCATTGATGGTGGCGATCGAAGCCGCCGTCACGGGTGCGGGGCGAGTGCCCGAGACCGATACGCCGGTGCCGAGTTGCATCGTGCTGGTCCGCTCGGCTGCGAGGGCCAGCGTGGCGTAGCAGTCCGACCACAGCATGTGGCTGTCGGCGAACCAGGCATGGGTGTAGCCCAGCTCTTCGGCGCGCGTGACGTAGTCGAGATCGCCGATGTGCGATGCGATGCAAATCCCCAAGTCCATGATGAATCCTCGTGGTGAGTTCTGTTGGCCCGACAAGCACGCCGACGGTGGCGCAGACACGCTAGACACGAACCGTGGCACAGAGCAGGCCCAAGTCTTCGGAGCAGGGGTCTTCGGAGCAGGGATCTTCGAAGAACGGGTCCGCAAAGAAGGACCAGAAAGGCATCCCCTCCGAGGCGCTGGCAAAGCCTCGCCGCCGTCACGCCGAGTGGGGTCGCTATTCCAACGCCCCCGTGGACCGGGCAGCTGGTGGCGTGGTGTGCCACGAAGGATCGGTGCTGGTGGTGCACCGGCCTCGCCACGACGACTGGTCGTTGCCCAAGGGACACCTCAAGCGCGGCGAAACCTGGACTGAAGCGGCTCTGCGCGAAGTTCGTGAGGAGACGGGGGTTCGCTGCGCGATCACCTCGGCGCCGTATCCGGTCAGCTATCTGATTGGCGATCAGGTGCCGAAGGTGGTGCTGTTCTACGCAATGACGCCGACGAAGATGCCGAAGCGGCTGAGGGGCGATCCCGACGAGGTGGACGAGGTCGCATGGTGGGACATCGCCGACGCAGTTCGGGCATTGAGCTACGACATCGAGCGCGACGCCTGCTCGGTACTCACGATCCCGCACTTGCGGCGCGGAAGCTCTGCAGCGGGTTGAGGCTGCGGAGATTCTCACCGAGTTCTCATCGTTCGCGATCCACAATGAAGCCATGAGAGCTGGTGCGTGCGCTCGTGCCGCCGTCGTGGCCGTCGTCGACGACGATCAGCGGATCCGCGCTTCGCTACGTCGGGCCTTGCGGCTTGAGGGCTACTCGGTGCTCGAAGGGCGAGACGGCGTTGAAGGCGAGCAGCTGGCCACGCAGGCCGACGCGATGGTGCTCGACGCCACCATGCCGAATCTGGGCGGATTCGAGCTTTGCCGCCGTCTGCGCTCGCAAGGCAGCCGGCTGCCGATCCTGCTGCTGACGGCCCGCACCTCGACTGCGGACCGCGTCGAGGGTCTCGACGCCGGGGCCGACGATTACCTGCCGAAGCCGTTCGCGCTCGATGAACTGCTGGCTCGTCTGCGGGCTCTGCTGCGCCGCACCACCGACATCGATGCCGAGGCCGAGCGGCTGTGGTTTGGCGGCATTGTGATGGACACCGCGAGCTACGAGGTGACCAACGCCGGCGAGCCGGTGTCGTTGACCCGCACCGAGCATCGGCTGCTGGAACTGTTCCTGCGCAATCCCGGCCGTGTGTTGGGACGCGATGCGATCTACGACGCAGTGTGGGGCCACGACGCTTTGTTGGCCTCGAATTCTCTCGAGGTCTATGTCGGGTACTTGCGGCGCAAGCTGGCTGGGAGCGCGGCGGCGCCAGACGGGCGCAGCCCTATCCGAACTGTCCGCGGCGTCGGCTACGTCCTGAGGGACTCGTGAGCTTCCGCACGCGGCTGGCGCTACTGGTGGCCGCGTCGGTTGCGGTTGCCGTCGTCGGCGTCTCGGGAGTCGCGCTGTGGGTTGCCCGCGGCGAAGCGCGGGCCGCGATCGACATGCAACTCGAGGAGCGAGCGCACATCCTGCAGACCGTCGACGGGCGCTTCCGCCCGCGCGTCGGGGTGCGCGTTTTTGGCCAGCACATCCCCTACGACGTGCTCGTGCAGGTGATCGACCCGAACGGACAGGTGCGGTACTTTTCCCATGATTTGCTGCCTATTCTCGACGGGGTCGATGCGGTTGCGATGGGTTATGCCGAGAGGCACTCGGCTGATGTCTGGTCGGGCACCGTGCACTTGCGCGTACTCACCGTGCCAATAAAACCGCATGGGGCGCTGATGGTCGCCCGACCATTGAGCGAGGTCGACAACTACGTACGCGGGCTGCGCAACGCGCTGGCCGTCGTCGCCGTTATCGGGGTGGCAGGAGCGGCCCTACTCGGCTTCTTCGTCGCCGGTCGGGCGATCCGACCAGTTCGGAGACTGACCGAAGCAGCTCGGACGGTCGCCAAGACCCAGGACCTGGACCACCCCATTGATCTCGAACGCAATGACGAACTGGGCGAGCTGGCGCGCAGCCTCAACTCGATGCTCGAAGCGCTCGCAGTGTCGCGCACACAGCAGCACCGGCTCGTGACCGACGCCGGCCACGAGCTCCGCACGCCGCTGACCAGCATTCGGACCAACATCGAGTTGCTGGCGCGCGCAGGCGCCGCAGAGGACCCCGGCGGAGCCGCCGCGGTGCTCGATCCTGACGAGCGACGCCGGATGCTTGACGACGTGCAGTTCGAGCTGGGTCAGCTCACCGAGCTAGCGGCAGAGCTAGTCGAGCTGGCCACCGACCGGCGAGCCCAGGGAGAGCCAGTACACGCCGATCTCGCCGAAATTGCGGCCTCGGTGGTGGAGCGGCACCGTCGACGTACCGATGTCGCCTTCGAAACTGACTTCGAGCCATGTGAGGTGGTGGCGAACATCGTCCTCGTGGAGCGGGCGATCAGCAACCTCGTCGACAACGCCATCAAGTGGTCGCCGCCGGACGAGCCGATCGAAGTCAGCGTCACTGGCGGCGTGGTCCGCGTGCGTGATCGGGGCCCAGGTATCGACCCCGCCATCCGGGACGTGGTCTTCGAACGCTTCTACCGCGCACCCGAGGCCCGTTCGCAGCCCGGTTCGGGCCTCGGACTTTCGATTGTCGACTACGTGGCGCGCACCCATGACGGCACTGCTGCGGTCGTCGACACTGACGGCCCCGGCGCCACCGTCGAGCTGCGCCTCCCCGTGGTCGCCGAATCCGAGTGAGGCCCGAGCGGCCTGGCGAATCGGCAGCACCCCCAACGGGATTCGAACCCGTGCTGCCGGCGTGAAAGGCCGGTGTCCTAGGCCGCTAGACGATGGGGGCAGAGCATCTCAGGTTACGCCGCGTCGTCAACGCGACCACGAGCGCACCGGGTGTGTCTCGCCCGACCTTGGCGCCGCGGGCCGCTAGCGCGGTGCGGCTTCGATCAACTCGGCCAGCAAGCCGCCAAGGTAGTGGTAGCGCAGCATCGGTCGCTGGGCGGGATCATCGGGATCGATGTCCGCGGGATCGTCTTCCTCGGAGATGTCGAGCTGGGTACCGATCACGAGCCGAAGCTCGTTGAGACCCCGCATCCACGCCGTGACCTGTTCGTCGTCGAGATGATCTTCATCCAGGGAGCGGTCCAAGAACTCGAGGTGCTCTAACCGCTCTGCGAGGAGTTCGTCGCGCATCAGCCGTTGATATTCGGCGTCGCGATCTGGATCGCTCAGGTACGCCGGCGGGAACAGTCGCCGCAACGACGGGTCCAAGCCGTCGCCGCCGTCGCGGGCGGGAGTGTGATCGAGGAGGTTCGAGCGCAGTTCGTTCACCATCTCAGCGAGCAAGCGGCGCTCCCAGTCCGCAAGGTGCACGCTCACCAACGAGCCGCGGACTCCGAATCGCGTTCCGGTCACAGCCGCGTCGCCTGTGGCGCCTGCGTGGCCTGTGCAGACATGACTCAGTTGTCCTTCTGCATCGTCGCCCACAGGCCGTACTCGTGCAGCCGGAAGACGTCCAACTCGGCTTTCTCGCGTGTGCCCCAAGCCACCGCCGCACGGCCTTTGTGGTGCACGTCGAGCATCAGCTGGGTTGCCTTCTCTTCGCTGTAGCCGAACAGCTTCTGGAACACGTACACGACGTAGCTCATCAGGTTGATCGGGTCGTTCCACACCAGCACAACCCACGGTACGTCGGTCTCGTGCTCCTCGTCCGTCGTCGGGTCGCGAGTCACCTCGGGATCGGCGACGGCAGGCGCGGACGGGCTCACGGCCTCATTCTGCGAATCCCGGCACCCCGATGACAACTGCATCAGATGTCTGCGATGTCTCGGAGGTCTCGAACCCCAACGCCTTGGGCCCTGTGGCGGCCGCCAGCACGAGGCGCGTTACTGCGATCGTGAGCAACGTCGCGCCTGCGACGTGGATGGCGACCAGCAGAACCGGCAGTTCGTTGAAGTACTGCACGTAACCGATCGCTGCCTGCACTGCCATCACGGCGATCACGGTACGGACGCGCCGCGCGACCGCGGTCGCGTATGAGCGGTCGCGCGCGGTTCGCGCGAGGCGAACAGCGCGCACAGCGAGCAACAGTGTCAGCCCGGCCATCACAGCGACCGTGATGCCGTGCACTCGCGCGACGGACGCCATCGCGTAGTCCAACCGCCGCACGTGTTCATCGCCGCCATGTGGACCGGTGCCGGTCACCACGGTCCCGGTCCACAGCGCGGCGGCCAGCAGTAGCGCGATGACCCACGCGTGCACCTGCAGTGGTTGCGACGAGACGGCGACGCAGCGGCCGTTGGCGCCTTCATCTGCGCTCGCGCGGTGGCACAGCACCACCGCAGCTGCAACCAGGATCTGTGATGCCAGAAAGTGCGACATGACGATCGGGGGCGACAGGTGCGTCAGCACGGTCACGGCACCGAGCCCGATCTGGAATGCCACACCGGCAACGAGGGCAAGCGACCACCACACCAGGTCGGAACGCCGCGGCTGTCGCCACAGCGACGCCCCTACCGCAACGGCCACCGCCACTGACACCAGGCCGGTCACGATGCGGTTGCCGAACTCCACCCAACCGTGCACGTCGGCAGCCGGAATGAACTCGCCGGGCTCGCAGTTCGGCCAATCGCTGCAACCCAGCCCGCTGCCGGTGAGTCGAACCGACGCGCCCGTAATGACGATGGCTACCAGTGCCCACAGCGCCCAGCGGGCGGCGAGCGCGAATCGTCGCGGTGTCACGACGGGCAAGGCCACGCCGAAACGCTAGAGGTGCCGCGTAGCCTCACATCGATGCCAGCCCGCCCGCGGCGAGCCCGCTGCCTCCCGTGATCCCGCCTGGCCCCGATTCCCCAGCGCGCCCGCATCCGCGGTCAGCGTCGGGAGTTCCGGGAGTCGACGCCCGGACGGGCGGCGCGGTGCTGGACGCGACCCCTAGCGGCGACCACACCGTGACGCGACCGCGAGCGGGCCTGTCAGGCGATGTGGCGCCAGACGATGTGTCAGGGTCGCAGCCGGCACCAGCCACAGCAGGCCGCGCGAACAGTACAAAGCTGCGCGCCTACGTGGCACTCACCAAGCCGCGCATCATCGAGCTGCTCCTCGTCACCACCGTGCCGCCGATGTTCGTGGCGGAACGCGGCGTGCCGAGCTTGCTGCTGGTGGTGCTCACGGTGCTCGGCGGCACGCTCGCCGCAGCCGGCGCGAACACGTTCAACATGGTGATTGACCGCGATATCGATGCCACGATGTCGCGCACCGCGCACCGCCCGCTCGTGGTGGGGACGGTACGGCCCGTCGAGGCGCTCGCCTTCGGCGTGGTGCTCGAAGCGGTTGCGTTCGCAGTTCTGTGGTGGGGCGCCAACCTGCTCGCCGCTGCGTTGGCGTTGGCCGCCTGCCTGTTCTACGTGTTCGTGTACTCCCTGTGGCTCAAGCGAACCTCGACGCAGAACATCGTCATAGGAGGCGCCGCTGGTGCAGCCCCGGTTCTCGTGGGGTGGGCCGCAGTGACCGGCTCGCTGGCGCCTCAAGCGTGGATCGCGTTCGCCATCGTGTTCTTTTGGACACCGCCGCACTTCTGGGCATTGGCAATCCGCTACGCCGATGACTACGGCGCGGCCGACGTCCCGATGCTGCCCACGGTCGCGAGCCCGCGTTCAGTGCTGACGCAGATGACTCTGCACACGGCGGCAGTCATCGGGCTGTCGCTGTGGTTCGGAGTTGTCGCAGCAACAGGGCCGGTGTACTGGATCGCTGCTGCCGTCACTGGAGCTGTCTTCGGAGGGCAGGTGCTGTCGCTGTGGCGAGCTCGGTCGGCTCGCGCGGCGATGGGAGTATTTCACTCGTCAATCGCCTATTTGGGACTCGTCTTCGCGGCCATGGCGGCCGACGTCATCGTTCGGTTTGGCTGGTGAGTCCGGTGATGGGCCACATGTCGACACTGCGAGCGATCTCGGTCGCCGCGGATTTGCCGCGGGCAATTTCCTCCGCCGGGCCGCGGGTCGCTAAAGTGCCCCGTTGGCGTCGCCCCCAAGCGGCGCTGCCAGCCGAGTCCGGGGACCACTTCGCCTCATGACCGACGCCACCACCGAAGTCGTGCATTCGGAAGGACCGCCTGTTTCTGGGCATACCGAAGATCCGTCGGCATTTGGCTGGCTCAACACGGCTGACCACAAGCGCATCGGCCGAATGTTCATCGCGTGCTCCTTGCTCTTTGCGATGGCGGGAGCGGTGGCCGATCTGCTGGTGCGCTTCGATCTGGCCTCCGCGAGCGGCCACACCGTGCTCAACGCGGATGTCTTCGTGCAGGTCTTCACCTTCACGCGCGATGCGCTCGTGTTCGGAATGCTGATCCCGCTGTTCCTCGGGATCGCCATCTATGTCGTCCCGCTGCAGGTGGGAGCTCCGAATGTGGCCTTCCCCCGCGCTGCGGCTGCGGGATTCTGGGGCTGGCTGGTCTCGTTCGGCGTGCTGGTGGGCGCCTATCTCGGAAACGGCGGTCCGGCCGGCGGATGGGACGACGGCGTCGACCTGCATCTGCTTGCGGTGGCCGGCCTGGTGCTGTCGTTGCTCGTCGGCTCGATCTGCGTCGCAACCACCACGCTCACCATGCGGGCGCCCGGTATGTACATGGACCGCACGCCTCCCTTCGCCTGGTCGGCTCTCGTCACGGCGTCAATGCTGGTGGTCAGCCTCGGCGTCGTGCTCGGCCAGATCGTCATCCTCTACATCGACCATCGCTACGGACGCTTCTTCGCAGACGGCAACTACGGCATCTGGTCGCGCATCGACTGGATGTACCGCACGCCGCAGCTGTTCATCTATGTGCTGCCGGTGCTGGGCGTGGCAGCCGAGATCATGCTGGCAGCGGCACGCCGCTGGGTGTTCGAACCGCTGGCGCTGTACTTCACCATCGGACTCGTGGGGCTGTTCGGCTTCGGCGCGTGGGCGAACTTCGGGATCACCACCGAGGGCGCTGACATTGTCGACGGGCTCGAAGGCATCGTGCTGGTCGGCCTGTACGCCGGGGCCCTGGCTGGAACCATGGGCCTGCTGGGCCTGCTGGGCTTCACGGTGTGGCAGGGCCGCAAATGGCCGCGACCCAGCACCGCAGTATTGGCAGCCTTCGTCGCCGGCCAGCTCATCGCGGTCGCCGCGCTGTTCGGTCTCATCGGCGCTGCGGTGGATTGGCTGCAGATCGCAGGTCGGGGCATCGACGGGAACGCTCCGCTCCACACGACCACCTGGGTCACTGGCCAGCAGAGCTTGTTGATCTATGGCGCGGGCCTGCTGGGGGGGCTCGCTGCGCTGCATTGGTGGGCGCCAAAGATCTGGGGCAAGAAGCTCTCTGAGCTCGCCGGACTGGGCAGCTTCGCTCTCATCGGCGGGGGCGCATTCCTGGCCTGGCTCGGACCGCTGCTCTCGGGCGCGTTCACCGAGCAGCCGCAATTCGTTTATCACGACCCGTTGCTCACCACCCGTTACGCCGGCCTGGTGGACACCTCCGGCGCCGAGGGTCTCTCGATCCTTGGCGCCATCGGGGTCATCGTCGTACTGGCCGGCGTCGTGCTCATGACGCTGAATCTGCTGGTCTCGGTCGTTCTGGGCAAAGGCGCCGATGCCCCCGCAGATCCTTGGAATGGTTTGACGCCCGAGTGGCTGCTCGAATCACCGCCTCCGCTCGGACCCTCGGCGACGCTGACCGAGCTCAGCTCGGGCACGCCGCTGCTCGATGCCGCGATGAATGGCAACGGCTCGCCAGCCGGCGTGGACCGCAGCGACGCGACGCCCGAGGAGGTGCCCGCCTGATGTCAGAGAGTGCGACTGTGGTTCCCTCTGCAGGCCGGTACGTCGTCCCCGGTCCGCCGCCGCGGCCTCGCGGCCAGCTTGTGGCGACGGGCTTCGCGATTGCGGCAGGCGCGATGGCGGTCGCCGGCGCGTTGGGGCAGTACATGGCGCGCCGCCATGCGTCAGGTATCGACCCAGGTCATGAGTGGCTCGCGGGCCACGCGGTGCCGAGCCCACAGTTCGACTACGCCTTGCTGACCTTGCTGGTCTCGGTCGTGACGGCGCACTGGGCACTGTGGGCCGGTCGCCGCGGTGAGCGCGGCCACACGTGGGTAGGCATGGCCATCACGCTGGTGATGGGCTTTGCCTTCTTCAACATGGTGATGTTCAGCCTGAATCGCATGGAGATCGAGATCGGCTCCGGCGAGTGGGCAAACCTGGCATTTGCGACCACGGGTCTCGCACTCGCGTTGCTCGTTGTCGGGATGTTCTATTTGGGGCTCATGACGTTGCGCTCGTTGGGAGGCAGCGTCGCTCGGGAGTCGTCGACGCCGCTGGGCGCAGCGGTGTTCTTCTGGGACTTTGCCGTGCTTGCGTGGGCCGCCACCTGGTACGCCGTGTACGTGGTGAAGTAGGGGATCGATGGTCGGCATCGCCAGCAGATACTTCGCGGGTCGCATCGCACTGGCCGTCGCTGCAGCGACCTTGATCGGCGTGCTCACGGGCATGGATGGCACCGGCCATGTCGTCATGTACGCCACCATCGTGCTCGGCACTGCCGGGGCTGCCTTCGCGTTGCTGGCGGCGCTTGCACTGACGGTGGGCGACGGCGACTCGCCCGACCGCGAACACTCCCACACGTTCCGGCCCGTTCCGGCCTACTGGCCGATCATGGCCGCCTTTGGCATGGGCCTGCTCATGGTGGGCATGGTGACCGATGCGATCCTTTCGATCGCCGGCATCGCACTGCTCGTGATTTCCGCGGTGGAATGGACGATGAGCGCGTGGGCAGAGCACCTGTCCGCCGACGCAGCAGCGAACGCCGTCGAGCGTGCGAGGCTCCTGCGGCCCTTCGAAATCTCCTTGTACGGGGCGCTGGCAATCGCTGTGCCGGTTGTGCTGGCCTCGCGAGTGCTGCTGGCATCGAGCAAGAACGGCGCGAGCGCGGTCGCCATCGCAATCTCGGCGGCGATCCTCGCGTTCGCCTTCGTGATCTCCGCAAAGCCGCAGTTGCGCCGGTCGATCGTGGCCACCACGCTCGTGCTCGGCGGCGTCGCACTGATCGTCGCGGGCATTGCTTCGGCGGTGAAGGGCGAGCGCGAGTTCCATCCGCACGGGCAGGCCGAAGTGAGCGAGGACACCGGCGATCATGACGCCGAGCCAAGCACGAACGAGCCAGACGAGTCAGAGATGAGCGATTCGGGCGCGGGGCACGAGTGATGCCAGTGCGCACCGGTTTCTCTCGACGCTGGAGCCTGGCCGCGCTGGCCTTGCTCGCGCTTGCGGTCAGCGGCTGCGCGACCGGACGGCTTGACGCCACGAAGCCAGTCGGGCCGAACGCCGAGAAAATCGACGGGCTGATGCGCCTGTCGGGTTGGATGGCCGTCGGCGTCGGCCTCTTCGTCGCTGCAGCGGTCGTCATCATCATTGTGCGGTTCCGCGCCAAGCCCGGCGACGACCCCGACGATCTGCCTCCGCAGATCCACGGCAACCGCAAGGCCGAGCTCACCTGGACGCTCATCCCGACGGCCTTGCTCATCTTCCTCACCGTCGTGACGCTGCCGACGGTGTTCGCCCTGGCCGAGAAGGGCGACGGCCGCACGATCATCGTCGAGGGCCAGCAGTGGTGGTGGCAGTTCAGCTACGACACCGACGGCGACGGCCAGTACGACGACATCGTCACTGCGAACGATCTCGTCATCCCCGTCGGCGAAGAGGTCAACCTCGAGATCCGCTCCAACGACGTCATCCACTCGTTCTGGATCCCGCGGCTCAACGGCAAGAAGGACGCCGTGCCCGGACGAGTGCACGACTGGCGCATCAGCTCTAACGAAGCGGGGATCTTCTACGGCGAGTGCACGGAGTTCTGCGGTCTCAGCCACGCCAACATGCAGATGCGCACCATCGCGCTCGAGCCCGACGATTTCGACCGCTGGGTTGCCGAGCAAGAAGCTCAGATCAAAGCAGCGTCGGTGCCCGCAGAAGGCACACCTGAAGCCGCCGGTTACGACCTGTTCGGCACCCACTGCATCAGCTGCCATGTGATCGACGGCGTATACGAGAGTGCAGCGGGCGGCAATGCGAACCTCATCGCCGGCATCGCCCCGAACCTCACCAACCTCATGAGCCGTACCGCGTTCGCCGGAGCCCTGTTCGACACCTACGAGGCCGATGGCACCACTGTGAATGTCGCTGAGCTCCGGGAATGGGTACGCAATGCGCCCGGCATGAAGCCCGCCCGCGCTGACAATCGTCAGGGCATGCTCGACTTCTCCGAAGTGCTCACCGATGACGACCTCGACAATCTGCTGGCATACCTCATGACCCTCGGCGGCCCGCCGGTGCTGCCCGAATGAGCCCGCGCAGGTTCGCGGGCAGGCTGGCCTAGGAGAACGACTCGATGGCAATCACCACTGATCGCCCAACCGAATCCGAACTGCCGGGCACCGATCTGGAGGTGGCCGGCGACGGCGACGTCGTGACCCCGGAGTCCAGCACCGGAGTGTTCGCACGGCCGACGAACGCGCAGGGTTGGCGCGCGTGGCTGTTCACGATCGACCACAAGAAGATCGGAATCATGTACGGCGTTGCCGCCATGTTCTGGTTCCTTGTGGGCGGCATCGAGGCCGGGCTGGTCCGCTTGCAGCTGTGGGGGCCCGGCGACAACGTGGTGTCCGCGGACACCTACAACCAACTCTTCACCATGCACGGCGTCACGATGGTCTTCTTCGTGATCATGCCGCTTGCGGCAGCGTTCGCCAACTACATCGTGCCCCTGCAGATCGGTGCACGAGACGTCGCGTTTCCCCGCCTGAATGCGCTGGGTCTGTGGATCTTCATCTTCGCGGGCATCTTCCTGAATCTCAGTTGGATTCTTGGGGGCGGCGCGGATGGCGGCTGGTTTGCCTACGCCCCCAACACGGGCGTGGCCTACAGCCCAGGTCACGGCATGGACTTCTACTCGCTGGGCTTGCAGCTTGCCGGCATCGCCTCGCTGGTGGGCTCGATCAACCTGATCGTGACGATCATCAACATGCGCTGCCCGGGCATGTCGCTTCTGCGGATGCCGGTGTTCACCTGGATGATCCTCGTGGTGCAGTTCCTGCTGCTGTTCGCGTTGCCGGTCATCACCGTGGCGCTGATCCTGCTGACGTTCGATCGCACCTTCGACGCGAACTTCTTCGATGTTGCCGCGGGCGCTGATCCGTTGCTGTGGCAGCACCTGTTCTGGATCTTCGGTCACCCGGAGGTCTACATATTGATCCTGCCGTCGTTCGGAATCGTGTCAGAGACGCTGCCGGTGTTCAGCCGCAAGCCGCTCTTCGGCTATTCGGTGATCGTGCTGTCGGGTGCAGCTATTGGATTCATGGGCTGGGGCGTGTGGGCACACCACATGTTCACCTCTGGCATGGGTCCAGTTTCCGTCGCGGCGTTCTCGGCCACCACGATGTTCATTGCGGTGCCTACGGGCGTGAAGATCCTCAACTGGATCGCGACGATGTGGGGAGGCAAAGTCCATTTCACGGTGCCGATGATGTTCTCGATCTCGTTGGTGTCGATGTTCACCATCGGCGGTCTGTCAGGCGTCATGCACGCAATCGCACCGGCGGACACGCAGCAGACCGACACGTATTTCATCGTGGCGCACTTCCACTATGTGCTCTTCGGCGGTGCCATGATGGGCCTGTTCGCCGGCATGTACTACTGGTGGCCCAAGGTCTTCGGTTACCAACTGAGCGACCGGATGGGCCGATGGCACTTCTGGCTAGTGCTCGCAGGCTTCAATCTCACCTTCGGGCCGATGCACATTGTCGGGCTGCAGGGCATGGCACGTCGCCACAGCCAGTACGGCGAATACGACGGGTTCGAATTCTGGAACAAGGTCATCACCATCGGCTACTTCATCATCTTCGTTGGGATGCTGGTCTTCGCCTACAACATCTTCCGTACCTGGGGCCGTTACCGCAGTGGCGTGGTGCCCGGGGCCGAGGCTGATCCGTGGGACGGCCGAACCCTGGAATGGGCCATCCCGTCACCGGCGCCGGAGCACAACTTCGACTACGTGCCGGTGGTGACCGACGTGGACGACTTCTGGCACAAGAAGTATCAACCTGACGAGAGCGGCAAGCTCCGTCGGATTGCCTACGGCAACGACATCGCGCAGATCGGCGATCAGCACCCGCATCTGCCTTCGCCGTCATACTGGCCGATCGTGATGGCCCTCGGGATGCCGCTGATCGCGTTCGGGCTGATTTACACGCTGTGGCTCGCAGGCATCGGCCTGCTGCTGCTGGTCGGCGCGATGTACGGCTGGAGCCTCGAACCCGCCACCGATCCTGACGCGGGGCATGGCAATGGCGATGGCCACCACGATGACCATGGCGACGGGCCCCTCGACCATGGCGAGGGCAACGGCGAGCTGGCCAGTGCCACTGCGAACGGGGAGGCCGCCGGTGACTGACGCCGCCGAAGCCACCGCTGCAGAACCGCAGTTCGCCTATGGGCGCACCGAGTGGGACGACTACGAGATGATGCCCCCGACGACGGGGCTGTCGAACGAGAAGATGACGATGTGGGCCTTCCTCGGCTCGGATTGCCTGCTCTTCGGCGCACTGATCTCGACATACCTGCTGCTGCGCAACCGAAAGCCGCTGTCGGGCGAGGAGCCCTTGACGGCGGCGGACCTCTTCGACATCCCCTTCACTTCGGTCAGCTCGTTCGTGCTGCTCATGAGCTCACTCACGATGGTGCTGGCAGTGTCCTCCATCACCCGTGGCGAAATGGAGCGGTGCAAGCTGTGGCTGCTGACCACCGCCGCGCTCGGAGCGGTGTTCATTTCCGGGCAGGTGTATGAGTTCACGAGCTTCTACCGTGAGGGCCTCGGCTACACGGTCAGCATCTCGTCGTCGGCGTTCTACACGCTGACGGGATTCCACGGCGTCCACGTGTCGCTGGGCATCATCATGCTCGTCACGCTGTGGGTGCTGATCAGCCGCGGCATTCTCGGCCCTGACCGGGCCGAGACTGTCGAGATCATCGGCCTGTACTGGCACTTCGTCGACATCGTCTGGATCGCGATCTTCGCGGTCGTATACCTGATTCCGTAGGGCCTGGATTCGTAAGGGGATTGCGATGAGCACTGCCACTGAAGCCGTTCCCGCCGAAGTCCACGCCGACGACGAACACGACGGCCATGACAGTGAGCATCATGACCACGGCCTGAGCGACGTCGGCTACATCAAGGTCGCTGTGCTGCTTGCGGTGCTGACCGCTGCAGAGGTGATGACGTACTTCTTTGACTTCGGCCCGCTCGAGGTTCCGTCACTGCTCATCCTCATGGTGGTGAAATTCTGGATCGTCGTCGCCTATTTCATGCACCTGCGCTTCGACAACAAGCTCTTTACGTGGATCTTCGTGGGAGGGCTGGTGCTTGCGGTGGCCGTGTACGCAGCACTGGGCACGTCCATGGTGTTCTGGACCGATCCCGTGGGCTGCGACCTCAGCCCGAACCCAAGCTGCTGAGCTTCGTCGAGCGACGCAGCTTTCGGACTCGGCCGCCCCGTCAGCCGCGGTTGAACTGCTCGAGCGCCGCGGCCGTGTAGTCGCCGTGCGGCCCGTCGTGGCTGAACACGTACGCGTTCGTACGGTTCGCATCGCCCGCTACGGCAATCACGAACTTTGACGGTTCCGACACGATCGGCACCAGGCGGTCCGGATCGTTTGAGGTTGCGAACTGTGGTGGCAGGTCGCCGGCAGCGACGACATCGGTGAGCCGGGGACGGCCAGCCGTCAGATTCGTCCATTCGCCGATGAGCTTCTCGAAGCGCCACGCCGGAATGCGAGCGTGCTCGAACAGCGCTTCAGCCAAGCGCGTCTTCGTCCACCCAGCCGCTGCGCAGGTGCGTGCCAGGATCGGCGACAGCACCAGCAGCGGCCGGTAGTGCAGATGGCCAAGGCCATACAGGTGGCCCAGATCCCAGCCGGTGACGCGGGCTAGGCCGTCCGCCAGGTACGGCACGATCTCGTCGGGCGTGGAGCCGAAGACGCTGCCGACGATTGCGCCGCTGTTGAAGCGGGCCATGGTCAGCACGTCGTCGTGTGGGCCGAAGCCGAACTCGGCACTGACGGGTTCCCAGCCGATGTCAGCCAGCGCGGCGGCGTCTTCGCACAGGACTACCCGGAACGTGTTCCCGAAGGTGGACTTGTCGTGTTCGGCGGCGGTGAAGCCGAATACGTTGCGCTGGTACAGCCGCAGCCAGCGGCCGACGCTCGTGTTGGCGCGCACGCCGTCGCGCAGCGCGCCGACGCCAGAGTTGAACCCGAGCTCTGCCGCCTGTGGCCCATCGAGGATCATCAGCGCGTCGGCGCCGGTGGTGTTGCCGGAGTGCTCGGCGCCGTAGTGCGGGTTTGCCAAGATGCGGGCAGCGGCGAGCAGCACCGGAAGGTGCCGCGGCTCGCAGCCCGCCATGACGGCGTTGGTCGCCACTGACCACACGGTCATCTTGCGGCCGGTCGTGCGAGCGAGGCCCAGCGACTGCTGTGGGTCCAGGCCGGTGCCAGCCAGGAATGCCTCCACGCGGTCTCGTGTCGGCGGCACGATCGGCAGGCCATCCGACCAACCCCGGTTGGCGAAGATCTCGTTGACGTCGTCGATGGAACCGCTCGCGACTATGTCGTCAGGGGCAGGGTCGTCAGGCGCTGGGTCGTCGAGCGCTGGGTCGTCGAGCGCTGGGTCAGAGTGGATCGGGCCGCTGTGGGAGGCGGTGCCGTTCGTGCTGTTGGTGGCTGTCCCGCCGGTGAGCCCAGCGATGACTGCGTCAACGGTGTGGGCAACGAAGTTGGCCTCCATCTCGGCGGCGGACTGGGCGTCGACGTGCCCCACGGTGAGTGCCACTGGCAGCGCGTCGAAACCGTGTCCTCGTGCGGTGGCAACGGCCTGACCGTCGAAGCTCTCGCACACCACCGACACGGACGGCACGCCTGCCGACTCGGCCGCAACTGCTGCCCGCGCCACGGCGGGCGTGCAGCTGCCTCAGCAGCCCATTCCCGACACCACCGCGTCGACGGCTCGTGAGCGCAGCGAATCGGGAAGGCGGCCGATCACATTGGCTTCATCGGGGCCGTGGGTGTTGCCAAACGTGTCGTAGCCGATGAACTTGACATCGGTGTAGCGGGCGGCGAGCTCGCGTTCGAGGATCGGGAACAGCTCGTCGCCCCGGAACAGGTAGTCCCACAGGAATCCGATGCGCTTGCCGGCCAGCGTGTCGAGCCGCGGCGCCAGTTCTCGGTGTTCGACTCCAGACTGAGAACCAGGCCAGACGACGTCGTAGGAAGATTCCATGGTCGTGCCTCCTTGCGACGTTCGGGATCGGGCACATCGACGTGGACGGTCACAATATCTAGCTCGTGGTACTGCTGATGGAGCACAGACGATGCGTGGTGGTGCAGCATTCGCAACGACAGGTCGCGCTCGACGGCGTCGCCCGGACGTCAACGGACGGCGTTCGATGTCGTGGGGTGTCGCGTCGCTGGGTAGCTTCACCCGGCGTGATCGATCTCCGGCGGCTCCGTGACGACCCTGCGTATCGCGATGGCGCTATTCGCAAGGGTGCCGAGCCCAGTCTTGTCGACGACGTGCTCGCCGCCGATGAAGCGTGGCGAACGCTGACACACCAGGCGGAACAGGCCAGAGCCGCGCAAAACGCTGCGTCGCGTGAGATCGGCCGTGCTGCCGCTGACGAGCGACCCGCCAAGATTGCCGAGGCCGCACGACACAAGGCCGAGGTGGAGCGCCTCGAAGTCGACGAGCGAGCCGCGGCCACCCAACGCTCCGAACTGCTGCTGCACGTGCCGAATCCTGCTGTCGCGGACGTCCCCTCAGGTGACGAGGACGACTTTGAGTTGGTGCGCGAGGTCGGCGAGCGCACTGCAGCGCCCGCGCACGACCACGCCGAGATCGGGGCGCTTGCCGGCCTCGTCGACTCAGAGAGTGGGGCCCGCAACAGCGGCAGCCGGTTTGCGTATTTGAAGGGTGCTGCGGTTCGGCTTGAGTTCGCGTTGGTGCAGTGGACGCTCGATGTGCTTGAACGTCATGGGTTCGTTCCGGTCATCCCGCCGGTGCTGGTGCGCGAGGAGCTGATGGTCGAGGCCGGCTTCTTCCCAGCGGACCGTCACCAGGTGTACGAGATCGACGGCGACGACCTATTTCTCATCGGCACCTCAGAGGTAGCGCTGGCAGGCCTCCATCGGGGAGAGCGCCTTGACCGTGCAGAGCTGCCGTTGCGGTACGGCGGGTTCTCGACGTGCTTTCGGCGGGAAGCCGGCACCCACGGCCGGGACACCCGTGGCATCTTCCGGGTGCACCAGTTCGACAAGGTCGAGATGTTCTCGTTCTGCGACTCGGACACCAGCTGGGACGAGCTGGAGGTGCTGCGCAGCATCCAAGAAGAGATCGTCGGCTCGCTCGATCTGCCGTACCGGGTCATCAACGTGGCCGCGGGTGATCTGGGCGCTGCTGCGGCTAAGAAGTACGACCTCGAAGTCTGGTTGCCGTCCGAGAAGGCCTACCGCGAGGTCACGTCGTGTTCGAACTACACCGACTACTCCGCGCGCCGACTCGGCACTCGCTGGGCTGACGACGACGCCAGTGGACTCGTCCACACGCTCAACGGCACGGCGTGTGCGGTCGGCCGCACGCTCGTGTTCATCATGGAGAACCACCAGCGCCCCGACGGCTCCATCGCGGTGCCTGAGGTGCTGCACCCTTGGCTCAACTTCACCGAGATCGGTGCCCCCGCCTGAGCTTTGTTGGGCCCGTCTGCCCCGCGGCGCTTACCTAGACGAGCGAGAGCCCGGCGTAGGCGGTCGCAGTTGCGCTGGTGATGGTCAGCGACACATAACCGAGCGCGAGCAGGGGACTCGCCCGGCCGAGACGCACGGTCTCCGCACAGACGCCGGAGACCGTGGTGAGTGCGCCAAGGCCTGCTGTGCCGACGATGGTCGCGGCGGCGCCAGAAGTGTTTGCCAGCAAGCCCAGCACGAAGGCGCCCGAGGTATTGACGAGGAGCGTGCCAGCAAGCCCAGCACGAAGGCGCCCGAGGTATTGACGAGGAGCGTCCCGCCGGGCCCGAGGGCGGTGCTTACCCGCCAACGGGCAGTGGTGCCTATTGCGGCTGCGGCCGCGAAACCAACGGCAACTGCCAAGGTCGTCACGGTCGGCCTCGGCGGGACGGAACGACAGCACGGCCTCCGATGACTGCCGCGCTGCATGCCGCAAGAGTGAAGCCCAGCCAGGCGCCGGCGGCTCCGATACGGCCAGCTTCGAGCAGCTTTGCCAGTTGCAGAGCGAGCGCCGACATGCTGGTCAGTGCACCGCAGAAACCCGCGGTCAGCCACGGAGACGGCGGAGTGATCGGTCGCCGGAGATCCAGGCGAGCGCGGCGAACTGCAAGACGCTGTTGTACGGCATCGTGCCGGGCTGTGCCCCAGCCGATGACGGCGCACCCCCCCACGTTGACGACGAGCAGTGCCCAGTCGTCGTTCAGCTGGCTTGCCGCGGCCCACCTCAGCGCAGCGCCAATGACACCCGCCGTCGCGACCATCACTGCAATGCGTTTGGTCATGCTCGTGCGCAGTGGCGGGTGCCGGTCAAGCGTGCATCGAGATCTCGTGCGCTAGCGCGCGGCCATCGCTGTGGTTGCCAGCGGTCAGCGGCCAGGCGCGCGCGGCGGCGGCGAGTCCCTCGATGAGGGCCTCATGGTGGGGGACACGGCCGGGCCCGCCGAACCCGGTCCACATCGGGCTCTTGCCGCGGATGCGCGGCGGCAGCTCGATCTGCACGCCGCCTTCGGAAGGCAGGTTGCAGGGGTTGCGCGGGTGCTGGCCCGCCAGCGAGCGGGGGATGTCATCGAGACGGTGAAGGATCTCGTAGTGCGGCAGGCGGCCGATCAGGTGTACGGCGACGTGTGCCGCCAAGGTTCGATTGCGCCCGCCCAGCAGCACGGCGCGCAACAGGCGGGGGCTGCCGAAGCCATGGACCGCCACGACGACATCGACATGGTCCAAGAACCTTGCAAGCACTGCTGAATCCGCAGGGTTGAAGTGGTGGCTCGGCAGGTGCCACTGGTCGTCGGGGCCCTGCAGGCACGCGTACACCGAAGCGCCGCTGCGTTGCGCAGCGGTGATTGCGATGTCGTCAGTGATCTCTTCGAGCCAACCCCCGTGAAAGGCCATGAAGCCGAACCTCGACCGAAGCTGCAGTACCTCGCTCACTCCCGGCCGGCCCAGCAATTCTGCGAAGGGCCGTTCGGCGTCGAGGAGCGTGCGGTCGGCCAGGTGCAATGCCACGAGGACTTAGTTCAGCATCTCGGCGGCACTGTCTGCTTGGAGCGGTTCGGGGGGATCATCGAAGTCGGCCGACGCCGCTTCAACGTCGTCGCCTCGACCAGTCACCAGCATCGCCATGACGCCGACGGCCAGCACAATGCTCATGACGAGCCCCAGACGGATCCCGCCGACGGACGCCACCCAGTTGCTCACGCTGCTGCTCCAGCGCTCGACAGTCACCACCAACCCGTCATCGCTGCGGTCGGTCAGGTCGATGATCCAATACCAGACGGTGAACGCACCCGCCGCAATCATCAGCACAGCGGCGATCGTGTCGGTGTGACGCATCAGTGCCCGCAGCTTGCTCAGCAGCCATCCGCGTGCGAGCGCCAGGCTCACGGCCAGCGATGTGAGCACCAGGCCCATGCCCAGCGCGTACAGCACGAACGACACCACTCCGCCCGCGAGGCTGTCGTCCCCAGCGGAAGCGGTAACGACGACGAGAAACGTGGCGAGCCCGCACGACACCGATGCCACCGCGTAGCTGACGCCGAACAAGAAGAGCGAGCGAACGTCCCGTCCGGTGCCGCCTCGTTCGAACTTCGGCAGGATCACCGTGAGCCGGAACCCCGCCAGCATTGCAACGCCGAGCCCGATAAGACCCACGCCGATGAAGATGGCAGCCCACGGAACGTAGTCACGCAGGGCGTTCAGCCCTGCCGAGAGGGCGATGCCAACAACGCCGAACACCACGACAATGCCGCCAGTGACCACTGCTCCGGTGGCGAGCGCCCGACCGACACCGGCGCGCGAACTTCCCTCGCCCGCTCGACGGTCGATGCCCAAGAAGAACGAGAGATATGCGGGCAGCATCGCAAACCCGCAAGGATTCACGGTCGCCACGATCCCGGCAGTGAAGGCAAAGGTCAGACGTGCACCGTTCATCGGTCCGCTGCTTCCTTGTTGTCGCGTGCTGCCGGCCTATGTGCGCCGGATGGCTTCAACATCGTTGCACTCGTTGCCTGCCGTGCGGTTATCGGGCGTGCGCTCATAGTCCGTAGTGCTCCGTCGCCCGGCTGATGATGTCGGCGAGCGTCAGCAACCCGCTGTGAGTCTCGAGAATCTGGCCCTCCGGCGACACAAAGACCGTGGTGGGCATTCCCAGCCCGCCGAAGTCGATGAACAGTTCACGGTCGTCCATGCCGGTGGGGTAGGTGACTCCGCGATCGGCCACGGTGGCCAGTGCTTGCTGGGGGGGATCCTGGAAGGCCAGCCCGAGCACGGCCACCTCGGCGCCGTGGTCGACCCAGAACTGCTGGAAGTCGGGCATCTCGGCGACGCACGGCACGCACCAGCTCGCAAAGAAGTTGACGATGAGCGGGCAGCCCTGGTAGCCGGCGAATGCAGCAGGCAGATCGTCGAGCGTCGCGAAGCCGAGTGCGTGGACACCGTCGAGACGGGCGTCTTCGGAGTGGGTGGCAGGGTCGATACTGCTGCAGTCGATTGGTGCAACCGCAGGCTGCGTCAGTGCGGTCACTGCGGGCGAACTCACGTCGACCGCAGTGTCGCCCGTCGCACTGTTGCCGGTCGCGGTGCGACCCTCCACCTCTGCTTCCATAGCAACCAGCGAGGTCATAGCGGGCCCGCCACCCCCTGCGAGCAGGTACACCGTGGCACCGAGTGCGTAGGTTGCAAGGAGGCCAAACAGAATGCCGCGCCATTGGCTCCTAACGAAAAGGCTCACCCGCGACGTCGAGTAGCGATGCTGCGGCGCAAGGAGCCAGCGCCCAACTTGCGTGCGCCAGCGGACGTCCTGCGGTGAGTCCATGTCGCTGCGAGGCTACTTGCCGTTCCGGCGAGCCTTTCCGCGCTCTGGGCCTCACGCCGGTGTTGCGGCGCAGCTCTTGCCTGCGGCCAAACGGCCCGCTCCGGGGCTGCCAGCCACCCATTTCGGGCAGCCTCAGTCCACCGAAGCGGGCCGTGCGATGCGCCTGCTGGGGGACAAGCGGGCATCGGCTGTGTTCGACCTGATGCGCCCGCCGCACGGCAGTCGCGGGACTGCCGTGCGGCGGGCGGCTCCGGGCGCGCCCAAGAGGGGGATGACTTAGGCGCGCACCAGGTCGGGAGGCAGGGGGACCTCCTCGATGACGAGCGTGGGCCGAGGCCGTTTGGGCGGACGGCCCCGAGGACGTTTGTCCCTGCAGACCCTTCCGTTCTCGAACAGCTCTCCTCCCCACACGCCCCACGGCTCATGCCGGGCAGCGGCCGCAGCGAGGCACTCCTTGGCCACGGGGCAGATTGCGCAGATGGCCTTCGCCCGAGCAATCTCGTAGTAGTCCTCCGAGAAGAACAGGTGGGTCATCGTGCCTACGAGGTCTCGGCAGCGGCCATCGACGCGCCATGCATCTTTGGTGGCTGCCTCCGTGTTGTGAATCTCAAGTGTCAGCATGAGTGTTTCCTTTCCGGAAAGTGGTGCTGTGATTTGGATGGGTCTCGGGGCGGCTGTCTGTCCGGCCCCGCTGTCGTTCCGGTCCTGGAACGCAAAACGGCCGCTGGGTTGTCCCAGCGGCCGTTCGGAGAATCTTGATGTTGCTGTTCGCTACATCAGGCACTCCGAAGGCCGAAGGGCGTGGCGCTTGCCGACAATTGCCGTATGGGCGCCGTTGACGGGCATCGGTCGGCCCGTCGCGGCCACCGTCTGCCACATCGCGGCCCGGATGGCGTCGTCGGCGCCTTGCCTAAATCGGCAGCCGATTGGGCTGTACCGGCCTCGGTGCGCCAGGCAGCGCACCGCGCGCGTCGGCACTACGACGCGGCCCGTTGGGTCGGGCGTTGTGCTGCAGGTGCCGAAGTCGGACATCTGGGGCTTCCTATCAGGACGGAGTCGGGAATGTAGTAGCGGATCGCTGCAAGCACCCGACGATGAACCGCAGCGTTCCCTAGCGGATCACGCCAAGGTGATCTGTGTCAAGCGATTAAATCGCCTTCGGAGGATTTCGCCACCCGATGGGCCCGCAAGAGTTCTGGGGGCTGGCGACGTTCGCCCCAACAATCGCCTCAGTTGAACTCGTACTCAAGAACGTCGTCGGAGCGACGGGTCACGTCGACCTCGCCGATGTAGCGCAGGTGCTCGAGGTGGGCAAACGTCTCGGACTCGGCCATCGGGCCCCAGGATCGCTCTTTGAAGAGCCGCTTCATGTAGTCCTGCACGGGTGCACGCCCGAGCTTGTCGGACGATTCGCGCAGGAGGTCGAGGCGTTCGATGTGGTGGCGCTTGATGTCGTCGACGCGGCCGGCGACGTCGGTGAAGGGCTGGCCATGCGCAGGCAAACCCAGCTTCACGCCGTCAAAGGAGGCGACCCTGTCGAGGCTGGCGAAGAAATCCTTGAGCGGGTCCTTGGCAGTGGTCATGCCCGAGATGTGGGGGGTGATCGTCGGCAGCACATGGTCGCCGCAGATCATCATCCCGCCTTCGGGATCGAACAGGCACAGGTGATCGATGGTGTGTCCGGGTGTGTGGACGGCGACGAACTCACGTCGGGCCAACGAAATGCGGTCGGCGTCGTCGATGCGTTTGGTGGGATGCGGGGTCGCGAACCAGCGGCCACCCCAGCCGTTGCGCATTGCCATGTAGCCGATCTTGGCGCGCAGGGGCATCTTGTATCGCTCGCCGCCCCACGGGGTCGGGCCTCCGGGGCCCGTATCACGCCCGCCGAACACCGGATCAGCCACAAGTTCGCTGTTCTCGCCGTTTGACGACACCACCTCGAGGGGGTGCTCGTCCTCGTCGGCAGTGTCCCACCACAAGCGGAAATTGCGGTGCGTCACCAGTTCGGCACCGTATTGACGAGCGAAGCGGCCAGCTGCGCCGAAGTGATCGGGGTGGCTGTGGGTGACGATGATCGAATGGACGCGCTCAGGCGGCACCTCGGCTGCCGCCAAGCCCGCCATCAGCGCCTTCCAGTTGGCCGGACCAGGCAGGCCGGGATCAACCAGCGCGGCGCCGCGTTCGTCGTCGAGGATGTAGCAGTTGACGTGCCCGAGTCCGGGCATCGACATCGGCAGCTGGAGGCGGCGCACATCAGGTGCGACCTCGGTGATCTTGCCGTCAGGCGGCATCTGCTCTTCGCGGGTCGGACGCGACACGCCGTGCAGGCTAGCGAGCCTTCTAATGGCCGTTCGATTCTGGAGTCGTTGTCCCATCCGGCTCCGGCGGCGGAACCAGCCAATGGTCCCGGTAGTAGCGCAGCTCGTCGATGCTTTCGAGGACGTCGTCGAGGGCACGATGCTTGGTGGCGTCGGTGCGCGACTTGGGCAGTTCGACCCACGCCTGGGCGATTTCGGGACGCCACCGCTTGATGAGCTCCTTGATCGATGACACGTCGACGACGCGGTAGTGCAGGTACTGCTCGAGGGCCGGCATGTACTGATCCAAGAAGCGCCGGTCGGTGCCGATCGAGTTTCCGCACAGCGGCACGGTGCGCGGTTCGCGGACATGCCCGGCGACAAACGCGAGCGTCAGTTCTGCAGCCTCGGCAACGGTGACGTGGGACCTGGTGATCTCGTCGAGCAGACCGGTTGTCTCGTGCATCTTGCGAACCTCGGGCTCCATCGCGTCGAGATCGGCCTGCGAAGCGCCGATCACCATGGAGGGGCCGACGGCCACAGTTTCGAGAAAGTCATCGGTAATGACCGTCGCGATCTCCACAATGCGATGACGACGATGATCGAGACCGGTCATCTCGAGATCCAGCCAGACCAGCACGGCTGCATCGTAGGCACGAACCACGGTGGTGCTGGCTCTAGCGTTCAGCAAGTGAAGGGCCTGGTGACTCGGAGCCCGCGAAGGAAACTTGCGTCGACGGGTCTTGAGCCCAGCGAGCGGCTCATTGCCGGCGTCGCGGTTCTCTGCGCCATCTTGGTAGCCGGCACGACTGGCTACGTCCTGCTCGGTCTCGGTGTCCTCGACGCGCTGTACCAGACGGTGATCACGATCTCGACGGTCGGCTACAGCGACCCGGAGAACGTCGGCGGTCGCTACCAGGTGTTCACCATCGGACTGATTCTGTTGGGCACAGGCACGACGCTGTACACGATCGGCGTCGTCATCGAGATGTTGTTCGAAGGCAGGCTCGACGATCAACTCAGGAGGCGTCGCATGCAACGCACCATCGACAGCCTGACCGGCCACGCGGTCATCTGCGGCTATGGCCAGGTAGGCCGCGCCATCGCCATTGCCTTGGCAGACGCGGGCCACGCAGTCGTCGTGATCGATCGGGACGAAGGTGTCGGCGACGTGGACCGACTGATGGTGATCGGAGACGCCACCGAGGACCGAACGCTGCGAGACGCCGGCATCACTCGCGCCAAGACCATGGTGCTGGCGCTCGATTCCGATGTCGACAACCTCTACGTTGCGTTGAGGGCTCGCTCGTTGTGCCCGGACCTGTTCATCGTGGCGCGCGCCAATTCGGCGGGGGCCGTCCCCAAGCTGCACCAGGCCGGTGCGAACCGGGTGATAAATCCTCATGAGATCGGTGGTTCGCGCATGGCGGCAATTGCGATGCAATCCGGGCTCTCCGATTACTTCGAGGAAGTTCTGCGTCGCACCGATCAGGACCTGCGACTGGCGGAGCATCGAATCCCGGCGGGGAGTCGATTTGCCGGACGACCGCTGTCGGAACTCGCGCTGGAACGTTCAGCGGGAACCACGTTGCTCGCGATCCGCCGGGGTGAGCGGTGGCACTCGACGCCTCAGGGCGGTTTCAAGCTCGCCGCGGGCGACTTGCTCGTTGTGCTCGGCACCGTCGAGCAACTCAACCTGGCTCTCCCACTCGTGGCGGAAGAGTCGGCGCCCAGCGGCTGACTCGGGCTCAGTCTCCGACCAGGTGCAGCGCACGCCGTGTCGCCAGCAGGCGCTCGAAGCCCTCGCTGTCAGCCGAGTAGAGGCGTTTGGCGACGCGTGCTCTGGCGCGCTGGCGACGCGCCCGCACAGCGTCGCTCTGTCGGGGGTCTCCCCGAGCCTCGCCACCACCACCGAAGCGGGTCGTACGCGGTGTCGCGACCAGCGCGCGGGTGGACAGCGCACGAGTCGGCAGCGAACGGGCGGGCGACTTCGCATCGGGATCAGTCTCGAACTCGAACTGCGAGGTGTCGAACAGCGTCAGGGCGGTGGGAGCGGGTGGTGCCGATTTCATGGACTCATCGATACTGCCGGGGTGTCACAACCATGATGCGGGCGTCGTCGTGCTTCGAATCGGTCACGCGGCACGCGGCGAATCAGCGACCCGAGTGACCGAATCCTCCGAGTCCTCGCTCGCTTCCATCGAGCGACTCGACCACCGTCCACTCGGCCACCTCAATGCGCTGGATCACCAGTTGGGCGATGCGGTCGCCGCGCTGTACCTCGTAGGGCTTGGTGGGATCGGTGTTGAGCAGCAGAACTCGCAGTTCGTCTCGGTAGCCGCTGTCAATGAGTCCGGGCGAGTTCACGCAGGTGATGCCGTGCCGTAATGCGAGCCCGCTGCGGGGCTGCACGAATCCCGCGTACCCCGGGGGGATGGCGATCGCAATGCCCGATCGGATCATCGCCCGACCCCCGCCCGGAGCGAGCGTCACCGACTCGGCGGCGAGGAGGTCGCAGCCTGCATCACCGGGCTTGGCGTAGCTCGGCAGCGGTAGGTCTGGGTCGATGCGTCGAATGGGAATGGACACCACGGCGACAACAGTAGGTGCACCCCATTCGAGGCGGTTGTCTTGCATTGGAGCGCTCGGCTCTTGGTTCCGCTGGCGTCGCTGGGGTAGGCCGCCCGGGGCTCGAACCCGGCACCTTGGGATTAAAAGTCCCCTGCTCTACCCGATGAGCTAGCGGCCCGAAGTCCGTGTGTCCCCCTGTGACACTCCGGCACTGCGACGGATGCTAATGGCGCTCGGACCTGCTCTAGCCTGACGCTGGTGACCGATGCGCACTCCGATCCCGCCCCTGCGGAGCCCGAGGGTCTCGACGACGACGAGCTTGACCGCATCGAGTCAGAGCTCACCAGAGCCGAGCGAACCCTGGCGTTGCTGGCTGACGACGACATCGATCCGTCAGAAGCGGCGGCGTGGCTCGCGGAATCCTGAGACCCGGCGATTTCGACGCCAGCCTGTCCCGCGGAGCAGCAGCGGTCGATGTGAGCGTCAGAATTGTGCGGCGAATCACTCGATCATGAGGTCGACATCGGAGGACACCAGCTCGACTCTGTTGCGAGGCTCCAGCTGATCCCACGACCACTGCGCATCTGCAGCGGCTCCGTCAAGCCAGAACCATCGGCCTGCCAGGTTCGGCACCCGCTCGTCGCCGAGGCCGACGCGGGCATCTATGGTCTTGAGCACGCCGGCGTGTCCAACGAGCAGCACCCGGCCGCAGACCGACAGGTGTCGTTGCAGCGCAGGCAGCAGCCGTCGGGCGATGCTGTCTTCTGATTCGAAACCGAGGGGCCAGCGTCGCGCGACCACATCACCAGGCCAGCCTTCGTCGATCTCGGCTCGGGTCAGGCCCTCCCACGGGCCGGCCTTGCGCTCGCGCAGAGCTTCGTCCGCTACGACCTCGCCGGCGCCGAGCTGCTTCGCGATGATCTCCGCTGTTCGGCGGGCCCGCTGCAGGTCGCTGGAGACAACGAGATCGAATGCGGGCAGGTCGAATGCCCGGTGGGTTCGGGTAGCTGCGTGGCGATCGATCGCGGGAGTGCGCCAGTGGTCGTCAGCGTCGCGCAGCGCAGAGCTGAGCGCATCGGCAGCGATCTCGGCCTGCCGCACACCCAGCGAGGTCAACGGAGGATCGGCTTGCCCTTGCCAGCGACCACGCAGGTTCCATTCGGACTCTCCGTGGCGGATGGCAAGCAGTTCGGAGTGCGCAGTCACGGCGCCTGACCGTAGTGGTGACCGCGGCGCGAGCGGGCGACGGGCATCCGTGCGGCCGGTTGCACCAGTCTTGCCGGTGCTCAAAGTTGCCTACCGGGGCGGCGGTACGCCTCTTCATATGGTCGCCAGGCTCACGCAGCTTCGTCTGGGAGCGTTCAAGAGCTTGCGGAACGCAAAGGTTCCGCTTGGACCATTCACTCTGCTTGTCGGTCGAAACGGCAGCGGGAAATCGAACGTGCTTGACGCCTTGGCCGTGCTGGCTGCACTTGCCAGCGGCGCGACGATTCGGGACGCCCTCGATGGCGGTCGTGACGGCCCGCTCGTGCGCGGCGGTTCTGAAGGGTGCGCGCCAGTAGATAGGGACTCGTTCAACGTCGGCTGTTCGGCTGTGATTGACGGAACGCTGCACCACCTCGATCTCGTGATAGCCGTTCGTCCGTCTGTTCAGGTGACCCGTGAACGACTCTGGACAACGTGGGCGAGTGGTCCGCGGCGAGGTGAATCTCGCGACCTGTTGAAGACAGAACCGCCAGCATCAGATTCTGGCGACATCGACGCTCGCTGGGAGAACCGCAAACAAGGTCCCAATCCTGCGCTGACTTTCCGCGCTACCCAGCTGCTCACTTCGCAGGTGGCGACCCGAGTCCCCGCCAACTTGAAGGCCGGCCAGCACGTACGGCGCATTGCCGAGGAAATGCAGGCGGCGCTCGCCAGTGTGTTCATCCTCGATCCGGTTCCACACCAAATGCGCGAGTACGTGCCCGAGAAGGACACACGTCTTCGCAGAAACGCCGAAAACCTGTCGGCTGTCCTTGCGAGTCTGTTGCAGGATGCGGCGACGCGATCGATCTTGCTCCAAATGACTCAGTCGCTCTCAGAGGCGCAGGTCTCGGAACTGGCGACAGTCAGCAGCGACCTCGACGACGTGATGGTCACGATTCAGGAACAGATCGGTTCGGCGGTCGAACCTGTGCCCGCACGCTTGATGAGCGACGGCACTCTGCGCTTTCTAGCGATTGCCGCGGCGCTGCTCGACCGCCAACAGGTGAGCACCAGTGAGCACATGTCCGAAAAGGGCGGGAGGCTGCTCGTCGTCGAGGAGATTGAGAACGGACTGCACCCGTCGCAAGCGGCGTTGCTCGTGGACCGCTTGAAGGAGTCCGCTGGTTCGGGTGTACGGACGCTGGCCACGACGCACAGTCCTGCGATTCTCGATGCACTCGAGGGTGAGGACCACCGAAGCATCATGGTGTGCAGTCGAGGCCCCGACGGTTGGAGCAAGACCACAAGGCTCACTGACTTCGCTGACTACTTCGAAGTGATCGGTCGCGGGTCGTTGAGTACTGCCGCGATACGTGACCGCCTGCGTCCGCGCGAGCAGCCCTCGACGGAGCATCGTTCGCTCGTGGACGTGCTCGGGCTCTGATTGCCGATGAACCCTCGGAAAGTGACCTTCGTCGACACGTCGGTCCTCATGCGTTTGATCGGGATGGACGGTGACGCGTTGGCGATCGAGGTCGCCGCAGAATTCGAACTGAGAAAGGAAGCGGGGAGCAGTTCGTGATCCCCGTGACAGCCATCGTCGAGACCGGCAATCGGATCGCACAGCAGACCTCTGATCGCCGGCGATGCGCCGAACGGCTGAAAAAGATTCTGGAGACCGCGAACGCGCCAGACCCTCCGTGGATAGTCCGTGATGTCAAGTTTGATCAGCAGTTCGTAGACGAACTGCTGGCAGGCAATTCGACTGGATCCAATCTCGTCGATCTCATTGGCGACGCTCGAATGGGCACAGGCGATGTGGCATTACTCGTCGAGAGAGACCAATTCAAACGGCAGACCGACTACGTCGACGTCGGGGTCTGGAGCCTCGACAGCGAGCTTTCTGCATACGGCTGAGCACAGGATGCACGCGCTGCCTCGATTGCTCGATTCCCGGCCAACGAGGCATCGCCGCTGCGGACCTCTGCGGACCGGCTCGGTAGCATCTCGGCGATGCCCAGCGTGACGATCCGCCTGTTCGCGGGGGCCCGCGAGGCGGCCGGCGTCGGGAGCGCTCGCCTCGAAGCTTCGTCCGTCGGCGACGCGCTGGAGACGGCGCGCACAAGATTCGGCACGGAGTTCTGCACAGTGCTCGCCGCAAGCCGCGTCTGGCTCAACGGCGAATCAGCGGATGCCGCGTCAGAGCTCGCTGACGGCGACGAGATCGCTGTCTTGCCGCCGGTGTCGGGCGGCTGAACGCCGCGGCGGTGACGACGTCGTCGACCCCGGCCGTGGCTGCGCTACGCGCCGGCGCACGTTGGTTGGGGCCACCGGCCGAACCCCGCGATGCGCGCGTTGCTGCGGGTTTGCTGTGGTACGCGTTGCTGCTCGTCGCGCTGCGAATCGGAGCTCTGGCGTTCGGCCTGCTCATGGCCGCGGTTGCAGTGCTCGGCGCCTGGCAGGCGGTGGAGGTCCGTTGCCGTGCGGACGCCCGAACCCCCGTTCGCGCTGGCTCACGATCCCGTGCGCCGCTGGGCGAGGCCCACCGCTTGCCGGCGTCTGCACTCGCCGGCGCGGTCGCCCTCGCTGGAGTCTTCGACGCTCGCCTCGCCGGCGCGGTGATCGCGGCTGCGGCCGCAATCAGCTTCATCGTCGTGGGGGCGTTGCGGCCCGGCGCGAGGGTTTCGGGCACGTCGGCGCCCTCCACCGAGGGCGGTCCGCCACTGCTCGCCCGCGCGGGCGTCCTGATGCGGACATGGATGCATGTCGGAGTGGCTGCGGCGTGCGCCTCCGCCGTGGCGCAGTATTCGCTGGGCGCCGCGCTGGTGCTCGTGACCGCAGCCGCCGCCTATGACGCCGGTTCGTACGTCAACGCCGTCCCCCGGGTGCCGGGACTGCGCGGTCCGCTTGCGGGTGTGATCGCGGCCGCGGCGGCGATCTTTGCCATGACGGGCTTCAGCGTGCCTCCGTTCGCTCCCGACGACGCCGCTCGCTTCGTCGTCGTGGCTGCGTTGACACTGCCGCTAGGGCCGGCCATCGCCAGGCCGATCACCGTCGCCGCGCTGCGCTCAGCGGTAGAGCCAGCAGATGACGACGCAGGATCGCCCCCCGCGGATGCCCCCAAGCGCCGGGGGCATCCGGTGCATACCGAATGGGCCGTGCGCCGACTCGACTCGCTGACCCTGACCGCACTCGGCTGGATGTGGGGCTTGGGAATCGTGACAATCTGACCGTCGCTGAACGTCGTAGATCGTCGCTGACCGTTGTTGATGGCGGCGGTTCGTTGCCGCGACTCGACGTCTCGATGGGCGCGGCGCCCGGATTTGCGTAGCGTTGTCGCCCGTGGATGCACTCTTCGGCGAGGCGCCAGATGACCGGGCGTTCGTTGACAACGACAGGCTCGACGGCCCGGTGTCATCGGTCGCGGTGCTGTGCATGCACACGTCGCCGCTGCACCAGCCGGGCAGTGGCGATGGGGGCGGGCTGAACGTCTACGTGCGCGAGCTCACTGCCGCGATGGCGCACCTCGGTGCCACATGCGACATCTATGTGCGGCGCTCAGACGAGGCGCTGCTCGACGTGGTCGAGATGGAGCCCGGCATGCGCGTCATCGGGGTGGATGCCGGGGCAACGTCGTTGGCCAAGGACGACCTCGGAGCGGTGACATCGGCATTCGCTGATGGTGTCGGCAAGCATCTCGCCGACCGACCGGTCGGCGCCATTCACGCGCACTACTGGCTGTCCGCAGTGGCGGGCCATCAGCTGAAACATCAACTCGACGTTCCGCTCGCAGTCACGTTTCACACGCTCGGCCGGGTCAAGAGCAGCACCGGAGACGCCGAGCCTCGTCATCGAAGCGAAGCCGAGCAACGGGTTATCGACTGTGCCGATGCGGTCTTCGCCTCGGGCGACGCCGAGGCGGCGCAACTGCAGTCGCTGTATGACGTGCCGCCTGGAAGGGTGCACGTGCTCACTCCGGGCGTAGACCGAGCGATGTTCGCGCCCGGCCAGCGTCACGCTGCACGCGCCGCGATCGGTTTGCGGCCTGCACCCGTGCTGCTGTTCGTCGGACGGATCCAACCATTGAAGGGCGCAGAGCTCGCCGTCGAGACATTGGCAGCGCTGAGGGCGGGTGACGCCGCCGGATCCGATGCGCAACTGGTGATCGTCGGTGGACCAAGCGGCCCTCATGGTGACGCCACGCTCGCGCGACTGCACGCGATGGTGGCCGAGTTCGGCCTGGGTGGCGCAGTCACTTTTGTTGATCCGCTTCCGCACCACCTGCTCTCCACCTACTACCGCGCCGCCGACGTGTGCCTGGTGCCAAGCCGCTCGGAATCGTTCGGCCTCGTTGCGCTTGAAGCAGCGGCGTGCGGGACGCCCGTTGTTGCGTCGGACGTCGGCGGCCTGCGCGACAACGTCGTCGACGGTGTGACGGGATTCCTCGTTGCGAGTCGCGATAGCGGCACCTTTGCCCGACGGGTCTCGCAGATACTCGGCGACCCGCTGTTGGGCCTGCGTCTTGGCGACGCCGGCGCTCGGCGCGCAGAGGGCTTCACGTGGCGAGCGAGCGCTCGTGCTGCAATCGAAGCGCTCAACGGCGTTGCACGCCGCGAATTGGTCGCGTGCGTGTGAGCGACACCGGTCCTCGCCGATGACCCGGCGTCCGGCGACGGTTTCCGAGCTGGACTTGCTCGAGACGCGGATCGACCGCTGGCTGGCCGAGTGGGCAGATGCCCAGGCTGGCACTCCAGCTCCCGACGCTCCAGACCCTGGCGCCACAGCTCACGAGGCTCCAGCTCCCGAGGCTCCAGCTCCCGACGACGACGACCGGCCCCTGCTCATCGACGTCACGCGCGACGACGAGATTCAGCGGCGCTGGTACGTGCGGTTGGCGGGCGAGTCCCGCGATGTCATCGCGGTGTGGCTGACCTTGCGCCAGCGCACCTTGGCCTACGAGACCTACGTGCTGCCGTCGCCGCCGCACCGCCCCGAACAGGTCGCCGACTTCGTGCTGCGTCGCAACTACTCGCTGGTCGGCGCGCAGTATGGCATCGGCGCCGAGGACGCCTTGTTCCTCACCGGCGAGCTGCCTACCCATTGTGTCGACGAAGACGAGCTTGATCGCATCGTCGGATCGCTGTGGGCGTACGTCGAACGCGATTTCACTACCTTGCTGCGGCTCGGCTTCCAGAAATAGCGACAGAGTTTCAGTGTACGTAAATTAGTTTCATGTGGCCGGGGCACACGCCTGCAGGCGGGCAGGGAAGTGCCTCACCGACGGCGAGTGCCCCGGCGACCAACAGCCCAAGACGCTGAGCCAGGTCATCACCGATCTCATGCGATTGGGGCTTGGGCCTGCTGCCGCCGACACAGCATCTACGGCCAGATCTGGTCCGCCAACGTTTCGAGTCGGTCGGCTAGTCACCGCCGAGGATGTCTGGGCATTGGGGACGAGTGAGTGCGGCGCTCGCCGGAGGCCCGCAGGGGCGGTCCGGTACCGTGAGCGCATGGCTGAGGTGGTCGAACTGCTGATTGTGGGCGGCGGCAAGATGGGCGAGGCGCTGCTGGGCGGATTGCTCACGGCTGGACACAGCGCCGAGAGCATCTGCGTAAGCGAACCGATTTCGGCTCGCCGGGATGAACTGGCCGACCGCTACGGCGTGTCGACTTCGGACGATGTTGTGGCTTGCGCCGGTGCGATTCTTGCCACCAAGCCCGACGTGATCCCGGCCGTCGCAGGTGCCGTTGCTGGCGCCGGCACCGACCGCATCCTCTCGATTGGGGCGGGTGTGACGCTGACAACGCTGGGCACCGCAGCTGGGAGCAGCACCCCCATTGTGCGTGCCATGCCCAACACACCCGCGCTGGTGTCGCAAGGTGCCGCCGCGATCTGTGGCAACGACCAGGCCACCGAGGCCGACCTTGCATGGGCCGAAGGAATTCTCGGAGCGGTCGGTCGAGTTGTCCGCGTGCCCGAGCATCTCATGGACGCGGTCACGGGACTGTCCGGTTCAGGACCGGCATACGTCTTTCTCGTGGCTGAGGCGATGATCGAAGCCGGTGTGCTCATGGGCTTGAGCCGACCTGTCGCTTCCGAACTGGCCAATCAGACGCTGCTGGGCGCTTCGACGCTGCTTGCGGAGGGACGATCCCCCGCAGACCTGCGGGCTGATGTGACCTCGCCTGGCGGCACCACCGCTGCTGGGCTGCGCGAGCTCGAGCGGCACGGCGTGCGTGCCGCATTTGCCGCGGCGATCGAAGCCGCTACTCAGCGCTCCGCCGAACTTGGCGGCCAGTGAGCAAGCGGCGCCCCAAACGTCTCGACTTGCGGTCGGTGGGCAGGCATCTCCGATGAGCCGCTTCTGCACCATCACGTGCCTCAGCGATCTCGGCAACTCCGACGAATCGGTCGGTGTCATTCATTCGATCCTGCGGCAAGCGGCGCCTCACGCGGCGGTGATCGACCTCAGCCACGAGATCGACCCCGGCGACACGCGCACTGCGGCGCTGATGCTTGCGCGCAGCGTGCCCTACCTGGCCCCCGGAATCGTGCTTGCTTCTGTGGGGCGCCAGCTTGATCGTCCCGCGATCGCAGTGTCGGTGGGCGAGGGCCAGTCGATCCTGGTCGGGCCGGACAACGGGGTGCTGGCCGCGGCGACCGCGGCCGTCGGTGGGGCCGACGAAGCTGTCCACATCGGGCTCGACCTCGCATCGGAAGCTGCTGCAGCACTGCACCCAGCGCGCGACGTGCTCGCTCCGGCCGCAGGCCGCCTTGCGGCGGGAGCGCCGTTCGCGTCCCTCGGCGCAGCGGTTGATCCGTCGTTGCTGCTGCCCGCGCTGGTGGCGATTCCGCGCACCGCGGACGACGGCACCGTGATCGCCGAGGTGCTGTCGGTGACGCGCTGGGGCACCGTGCAGATCAACGTCGACCGGGAGGTGTTGGATGGCTTCGGCGACCTGCTGGTCGCGGAGTGGGCGCCGACTCCGCAGTCCGACACGTCGCAGGCGGTGCGACTGATGTCGCCCCAACAGGCGCCTACCAGCGGACTCGCGCTCTCTGACGATCCGCACGGATTGCTTGAGTTCACGGTTGCCGGTGGCGGCGCGGGCCATCTCGGCCTCGACGTGGGCACCGAGGTACGGCTACGCCGGGCGACATGAGCTGGGTCAGGTGAAACGGGCGATATGACACCTCGGACCGCACTGTTGCTGGGCTTGCTGGCCACGGTCATATTGCTCGCCGCCACGATCCGGATCGTCTTCTTCTTCAACTGAAACGGCACATCGTCGCAATTCGGTGCCGCCGTGATGTAGCAACCGGGTGTTGGATCGGCGAGACTGTCCGCGCCGCAATTCCCGACCCATGGGTAGGCCTTGTGTCCATTGTCGTCATGGGCGTGAGCCACCGCAGCGCGCCGCTCGATCTGCTGGAGCGCTGCACGGTTCCCGCCTCCGACTTGCCTAAACGACTCAGCGACCTCGCCGCGTGCGAACACGTCAGCGAGGCCGCCATCGTCTCCACGTGCAATCGCACGGAGGCTTACGTGGTCGCCGAGCGATTCCACGCGGCATTCGGCGAGCTGCGCGATTTCTTCTCACGGCTGTCGTTCGCTCCGCCAGCCGAGCTGTCCGACCACCTCTACGTGCACTACGACGATGACGCGTCACGTCACCTGTTCGGCGTTGCCAGCGGCCTCGAATCCGCTGTGCTGGGCGAGGGAGAAATCCTGGGTCAAGTGCGAACCGCATGGGACGCAGCGCGCGTCGAGGGCACGGCGGGAGCTGTGCTCAACCAATTGTTCCGCCATGCCGTGGGCGTCGGCAAGCGCGCTCGGACCGAAACGGGCATCGCGCGGGGCACCGCATCGGTCAGCCACGCCGCAGTCAGCATGGCGATCGAGCATCTGGGCACCTTGGAGGGTCGACAGGTGCTCGTCGTGGGCGCCGGAGAGATGGCCGAGGGCATGATCGTTGCACTGGCCGCGGCCGGACCGGCTGCGGTCCATGTCGCCAACCGCACGTCTTCTCATGCGCAGGCATTAGCCCAGCGCGTCGGCGGCCATCACCTGCCGCTCGGCCGGCTCGAGGACGCCCTTGGCGAAGTCGACGTGCTGCTCACCTCGACAGGCGCAACATCAGTGATCGTCGACCACGCGAGCGTTGGCGACGTCATCACCCGGCGCGCCGGTCGGCCATTGCTCATCGTGGACATCGCCGTACCGCGTGACGTCGATCCGGCGGTCGCCCGGCTGCGAGGCGTGACGCTGCTGGACATGGACGATCTGTCACGCTTCGCGTCGTTGGGCCACGCTGGTCGCGTTGCAGAAGTCGCCGCGGTCGAGGCGATCCTTGACACCGAGACTGAACGGTTTGCGCAGTTGCGGTCTGCACGTGAGATGGCTCCGCTCATCGAGACGCTGCGTGGCAGGGCCGAAGCAGTGCGGGCGCTGGAAGTCGAGCGCGTCTTGGCGTCGAATCCAGATCTTGACGACGCCGCTCGCGAGGCACTTGAGCGGGCAACCAAGTCATTCGTCAACAAACTGCTGCATCACCCAACGGTCGCCTTGCGGGCCGCTGCCGGCAAGGCCAAAGGCGACCGCCTCGCTGACTCGGTACGCGACCTGTTCGACCTCTAACAGGCTTCGGCCCAGCGTGAGGATCGCGACGCGTTCGAGCCCGTTGGCACTCTGGCAAGCGCGCGCGGTCGCACATGCGCTCGAAGCTTCCGGGGCGCTTCGGTCGGCTGCGGAATTGGTGCCGGTTACCACGATCGGCGATACCGACGCCAGCACGCCGATCTCGGAGATGTCCGGCCGCGGCGTGTTCGTTACCGAAGTGCAAGCAGCGGTCCTCGACGGGCGCGCCGATCTCGCCGTGCACAGTGCCAAGGACATGCGCTCGGAACCGACTGACGGATTAATCCTGGCGGGCTGTCTGCCGCGCGGTGAGGTTCGAGATGCGCTCGTCGGCCTGCCGCTCGACGCAATTCCCCATGGCGGGGTCGTGGCGACCGGATCACAACGCCGGCAGTGCCAGCTCGCGCACCTCCGGAGAGATCTCCGATTCGTCGGCCTGCGCGGCAACATGGCGCGCCGCATCGCTACCGCAGATGGACCCGACGTCGACGCTGTCGTCGTCGCCGCTGTCGCGCTTGAGCGGCTTGACGAAGTGCATCGGATAGCGCAGTGGTTCAGCGCTGATGAAATGCTGCCCCAGGTCGGACAGGGCGCCATCGCGATCGAGCATCGAGTTGGCGACTCGACCTCAACAGCCGCGATGGCGGCGATCATCGACGCGGTCACCACCCGTTGCGTCGATGCCGAGCGTGCGTTCTTGCGAACACTCGGCGGCGGCTGCGACCTGCCGACTGGTGCCTATGCAACGCTCGACGACACGGGCACGCTCGAAATGTCGGCGTTGCTCGCGAGTCCCGACGGCACCGACATCCTGCGCGCCGCGGGACGTGGCACGGATCCGAACGCGCTCGGCATCGCGCTGGCGCAGCAGCTGCTCGCTGAATCAGCGTCCCTCACCTGCATTGCAGAAGATGTCTGAAACCGTGCCTGCCGGGCACTCCGGAACGCTCGCGGGGCGCACAGTGGTGGTCACTCGGGCCTCCCACCAAGCCGCACCACTCGCCGAGGCGCTGCGGCAACACGGCGCCCGCACCGTGGTTGCGCCCGCGCTGGCCATCGTGCCCCCGCTTGACGGCGGGCAGCCCCTCGACGACGCCTTGCTGCGGCTCGAACGCTTCAGCTGGGTGGCTTTCACGTCCCCCAACGCGGTGGCTGCGACCTTGGCTCGCGCTGACCGAAGAGGTGTTCGGCGCCGTTTCGCCCGTATCCGAGTCGCAGCCGTCGGTCCATCGACTGCGTCCCGCGTCTCGGCCGAGCTGAACCGACCGCCCAATCTGGTGCCAGATCAGCACGACGCGGCCGGCCTGGCCGCGGCTTTCGCAGATCCGCGGCCCGGCGACGCGTGCTTCGTTCCCCAAGCGGCGCAGGCCCGACCTGAACTGGTCGATGGTCTACGCGCCCGCGGCTGGGAGGTCGCGGCGGTCACCGCCTATCGCACGGTGACGCCAACGCTCTCGGATCATCTGGCCGCCGACATAGCCGCTGCGGACGCGGTCGTCTTCGCATCACCGTCGGCTGTGCAGGGCCACCTTGCTCAGACCGGCGGACTGCCGCCGAACGCAAGGGTTGTCTGCATCGGTCGCACGACGGCTGCAGCGTGTGCCTCCGCAGGCCTTGAGGTCGCGGCCGTCGCTCCGCAGCCGTCCGACGCCGGGCTCGTGGACGCTGTCGCACAAGCGCTGAACTCCACCGAAGCAGCCTCGCAGTCCTGAAAGCCTTGCCGCCCCTACCCTGCGATCCGTGACACAGCCCCACCCGACAAACGCCGGCTTGTTCGAAGCGGCCCGGCGGGTCATTCCCGGCGGGGTCAACTCGCCGGTGCGGGCGTTCGGCTCCGTGGGCGGGACGCCGTACTTCGTCGAATCGGCCAGCGGGCCGTACGTGACCGACGCCGAGGGCCAGCAGTACATCGACTTTGTGCAGTCCTACGGGGCGATCATTCTGGGCCACGCCCACCCAGCGATCACCGAGGCGGTGACTTCGGCCGCGGCGGGCGGCACTTCGTACGGTGCACCCACAGCGCGCGAGGTCGAGCTCGCAGAGCGCATCGCTGCGGCGGCGCCAGGCGTCGAACAGGTGCGCCTGACCAGCAGCGGCACCGAGGCGACCATGACCGCTGTGCGGCTCGCCCGCGGCGCCACCGGAAGGTCACGCATCGTGAAGTTCGCCGGCTGCTACCACGGCCATGCCGACTCGCTGCTGGCGGCCGGCGGCAGCGGAGTCGCAACGCTCGGCCTGTCGGGTTCAGCCGGAGTGCCACCGAGCGCGGTGGCCGACACAGTCGTCGCGCCCTACAACGTCGTGCCTGAACTCGACGACCAGATCGCTGCGGTGGTCGTCGAGCCGGTGGCGGCGAACATGGGCCTGGTGGCGCCGGTGCCCGGCTTTCTGGAGGGCCTGCGACAGGCCTGCGACAAAGCGGGCGCGCTGCTGATCTTCGACGAGATCATCACGGGCTTCCGCCTCGGTCCGGGCGGCGCCGCCGAGCGGTACGGGGTGAGCGCCGACATCTCCTGCTTCGGCAAAGTGATCGGTGGCGGCTTGCCCATCGGCGCGCTCGGCGCGCGCACCGAGATCATGGAGACGCTGGCACCGACCGGTCCCGTGTACCAAGCCGGAACGCTCTCGGGAAACCCGCTCGCCACCGCAGCGGGCCTCGCCGCGCTGGACCAGCTCACGCCTGAGGCCTACACAGAGCTTGAAGCCCGCGCCAGCCAGTTCGCCGACGGCATGCGCAGTGTTCTCGCAGGCGCCGGGTTCGACGCGATCGTCTGCCAAGTCGGCACCCTCGTCGGCCTGTATTGCGGCTCGGGCCCCGCCTCGGACTGGGCGCCGACGGGCTACGACGATGCGCGTACCACCGACGAGCAGGCATACGCCCGACTCCACGCCGAGTTGCTCTCCCGCGGCGTGGCGTTCGCCCCCGGGGCCTACGAGGCAATCTTCGTCAGCCTCGCCCACACGCCTGACGTCATCGATAGCGCCCTCGCCGCCCTCGCCGCAGCCGCCACTGTCTGCTGAGCGTTGCGCACCCCGCCCGCCACGAACCCGCCGCACTGCCATCCCGACACGGCCACTGTGACCATCAACGGCCTCGCGGGCGCTTCGGGCACTTCGCTGCCCGGCGCGGCCACCGTGACCGTGTCCGCGGGCTTCGAGGTCACACCCCCGACAGCGACGTGCACGGCCGGGTCCGCTTCGGTCGCCCCCGAGGCGGGGTCGGCGCGCATCGTGGCCCGCGACGTGGCTGCTGGCACCACTGCGACCGTGACGGTGACGTGCACCGACGGGAGCAACAGCGCCACCGCGGACGCCGAGTTCACCGCCCGCCCCGCCCCGCAGTCGGGGAACTGCTCATCGTCGCTGGGCACGCTCGCGTCGGGCACGGTCACCGTCGCGGGAAGCTGGATCGCGGGCTGCGAGTCCGCTCATCTGGGCAGCCCGCAGGCCCCTCACTGGGCGTGGTCGTTCACGTTCGCCGTCGCGGGCGCCGCCACGGTCGATGTCGACGTGGTCTCCAGCGAGGATCCCTACCTGACCGTGACCGCGGACGCTGACGGCTCCATCGCGGGACAAGACGACGACTCCGGCGACGACGGACGCGACGCCCGCCTGCGGGGGCTGCAGCTCACCCGAGCCTCCTACACCGTCGAGGTCACCACCGCAGGGCCGAGCACCGAAGGGGCCTTCACCCTCACCCTCACCGTCACCGGCCCCCGCCGCCGACCGAGGTGACCATCAGCGGCCTCGCCGCCGCCGACGCCACCCCCGCCAACGCGGGCGACACCGAAGCGACCGTGTCCGACGAGTTCGACGTCACGCCCCACGACGCGAACTGCGGCGCCACACCCGGCGGCGCCACCGTCACGCCCACCGACAGCGGCACACGCACCGTTGCCTACAGCGTCCCAGAAGGCACCACGGTGACCGTGAGGGTCACCTGCGACAAAGACGGCGAGTCGGCGTCCGCTGCTGCACGGTTCACTGCCGGCGACGCACCGGTGCAGGTCAGCGGCCTGGAGGTCTCCTCTGAGCCCGTCGGGGATGCCGCCACCGCCGAAGTCAGCGACGAGTTCGACGTGATACCCACGGGCGCGACCTGCGAAGCGGGCCCCGACGACGCCGCCATCACGCCGACGAGGGGCGGCACCCGCACCGTGACCCTCGAGGTGGACGCAGGCGAAACCGAGACCGTCACCGTCACCTGCAGGAACGGCACCCAGACCGCCATGGCCCGCGTAACGTTCACCGCGACCGATGTGGACGGCTGCAACACCGAGCTGGGCGCGTTGAGCTCTGCTGGGGTCACCGTCACATCCACGATCTCCGCGGACGACGGGTGCACGTCGCTGCGCCGCTCGACGCGCACCGATCGCACCTATCACGCCCGCAGGCACGTCTTGGTCCTCACGAGCCCCGGCTGGGTGACGGTCACACTGGAGCCGGCTGCGTCGAACCCCCAACGGCTCGACACCTACCTGATCCTGCTGCACGGCGATGCCCCTGACGGCAGCGGCGCCAAGATCACCCAGAACGACGACGCCTCCAACGCGTCCAGCCACGGACTGCACGGCCGCGACAGCCGCATCGCGGGCCGGTTCCTCCAAACCGGCACCTACACCATCGAAGCCACCACCTTCCGCAGATACTCCGCGCTCAACCCCCAACGCTCCACCGGCGACTACATCCTCACCGTGAACGTCGACCACACACCACGCGCCACAAGCCAGCCCGCCGAGCCGCGCGTCGAGAACGGCAACTCGATCACACGAACATGGGCCTACGAGCCCGGCGCCGCCACCGCCGCGATCGCGTCGGCGTTCCCCGACGGGATCACCGCCGCTGTGTCCCGCTACACCGGCACGACCACCAGCGAGGTCGGCAGAGCCACCCTCACCAAAGCCACCACCATCAACTCATACTGCCCTGACGGCCAAACCGAACTCCCCAGCGACTGCGGCATCCCGCTCACCAAGTTTGAGAAGCGGGAGTCGGTAACGTTGATCTTCCCGCCGGTGGGCTTCGCTCCGGCGGGCTTCCAGCAGTCGAATCGTTGCTTGGACACCAGGGTAGGGGAGAGCACTTCGAGGTATCTGTGCCGGCAGCCGGTCACGGAGGCACGGGTGTACATCTCCAAGTCGGACCCACGGGTTCTGGCGGTTTCTGAGCCGTATGTCGACGATGGCGGGGATCATGGCAGGACGCTGATGTTGCGGTCGACCGGGGTGTATCTGGACGGACTTGAGGGGTGCCAGTCGATCACCGCGGATACTTGGCAATGCGATTACAGCGCCAGCCGGTACTGGGCGACGGAACTGGAGGACGCCAGTTTCGGGGACTTGGCGGCTCCGGCCATCAGGAAATTCGCGCTCGGTCAGCTGTCCGCGACAGTGGACACCGCTGTTTGCGCCGCAGCTCTGGTGGCGTTGGCTGCCAGCGTGACAGCGGTAGGCGGATTCAATCCCCAAGCCGGCGCGGCGGTGTTCATCCGTTGTCCCGGCGCGCTTCCCTCGGAATCGTGACGGGGAGGAACGGATGTCAGTGACGCACTTGTCGAGGCCCGGTCGGCGCGGGTTGCTATGGAGATGTCGCTGCTGCGCGTCGAGGCGTCGCTGCGTCGGCCTCGTTAGGTCGGCGGCGGTTGCTGTGGGGCTGATGCTGGCTGGCGCTGTGTTGCTCGTGGGCTGTGCCGACCGGTCCGGTGACAGCGAGGCGGGCGATGCGTCGCCGTTGACGCTGGGTGCTGGGCATTCCGCGTCGGATGCTGCACGCGTCGTTGAGTGGGAAGCGGTGCCCGAGGATCTTCGCGCCTTGAGCCACTATGAGATCTATCGCGGCGGGGCCACCGAGCATCACGGGGTGTCCAGGCTGCTGCGCGAGGTCGGCGCCGTGGAATTGCTGGAGAGCTACATCATCAACATCCCCCCCAGCGCCCCATTCCTCGTGGGCTTCGAGCTGTCTAAGCCTGAATCCACCGATTGGCCTTCGGTGAGCGCGGGATTTCTGGGCCGGTGGCGGGTTGGGGTGGCGCCGGGTTGTTGGGGGTGTGGTTTGGTGTGTTTGGGCGTGTTGGGCTAGGGGTGCGGGTGTGGTTTGGGGTTGTCGACGCTGGGTTTGTGTGTGGGGGGGGGGGACTGTCAGATTCTTTGTGTATCCGGGCGTGATGGTGTTCATCGGATGTGGTCGGCGATGCGGTCGCCGTAGTGGACGGTGAGTGTGTTGAGGATGGTGTTCCAGCTGTTGGTCTTGCCGACCAGGTTGCCGCCGTTGTTGCGTCTGGTGGTGGCGACAAGGTAGAGGATTTTCATCGCGGCCTGTTCGTTGCGGTGAGTGGCCTCGGTGTCGGACTGCTCTTCGGAAGCGGGCGTTGAGGCTTTCTATGGCGTTTGTGGTGTAGACGACTCTGCGCAGCTCGGCGGGGAACGCCAGGAACGGCACGAACTCGTCCCAGCTGTTCTGCCAGGACTGGATCATGGCCGGGTATGTGTGGGCCCAGTCGGCGGAGAACTCGGCGAAGCGGGCCTCGGCGGCGCCCACGGTGGGTGCGGTGCAGAGATCTCTCGCATGGCTTTGGTGATCTGGCCCCAGTGCTTCTTGGACGCATACCGCAGGCTGTTGCGGACCATGTGCACGACGCAGGTCTGGACTGTCGCGTCGGGCCAGGTGGCGCGGATCGACTCGGGCAGGCCCCCCATTACCGTCGCAGCACACGATCAACGCGTCGGCCAGGCCGCGGTTTCGCAGCTCGGTCAGCATCGTGGCCCACTGCTTGGCGCCCTCGCCGCCGGCGGGCCCGAGCCACAGGCCCCCCACGTCGCGTTCGCCGGCGAGATCCACGCCGATGGCGACGTACACGGGCCGGTTGGCGACCTGCGCGTCGCGGACCTTGACCACGATCGCGTCGAACCCAGCACCGGGTAGACCGCGTCGAGCGGTTCTGCCACGCCGTCATGTCGGTCACCAGCGTCGGTGATCTTCGAGATCGTCTCCCGGCTCACGCCGATGCCGTAGATCTCGTCGAGGTGCGCCTGGATCTCGCCGGTCGTGAGCCCTTTCGCGTACAACGAGATCACGTTGCCCGACAGGCCCTCGAGGCGGCGGCGGTGCTTGCGGTGCCGTCACCGGGGCGAACGTCCCCGCCCGATCACGCGGCACCGCCAGCTCGACCTGGCCGATCTCGGTCGTCACCGTCTTGGGCGTCGTCCCGTTACGCGAGTTCGGCGACCCGCGGCCCTCACAGCGTGACGCTCATAGCCCAGATGCTCGGTCATCTCGACCTCGAGACCGATCTGGAGCACCTGGCGGACCAGGCCCGTCAACAGGCCGCCCTCGCCTGTCAGCGCCACGCCCTCGTCGCGGGCCCGGGCGACCAAAAGCTCAGCCCAGTCCTTCATCGCTGCCTCGCCGGCAGCCTCGCCCGCCGGCAAAACCGGCAGAATCTGATCAGTCACAGACATGATCCTTTCCGGCCCGCAGCTCCCAGCCGCGGACCCTCAGATCACGCCCGATACACAAAATTTCTGACAGGCCCTGTGGGGGCGTCAGTTCCGGGCTGTGCGTTTAGCCGGAGGGTCCGGGCAGGGCTCGCAGGGCGCTGAGTGTGGCTCGGAATTGTGTTTCCCAGGGCCAGCGGGCGGGGTATCGCAGGGTGGGTGTGCCGGATCGGTTGACTGCTACGGCTGCGAGGGCGACGAGTCGGGTGCGGCGGGAGCGGTTCGTGGCCGGCGGCGTGTCGGCGAGGGTGGTGGTCCAGTGGCCGATGTTGTGGGCGAGCACGGCGCAGGCGAGCGGTGCGCAGTTCGCTGCGTAGTGGCCTGAGGGGACGTGCTCGAGGCCGGTGCCTTCTTTGAGGTCGCGGATGGCGAGCTCGACAACGGCGTGGGCGCGGTGGAACTCGTCGGCGGCGGCGGTGTCGTGATCGGTGTTGGCGTTGAATGCGTGGTGTCGCCAGTCGGGCCACAGTCGTTGCTGTGCGCCCTCGGCGAGGCGGGTGCGGCGCACCACGAGGCGAACGGTGCGCTTGGCTTTGCCGCTGCCGGTGGCATAGGTCGTCTCGGCGACTTGGGCGTGGCCGTCTTTGGTGTAGTCGATGTCGGTCCATGCGGTGCTGGGGATTGCTTGGATCGCTGCGCGAACAGCGGATCCGAGGGTGACGGTGATCGACCACTTGAAGTCGTGGCCGTCGAGGCGGTCGATCAGCTTCCATGACCAGAATCCCGAGTCGGCGCGCACCGTGGTCGGCCCGGCAGCCCCGGCTCGTCGCAGGTTCGCGGCGAGCTCGTCGACGAAGCGCACCACGCCTCGCGAGGACCCCGCGGAGCCTTTGCGCATGCGGGCGCCGAGCACCTCGCCGGTGTCGGCGCGTGCAGCGAGCAGCGGGTGATAGCCGAGCACGCTGGTGTAGCCGTACGCGGCTCCTTGTTTTTGTTTGCCGTGGACCTCGCAGATCGTGGAGTCCACATCGACCACCAGCGGCGCCTTGCCGGGGCCTGCGCCCAGCCCCCAGGCGCGCGCCAGAGCGCGCGACAGCACCGCTTCGAGCTGGCGGACGTGACCGAACGTGAACGTCCGCAGGAACGACCCCACCGTCGACGGCGCCATCGGGCGGAACCCCAGCACCCGATCGGTGCGCCCGGCGCGCAGCATCCCGACGTGATCGATATGAGTGGCGCCTGCGAGCATCGCGGCGACCACGGTGCAGATCTTGGGGCCCGGGTTCGCGGAACCGGTGCGCACCCACCGCTCGATCAGCCCCGAGACCCAAACGGTCCATCAGCGTTCCCGCCAGGATCAGGCCCGCATTGGCCACCAGTCCCTCATGATCGAACGTCGTTGCGAACCGGTCCGGACTGCGCGATGATGCAGACACAAAAAGTGCCTCCTGTTTTTGAGACGAATGTGGCTTCCAACATCACAATCGTCGCAGATCAGGAGGCCTTTTTCGTGGACGCGGCAACCCCCACACACCCACCAATCGGTGGATTCAGGCTAAGGCAACTAGCGCGGCCCACAGCTTCTACGCCGCGGACGGCGCATCTGGTGCAGTGCGGCGTGATTTCGAGCGCCGCGTGCTCATTGACGCGAACGGCACCTTCGGCAATGGTCTGCCGCCGGCGGGGGATCCCGGGGTGCTGCATGATGCGTTCTTCGAAGTGCTTGAGTGGTGCGGCCGGGAATCGCCGTGGCCTGATGTGGAGCTGTTCGTGATGGGCGATGGCTATGCGGGGGACTATGTGCCCCAGCTGGTCGAGCGTGATTTTGGCTTGTCGTATTTTGAGTACAAGGAACTGCTGCACAAGTGCGGGAGATACGCCGCGACGTATCCCACGCTCGATCCGGCGGTGCGTGATGAGCTGCTCGCTCCCCAGCGTGCGCACTACGCCCGGGAAGTGCTCGAGGGCCTCGACGAACTCCCCGTCGCCGAAGTGCCCGCCATGTACCAAGCCGAGATCGACGAGCTGCGCCAGAACGGCTGGTAGCTCGCATTTGGGATGGTGCAGTGAGCGGTGCTGAGCAGGTGCGGGGCTCTGGTGAGAGTCGTCGCGCGAGGTGGGCTGTGTTGGGCTCGGGGGAAATGGTTGAGCTCGCGTGGGTGTGTCGCCGGTGCACGGCGATTTCGGCACTGCTTTGACGCTCGTGGCGGGTCACGCGCCGGGGGAGTCGCCGTCGGTGCTCTTGGAGGGGTGCCAGTCGATCACTGCGGAGTACTGGCAGTGCGACTACCGCGCTGAGTGGCTATGGATGCGTGAGGTTCAGACTCTGAGCGCAGTTGGGCACGTCTTGCATGTGCTTCCGCGATGGTTGTTCGGTGACTCGGACAATGTCCTCGATGTGCTGAGTTGCTCAACAGCAGTGTTGGAGTTGTGGGGCTGCTCCGATGCGCCCATTCAGGGCGGCGGTGACGGGTCTCGGTGCCGTCTGCGGACGATTCCGGCGAGATCGTTCAGCAGTACTCAGAGCCGAGCTCGACGATTGTGAGCGATCTGCGAGAGCTGAGCAGAATCGAATTGTCGGTAGGCCCGGGAGCGCAGGATCTGGCAGTTTCCAGTCTGCTCAGGGAGTTCGGGGTGGTTCGTCTCCTTGAGAGCTGCCTGATCGACATTCCGCCCGCTGCTGATTTCCTGTTCAGCTTTGAACTGTTCGCAACTGGTTCCGCGAATCGGCACTTCTATGCCGACGCCGATGCTGCGGGTGACGCCATGTTTGCCTTCGAGAGCCGAATGCGCCATTCAGCGCTGGCTGCCGCGGAGTCGTTGCCTGGTATCGCCGGTTCGAGTGTGCTGGACGATGCGTTCTTCGAGGTGTTCGAGCAGTGCGGCCGGGAGTCGGCGTGGCCTGATGCCGAGCTGTTCGAAATGCACAACGGCCGCAAGTTTGATGTGCTTCCTGAACGTATCGAGCCCGAATTCGGGGTCTCGCAGTTTGAGTATCTGCAGTTGCGTCATGAGTGCGCTCGGTATGCGGCGACGTATCCGACGCTGGATCCGGCAGTGCGTGATGAGCTGTTGGCGCCCCAGCGAGCACATTATGCGCGTGTGATTCTGGATCGGCTCGACAACGTATTGCCCGTCGTTGAAGTGCCTCCCGAGTATCAGACTGAGGTCGACGAGCTGCGGAAGAACGGCTGGTAGCGGAGCATTTCTGTCTCGCTGGTCTGTCGGTCGTGCTCTGCGGCTGTGGTTCCACCCGGGTCATAGCAGGAGGCGAGGACATGGCATTCGAGGCGGCATGTCCAGCGTTATGGCCACAAGCTTATGGCCATGGTGTGGACGTTGCGACTAGGCTTTAGTCATGGCAAGGGATGAAATGGGCACGCATCATGGCGCATTTACTGGGCGCGTCGTTGCAGCGGGCGAATTCAAGACGAACTGTCTGCGCCTGATGGACGAGGTGCACGAGACCGGTGCCGAGATCGTCGTCACCAAGCGTCGTCGCGCAGTGGTACGCGTAAGCGCAATCCGAGATGAACGGCCGAAGCTCGTGGGGTCGTGCGTGGGACAGCTTCAGATCCTCGCCGACATCGACAGCGAGCCAGCGATCCCAGCCGAGGACTGGGACATGATCGCCCGACCCGACCAGGTGCTCGAGCCGGCCCGGCCCCAGTGAGCCTCCTGCTTGACACCAACGTGCTGCTGCGGTTGGTGTCTGACAGCGACGCACTCAGCGACGGGTTCAAGGACGCGGTGGAGAGTGCTCTTGATGACGGCGAGGTGGCGGTGTCCGCGATTACGTTCGTGGAGACCACTCGGCTGCACCACCATGGCCGCATCAACCTCGGTCAGCACCCGGCGACGTGGCGCCGTGAGCGTCTCGCGTCGGGTCTGCGCGAGCTGCCCGTTGACGGTGACATCGCAGTCGAGTCGGTCTTGCTCATGAACTCGGGATTTCACCGTGATCCCGCCGACCAGGTGATCGTCGCCACGGCCATGCTTCACGGGCTGACTCTGGCGACGACAGATGCAGCGATCCACGACTGGACCGAACGAACACGTCTCGTGCACTTGGTCGATCCAGCAGCCTGATTTCGTCAATCGACGCCGGAGTTGCGCCGAGTCGACCTCGAAGCCGCGGACCACAGACTGGAGATAGGCAGCGCCCAGAGGCGATCGCCGAAGCTGGCGGCGAGTTCGCCGTCGTAGAAGACCGCACCACCGAGGAAGCCTTCGCAGGTGCGCTATGGGTGGTTCAGCAGGGTTTTCACGACCTCGCTGACGAGCCAGCTGGTTTCAACATCGATAACGCCGAGTCGGTGTGAAAGGCGCGCACTGTTGACAGATCGCAGCAGCTCGCACTGCACGTAGCTCGTCGCGCGAAGGCCCGTTTGTTGATTTGCCGACACCTCGACATGCAGGTCGAGAACGGGGTACGTCGTGGTCAGCGGCGCGACGATCGCGATTGGAAATTCGGTACCGAAGATGTCCGGTGGGCCGAGAACAAGAACGGGGCGTCGCCCGCCGGGTTCGCTGGGATAGGGCGTGCCGAAGTCGGCGAGCCACAGTTCGTCAACTGATGCCATCGGCGACGTGGGTCGATTCGGCCTCGGCCAGGTATTCGGCCCAAGCATCTGGGTCGCTGCGCAATTCCGCGTATTGCTGCTGCACTCGCAGCCCGAACCGAGCGCGCCGCAGGGCTTCGGCGGCTGGGCGGACCGCCTCAGTGAGGCTGTCGCCGCTCGAGCGACTCATCTCCACAAGCTGGGCGTGAGTACCACGAAGTTCCTCAACCTGATCGACACCGTGTGTTGCGTCTGGGCCGAGCTGCCGGCCGCCGTCGTGGGCGCGGGGCACAATGAAGATGCGAGCTTCAGTCCGATTGTCCCGGCGTCGGCTGAGCCACCTCGCGAGCGGCGGGGATAGCGCCATGGCGGCGGCGAAGCGCGTCCTTCCGTGGCGACGCTCGTCGAACGCGGTCGCAGCAGACATCTCGCCGGTCGTCGAGCGATACAAGCAGCGTTGGCCCAAGAGCTCTCCCGACCTTGTCGTGCGTGCCTACGAGGCGGCTGCCCGCGCGCACGAGGGGCAGCGCCGACGTACCGGGGAGCCGTACATCACCCACCCCGTAGCGGTGGCGAGAGTGGTGGCCGATCTGGGCCTCGACGACACCTCGATCGCGGCGGCGCTGCTGCATGACGCCGTGGAAGACACCGGCGTCCAGCTGGTCGCGCTGTCCGATGAGTTCGGCGCTGAGGTCGCGGCCATCGTCGACGGCGTCACCAAGCTCGAACGGGTGCGCTTCGCGTCCAAGCAGGCACAACAGGCCGCAACGCTGCGAAAGATGCTCGTCGCGATCGCGAACGATCCGCGGGTGCTGATGATCAAGCTGTCCGACCGGCTGCACAACATGCGCACGCTCGGGGCGCTGAGCGGTGCCAAGCAAGCCGATGTGGCCCGCGAGACGCTGGACATCTACGCACCGCTGGCTAACCGGCTCGGCATGCAGCAGGTGCGTGACGAGCTCGAAGATCTTGCGTTCGCGGTATCGCTGGGTGGACCGTGACGTGTCGAACTTCGAGGATCAGGTGCGGTTGCGCATGGTGGAGGAGACGCGGTATCGCTGGGTGGACCATGAGGTGCGCAACTTCGAGACACGCACCCGGCTGGATTGCTGCCGGCCCGAGACCCGCGTGGTGACCACGACCGAGACGGTGACGGTGACCGAGTCGGCTGTGCCTGACGCGGCGTGCACCGCGGCGGGGTACGCGTTGAGCGCTGCGTTGGTGTGCGAGCATCCCGCCGGGGTCGATCTGGGCGATGTGTCCTATGAGTGCGACACCGGCTGGGCTGCTGCCGCCGGCGATCCCACGTCGTGTGAGCGCGCCGTCACCGAGGAGCCCGACTGGGACTGCCCCGACGCGCCCGCGTACACCCTGGACACCTCGACCACCCCGCCGCACTGCCATCTGGTGGGTCCGTGCCCGCCGGCGGCGTTGGGCGCTTTGGGGGCGGGCGTGACGACCCGCACGGGCAGCTGGGACGATTCGTGCCGTTCGGGCGTCTGGGCAGCGCTCAGTCACCGCACTGGGCGCGCAGCTGGACGTTCTCCCTGGACGCGGCGGCGACGGTCGCCGTGAGCCAAGCCGGGGTCTACACCATCGAGGCCACCACCTTCTACCGGCACAGAGATTCCCGCCCCCAGCGCACCACCGGCGCCTACACCCTCACCGTGTCCGTCGACCACACACCACGCGCCGCGGGCCAGCCTGTCGAGCTGCGGGTCGAGAACGGCACCGAGGTGACCAGCGCATGGAACTACCGGCCCGGTGCTGCCGCTGTCCAAATCGCGTCGGCGTTCCCCGAGGGGATCGATGCCGCCGTCGAGGTCACCAGCAGAGGCCGCGCCACGCTCTCCGCCACTCCCAGCGCGGTCGGCCAGTATGCGGTCCTGGTGACCTACGCCAACGGAACGGCCGCCCTCACCAAAGCCACCACCATCGACTCATACTGCCCAGACGGCCAAGACGAGTTGCCCGCAGGCTGCGGCACGCCCTTGCGGGCGCTGATGAAGCGGCCAGGACAGATCATCGTTTCGCCGCTCCCCGAGCACATTGTGAATCTTGCCCAGGACTGCTACAGGACGAGTCCGTCCGGCGAGCCGGACGAGTGGCTCTGTCGGCGACTTCAAGAGTCCCGGGTGTACATCAGCAAGACGAGCGACCAGATCGAAGGCACCTCTGATGCGCATGTCGACTATGGCACGTAGTTGGTGCTCGCATCGGACGAGATGCTCGAGGGGTGTCAGTCGATCACGTCGGAGCATTGGCAGTGCGACTACCGAGCAGATTGGTTGTGGACTCCTGCAGAGTTCGAGGGGTCGATGGGTGCCTACGTCTTATCGGCTTTCGTCAGCGGGGTATTGGACCCGGCGCGCTGTGCGGTGCTGTTGAACGCTACGTGGCTGTCTGCTTTTGTTGTCCCGGGAGTCAGTCCGATGCTGGGCGCCTCTTCCGTCATTTCCTGCGGGGGTTTGTTCGTGGATGAGGAATCGTAGTGGAGGTGGATCGATGGACTGGCTGGATGCTGTGAGGATGCGGTACTGCAGGCGGCGCCGTGACGGGGCGCGTCGGGGTGCGGGCGCATTTCGGGCGGTGGGCTTGGCGTGTGTGGTTGCGGTGGCTGTGTCGCTTTTGGGGGTGCACAGGATCGCCCGAGCGCGGCGACGGCGTTGGCTCACAGAATCAACAGCCCTCAGCGCCGGGCGCTGTCGCGGACCTCGGCTCCGATGAGGATGCCGAAGCCATGAGAGCACTCAAAGAGCTGGACTTTGTTGAGCTGACCAGCGGGCCTGCGGTGCTCGAGCCGGGGGTGTTCCAGCACTATAGAGAGCTCGGGGTGATCGAGTTCCTCGACAGCTACATCATCAACATGCCGCCCACCGCTGAGCTCATCTCGGGAGCCGCGCTGATCAACAGCGGGATTGCGAACCGCTATTTCTATACCGACGCCGGTGCCGAGGGCGGGACTCTGCATCTGTTCGAGAACAGGTTGCTCTATCTCGCTTCCAGAGCGATCAGGTCGGTGCCCTCCAGCGGCGGCTCCCAGGTGCTGCACGACGCGTTCCTCGAGGCGCTCGAGGAATGCGGCCGCAACTCGCCGTGGCCCGATGTGGAGCTGTTCGTGATGCACAGCGGACGCGGTTTCGACATGCTGCCCTCGCGCGTCGAGTCCGAGTTCGGGCTGTCGTACTACGAGTACTCCGAGCTGCGCCACGAGTGCGCCCTGTATGCGGTGACCTATCCCACGCTCGATGCGGCCCTACGCGACGAGCTGCTCGCCCCCCAGCGCGCGTACTTCGCCCGACAGGTGCTCGAAGGGCTGACCGAGCTTCCCATCCCCGAGATGCCCGCCAGGTACCAACACGACATTGACGAACTGCGCGCGAACGGTTGGTAGTGGGCCGTTTGGAGCCTTCTTCGTGCCGTGGCGGTGGCAGTTGCAGTCATGGATCGAGCGTGTCAGGCGGATGCGCCGGTCGGTCTCTGATCTGAACTTGCGGTCGTACAGGAACTCATCAGCCAGGGTGCGGTTGAACCGTTCGGCTTTCTCGTTGTCGTGAGCTTTGACGTAGGCGACTCGGGAACAGCCGTCGCGGGCCGCTGGCGTTATGACCGCAGGTGCGTCACGGGGACGACGGCGATGTCGTCGTTGGTCTCGAACACCCTGCCGACGGCGGTGACGACGATCAAGCGCGACGGCTCGCCGGCGCGTTGGGTGTCGACTTTGGCGCGCATGCGGCGCAGTGATGCAATCGCGGCATCGATGGCTGTTGCTCCGCCGAGCTTTATCTCGACGGCGGCCCAATCGCCGGCTCCTTGGGTGAGGATCGCGTCGACTTCGAGGTCCTTGCTGTCCCGGTAGTGCATGGCCTCGGCGCCGAAGGTCTGGGCGTAGACACGAAGGTCGCGGATCACCAGCGATTCGAAGAGGAAGCCGAGCGGTTCGATGACGAACGCATCGGTCAATCGGTCGAGATACCGCCGAACTGTGTCGCGGTCAGATGGACCGCCGAAGCCTGCGGTGTCTTCAACCAACGTTCGCAGCGAGGCGGATGTGGCTTCGTTGCGAGCGAGAGACGTGATCAGTGCCAGCATCTTCCGTGGATCGTGCGCGACCGGCTCCGCTGTGGTCGGTGGCGGCGACGGCGGGCTTCACCGAGGGCGCTTCCTGGGATTCGGCTCGGAGCCGCTCAGCTAGCTGCGATCGCGCCAGAGCCTCGCCATCGCCGACGCGGCGCGGTAGATGCGCTCGGGACCGCCACGCTGGTCGTCGCGGAGCAGGTCGGTTGACACTCGCATGGCCAGGTTGCCCATCTGGGGCGAGCGAATGGCGATCTGTGTCAGGCGCCGCATCAGACCCGGTTGGCCGAGCGCGCGGGTGGCGATTCGACCGAGATGGTGGTAGCGCTGCCAACGCGCAGCCAGCTCAGTCTCGTAGTGCCGCAGTTCGAGCCCGTCGTCGGCTTCGAGCGCGCGGCCGATGACTTCGGCTGCCAGCCGGCCGGTGCCCACCGCAGGTCCGATGCCGTCGCCGTTCCAGGGGTTCACGCTGCCGGCCGCATCGCCGACGGCGACCCAGTTGGGGCCTGAACGCGGCCGAACCGAACCCCCCATGGGCAATCGACCCCCGGCCGGAGGCGTGTGCGGACCGTCCGGGTTGATTTCCCACCGGTCCGGTATCTGCTGGGTCCATTGCTCAAACAGACGATCCAGTGAGATCGCCTCGTTGCCGAAATGGTGGCTGAGCAGACCCACGCCGACATTGGCCGTACCGTCCCCGACCGGGAACACCCAGCCGTACCCGGGCAGCTGACCGCCGTCGCGGTCGATGAGCGCGAACACCGATTCGATCCACGGCTCGGCGTGACGGGGAGTCGGGTAATAGGCGCGCATCGCCAGACCTTGCGCGTAGGTACGCGTGCGGGCGGTGCCCAGCGCGCGTCCGAACGTCGAACTCGGCCCGTCGGCGATCACCACGTAGCGGGCGAGAGCGACGAGGGGCCCGCTGGGTGCACTGCCGGTGCCGCTGCCCAGCGCGTGGCAACCGCGCAGGTGGCCATCGGCGATGAGCGGCGCTGTCACTTCGGTGCCGGTCCACATGTGTGCACCGGCTGCACGCGCTCGTGCGGCGATGAGCGCATCCAGTCGAGGCCTCCGTACGACGACGCCGTAGTGAGGGAGGCGTTCGTCGGACGGCCAGCGCATCTCCAGGCTGCGGCCGTGTGCCGTCATGCGGAGACCATCGTGGCGATGCCAACGGGCCGCAATCGGGTCGCAGCCCATGTCGATGAGCTCGCCGACGGCGCCCGGTGTCAAAGCGTCACCGCAGACTCGTTCGCGCGGGTGGGTCGATCGCTCGATGAGCAGGACATCGTGCCCCGCCCGCGCAGCCCAATACGCCGCCGCGCAGCCCGCCGGTCCGCCGCCCACAACGAGCACGTCACAGGCTCTGGTTTCGGTCACGTCGACCTCGGACGGATATAGCTCAGTCGGGCGCGCCGTCGGCGCGCGTCCCGGTGACTAGTGGGCGCCACCCGCGCCCGCGTCAGAGCCGCCGCCGAGGTGTTCCCATTCGGCGTCGCGCTCTGCTTCGACCTCGTCGCTCAAGTTCTCGCCGCCGATGACCTCACGGACATATCGCGCGACGGAATAGAGCTGGTGGGGCGGGAGCACCTCGCCGAACGCGGGCATGTTCGAGCCCGTCTCGCCTGAGACATGGGGTCCGCCCGCGCGATTCGGGTCGCCGTAGACCTGCCCGACGCCGATGCCCTCCGAACCGAGCGAGATCCATTCGATGAAGGAGTCGTCGAGATTCGGGAACGTGGCGAGGACCTCGCCGTTGTGGAGCGGGCGGCCCACCAAGGACCCGTCTGAGCCGGATCCGTCGCCGCCGTGGCAGCTCGCGCATCGCACGGCGAACGTGGTTGCGCCCTCGTTGATTGCGGTGATCGGTACAGGCGGCGGTTCGGTCAGTTTCCAGTACACGAATCCCCACAGCGGCAAGCAGACCAGCACGGGGAGCACCCACACGGGAATGCGGTGGCGTGTTCGCGCGGCAACGACCCGCCCGGGATCTGGTTCGATGGCGGGCTCAGGCTCTGCCAGTGCGGCCTGCTTGGCCGCAGCGATCATCTCCGCGGGACCCGGCCCCGCGGCCACGGCTGATCCAGCTGCAGGCGCTGGGCCACCAGGCGCCGCTGCGCCGCTGCCGTCGTCCTCCAGCACGCCCAAAGCGACGCGACGCTGCCGCGAGCGCTCTAGCAAGTACTCGGGAACTTCTGCCACTGTCTCCTCCGCGGGGTTGCCCCCAGGGCTTATCGAACGAGTTTGCGGTGCAGGTTACGCGCCCGAGGACCCGGAGCACGTTACGCGCCCGAGCACATCAGCGGGCAAGTCTGCCACGCAGGCACAGCATCGCGGCGTGCCAGAGCGATGTGCCAGAGCGATGTGCCAGCGGGTCTCTGCCGGTGCCCTCACGCAGGAGCGACGGCTGCGGCGCGGGCGTCGTCGCCCGATCGGACCGCCGGATTTGTGGACCCTGACGGTCGCCGTGCTAGAACATCACGCGCCATCACCGGGGCGCCGGTAATCTTTGCCCCGGTCTCGCCGCGGCTCACCGCCGCGGTTGCGCCGAATTGCAGCAAGCCGAAGTCGACAGAACGACGCGGGAGGAAGAACGAGTGGTCGCGCTCTTCACATCGATCTTCGTGACCGCGCTGATGGTGCGGGGGATCGTCGCCTACGGCAAGCGCCGGCCGACGAACCGCCCGACCACGTGGGGCGAGGCCATGCTGGGCGCGGCCTACGTGTTCATGCTGCTGCTGCTGGTCTTCGGAATCGTCCCGGACCGCTGGATTCGGCTGACCGACAACGAGTGGGGATGGTCCGTCGAGAAGTTCCTCTTCACTGAAGGGCAGTTCCTTACCTCGCCGATCACCTTCCCGCCCACACGCATGGACTTGAAGAAGGTCAGCGACCTAGTGGTCGTGATCGAGCATCTCGCAGCCCTCGTGGGCTTGCCGATGCTGTGGCTGTGGTGGCAGCGTCGCGACAAGGCCCAGCCCGCCGACGAGCCCACGTCGGACTTCGGACGTCCCCTCATCAAGGGCAACTGAGAGCGCGCAGATATGGCAAGCAGTGACGCCAACCCGCCGATGCCCAAGTTCCGGGACGACTACGTCTTGCAACAGGTCGATGCCGCGTACCTCGATGCAGCGGTCAAGCCGAAGCAGTTCATCAACATCGACCAGTCCGAGTGCATCCAGTGCGAAGGCTGCGTGGACATCTGCCCGTGGAAGTGCATCTGGTATGTGTCCACCGAGGCAATTGACGAGGCCGTCGGGGTTGAACTGCCGGGCCTCGACCCCACCGACAACGCCATCTTCATCATCGACGACGACGTTTGCACCCGTTGCGCGCTGTGCGTCGACCGCTGCCCCACCGGAGTCATCACGCTCGGGCGGGTCAGCAATACTCCGCCGCCAGGCGGCGACGTTCACGGCCGCACGCATACGCACGGCTACGCCTACGGGATGCGCTTGTAGCCCCCCCCTGCCCACACCGAAGGACCCAACCCGCATCGATATGGCGAACACGCTCGAGAATCCCAACGCCAAGCCGAAACTGCCCGATCGCCTCGCGAACGCGCAGCAGGCAGCCGCGGATTGGATGCAGGACAGCCAGTTCTGGACATCGGTCTTCCGTCCCGGCTCGATCTTCCGCAAGGGCTACACCGACAGCCCGCGGAATCGCTCCTACGTCGTCATGAACAGCGTCCTGTACCACCTTCATCCCGTGAAGGTGAAGCGGCACGCGGTGAAGGTCAGCTACACGCTGTGCCTCGGCGGACTCAGCTTTTTCCTGTTCATCCTGCTGACCATCACAGGCATCTTCTTGATGTTCTTCTACCGACCCACCGACACGGCGGCCTGGGCGGACATCGAGAGCCTGCACACACAGGTCGCCTTCGGCCTGCTCGTGCGCAACATGCACCGATGGGCTGCGCACCTCATGGTGCTGTCGGTGTTCTTGCACATGGCGCGCGTCTTCTACCACGGCGCGTACAAGGCGCCGCGCGAATTCAACTGGGTCGTCGGCGTGATGTTGCTGCAGCTGACGTTGCTGCTCAGCTTCACGGGATACCTGTTGCCGTGGGACCAGCTGTCGCTGTGGGCGGTGACCGTGGGCACGAACATGATGGGGTTCACCCCGGTGTTCGGCAATCAAGTTCGGTTCGTGCTGTTAGGGAGCCACGAAATCGGCGCGGAGACACTCCTGCGCTGGTATGTGCTGCATGTGCTCATGCTCCCCTTCGTGATCGTCATCTTCATGGCGATCCACTTCTGGAGAGTCAGAAAGGACGGAGGCATATCGGGACCCTTGTAAGGAATCCAGCGACGACGCGCCCGCTTCGAAGCTCACCGTCCGTTTCCTGACGCTGCCCCCGACCCCCACAAGCAGATGACCGAGATTCCCGAACACCTCCTGCGGCGAAGCGCCGATGCCCGCGCACGTTCCACGGGCGCGTCTGCACCTGGTGAGGAAGCTGCGACCGCCGCCGCGCCTCCCGGCGATGACGACGGCGTGACGATCCCGCGTTCACTGCTCGCCGCCAGCCAGCAGCCCGGCGGTGCCCCCGCAGGCGCGGGCCCCGCTGCAGCGTCGGCGGGCGGAGGCGTGGCAACCGCATTGCCGCCGTTGATGGCCGGACCGGCGGGCAACACCCACCGCCTGCTGACCGTGGTGAAGTCGGGCTCCATCCAGGATGTCAAGGCAAGCCCGGGAGACAAGGTTCACGTCTGGCCTCACCTGCTGGCTGCCGAGTTCACCGCTGCGCTGTTCATCACGGCCTTCACGCTGGTGTTCTCGCTGTTCGTCAACGCTCCGTTGCTTGAGCTGGCGAATCACAACGAGACGCCCAATCCCTCCAAGGCGCCGTGGTACTTCCTCGGGCTGCAAGAGCTGCTGACGATGTTCGATCCGATGATCGCCGGCGTGACGATCCCCGGCGTTGCGCTTGTGCTGCTGGCTTTTGCTCCCTACATCGACAAGAACCCGTCACAGCGTCCCGAGGACCGCAAGTTCGCCATTTCCATCCAGACGATCCACCTCATGTTCTGGGCAGTGCTCGTCATCATCGGCTCGTTCTTCCGGGGACAGGGCTTCAACTTCACCTACCCGTGGGACACCGGTCTGCACGGCATCTTCCACTTGTAGGAGCACGTCGGCATGTCCACCGGAACGATTCTCGCGGTCGCGATCCCGGTCATCGTGGTGCTGGGCGCCGTGGTGGCGTTTGTATCGCTGCGTCGGCGCGACGCGACGGGCCTCGGGCACCTCACGCGTGAGACAAGGCGCCGCGACGAGCAGGCCGCAGCATCGGATGAAGCAGGCGATGCCGCCGGCGCCTTCGGCGTGAGTACGCAGGCTCGGGATCTTGAGCGCTCGGTAGCCCTTGAGCGCCGACCGGCTCCTGTTGCTGTGGCCGAGCCCGCGATGCCGCAAGACTGGGCGCCGCCGACTCCATCCGAAGTGGGCGTCACCCGCCGCCAATTCCTGAACCGTTCCTCCGTGCTGCTCATGGCAACCGGCTTGGGCACCTTCAACGCCGCGATGATCGCATTCTTGTGGCCGCGCCCGACTAAGGGTTTCGGCTCGAAGGTCAAGATCGGCTCAGTGGCCTCAGTCGACACGGCCGTTGCCTCGTCGACCCCAGCGGTCAACTTTTCGTACTTTTCCGAGGCGCAGAGCTACATCCAGCCGTACCCCACCGACTCGACGACGCTGGCTGCTGCCGAGAAGGTCTATTCGGGCGCCGCGCTCGATGCCATGAAGATCGGCTATGTCGCACTGTGGCAGAAGTGCCCGCATCTCGGCTGCAAGGTGCCCGTGTGCGGCAGCTCGCAATGGTTCGAGTGCCCCTGCCACGGCTCGAAGTACAACCGTGTCGGCGAGAAGAAGTCCGGCCCAGCGCCACGTGGCATGGACCGCTTCCCGGTGACCATCGAAGACGGCAACGTGTTCGTCGACACAGGCACCGTCTCGCAGGGACCTGCCATCGGAACCGACACCACCGGGCAGGGCCTCGAAGGGCCGCACTGTGCATGACGTGATGGGGCTCGAGTCAATGGGGCAAGGAGCTGCGCAGCTGCTGGCAGCGAGCACCGAGCGGTCTATCGCGATCGTGCTGCTGGCCGTCGTGGTGGCGGGTTGGGCCATCTATGTGTTCGTGAACATCCGCCAGGCCAAGGCGGAGGTGGGCAGCGAGATCGAATTGGCGCCCAACCGGCGCACGATGCCCGACGATGACGAACTCGAGGGTCCCCGGCTTGAGAAGGTGCAAGCCTTCGGCGTGCTGATGCTGCTCGTGATGGCGCTAGTGCTGCCTGTGTACTGGATGCTCGAAGGCGGACGACGCTCAGGTGCGGAGACGTCGTTCTCGGAAGACGCGATCGACCGGGGCGAGAGCCTCGCTGCTGAGCAGGAGTGCACGAACTGCCACGGGGCCGATCTGGGTGGTGCCCGCTTTGCGCCGGTTGTGCTCGATATCGGCTACCAGTTCGCCGACAGGGATTCCTTCATCATCAACACCACGTGGGAAGGACCCTCGCTCGACGACGTGTTCACCCGCTTTGACACTGATGCCGTGACGCTCGACGAGACCAGTGAGGTGCGCCAGATCCTCGTGTACGGCAGAGGCGTGATGCCTGCTTGGGGCCTCGAAGGCGGTGGCCCCTTGAACGACCAGCAGATTGACGATCTCGTCGCTTGGTTGTGGCACGAGCAGATCTCTGATGAGGAGGCGATGGAACGGGCGGCGAGCCGCAAGGCCTTGGAGCGGGCCGCAAACCCTGACAAGTCCGAAGGCCAGGTGCTCTTCGAGTTGAACTGCGCGCGCTGTCACACGCCGCGCTGGCCCGGCCGCGGTCCGGCGCAGCTGCCGAACAACGGTGGATCCGTCGAAGTGCTCCCTGGTCCCCCCGGCGCTGGCCGGTACGGCCCGCCCCTCAACCGCGTGAGCTTGGAGCGCCTGTTCCCCGACATCGAAGATCATGTAGCGTTCATCACGAGCGGTGCGGCCGACAACGTTGCTTTCGGTGAGTTCGCACGTCTCGGAAATTACGGCATGCCGGGCTTCGGACGGGTGCTGAGCGAAGACGAGATCCGTGCCATTGCCGAATACGAACGGGGCCTCGATCCCGAGAGCCAGACTGCGGTTGAGTTCGAACGGCTGCACGAAGCGGGGGATGACTCATGACCGCCTCAATCTTGGCGATCGTCAGCTGGGACCCGGTCCTGACCGGCTACCTGGCGGTCATCATCGCCGTCGGCGTGCTGTGTGGCTCGGTGTACCTGCTGCTGGCAACCAACCTCGGCGTGCGCCTCGGCTTCCTGGTGGCATGGACCGGCCTGTGGGGCTGGATGCTGCTGATGTCGCTCGTGTGGTGGGTGTTCGGCATCGGCTGGATCGGCAGCCCGCCCGGCTGGAATGTCACCCACGTGACGGCCGACCCCACGACCGTGCCCGTGGCGGTGGTGCAAGATCTCGCCAGATATGGCCTCGACGAGATGCCTCCAGAGTGGACAGAAGTCGACGACGCCGATGCTCGCTCGGCGGCGGACAGTCACGTCGTGTGCAATGACGCCGACCCGCGGCGATTGCTTGCCGTGAATTCGTGCCGGTTCACCGTGGCGACCGACTACCTCAGCCGTCGTGTGCTGTTCACGGGCGGCGAGCGCTACCGACCACTCGGCATTCCCGACAACGTCGTGACGCAGTACTTCTTCCCGAGCCGCGGGCAGCCGCAGTACGCCGTCGTGCAGATCCAGCCGTTCGCGCCGAGGCCCGATGTTGATCCGAACCTGCTTGATGACGAAGGCAAGGTGATCTTGCCGGAGCCGCAGATCGACGACGATGCGCAACCATTGTCCATCGTCATGGTCCGCGACCACGGCAGCGTCAGGCTGCGACCGGCCCTGCTGGCGATCTTCTCTGCCTTGCTGTTCGGCTTGGGCTGCTACCACCTGCACCGACGGGATCAGGCGATCTGGGCGGTGCGCGAAGCTGCCGGCCCGTGACTGATCCACGAGTGACCGGCCCGCTTGTGATTGACCGGGCAGTGTCGAATCGGCCCGGGATCGGTCAGACTGGCGGCGGAGTTCGACCGACAACGCATTGAGGGGGTTTGTGGGCATGGAGCAGTATCTGCCAGTGCTGGCGCTCGGTGTTCTCGCGGTTGTATTCGTGCTGCTGAGCATCGTGGCATCACGCTTGCTGGCACCGCGGCGCGATACCAAGGCGAAGTTGGCGTCGTACGAATGCGGCATTGTCGATCAGGCCGCCATCCCCGAGCGGTTTCCGGTTCGCTTCTATCTCGTGGCGATGCTGTTCATCATGTTCGACATCGAGATCGTGTTCCTCTACCCCTGGGCGGTGGCCAACGCCCAACTCGGCCTCTTCGGCTTTGTCGCGATGCTGCTGTTCGTCGTGGTGTTCTTCCTGTCGTTTGTGTACGAACTGGCCATGGGCGGTCTCGAATGGGGACCCCGTCGGCGCATAGCGGCGCCCCTGCCGCCCGCAACTCGCAGTGGCGTGACCGGTGTGGTCACGGTTGGCACCGTTGGCCGCGAGATCGACGCATTGAGCGGCGTCAGCACGCACGGTGGAGCGGGCTGATGGCGGGGATCGACGCGCTCAAGTCGAAGCTGGGCATTGACGACGGTCTGGCCGGGCTGGGGCACAACGTTTTCACCGCGCCGTTGGAAGAGCTGGTGAAGTGGGCGAGGCGCCGAAGCCTCATGCCGGCCACGTTCGGGTTGGCGTGCTGCGCTATCGAGATGATGGCAACGGGCACCGCGCATTACGACTTGGCTCGATTCGGCATGGAGACATTCCGCGCATCGCCCCGGCAGGCTGACCTGATGATTGTCGCTGGCCGCGTCAGCCAGAAGATGGCACCAGTGCTGCGCCAGATCTACGACCAGATGATGGAGCCCAAGTGGGTGCTCTCGATGGGCGTGTGCGCCTCGAGCGGCGGAATGTTCAACAACTACGCAATCGTTCAGGGTGTCGACCAGGTCGTGCCCGTGGACATCTACGCGCCTGGTTGCCCGCCGGGCCCCGAGACGCTGCTGCACGCAATCTTGGCGCTGCATGAGCAGATCCGTACCGGTGAGCTCACCCAGCGTCGTACTGAGCGCGGCGGTGGCGCGGGTATTTCCCTGGACCACTCAGCAGGGGTCCGCTGATGGCGGATGCCGCTGCGCCAGCCGACACCGACGGTGCTGTGTCTGACGACGCTGCGCCAGCTGCTGGGCCGACGGCCTATGGAGTGCCGTGCTCTGCCGAGCGAGGCCAGCTCGTCCTGCACCCCAGCCGAGACGAATATCTCGACGCCATCGGGATGGCTGCTGAGGACGGATTCGAGATGTGCGTTGACGTGTGTGCTGTCGACAACCTCACCAACCGCACTCGTATCCTGCCGCCCGGTGTCGTGCCCGAACGTTTCGAGGTCGTCGTGAACCTCCTCGACATGCGCGGCCGACGACGTCTTCGCGTGCGGACCCAGGTGCCGGTAAACGACCCGCAGGTGCCCTCGCTTGTCGGGCTGTATCAAGGCGTCGAGGCGTCCGAGCGCGAGGCGGCCGATCTGTTCGGCGTTGCCTTTTGCGGTCACCCCGACCCGAGCCGCATCCTGCTGCCGCCCGATTGGGAAGGGCACCCGCTGCGCAAGGACTACGACATCGGGGCCATTCCCGTCCAGTTCAAAGCAGTCGAGGGCCGATGAGCGCGACGGCTGCTGTCAGCGAAACACAGAGCGCGGCCAGCACGGCACGGCTGCGCCGGCCCGCCGATGCGGTGCTGCGCATTTCCGAGGACGAAGCGCTCGCTGCCGCCGACGTCGATGAGGGATTGCCCGATGCCAATTCGGGCGCCAATTCGGGCGCCAATTCGGGCGACGGCCCGATGCTCATCAACATGGGTCCGCAGCATCCATCCACCCACGGAGTGCTCCGTATCGCGATGGAGCTCCAGGGCGAGACGGTGCTGCGCTCCAAGCCCATCATCGGCTACCTGCACACCGGCATGGAGAAGACCGCCGAGGATCTGACGTACCTGCAAGGCCCGACCAACGTCACTCGCATGGATTACGTCGCGCCGTTGTTCAACGAGCTGGTGTTCTGCCTGGCTGTTGAGGACCTGCTGGGCACTGAGATACCTGAGCGGGCGACCTGGATCCGGATGCTGATGTGTGAGCTAAACCGCATGAGCTCGCATCTGCTCTTCCTGGCGACCAACGGCATGGACCTCGGCGCGGTCGGGATGATGCTGTACGGCTGGCGCGAACGCGAGGACATCCTGCGTTTTTTCGAAACCGTCACGGGCCTGCGGATGAACCACAACTACATCCGCCCGGGCGGCGTGGCCGCAGACCTGCCCGACGGATGGCAGGCCGATGTCGAGCAGATCCTGACGGTCCTGCCCAAGCGGCTCGACGAGTTCGACACGCTCATGACCGGTCAGCCCATCTGGCGCGATCGCACCCAAGGCGTCGGCGTCATCACTGCGGACGAGGCGATTGCCATGTCGGCCACGGGGCCGCTGCTGCGCTGTACCGGTGAGGCCTGGGACCTGCGACGGACCATGCCCTACCTGGCCTACGACGAGGTCGAGTTCGATGTCGTCGTCGGCGCGTACGGAGACACCTTCGACCGCTATGCCATCCGGCTCAACGAGATCCGCCAGTCGATGCGCATTGTCGAGCAGTGCCTCGACAAGATGCCCAAGGGTCCGTATCGGACCGAGGACCGCAAGGTCACGCCACCGCCCCGGGCCCGCATCGATGAGTCGATGGAAGCGCTGATCCACCACTTCAAGATCTTCACTGAGGGTTTCCGGGTGCCACCGGGCGAGACCTACATGGCCGTCGAGTCGCCCCGTGGCGAGCTGGGCTGCTACCTGGTGTCCGACGGTGGCCCGAAGCCCCAACGGGTGCATATCCGAGCACCCTCGTTCGTGAACCTGCAGAGCCTCCCGCACCTCATGTACGGCGGTCTGCTCGCCGACGCCATCGCCGTTATCTCCTCCATCGACCCGATCATGGGCGAGGTCGACCGATGAGCGATTGGTTCCGCCGCGTCCGTGTGTGTCCCGCGTCTGACGGTGGGGAGGCAGACCGATGAGCGATTGGTTCCGCCGCGTCCGTGTGTGTCCCGCGTCTGACGGTGGGGAGGCAGACCGATGAGTTTCTTCAGTGACGAGAATCGGGGGATTGCGCGCGAGGTCATCAGGCGGTATCCCAAGCCGCGTTCGGCGATGATCCCGCTGCTGCACCTAGCGCAGTCGCAAGCCGGCTGGGTCTCGAACGAAGCGATGACTGAGATCGGCGAACTCGTCGGCACCACGTCTGCTGAGGTGCTGGGCACCTGCTCGTTCTACGAGATGTTCAAGCGCGAACCTGTGGGCAAATACCTCGTCAACGTCTGCGTCACGATGTCGTGCGCGCTGGCCGGCGCCGCTGAGCTGATGCATCACGCCGAGGAACGGCTGGGCGTGCGCGCCGGCGGCACAACGTCCGACGGCATGTTCACCCTGTCTCCGGCTGAGTGTCAGGCGGCGTGCACTGAAGCACCGTGCCTGCAGGTCAACTACCGGTACCGCTATCGAGTGGACGCCGAACAGTTCGACCAGCTCATTGACAATCTTGCCGCCGGTGCACTGGATCGCGAGATTCCAACGCACGGAACCACCGCACGCATTCGCCAGCACATTCCGCCCGACCGTGCTGTCGGCGCCGTGCCGCCCTCCGTGGTCAACGAGGCACCGGTGTGGTTGGCGACGTCGAACGGAGCCGCAGGAGGCGGCGGCTGATGGCCTCGTACACGATCCCACACGTAGCGGGATTCGTCGCCAACGACGCGCCGCGGATCGTCACCGAACGATTCGATCACCCCGACAGCTACACGCTCGAGCGCTACCTAGCGACCGGCGGCTACGAAGGCATCCGGGTTGCGGTGGACCGCTCTCCGCAAGATGTGCACAGCGAGGTACGCGATGCGACGTTGCTGGGGCGCGGCGGTGCCGGATTCCCCGCTGGGGTGAAGTGGGGCTTCTGTCCCCCGGGCGTGTGGCCGCGGTACCTCGTGGTGAACGGCGACGAGTCTGAGCCGGGCACGTACAAGGACCGCATGCTGATGGAGCTGGATCCGCACCAGCTCATCGAGGGTTGCCTCATCGCCTGTTACGCGGTGGGGCTCTCGCAGTGCTTCCTGTACATCCGCGGCGAGATGGCGCTCGCGCAAGAGCGCGTGGCCCAAGCGCTCAACGACGCCTACGCGGCCGGCTGGGTGGGCCGCAACATCTGCGGCACCGAGTTTTCGGTCGACATCGTGCTGCACTCCGGTGCCGGTGCCTACGTCGTGGGTGAGGAGACAGCACTCATCGAGAGTCTCGAAGGCAACCGCGGCATGCCGCGACTGAAGCCTCCGTTCTTCCCGGCGGCAGTGGGCCTGTATGGCCAGCCAACCATCGTGAACAACGTCGAGACGCTGGCAAATCTGCCGTGGATCCTCCGCAACGGAGCGTCGGCGTTCACCGCGATCGGCACACCGACCTCACCGGGCACCCGGATGGTCGCGGTCAGCGGTCATGTCAATCGACCCGGTGTGTTCGAGATCACCAACGGCACTACGACGTTTCGTGAACTCATCTACGGCGACGATTACTGCGGCGGGATGCGGCCCGGTCGCGAGCTCAAAGCGTTCGTGCCCGGCGGCGGCTCGGCCCCCTGGTTCACTCCCGCACAGCTCGACCTCCCGTTTGAAGCGTCCGAAATCGGCCCGCAGGGCTCGATGCTCGGCTCCGGCGCAGTCATGGTGATGGACGACACCACCGACATCCCCGCCGCCGCGCTCACGCTGACAAAGTTCTATGCCCACGAGTCGTGTGGGAAGTGCGTGCCGTGCCGGGAGGGCGCGACCTGGCTGGAGCGCATCCTGCGACGCGTGTGCGACGGCACCGGGACACCGCGTGATCTCGATTTGCTGTTCGAGGTGGGCGCCACGATCTCTCCCGGCGAGTTTCCGCACGCTGGCGTGCCCGAACGCGGCCTCGAGCCGAAGTCCTTCCCCTACCAGATGACAACGATCTGCTTTGTAGGCCCGTCGGCGTACGCGCCCGTGCATTCCGCGATGACGCTGTTCCCCGACGAGTTCACCGCCAGAGTCGCGGCGAACGCGCATCTTGATGCACCTACCGCGCCCGGCGGTTCGGTGAATGGCGGCCCGATTTCGGAGGTCGCTGTCCGTGTCTGATACCACGACAGCTGACGCACCGACAGGGCCCAGCACGGTGGAGGTGACGATCGACGGTGTCGTGGTCGCGGCCCAGCCCGGCGAGCTGGTGATCGCCGCAGCGGAGCGGGCCGGTGTCAATATTCCGAGGTTCTGCTACCACGAGCGGATGAGCCCGGTCGGCATGTGCCGCATGTGCCTCGTCGAGATCGACACGGGGCGCGGGCCGCAGCTGCAGCCCTCGTGCATGGTGCCGGTGGGGCCCAACATGACCGTTGACACCACCAGCGAAGCCACTCGTCGTGCCCAAGAGGGCGTGCTGGAGCTGTTGCTCATCAACCATCCGCTGGACTGTCCCGTCTGCGACAAGGGCGGCGAATGCCCGTTGCAGGACCAGACGATGGCCTATGGACCGGGGGAGTCGCGCTTCGTCGAAGAGAAGCGGCACTATTCGAAGCCGATTCCCATCTCCGATCTCGTGCACTTGGATCGGGAGCGGTGCATTCTGTGCGACCGCTGCACCCGATTCGCCGACGAGATTGCCGGCGAACCGCTCATCGATTTCGTCGAACGCGGTTACGAGACTCAGGTGATGACGTTTCCCGGCGAGCCCTTCACGTCGTACTTCTCGGGCAACACCGTGCAGATCTGCCCTGTCGGGGCATTGACCGCCGCGCCCTACCGCTTCAAGGCGCGCCCGTGGGACCTGAACCAGACTGAGTCCACCTGCACGACTTGCGCGGTGGGCTGCCGGATTGTGGTGCAGTCCTCGCGCAACGAGCTGGTCCGGTATCTCGGCGTCGACATCGATCCTGTGAATCACGGCTGGTTGTGCGACAAGGGCAGGTTCGCCTTCGGAGCTGTCCACAGTCCCGATCGGGTGACAACGCCGTTGCGCGCACGACCCGAGACCGCTGCGGCTGCGGTTGACATCGGTAGGTCAGATCCGTCGCATCGCTTCGAGTCGGTGGATTGGACACGCGCGCTCACAGCGGTCTCTGCGGCGGTGGCTGCGGCCCGGCCCGGTGCCATTGCCGTCCTTGGCGGTGCCCGAGGCACCAACGAGGACGCGTACGCCTGGTCGAAGCTGGCTCGCACCGTGCTGCGGACCGACCACGTCGACGCGCAGCTCGCAGACGGTCTGCCCGCCGAGCTGGTGGTGGGACTGCCGGCCGCGACCATCGACGACGCGTGCAACGCTGACACCACGCTGCTCGTGTGCGGTGACCTACGCGAGGAACTGCCGGTGCTTCACCTGCGCCTGCGCGGCGCCGCCCGTGCGAACACCACGCGACTCATCGAAGTGACACCGGCCGAGACCGGCTTGACCCGCAACGCCGCGCGGAGCGAACGGTGCCGTGGCGGAGAGGCGGCTTCGGTGCTGCGCGATCTGCTTGACGGCGATGATCCGCTGCGCGAAGAGTTGGCGTCCGGCTCAGTGGTGGTTGTGCTGGGCCGCTCCTCGGTCGCCGAATCGGCCGACGCAGCAGCTGAGGCGGCTTCGGTCATCACCGCTCGGGTGCCGCACGCCCGTTTCCTCGTCGCGTCTCGCCGGGGCAATGTGCGCGGTGCGCTGGACATGGGGCTCGCGCCCGGACTGCTGCCAGGCCGCGCCCGTTCGGCCGCGCCCCCCGCCGAGCTCGCGGCCGTGTGGGGAGAGTTGCCTGCCGAAGTGGGCCACGACGCCACGGGGATCCTGACTGCGGCCGCCGCTGGCGAGATCGATGTGCTGTTCCTCCTTGGCTGCGATCCGCTCGGTGACTACCCCGACAGCCTCTTGGCGCGCCTGGGAATATCGGGCGCGAGGACCGTCGTGGCCGTCGACACGTTCTTGACTCAGTCCGCGGCTGCAGCCGACATCTTCCTGCCGGCGGCTGCGTTTGGTGAGAAGTCGGGGACGACCACCAATCTGGAGGGCCGCGTCTCCGCGCTCGGTGACCTGATCACCCCGTCCGGCTCAGCGCGTCCGGACTGGATGATCGCCGCCGAGTTGGCCGTGCTGTGCGACGGTGACCTCGGATTCGTGACCTCGGAAGAGATCACTGCAGAGATCGCAGCCCTGTGCGCTACTCACGCCGAGGCTGTGGGGCCTGCGCTTGAAGCCGACGGCGTGCTCACCGTGGGCGCAGCATTCGAGCCGGAGCTGCCGTCCGAAGGGTTTGCCCCGCCCCGCGATGGGTATGGCCTGCGCTTGGTGTGCGGACGCACGCTGTATGACGATGGCGTCGCCGTGACGCAGACGCCAGCGCTCGTGGGGCTTCGGACCGAACCGGCGCTGCGCGTGCATCCGGTCGACTTGGACCGGGTCGGTGTCGCCTCGGGCAGCGAAGTGGAGGTGCACTCCGACCGCGGTGCCTTGCGTCTGCCGATCGTGGCGGACGCCAGTGTGGCCCGCGGCAACGTGGTGCTGCCATTCAACGCCGCGGGCGTCGACGTCGGAACCCTCATCGACATCGAGGCCCCGGTCACCGACGTGCGGATCGAGACACGAGTCCCAGGGCGGGCCAGCTGATGTGGGGCGATCCACTGTTCAGCGATGGAGTCGACTGGGGCGACATCGGCGTCATGGGCGTGAAGGTCCTGGTGGCCTTCGGCGCCCTGCTGGTGGCCGCCATGTTCATGATCTGGTTCGAGCGGAAGCTGATCGCGGACATGCAGTACCGCATCGGCCCCAACGTGGCGGGCCCGTGGGGCCTGCTGCAGGCGCTCGCCGACGGCATCAAATTCTTCTTCAAAGAGGATCTTCGGCCCGCGAATGCCGACCCGCTGGTGTTCCGGCTTGCGCCCTACATCTCGGCCGTTACCGCGTTCGTCGCCTTCGCCATCGTCCCGGTCGGTGGCGTGTTCACCGACCCAGGCCCATCGGGTCTCGGGGGACGCAGCGGCACGGTGACGCTGTTCGGCAAGGAAACCATTTTGCAGGTGGCGGATCCGCCTGTCGGGATTCTCTTGCTGCTGGCAATGTCGTCGGTCGCTGTGTACGGCGTGATGCTGGCGGGCTGGTCGTCCGGGTCGAAGTACCCGCTCATCGGCGCGGTGCGGGCGTCGGCACAGGCCGTGTCCTACGAGGCTGCCCTCGGCATGTCGGTGGTGGCGGTCGTGATCCTCGCAGGAACGCTGTCCACTCGGGGAATCGTGGCCGCTCAGGCCGGCGGCTTGGACACGTGGTTCGTCGTCTCGGGCGGCGTCGTGCCGTTCCTGGTCTTCCTGATCGCTGCGACGGCCGAGCTGAACCGCCCGCCGTTCGACTTGGTGGAGGCCGAGCAGGAGCTGGTCGGCGGGTTCCACACCGAGTACTCGTCCATCAGATTTGCGCTGTTCTTCCTGGCTGAGTTCATGAACGTCATCACCATGTCGGCGATCATGACGACGCTCTTTTTCGGCGGTCCGGCTGGGCCCATTTTCTTTGGTTGGACCTGGCTGTGGCCCACGGTGTGGTTCCTGGCCAAGGTGATGGCTTTCTTGTTCGTGTTCGTGTGGTTCCGGGCGACGCTTCCGCGCCTCCGTTACGACCAGCTCATGTCATTGGGCTGGAAGGTGCTCATCCCGGTGATGCTGTTCTGGCTGATGTTCCTCGGCCTCAAGCAGCTCGCGATAGTCGAGGGTTGGAGTCAGGTGTGGACGGTGATCGCCAGTGCGATCGGGTTCTCAGCCGGCTGGGCCCTGCTGTCGGTGGCGCTGCGGGCGGCCAAGCGAAACACGCAGCAACCCGACCCCTTCGATGTGCCAGTCGATGCACCGGCTGACGTGCCAGCGGGAGGTCAGCGCTGATGGGCTATCTCGACGGTTTCAGAGTCACGTTCGGCAAGCTCTTCGACGAGCGAGTCACCACCGAGTATCCGCAGGAGAAGCGGCCGAAGCCGCCGCGGTTCCACGGACGTCACGTGCTCAACAAGTATCCCGACGGAATGGAGAAGTGCATCGGGTGCGAGCTGTGCGCCGGTGTGTGCCCGGCACGCTGCATTTATGTGCGTGGCGCGGACAACCCGCCCACCGATCCGGTGTCCCCGGGCGAGCGCTACGGCTACGTCTACGAGATCAACTACCTGCGCTGCATTCACTGCGACCTGTGTGTCGAAGCGTGCCCGACCGAGGCGATCACCGAGACGAAGGTCTTCGAGTTCAGCTTTCCGACTCGGCGCGACGGGATCTACACCAAGGACCAGTTGCTCACTGACGACGACGGCCGGCCGCAGCGCCAGCCGTGGGAGCTGTGGCACGAAGGCGACGACGAGCACACATCGGGCTGGATGCGCGCGACCTCGCCGTCGGGCAGGCCCGAGTACGAGGGACGCGTCGGCTGGAGCGCAGAGCTGGGCTACGGCGTGCGCGCTCCCGAGCAGGGCCAGCACGCGGAACTCGACGACGACGAGCATCCAGTCGACGAGCATCCAGTCGACGAGCATCCAGGCGCCGTGCACCCTGACGATCGGGGGCATGCGGCGGGGGGCGGCCACTGATGGCTGAGGTGATCGTCTTTGCGGTCGCCGCCGCAGCGTGTCTCGCCGGCGCGCTCGGCGTGGTACTGGTACGCAACCCTGTGCACGCGGCATTGATGCTGGTGATGACGCTGTTCGGCATTGCGGTGCTGTTCGTCGCCCAGCAGGCGCATTTCCTCGCGGCCGTGCAGGTCATCGTTTACGCCGGCGCCATCGTGGTGCTCTTCCTGTTCGTGATCATGCTGCTCGGTGTCGACCGCGCCGCCCAACTGTCGCTGGGGGCGTTGCCGCAGCAGCGCTGGGTTGCCGCAGTGTTCGGCATCACCGGATTGGCCGTGCTGGTCTGGCTCGTCGCAGCGGTCGACCGGCTGTTCGACGGAAGCGGCGGCGAGAACGAAGTGCTGACCGATGCGCTGACCGATACCGCCGCCGACACCTATGGCACCAGCGTGAACGACATCGCCCGATCGCTCTTCTCGGACTACGTCTACGCGTTCGAGCTGACGTCGCTGCTGCTGATCGTCGCCGTCATCGGCACGGTGATCCTCGCCCGGCGCAGCGAATACTCCGCCGCAACCGACGAGGCCAGCCGATGAGCAGCGCACTGAGTGACTTGGCAGTGACGACCAGCTGGTACTTGGTGCTCGGTGCACTGTTGTTCCTCATCGGCGGTTGCGGCTTGCTGGTTCGGCGCAACCCGCTCGTGATGCTGATGTGCGTCGAGCTGATGCTGAACGGCGTGAACCTCAGTTTCGTGGCGTTCGCCGACCGCTTCGGCGATGTGAACGGGCACACCGTGGTGCTGTTCGTCCTGGTTGTCGCGGCTGCTGAAGTCGTTGTCGGCCTCGGACTGGTGGTGGCCGTGCTTCGTGCGAGCCCCCGTGCAACAGCGGACGATCTTTCGGCACTGAAGGGCTGAAGTCGTGGTCGAACTGGTGTGGCTCATCCCCGCGTTGCCCCTCGCCGGGTTTGGAGTCCTGCTGCTCGCGGGTCCGCGACTCGGCGAGCCCCGAGCTGGCTGGCTGGCGACGGCCGCCAGCGCTGGCTCGTTCCTCCTCACGGTCATCACTTTCGGCGGACTGCTTGGTCTCGAGGCCGCGACCGAGGGAGGCGCAGGCGGACACGGCGGCCGCTGGCACACCTCGACGCTGTTCGAGTGGATGCCCATCGGCGGCCTCGAGGTGGACGCGGCACTGCTCGTCGACCCACTGTCGATGACGATGGCGCTGTTCGTCACCGGCGTCGGCACGCTCATCCACCTGTATTCGGTCGGCTACATGGGGGGCGACCCGAAGTACTCGAAGTTCTTCCTCTACCTCAACTTGTTCCTGTTCTCCATGCTCATGCTGGTGCTGGGCGACAACCTCGTCGTCACGTTCCTGGGCTGGGAGGGCGTCGGAACCTGCTCGTACCTGCTGATCTCGTTCTGGCACGAGCGGCCGACTGCGGCAACGGCAGGCAAGAAGGCGTTCGTCACCAACCGGATCGGCGACTTCGGGTTCATGATCGCCACGTTCTTGCTGTGGACCACGCTCGGAACGGTCTCGTACTCCGGAATCGCGGCAGACGCTCCGCAACTTGCCTCCGGAACCGCGACCGCGGTGTCGCTCCTGCTGCTGCTGGCCGCAGCGGGCAAGTCCGCTCAGCTGCCGCTGTACGTCTGGCTTCCCGATGCCATGGAAGGCCCGACACCGGTTTCGGCGATGGTGCATGCCGCCACGATGGTCACCGCGGGCGTGTACCTGCTGGTGCGGCTGAATCCGGTGCTGACCGACGATGCCCTGCTGATCATCGCCGTCGTGGGCGCAGCCACGGCGCTGTTCGCAGCGCTGGGCGCCGTCGCGCAGCACGACATCAAGAAGGTGCTGGCGTACTCCACGATCAGCCAGCTGGGCTACATGTTTCTTGCCATCGGCTCGGGCGCCTACGTGGCCGCCATCTTCCATGTGGTCACCCATGCGTTCTTCAAGGGTCTGCTGTTCCTGGGATCGGGCTCGGTCATCCACGGCATGGGCGACGAGCAGGACATGCGCAGGATGGGCGCGCTGCGACTGGCCATGCCGATCACGGCGGCCACGTTCATCGTGGGCTGGCTTGCCATTGCCGGCGTGCCGCCGCTCTCAGGCTTCTGGTCGAAGGACGAGATCCTGCTCGCCGCATGGGAGCAGCCCGACATCGGTCCGCTGCTATGGATCGTGGGTCTGGTGACGGCCCTGCTGACCGCGTACTACATGAGCCGCCAAACGTTCCTGGTGTTCTTCGGAGGCCAGCGCTGGGACGACAAGATCCACCCGCACGAGTCGCCGGCAACGATGACGCTGCCGCTCGTCGTGCTGGCTGGCGCAGCCATCGTCGGCGGCGCGGTGAACCTGCCGCTCGTGGGGGACTGGCTGGTCCTGGAGCACTTCTTGGAACCGGTCTTCGCTCACCCGCACCATTTCACTTCGGGCACCGCCACCAAGCTCATTCTGGCGCTCGTGGCGACCGTCGCCGCAGTCGGCGGCATCGCCATCGCCGTGGGCGCATGGCTGCGTTCGCGCATCCCGACTGAACGGCTTGAACCTGCGCTGCTCGAGAACGTCTTCTACGTCGACGCCTCGATCTCGAAGTTCGTGGGCGGGCCTGGGACGACAGCGTTCGAGGCGGCAGCGCAGGCCGACAAGCGCTTCGTGGACGGTGCGGTCGATGGCGTCGGCTGGCTAGTACGTCAAATGGGCCGCATGGTGAGGCCGCTGCAATCGGGCTACCTGCGCCACTATGCGTCGGGCATTGCGGTCGGGGCGATCGTGCTCGTCATCTGGCTGGCACTGCGAGTTGCGCTATGAGCGGGGCCGCGCTGCTCGCTGCAGCCGACACTGCCGCGGGGGGCTTCCCACTCCTCAATGCGCTCATCTTCGTGCCCGCGGTCGGGGCCGCGGTCGTGGCGTTGCTGCCCCGTAGCCGACCGGATCTGGCCCGGCCGCTCGGCACCCTCTTCGCAGCGATCGGCGGCGCGCTGTCCCTGTCGCTGGCATGGCAGTTCGATACCGCCAACGCTGACTTCCAGTTCGAGAGCATCGTGTCGTGGATTCCCGCGCTGGGCATCTCGTGGCACGTCGGCGTGGACGGCATCTCGTTGTGGCTGGTGGTGCTGACCAGCCTGGTGGTGCCCATCGTGCTCGCCGGTGTTGACCCGCACCACGATCCCAAGCCGTACACCGCGTGGATGCTGCTGTTGCAAGCCGGGTCGATCGGCGCGTTCGTGGCGCTTGACCTCTTCGTGTTCTTCGTGATGTTCGAGGTCGTGCTGGTGCCCATGTACCTGCTGATCGCGGGCTGGGGCCACGAGGGTCGCCGCTACGCGGCGATGAAGTTCTTCCTCTACACGATGTCGGGCTCGGCGTTGCTGCTGGTCGCCATCGTGGCGACTGCCGTGCTCGGCTCACCCGACAGCGGGATCACCTTCGACTTAGTGACGCTGGCCACCACTCAGGGCCTTGCCCGCAACACTGCGCGGCTCTGCTTTGTGGCGTTCGCGATTGCCTTCCTGGTCAAGGTGCCCGTGGTGCCGTTTCACACGTGGCTGCCTGACGCGCACACTGAGGCACCGACGGCGGCCTCTGTGGTGCTGGCTGCGGTCATGTTGAAGCTCGGCACCTACGGCTTGCTGCGTTTCGGGCTCTACCTGTTCCCCGAGGCCTCCGACTGGGCGGCGCCCGTGCTGGTCACCGTGGGCGTTGTCGGCGTGATCTGGGGCGCCATCACCGCGGCCATGCAGCGCGACCTCAAACGGCTCGTGGCGTACTCGTCGGTTGCGCACATGGGCTTCATCGTGCTGGGCATCTTCGCCTTCACGACCCAGGCGGTCGGCGGCGGCGTGATCCAGATGGTCAACCACGGCATCAGCACGGGAGCATTGTTCCTGCTGGTCGGGATGTTGTACGAGCGGCGCCACACCCGCCAGATCGACGAGCTGGCCGGCATCCAGTCGGCTGCGCCGGTCTATGCCGGGGTCTTCACCGTCATGATGCTGTCGTCGATCGGCGTGCCGGGCCTGAACGGTTTCGTCGGCGAATTCCTGATCCTGATCGGGTCGTTCGAAACCCGGCGCTGGTGGACGATCATCGCAGCGACGGGCGTGATCCTGGCGGCGCTGTACCTGCTGTGGGCGTACCAGCGAGTGTTCCACGGGCCGCCTGCAGCCGCCGACCGCACAACGCCCGATCTGCGCCGGGGTGAGTTGGCGACGCTCGCTCCCTTTGTTGTGGCGGCAGTGGCGCTGGGCGTGTACCCCAAGCCACTGCTCGACGCAGTCGAACCCGCGGCCGACAAGTTGCTGGCGCACTTCTCCGAGCACAGCGGATTCGAGCTGGTTGATCCCGGCGCGCCGGTGGTGGTCCGAGATTCCGGCGACAGCTCGGGTGAGCATTCCGACGCTGAGCCCAGTGAAGGCGAGCACAACGATCCTGGGCATGGCGAGGACGGTCACTGATGGCTGGCTTCGAATCGCCGGCCGTTGACTGGTGGGTGCTGAGCCCTCAGATCGTCCTCGTCGGCGCGGTGCTCGGACTGCTGCTGGCGTCGTCGCTCGTCCCGCGAGTCCTGCCCGGGTGGGTCTCCACCTGGACGTCGGTGGCCACCGGCGCAGCCGTCGTGGTCATGGCGGTCATCCAGTGGAACTCCGAAGGCCCCATAGCGCGCCCCACGCTGGCCGGAGCGTTTGTGAGCGATGGCTTCAGCCTGCTGCTCACGATGCTGATCGGCGCGGGCGTGATCATGACGGCGCTGGTAGCGCACAGCGCACTCGACCGCTACGGCATGACCCCGCCGGAGTTCTCCGCGCTGCTGTTGGCATCTGCCGCCGGAGCCGTCGTGATGGCGGGCGCGAACGACCTCATCGTGCTGTTCCTGGGCCTGGAATCGCTGTCGATCGCGCTCTACGTGCTGATCGCGCTCGCCGGGCGCCGTGCCACCGCACGCGAGTCGGCCATGAAGTACTTCGTGCTCGGCGCGTTCAGCTCGGCGTTCTTCCTCTACGGCATCGCGCTGGTCTACGGCTCCACGGGCGGCACCAACCTCAGCCACATCGGGGAGTTCTTGCGCGACCACGTGCTGTTGGATGAGCACCTGCTTCTCGTGGGCATTGCGCTGCTGCTGGTGGGCCTGGGCTTCAAGGTGGCCGCCGTGCCGTTCCACTTCTGGGCGCCCGACGTGTACCAAGGGGCTCCGAGCCCGGTCACCGGCTATCTGGCTTCGATTGCCAAGGCCGCCGGATTTGCTGCGCTGGCGCGCGTGCTTTTCGTTGCGTTCGGCGCGCATCGAGTCGCATGGGCACCGATCCTCGTCGGCCTCGCCTTCGCGAGCCTCGCTGTCGGCGCCGTGATGGCCATCACCCAAACTGATGTGAAGCGCATGCTGGCGTTCAGCTCGATCAGCCACGCGGGCTTCGTGCTCGTCGGCCTGTCCGCGGCGGGCGGAGCCGAGGCACCGCAGGCGCTCGCGTCTGTTTCCAATGAAGCCGTCGCCTCAGCGGTGTTCTACCTCGTCACCTACTCGTTCATGGCGCTCGGCAGCTTCGCAGTGCTGTCCGTGATGGCGTCTGACGGTGGGCCCTCGCCCGACACCGTCGAACAGCACCCGCTCAGCCGCTATGGCGGCTTGGCTCGTCGGCGTCCCGTGCTGGCGCTCGCGTTCGCTGTGCTGCTGCTGGCCCAGGCCGGTGTGCCGCTCACGTCCGGTTTCATCGCCAAATTCGAGGTCATCCGCGCGGCCGTCGGAGGCGAGGGCTACGTCCTTGCAGCGGTCGCCATGGTGACAGCGGTAGTGGGCGCGTTCGCCTACCTGCGCGTCGTGCTCGTGATGTATGCGCCTGACAGCGACGTGGACGAAGCGCCGGTCCGCGCCCGCGCCAACCGCCCTCGCTGGGGCGGCCTGCCCAGAACCTCTGTTCTGGCCGTCGCCGTCGCCGTCGCCGTGACGGTGGTTGTCGGCGTGCTGCCCCAACGGCTCATCGAGTGGAGCGCCGAGGCAGTCTTCGCCCTCGTCCCGTAGCCAGCGAGCGGTGTCTGCATGTCTGGCTGATGTCGGGCATGTGGTCGTTGCGTTGCTCGGGCATCGGCTTCGGCCAGCGTGATGACTGGTGTATACTCTGCGGATGCGGCGGATACAGCTCTATCTCGATCCCGACACGGATGACGCATTGTCCGCGGCTGCAGCGCGACGGGGGGTGTCGCGCTCCGCGCTTGTGCGTGATGCTGTGCGGGGCGCGCTCGGCACAGAGCCTGAGTTCATCGCCGATCCGCTGGATGCGCTGATTGGCGCCTTCGATGTCGAACCCGACGACGACCTAGATGCGGTCATCTACAAGACGGCTTCGTGAGGTTCGTCGATACGTCATATTGGATCGGGCTGTTCGTTCCGAGGGACCGACGTCATCGCGACGCGGCGGCGTTGTGGCCCGGCCGTGAGCCGATGCGAACCTCGAACCTGGTGGTCGGTGAGACATGGACGTGGCTGCGGCATCGCGCCGGGCATTTGCAGGCGATCGATTTCGTCACAACCATCAACCGTTCGCCGCGGGTCTCGATCGCGTTCGTGGACAGCGCGATCGATGAGCGGGCGTGGGAATGGCTGGCTCGCCACGACGAGCGGTCCTATTCCTACGTCGATGCCACCAGCTTCGAGATCATGCGCCGCGAAAGGATCACCGAGGCTCTCGCATTCGACGGCGACTTCAGCGCAGCCGGCTTCATCGAAATGCGCCCTTGACGGCGTGGCCGTTGACGGGAGTCCTGAAGAGCCTCGTCACATCTGCCGCGACGAGTTCCACAAACATGTTGCGCGCAACACAATCGTCGTCGTCGCAACCACGGCTGCGCTTGCGACGCTGCTGTACGCGCTGATCATCACCCCCGAAGCGCTCGCAGCGGAGAAGTCGAACCGACGCGGTCGCTGGCGGCTTGCGCTGCGGCCGCGTCAGATGCACCGGGCGCTCCCACGTCGCCACTGAGTCGCCCATTGATGTTCGTTCTTGCCTGCCTACCTCGTGGGTTTCCTTGCAGCGCCACCGTTCCTGGAATGGGCATTCCCGCCGGTCACTAACTCGACCGTGGCGCTCTACGTGCTATTGGCTGGCATTATCACCTTGCTCGGTGCGCGCGTATGGAGGCGTAAGCGGCAGCAGGGAGAGGCTGCGGCTTGCCAGTCCTCGGTGTTCGATGTGCCGCCGTCGTAGTTATGAACAAGTATGATCCGGGCCGCGGTTACCGAACGCCTGACCATTTCGCTTGAAGCGGGCCTCGCAGACGCTGTTCGTGAGGCAGCTGCGGCTGATGAACTGAACATGTCTGCTTGGCTGGCCGATGCAGCACGCCGTCGGCTTGTTACACGGGGCCTGCTTGACGTGGTCGCCGACTGGGAGGCCATACACGGTGCGCTCACAGAGGCTGAATTGGCCCGAGCGCGAGCAGAGCTGGGTCATTGACCGCTCTGGTGCTCGATGCCGGGGCACTCATAGCGCTCGATCGAAATGACCGCAATGCATGGGCACTTCTGCGAGCGACTGCGCAGGCCGGCGGCATCATTGCCGTTCCGGCAGGTGTTATCGGTCAAGCATGGCGTGGAGGGCGCCGCGGGGCGCTGCTCACCCGTGCCTTGATGCACTGCGATGAAATTGTCCTGGACGGCGCAACGGCGCGCGCCTGCGGTCGATTGTGCGCGAGCACCGGCACAGCCGACGTCATTGATGCCTCGGTGGCAGTTGCGGCGGCAGAACTCGCTCACCACGAGCGCACAGTCGTCGCAACTTCTGATTCTGAGGGCATCGCAATGCTGACCTCCGCGCTGGGGGCCCAGGTGAGCATCATCGGTGCCTGACCGACGCTGCTTCTTCAGACACGAAACGACAGGGCGGTGATCGTCAGTTGCGGTGAAGCGCTTGTCGATCTGGTGCCTGACGCGGTGCCAGGCGGCGGGCCGCTCAACGTGGCGGTGGCGGCGGCACGGCTCGGGGCCCCGAGCGCCTTCGTGGGGCGGGTGTCAACAGATGTCTGCGGCGAGCTGATCTGGGCGCACCTCGACCGCAACCGGGTCGACGTGCGCGCCTGCCAGCGTGGACCCGAGCCGACCGCACGCGCCATCATCGAGCACACACCGAAGCTGAGGTTCCGCTTCGAGGGCGACGACACCGCTGACACCTGTCTCGATGAGGTGAATCTGGCAGCGCTGGATTCGGCGCCGCACATCGTGCACGGCGGCACGCTCGGGATGTTCCGCGGGCGCACCGCCGATGTCCTGGCATCGCTCGTCGAGCGACACGACGGCGTGGTGTCGCTGGATCCCAACGTGCGGCCACAGGTCATCGACGACCGAACCCGCTGGGATCACTACCACCAGCGTTGGCTGGCAGCCGCCAGCCTGTACCGGGCCTCCGACGAAGACCTGGACTGGATCTGGCCAGGCCGTGCAGCAGAGGCCTGCGCAGCAGAGCTGCTCGCCGGGCGTACAGCGGCCGTCATCGTCACCCGCGGTGCTCAGCACACCACTATCTACACAGCATCTAGCGAGGTTGACGTGCCCCACAACGCAGTCGACATCGTCGACACGGTGGGTGCGGGAGACACCTTCGTCGCCTCCGTGCTCGTGTCGCTGTGGGAGCTGAAAATTGCCGATGACCCGGCGGCAATGGCGGGCTTGTCGGCGGCAGACTGGGCGAAGATCGGGGCTCGCGCGACGGCCGCCGCAGCTGTGACCTGCTCCCGCGCGGGTGCTGATCCGCCGTATCGCGACGAGCTCTGAGCAATGGCGCGGATCACGTGCGGCGCGCCCATCGCGCGGCTCATCGGTGACAGTGGCATAGAGCCGGGCTGACTCGCTAGCGTTGCGAGCCGTGTCCGATCTGTCCGAACTGTGGCGGAGTTACCTCACCGTCGCCATCTTCGGCGCAGCGGCAGTCGGCATGGCGGGCGCCATGCTGGGTATTGCCCGGCTCCTCCGACCGCAGCGGCCCACACGCCAGAAACTGATCGCATACGAGAGCGGCGTCGACCCTGTCGGCAGCGACTGGGCTCAGAGCCAGATCCGTTACTACGTCTTCGCAGTGCTCTTCGTGCTCTTCGACGTGGAGGCCGTGTTCATCTTCCCGTGGGCCACGCGGCTTGAGGTGTACGCCCTGTTCGGCCTCGTCGAGATGGCCATCTTCATCTTCATCTTGGCGCTCGGTCTCTTCTACGCATGGCGCAAGGGCGTCCTGCGGTGGGTGTGAGGGTCTGAGGGGAACATTTCGATGGCACTAGTCGACAGGGTCAAGCTGCCCAAGCCGCTCTCCTGGCTGCTCAACTTCGGGCGCGCCCGCTCGCTGTGGGTCTACCAGTGGGGCCTCGCCTGCTGCGCGATCGAGATGGGCGCCGCATTCGGCTCACCTCGCTACGACGTGATGCGCCTCGGCGTCATCCCGTTCCCTGCAAGCCCGCGCCAAGCCGATCTCGTGGTCGTCTCAGGCACCGTCACCGACAAGATGGCGCCGGTCATCCGACGGCTGTATGAGCAGATGCCTGAGCCGAAGTACGTGATCTCCATGGGCTCATGCGCGAACTGCGGCGGTCCCTACTGGGACAGTTACTCGGTGACCAAGGGCGTCGACCAGATCATCCCGGTAGACGTGTACGTGCCGGGATGCCCGCCGCGCCCCGAAGCGCTGCTAGAAGGCATCGTGTTGCTGCAGGAACGCATCCAGCGCGAGGACATCGCCGAGCGCTGGCGGGGCGAACCTCTCGTCGTTCCAGTGCCCGCGGCACGACCAGTCACGGTGCCGGCGTAGCCATGGCCGACGACGACGCGCAGGCTGACGACGCGCACGTCGACGAGGCGCGCACCGCGCTCGCGGCCGAGCTGAGCGAGCTGCTGGGCGACGCCTTCGCAGAATCCCACGTCGAGCCCGGCCAGAACGTCTGGCTGCGCATCGAATTCGACCACTGGCACGATGCGATGCAGGCGCTGCGCGACGGCGGGTTCAACTACTTCGGCTTCCTGTCGGCGATCGACTGGTCTGACGCCCCCGAAGGCCGCTACGAGGACACCGAATTCGACGGCACGCTTGACGATGATGCGTCGAGCGCCACAGCCGAGCAGACCGTGCGACACGGCGGCGGCGAAACTCGCTTCGAGCTCATCGCGCACCTGCACGCGCCGACCCGCCACGAAGCGGTCATCGTCAAATCCGACATTCCCGACACGGACGGCGTTCCGGCCACAGTGCCCACCATCACCGACGTGTTCGCTGGTGCCGACTGGCATGAGCGCGAAGCCCACGAGATGTTCGGCATCAGCTTCGAGGGTCATCCCAACTTGGCACACATCTACCTGCCGACCGAGTTCGAGGGCCACCCGCTCCGCAAGGACTTCCCCTTGCTGGCTCGGGCCGTGAAGCCCTGGCCCGGCGTCGTGGACATCGAGGAAATCCCGCCCGAGCTCGAAGCCCAACTCGAGGCCGAGGTGATGGCCGCATTCGAAGCCTCAGGTGCAGCCGAATGAGCCGATCCTCTGCAGCCGAACTGCGCTCTCAGGCGGCCTACGTCGCCGCGCAAGCGGCCGATGCCCGCGTCAAAGTCGAGCTCGACACCGGCGACATGCTGCTCAACATCGGACCGCAGCACCCTGCCACGCACGGTACGTTGCGCATCGCCTGCCAGCTCGACGGCGAACAGGTCATCACGGCCGATCCGGTCATGGGCTACATGCACCGCGGCTACGAGAAGCTGTGCGAGGTCCGCACCTATCCGCAGTGCACCACCCTCATCAACCGCATCGACTGGCTGGGCAGCTTCGCCAACGAAGTGCCGTTCATCCTCGCTGCCGAGCAGCTCATGGGGGTGGAGGCGCCGCCCCGAGCCCAGTGGATCCGCACGATCCTGTTCGAGCTGAGCCGCATCGCCAACGTGTCGCTGTTCTTGGGCGACATGGGCGTGCAGGTGGGCGCGCTCACTCCGGTGTTCTTCGCTTTCCGTGACCGCGAGCGCGTGCTCAACCAGATCGAAGAGGTCACCGGCGGGCGCTTTCACCCCAACTTCGACCGCATCGGCGGCCTGAAGGACGACCTGCCGCGTGGCTGGATCGCCGAGACGCACGCCGTGATGACCAAGATGCGCGAATTCTGCGACGAGATGGAAGACCTGCTCGTCGGCAACGAGATCTTCCAAGCACGCTGCCGCGGCGTCGGCGTGATCCCGTCGGACGTGGCGCTGAGCTACGGCCTCTCAGGTGCCAACCTGCGCGCCAGCGGGGTCGACTGGGACCTGCGCCGCGACGCCAACCCCGGCCTGGCCTGGGATCAGGTGGATTGGCGAGTGTGGACGCACCCTGACGGCGACTCGTTCGCGCGCTACTGGGTGCGCCTCCAGGAGACCCGCGAGGCCACCCGCATCGTCGACAAGCTGCTCGAGGGCATTCCGTCGGGGCCGATCATGGCCAAGGTGCCGCGTATCATCAAGGTGCCCGCCGGCGAGGCGTATGTCTCCACTGAGAACCCGCTCGGCGAGATGGGCTACTACGTGGTGTCCAAGGGCGGGCTGGGACCATTCCGGGTAAAGATCCGCACCCCCAGCTTCAACAACGTCTCGGTTGTGCCGTGGGTGATGCGCGGTACCTACGTGCCCGACATCATCACCATCTTGGGCTCGCTGTACTTCATCCTCGGGGACATCGACCGGTGAGCCCTGATCTCTTGGGCCCTGCACTATTGAGCACTGGGCTCGATGCTGGGGAGCTCTTGGGGCTGGCCTACTGGGCCGAGACCAGCATCAAGCTGGGCATTGCGCTGGCCGTCATCCCGACGGCGTCGCTCATCTTGGTCTACCTCTTCCTGTTCAAGATGATGGCGTTCATGCAGAGCCGGCTCGGGCCCAACGACACCGGCCCCTACGGCTCGCTGCAGCTCATTGCCGAAGCAGTGAAGTTCCTCCAGAAGGAGGACATCAATCCCGCCACCGCCGACCGGCGGGTCTTCCGATTGGCGCCAGTGGTGGTGCTGGCCTCCACATTTCTGCTCTACGTCGTGCTGCCCACAGGCCCCAACGCGGTGGTCGAAGAACTCGACACAGGGATCTTCTACGCGATGGCGGTCTCGTCGCTGTCGGTGCTGGGCATCCTCATGGCGGGCTGGGCATCGGCCAACAAGTACGCGCTGCTCGGCGGGCTGCGAGCCGCCGGTCAGCTGATCGCCTACGAACTGCCACTGATCCTCGCCGTCATGGGCGTGGTCATCCAGGCCGAATCGCTCAACCTGCAAACGATCGTCAAGGCCCAGGCCACGGGCGACATCTTCGGCATCGGCATTATCGGCAACCCGTTCATTCTCACCCAGTTCGCCGGCTTCGTCATCTTCATGATCGCCGCGCAGGCCGAGCTGACACAGACCCCGTTCGACATGCCCGTTGCAGAGACCGAACTCGTCGGCGGCTTCCATGTCGAGTACACGGGTTTTCGCTTCCTGCTGTTCTTCATGGCCGAGTTCGGCACCGCGTTTGCGTTCGCGGCGCTCGCATCGGTGTTGTTCTTAGGCGGATGGTGGATCCCGGGCTTCGCCGTCGACGCACCGATCCTGAACGTGCTCGGCCCCGGCGTGATGCTGGGCAAGATCCTGCTGGTGTCGCTGTTCATCTTCTGGATTCGGTTCACGTATCCGCGGCTGCGAGAGGACCAGCTGCAGAAGTTCGCGTGGAAACTGCTCATCCCGCTGTCACTGGCGAACATCGTTCTCACCGGAATCTTCAAGGTCGTGTTTTGAGATGCCACAGCTCCCAGGCTTGATCAAAGGACTCGGCGTCACGGGCAAGACCGCCCTGCGCACCCTGTTCCCCAAGCGCGGCTGGCGCACGCTGATCCCAGCGCCGCAGAAGGGCGCGGTGACCGTCCAGTACCCCCACGAGAAGGAAGCGCCGCCCGACCGTGCACGTGGCGTCATCGCGCTGCATGAGGAGAACTGCACAGCGTGCATGCTGTGTTCCCGTTCGTGTCCGGATTGGTGCATCTACATCGAGGGCCACAAGGTGAAGGCACCGCCGCGCCGCGCCGGTGGCAAGGCCCGCACGGTCAACTTCATCGACCGGTTCGACATCGACTACGCGTTGTGCATGTACTGCGGCATCTGCGTCGAGGTCTGCCCGTTCGACGCACTGTTCTGGACGCCTGAGTACGAATACTCCGAGCCCAGCATCGCTGACTTGCTGCATGACCGCATCCGCCTTGGCGAGTGGATGGAGACCGTGCCGGCCTTCGGTGCTTACGAGCCCGGGTCGGAGCAGAAGGTCCTCGACGTGCCCTCCTTCGGCCCAGATGACATGGCGCCCGTGCGCAAGCTGGCCGCCGATGATGCAGTGCCCGTGCGCAAGCTGAGCGTCGACGATGCAGTGCCCGCCGGCGCCGAGACGAACGGGTAGGGGCGCCGGGATGGTTGCGCAGAATATTGCCTTCGGCATCATCGCGGCAGCTGTCGTGCTGGCCGCGGTCGGCATGGTGACGACGCGCAACATCGTGCACGCGGCCCTGTTCCTGGTGGCTGTGCTGGGCGGGCTGGGAGCGCAGTACGTGCTGCTCACCGCCGAGTTCATCGCCACGACACAGGTGCTCGTTTACATTGGCGCCGTCATGGTGCTGTTCCTGTTCGGCATCATGCTCACCCGAGCGCCAATAGGGCGAATGGCCCAGATGACCGGCGCATCGTGGCCGGTCGCAGCCATCTCCGCCGTGGCGCTCGGCGGCGTGGTGGTCTACGCCGTGCTCAACGAGTTCGGCAGCGACTTGCTACGCGACGACGGTCAGGTTTTCCGGACAGCGGACGTGGGGGACTCGGTCTTTTCGCAATACATCATCCCGTTCGAGGCCATCTCAGTCCTGCTGCTCGCAGCGCTGATCGGCGCCGTCGTGCTGGCGCGTCGGGACTGACGGGAACGAGGTGATCACGTGTTGCTGAACCAGTTCCTGCTGCTTGGAGCGGTGCTGTTCGCCGTGGGCGTCTATGGCGTGCTGGCGCGTCGCAACGGCGTGATGGTCCTGATGTCCATCGAGCTGATGCTGAACGCGGTGAACCTCAACCTGGTCGCGTTCGGTGTGCAGCACAACGTGGTGTCGGGGCAGGTGTTCGCCCTGTTCATCATTGCGGTGGCGGCCGCGGAGGTCGGCGTAGGCCTGGCCATCGTGCTGCTGCTGTACCGCAACCACAAATCGATCGCGGTCGACGACTTCGACCTCATGAAGGGCTGAGCGCCCGCCCATGTGGATGCTTGAGAACGCGTTCCTGATTCCGCTGATCCCGGCGATTTCCTTCGTCGTGATCTTGCTGTTCGGCCGCAGCGTCATCGGCGCGGACCGGGTGCATCGCGTCGGTATCGCGGCGGTGGGCATCGTCTGGGTGCTCTCGATGATCGCCGCGGTGCAGTGGATCAACCACACCGAGGACACCTCGGCTGACTCGCCTGCCACCGGCGATCACGCATTGATTTCCGTCAGTGAGGGCCATTCAGCAACTGGCTTGATGGCCGCCGAGACCGACGACCATGCCGAAGACGACGGTCACGGTTCGACGGGCACCGAACCGGTCATCAGCACGTTCAGTGGTTGGTGGTCCAACGCCGGCGTTGATTTCACCGTCGGCACCCTGGTTGACGGTGCGACCGTGCTGCTGCTGGTCGTGGTCACGTCCATTTCGCTGTTGGTGCACATCTACTCCAGCGAGTACGTGAAGGGCGACCGCCGCTTCGTCCACTACTTCGCCTTCCTGAGCCTGTTCACCGCCGCGATGCTCCTGTTCGTCATGGCCCAGAACCTGGTCCAGATGATCGTGGGCTGGGAGCTAGTGGGCGTGTGCAGCTTCGTGCTGATCGGGCATTGGTGGGAGGAACGACCCAACACCGACGCCTCGCTGAAGGCGTTCCTCACGAACCGCGTCGGCGACATCGGCCTGATCATCGGCGTCGTCATCCTCTACGGCACCTTCAAGACATTCGACATCGACACGATCAACCGCATGGTTCCGGAGAAGGCCGGGACCGAGCACTTCGCCCTGCTCATGGCCGCAATTGCGCTGATGGCTGCGGTGGCCTCCAAATCGGGCCAGTTCCCGTTGCACACATGGCTGCCCGATGCCATGGCCGGCCCGACGCCGGTCTCGGCGCTAATCCACGCGGCGACCATGGTCGTGGCAGGCGTCTACATGATCGCTCGCCTGTACCCGGTCTTCTACGAAGGCCTCTCGATCGGCAGCTCCTCGATCAACCTCATGGCGTTCATCGGCGGATTCACGGCGCTGATCGGTGCCGGGCTGGCATTCGCCCAATGGGACATCAAGAAGGTGCTGGCCTACTCCACGGTCAGCCAGCTCGGCTACATGGTGATGGCGCTGGGCGTGGGGGCGTGGACCGCGGCGATGTTCCACCTGTTCACGCACGCCTTCTTCAAGGCCTGCCTGTTCCTGGGTGCCGGCTCGGTCAGCCACGCCGCCCATCACACCTTCGACATGCGCGAGATGGGCGGCCTGCGCAAGCACATGCCGCACACGTACAAGACGTTTGTGATCGCAACGCTGGCGCTCGCGGGCGTGTTCCCGTTTGCCGGGTTCTGGTCCAAGGACGAGATCCTGCTCGGTGCGCTGGCAGGCCAAGAGCGGGCCTACCCCCTCATGCTCATCTTCGGGTGCATCGTGGCGTTGATGACCGCCGCGTACATGACGCGGGTCATCTGGTACACGTTCTGGGGCGAGTACCGCGGGCACGGCCACCCGCACGAGTCGCCCAAGATGATGACCGTGCCGCTGTGGATCCTCGCCGGCATGGCGGTGATGGCGGGCGTGTTCAACCTGCCGGCGGGGGTGCTGTCGCCGATCGGGCTGGAAGGCTTCGCACACCGCGTCCAGACCTACGCCGAGCCGTCGATCTACTTGAACGCCGTCGGGCTGTCGCATCCCGATCCATCGCTGATTCTGGCGCTGGTCGGCCTCGCGCTGGCGCTGGCCGGCATTGCCGTCACGTTCCTGTACTACTGGCGCAACGCCGGCCCGCACGGGCTGACCGAGCGCAACCGCTACGCCAAGGCCGGGTACACGTTCCTCGAGAACAAGTACTACCTCGACCACCTCTACACCGACATCATCGTCGGTTCGATCAAAGCACCGATCGCCCGGGCCGCCAACTGGGTCAACCAGAACGTGATCGACAAGGTCGTCGACACCGCCGGCGAGACGGCCCGCGACAGTGGCCGCTGGGTATACCGCTGGATCGACCAAGGCACCATCGACGGCGGCGTGAACGCGATCGCCAGCGGTGCCGATGCGGGCGGTCAGGGTCTGCGGAGCATGCAGACCGGCAAGATCCAGAACTACGGCTCGCTGCTGTTCGGAACAGCCGCGGTCGCCGCCATCGTGTTCGTGATCGTGCTGTGAGGGGCCAAGCCATGCCCGACTGTGGCCAACCCAGTCACCGCCCGAGGAACGAGAGCTAGGGAGAGACAGCGTGGACGCAACTGGATTCGACGCTTGGGCGCTGAGCCTCGCGGTGTTCCTGCCGGTCATCGGCGCGCTCGTGATGATGCTGGTGCCGCGCGCCCGCGAGGCCGAGCTGAAGCTGATCGCATTGCTGTCCTCGCTGGCGGCGCTGGCCGTCGGCGTGTACCTGCTGTTCAGCTTCGACTACGGCAATGCCGGGACGCTGCAGTTCGTGGTCGACAAGCACTGGATCGACGCCATCGCGGCGAAGTACATCGTCGGAATCGACGGGCTGTCGCTGCCGCTGCTCATCTTGTCGCTGGTGATCGTGCCGCTGTGCATCATCTACTCGTGGGACCACATCCCAGAGCCGGGCAATGCCAAGGCATTCCTGATTCTGATTCTGATTCTGGGCTCGGGCATGAACGGCACGTTCGTGGCGCAGGACCTGATCCTGTTCTTCGTGTTCTTCGAGGTCGTACTGCTGCCGATGTACTTCATGATCGGCGTGTGGGGCGGCGAGAACCGGCGTTACGCCTCGCTCAAGTTCTTCCTGTTCACGCTGTTCGGCTCGGCGCTGATGATCGTCAGCTTCGTGGCGCTGTTCTTCTTGTCGCGCAACGAGAACGGAATGCTGCTGGAGACGTTCGACATGCGGGTGCTGTCCGATGTCGCCGGTGTTGGAATCGCCAGGGGAACCCAAGTGCTGGTGTTTGCCGGCCTGTTCATGGGCTTCGGCATCAAGGTGCCGATGTTCCCGTTCCACACGTGGCTGCCCGACGCCCACACCGAGGCGCCCACGGTGGGATCGGTGATCCTGGCGGCGATCCTGCTGAAGCTCGGCACCTACGGCTTCGTGCGGATTGCGCTGCCATTCCTGCCCGAGGGAGCGAAGGCGTGGGCGCCGTGGATTGGCCTGTTGGCGGTGATCGGCATCATCTATGGCGCGCTGGCGTGTCTGGCGCAAACCGACATGAAACGGCTCATCGCCTTCAGCTCGGTCGCGCACATGGGCTTCGTGATGCTCGGCATTTCCACGCTGACCGAGTTCGGCATCAACGCCGCGGTATACGGCATGGTGGCGCACGGGATCATCACTGGGATGCTGTTCTTCGTGGCCGGCTCGGTGAAGGAGCGGTATCACACGCTCGAGATCAGCCGGCTGGGCGGCTTGCTCAAATCGGCGCCGCGGATGGGCTGGATTCTGGGCATCTCCGCGATGGCCTCGCTCGGCCTGCCCGGCCTGGCCGGATTCTGGGGTGAGTTCCCGGCGATTCTGTCGGCCTACAACCCCGGCGCCGGCTTGCCGGAGGAGACCTTCCGCACGTACATGGTCATCGCTGCGGTCGGCACGGTGTTCGCTGCCGGCTACCTGCTGTGGCTGTTCCAGCGCAGCGCGTTCGGCGAGCCAAGTTCCGAGTGGGATGGGCATGTCATTGCCGATGTGAATCGGTTCGAGTGGGCCGCGTGGATGCCGTTGCTGCTGGCGATGGTCGTCTTTGGCATCTTCCCCAACCTGATCTACGGCATGGTCGATGACGTGTCGCACGGCATCGCTGCGAGCATCACGGCAGCGACCGGCGGCTGACGGTGGATGTGATGCTCGCCTTCGTTCGGCCGGCCCTCGACTGGCATGCGCTCGCGCCCGAACTGACCCTGCTGGCTGTGGGCACCCTCGTCACGATTGCGGACATCGCGTTCGACGACAAGGTGCGCCGCCTGATGCCGACGCTCGCTGGCGTTGGGTTGCTGGCGACCTTGGTGCCCATCCTGACGCTTGCGGTGGACAGCGGCGATCCGCGGTCCATGTTCGACGGCGCGTACGTCGTCGACGATTTTTCGCTGGTGTTCAAGGCACTGTTCGTGCTGGTCGGTTACGTCGTGGTGCTGATGTCAGTCGACTATGTGCGCGACGGCGACTACTACGAGAACGAGTACTACACGCTGCTGCTGACGTCGCTGTTGGGCATGGTGATGATGGCCAGCTCGCGCGACCTCGTCAGCGTGTTCGTGGCCCTCGAGCTGCTGTCGATCCCGGCGTACATGCTGGCTGCGTGGCGCAAGGGCGGGCCGCGCTCGAATGAGGCGGGCCTGAAGTACTACCTGATGGGCGTCTTTGCGTCCGCAGTGATGCTCTACGGCATGTCGCTTCTGTTCGGCGTGTCCGGCGCAACCGACTTCGGCTCGATCTCGGCAGGGCTGAGCGGTGACTCGAGTCCGCTGGTCATCGTGGCGATCTTGTTCGTGCTCATCGGGTTTGCCTTCAAGGTCTCGGCGGTGCCATTCCACACTTGGGCGCCCGACACCTACGAGGGTGCACCCACGCCCGTGACGGCGTTCTTGTCCGTCGCGTCCAAGGCGGCCGGCATGGTGGCGCTGCTCGGGCTGGTGTTTGTCGCCTTCGAGGGCGCTGCCGATGTGGTGCAGCCGTTCTTCTGGGCACTGGCTGCGGTCACGATGACGGTCGGCAACCTCATCGCGCTGCGCCAGACCAACATCGTGCGGCTGCTGGCCTACTCCGGCATCGCCCAGGGCGGCTTCATGCTCGTGCCGTTCGCGGTGGCCTACGAAGGCTCGTCCGCGACGTTGGCCAGCGCCCGCGAAGCGGTGGTCGTTTACATGATCATCTACGCCTTCATGAATCTGGGGGCGTTCAGCGTGGTGCTGGCGGTGTCACGCCGGACTCGTTCGGGCACGATCGCGAGCTACGGCGGGCTGTTCAGCTACGCGCCGGGCATGGCGGTGCTGATGACGCTGTTCCTCGCAGCGCTCGCGGGAATCCCGCCGGCGGGTGGCTGGTTCGCGAAGTTCGTGGTGTTCCGGGCGCTGGCGGATGCGAGCACGCCGGCGGGTTGGGTGCTGGCTACGCTGGTTGCGGTGAACGCCGTCATCGCGTTCGGCTACTACGCGCGGGTGCTGATGCAGATGTGGTTCCAGCCGGTGCCCCTCACAGTCGAGGTCGGCATCGACTCCGATGCACACGATGAGCCAACCGAACTCGCCGATGTGGCGCCGTCCGGTGCCGACGACGGTTCTGAGGTTGCAGTCGAGACGCGCGAGCGCCGCACTGCGATGGTGCCCTTCGTGGCGGGTCGGATCCCGATGACCGGCGCGCTGGCCGCGGCTTTGGTGATCACGGCCCTGGCAACGCTGCTCACCGGCATCTTCCCCGGGCTGGTCAGCCACTTCGGCTCCGTCTCGGTGTTCGATATCGGCGGCTGATCCGGCCGTTTGCGGCCAGGCGCTGCGAGACGCAGTCTCGTTCCAGCCCGCCAACGATTCGTGAGTCCCGGGATCCGAGAGTTGCCGCACAGCGTGGCGCTCGCATGGCCTCCAGACTGGAACTGATGCCCGAAATGCTGCGCTTTGACGCCTACATGGATGAAGCCCTGTACGGCGCTCACGGCTTCTACGAACGTGGAGGACATCCGGGTGCGCTCGACGGCGACTTCGCGACGTCAGTCGAGCTGGGCTCGCTGTTCTCTCGGTGCGTGGCGAGCTACCTGGACCGTACGTGGATCGAGCTGGGCCGCCCAGATCCCTTCGTCGTGATCGAGGGTGGTGCAGGCCGGGGGACACTGTGCCGCGATGTGCTCGCAGCAGTCGAGGTCTGCCGTGATGCAGTTCGGTATGCGATGGTCGAGCGGACCGAGTCCCAGCGGCGAGCAGCGCTGGAGATCGCTGGCGAAACGGCGGTGTTGGCTGACCTGCCCGCTGGGCCGCTGGTGGGCGTCGTTTTGGCCAATGAGTTGCTCGACAATCTGCCATTCCGTCTGTTCGAGCGATCAGCGGCCGGTTGGGACGAAATTCATGTCGAAGTCGACGAGCAGCGGGCGACGCAGGTCCGCCAACCGGTACTCGACGATGTATCGGTCCTGCGCTCGCGGGGAATGCGGCCGGCGCGGGCGACGCAAGTACTCCAGCCTGCGCCCGACGACGCGAGCGCGATGGCGACAGCACTTGTACCCGATGCGCCCGTGGGCAGCCGGATTCCGCTGCAGCTGCGCGCTTCGGTGTGGGTGCGAAGGGCGTTGAGGCTGCTCGAAGCAGGCCGAGTGCTCACCTTCGACTACGGCGTGCGCACGACAGCCGAGTTGGCGCAGCGACCGCAGGAACAGTGGCTGCGGACCTACCGCTCCCAGCGTCGGGCTAACGACCCGCTCGCCGCGCCAGGCACCGCTGACATTACGTGCGAGGTGGCGTTCGATCAGCTGCCGTCGGGAGCAAGGATGTCCCCACAGGCCGACTGGCTTGCAGCGCACGGCATTGAGTCGATGACCGCAGCTGCAGGTGCGCTGTGGGAACGCACCCGTGTCAACCCCACCGCCGAGACCCTCACTGCACGAGCGCACCTTGACGAAGCCTCGGCACTTGTCGACCCTCGCAGCTTCGGTGCGTTCTGGGCCGCCGAGTGGCGGATCGGCTGAGAACCTGCGCCCCAGTCGACCGGCGGCTGTCCCCGTCAGCATGTTGACGGTGCTCCTGCAAGTGCCGTGATCGCAAGCGATCACGCTGCCGCGGCCGTTCGCGTTGGTGGGTGTGTCGCCCATCGCGAGGGTTGGGATCACGGTGGCCCTTTCGCTGTCGTGTTGCTGGTCTGGCTGGATCTCGCGCGTCGGCGGCTAGGACGACCCGATCGACGTGGCCTTTTCGCTGTCGTGTTGCTGGTATCGCCGGTGGCGGTCGTGCGGGGTGCGGTGGCCCATCGGCGAGGGCCGGGGTGCCGTTCGAGACGTTCGTTGCTGTTGTGGAGCTTGTAGTGGCAGTCGTTGCACAGGGCTGCGAGATTCGGTATGTCGGTGTTGCCGTTGTCGGCTGCCCATTCGTCGATGTGGTGGTTTCGGCAGTGATGCATGGGTGCGCGGCACAGAACGCAGCCGCGGTCGCGTATCGCGACGGCGAGTTGCTGGGCGACGCTGGCGTGTCGGCGGCTGCGTCCGAGCCACAGGATCTCTCCTTTGGCGTCGAACAGTGCGCCTGCGATGCGAGTGTCGGGCGAGAGGTTGTCGAGGATCGACGGCGGGATGGGTCCGGCACCGAGTAGTTCGCAGGTTCCGTCGGGCTTGGTGCCGTCGATGACGCCGATTTCGGCGATGACAATGAGCTGGTTGGGTGCCTGGACTGGTCGCCACCGATCAATTGATCGGCCCGCCGGACCCTCGGCGGCGACATCGCTTTCCGAGCCGCGGCCGCCCCCTTCGCCAAAGTCGTCCCGAGGGTTGGGGGTGAGTGCGGCGGGGTGGTCGATGGTGACCAGGGCGTTGCGGTCGGTGATCATTTCGAACAGGCTGTCCGCGAGACGTTGGCGGTTGTCGCGGATTTGGTTGGGTGTGCCGTCGCGTCCACCGTCGAGACGCCACAGGGCGTCGTTGTAGTTCTCGAGTGCTTGGCGCACGAATGCGAAACTGACCGGGTCGAACTCGGCGTGCAGCACGCCCATCCCGGTGGACTCATCGACGAACAACGACGCGCAGCGTGCGCGGCGCTGACGGCCCAACTCGCACTCAGCAGCCGCGGGGTCGTGGCGCGCCGCGAACGCTTTGGCCTGGTCGCGCAGAGTTTCGGGCGACACCACGGCGGCGGCTTCGAGCAGTTCTGCTGCGGTGTCGACCGCGTCGGGGCTGGTGCGCCGCGCAGCGTCGGCAAGCACCTGGGCGTGCTCATAGTTCAGCTCGCCCACAGCGAGGCCGCGTGCCACATTCGGCATCTCCACGACCTGCTTGCTGACCTCGACAGTGCGCTTCGCGTAGCGCTTGCTCACACGCGCCCGCTCAACCAACGCCGCGCGGCCCGACCCCGGGCGGGCGGCTTCGAGAGCGCCAGCCGCTGCAAGCAACAACACGTCTGTGGCCGAGCGCAGCCGAGACGCGACGGCGACGACATCGCTGAGCGTCTCGCAGTCTGCGTCGCCGAGCGGTACCCGTGACGCTCGGGCGATCACGTCACGCGCCCCGCACAGCACCGACAGCACACCCTTAACCGGCCCAACCGGCTCGACCGGGATGGCTGAAGGCGGTAGCGGTCCATCCGGAAGCGGCACCGGCCCAATCGGCTCAACCGGCCCGGCAGCAGGCGCCGCCGGCACGGCCACAGCCGCGTCGCTCGGCGCCACAGAGCCGGTCGGCATTCCCGCCGCTGAATCGCTGTGAACGTCTGAGCGCTTCATGACAATGACTGTAAATACGGGGTATAACACGAAAGCCTCGAAACAACCCCCCAACGTCATCACCGCATCCGAACCGACACCAGCGCCACCCCACGCTCCCCACACACCGCAACCCAGCGCACTCGGCCCGGACATGGGTGCCGCCTGATCACCGCAGCCGCCGGATCAACAGGTCGCGTGGCGATACTGATTGCTGTGCGGGCGCAAACGCCGTCAGGCCCCGCTGACGCAGCTCGTTCGCACTGCGCAACGCCAGCACCCGGCTCGCCGACGACAGCGCACGTTTGCGAACGCAGCGCTAGCCCGTGAGTTCAGGGTTGAACCACGACAGGCCCTCGAAGCGAGCGAAGCCAGCATCAGCTGTGGCCACGCGAGCCCCGCTTGTCATCGCCAAAGAAGCGATCCAGGCGTCAGTCACGAGATTGCCGACGATATAGGAGTCACGCTGAGCGAATGCTGCGAACTGGCGCCACGACGCGTCCGTCGGCAACACCTGTCTCGCAGACGCGGACCTACGAATGCGTGTCACAAATTGCAGTGCGAATTGCATCGGACTCGGATTGCTGAAGATCCGCCGGTTCGTCACAACTCGCACGAAGCCAGTGAGCACGATGTCCGCCAGAGCAATGATCTCCGGACCAGAGAGAACGTCCTCCCACCATGCGGCGAAGACCTTGTGTTTGTCGCCGTCCTGGTGAAATGCGTGGACGAGAACGTTGACGTCGGGGAGGATCACTTCCAACCGTCGGCGTCGAGGACTTCCCAGAGGGCTTCCTTGTCTTCCAAGTCGACGAGGACACGTCCCGTTCCATCGCCCCAAGTGGGCAATGGCGACCGAGGCGGTGGCGGTGACTCCTGCAGCACGCGATGCAGCCCCTCCACGACCAGCGCAGTGAAGGTGCAACCGCGCTTGGCGGCACATTTCTTCGCTTCCTCGGCGAGACCGTCTGGGAGATTGATGGTCGTCTTCATACGGCTAACCATATTCGTAGATATGCATATATGGCTACACATTTTCGCCTTCGGCGCAGAGAGGCCGCGCTGGCGACCGGGTGATGGGGGTGCTCAGCGGGCGGGACGCTGCCGAGATGCTCCCGCATATTCGGGCTGTGCCTCGGGTGAGGTCCGCTGTGGGCCTCTCGGCGGGCGGCAACTACTCTGCGAATCTGGCTGAGCGGTTCGGGCGCTAGGGCGTTGCCGATCTGGGTCGCTTGGATGCAGCACGACGAAACAGGGGTACCGATGGCTGACGCAACGATTGAAGCGACGATCGAGGACTACTACGTCGAGGATCGCGTGTTCGAGCCTTCCAACGAGTTCCAGTCGGCGGCGCTCGTGGCGGACCAGTCGCTGTACGAGGAGGCCGCCGCTGACCGGCTGGCGTTCTGGGCTCGACAGGCCCGCGAGCACGTCACCTGGTTCCGCGATTTCGACACCGTGCTCGAGTGGGATCTGCCCTTCGCCAAGTGGTTCATCGGCGGCACGCTGAACGTGTCGTACAACTGCCTGGACCGCCACGTCGAAGCCGGGCGCGGCGACAAGGTGGCCTACTGGTGGGAAGGCGAGCCGGGCGACACTCGCACGATCACCTACGCCGATCTGCTCGAAGAGGTGTGCAAGTTCGCCAACGTGCTGCGTGGGCTCGGCGTCGAGCGGGGCGACCGGGTGTGCATCTACATGCCGATGATTCCCGAACTGCCGGTGGCGATGCTGGCGTGCGCTCGCATCGGCGCTGCTCACTCGGTGGTGTTCGGCGGGTTCTCGGCCGACTCGCTCTCAGACCGGATCGACGACGCGTCGGCAAAGCTGCTCATCACTGCCGACGGCGGCTACCGGCGCGGCGATCCGTTCGGCTTGAAGGACACCGCCGACGCGTCGGCGGCCGCGACGAACTCCATCGAGAACGTGGTCGTGGTGCGCCGCACCGGCCAGGACGTCGCGTGGAACGACAGCGTCGACCACTGGTACCACGACCTGATGGCCGACGCTTCGGCCGACTGCCCGCCCGAGCACATGGACTCAGAGGATCTTCTGTACCTGCTGTACACGTCGGGCACCACGGCGAAGCCCAAAGGCATCATGCACACCACCGGCGGCTACCTCACCCAGGTGGCGTTCACGCACCGTTACGTGTTCGATCTGAAGCCCGACACCGACGTGTTCTGGTGCGCGGCCGACATCGGCTGGGTGACCGGCCACAGCTACATCGTCTATGGCCCGCTCGCCAACGGGGCCTCGTCGGTCATGTACGAGGGAACGCCTGATACGCCGCGCCCCGAGTTCCGCGCGGCCGACCGGGCGGCCTGGCCAAAGGATCGGCTGTGGGACATCATCGAGCGCTACAGGGTGACGCAGCTCTACACGGCGCCCACGGCGATCCGCACGTTCATGAAGTGGGGCGCAGCCGCCCTCGAGCACCACGACCTGTCCAGCCTGCGAGTGCTGGGCACCGTCGGCGAGCCGATCAATCCTGAGGCCTGGATGTGGTACCACACCCACATCGGCGGCGGCACCTGCCCGATCGTGGACACCTGGTGGCAGACCGAGACCGGCGGCCACATGATCACCCCGCTTCCGGGCGTTACCACCACCAAGCCAGGTTCGGCCACCCATGCGCTGCCGGGCATCTCGGTGGAGCTCGTGGACGACGCCGGCAATCCGGTGGAGCGCGGCGGTGGGTACCTGACCGTCACCGAGCCGTGGCCGTCGATGCTGCGGGGCATCTGGGGCGATCCCGAGCGCTACTGGGAGACCTACTGGAGCACGTACGAGGGCCGCTACTTCGCGGGCGACGGCGCCAAGATCGACGGCGGCGGTTACCTGTGGCTGCTCGGACGCGTCGATGACGTTATGAACGTGTCGGGCCACCGGATCTCGACCACCGAGGTGGAGTCGGCGCTGGTCGATCACCCGTCCGTGGCCGAGGCAGCGGTCGTCGGTGCGACCGACCCCACCACCGGCCAGGCCATCGTCGGCTACGTGATCCTGCGCGGCAGTCATGAGGCTTCCGATGCGCTGCGGGAAGAGGTGCGTCAGCACGTCTCCACCAAGCTGGGCGCCATTGCCCGGCCCAAGGTCGTGGTGCTGGTGCCAGATCTGCCCAAAACCCGCTCGGGCAAGATTATGCGCCGCCTGCTGCGAGATGTCGCCGAGGGCCGACAGCTCGGCGACACGACGACCCTCGCTGACGCCGGCGTCGTGGAGGAGATCCGCACCCGCGCAGCCGAGTCTCCGAGCGAAGACTGAGCCTCGCTTGGCTGCACCCGACGACGCACTGCCGAGGTATTGGTGGTGGCGTGACGGCCCAGTAGCGCCGGGCGACTGCGTCATCGTCGACATCGATGGCGTGCTCGCCGACGCGGCTCACCGCCAGCATCACCTCGACGGCCCGTGGCGCGACTGGGATTCGTTCTTCGCCGATGTCGGTGACGACGATGTGCTCGAAGAGGTCGCCGAGCTGCTGGTGCTGCTCTCCCCCGGACTCGTGGTGGTGACGCTTACGTCGCGCCCGGCGTGGGTGTCCGATGAGACGCTCACGTGGCTCAACGAGCACAAACTCCGCTGGGACCTGCTAATTATGCGGCCGATGGGCGACTTCCGCCCGTCACCCATGTTCAAGGGCGAGCAGACCCGACAGCTCTTCGAGCGCGGCTTCACCCCCCGCCTCGCCATTGACGACGACATGCGCAACGTGCGGATGTACCGCGACCTCGACCTCCCAACCCTCTACATCGACAGCGGCTACCACCCCCACTGACCGCGACCGTCTTCACGAGTGCATCCGAGCGCGTCTCCGGGGTGCCAAGAAAATGCCTGGCAGCCGACAAACCGAGGCGCGGTACCTTGCGATCAAGACGGAGCCTGGCGGTAGGACGTGTCCGACAACACCGAGACAAACGGTCTGCACCTGCCCTCGCTGTCGATCCGCGGTTTTCGCGGCATCAATCGCTTGGACATTGAAAGCCTCGGCCGCGTCACCCTGATTGTCGGCAAGAACGGCGTCGGAAAGACCACAGTTCTCGACGCGATGCAACTGCACGCGCATCACTGCGACGATGTCTCCTACCGTGATGTCCTTGTACGGCATGACGAGACTGAGATATCGGTCGATGATGAAGGGGGTCGGACGGAACGTCTCGCCTTCGAGGCCCTGTTCAATGGCCGTCGCTCCGCATGACAAGTTCTCCATTGGAGCGGTGGGGGATTGTGCGCCGCTGACGGTCGAAGTGGTGACTGGAGCCGATCTGCCCTCCGAGTGGCTTGAGCGTCTGGAGCGGCGTCGGTCCGCGCTCGACGGCCCGATCTTGCGCATTCCATTCCAGACCTTTACCGAATTTCAGCCTGTCTTCTCAGAAGACTTCGCAGCGCCTCACGCTGTCGCGATGCGTCATTGGAGAAGGGTGCGGCGCCTTGACGGTGAGAACTGGCCTGACAATGCGCCATGCGTTTTGCTGGGACCCGATGTTCCGGATAATCGACAGCTAGCCGAACACTGGGATGAAGTCGCTCTCACGCCGGGAGAAGACTTCGCGTTGAGCGCCCTGCAGCTTGCATGCCGCCCGAAGATCGAGGGCTTCGCGCCGATCGCGCGACCGAGGCGCTCTGCTGGCCGGCGAATGATGGTCAAGCCAGCAGCGGAAGACCGGGTTCCGCTTCGCAGCTTGGGAGACGGCGCAATTCGTACCCTCGGGACGGCGCTCGGACCGGTCAATGCCCGGGACGGGCTCCTCTTGATCGATGAGGCCGAGAACGGACTCCATCACACGCTGCAGCGTGTGTACTGGGCCATGGTGTTGAGCGCTGCGCGTAAGCACAACGTCCAAGTGCTCGCAACGACACACAACTGGGATTGCGTCGCGGGCTTTGCCCGAGCGGCGGTAGCGGACAAGAAGTCGGAGGGCCTCGCGGTCCGCCTGGAGCCAGATGCAGATGACGTAGCTGGCGACATCCGCGCCATTGAGTATTCGGAAGATGACCTCGATGTCGTCGCCGACCAAGGCATCGAAGTCAGGTAGCGCGCCCTAGATGGCCTCAGATACATCGGACGCAGCAAGACTCCTGATCGTCGAAGGAACGGACGACGAGCACGTCATCTGCCACCTCTGACAGCGTGGCGGATATGCCGTTGACTTTGGTGTGGAGACGAAGAACAGCGTCGAGCAGGTCATCCGGAGCATCCGGAACGAGGTACGCGCACCGGGCCGGATGTCGCTTGGCATCGTCGTCGATGCCAACGACAAGTTGCTCGTTCGCTGGCAAGAAATCAGCAACCAACTCAGTTCAGTGGGAATCCGGCTGCCGCCACAACCCGCGACCGGTGGCGCTGTGGTGCCGCCGGCCCGTAGCGGACTTCCGAGAGTCGGTGTCTGGCTTATGCCCGACAATTCCAGCGGAGGCGAATTCGAGGATTTTCTCAGCGGGCTAGTCCGGTCCGGTGATCTCGTCTGGCCGCTCGCTCAAGCCTACGTTGGGGACGCTTTCGAGCAGCTTCTCCCTCCAGAGCGTCCGAAGCTGGCAAAGGCAGGAGTCCATGCGTGGCTAGCCGCCAAGAACGGTGGCCTACCGATGGGTCTTTCGGTCAAGATGGGCTTCTTCAATCAAAGTGATCCCACAGCGCAAGCGTTCTTGACTTGGCTCCAAAGCGTCTTTGGCTAGGTCGGGCGGACTCTGCCCATCTTGGTCGGTGGTCACGCTTTTCCAGCATCGTGGTGCAACTCGGACACGGCGGCGCCAGACCTGACAGCATGAGCCGATGGCATCTACGGCGTTGGTGATCGGAGGCACGGGGCCGACGGGTCCCGGCGTGGTGAATGGGCTGATCGAACGCGGCTACGAGACGAAGATCCTGCACACGGGCAGCCACGAAGTGGACACGATTCCGCCGACCGTGGAGCACATTCACACGAACCCGTTTCGTATCGCCGAAGTCGAAGCCGCACTCGACGGCGCCACGTTCGATGTCGTCTACGCCATGTACGGCCGGCTGCGCGACCTGGCCCCCTTCTTTGCCGGTCGCTGCGGGCAGTTCGTCGCCGTCGGGGGAGTACCGGCTTACAAGGGTTTCGCCCGCCCCAAGCTCAACTGGCCGCCCGGCATGCTCGTGCCGATCCGTGAGACTGCCGAGCGGGCCGTCGAAGATTCCAACGACAAGGTGGCCAAGATCGTCGCCACCGAGGACATCGTCTTCGACCATCACCCCGGTGCCACGATCTTCCGCTACCCGCTCATTTACGGACCGGGCCAGATCAACCCTCGCGAGTGGCTGATCGTGCGCCGCATCATCGACGGTCGCCGGCGGGTCATCATCGCCGATGGCGGTCTCACCCTGCGCACCGCCGCCTACGGCCCGAACGCGGGGCATGCGCTCACCCTTGCGGTCGACCGTCCCGACGCCGCAGCGGGCAAGTCGTACAACATCAGCGACGAGCACGTCCTCACGGCTCGCCAGACCATCGAGGTCATCGCCGCCGCACTCGATGTCGAACTTGACATCGTGAACCTGCCCGAAGAACTCGCCACTCCGATCCGACCGTTCTTGGGCGGAGAGCATTCGCTTCACCAGATGACAGGCCCCGACCTGCTCATCAGCGACCTCGGGTACCGCGACCCCGTGCCTGCCGTCGAAGCGATCGGCCTGACGGCCCAATACCTGCGCGACAACCCCATCGAACGAGGCAGCATCACCGAGATGCGCCTGCAGGACCCGTTCGACTACGACGCCGAGGACGCGCTCATCGACGCCTACCGGGCTGCGATCGGACGAGCCAGCGAGCTTGCCGCCGCCTACGACCCCGACTTCCGGGACCGCTACGCCCCCGGCTCGGACGACTGGCGCCTCGTCGAAGCCAAGAACTGAACCGGCCACTGAAGCCAACCGCCGAAGCACTCCGGACACTGATCAGCCTCAACAGATAGAAGCGACGAGATGCTCGGCACCGAGGCGCTCGAAGCCATCCGACGGCGCATTCGAACGCCCGCCCCGCGACAACGAGGTTCAGCTCTGCGTCACTAGCCTGAACCTTGACCGCACAGCGTCCAAGACGAGGTACCACACAACGTGCGCAACACGGGCAAGACGACGATTCTCCTGGCTGGCCTCGCGGGTCTGATCCTGTGGATCGGCAGTTTCTGGGGCCAGGGCGGCCTCATCATCGCCGTCATCATCGCCTTAGTCGTGGTCGGTGGCAGCTACTGGTTCAGCGACAAGCTGGCGATCCGCTCCGCCCGGGCCCAGGAGGTCCAGCCGCACCAGCTCACTGAGTACTGGACAATCATGCGGGAGCTCACCGAGCTGTCCAGCATGCCCATGCCCCGGCTGTACGTCTCACCCGATCCGCAGCCCAACGCCTTCGCCACCGGCCGCAATCCGAAGAATGCGGCGGTGTGCGTCACGGAAGGGCTCATCCGCCACCTCAGCTGGTACGAGATCCGCGGCGTGCTGGCCCACGAAATGGCCCACATCCGCAACCGGGACATCCTGATCGGCTCGGTGGCCGCAGCAGTGGCCACTGCGATCACGTTTGCAGCCCGCATGGCGTCATTCGCCCTGATATTCGGAGGCGGCGGGCGCGACAACGACCGCAACCCGTTCGGCGAAATCCTGCTCATCATCCTTGCGCCGATCGCCGCGATGCTGCTGCAGATGGCCATCAGCCGCAGCCGCGAGTACCAGGCCGACCGCACCGCAGCCCGGATGATCGGCGACGGCGAACCGCTCGCGCAAGCCCTGCAGAAGCTGGAAGTGGCATCGAAAACGGTCCCCAGCCTGGCCGACCCCAATCAGGCCCAGATGTACATCGCGAACCCGCTGGCCAGCCGCCGGATGGGCTTCAAGGGCCTGTTCACCACGCACCCGCCGATGGAAGAACGCATTCGTCGCCTGCGCGACGGCTCCTGGCAGGAAGCGATCTAGGCCGGGGATCAGAGCCGGGGATCTGAGCTCGGGCGTCAGTCGCGGAAGTTCTCGAACTGCAGCGGCACGTCGAAGTCGCCGTCGGTCAACTCCGCAATGACTGCCTGCAGGTCGTCACGCTTCTTCGACATCACCCGCAGCTGATCGCCTTGGGTCTGTGACTGCACGCCCTTGATGCCGAGACCCTTGATGAACTTGTTCATCTCGCGGGCCCGGTCAGACGAGATACCCGCCTGCAGGGCGGCCACCTGGCGCACCGTGCCGCCGGATGCTTCCTCGACGTTGCCGTAGTTGACGGCTTTCAGGCTGATCTGGCGGCGCACGAGCTTCTCTTCGAGCACGACACGCAACGCTGCCAGCCGATCATCAGTGCTCGCGCGCATGTTGATGGCGTCCTCGCCGAGTTCCACGGCGCTGCCGGTGTCGCGGAAGTCGTACCGGTTGGCGACCTCGCGGGAAGCCTGATCCACGGCGTTGCGGATCTCCTGCATGTCCACTTTGGAAACGACGTCGAATGAAGGCATAAGCGCAAGCTACCGACGCGAAACAGGCAGCAGACCGTGGGTCTTGTGGTGCTCTGGGCCGTACCGACGGTGTCGCGTGCGCCGGTAGCCTGCCCACCTCTGGGGTCGGTGCCCGAGCGGACACTGTGTCTGTTGTCTTTGCCCGCTCGGTCTAGTTGTTGTGACGCCGGGACGCTTTAGGCTTCGAGGCTCACCTGGGTCGGTGCCCGAGCGGACAAAGGGAGCGGGCTGTAAACCCGTCGGCTACGCCTACGGAGGTTCGAATCCTCCCCGGCCCACCAGCGTGATTCAGCGGCCCGCGGTGAAGCCGCCGTCGATGGGGTAGAGGCTGCCGGTGATGTAGCTGGCTTCGTCGGAAGCCAGGAACGCCACTAGCGCAGCGACTTGGCCCGCGACCAGCGCCAGCAACGCCACCGCGTGGGGTTCCCCGTAGCGCTGCACGGGCAGGCGTTCGGCGAATCTCTTGCGGATGTCGTCGGCGTCGTCGCCACCGATGTAGGCCTCCAGCGACCGCATCATGCGCGTCTCGATCGGTGCAGGGCAGACGGCGTTCACTCTGACGCCCGACGTGGCCAACTCCAGCGCGGCGGACTTGGTGAGTCCCGCTACAGCGTGCTTGCTCGCTGAGTACGGGGAGATGCCTCGGGAACCGAACAGGCCAGCCACCGACGCCGTGTTGACGATGGCACCGCCGCCGCCAGCGATCATGGCGGGGGCGGCGTACTTGATGCCGAGCCAGACGCCTCGCACGTTGACCGCGATGACCTGGTCAAAGGACTCCTCGGTGTACTCGATCATCGGGGCGTAGGTGCCCTCGATGCCTGCGTTGTTGAACAGGACGTCGACGCGTCCGAAAGCCTCACGGGCAGCGTCGACGTAGCCGGCGACTTGGGCGGAATTGGTGACGTCGGCGGGCACGGCCAATGCTGTGCCACCAGCGCCTTCGATCGCTGCCACCGCGGCGCCAAGGTCGGCAGAGGCCAGGTCGACTGCCACCACTGACGCCCCTTCTGAGGCAAACCGGGCACAGGCCGCCAGCCCAATCCCTCCGGCCGCCCCCGTCACAATCGCCACTCGCCCCGTAAACCTGCTCATCGGTTCGCTCCCCGCCGTCGGTTCAAGAATCTCGCCGACCGTAGTGCGGTGCAGCTGGACCCGCCAAACCGGCACGCCATTCCTGAGTTCCAAAATTCCCTGAAGACATCGACGTCCACGGGGCTAGTTTCACGCCCGTCATGGAATTGCGATTCAAGCCCTACCCGGAAGCGCACAGTCTCTTGAGCCGCGTGGACGATGACTCAAACCAGCTGACGCTCGACTTGAGCGAGGTGCGATTCGTCAAGCCGTCCGTGCTCGTCGCAGTAGCTGCGATGGCTTCCACTCACAGCGCCGACGATGACGCGGTCGCCGGTTTCGTGCCTCCGGAGAACAAAGACGTGTGCGTCTGAGCAAGTCGCATGTCGCTCGGCGAAGCACTCGTCGACGCGGGCGTGAGAGTCAGCGGATTGCCAAGTGTCCGACATCATGACGTCGGCGACCGGATGTGCGAGTTGACCCGATTCGCAAGCAACGATCAGGCGGGACAACTGATCAACCTCGTCGAACGGCGGTGCCAAGACGCAGGCCATAGCGATCGAGTCGAGGAAACTTTGACGATGTCTATCTGGGAACTCACTGACAACTGCTTGGCTCACGCACGAATCGGACACGGATTCCTCGCTGCGCAGATTCTGCCGCAGCCGACGCGGTCGTTGCATTTCGCCGTTGCCGACGGTGGCATCGGTATACGGGCCTCATTTGCTGGCACCCAACATGAGCGAGATGACGATCGAAGTGCCATCGAGGCGGCAGTCGAGTCACGCGTGACATCGGTGCGAGACAAGCCGCGCGGTGTCGGTTTGCCGAACCTCCTCGAGTGGGTAACCGCGATGGGCGGCGGGTTGACGATTCGTTCCGGGCGGGCGGCGATCGAGTATCGCCATCAACCAAACTCGACGATGCCACGTGCGACGTTCTCGCATCTCGATGCGGTAGACGGCACCTTGGTAGCGGGTTGGGTACCGTGTTGACCACAAAGCAAGCAGGAGGGGCCACGGCGATGGTTACGACGCTGGGGGCACCGCCTCGGATTGGCGGGCGAGAACTGCCGCGCGAACTGTTTGAAGTCAGCGGCCTGCCGGGGGATCTCTCGGGCAGCTCACTCGTCATTGAATTCGAGCCGCGTACCTTGTACACAATCTCGTTTATTGACGACTCGTGTTCGAAGCACTCGTGAATCGCAAGTGCGAGCAGCTCACGTTGCGCGGCCTGTCCGAACGACTGGAGCGGGTAGCGACTGATGCCGCTAACTATCACGGCGTCAGCGAACGGATGACTCTTAGCCTGAATCCACCGATTGGCCTTTGGTGGGCGCGGGGTTCCCGGGTCGGTGGCGGGTTGGGGTGGCGTCGGGTTGTTGGGGGTGTGAATCGCCCTGGTTTGGTGTGTCTGGGCGTGTTCGGCTAGGGGTGCTGTCGACGCTGGGTTTGTGTGGGGGCGTCAGTTCCGGGCTGTGCTGAGCCGGAGGGTCCGGGCAGAGCCCTGAGGGCGCTGAGTGTGGCTCGGAATTGTGTTTCCCAGGGCCAGCGGGCGGGGTATCGCAGGGTGGGTGTGCCGGATCGGTTGACCGCCACGGCGGCGAGCGACGAGTCGGGTGCGGCGGGAGCGGTTCGTGGCCGGCGACGCGCCGGCGAGCGTGGTGGTCCAGTGGCCGATGTTGTGGGCGAGCACGGCGCAGGCGAGCGGTGCGCAGTTCGCTCCGTAGTGGCCTGAGGGGACTCGAGCCCGGTGCCTTCTTTGAGGTCGCGGATGGCGAGCTCGACGACGGCGTGGGCGCGGTGGAACTCGTCCGCGGCGGCGGTGTCGTGGTCGGTGTTGGTGATGAATGCGTGGTGTCGCCAGTCGGGCCACAGTCGTTGTTGGGCGGTGTCGGTGAGGCGGGTGCGGCGCACGACGAGGCGAACGGTGCGTTTCTGTTTGCCGCGGCCTGTGGTGTATTGGGTTTCGGCGACTTGGGCGTGGCCGTCTTTGGTGTAGGCGATGTCGGTCCATGCGGTGTTGGGGATCGCTTGGATCGCTGTGCGAACAGCGGGTATGAGGGCGACGGTGATCGACCATTTGAAGTCGTGGGCGTCGAGACGGTCGATCAGCTTCCATGACCAGAACCCCGAGTCGCCGCGCACCGTGGTCGGCCCGGCAGCCCCGGCGCGTCGCAGGTTCGCGGCGAGCTCGTCGACGAAGCGCACCACGCCGCGCGACGACCCCGCGGACCCTTTGCGCATGCGTGCGCCGAGCACCTCGCGGGTGTCGGCGCGTGCGGCGAGCAGCGGGTGATAGCCGAGCACGCTGGTGTAGCCGTACGCGGCTCCTTGTTTTTGTTTGCCGTGGACCTCGCAGATCGTGGAGGATCGACCACCAGCGGCTCGTCGCCGGGGCCCGCGCCCAGCGCCCAGGCGCGCGCCAGCGTGCGCGACAGCACCGCTTCGAGCTGGCGGATGTGACCGAACGTGAACGTCCGCAGGAACGTCCCGACCGTCGAGGGCGCCATCGGGCGGAATCCCAGCACCCGCCCGGTGCGTCCGGCGCGCAGCATCTCGACGTGATCGATGTGGGTGCCGCCAGCGAGCATCGCGGCGACCACGGTGCAGATCTTGGGGCCCGGGTTCGCGGAACCGGTGCGCACCCACCGCTCGATCAGCGCCGAAAGGGACGGTCCATCAGCGTTCCCGCCAGGATCAGGCCCGCGTTGGCCACCAGTCCCTCATGATCGAACGTCGTTGCGAACCGGTCCGGACTGCGCGATGATGCAGACACAAAAAGTGCCTCCTGTTTTTGAGACGAACGTGGATATCAACACCACAATCGTCGCAGATCAGGAGGCCTTTTTCGCGGACGCGACCACCCCCACACACCCACCACACCGGTGGATTCAGGCTTAGGTCCTAGCGACCACGCGGGCAAGCTAGCGAATCCCGAGAATCGAAATCCCTTCTGCCGATCCGTATCCTCGCACTGCTGTCCCGGGGACAGGCCGCCGAGCCTGTCGACAGCCTCCTTAGCCCGCAATTGCCTAGTCGGCGTGGCGGCGCAGGACCATACGGGTGGGGGAGTAGACCATCACGAGTTTGCCGTGCTGGTTGAAGACCTCGTTGCGGGTGGTCACAATGCCGCGGTCGCCCCGTGAGGTGAGCCGGGACGCCGTGACCTCGGCCACCACCTGCAGGGTGTCATTGACGAACGTCGGCCCCTTCACCTCGACCGTGGCGCCGAGATAGGCGATACCGGTGCCGGCGATCGCGCCGCCGCTGATGATGAGACCCTCGGCCAGCGACATCACCAGGCTGCCCGGTACCAACCGCCCGCTGTATCCAGCCCGCTCAGCGGCGGTGGCATCCAGGAACAGGCCCTCGCCAAATCCGAACTGGGTGGCGTAGACCACCAGGTCGGTCTCGGTGATCGTCCGCCGGGAGGTGCTCCAGCGCTTGCCGACCGGCTGCTCGTCGAACGTCCAGCCCCGGTGCGGCCGGGGCGGCAGATCCGGAATCGCTCCCGCATCGCTGCCGTCGCTGCCTTGTTCGTCGCTCATGTCGCCTCCCGGTCCTGAGTCTGGCAGTGCGATGTGTCGCAATGCAGTGTCTGCCGGTGCTGCGTCTGGCAATGCAGTGCATCCATCGTGTTGACTTGACACCGTTGACTTGACGTTGGCGACAGGGGACGACGATGAGCGACACGGTTCTTGATCGACCAGCACGAGACATCGTCGACGACGACACGATCGAGCGATTCCGCGCTGACGGAGTGGTCGCGCTTCGCAACGTGGTGGACGCCGAGGGGGTGGAACGGCTCCGCGGCGGCGTCGCCGACGAGATGGCCAACCCGAGCCCCACGGCGCATAACTACGCGTCCACCGGCTTCTTCGGCTCGCTGGATCTGTGGCGATTCCACTCGCTCTTCGAAGAATTCGTCACACAATCCCGACTCGGCGAGCTGGCCGCCGCAATGTTCGGCTCGCCCGTCGTACGCATGTACTACGACCAGCTGTTCGTCAAGGAACCCGGATCCAGCCAGCCGGTGCCGTGGCACAACGACCAGCCGTACTGGCCGATCTCGGGCCGGCAGGTGATGTCGTTCTGGATCGCACTTGACACCGTCGACGCCTCCAACGGCCGGGTCGAGTACGTCCGAGGCTCGCACGCCTGGGACCGCTGGTTCCAGCCACGCACCTTCGCCCCGACGAACGCCCACGACTACGAGCGCAACCCCGACTACGAACTCATGCCCGACATCGAGGCCGACCGGGACAGCTACGACATCGTCTCGTTCGATCTCGAACCAGGCGATGCAGTGGCCTTCTGGGCAATGATCCTGCACGGCTCGCAGGGCAACTCGAACCGGGGCCGGGCGCGGCGGGGCTACGCCGCCCGCTACATCGGCACCGACGTCCGCTACGACCCTCGAGTCGGCACTGCTCAGGTGCTGCATGTGGACGGACTCGAGCCGGATTCCACGATGGAACTCGATCGCTACCCGGTGGTCTGGCCCCGCCCGGCCTGAGCCGCATCGCCGCCAGTCCGACGGCGCCCGACGAGCTGCCGGATTCAACCAATTCCACGAACTGAACAGGAGTTCCTGTGCACAAACACGCTTCGACCGCCCAGATCGACGCCGTCGACAAAGGTGACCCCGACGAGCCGGTGGTGATGCTCAACCTGCTGCGCTACCGCGAGACCGCCGAGTCGGGCTATGGCGTCGACGGGATGACGGGCGAGGCCGCGTACCGCGAATACGGCCGGCGCTTTGCCGAGTTACACCCTCGCTTCGGCGGCGAGCCGATCTGGATGGGACGTGCCGGCCACACAGCGATTGGCCCGACAGACGAGAAGTGGGACATTGCGATCCTGGTCCGCTATCCCACGCGAGCTCAGTTCGTCGCGATGTTCCGCGACCCTGACTACCTCGCGATTGCGCCCGTCCGCGCAGCAGCGCTGGAAGATTCCCGCATCATCGAGACCACCCAGCTGTTGCCCAAGACCTGAGCCACGCAACGTTGCGGTTCTCCGTGCAGAATTGCCGTTCAGGCCAGCATTTCTGCACTGAGAAGAACGCCCCTTGGCCGCGAACTACGCGCTGTTGTGGCTGCCGATGGTGCCGGACTGCATCGTGCGGCCCAGCATCATCAGCCAGATCAGGGCAACAACGAATCCGATGCCGTTGACGGCGTTCCAGCCCTCGAAGTCGAAGATCGAGGCGATCACCCAGAACAGGGCCGCCCACACGACACCGACAACGGGAACAACAAGGGCAGCAGCACGCTGAATCCCTGCGGGCAGGATTGGTCGAAGGCCGATCGACACAGAGCTCGCACCCAGCATCACCAGCGTCAAGGCCACGATCGCGATTCCGGCCTTGACGGAATGCATCGAAACAGCAACCTGCATCACCTCGGCGCTGCCCGCCGCAAAGACTCCACCGAGGCCGTCATTCACAGCGATGACCATCATCTGGTCGATGCCCTCACCGAGGACCAGAGCGCCGGTACCGAGTCCGGCCATCATCAGGCCGTACCTCGTCGCGGTGCAGTCGAGCCCCTCTTCGTGCGCCGTATTCCACACCACCATGAGACCAGCAATGATGGTGACGAGTGCCATCGCGGCAAAGATCGAGGTGAAGTGGGTGAGCGCGGCGCTGTCGGCCATCGTCTCGACACGGCCCGCAAAATCCAGCCGGTCCACGCTGTTGACGAGGACGCCGCCCGGTTCGATCATTCCTACGATCAGCGCGACCAATCCGCCGCCCATCAGCGCAATTCCGCCGCGCTGACGGCGGGTAGTCCGGTTGATCATGTCCAGGACGTTTGCCATCTTGACCCCCTTGGCCCCGTAGGCACGGGCGTGAAGCCGACATCAGTGCCAGTGCGATGTCGCTCAGCATGTCCGCAGCACGCGTTGTCCGCAGGGTCCAGAATGGCCATATGGACGGAGTAGACGACGCGACGAGCAGAGTATTGACACGGTCCGACCAGGCGCTGATCGATGGGCTGGGAGCCAGCGGCATCGAGCCGATGGAGCCGATCATTGCCACGGTTGACGTAGCAGCCCCGTCGACAGACGTCTGGGCGGCCATCCGCGAACCAGGCAACCTCACCAACATTCACCCGTTCTGCGAGCGCAACGAGGTGAAGGTGTGGGACCGCGCACGGAGCCGCGATCACGTCTACTACTACAGCGGCGTTCACTACCAGCGAGAATTTCTCGACTGGTTTGATGGCACGGGCTACGACCTGGTGCTGGGCCCGCCCGAAGCCCGCTCTGCGCTCGTGCGTTGGCGTGTTACCGAGCCTGCCCCTCCCGAAGCCGGAACCAGCGCCGAACTACCTGGGTGCGAGTTCAGCATCAAGGTCGTCGCGCTGCTGCGCGACGACGTGCCTTTCGCCGAACGAGAGCATTACGCCGAGCACATGATCCGTCGGGCGCTGCCGCCGTACCTCGACTCGGTTGTGCGTGGCACGGCGTATTTCTCCGAGACCGGCACGCCCGTCACGAAGAACCAGTTCGGCGCCCACCCCATCTACTCGCCGACCGATTGATCTCGTCGATTCCCGGCGGGCGGGCTTGGGAAGGCGCCCTTGATCGGTGCGGCTCAGCTCGACTCCGGCAGCTCCAGCAAGCGCCGGGCAAGTTCGCGGGCCTCGTCCCGCGACTCCACGATGCGGTCCTGTGGTACCTGTTGCAGAACGTCGAGAGCCTGCAGGCTGGTGGCAGGCGCGCCCTCAAGACCCAGCAAGATGACCTCGGTGTGGGAGTCGGCTGCGGTCTCGAGCAGGTGCTCGACGACGAGGGCAGCGCTGTCGTCCATGTGGACGGTGTCGGTGAAGTCAATGATGACGACCTCGTGCTCCGCGATGTCGGCGCCCAGGATGTCGATGAGGCTCTTCGACGAGGCGACGGTGAAGGTGCCCCGGAGCGCCACCAGACCAGCCCGCGCCGAGAACGCGCCGACCTCGTCGTCACCGTCGGCACCGGTTCCGCCGGCCAGAAAGCTCTGGTCCAGCAAGGGCACCGAGACCACGCTGTCGAGCTGCAGACGCTCGAATTGGCGTGCGGCGGCCATCGCAGCGACGATAAGCCTGATCGCCACAGCGGTGATGAGGTCCAGCACCACGGTCAACACCATGGTGATGCCCATGATCATCAGGTGCTCGCGCTGCACGCGATGGACGCGCCGCAGGAAGCGCCAGTCGACAATGTCCCAGCCGATCTTCAGCAGGATCCCCGCCAGCGCAGCGTGCGGCACTGATTCCACATAGTTCCCCGCTCCCAGCACCAGCGCTAGCAGCACGAAGGCACGCAAAGCGCCCGACACCCGGGTGCTGCCGCCGGCCCGGATGTTCACCACCGTGCCCACGGTCGCCCCGGCGCCCGGAAGCCCGCCGACGAGACCCGCAGCGATGTTGCCGAGGCCCTGCCCGATGAGCTCCTGATTCGGGTTGTGCCGCGTCCGGGTCATCGAGTCGGCAATGAGCGAGGTCAGCAGGCTGTCGACGGCGCCGAGTAGCGCCAGCGTGACAGCGGGCTGCACGGCCCGCGCCAGCGTCCCGGGCGACAACACCGGTACCTCGAAGCCGGGCAGGCCACTCGGCACCTCGCCGATGACCGGGGCGCCGCTGAGAAACAGCACCCCCATCAGCGTCCCTACGGCCAAGGCAGCCAGCGTTGCCGGGAACCAACGATGCAGCCCGGGCGGGCCAGAAGATGCACACTCCCAAGCTGACAGCGGCAATAGCCACCGCGCTGAGATCGAGGCTCATGATTGCGTCGGGCCAGGCTTGCATTACGTCGAGCGGCCCGCCGCTTGCCGATGATGCTCCTAGAGCTGGGAGGGTCTGCAGGATGATGATGATGATCCCGACTCCCGACATGAACCCTGAAATCACTGAGTAGGGCGTGTAGGAGACGAAACGGCCGAAGCGCAGGATGCCCATCAGCGCCTGGATGACCCCGGCCATGACGACAACCGTGAGTGCTTCGGCCAGCGTTGAGGCATGGTCGGTGATGACCACCGCCATTGCCACCGCCATGGGCCCGGTCGGCCCGGAAATCTGAGATCGCGTTCCGCCGAATACGGCGGCAAAGAAGCCCAACGCGATGGCGCCGTACAGCCCAGCCATCGCCCCGAGTCCCGATGCGGCGCCGAACGCCAGAGCGACTGGCAGACCTACGACCGCGGTGGTGACACCTCCGAAGATGTCACCGCGCAACGCGGCAAGGTCGTACCCCCGAGATTGCATCAGCCGCCCCCGAGACCGGCGTCCCCACCTCTCAGTGGGTTCGCCACATGGACATTACGCGCGTTATATGAGGAATGTTCACGTCATCTCGGGGTTGTTCAGGTCGTGTCGCCCTCGTCGCGCGCTTGCTCTGCGGGCGAGTGCACGATCTCCGCACGGGTGGGAAGATTCATGTAGGTCAGCAGAACGCCGAGCGAAGCCCAGGGGGGACTACTAGGTTCGCCCGGCATGGGTGAATTCTGTTATGCGGAGCGCGACGGGAATCTGTTCGTCGTGACGATCAACCGGCCGGAGCGGATGAATGCACTGCACCCGCCGGGCAATGCCGAGATGTCGGACCTGTTCGACGAATTCCAGAACGATCCGGATCTCTGGGTCGCGATTGTGACCGGCGAGGGTGACAGGGCGTTCTCGGCAGGCAACGACTTGAGGTACCAGGCCGAGGGCGGTGATCGTGCGGCTATGCCGGCGTCGGGTTTCGGCGGATTGACGTCCCGCTGGGACCTCGACAAGCCCGTCATTGCAGCCGTGAATGGCGTGGCGATGGGCGGCGGCTTCGAGATCGCGCTGGCCTGCGACATCATCGTCGCCTCAGAGAACGCGCTGCTGGCGCTGCCCGAGCCCAAGGTCGGTCTCGCTGCGCTTGCGGGTGGCGTTCACCGCCTGCCGCGTCACATCGGGCTGAAGCGGGCCATGAGCATGATGCTGACCGGCCGTCACGTGCCCGCAGCTGAGGCCAAGGAGTTGGGAATCGCCTCCGAGGTGGTCCCCCGAGGCGAGGCGTTGGCATGCGCCCGTCGCTGGGCCGAGATGATTCTCGAGTGCTCGCCGATGTCGATTCGGGCCACCAAGCAGGCTGCGATGCAGGGCCTCAATGAGGCCAGCATGCAAGCTGCGCACGAAGGCCGGTACGAGGCGGTGCGAGCCATGAGCAACAGCGCCGACTACATCGAGGGCCCCCGCGCATTCTCCGAGAAGCGCCCGCCCCAGTGGCAGGGCCGCTAGCGGAGTTCTTCAGGCCCGGACCTCCCAGCCCGGACCTCTCCAGTCAGTGCCGGGCACCCAGCTTGTGCCGGCCAGCGGCACCTTTGCCATCGCTGCGGCCTCCACGGTGAGCGCCGCCAGGTCTTCGGGTTCCAGGTTCAGCACGTGCGACTTGCCGTTGGCCCGAGCCAGGATCTGAGTCTCGATGGTGAGCACCTGCAGGTAGTTGGCCAGGCGCCGACCAGCCAGCACTGGGTCGAGCCGGGCTGACAGCTTCGGATCCTGAGTGGTGATGCCAGCCGGGTCGGTGCCGGCTTGGAAGTCCTCCCAGAACCCCGCTGAGGTCCCCAACGCCCGGTACTCGTCCTCATAGGCGGGGTCGTTGTCGCCGATAGCAATCAGCGCAGCCGTGCCGATCGAGGCAGCATCGGCGCCCAGCGCCAGCGCCTTGGCCACATCTGCACCCGAGCGAAATCCGCCCGCTGCAATGAGCTTCACCTCACGCCGGTGCACACCGAGCTCGTGCAGGGCCCGCACGGCTTCGGGAATGGCGGCCAACGTCGGGATGCCGACATGCTCAATAAACACGTCCTGGGTGGCGGCAGTACCCCCCTGCATGCCATCGACGACCACCGCGTCCGCACCGGCCTTCACCGCCAGCGCCGTGTCGTAGTAGGGGCGGGCCGCGCCCACCTTCACGTAGATCGGGACCTGCCAGTCGGTGATCTCGCGCAGCTCGATGATCTTGATCTCGAGGTCGTCGGGGCCGGTCCAGTCAGGATGACGGCATGCCGAGCGCTGGTCGATCCCGGTGGGCAACGTGCGCATCTCGGCTACCCGCTCGGTGATCTTCTGCCCGAGCAGCATCCCGCCGCCGCCCGGCTTGGCGCCTTGGCCTACCACTACCTCGATGGCGTCCGCCGCTCGCAGATCGTCCGGGTTCATGCCATAACGAGACGGCAGGTATTGGTAGACGAGCACCGAGGAGTGCTGGCGTTCCTCGGTGGTCATGCCGCCGTCGCCCGTGGTGGTGGACGTCCCCGCAGCCGATGCGCCCCGGCCGAGCGCTTCTTTGGCCTGGGCCGACAGCGAGCCGAAGCTCATGCCGGCAATGGTGACCGGGATCTTCAGATGCACCGGATGCTCGGCCCGGCCCTCGCCGATCACCACGTCGGTGCCGCAGGCCTCGCGGTATCCCTCCAGCGGGTAGCGCGACATCGACGCCCCCAGGAACACCAGGTCGTCGAGGGTGGGCAGGCGGCGCTTTGCCCCCCATCCCCGGATGCGGTAGATGCCGGTGTTGGCGGCCCGGCGGATCTCGGCAATCACGTTGCGGTCGAACGTGTAGGACTCGCGCAGGTGCCAGTTGTCGGGGTCAGTGTTGGCGAGAGGTCCCAAGTCGCCGTTCGGCGTCCCAGCCGATGTCTCAGTCATCGGCCGGCAGCCTCCGTCCCAGCTTCGACAGCATCCACGTCGTCGATGGTGAAGTTGTAAAGGCGCCGGGCCGAGCCGTAGCGACGGAAGTCACCGGCGTCAGCCCCATCGGCCGCCCCGCCAGCCGCGGCCAGCAGCAGCCGCACCAGGTCGAGATGTTCGGGCCGCACTTCCTTCTCCACACAGTCGGCACCCAGCGACTCCACGTCGCCCCGCACGAAGATCTGCGCTTCGTAAATGGAGTCGCCCAAGTCCGCGGCGGCATCGCCACACACCACCAGGTTCCCGGCCTGGGCCATGAACGCGCTCATGTGGCCGACGTTGCCGCCCACCACGATGTCGACGCCTTTCATGGAGATGCCGCACCGGGCGCCCGCGTTGCCTCCCACCACCAGGAGGCCACCGCAGCCCGTCGCGCCCGCTGACATGGTGGCGTTGCCAGTGATGTGCACCACCCCGGACATGATGTTCTCGGCCAGCCCAGTGCTGGCATTGCCCTCCACCAGCACCTGGCCCCGCTGGTGCATGCCGGCGCAGTAGTAGCCAACCGAGCCGCGCACCACGACGTCGATGGTGGCAGTTATTCCGCACGCCGCCGCATGAGCCCCGCGGGGGTTGAGAATCTCGAAGGACTCGCCGTCGGGGGCGTCGTGCAGTGCCTGATTGAGTTCTCGTCGGCTCAACTCGGCCAGATCGAAGACGCGCGCAGCCCTGCTCATGGGGCCCGGCCCCTCATGCGGCCAGGCTCCACGCGTAGATGCGGGCTGGCTCCGGTTCCCATATCTCGGCGTCGCCCGCGCCGGGCAGGCGCGCAATGGCCCGATACTCCGACGACATGGCCACCCAGTCGTCGGTCTCGGCCACCACTGCAGGCTTGCAGGCGATGGGGTCGCGCAAAATGGCGAACCCGTCGGCGACGCCAATCGCAAACGTGTAGAAGCCGTCCAGGTCGCCCAGTGCACCCTCGAGCGCTTCGGAGATGGTGTCGCCCGAGTTCATCCGCCACGACAAGTACCCGGCGGCCACCTCGGAGTCGTTCTCGGTCTGGAACGATTCGCCCCGGGCCTCCAGGAACCGCCGCAGCCGGTTGTGATTCGACAGCGACCCGTTGTGCACCAGGCAGGTATCGGCGCCGGTGACGAATGGGTGCGATCCGTTGGTGGTCACGGCCGACTCGGTGGCCATCCGGGTGTGGGCCAGCGCATGGGTGCCGGTGCGGCTCGCCAGGTCGTAGCGCTCAGCCACCAGATCCGGGTCGCCCACCGCCTTGTACAGCTCGATCTGGTCGCCGTAGCTCAGCACTGATGCCCCTGCCACGTTGTCGATGATCCACTGGCGCACAGTGCGTCCGTCGCCGCCGGTGGAGAACACAGCGTGGTCATGCACCGCTCGCACCGTCACTTCCGCGCCCAGCACCTCCTCCAGCGCGGCAGCCACCTGCCCCCAGTCCACCTCTACGCCCTCGGCCAGCACGGTGATGCGCGTTCGACCTTCGATGCCCGGGTCGTACACGGCGAACCCGGCGCTGTCGGGACCTCGGTCGCGCATCTCGCGCAGCATGACTGCCGTCAGTCGGCCCAGCTCATGCCGGTGGGTCTCGGTCTTGCAGAACAGGCCCACGATCCCGCACATGGCGCACCTCCAGCCGGTCATCTTGGCCACCGACGGTCCAGCCCCGCACCGTAGCGCTCAGTCTTGCCCTGTCTTCGTTACCGGGATCGTTGACTACTGTCGGCGCGGGGCCGTCCCGAGCGGCACGACATCAAGGGGGCGACATGGATGCAGTCGACGAGATCCGTAGCCGGGCCGAGGCCGACGGCGTGGAGTTCATCTACGCCATGTTCGTGGAGATGCACGGCAAGCCGTGCGCCAAGCTGGTGCCGATCGGCGCGTTGGACGGCCTGATGAGCGACGGGGCCGGCTTCGCTGGCTTTGCGGCCGGCCCGATGGGCCAAGACCCCTCCAGCCCCGACATCCTGGCCATGCCCGATCCGGCGTCCTACACGCAGCTGCCATGGCAGCCCAACGTGGCCGCAATGCAGTGCGACCCCACGGTCGAGGGCGAGCTGTGGCCATATGCGCCCCGGGTGATCCTGCGCCGAGCGCTGGAAGCGTTGGCCGAGCGCAACCTCGTGCTCAAGTGCGGAGTGGAGGCCGAGTATTCGCTGGTGGTGCGCAACGACGACGGCTCAATCTCGGTGGCCGACGAGCGCGACAACATGACGCTGCCGTGCTACGACGCCAAAGGCCTGACCCGGATGCTGCCGCACCTCACAGCGGTATCGAAGAACCTCGACGCCATGGGCTGGGGCAACTACGCCAACGATCACGAGGACGCCAACGGCCAGTACGAGCAGAACTGGCTGTATTCCGACGCGCTCACTACGGCTGACCGGCTGATCCTGTTCCGGCTGATGGTGCACACCTTGGCTCAGCGCGACGGCCGCTACGCCACGTTCATGCCCAAGCCCTTCTCTGACAAGACCGGCAACGGGCTCCACACCCATCTCAGCCTGTGGAGCGCCGACACCGACGAGCCGCTGTTCATCGGCGGCAGCGGCGGCGGGCCCGACACCAAGGGACTGGGCCTGAGCGACCTCGCCTACAAGTTCGTGGGCGGGATCATCCACCACGCTCGCTCGCTGGTGGCAGTGGTCTGCCCCATTGTCAACTCCTACAAGCGCATGGGGGTGGGCGCGCCCACCTCAGGAGCCACTTGGGCACCGGCGTACGCGGCCTACGGCGGCAACAACCGCACGCAGATGATCCGAATCCCCGAGCCCGACCGGATCGAGCTGCGGCTGGGCGACGGCGCCGCCAACCCGTACCTGATGTTTGCGACCTACTTGGCCTGCGGACTCGACGGCATCGACAACGACATAGACCCGGGCGAACCCAACACCGACAACCTGCATGCCCTGTCTGCCGAAGAAGTGGCGGCCAAGGGCATCCGGTCACTGCCGCCCACGCTGTTGCACGCCGCCGAGCAACTCGCTTCCTGCGACGTCATCGGGGCGGGGCTGGGCGACACCGCCGAAGGCCCCTACCGCGACTATTTCGTGAAGATGAAGCGGGAAGAGTTCCTGGCCCATCACCACGAAGTCACCGCCGGCGAGATCGACCAGTACCTCACGCTGTTCTGACGTCGGTGCCCTCGGGCGCCAACGCTGGATCGGGCGGCTTGGGGGCGGCTTGCTGGTTCGGGCGGCTTGGGGGCGGCCTGCTGGGGTGGCATCACTGTGGCAGCCGAGTTGCCTACGATGCGCCTAGGGAGCTGAGCCGAAGGGACAGCCATGGCCGCACCGGATGCAGTCGCCGTTCGAGCAGCAGAGCGTGTCGCCGCCGTGGCGCACGCGATGGACGACATCGCCAAGATCGATGCGCACGGGCGCGAGCACGGCGGCATTGACCGGGCCGGCATCGCTCGCATCAAGGAACGGCTGCTGGAGCTGGCAGAGCACGAAAGCCTGTTCCCCGCCGAGGACTTTCCGCCACCCGACGGCGAGCGGGGCTCGTGCAACTACCGAATCGCCCAAAGTGGCGACGGCACGCTGGCGCTGTATGTCCAAAGCGTCGGGGCTGGTACGTCGGCGCCTCCGCACGAGCACACCACCTGGGCAGTCATCGTGGGCATGCGCGGCCAGGAGCTGAACCGCTTCTACGACTGCTGTGCCGGCGAAGGCGAGCCGCACGTTGCCCGCGAAGAGATGGTCGAGCGTGGACGCGGAGTCGCAATGCTCGGTCACGACGTGCACTCAATCCAAATAGAGGGCGCATCGACCAATTTCCACTGCTACGGGCTGGCAATGGAGCAGATGACGGGCCGCCGCTACTGGAACGCTGACGAAGGCGAGTGGCGGATCTTCTCCGACGTGACAAGCATCGTCGAAGCGCGCTACGTCGCCGCCTGATCGGCGCACACAATCCATGGCCGAGGTTCAGAGCATCACTGCGGCCGATCTGATGGCGGAGCACCGTCGCTTGCGTGCAGGCGAGCCGGGCGGCAGTCGTCTGCTTGGCGGCGAGCCGGTTGAACTTGCGCTGGTCGACGCACGCGAACCTGCCGATTTCACGCGTCGGCACCTGCTCTACGCAGCGAACCTTCCGCCGAGCCATGTCGGACTCGAAGCCGCCAGCCGTATTCCGCGTCTGTCAACACCCGTCGTCGTCTGCGACGACGGCGGGGGAGAAGCGGCAGCGGTTGCGCTAGAGCTCACCGTGCTCGGCTACACCGACACCACGGCGCTCGACGGCGGAATTGATGCATGGGCCGAAGCAGGCGGCGAGCTGTACTCCGGCATCAACGTCCCCTCGAAACTGTTCGGCGAGCTGGTCGAGGCCCATTTCCAGACCCCGCACGTCACCGCCGACGAGTTGGCCGCCTGGCTCGCCGACGACCGCAACCTGGTGGTGCTCGATTCGCGCACCCGCCGCGAATTCGATCGCATGAGCATCCCGACGGGCCGCTCGTGCCCAGGCGGCGAGCTGGTCCGCCGCGTGCAGGATCTCGTCGACGACGACACCACGGTCGTCGTCAACTGCGCCGGCCGCACTCGAAGCATCATGGGCGCCCAGTCGCTGCGATCGGCAGGGTTGGCCAACCAGGTGTATGCCCTCAAAGACGGCACGATGGGCTGGGAGCTGGCTGGCCTGCAGCTTGATCACGGCAACGACGATCAGGCGCCCGAACCGTCCCCCGCCGGAAGAACGCAAGCCGAAGCGGCCGCAAGCGCCGTCGCCCAGCGATGCATCGTCAGAACCATCGATCACGAGCGACTCGACGGTTGGCTCGCCACAGCCGATCAGCGCACGACGTACCTGATGGACGTGCGCACACCCGAGCAGTACGCACAGGGCCACTTACCGGGCGCAGTGTGCGCACCGGGCGGCCAGCTCGTGCAGGCCACCGACGAGTATCTCGTCACGCGGGGTTCCCGTGTCGTGCTGGCCGACCAGGACGGGATCGGCGCCACGATGTCGGCGTCGTGGCTGGTCCAGATGGGCTGGGATGCCTGGGTGCTCAAACCCGGCTGGCTCGACAGCAGCGAACTGGTCAGTGGAGGCGATGAAACCGCCGAGACAGCCCGCCGATCACGTCAGCCGGCGCTGCCCTACGACCCCACCGACGCAGAGGTAGCCAAGGCCGCCATGCAGGACTACCTCGACTGGGAAGTGGCCCTGCCAGACCAGTACGCCCGCGACGACCTGGTCGAATTTCAGTTCCGCTAGCGAACACCCCGCGTCTACGCTGGTGTCATCGCGCGATGCGAGCGGAACGGACTCGGGCGCACGGCTCATACGGACAGCCCGGGTCCGCCCCGCCGATTGCGCACCGTAGTTGTGGTGTGACGTCGGTGGATCTCGAATTATTTCGATCCACTTCAGGCTGAGATTCCGCTACAGATCAGCGAAGCGCTCGATGGTCTCGGCCCAGGCGCTGGCATCGTCGGGAGTGGCAATCACGGTTTGCAGCCCGGCCATCGGCGACACCGGCACTGCGATCCGGCTCACCCCACGGCGCGCCAATTCACCGATCTCATCGAGGTCCGCAGGCACCGACACGGTGATCTCCAGCGCATCGGGATCCCGGCCATGCTCGACGGCCGTCTCGCGAGCCAGATCGATCAGGTCCCAGGGCGCACCGCGGGCAGGGAAATAGCCGTCGCCGAGCCGCCCGGCCCGCCGCGCAGCCACCTTGGAATCGCCGCCCACGATGATCGGCACCGAACCGTTCAGCGGCTGCGGCCGACAGTAGGCAGCATCGAAGTTGACGAACTCGCCGTGGAACGTGGGCCGGTCAGCCGACCACAGTTCGCGCATGGCGGCGATGTACTCGTCGGTGCGTGGGCCCCGGTCATCGAAAGGCACGCCAATCGCCTCGAACTCCTCACGCATCCAGCCCACGCCGATGCCCAACAGCACCCGCCCACCCGACATGTGGTCGAGCGTGGCGATCTGCTTGGCGCACACGACCGGGTTGTGCTGCGGCACGATCAGGATTCCGGTGGCGAAATTGATGGTGGACGTGACCCCCGCCATGTACGCCATCCACATGAGGGGATCAGGCAGCAGCAAGTCCTCCACGCCGCCAGCCATCTTGCCGTCAGGGCTGTAGGGGTACGCCGACTGGTAACCCGACGGGATGACGGTGTGCTCGACCGTCCACGCCGACTCGAAACCGGCAGCCTCACCCGCCTGCACCAGCTCGGCGGCCAGTGCCGTATCAGTGGCGAACTTGCCCGTATTGCAGTACCTGAGCCCGAATTTCATGTTGCTGTCCCCTCCTGCGGGTCGTGGCGGCCAGCAGTCTCGCACGCAGCCCCCAATGCGGTCTCGCCCCCAGCGGCGGATGGGCTGCCGTCATCGGGCGCGGCGGATCGTCCGTCGCTTTCTAATACCGTGCCTTCACATCGTCGGCACTGGAGCGCCCATGGCTTTCTTGGCACACGTCTCGGATATCTTCGACCCGTCGCGGTGGGACGAAATCGACCGATTCGACTTCACCGACATCACGTACCACCGCAGCACCGAGCACGGCACGGTGCGGATTGCGTTCGACCGGCCCGACGTGCGCAATGCGTTCCGACCGCACACCGTCGACGAGCTGTACCGGGCGCTCGACCATGCCCGCATGACGCCCGATGTGGGCTGCATCCTGCTCACCGGCAACGGACCGGCGCCGGCGGACGGCGGCTGGGCGTTCTGTTCGGGTGGCGATCAGCGCATCCGCGGCCGTGACGGCTATCGCTACGCCGACGGCGAAACCGCGTCCGACATCGACCCGGCGCGCACCGGGCGGCTGCACATCCTGGAGTGCCAGCGGCTCATCCGGATGATGCCCAAGGTGGTGGTTTGCGTGGTGCCTGGCTGGGCGGCTGGTGGCGGCCACAGCCTGCATGTCGTGTGCGATCTGACCATCGCCTCGGCCGAGCACGGCCGTTTCCGCCAGACCGACACCAACGTGGCCAGCTTCGACGGTGGCTTCGGTTCGGCCTATCTGGCCCGCCAAATCGGCCAGAAGAAGGCCCGTGAGATCTTCTTCCTCGGCCGCACGTACTCCGCCGCCGAACGGTTCGACATGGGCGATGTGAACGCGGTGGTGCCCCACGCCGAGCTTGAGGCCACCGCGCTGGAATGGGCCGCTGAGATCGTGTCCCGCTCGCCGACCGGTCAGCGAATGGCCAAGTTCGCCTTCAACCTCATCGACGACGGCCTCATCGGCCAGCAAGTGTTCGCAGGCGAAGCCACCCGCCTGGCCTACGGCACCGACGAAGCCGAAGAGGGACGCGACGCCTTCTTAGAAAAGCGCGACCCAGAGTTCGAAGAGTTCCCCTGGCACTTCTGAGTGTCAGGGAGTTGCCGTTTCAGGGCGCCCGAGGATGCGTCTGGCGATGTTGGCAGCAGTTTGGGTGCGGGTGGCGCCGCTGGTGCGCGAGATGCGCGCGTCGGGCGATGTCGCGCTGGCTGCGGCTTGGACCGAGGGGCTGATTGCTGCGGGGCCGCCGACGATCGAAATTCGGGCAGATTGATAGTCGCGCAGCAGCTGGGAGACTTCTTCGGGCAACTGGCCGGCTTCGGTGTAGACGACTGCCGAGCCAGGGGTTCGCGCGGCGAGTGCCGCGGCGACCCCGATGTCGGGCGGGCTCCAGCCATTGGCCAGGATGAAGGTGGGCTGCTCGGTGAGCGCGGTGGGTTCGCCCAAGATGTGCCGGGCGGTAGCTGCGGCAGTGTGGGTGCGCGTGGCACCCGCGTGGCGCTCGACGCGAGCGCTGGTTGCCGCTGCGGTGATCGCGGCTTCGACCGCGGGGCTGACGGCTGAGTGGCCGCCGACGATGAGAACCCGGGCGGGTTGGTAGTCGCGCAGCACTGCTTGGGCGTCGGCGGGCAATTCTGAGGCGACCGTGTACAGCACAGCAGAGCCTGCGATACGTGCTGACAGCGCCGCGGCGAGCCCGATGTCGGGCGGGCTCCAGCCATTGGCCACGATGACCGTGGGACGCACAGAGGCCGCTGCCGGGGCGCCGAGAGTGCGGCGCGCGACAGCCGCGCTGGTAGCGATGCGTGTCGTTCCGGCGATGCGCGTCACGGCGTCCTCGCGGGCCAGCCGGTCGACTGCGGCGCTGGTAGCGGGTCCGACTGCGGCCGTGCCGCCGACGACGAAGATCCTCATTGGCCTGTAGTCGCTGAGCAGGTCCGCGGCGGCCGCGGACAGCCGGTCCCCAGAGGTGTACAACACAGCGGAGTTGTCGGTGCGCGCCGATAGTACGGCTGCGACCCCGATGTCCGGCGCGCTCCACCCATTCACGATGACGACTGTGGCGGTGCTGTCTTTGTCGTCACGACCGCCGCCGCCGCCACCACCACCACCACCACCACCACCACCACCACGGTCGCCGCCAGGGCTGCCAGTGGCTCTGGTCGTCGTCGTCCCGCCCGCCAACGCAGTGGGTGCGGCTGCGATGAGCACCCCGTCACCGTTGGAGTTGGTGTGGTCGTCATAGGCGACGGCGATCAGCTTCCCGTCCGACCAGAGGTCCACAGGTTGCAGGTCGGAGCCCTGATGGCGGCGGGACAAGTCGATGTCGAGGCTCGGCTTCGGCGCACCGGTCTGAGTGTCGTACGCGAAGGCTTTCGAGTCGTCGGGGCTCAGGGCCCACAGCGTCCGACCCCGCACGAAGAGTCCGTGCGGTTCGTCGTTGCTGTCGGCGACGTTGATGTTGCGCTCCCTCAGCGCCACTCCGTCGCGCAGCCGGTGCGCATACAAGGTGCGTGAGCCTTCCAGCGAGACCCAGAACGTCGTGCCATCGGATGCGACCCCGATCGGCACCGGCCGAGTTGCCGGCGCGATCGGATAGCGGTGGCCGGTGATGCACACGTCTTTCGTGTCCGAGCGGCTGCCCGAGGCGAGAGAGTAGGCCACGAGTCCGGGGTCAGCCCGCATGCGGCCGTCTGTCTCACGGTCTGCCGCGGCTGCCCACAGTGTGGTGCCGTCTGTCCACAGCGACCGTGTCCGGCCCGCCGACGCGAGCGTGTAACCGCGTGGCGAGCTGAGCGCGCCGGTGTCGAGGTGGTACGCATCCACCGTGGCAGGGCCGTCGCCAGAGTGCAGCAGCACATGCTCGTCATCGAGCAGGACGCTGTGCAGGTCCGAACTGCCGTGAGCGATCCAGAGCTCGGCTGGCTCGACTGCAAAGCCCGTGAACCTGGCGGCATTCACGCCATCAGAGTTGCGCAGAGCGCCAGCGGCAGGAGGCGAATACGCGAGAGTCGTGGGCACGCTGCGCACTGTCAGCGGCTCATCAAGTGTCAGCGTGACAACAGATCCGCTGATGTCGACAGCGGAGACCGCCGAGGCAGCTCCGCGGACGGTCACTGTGAACGCGGACGGGTCCGGTTCAGAAGCCTCGTCAAGCGCCGCATCGAATGTCAGGACAACCTGGCCCTGCTCCGCCCGGGCCGATTGCAGCGACGGAGGGTCGGGCGTCTGCGCCGCGATCGGATGAGGAAATGCCAGCACCGCCGCAGCGCAGGTCGCCACGACTGCGATGAGCCTGCGGGCCGCTGCGGTACCTGGGAAAGTGCGGGGTGCCACAGCTGCGGATGCCGTTCTCACGATGTCCCTGAGGGGATGATCTTGAAGATTCGACCGCCGATGGAGAGCAGATACAGCTCGCCGTCAGCGTCCTGGGCGAACGACACCGGTCGTGCGGCGCTCTTGATGGTTCGGTTCTGCCGGTTCTGCTGTGGTGCCGCAGACGAGCTGTAATCGTCGACTCTGACGACGTCGTCGCTGTCGCGGTACAGCCCGAACACTCGACGCTGTGCGTAGTCGGCGAACACGTAGACGCCCTCGAGATCGTCGATGGCGTCGCCGCGATAGACACGCCCCCCGATAAATGCAGTCGGCTGCTGTGTGTTGAAGTTGTAGGTAGGCAGTATGTGGCTGGCCGGAGGGTTGCCGGTGCGCGAGGTGGTGCCCTCGAACGCGGCCCACCCGAGGTTGGCACCTAGGCCAGCGCCACTGGCTGAGGGCAGGTGATTGACTTCCTCGTTGCCCACGCCGGCGCCGTTGTCGACGGTCCAGAGGTCGCCGTTGGCGCGGTCGAACGAGAAGCGCCAGGGATTCTTGATGCCGTAGAGGTAGATCTCCGTGGCGGCCGTGGCCTGTTGGCCTGCGGCCGGCACGAAAGGGTTGTCGGCGGGCACCGTGTAGGCCGGGGTTTGACCGGGCTGAGGGTCGATGCGCACGATGGATGCCGCGATGGTGCTGGTGTCTTGTCCGTTCTGCGAATGGAAACGGTCACCGAGGCCGATGTAGAGGTGATCGTCGGGGCCGAACACGATCTGGCCGCCGAAGTGCTGTGTGCTGCCCTCAGCCTGAGTGAGGATGTTGTAGCGCCGGCTGGTGTCGATGCCGGTGCCGTCGCGAGCGAACGCATCGATGCGGTTGTCGTTGTTGAGGTCGGTGTAGTGGACGTAGAGCCAGTTGTCGTCGATTTCGATGCCGAGTAAGCCCGTGTCGTACAGCCGCCTCGTCTCGCTACGGATGTCCAGCACGGTCTCTACGACGGTGCCGTTCGTGAGATTCACGCGCTTGACGTAGCCATCGCGCTCGGCAGTCCACGCCATGGTGTCGCCCTCGACGAAGATCATGTCGACGAGCTGGACGAGCCCAGTCATCAGTTGTCGGAATGCGATTGGGGAGGTCGCTGCACTGGCGACGGGCGACCAGTTGCCGACACCCTCATCGTTTCGGGCGCGCACCTGCACATCGAAGGACGTGACCTTCTTCAGCCCGGTGATCGTGGCTGACTGAGTGTTGCTGGAGTGGCCCCAGACGCGCCGCACGGATTCCGAAGCCGTCTTGTACTGGACGTCGTAGTCGCTGATATTCGGCCCGCGATTGCTCGGCGGGCGCCATGTGAGCGACAGCGAATCGACTGCGTCGCTGACCGACGGCGTAAGCGGCGCGTCGGGTGCTTCGGCGGTGTCGGTGATAGTGGCGGTGACGGTCCCGGTCGCGGTTCGTTCACGCGAGAGGTGTCCGCTGGTAGCGGTGATGCTGACGGTGTAGGTGTTGTCCGCGCCGGTGTCGCGGGGCACTTCGTAGTTGGGCGATTGCACGAAGGACAGCTGTGCAGTGCGGGGATCGAGTGCAAAGAACGCCGCATCGGCGCTGTTGGAATCAATCTCAAACCCAGTGATGGCGTCGCCGTCGTCGTCGACGGCTGTGAGGGCGAGGATCTGCACGGAGTTCTCAGCGGTACTGACCTCGGCAGCGGATGTGAACCGTGGGAGGGCGTTGTCGACGGGCGCAGCGGTGCGTGCGGGCGGATTGGACCAGCCGCTGATGCCCTCGCCGTTGCGTGCGCGCACATGGAACTCATAGTCGGTGCCAGTGATCAGGCCGCTTACGGTGGCGATGCGTGACGTACCCGTATGGGGTGCAGATCTCCAGGTGCCTCCCTCCGGACGGAACTCGAGGTCGTAGCCGATGACATCAGGGCCGCGGTTGGCGGGCTCGGTCCAAACCAGCGTTGCGAGCGTCGTTGTGCGGTCAGTCACCTCCGCAATGGGTGCCGATGGCGCCTCGGCATCTTTGTCCGTGACCGTGACCGTGACCGATTGGGTTGCATCTACATCGGGGTGAGCCGGCACAGCTTCGGCTGTCACGTCCACCTCATACACGTTGTCGAGATCCTGATCCGAAGGGCGCTCGAAGTCAGGTGCTGCCCGGAAGGCCAGCCGCCCCCCAGCGTCAATTTGGAACAGCGACTGGTCCGCACCGCCGCTCACTCGATAGGACGGCAAAGTGTTCTCCGTGTCGTCGGTCGCTGCGACCGTGCCCACCGCAATGCGGTTCTCTTGCACCTCAAACGTCGCTGGGGAGGAGAAGCGATGCCTGCCTGGCAGATGCACCACCCGATACACCGGCCCCGCCAACGACAGCACGTAGAGTTCCCCGTCGTTGCCGACTCCGAACGACGCCAGATCCCCAGCAGGCACCTCCACGTTCAGATCCACGAACTGTGCGCCCTCGGGGCCATCGCGAAGTGCCCATAGCCGTGACTCGCAATAGTCCCCGAATACGTACATGCCCCATAGCCGCGGATTCCGATGTCCCCGATACACCCGTCCGCCGATCACAGCGCACCCGTCATCGGGATTGTTGTATTCCCACACCGGATCCACCAGTCCCACAGGCAATGGATCGGCGCTATGGGTGAACGTCCCTTCACGCAGCGGCCAACCGAGATTCGACCCCCCGATGCGCCCAGCGCGCAGCACATTGATCTCCTCACGCCGTGAACCGCCCGCGTCTGCCAGCCACAGATCACCTGTCATAGAATCAAAAGTGAACCGCCATGGGTTGCGTGCCCCATGCACGAACACTTCGTCGGCACCGTCACAGCCAGAGACGAACGGATTGTTTCCCGGCAGCGAATACGAACGCACTGCCCCAGGTGTCGGCGCGATTCGCAACAGGCCCCCAAGCCATGTCTTGGGATCCTGCGCATTCCCGTCCGGATCACTTGGACCGCCCCCATCACCAAGCGCCACGTAAAGATTTCCGTCCGGTCCGATCGCCAGATCACCGCCGTTGTTATTCGCGTACGGCTGAGCCTGAGCCAGCACCTCCACCCGCTCAGCGTTCAGCGCAGTTCCGGACCTGCCAAACGCCACCACACGCGACACCAGCCCGCCCGCTCCCCCGACAGCCGCGCTTGTGAAGTGCACGTACAACCAGCGCCGGGACGCTGCCATCCCCAACAAGCCCCCGCGGGCACCGACCACCACCTCATCGGAAATATCGAGCACCACGTCATTCGCTGATCGATCGTCAAAGTCGACTCGCAAGACCCTTCCCGCACGCTCACCCACCCACAGCGCATCATCACCAGGCACTGCCAACAGCACCACAGGCGCAGCGAACCGCGCCACTTCCTCCAAACCGACCCGGGGCACACCCCCCACTCCCGGTCCCGACACTGAGTTTCTCGCCACGAGCGGCGCGTCACGGCCGGCGGGGCCAAGGGCCTCGTCAGCGATCCCGGCAGTCGCAGGCGTCTGCCAGACGGCAACCAAGCTGACGCTCACAGCGAACGCGATCACCGCAAGCGTTGCAGTCCATTCCGCCTTACGCCGCCCACTAATCTTCGCCATCGTCCCGGCCACAGCGCCACGCAGCCTCAGTGCTGGATAGCCAACAATGCATGATCATGGCTCAACAATGCATGATCATAGGGTGTGAGAAACAACCGCGTGTGGCTGGATTGCGTCGCCGTCCGAGACCGTGACGTTTGCAGCGCCGTCGGAAGTGCCCGGTACGGATCACTCCGAGAACCCCTGAGGGAGATCGAGAAAATGGCTCTTGGCGTTTTGGAGTGGAGTGAAGGTGCCCACGTCTGGGTTCATGCTCCGGTCCTCCAAGATCGAGGCGTTGTTTTACACCCCGAACTTGGACACCCTCACCCCACAACAGGTGGACCCCACCCCTTGGAACTCATCATCTAGGCGGGGCGGAGGCGCTGCATTACCGTCACGTCCAGCCAGCGGCCGAACTTGCGGCCAACCTCGCGCTCGATGCCGACGAGTTCGAAGCGGTGTTTGGCATGCAGTGCAACCGACGCGGCGCCGGCGTCCGCGATGCGGGCGAACGTTGCGTGGAAACCGTGGTCGTCGGCAAGGGCGACCAGGTCACTCAGCAACAGATCGCCGACGCCGCGCCCCTGATGGTCGCGGTGCACGTAGATCGAGTCCTCCACGCTGGTCGAGTACGCCGGACGCGGTCGGTACGGCGACAGGCACGCCCATCCCATGACGGTCGCCCCGGCCTCGACGCCAGAAGTGGCCACGATGCACGGGTACGCGCCCGAGTGTTCCCGTAACCAGGCGAGCTGCTCAGCTTCGGTACGCGGCACCATGTCGAAGGTCGCCGTGCCCTCGGCGACCTCACGGTTGTAGATCTCAGCGATCGCATCGGCGTCGCCGGCCGTGGCCAGCCGAGTGTGCATTCCAGCGAAGTTACCGGCGTCGTCGTCGACCCAGCTAGAGCCTTTCGCGACCGGCAATCGCCGCAACAGGGGCAGATACACTCCCCAAGCCTCAGTGTCGCTCGTGCGATTCGCCACCAGCGCACCGAAACCCGCCCCGTTAGCTCAGTAGGTAGAGCACAGCCATGGTAAGGCTGGTGTCGCCGGTTCGATTCCGGCACGGGGCTCGCCGCCCTCGCGCGGTGCCTACGGCGGGATAGCTCAGTTGGTCAGAGCGCACGGCTCATAATCGTGAGGTCCCGGGTTCGAGCCCCGGTCCCGCTACTCGATCTGGACGCGACCGAGAACGCTGCAGGTAGCCTGTTGCGGCGGACAATCGCCCAGACTGCCCGCACCCTCGCTAAGGGCAGTAGCTCAATTTGGTAGAGCACCGGTCTCCAAAACCGGCGGTTGCGGGTTCGAGTCCCTCCTGCCCTGCGAACCGGCCGCCCTGCTGACCAACAGCCGGGCAGACCGGCTGTGCCCGTACCCTGACAATCCGAGCCGGAGATCTCGCAGATGGCCATGAATCGACGGACCCGCCGTCACCTGCAGCGTCAGGGCGAGATGACCGCTGACGGCGCGCCAGCGTCGCGGCGCGAACGGCGCCAGCCAGCAACGGCATCGCCCACGGCGGAGCGTGCCAGACCAGCGCAGTTCGTGGGCGAAGTCCGCTCAGAGCTGAAGAAGGTGATCTGGCCGTCGAAGGCCGAGCTCATCAACTACTCCATCGTTGTGTTCATCACCATTGTGGTGCTCACTGCCCTCATCGCCGGACTCGACTGGATTCTGGGCGAGGGAGTGCTCCGCCTCTTCGACGTCAACTGACCCACCACGAGAGCGATCTGACCGTGACCGACACATCCGCAGCGCCCGAGACCGACCCAATGGCGGCAGCCCGCCAGCTGCTGAGCGCGCAGACAGCTAGCACGCTGATTGATCCGAGAACCGATGCTCCCGACGACCTCCCGTCCGGTCCTGGCGAATCCGCCACAGGAGATGTTCTGAGCGAAGACGACCTGCTCGCCGCGGCTGAACCCGAGCCCAAGAGCGTCTCGCCCTACGACCGTCCGGGCCGCTGGTTCGTCGTGCACACCCAGTCGGGCTACGAGAAGAAGGTCAAGCAGAATCTCGAAGCCCGCATCGGCACCTTCGACATGGAAGACCGCATCCTCGAAGTCGCCATCCCGATGGAAGACGTGATCGAGTTCAAGGCTGGTCGCAAGGTCGTTGCCAAGAAGAAGGTCTTCCCCGGCTACTTGCTCATTCGCTGCCGCCCCAACGACGAGGCGCATCACATGATCCGCAGCACCCCGGGCGTCACCGGTTACGCCGGCCCCGGCGGCAAGCCGTCACCGCTGCGCCGGCGCGAGGTCGAAGCGTTCCTCTCCGAGCCCGACGACGGGCTCGAGACGCCGCGCCGTACCAAGCCGTCCATGATCTTCGACATCGACGAAAGCGTTCGGATCAAGGAAGGCCCGTTCTCGGATTTCCAAGGCCAGGTCATCGAGATCAACGAGGAGCAGCTCAAGGTGAAGGTGTTAGTGAACATCTTCGGCCGCGAGACTCCCGTCGAACTCGACTTCGTCCAAGTCGCGAAGATCTGACCCACGATTCACTCAGGATCACCCAGGAGCATTCCATGGCAGCCAGACCCACGAGACGCAAGCGAGTCGTAGCGCACGTGAAAATTCAGATTCCCGCTGGGCAGGCTTCGCCTGCACCGCCGGTGGGCACCGCGCTGGGTCCGCACGGCGTCGCGATCATGGACTTCTGCAAGGAGTACAACGCGCAGACCGAATCGCAGCGCGGCACGATCGTGCCGGTTGAGATCACGATCTACGAGGATCGCTCGTTTACCTTCGTGACCAAGACACCGCCGACCTCGGTGCTGTTGCGTCATGCCGCGGGCCTCGAAAAGGCAGCCACCAATCCCGGTCGTGAGACGGTGGCGATGGTCACCGACGCGCAAGTGACCGAAATCGCGACGACAAAGCTGCCCGACCTCAACGCCCGCGATCTGTCCAGCGCCAAGCTGCAGGTGGTCGGCACAGCGCGGTCAATGGGCATCGAAGTCGTCGCCTGACGCGCCCCGCGTCCCGCCTACCGATACAGGAGAACTGCAGATGTCAGGGAAGAAGTACGCCGACGTCACCCGTCGGTACGACCGACAGATGATGCATGAGCCGCAACAGGCCATCGACATGGTGCGCAGCTTCGCGCCGGCAAAGTTCGATGAGTCGGTCGAGTTGTCCGTCCGGCTGGGCGTCGATCCACGCAAGGCCGACCAGATGGTGCGTGGCACGGTCGCGTTGCCGTCGGGCACCGGCGGGGATGTGCGTGTGGCGGTTTTTGCCCAGGGCGACGCCGCCGCCGAGGCGTCAGAGGCCGGTGCCGATGTTGTCGGTGCCGCCGACTTGGCCGAGCGCGTCGAGGCTGGTTTCACCGAGTTCGATGTGGCCATCGCAACCCCCGACATGATGGGTGTGGTCGGCCGGCTCGGCCGGGTGCTCGGCCCCAGAGGCCTTATGCCCAATCCGAAGTCGGGCACGGTGACTGCTGATGTCGGCAAGGCCGTCGGTGAGTTCAAGAGCGGCAAGGTCGAGTACCGCACCGACCGCTACGGCAACGTGCACCTCGCCATCGGCAAGGTCAGCTTCACCCTCGAAGACCTCGAGGCCAACCTCGCGGCAGTGATGGACGAACTCGCCCGCGCCAGGCCCGCGAGCGCCAAGGGCCGTTACGTGGAGAAGATGGTCATGTCATCCACGATGGGCCCCGGCATCCGGGTTGACACGTCGGACTTCAACTAGCGCCCGCCGAATGGCGATGGCTCGCGCTTCGTCGGCGTTGGTTCCACACCCCAGGTTGGAGGCGGCGAGGGTGCGAGATAGCTTGTTGCGCCTGACAACAAGCTCGCCGTAGATCTCCGGTGGCTTCGGCCTGAAATCGGCGTGCGGTTCCGTTTCCTCGGAACGGGTCCCGCACTTCGAGCCTGATGAGGCGGACTGCCTTCCTGTGCGCGTGCGCCAGGGCAGCGGTTCTCTCTGGTCTGCGGACCGGTTGCCCGATCTGGGGCCGGTGAGCAACTGAATCGCCCAAGCCCAATCCAGCACAGCCACACAGCACAGGAGCACCCCGGTGAACGCAACCATGGCAACTGGCGCACCTGCGCGCGCACCCCGGGCCGACAAGGTCGCTGTGGTGAATGAAGTCCGCCGTCGCTTCGACGAAGCGGAAGCGGTGCTGTTCACCGAATACCGCGGCCTCGACGTCGGCGCCCTTGCGGCGCTGCGCGGCCATCTCATCAATGCGGAGTGCCGCTACAAGATCTACAAGAACAGCCTCGTTCGTCTTGCGATTGAACCCTCGGCACCCGAAGGAACACTCGACCTGCTGCTGGGGCCCACAGCGCTGGCCTTCTGCGGCAAAGACCCATCAACCGCGGCCAAGGCCCTGCGTGAATTCGCAGCCGACAACGAGGCTTTGGTCATCAAGGGCGGCGTGCTCGCGGGCACCCTGCTCGACGAAGCGCAGGTTCGCGAGCTAGCAGACCTGCCGTCACGCGACGAGGTCATGGCTCAGATCCTTGGCGCGTTGACGGCCCCGTTGAGCTCGCTTGCTTCGATGATGAACAACCTGCTCGGCGAGATGCCTGGTCTTGTCCAGGCACTGATTGACCGAAACTCAGAAGATCCGACAGAAACGGAGAACAACCAGTGAGCACAACCACCACGGAAGAAATCCTCGACGCCATCGGCAACATGACGGTGATCGAGTTGGTCGAGCTGAAAAAGGCGTTCGAAGAGCGCTTCGACGTCACCGCTGCGGCGGCTGCGCCGATGATGATGGCCGCCGGCGCTGCGGGCGGCGACGGTGACAGTGCGGCTGCTGAAGACGCACCAGACGAGTTCACCGTGATGCTCACCGCCATTGGCGACAAGAAGGTGCAGGTCATCAAAGAGGTGCGGTCGCTCACGAGTCTGGGCCTCAAAGAGGCCAAGGATCTCGTCGAGGCGGCGCCGAAGGCCGTGCTCGAGGGCGTACCGAAGGCAGACGCCGACAAGGCGCGCGAAGCGCTCGAAGCCGTCGGCGCCACCGTCGAACTCACCTGACATACCGTCCAAAATTCCGTCCTGCAACCTTGTTCGGCCCGCTCCGACGGGCTCCCACAGCGGCATGGCCCGCGCGCAACTGCGCGCGGGCGGTCGGTGCAAATATGTGGCGGCGGTCCTTATGACTCAGCCCGGTTGTGGCAATAGCGGGCGCGGGGTAGCGTTGCCCGAGCCGTGGCACAGGTGGCTTCCCTCTTCGCGCACCCCACCAGTCCCCAGCATCGAGGCCCAGCTTTGGGATCACCGGTTGCTGCGGACGCCCTCGATTGCGCGCGCCCCTGCTGCCTCCGGCTGTCGCCTGCGACCTGTCCTTCACAACTAAACACCTAGGAGAGCCCGTTGTCGTCTCGTGTCGGCCGCGAACGGTATTCGTTCGGCAACCTCGACGAAGTCCTGGAACTCCCAGACCTCGTATCCATCCAGAATGACTCCTTCAAGAGATTCCTTGACATCGGGCTCGCTGAGACGTTCTCAGACATCAGTCCCATCAGCGACTTTGCGGGACAGCTGCAACTCGTCTTCTCGTTCGATCCGCACGACGAAGACCTGCGCCCGCCGCCCAAATTCTCCGTCGAGGAGTGCAAAGAACGGGACATGACCTACTCGGCGCCGATCTTCGTGCGTGCCGAGTTCAAGAACGCGCTGACCGGCGAGGTCAAAGCCCAGACGGTGTTCATGGGCGACTTCCCGATGATGACGCCGAAGGGCACCTTCATCATCAACGGCACCGAGCGCGTTGTCGTCAGCCAGCTCGTCCGTTCGCCCGGCGTCATCTTCCAACCAGGAGAGCGCTACCGGCTGCGCAACATGTCCAAGCACCAGCTGGTGACCGCGACCATCCACCCCTACCGCGGCGAGTGGATCGAATTCGATGTCGAGCACAAGCCGGGCAAGGATCCGACCGCGGGCTGCCGCGTCGCCCGTAAGCGTCGGCTTGACATCTTCTACCTGCTCGCCGCCCTCGGCTATGGCGAGGATCGTCATCCGGGTCTCATCGAGCGATTCGTCGAGCACTTCGACTTTCTCGAGCCGCAGTGGGAGGACCACAAGAAGAAGTTCGGCAACCCGACCCAGGAACAGTCGGTCATCGAGCTCTACAAGCGGGTCCGTCCTGGCGAGATGGCCACAGCGGACGCTGCCAACAACTACTTCCAGAACGCATTCTTCGACGAGCGGCGCTACTCGCTGTCGAAAGTCGGCCGTTACAAGCTGAACCGCAAGCTCGGCGAAGAGCTGAACAAGGTTGCCGACCTGCTGGGCCTCCAGTACGTCGATGCTGGCGATCCCTCAGCCGCCGATCATCCCGAGCTCGTGCGGCCCAATCCCGAGGCCACCTTCCTCACTCGCAGTGAGGTGCTGGCGACAGCGAGCTACCTGCTGCATCTGGCAAACGCCGAGCCCGGCTACCGCCTCGACGACCAGGACCACTTTGCGAACCGGCGCATCCGCTCGGTCGGCGAGCTCATCCAGAACCAGGTCCGCATCGGGTTGAGCCGCATGGAGCGGGTCGTGCGCGAGCGCATGACCACACAGGACGTCGAAGCGATCACACCGCAGACGCTGATCAACATCCGCCCAGTCGTAGCGGCCTCGAAGGAATTCTTCGGTACCAGCCAGCTCTCCCAGTTCATGGATCAGGTCAACCCGCTTTCGGGCCTGACCCATCGCCGTCGCCTGTCAGCGCTCGGTCCTGGCGGCTTGTCGCGCGAGCGAGCTGGGTTCGAGGTCCGCGATGTGCACTTCAGCCACTACGGCCGCATGTGTCCCATCGAAACGCCGGAGGGTCCGAATATCGGGCTGATCGGCGCGCTGGCGACGTTCGCCCGCGTCAACGAGTTCGGCTTCATCGAATCGCCGTACCGGGTCGTCCGCGATGGTGTCGCCTCCCGCGAGGTGCGTTACCTGACCGCTGACGAGGAAGAGGAATACGTCGTCGCGCAGGCCAATGCGCCCCTCAATCCTGACGGCACCTTCCGCAATCCCCGCGTGCTCGTGCGCAAGAGCCCCCAGGGCGCCAGCCTCGAGGATCTGCGCCTGCAGATGGAGCGGGACACCTACTTCGCTGCGACCACCGAGATCAGCTACGTGCCCGCGGGCGAGGTCCAGCTCATGGACGTCTCGCCGAAGCAGATCGTCTCGGTGGCCACGGCGCTGATCCCGTTCCTCGAGCACGACGACGCCAACCGGGCGCTCATGGGCGCCAACATGCAGCGTCAGGCTGTGCCGCTGCTGCGCGCCGAAGCCCCCTACATCGGCACCGGCATCGAAGGCCTCGCCATGGCCGATGCCGCGGAGATGGTGCTGTCAACGGTGGAGGGCACAGTTTCGGGTGTCACCGGCGACAGCATCACCGTGCAGTCCGGCGGCGGTGGCGAGACCGAGTTCCCGCTGCTCAAGTACCGCCGGTCCAACCAGGACACCTGCATCAACCAAAAGCCGCTCGTGCGCCGCGGCGACCAGGTCACCCTCAACACCGTGCTGGCGGACGGTCCGTCCACCGACCAAGGTGAGCTAGCGCTCGGAAAGAACCTGCTCGTCGCCTACATGCCTTGGGAGGGTTACAACTTCGAGGACGCGATCATCCTCTCCGAACGGCTCGTGAAGGACGACGTGCTCACGTCGATCCACATTCACGAGTACGAGATCGACGCCCGCGATACCAAGCTGGGGCCCGAGGAGATCACCCGCGACATCCCCAATCTCGCGGACGACATCCTTGCCGACCTTGACGATCAGGGCATCGTGCGCATCGGCGCCGAAGTTGAGCCCGGCGCGGTGCTCGTCGGCAAGGTCACGCCCAAGGGCGAGACCGAGCTGACGCCAGAGGAACGGCTGCTGCGGGCCATCTTCGGCGAGAAGGCCCGCGAGGTCCGTGACACCTCGCTCAAGGTGCCCCACGGCGAGAACGGCGTCGTCACCGACATCAAGGTGTTCAGCCGTGACGAGGACGATGAGCTGCCGCCCGGGGTGAACCAGCTTGTCCGTGTCTACGTGGCCCAGAAGCGCAAGATCAGCGTCGGCGACAAGCTCGCCGGACGGCACGGCAACAAGGGCGTCATCTCGAAGATCCTTCCGGTCGAGGACATGCCCTACATGGCAGACGGCACGCCGGTCGAAATCATCCTGAGCCCGCTCGGCGTACCCAGTCGTATGAACGTCGGCCAGGTGCTTGAGGCCCACCTCGGCTATTCCGCCCGCTGGGGCTGGGAGGGCACCGATTCGGACGGCAATTCCCGCATGGTGGGCGATGAGCCCACCAGCAACACGGCCCGCAAGACGCGTCCCACGACCAAGCCGTCAGTGTTCATCGCATCGCCGGTGTTCGACGGTGCGCGCTGGGATGAGGTCGAGGCCGCCGGGCGGCATCCGACGATCCAGCAGACACTTGAAAGGCTGCGGCCCGAGTCGGTCACCGGCGAACGGCTGATGAGCCGCGCCGGCAAAGCAGCGCTCTACAACGGGCGCACCGGCGAGCCGTACGACCAGCCAATCATGGTCGGTTACAGCTACATCTTGAAGCTGGCGCACCTTGTCGATGACAAGATCCACGCCCGCTCCACTGGCCCGTACTCGATGATTACCCAGCAGCCGCTGGGCGGCAAGGCGCAGTTCGGCGGCCAGCGGTTCGGCGAGATGGAGGTCTGGGCGCTTGAGGCCTACGGCGCTGCCTACTGCCTGCAAGAGCTGCTGACCATCAAGTCAGACGACGTGCTGGGCCGAGTGAGGGTCTACGAGGCGATCGTCAAGGGCGAGAACATTCCCGAGCCCGGCATCCCCGAGAGCTTCAAGGTGCTCATCAAGGAAATGCAGGCCCTGTGCCTCAACGTCGAGGTGATGTCGCTCGCCGGCCACCAGATCGACATTCAGGGTCTCGACGAGGACGTCTTCCGTGCCGAGGAATCGCTCGGCATCGACATCAGTCGACCCGAACGGGGCACCGACGAAGAAGACGAGCTGCGTCGCCAGCGCCTGTAATCCTCCAAGACGCAGATAGCGACGCTGCACCCACACAGCCCCACCCACACGCCCAATACAGCTGGAAGCACAGACACAGATGATCGACGTCAACGACTTCTCTGACATCCGCATCGGCCTCGCCACTGCCGATGCCATCCGCACCTGGTCCAACGGCGAGGTGCGCAAGCCGGAGACCATCAACTACCGCACGCTCAAGCCCGAGAAAGACGGCTTGTTCTGCGAGAAGATCTTCGGTCCCACCAAGGACTGGGAGTGCGGCTGCGGTAAGTACAAGCGCGTCCGTTTCAAGGGCATCATCTGTGAGCGCTGCGGCGTCGAGGTGACGCGCTCCAAGGTGCGACGTGAGCGGATGGGCCACATCGAGCTCGCGGCACCTGTGGTGCACATCTGGTATCTGCGAGGCACGCGCTCGTGGCTGGCGTACTTCCTGACGGGACTCGCTCCGAGCCAGGAGCTCAAGGCCAAGGCGTTGGAGCGGGTCATCTACTTCGCCTCCAACCTCGTCACCAAGGTTGACAGCGAGAAGCTCCACGCCGACATGCCACGGCTTGAGGCCGAGAAGGCTGAAGAGCTCGAGGCGATCGACGCTGATCACGAGGAGCGTCGCGTCGAGCGTCTCGCGGAGCTCGAAGCCGAGCTGGCCGAGTTGGAGAAAGAAGGCGCTCGCGACCGCGACATCAAGGCTCGCCAGCGCGACGCCGAACGCGACCTCGAAGCGCTGAAAGCCGAGTTCGACGAGGAAGCCGAGCTCGTTGATCGTGCCTTGGCTGCGATACGCGACCTGCACGAGCGGGCGATCATCGACGACGAGGACCTGTGGCGCGAGCTCGAGGACCGCTACGGCGACTACTTCGAAGGCGGCATGGGCGCCGAGTCCATCGCACAGCTCATGGCGTACATGGATTTCGACGTCGAAGAGGTCGAGTTGCGCGCGGCGATCGAAGCCTCTGACGGCCGTCGACCGCTGTCTGCTCAGCGCAAGCAGAAGGCGATCAAGCGGCTCAAGATCCTGAGCGCGTTCAACCGGCGCGATGAGCACGGCCGGCGCATCAACGATCCCCGCGCCATGATCCTCGACGCTGTCCCGTGCATTCCGCCGGATCTGCGGCCGATGGTCCAGCTCGACGGCGGCCGCTTCGCGACGTCGGACCTCAACGACCTGTACCGCCGCGTCATCAACCGGAACAATCGGCTGAAGCGACTGCTCGATCTGCGGGCGCCCGAGATCATTGTCAACAACGAGAAGCGCATGCTCCAAGAAGCGGTGGATGCGCTGTTCGATAACGGCCGAAGGGGTCGTCCTGTGACAGGCCCCGGCAATCGGGCGCTGAAGTCATTGTCGGACATGCTCAAGGGCAAGCAGGGACGGTTCCGCCAGAACCTGCTCGGCAAGCGCGTCGATTACTCGGGCCGCTCGGTCATCGTGGCCGGACCCACGCTGCGGCTGCACCAGTGCGGACTTCCCAAGCTGATGGCCCTCGAGCTGTTCAAGCCCTTCGTGATGAAGCGGCTCGTCGACGCCGAGATTGCCCAGAACATCAAGTCCGCCAAGCGCATGGTGGAGCGCCGCCGGGCCGATGTCTGGGATGTGCTTGAAGACGTCATCAAGGAGCACCCGGTTCTGCTGAATCGAGCACCCACGCTGCATCGACTTGGCATCCAGGCCTTCGAGCCCCTGCTGGTCGAAGGCAAAGCAGTGCAGATCCACCCGCTCGTGTGCGCAGCGTTCAACGCCGACTTCGACGGCGACCAGATGGCAGTTCACCTGCCGCTGTCCTCAGAGGCTCAGGCTGAGGCCCGGGTGCTGATGCTGTCGGCCAACAACATCTTGAGCCCGGCGGACGGCCGCCCAATGACGGTGCCCAGCCAGGACATGCTCATCGGCAGCTACTACCTCACCGAGTTGCGGACCCGCGACGACGACTCCATCGCCGACGACGCTGGCGTTCCGCATGCAACCTTCCGGCACTTGCACCAGATCGAACGGTCACTCAACCTCGGACGGATCAAGCTGCACCAGCTCATCGAGTGGCGGAACCCTGCGCTCAGCGATGGAAATGGTGGGTTCATCCCGACCACGCCCGGCCGTGCGCTGTTCAACGACGCACTGCCCGACGACTTCGAGTACATCAACAGCGCTGTGCGCAAGAGCGAGATGGGCAAGATCGTTCGCACGCTGTCGGACAACTACAAAACGAGCGACATTGCGACGAGCCTGGACCACATCAAGGACCTCTGCTACTCCTACGCCAGCCGCTCAGGTCTGACGATCTCGGTCGACGACGTGCGCACGCCGCCGGACAAGGCCGAGATCCTCGAGCGTCACGAGGCCGAGGCCGAGCGGGTCGAGAACCAGTTCCGTCGCGGAATCATTACCGACGGTGAGCGCCGCCAGAAAGAAGTTGAGATCTGGACCGACGCCACCGACGAAGTGCGGCGTTCGCTCGAGGCTGAACTGGCCAAGACCACGTTCAACCCGATCGACATGATGGTGGGCTCAGGTGCCCGCGGGAACATGATGCAGGTGCGCCAGATCGCCGCCATCCGTGGCCTCGTGGCAAACCCCCGCGGCGACATCATCCCGCGCCCGATCAAGTCGTCCTACCGCGAGGGCCTCGCCACCCTGGAGTACTTCATCTCCACGCCGGGAGCACGCAAGGGACTTGTCGACACGGCACTGCGCACCGCCGACTCGGGCTACCTCACACGGCGCCTCGTCGATGTCGCCCAGGAGCTCATCATCAACTCCGAGAACCCGTTCGAGCGCGCCGGACCGGTCAACGGTCTGTGGCTTGAAGACATCGGTCCAGATCGGCCTGATCGGCGCACGCATCTCGACACGCGCCTGTTCAGTCGCTGCTTGGCTGCCGACGTGACGCTCAGCGACGACACGGTCATCCCGGCCGGAACGCTGGTCGGAGACGACGAGCTGGCCGCGATGAGCGACGATCCGGGCGTTACTCGGGTGCGGGTTCTCTCGCCGCTGACCGACAATTCGGAGTTCGGCGTTTCTGCGATGGCCTATGGCGGATCGCTCGCGACGGGCCAGCTCATCGAGGTGGGCGAGGCAGTCGGCGTGATTGCCGCACAGTCCATCGGCGAGCCCGGCACGCAGCTGACCATGCGGACGTTCCACACCGGCGGCGTTATCGGCGGCGAGAACATCGCCGGCGGTCTTCCCCGCGTCGTGGAGCTGTTCGAAGCACGCACACCGCGCGGCAAGGCCGTGCTGGCAACCCGCTCGGGCATCGTGCGCATCGGCGAGGACGACGGCCGGGGCCGGCAGATCGACGTCATCGGCGACGACGGCGATGAGGACACCTACACCGTGCCCTTGATGTCGCGCCTCGCGATCGTCGACGGCCAGGAAATCCGTGCCGGCGATCCGCTCGTGGACGGTCCGCGGGACCCGAAGGAACTCATCGAGATCCGTGGCGTGCGCGAGACGCAGCAGTACCTCACCCAAGAGGTACAGAAGGTGTACCGCGAGCAGGGTGTGTCCATCCACGACAAGCACATCGAGTTGATCATCCGGCAGATGACTCGCCGAGTCCTCGTTGGCGAGCAGGGCGACTCGGCCTTCCTTCCCGGCGAGCAGGTCGATCAGCGGATCTACCGCGAAGCCAACCGTGAGCTGGTGGCCCAAGGCAGACGACCCGCACAGGGCCGCCCGATCATCATGGGCATCACCAAGGCGTCGCTTGCGACCGACTCGTGGCTCTCTGCCGCCTCGTTCCAGGAGACGACGCGGGTGCTGACCGAGGCCGCCATCGAGTCCCGCCAGGACGACCTGAAGGGCCTCAAGGAGAACATCATCATCGGCAAGTTGATTCCTGCGGGAACCGGCCAAGACTGCTACCGCAACATCGAAACGGTGGCACCCGACTACGAGCCGATGGAGTTCTGGTCGTCCGACGACGCGGAAGACCCGGCGGCCTGGCTGGCCTCGATCGGCGAAGACGAGGGCCTCCGCGAGAACGTGGCCTCGATCACCGATGCCAGCTGAATAAGTGAATGGCGGACACAACAAACGATTTAACGATCGCCGAGCGGTTGTCGCTCGCGAGCGCGCTGCCTAGCCTTTGAGGTCGGCCGAAGCGTACTGCCGGTGGGGCATCGCTCATTCGTGCCCCTGCTGTCATGCGACAGCGATTTGAGTGACAGAGGTCTTGGTGCCCACAATTCAACAACTGGTCCGCAAGGGCCGCAAGTCGAAGTCGACGAAGGTGCGGACACCCGCGCTGAAGGGCTCGCCGCAGCGACGCGGCGTCTGCACTCGCGTCTACACACACACGCCCAAGAAGCCGAACTCTGCATTGCGCAAGGTTGCGCGCGTCCGCCTGACCAGCGGCGTCGAGATCACCGCGTACATCCCCGGCGAGGGGCACAACCTCCAAGAGCACAGCATCGTGCTCGTGCGCGGCGGCCGTGTGAAGGACCTGCCCGGCGTCCGCTACAAGATCATCCGCGGTGCACTTGATGCCTCCGGCGTGAATGCGCGTCGCCAGGCCCGGTCGCGCTACGGCGCCAAGCGGGAGTCCTGAGATGCCGCGTCGAGGAGCAGCACCGCGCCGGGACATCTCCGCCGACCCCGTGTACGACTCCACGCTGGTGACGCAGTTCATCAACAAGGTGCTGCGTCGCGGCAAGCGTTCGGTGGCCGAGCGCATTGTGTACCAAGCGATGGACCTCGTGGGCGAGCGAACTGGTGGAGAGCCCCTCGAGATTCTTAAGCGGGCAGTCGATAACACTCGCCCGCAGGTCGAGGTGAAGAGCCGTCGCGTCGGCGGCGCTACCTACCAGGTGCCTGTCGAAGTTCGACCACGCCGCGCCACTGCGCTGGCCATCCGCTGGATTGTCGGCTTCGCACGTGAGCGCCGCGAGCGGACAATGTCCGAACGGCTCGCGAACGAGCTACTCGATGCCTCCAACGGCACGGGATCGGCAGCAAAGCGGCGCGAAGACACGCACCGCATGGCAGAGGCCAATAAGGCCTTCGCCCACTATCGCTGGTAATCCGGCGCTGGTGATCTGATCGACCGGGGCAACGCGGCAATGGCTCGAATTCAACCTCTCGAACGTGTTCGCAACATCGGCATCATGGCCCACATCGACGCGGGCAAAACAACGGTGACCGAGCGCATCCTCTACTACACCGGCGTCAACTACAAGATCGGCGAAGTTCACGATGGCGCCGCCACGATGGACTGGATGGACCAGGAGCAGGAGCGGGGGATCACGATCACCTCGGCTGCGACGACCTGCGGCTGGAACGACCACATCATCAACATCATCGACACGCCCGGCCACGTCGACTTCACCGTCGAGGTCGAGCGCTCGCTGCGCGTTCTCGACGGTGCAGTGGCGGTGTTCGACGGCGTCGCCGGTGTCGAGCCCCAGACCGAGACCGTGTGGCGGCAGGCCGATCGCTACGGCGTGCCACGCATGTGCTTCATCAACAAGCTCGACCGCACCGGCGCCTCGTTCTTCGGCTCGCTCGCCAGCATCGAGGAGCGGCTGACGCCGCATACGGCTGTGCTTCAGTTGCCGATCGGCATCGAGTCTGGCTTCGAGGGCGTCGTTGACCTTGTCGAGATGAACGCAGTGGTGTGGAAGGGCGAGGACCTCGGCTCCACGTACGACGTTGTTGACATACCCGCAGACATGGTTGACCAGGCCGCCGAGTACCGGGGCAAGCTGCTCGAGACGTTGGCCGATGTCGACGAGGACATCATGCTGGCCTATCTCGAGGGCGAAGAGGTCGACGTCGCCACAGTGCGACGTGCCATCCGCCGGGGAACCATTGACGGTCAGATCGTGCCGATCCTCACCGGCAGTGCCTTCAAGAACAAGGGCGTGCAGCCGTTGCTTGACGCGGTGACGATGTACCTGCCTTCACCGGTCGACGTACCCGCGATCTCGGGCCGGTCCCTCAATGGCGCCGACGAGCTCGAGCGCCGGCCCGACGACTCCGAGCCGTTCTCGGCGCTGGCCTTCAAGATCATGACCGACCCCCATGTGGGCAAGCTCATCTATTTCCGGGTGTACAGCGGCCGGCTCCAAAAGGGCGGCCAGGTGCTGAACACCACCAGCGGCAATCGGGAGCGAATTGGCCGCATCCTGCAGATGCACGCGAACAACCGCGAGGACCGCGACGAGATCGGGACCGGCGACATCGTTGCCGGCATCGGACTCAAGAACACTCGCACCGGTGACACGCTCTGCGAGTCGTCCAAGCCGATTGTGCTCGAGCAGCTTGTATTCCCCGATCCCGTCGTGCACGTCGCCGTCGAGCCGAAGTCCAAGGCCGACCAGGACAAGCTCGGACGGGCGCTGACAGCGCTCAGTGAGGAAGATCCGACGTTCCAGGTCAAATCCGACGAAGAGACCGGCCAGACGGTCATCTCGGGCATGGGCGAGCTGCACCTCGAAGTGCTCGTCGAACGGATGCTGCGCGAATTCAAGGTCGACGCTTCCATCGGCAAGCCCCAGGTCGCCTATCGCGAGACCCTCACCGCACCGGTCAACAAATTCGAGTACCGCCACATCAAGCAGACAGGTGGCTCAGGCCAGTACGCGGTCGTGGTCGTCAACGTCATGCCCTCTGAGCCTGGCGAGGGCTACACATTCACCGATCAGATCAAGGGCGGCGCGATTCCGCGCGAATACATCGGATCGGTCGACCAGGGCATGCGTTCGTCGCTGGAGAACGGCCCGCTGGCGGGCTTCCCGCTTGTGGATGTGGCTGTCGAGCTCGTCGACGGCAACCACCACGACGTGGACTCCTCGGAGATGGCATTCAAGATCGCCGGCACGATGGCGATGCGGGACGCAGCCCGCCTCGCCAAGCCAGTCCTGCTGGAGCCGGTCATGGCAGTCGAAGTTGTGACGCCCGAGGACTACATGGGCGACGTCATCGGCGACCTAAACTCGCGCCGCGGTCGCGTCGGCCAAATGGAGCTGCGAGGCATGAACCAGGTGATCGACGCGACGGTGCCGCTGTCGGAAATGTTCGGCTACGCCAACGACCTCCGATCACGGACCCAGGGCCGCGCCACATACAGCATGCAATTCGACACCTACGAGCAAGTGCCGAGGACCATCGCGCAGGACATCATCAAGCGAATCCGTGGCGAGTAGCGCAGCAGCCCGCGTTGATTCGGGCTGCGGCGTCTCTAACCTCTGACCGTTCGATAACGAAGCATTTCTCGAAGAATCCGCATTCAAATCGGCCGCCCGACGGCGCCTCCCGACTACGACAAGCCCCCGGGGACCGTCCCCGAGGCACCACTCCCGAAAGGCGAGCAAAACATGGCCAAAGCGCGTTTCGAGCGTACGAAGCCTCACGTCAACGTGGGCACGATGGGACACATCGACCACGGCAAGACGACGCTGACGGCTGCCATCACACGTGTGCTGGCGGAGGACACCGGCGGCGTGGCCACGGCATTCGATGAAATTGACAAGGCACCCGAAGAGCGTGAGCGCGGCATCACTATCTCGATCGCTCACGTCGAGTACGAGACGGACAACCGCCACTACGCCCACGTGGACATGCCGGGCCACGCCGACTACATCAAGAACATGATCACGGGCGCCGCCCAGATCGACGGCGCGATCCTGGTCGTGTCCGCTGCGGACGGCCCTATGCCGCAGACGCGCGAGCACGTGCTGCTCGCTCGCCAGGTCGGTGTGCCCTACATCGTGGTCGCCCTGAACAAGGTCGACATGGTCGACGACGAAGAGCTCCTTGAGCTCGTCGAGCTTGAGGTCCGTGAGCTGTTGAGCGATTTCGAGTACCCCGGTGACGATGTCCCCGTGATACGCGTGTCCGCGCTGGGCGCGCTCGAAGGCGACGACGACGCGTCCAGCCAGGTACGCGAGCTGATGGCTGTGGTGGACGATTACGTGCCCGAGCCCGAGCGCAACACTGAGCGCCCGTTCCTCATGCCGATCGAGGACGTGTTCTCAATCACCGGACGCGGCACCGTGGTGACCGGCAAGATCGAGCAGGGCATCATCAACACCGGCCAAGAGATCGAGATCGTCGGCATCCGCAACACGCAGAGCACCGTTGTCACCGGCGTGGAGATGTTCCGCAAAATCCTCGACGAGGGGCGGGCCGGCGACAATGTCGGACTGTTGCTGCGAGGCACCGGCAAGGATGACGTCGAGCGGGGTCAGGTCTGCACCAAGAAGGGCGCGATCACGCCGCACACCAAGTTCGAAGCGCAGGTGTACATTCTGAACAAGGACGAGGGCGGTCGTCACAAGCCCTTCTTCTCGAACTATCGGCCGCAGTTCTATTTCCGTACCACCGACATCACCGGTGTCGTCGAGCTTCCTGAAGGCACCGAGATGTGCATGCCGGGCGACAACACCGAGATGACGGTTGAGCTGATCAACCCGATCGCGATGGACGAGGGCTTGCGCTTCGCCATTCGCGAGGGCGGCCGCACCGTCGGTGCCGGCCGAGTCACCAAGATCATTCAGTAACAGAAGCGACAAGTCAGGCGTCCAGATGGCAGCACCTCGGATCCGCATGCGACTCAAGGCCTACGACCACGAGATCGTGGACCAGTCCGCACAGAAGATCACCGAAACGGTGCTCCGCACCAACGCCAAGGTGAGCGGGCCAATCCCGCTGCCGACGGAGAAGCATCGCTACACCGTTGTGCGGTCGCCGCACAAGGACAAGGACTCGCGCGAGCACTTCGAGATGCGCGTCCACAAGCGCCTCATCGACGTGATCGACCCCACCGACAAGACGGTCGACTCGCTCCAGCGGCTTGACCTTCCCGCCGGCGTCGAGATCGAGCTCAAAGTCCAGCCATAGCTGGACGCAACGCCCTCGTGGCGGGCGTGAGTGCTTCGCTGGCACGCGTTCCGGCAAGGGCGCAACCCTGAACATTTGCCGAAGCGGGGTTGTTTCCGGGGCTTTCGTCTGCAGGCGAAGCGCTGCATAGTCTGCCTCGAGTGAGAGAGCTTTAGGTGCCGTCGCGCCTGACTTCTGAACTTGTTCAGGTAAGGTAGCGGCATGCAGGTGATCGAGCGGACGTTCTCGGAGTTCTTGCGCCACCCCAAGGAGGTCGTGGCCGAACTCGCCAATAGCGATGTAGTGCTGCGCCGCCGGAATGCTCCGGCGCTTCGCTTGTGCCGTGACGACCGAGAAAACGCGCGTGACGAGGTGTTTGGCAGTGTGGCACGGATGCTGCGCAACCTGGCGGCGAACCATCCGGCTGCTCTGGAAGAAGTGCTCAGCGATGCCTACCCCTGGGTGAAGTTCCTGCCGCCCGATGAACGCGAGCTCTTTGCAGTGGACTTGACGAAGCAATTGCTGGCGGTCGATTCGATTGGCGACTTTGCTCCGGTTGGTCTGCTCGTGGATGCGTGGAAGGCCACTGCAGAGGTTCATGCCAGCCCGGAATTGTCGCGCCGGTTGTCAGGCCCGTTTGAGGTGACGCACGACGGTCGTGTCCGACGCCCAGCCCTCTGAAGGCACCGCAGTCGATACATGCCGAAGCGACGTGAGAGGGTCGCGCCACCGCCGCGCCCAGACGGGTGGGGACATGCGCTTCGGGAACAACGTCACGGCGCGCGGCTGGGACGACCTTTGCTCAAGTGCGCCGAACAATGCCCGTTCAGCTTGGGAGCGGATCACGGAGGATCCTCGTCGCTGGGACGGCCGCCAGAAGCCGCTTCAAGGTTCGTACGAGCGTGCCCATATCAATGGCATCCAGATGGAGCAGTGGCCGTACGAAGTCACCTCCGGTGGTCGCATTCGGTACTGCATCGACGACGCCAAGCAAACGGTTTGGGTCACCCACGCGGGCACCGGCCATCCGAAGACCACGGAGTAGACGGCTCTTGTTCAGTGCCAATCCATGCGGCAAGCGCTCCCGGTATGGAGCGCCTGCGGCGTTGCGGTCGAATGGCTCGGGCAGGAGCACGCCCCCCTCCGCGGCTGAGTCGGGCAGCCGGAACTGCATCTCAGCTGTGCCTGCGCTGAGGTGCCATCCGTCCACGTGATGGTCTGCGTCACTCCAAGCGCCATTGACGGAGGCGATATCCGGGAATCTCGCAGCTGGTGCGTCGGCTCGGCCGAAGTAGTCGTCCCTGTCGAGGTAGCTCTTGTGTGCATTGCTGATGCTCGATCAGTCCAAGATGAACAGCAGCGACTGACGATCAGGTGCAGCGCACGGCGGCTCGCTCAGGCGGATGGGGCCTCGCAGCCGCAAGTGTGGCACTGCTCGCCAGCCACGGGCGGCGGCCGCTGGATGGCGTCGTGTGCGGCCTGCGGGTGGTGTCCGGCGCAGTCAAGGCACCGGGTGCACCACACGATCCGTGCTCGTGCGACCCGTGCTTGTGCGTCGTCCATGCGGCGGGCGAGACCCGGGAACAGGGCACTGGCGTCGTGGGTGAGTAAGGCGTCCGCGATGCGCCGCAGCAGCGGGTCGTCGGGAGGCGTGCGCGCGTAGGGCGGTGGCTCGCGGTCGGGCGGCGGTGCGGGGCGAGGGCGGGTCACGCGCTCAGGAACGTACTGGGTGGACATCGGACATCGCGCAACAGCTCACGTTGGGATCATGCCATTCGTCGTCGCCGCTCCGGTCGGTGATGTGCCAGCGGCCACCCTGTCGCCGTGGGTGCGCTCCACGGTAGGGCGGCCTACTTGGGTGCGCGGACGCATTGACACATTCTCTCAGTGCCGACTTCGACAAGCTCCGCCAACCATGGCGAATGTCTCGGTCTGATCTCTGCACCACAGTCCCACGCAGATGCCGTCTTCGCTGACCTCTCCTGCGAAGATGACGTACGCGTAATGCAAGTCCACTTCGTTGCCGTTCAAGTCCACAACGCACTCGACGTCGTCCGGCACGTAGGAGCGTCCGCAGGATGATTCCCAACCCGCTCTTTCCCCGAGTCCGGGAAGTGTGACGATTCCGTCGGCGCAGGTGCGATGTTGGATGTTCTCGCTCGCTGCTGTCTGCCGCGGGTCGGTCTCCGACCATCCTCGGCAGTCATTGCCAGTGTCACACTCGACGCCATAGCAGGTCTTGAGGATGCTCTGTTCGTTGTCGGAGGGCAGGGGCCAACGCGTAGGGGCCTTGGTTGGCTCCGTACACGTCCAGGGCGTGATCAGACTCGCAGTCGAACGTGGCTGCGTAGATCGCATCGAGGAGAGTTGGATCGGGTATTCGCGAGTCGGCGAGGCAGCCGTCGAAGCCGCCAGTGCGGAAATAGCCGTAGTCCAGTTCTGCAAGAGAGGGCGTCCTGATGAGACTCGAGAGACTCAATCCAGACGGGTCCTCGGTTGTCCGCATTGCCGCAATTGCCATCGTGTCAGCCAGTAACTCCTCGGCTAGCCGATCCGTGCTGAGGCCATCGCGGTCGCTGCGGCACCCTGCGTAATGGGTGATGGACAGACGCAGGAGCTGATTGCCATTGCAAGTGGATCGCGTGTAGGCGTGAGCAAGTTCGTGTAGCACGATGTCGCTGCTGCTGGGACCCTCGTAGGGACTGTATGACTCGTGCTCAGTACGTAGCGCGTCCAAGCTGAGCCACGCCTCGCCTGTGTGATGGTTGTAGCAGCCGAGAGCGCTTGCGCAACTGTCGGGCAGTTCCTCGAAAAAGCTGAACTGGGCGGCATCCAGCGCTGGCCTCAACCACATCCATGAGTCGGTGTGCTCGTTGATGACGGCTTGCACCTTTTCCATGCCCTGAGCTTGAACCCGCGGATGCAGCGCCGGCACGGTGACCCTTTCTTGGTTTGCCGTGGTCGTGGTTCGATTATCGAAGTCTCCGGTGGAGGGATCGAGCTGACGGGGCGCTGCAGGAGCGGAGAGAACTGTTGGCACACCGACAGTGCGGACAGGGGCATCGCCATCCGCGCGCCACTGTTCCCAAGCATTGACTGCGAGGGCTCCGCCCACGGCGCCGATAAGCGCGATCAGGGTGCCCAGAACAAACTTCCTCAACACGGCGGGCAATCTAACCGCGCGCCCTTGTGCATTGGAGTGACTTGCGCTGTCAACTCGAAACCGCCCGCGAGCGGGCGCTGTGCTGAATTATCCGCCCGCAAGTGGCCGGACTAAGTGCACCTCTGATGTCTCGGTGAGTGCTTCGAGCATCGGGTCGGGGATGAGTTCGCCGTCGATGGCGACTGCGGTGGACGAGGTCTCGACGAGGTGCGCGTTCAGCGAGGGGTAGAGCTCGGTGAGTTTTCGCACGAGTTCGCGCACATTCGCAGCGTCGATGGCGACATCGGCAACGCCGGTGTGTTTGCGCTGGTCGGTCGAGAAGTGAACGACCGCCATGTGCCGTGCCGATCCGGCTCTGCTGGTCAGCCCTGCGCTGAGATCTCGCGCAGGACGCGCGGGGGCGAGAGCGGCAGGTCGGTGATGCGGCAGCCGGTGGCGTCGGCAACGGCATTGGCCAGCGCTGGCAGCGGCGGCACGATGCCCACTTCGCCCACGCCGCGCACGCCGTAGGGGTGCGACGGGTTTGGCACTTCGACGATGACGGTCTCGATCATGGGCAGATCCGAGGCCACGGGGATGCGGTAGTCCAAGAATCCCGGGTTCTGGAGCGTGCCGTCGTCGGAATAGATGTACTCCTCGTTGAGGGCCCAGCCGATGCCTTGCACGACGCCGCCTTGCATTTGTCCCTCGACGTAGCTCGGGTGGATGGCGGTTCCGGCGTCCTGCGCCGTGGTGTAGCGCTCCACCTTGGTGCAGCCGGTCTCGGTGTCCACGGACACGTCCGCGACTTGCACCGAGAACGCCGGACCGGCGCCGCGGGCATTCAGCGATGCTGTGGCTCCCAGAGGACCGCCGGTGCGCTTGGCCCCGGCCGTGATGGCTGCAATCGTCAGCGGATCGTGTTCGCCGGGCCCGTGCACCGCAACGCCGTCAACCCAGTCCACCTGCTCGATGTCGCAGTCCCAGGTCTTGGCCGCACGCGCGCACAGTTGCTTCTTGAGATCGCGGCACGCCTCGACCACGGCCATGCCTGTGGCGAACGTTGCACGGCTGCCTTCGGTGACGTCGGTGAAGCCGACGACCTCGGTGTCGCCTACGACCGGCTGGATCAAGTGCACGTCCAAGCCGAGTTCCTCCGCGGCCATGATGGCCATGGATGCCCGGCTCCCGCCGATGTCGGGGCTGCCCGTGATTACCGTGGCTGTGCCGTTCTCGTTGAGGTTCACGGTGGCGCTGGACGCCTCGCCGATGTTGAACCAGAAGCCGGTGGCGACGCCTCGGCCCTGCCCCGAAGGAAGTGCCGACTGGTAGTGGTCGCTGTCGCGGATCGCTTCGAGGCAGTCCCGCAGGCCGATCATCGGCCACTTTGGGCCGTACGGCGTCGGGTCGCCCTGGGACGGGCAGTTGTGGAGCCGCAGATCGATCGGATCCATGCCGAGCTGGCGGGCAATCTCATCGACGACCGATTCCATGGCGAACGCGGCGGCTGGGGCCGACGGTGCGCGGTAGGCCACGTTGACCGGCCGGTTCATCACCACATCGAAGCCTTCGACGTAGAGGTGGTCGAGGGTGTATGACGACACGACGCACATGCAGCCGAGCATCGCAGCGATGCCCTGAAATGCGCCGTTCTCGTACGCCAGCCAGGCCTTCGCCGTGGTGATCGTGCCGTCGCTGCGGGCACCCACCTTCATCTTGATGATCGAGCCTGGTGCCGGTCCTGTGGCTGCGAAGACATCCGCTCGGCTCATCACGAGCTTCACCGGCCGGCCGGCGCGTGCCGACAGCAGCGCAGCAATCGGCTCTAGGTAGATCGTGGTCTTGCCACCGAATCCGCCGCCGATCTCGGCGGGTATGACCTTGATCTTCGAGGTGTCCCAGCGAAGCACGGTCGCCGTCGCGGAGCGCACCTTGAAATGGCCCTGCGAGGAGCACCAGATCATCGTCTTGCCGTCCTGGCCGCAGTCCACGACACAGGCGTGTGGCTCGATGTAGCCCTGGTGCACCGCCTGAGTTGAGAACTCTCGCTCGACGACGATGTCGGCTTCGGCGAAGCCTTGCTCGACATCGCCGCGCTCGTACACGGTTCGGGCCGCGACGTTGGAGGGCTCGGTAGGCCGGGGCTCTACGCCTCGGGTGAACATGCCGGCGTGCAGTACCGGTGCGTCATCAGCCATCGCATCGGCGATGTTCAGCACGTAGGGAAGCACCTCATATGTGACCTCTATGGCCTCAGCCGCGGCCTTCGCTTCACGTCGCGTGGACGCAGCGACGGCAGCAACTGCATGACCCGTGTAGAGCACCGTGTCCCGGGCGATGACCGTACACATCAGGTTGCGGTCGGCGCCCTTGGGCGGCGGCTCGGGGAAGTCGGCGCCGGTGACGACAGCGCGCACTCCCGGCATCGCCTCAGCCGCCGACGTGTCGATCGAGATGATGCGGGCGTGCGGGTGCGGCGAGCGCAGGATGTGGCCGTGCAACATGCCCGGCAGCACGAGGTCGGCGGCGAAGCGCGCCTTTCCGGCCACCTTGTCGAGGCCGTCATGGCGCACCGGGCGGGTGCCTACCCAGCGATAGCCGGAATTGCCGTTGGTGTCGGTGTTTGGGGGAGCTTCGGTTGTGCTCATCGTGGGAGGTCCTTAGCGGTGTGTGGTGCTGGTTCCAATTGGGAAGTCTGGTTCCAATTGGGAATGAATCGGGCCTAGGCGGCGCTGGTGCGGATCTGAACGGCTGCTTCGAGCACCGACCGCACGATCTTGTCGTAGCCGGTGCAGCGACACAGGTTGCCTGCGAGCGCGTAGCGCACCTCGGTCTCGGTCGGGTCGGGGTTCTCGTCGAGCAACACCTTGGCAGCCACAAGGAACCCGGGGGTGCACACACCGCACTGCAGCGCAGCACCTTCAAGGAAGCACTGCTGCAGCGGATGCAGCTCGCCGGCGGTCGCAAGGCCTTCGCAGGTCGTGATCTGTGTGCCGTTCGCCTCCGGGGCGAAGATCAGGCACGAGCACTGCAGCTTGGCGTCCATGATGATCGAGCAGGCGCCGCAGTCGCCGGTGCCGCAGCCTTCCTTGGCACCGGTGAGCCCCAGCTCGTCGCGCAGGGCATTCAGCAGGGACTCGCCGTCCTCGGTCAGGAAGTCCACGACATCGCCGTTGACCTCGCAGGTGACATGGATGCGGCTCATTGGGAGACTCCTTGCTGTCCGTTGCGGGTGCGGATCCGGTCGGCGGCGATGTTGGCGGCTCGGCGGGTGAGCACGCCGGCAACCTGGCGCCGGTAGGTGATCGTGCCTCGCTTGTCGTCGATGGGGTTGCAGGCGGCGCTGGCGGCGGCTGCTGCTGCGACGAGAGCATCGTCATCGAGCCGGCTGCCGACTAGCGCCTCTTCTGCTGCGGGCACCCGTACGACGGTGGGGGCCACCGCGCCAAGTGCCACAGTTGCAGCGCTCACGGTGCCACTGTCATCCAGCGAGAGCCGAACGCCGGCACCCACCACGGCGATGTCCATCTCGGTGCGCGGGATCAGCCGCAGGTAGGCATCCGAAGTTCGCGCCGCAGGCCGGGTGATTTCGAAGCACACCACGATCTCGTCGTGTGCCAGTGACGTCTGCCCAGGACCGGTCACCACGTCGGCCACCGGCACACGCCGATCGCCGTTGGCGCCGGCGATGACGGCCACAGCGTCATTCACCACGAGGGCGGGCACCGAATCTGCTGCGGGCGATGCATTGCAGAGGTTCCCGCCGAGGCTGCAGCGGCTCTGGATCTGGTCGGACCCGATGAGCCCTGCGGCCTCGGAAAGACCCGGAAAGTCGGCGGTGAAGTGCGCGTTGTGGGTCAGCAACGACGTCGGGGCCGCTGCGCCGATGTGCCAGGTGTCGCCATCGAGGCGCACCGACATCAACCGGTCGATCTTCTTGAGGTCGATCACAAGGCTCGGCTCGGGACGCCCGCTACGCATCTGGGGCACCACGTCGGTCGCGCCGGCGAACACGATCGCATCGGGGTCGAACCCCAGCAGCGCTCGAACCTCGTCGATAGTTGTCGGGGCGGCATATCTCATGCGGCCAGTTCTCCCGTGTCGGCAGTGAATTCTCGCGCTGTCACCATGTAGCGGCAGCGCTCCCGGCTGCGGACCATAGTTGCGCCGGGAGTCGTTCGTCACAATGGCGTCACCGTCAAGGCGCTTCGACCCCATTCGAGCAACCCGCCAAAGGAGCCAGCGATGACGAATCGAAGTGCAGGAACAGGTACTCGAGTGACGGATTGCGTTGTGTTGGCCAAGGTTCCCGATGGGCCGTTGCGGGCCGAGCACTTCGCTCTGCAAACCGAAGAAGTGCTCGAACCCGGGCCCGGCGAGGTGCTGATGCGGGTACAGGCGATCACCATCGGCGCGGGCCAACGCGCTGGCCTGCAAGGCAGCGCCAGCTACGCGGGCGCCCCGGAGGTGGGCGTAGTCATGCGAGGTACTGGCGCGGGCGTCGTTGAGTCGTCGAATGCCGACGGCATCGACGTGGGCGACATCGTGGTCGGTTGGACCGGGTGGCGCCGCCACGCGGTGATGGCTGCTGGCGACGTGCGTGTCGCTGACGGCTCGCTCGATCCTGCTGTGCACCTTGGGCTGCTCGGCACGAATGGACTCACTGCGTACTTTGGGTTGCTCGAGGTCGGCCAACCCAAGGCGGGCGAGACCGTGGTGGTGTCTGCGGCGGCGGGTTCGGTGGGTCACACCGTGGGACAGATAGCGAAGACGCTCGGCTGCAGAGTGGTCGGCGTGGCCGGTTCCGACTCCAAGTGTGCGCTGCTGACCGATGAGATTGGCTTCGACGTGGCGATCAACCGTCATTCGTCCGACTTCCGCGCTGAATTCCGGGCGGCCACACCCAACCGCATCAATGTGTATTTCGACAACACCGGCGGCGAGATCCTGGGCTCCGCGTTGTTCCGCATGGCCACCTTCGGCCGCATCGTCTGTTGCGGCGCGGTGTCGGCCTACGACACGACGACTCCCGACCCCAGCCCACGGGGCATCCCGGGCCTCCTGGTCAACAATCAGGTGCGGATGCAGGGATTCATCGTGTTCTCTTACGCCGACCGCTACGACGAGGCGCGAGCGCAGATGCGCGAGTGGATGGACGCCGGTTCGCTCGTTCCGCGCTATGTCACCTATGACGGCCTTGATGCGGCTGGCGGAGCGTTCGTGGATCTGCTGGCCGGTCGCACCGTCGGCACCACCATCGTGCGTCTCGGCGACTGAGCCCGCAGTGGCTCGAATGCACCCGGACCGCACTGTGACCGGGTCTTAGGGTTCTCGCATGGCCTTCGCCACGCGGCGATCGGGACGTATCGCGACGTCCTGCGCGCACAGCACCAGTCGCGCATCGCGGTGCGCTGTGCGCGGCTCCTACCCCGTTGTGGTGCTGGGGGGACTCGCGATCTACGCGGGGCTTGCAGTGGCGGGCACACCCGTAGTCATCGCCTCATACGCGGCGGTGGTGCTTGGCGCCGGACTGGTCACGGCCCACGAAATCGTCCTGCCATATCGCGACGAGTGGCGCCCGCGCCCCAACGACGTCCGGTCTGACCTCATCTTCATGGTCGCTGTGCAGGTCCTGGTGCCACTGCTGCTGTCGCTGGCCGCCGCGACGGCGTTCGCCGGCTGGCTGCGCGAGGGCGATCTCACGCTGGGCGGCCTTTGGCCGCACGGCTGGCCGCTCGCCGCCCAGGTGGCGCTCATGGTGGTGCTGGCTGATCTGCCGCGCTACTGGCTGCACCGGGCCTTTCACTCGTCGACGTTCATGTGGCGGTGGCACGCGGTCCACCATTCCCCGCACCGGCTGTACTGGCTGAATGTCGGCCGCTTCCACCCGCTCGAGAAGGCAGTGCAGTTCTGCGTCGACGCACTGCCGTTCGTCCTGGTGGGTGTCGGCGACGGCGTGCTGGCCGCGTACTTCGTGTTCTACGCGGTGAACGGCTTCTTCCAGCATTCCAACTGCGATGTGCGGCTCGGATGGCTCAACTACGTGGTCAGCGGGCCCGAACTGCATCGCTGGCATCACTCGAAGCTGCCGTCGGAGTCGGACCACAACTTCGGCAACAACCTGATTGTGTGGGACGTGCTGTTCGGTACCCGTTTCCTGCCTGCCGATGCGCACGTCGGTCCGCTGGGACTGCTGAATCGGAACTACCCGTTGGGATTTGTCGCCCAGATGCGCACGCCGCTGGTGCGAGGCCTCGACAAGGCCAAACAGGGCTCGGTCAAACAACACGAAGGCGGAGGGGACATGGCCCCCGACACGGTGACATCGCAGTGACGACGCAAGCGCCAGTGCAGGCATGCCCGACGGCTTGAGTTACCGACTGCTTCGGTTGGCACTGATCGCAGCGAGCGGACGGCATCATCGCGAGCTTCTGCGGGCGTGCGAGACGCCGGCATCGACGCAGGAGGCCGTGCTGCGCCGAATCATGGGCGATAACTCCACCACAGTGTTCGGCAAGGACCACGGTTTCGGGTCGATTGCGGGTTTTGCCGACTACCAGCGGGCGGTGCCGGTGCAGACGTACGAGGAAGTCCGCGCCCATGTCGAGCGACAGGAGCTCTCGGGCGAGCCGTGCCTCACCACGGAGCGACCGGTGTACTACAACCGCACGAGCGGGACTGTCGCCGAGCCCAAGAACATCCCACTGACGAAGGGCGGCTTGGCCCGCATCCAGCGCCTGCAGCGACTTGCCGCGTACGCGCTGTCACGGCGGACCTCCGCTCTGGGCGGCAAGGTGTTCGTGGTCAGCGGAGCGGCCCATGAGGGCACGATGCCCGCAGGCACGCCCTACGGCTCGGCGTCGGGCTTGCTGTACGCGAGCCAAGGCGCATTGTTGCGCCGTCGCTACGTGCTGCCCGCGTCGGTGTCCGACATCGCCGATTACGACGCCAGGTATCTCGCCATGGCAGTGCTGGGCGCCGCCGATGACTCGGTCACGTCGATGGCGACCGCCAACCCCTCCACGTTCGTGCGCTTGATGGCGGTGCTGAACGAGAACGCAGAGACGGTGCTGGATGCGGTGGCGGCGGGCAGGCTGCCCGCGGACTGCATTTCTGCGGGCGTTGCAAGCGCTGGCGATGTGTCGTTCCCAGCCGACAACAACCGGGCGGCGCAGCTTCGGCGGCGACTGGAATCCGCGGGCCAGCTCACCTACGCCGACATCTGGCCACATCTGCGTGCTGTGGTGACGTGGACCGGCGGGAGCTGTGGCTTGGCCGTGCAGCGCCTCGAGCCGCTGCTGACGCCCGAGTGTCCCGTCTTCGAGCTGGGTTATCTGGCCAGCGAAGTGAGCGGCACCGTCAACATCGACCCGATCAGCAAGTCGTGCGTGGCGACGCTCACGGACAACTTCTTCGAGTTTGCCGAGCGCGACGAATGGGAGTCGCTGGCCTCAGATGCAGACCGCGGTTTGCGCACGAGCACGCTCTCCGAGTTGGAAACCGGCCACGACTACTACGTCATCGTGACGACCGCCGATGGGCTGTACCGATACGACATGAACGACATCGTCCGAGTGACGGGCTGGGTGGGAAGCACCCCGGTGCTCTCGTTCATCCAGAAGGGCAAGGGGGTCACCAGCATCACCGGCGAGAAGCTGTACGAGTCCCAGGTGATCGAAGCTGTGACGGCGCAGGTGGCGGCGTCGGGTGCAATTTCGCCGTTCTTCATCATGCTCGCCGATCCCGCTGAGACCAGCTACACGCTGTTCTTGGAACTCGCGGGAGCCGCCGATGGCGACGCAGGGCTGGCGAGCCTGATTGATGAAGCACTGCGCAGCGCCAACGTCGAATTCGACGCCAAGCGAGCCAGCGGCCGCCTCGTGCCGCTCGCCATTCGCCGACTCACCGACGGCACCGGCGAGGCGTACCGGCGCCAGCGCGTCGCCGACGGCCAGCGCGACGTCCAGTTCAAGTATCTCCACCTGCAGTACCGCGACGAGTGCCCGTTCAGCTTCGACGCGTACGAGATGCCTGGCTGAGCGCCGAGTTGAGCAGGCACCGGAAGCACGACGCAATGCTGATTCGAGATCTCGAGGTCTTTACCTATCCGGTGCCGTTCAAGCGGGTGTTCCGCCATGCGAGCGCCAGCCGGCGGCGCGCGGAGAATCTCATCGTCCTGCTGCGCGCCGCAGACGGCGCCATCGGATTTGGCGAGGGCTGTCCGCGCGAGTACGTGACCGGCGAGACAGTGCAGGGGTGTATGGCGTTCGTGCGCGAGCACAGTGCGTCGTTCTGCGCAGCCGCTGACACGGTTGAGGGCCTGCGGGGCTGGATCGAGGCCAATCGCGGATCGATTGACGACAACCCCGCTGCGGTCTGTGCGATGGAGATCGCGGCGTTGGATTTGCTGGGAAAGGTGAGCGGCTGCAGTGTCGAGGACGTGCTGGGCGTCACGCCGGACCGATCAAGCATCGCTTACTCGGCGGTGTTGGGTGACATGCCGATGCCGCTGTACCGCTGGCAGTTTCGGAACTATCGAGGACGCGGGTTCTCGGATTTCAAAGTGAAGCTTTCGGGATCTGTCCGACGGGACCGAGCCAAGCTCACGCTGTTTGCCGACGATTCGACTGCAGGGATGCGGGTTCGCCTCGACGCGAACAATTTGTGGAAGTCGGCCGACGAGTGCATCGAACACATGCATGCACTGCCCGACGTCGCGTTCGCGATCGAGGAACCGCTGCGGGCTGGCGACACAGTCGGTTGCGAAGAGGTTGCCCGCGAGCGCGGTGTGCAGATCATCGCCGACGAGAGTCTCCGGCGAACCGATGAGTTGGCGATATTCGCTGATCCGACCCGCTGGATCGCCAACGTCCGAGTCTCCAAGATGGGTGGCATCATCAGATCGCTGGAGGTTGTGGCCGAGGCCGCTCGCTTGGGGATCGGCGTCATCGTCGGTTGCCAGGTGGGTGAGACCAGCGTGCTGAGTCGTGCAGCGCTGGCAGTGATTGCTGGCGCGCCGGCGCCGGTAGTGGCTGCCGAAGGCGCATTCGGGACACACCTGCTGAGCCGGGACCTCACAACTCGGACGATTATGTGGGGCCACGGCGGCGTGCTCGACTACGACCGATTGCTCGATTCGGAGGTGGGCGGGTTGGGTCTGGCGCTTGATCCGGCGGCGCAGCTCGAACCGCCTCCCGAGCCGCCTGCGGGGTCATGAGTCCCCGTCGACAGGCCGCGATCAGCCTCGCGCTCGGAGTGGCCTTCGCCGCGCGGGTGGCTGGCCAAGCAGTGCAGCGTTGGTGGTCTGTCGGCTTCCTGCCCGAACAGGATGCCTGGCAGGGGAGCAGCCTTCCGTTTCCGGCGCTGTTTGCCGCGCAGATCGTCATCCTGGCGATCATTGCGGTCGTCACGATCCGGATGCACCGCGGCGGCAGCGTTCTGGGCAGCCGCTGGGTGGCTCCCGCGTTTGCATTCGGCGTGCTCTATTTCGCTGTCATGGTGGTGCGCTTGGTCCTTGGGCTCGTCGGTGACGCAGGGCTGCTCGGGCAAGACAGCTTTGCTGCGGGGAGATGGTTCACGGCCTATCTGCCAACGGTCTTTCACTTGGTGCTGGCCACTGAGGTCATGCTGTTGGCGCGTTACCAGCAGGGCCGCCGACCGCAGATCAGCTGAGTACCCGCAGGCCACAACTTCGTGCGTGCCGGCCGTGCCGAAGGCTCGTCGAGATCGGACCGGGCGGGGTGCGACAGCAACGGTTGACCCCGGGAGTCGCTCGTCAAGTTGACGTGGGCCAGCCTCGTTCGTCAATCTCGGCCATCAGGCGGCGCTTCAGCTTGTGCTCAGTGCGGATCTGTTGCAGGAACGATGTGAAGCGCTCGGGTTCGTCGGCAGTGTCGGCTAGGCGGCGGATGCGTTCCATCAGGTCGACGGCGCTGTGGTAGTTGTTCGACCGTTTGCGCCCGATGATCGCCAGCGCATCCGCTCGGTATACAGCGATTGCGTCGAGCGGGTGGGTTTTCTCGCGGACGCGGGCGAGCGTGAGTCTCAGCGTCGGATCGCAGCCGAATTCGGCGGCTGCGTCCCACGCTGCATCGGCCTGCCCTTCAAAGAGCAAGACCTCCACGAGCGCTGTCGCACCGCGAGACACGGGAGGCTGCCACAGCGCAGGTGCGCTGCTGTTGGCCGACGGTGGCCAATCGGCTGCGGGTCGTGGTTGGCGAGCGAGGCTCGTGCGCAGTTCGCCAGTACAGCGCTCGAGCCAGTCGTGGCTCGGGGCTTTGTCCAGTAGTTGCCGGTAACGGTCAACCGATGGCGCAGCGGCGAATGCCTGCCAGAAGAGATCGACAACCACGGCGTGTTCGCCTCGCTCGCCGAGCAGGCGGCTGAGGAACTCGCGCAATGTGTCCGTCATCGTGGGGTGGCTGCGGTTCTCGGCGAGGCTGCGCTTGGCCCACGAGATCGCCTCGTCGACACGGCCGGCGTTCTTGAGAGCGATAGCGATCTCAAGAACGTCATGCGGCGCGAGCTTGCCCCGGCTGTGCACTTCGATGAGGGCATCCGGGTCGCCGGTGGCAAGCGCCCATCCCACCATTGCTTGGCGGACCTCGTACGAGCCGTCCGACCACTCGGCGCTGGGCTTGACGCTGCGCCAGCGAGGTTCGAGGAGGCGCCGGTATTCGGCGATACCCGTGGGGCCGAGCACTTCGGCGTAGTCCGCGGCGGCCCGCTGGAAAACGTCCAACCCTGAACCCAGTTCGAGTTCCACCAATCGAGCCGCAAGCTCGACCGGCTCGGCAGTTCCTTCGCTGCACGCCTCGAGGTGCAGATCGGCCAGACGTTCAAGGACGCAGAGCAGGTGCCCGTCGGAATGGTCGATGTAACCGGCGGACTCGTCGGCACGGCGGATGGCGTGCTCGACGAGTCCAACAACAGCATCGGGGTGGCCGGCGTCGCACAGGCTTTCGAGGCTGTCGATCATGACGTGGATGCCGTCCGCCCAGTCTTCGGCTTCGAAGTAGCGCACGAACCCACGAGGGCTGAAGAAGGCGCGGTCGATGCGCCGCTGCCACACATCGAGGCTGAGCGCGTCATTGCCGGTGCTGGCCTGTCCCGTCCTCGAAGTCCTGCCGTCGGCGAGTGTTGACGTCAGCGTCGTACCGCTGTCCTTGTGGTCGCCGAGCACCGACAGCGCCACCGCGACGCAGTGCTTGCAGAACGAGCCATCCTCCGCAGCGGGGCAGGTGCACGACCAGCGAGGTTGATCATCGGCTGCCCACAGCTCGACCACGTAGGGCACCGTGCCCCGCACGATCGCTCGGAACCGCCCGTCACGCTCGACCGGCTTCTCGACCCGGCGTTCTTGCACGTAGCCCGCGCCGCGCTCATAGGACCGTGCGCCAGCGAGCCATTTCACCCTCGTAGCGTCGAACAGTGGGTCCACAGCTACAGGCTTACCAAGACGAGGCCAAGTTCGGCTTCCAACGCTTGCCATCTGGGCAGTTGACTCACTGGTCCGGACCGGTCGAGGCGTTCAAGAAGCAATCGCCGATGCGCGCAAAATCTATTGTCCGCCGAATCTATTGTCGAACTTCTTGAGGGCACGGCCTTTGGTACCAGATGCCGCGGCGAGCGCCTGCCGGCCGTTTCGGGAATGCCCTCCGCACCGAATTGGCCATGGCCGTAGCAGTCTGCTACGATGCGTTCGGAGGGAGGTGCGCCATGCCTTTGAGCCCGTCGATCAGGATCGATGACGAAGTTCACGCATCTGCGGTCTCAGTTGCCCCGTTGATGAGTCGCAGTGCTGCTCAGCAGATCAGCCACTGGGCACGCATCGGTCGGGAGCTTGAATCGTCCCGGGAAATTTCCCAGCGCGACATCGAACGCGTGCTGGCCTGCGAAGCGTCGTATGACGACCTAGGTGTCCGAGAACAGGCTGTGGTGCGAGCTGAATGGTCTGAGCGGACAGAACAGCGCCTCCGTGAGCTTGATCTCGCTGCGAGATTCGCAGCCACCGGCGAGCCATACGCAGAACTAGATGACGATGGCAATGTCGTCATACGGCAAGTCCGAGATGGCGAGATGAGCACAGCACGTGCTGTGCTCGGCTGAACCGGCGGCGGCATCTGATGCCGGAACCGGTTCTTCATCTCATCGCTGGCCCGAATGGGGCTGGGAAGACAACATTCTTCCGAGAAGCATTGGCTTCGACGAATCTGGAGTTCGTGAACGCTGATGCGATAGCGGCGAAGCACTGGCCAAGCAGCGAGACCGCTCATGCCTATGACGCCTCACGCTTGGCTGCGCAACGCCGAGACGACCTGATGCGCAATGGCCGGTCCTTCGTCACCGAGACCGTTTTCTCCCACGCATCGAAGGTCGAACTCGTGCGCCGGGCGACACGCGATGGATACCGCGTGAACCTGTACGTCATTCTCGTCCCTGAGGATCTGGCCGTCGTGCGAGTTCGACTTCGGGCAGCGAAAGGAGGACATGACGTGCCAGTCGCCAAGATTCGAGAGCGCTACCGGCGCCTGTGGACACATGTGCTTGAAGCCATCACCATCGCGGCTCACGCTCGCGTCTACGACAACAGCATCACACGCTCGCCGTTCACGCCAGTGGCGGCGTTCCGATACGGGACTCTCACACAGAAGCCGCGTTGGCCGCGCTGGGCGCCGGTCGAGCTACGGCGCTGCGAGATGTGAATCCAGAACCAGCGGCACGGCACACCAGTCCTCTGCTGGCCGCGATCAATATCGAATCCGATGCGGAGCTTGTGACGCTCGCTGATGTCGAGGATGCCGTAGGCGCCGCCCCAATTCCACCGGATGAGCAGAACGGCGTGATCTGCCGCAGCTACGGGGAATTCTGCGCGCACCTCGAAGCTCGACCGTTCGATTCATCGGGCGAATAGTCCGAGCGGGTGCCAACGCACGAGGAGTCTCAGGCGTTCCTGTCGGTCGTTTGCTGCGACGACGGAACTCGCCAGCGCTCGTAGGCCGTCGCAGCGAAGGACGCCATTCATCTGTGAGCAGGAGCGACCCTGAGCGCGTCGACGACATGTTGGAGGCGTGCCGCAAGCTCGCCGAGATCATCGAACTGGGCCGGGCGGAGTACCACTGCAGCGGGTGACCCTCGGAGTCATACGTCAAGCTGACGAGGGCCAGTCTCGTTCGTCGAGTTCGGCCATGAGACGGCGTTTCAGCTTGTGTTCGGTGCGGACCTGCTCCAAAAGCGTCACGAAGCGCTCGGGCTCACCGGCGGAGTTGGCTAGGCGGCGAATGCGCTCCATGAGGTCGACGGCGCCGCGATAGAGGTCTGGTCGCTTGAGTCCGATGATCGACAGCGCTTCTGCTTCGTAGACGGAGATTGCGTCGAGCGGGTGTGTGGGCTCGCGGACGCGCGCGAGTGTGAGTCTCAGCGCTGGTCCGCAACCGAATTCGGCGGGTGCGTCCCACGCTGCGCCGGTGTGCCCTTCGAAGAGCAAGATCTCCACGAGCACTGTCGCAGCGTGAGGCACTGGTGGCCTTGCCCGCGTGGGTGGGCTGTTGCACGCCGACGGCGGCAAGTCTGATGGTGGTCGTGGCTCGCGGGCCAGTTTCGAGCGCAGTTCGCCGATGCAGCGTTCGAGCCAGTCGTGGCCCGGGGCCTTGTCCCCAAGCTGCCGGTAGCGGTCGAGCGTCGGATCAGCAGCGAAGGCCTGCCAGTAGAGATCGACTGCCGCAGCGTGCTCGCCTCGTGCGCCCAGCCGTCGGCTGAGGAACTCGCGCACTTCGTCCGGTTGACGCGGCCGGTTCCGATTCTCGGCGATGCAGCGTTGCGCCCACGAGATCGCCTCGTCGGTTCGGCCGGCTGATTCGAGTGCAGTGGCGATCTCCAGGACGTCCCGAGGACTCGGCTCGTCCCGGCTGTGTATGTCGATGAGGGCATCAGGGTCGCCGGTGGCGAGCGCCCATCCGACCATTGCCTGGCGAACTGCAAATGTGGCGCCGTACGGATCGTCCGTCGGCTTGATATTCCGCCAGCGAGGCTCAAGCCGGCGCCGGTATTCGGCCAGCCCGGCCTCGCCGAGCAGGTCCGCATAGCTCGCGGCTGCTCGGTGGAACCCGTCCAGTTCCGAGCTCAGTTCCAGATGCACCAGGCGGGCTGCGAGCTCGACGGGGTCGGCCGTTCCCTCCTGGCATGATCGAAGATGCAACTCGGAGAGCCGATCGATGATGCCGGTCAGGTGGCCGTCGGAGTCGTCCACATAGTTCATGGCCTCGTCGGCGCAGCCAAAGGCGTGCTCTGCGAGTTCGGCGACGGCATCGGGGTGGCCGGCGTCGCACAGGTTCTCGAGATTCTCGATCATGACGTGGATGCCGTCTGCCCAGGCCTCGGCTTCGTAGTAGCTCACGAAGTCGCCGTGAGCGAAGAAGGCGCGGTCGATGCGCCGCACCCACACGCTGAGCTTGGGCGCGTTGGCACTGGTGCCGATCTGCCTTCTTGGTGAGCTGCTGCCGGCGGCCGCGCGCTCGGGTCGGACATCGGGCTCATCCCTGCGGGGAAGCAGCGCCAGCGCCGTTGCCACGCAGTGCTTGCAGAAAGAGCCATCCTCCGCCGCAGGGCAAGTACACGACCAGCGGGGCCGGTCACCGTCGGCCCACAGCTCCACGATGTAGGGCACCGTGCCCCGAACCATCGCCCGGACCCGTCCATCGCGCTCGACCGGCGTTTCGACCCGGCGTTGGTGCAAGTAGCCCACACCGCGCTCGTACGAACGCGGCCCAGCTAGCCGTTTCACTCTGGCAGCGTCGAACAGCGGCTCCACGACCTCACTCCAGAATCAGTGCATCGCTAGCGGCCGACGCGGCGACCTGTCCTACCGAGTGCGGTCCCAGCCCCGGGCCGCCCGAACTGTACGACCCCGGCAAGATCAACGGTCCCATCAGCCGGCCCGCAAGTGTGCGACGCGTCGTCGCTGAGGTTCCATGGGGAATTCACCACTATGTTCGGCGAGGAGGCATCTACTGATGGCACGCACCTCCTGACTGACGCACATGCCGTGGAAGTCGCGGGATTCGTCTGCCCAAATTTGCATATTGGTACCATAAGTGTTACCAACAAGCTATTCGCGGCAAGGACGAGGGGATTGAGATGGCACTGACTCGAGACTTCAAAGAGACGGTCCAGGCCCGCGTTCGGCGCGACCCCGAATTCCGCGTGCGACTCCTGAAGGAAGGCGTCGACTGCATGCTCGCCGGAGACATCGACACAGGCAAGCTCGTGCTGCGTGACTACATTAACGCGACGATTGGCTTCTCAGGACTCGGCGAACTGACACACAAGCAGCCCAAGAGCCTCATGCGCATGCTGAGCCCGAGCGGCAACCCCCACGCCCGCAACCTGTTTGAGATCATCAGCTGCATCCAACGACACGAGGGCCTCCAGCTCGAAGTGAAATCAGTCCGATGAATCGGTCCTGCGCATCCATGCTGGGACGGTTGATGTCGCGTTGATTCGGACGGCGGATGGGGCTGTCGAGGAACGGTGCAGCTGCCAGTCCCAACGTGAAGGCAGTCCTTCGCAGTTGCTCTGGGAGTGAGCCGGAGCAGTGCCGACGTGCACGGCTTGCCGGCTCAGCGGCGGGATCTGCGGGCAATCCGAACTCTTGCCCCAGTCGATCCCGAAGTGAGCGCCTGCGTCAGCCAACTCGTCGACTTCGCCCCGCGCAATCTTGCCGAACAGCAGCACAGTGTCGGCACCGGCCTTGAGGATCGCGTCGGGGGCACGCCGAGCCGCTACGAGGTCGGGTGGAACCATAGACCGAGATCGCCGGCAGCGGTCCGCGATCGCAGCGGATCGGCGCCGGTAGGTGTCTCACTACGCATGAGGGCGCAAAACGTGCCGGTCAACGTGTTGCCACTGCCACCGAGGTGCGGGTTGGCGCAGCATCGCGAGCCGACCGGGAACCAGAGGAGGGCGCATCGCACATTGCGTCACCTCATCGCACGAATTCATGCACGCTTCGAATGAGTTGCCTCTCGTCTGATCCCATATCAATTGCACTTCGCGATAACTGTGGGAGTTATCGCGACGTCAGGATGGCTCCGAGGACATCGGCGCGACAGATTGAGCGGCGCAGCGACGTGTCCGACACGTGTGGGTAGATTTCGGTGGTTGCGATGCTGGCGTGCCCGAGGAGCCGCTGAACCACGCGTATGTCGACACCTGCGTCCAGCAGGTGGGTGGCGCAGGTATGTCGGAGCATGTGAGGGGTGACGTGCCGTGGTATCCCAGCCTGCTGTGCCGCGCGGCCGATTCGGTCGCGTAGCACAGCAGTCGTGAGGGGTTGGCCGAGGCGATTGGTGAGTAGCGGGTCGTCAAGTTCCGGGCGTCTCTCGCACAAGCACCGGCCGAGACATGACAGCAGTTGCCCTGACGGCAGGTAAGCGACACGTTCGCGCCTGCCTTTGCCGAGCACACGGATCGAACCGTCGTTAAGTTCGACGCTCCCGACCCTGAGGTCGACTAATTCGCCGCCGCGAAGGCCGGTGGCGATCATGAGTGCAGTCACGAGATAGGTGGTGGTGGCCGGATCGCACCATGTGCTTGCGCCGCCGCGCGAAGCCTCGCAACGAGCCCTGAGGTGTGTCAGCAGCTGGGCAGTGTCATGGGGGGAGAGCGCCTTGGGCAATGTCCGTTCCCTACCGGGCTTGATTCTGCAGCCAACGGACGGATCTAAGTCGAGCCACCCTTTGGCAGTGAGCCACGCGCAGAGTTTGCGTACCCCTGCAATGCGCCTGCGAGCCGAGCTGCGCTTGAGACCGGTGGCCAGCAGGTGTTCAGTGAAGCTTTCGAGAACTGCCGGGCAGAACTCGGTGATTGAGGCATCAGGCCCCGCGAAATGGGCCAAGGCCATGGCATCGGCGACATAGGCGCGGATGGTGTTGGGCGAGAGGTCGTCATCGCCGGCCAGAGCTTCAGCGAACCTCGGAATCACGTCATGCAGTTGCATTGAGGTCTCCTGTCAAGTCGGGCAGGACCATTGCGGTTCGCTGTGGTCCGCGCGAACCCGACAGGTAACTCCCGCTTCGGATCTGACATGTCTCGGTGGCCCGGTCCAAGATCAATCGGGACCGCGGAGCTGAGCGGCTACGGATCAGCGGCTTCGGCACCAGCCTTTGTGGCCGTCCGGCAGCAGGCATCGCATGCCGGTCGACTTGACCGTCTTGTTGCAGAGATCTCCTGGTGCACGCGAGACCGGCGTCTCTGAGGCAGCAGCCGAAACGGGCGATCGGTAGTGCCCGATATGCGCTCGGGTGTCAGCGATCGTCTTGCGGCATGCTGCGATGCGTCGCTCCAGCCGGTCCATGAACTCCGCCATCTGCTGTGGATGACGCAACGAGTCCGGCAGCACACCGATTTCGGCTTGCATTGCCCCGGCGAGCCCTTCCGCGAGTTCCTCTGCCCGGTCGACCAGCATTCTTGGCGAGAGCCTCAATCGCGCTGCCATGGTCGGCAGCATGGTCTCGGCGCCTGCTCGATACAGCGTGAAGTCGCTGCCGTATCGCATCGCCAGCTCGAGTTCGCCGATTCTCTTGACCTCGAACATGAGCGACGAGTGCAGGTCGTACAGCGGTGCCAGTCGGGTGCCCTCGTCGGCACGATGCAGCAGGCCGTAGTTCCGCGCGTGAGCGTCTCGGTTCACGGTCAGCCACGCGTACACGAGCGCATCAGCGACCTTGGACACGTCCCGCTCGGGGTCCACCGAGTGCAGATGCAGCAGGTCGCCGATCTGGGTCATTCCCGGTCCGCCGCTGTGCTCGTACCGGCGCATGCCTGAGATGCCAAGCGCTTGGCACATGTCCTCCTGATGGATGCGCGCCCATCGGCCCTCGGCCTCAGCCCGGTCGAAGCGCTCCACCACCACGACGACATGCGCGCCGTGGATCTCCAGCCACGACCGCGCAGCATCGAGGCCCAGCCGGCGCGCGACCGCGAGGCACAGATGCTCGCCGACAGCGGCCAGGCCGCCCGCTGCCAGCAACGGGAAGCCAAGCGATGGCCATTCGCCGTCCCGGCTTGGGATGAAGGTCTCAGCGCGAGGCTTCAGGATGTGCGTGGTCGGGATGTCACCGGAGGGACGGGCCCAGCCGGCATCAGTCAGATGCAGCGCCATCTTCGTGTGGGCCCCGCCGAGGCTGAAGTACGGCTCCACATCGTCTGGTGTCCACGCCGCGGGGTCGCGGGCGATGCGCGCGACTTCCCGCTCCATTTGGCGGTCGTTCAACTGTTCCAGGGCGCTTCTGCGGTCCGGCAGCAGCGTCCCCAGACGGTGTTCGGGGCAGAACTGAACGGCACCTGCGCAGTCAAGGCCGACGCGTGTGGACAGCAGCCCGAAGGGCGTGCGCGGCTGGGTGTGTTCGCGGTCATACCAGCGGCCCAGAACCGCCGAGTCGTCAGGCAGCAGCGACTCGACCCATGTGGCGATTGCCTTGTGCCGGCAGGCCCGTTCGGTCAACGGAAGCGAAAGCGAAAGCGGAACCGCGTTCGGGTCAGCGACGTAGGAGGGGTCGTAGCTGAACGTCATCTCGTCACGGCGGTCGCAGCTCAGCACGCCGGCCCGGACGCCATCCATCAGCACGACGAGGCTCTGGGCCCCGCTCACGACCCAGCCTCCCGCGATTCGAGACGCAGCTGTCGCCCAAGCGCCCGGACCACCCTCATGAGATTGCCGAGCTCGCCCCCTTCGTGGCCGCCCTCGAGGCGCCCTAGCCAGCGCCGTGACACACCGGCCAACTCCGCAAGCTCGGCTTGAGTCATGGCAGCGGTTTCGCGTAGACGCCGAACCTCGAATCCGAGTTGTCCGACCGTGCGCACTGGCCTTCCAAGCGAGTCCACGACTCGTATCGTAGCTCGTATAACAGTGCTGTTCCAAGAAAGTCCATGTAACAATACGGTTATGATTTGGTTGACGGCACAGTGTTGTCACATTCGCGCTTTGGCGTGACACTGAGCACACCCGCCGGTGCAGCCACACGTCGAATCCGATGCTCACGAGGGGATGTCCGCTCCCCGGATCACGGCTGTCACGATGTGAATCCTTGGTACCGAGGCTGGCCACAAGGCTGGGGACAGCGAGCAGTCAACGCACGGCTGGAAGCGCTTGTTGGGGGAGCCGGGTCGGGAGGGCTTGGCTGTGGGCCGTAAGCGCTGGATGTCTTGCTCGGCGTTCGGCATCTGCTGGCGTAAGCCTGACTGAAACAGTTCGCGGGCCAACTCCATTGTCGACTTGCAGGATGCAGGCCAGCACATGATCGGCACCATTGGCGCTTGTACTCGCGAACCCGGTGACACCTGTGCTCGCAATGCCAGAAAACCGCTTTGCTCGTTGGTGCCGTGCATCTACGTTGCGCTGGTGCCTCGACGACTGCGGATGGAGTCTCGCGTCTGAACAGGATCGTGTTCGGCTCTATCGTTGGCTGTGTGAGCAGGCCGACGAGCAGCTGGCTGAGTACCTGATGTCGTGCCTGCCGCCGGTTGCCGCTGACGATGTGGTCACCAGGGAGTTCCTGCGTGCGGAGCTGTCCCGTTTCGCTACCAAGGACGAGCTCACCGCACGGTTCGACGCAATGCGCACCGAGCACGCAGCTCAACGGGACGCCGACCGTTCTGAGCACGCGGCTCAACGAGCCGCCGATCAGGCCGCGTACGCAGCTCAACGAGATGCCGATCGCGCCGAGTACGGAGCCCAGTTCAGCAGCGTCCGGGCTGAGTCGAAGAGCCAGTTCCGTTGGCTCGTCGGCATCATGGTGACGATGTGCGGCGTGCTGATGGCAGCCATGCTCGGCCTCGCAGCCGTTTCCTGACGTACACCGCCGTATTCGGCGGCCTGGCGCAACGCACGCAGGTGAACACGTCCGTGCTTGGGGCTGTATTCCGCTGACATCTGAGGGTTGGGGAGATGGGGGACCCTCGGTAGGCTGCTTCATTCGCGGTGCGGAAGTTCCTGCGCCGAACCGAAGTCCGGCCAGGCCGGGTGCTCAAGGCCATGAGGCGGCGGGTACACGGAACCGGTCGGCACAACCGCAACATCGCTCCGCCGGCAGTGCCGTGCGGAGCGTTTACGTGCCGCCCGGCAGGGCGGACCGGCAAGCAGAGTGCCGCCCGGCAGGGCGGACCGGCAAGCAGAGTGCCGCCCGGCAGGGCGGACCGGCAAGCAGAGTGCCGCCCGGCAGGGCGGACCGGCAAGCAGAGTGCCGCCCGGCAGGGCGGACCGGCAAGCAGAGTGCCGCCCGGCAGGGCGGACCGGCAAGCAGAGTGCCGCCCGGCAGGGCGGACCGGCAAGCAGAGTGCCGCCCGGCAGGGCGGACCGGCAAGCAGAGTGCCGCCCGGCAGGGCGGACCGGCAAGCAGAGTGCCGCCCGGCAGGGCGGACCGGCAAGCAGAGTGCCGCCCGGCAGGGCGGACCGGCAAGCAGAGTGCCGCCCGGCAGGGCGGACCGGCAAGCAGAGTGCCGCCCGGCAGGGCGGACCGGCAAGCAGAGTGCCGCCCGGCAGGGCGGACCGGCAAGCAGAGTGCCGCCCGGCAGGGCGGACCGGCAAGCAGAGTGCCGCCCGGCAGGGCGGACCGGCAAGCAGAGTGCCGCCCGGCAGGGCGGACCGGCAACCACGAAGGCACGAGAGAGACGCTCACATGGCGAACAAGGCGCTCGTCGCGACGAAGGTCGGCATGACGCAGCTTTGGGATGACGAGAACCGGGTCGTCCCGGTCACCGTGCTGCGCGTGGATCCATGCCGGATCACTCAGATTCGCACGACCGAACGCGACGGATACACAGCGGTGCAGGTGACGCACGGCAATCGCGAACCGCGCAAGCTGAACCGACCCACTGCGGGCCACTACGAGAGTGCCGGTGTCGCGGCGGGCGAGCGTCTTGTCGAGTTGCGACTCGACGACGTGAGCGAGCTGACGGTCGGTACCGAACTCCATGCCGATCTCTTCGCCCCTGGTGAACTGGTTGACGTCACGGCCACGTCGAAGGGCAAGGGATTTGCCGGTGTGATGAAGCGGCACAATTTCTCCGGCCAGCGCGCCAGCCACGGCGCCCATCGGGTTCACCGTGCTCCGGGCGCCATCGGTGCCTGCGCGACCCCGTCGCGTGTGTTCAAGGGCACTCGCATGGCTGGCCGCATGGGCAGCGAGAAGGTCACGACGCTCAATCTCGTTGTCGTCGAAGCCGATGCCGAGCGCGGCCTGCTGTTGGTGCGCGGCTCGGTCCCGGGTCCCAAGGGCGGCCCGGTCATCGTCCGCAATGCCGTCAAAGCTCCGGCAGACACAGCGTCGGTGAAGGCCTGAGGTGATTGCGATGACGCTCACCCTCGATGTCCGCACACCCGACGGCGGCACTGCCGGCACCGTCGAACTCGACGAGGCCATCTTCGGCATCGAGCCGAACATGGCGGCACTGCATCAGGTCGTCACTGCCCAGCTCGCCGCGCGCCGCCGCGGTACCCACAGCACTCGCACCCGCGCCGAGGTGCGCGGTGGCGGCGCCAAGCCCTGGCGGCAAAAGGGCACTGGGCGGGCCCGGGCGGGCTCGATCCGCTCGCCCCAGTTCACCGGAGGCGGCGTGGCGCATGGCCCCAAGCCACGCAGCTACCGCCAGAAGGTGAACCGCAAGACCGTCCGCCTGGCCCTGCATTCGGCGCTCAGCGATCGGGTCCGCAGTGAGCGCGTCATGGTTGTCGACACGTGGCGCTTCGACCAGCCCCGTACCAAGGACGCCGTTGCGGCAATGGAGAACCTGTCCCTTACTGGGCAGGTCTTGCTCGTTCTGGACGACAGACCTGCCGATCAGGTCGCCGACCGCAGCTTCCGCAATCTGCCGATGGTGCACTCGGTGCAATCCGCCGAGTTGAACGCGTACGACATCCTGCGATCGGACTGGCTGGTGTTCACCCGCGACAACCTCCCGGTGAGCAATCGGGCCTCGCAAGAGGACGCAACAAGGACCGAGAGCCAGTGAAGGATCCACGCGACGTGCTGATCGCTCCGGTGATCTCAGAGAAGTCGTACAACTTCCTCGAGGACGGCGTCTACGTGTTCCGGGTGCATCCCTCGGCAAGCAAGCCGGAGATCCGCCACGCCATCGAGTCCATCTTCGATGTCAAGGTCGCCAACGTCAACACGCTGAACCGCAAGGGCAAGGCCCGCCGCAACCGGCGCAACGGCACCATCGGTAAACGGCCGGATACCAAGCGGGCAATCGTCACCCTCGTCGAGGGTGACTCGATCCAGATCTTCAATTCCTAAGGCACGGCGTCATGGGCATTCGCACACGCAAGCCAACCAGTCCTGGCCGCCGATTCCAGACGGTCTCGGACTTCGCGGACATCACCGCAACCAAGCCCGAGCGTTCGCTCATCGCCAAGCAGCACTCCACCGGCGGCCGCAACAACGATGGCCGCAAGACGGCTCGTCACCGAGGCGGCGGCCACAAGCGGCGGTACCGGGTGGTCGACTTCCGCCGCGAGAAGGATGGCGTGCCCGCCACTGTCGCGACCGTCGAGTACGACCCCAACCGAAACGCTCGAATCGCGTTGCTGCACTACCACGATGGCGAGAAGCGCTACATCCTGGCTCCCGCGGGCATCGAAGTCGGCGACAAGCTGTCGAATGGCCCCAACGCCGAGATTCGCGCCGGCAACGCCTTGCCGCTGCGCTACGTGCCTGTCGGCACCACCGTTCACAACGTCGAGCTGAAGCCCGGTGGCGGTGGCCGCATGGCTCGTGCGGCGGGCTCCAGCGTGCAGCTGGTCGCCAAAGAGGGCATGTACGCAACGCTGCGGCTGCCGTCCACCGAGATGCGCCGAGTACCCATTGACTGCCGGGCGACGGTCGGTTCGGTCGGCAACGCCGAGGCCGACCTGATCAAGATCGGCAAGGCCGGGCGCAACCGCTACAAAGGCGTGCGCCCGCAGACCCGCGGCGTGGCGATGAACCCCGTCGACCACCCCCTTGGCGGTGGCGAGGGCAAGTCGTCGGGCGGCCGTCACCCCGTGTCGCCATGGGGCAAACCCGAGGGCCGCACCCGCTCCAAGACCCGTAAGTCCAACGATCTCATTCTCCGCCGTCGCCGGACGCGCGGTTCGCGGAGGTAAAGCGATGCCGCGCAGTCTCAAGAAGGGCGCCTTCGTTGACGACCACCTTCTCGCAAAGGTGGACGTGTTGAACGAGAGTGGCGAGAAGAAGGTCATCAGGACGTGGAGCCGCCGCTCCACGATCATTCCCGAGATGATCGGGCACACCATTGCGGTCCATGACGGCCGCAAGCACCTGCCGGTGTATGTGACCGAATCGATGGTTGGTCACAAGCTCGGCGAGTTCGCGCCGACCCGGACCTTCAAGTTCCATGCAGGCCAGGAGCGCGGCGGCAGGCGGCGATGAGCGGCCTGATCGACCTCGATGTCATTGCCGGAGCCAAGGCGAGCCACCGGTTCGCGCGGCTCTCAGCTTCGAAGGCCCGCGTGGTGCTCAACCTGATTCGCGACGAGGACCTGAGTCCGGCTCGGGACCGCTTGCGATTCTGCGAGCGCGGAGCGGCCGAAGTAGTGGCCAAGGTGCTCGAGAGCGCGGTCGCCAACGCCTCCAACAACGAGCAGCTCGATCCCGACGAGCTGTATGTGGCCGAATGCTGGGCCGACGAGGGCCCTGTGCTGAAGCGCTGGCGCCCCCGAGCTCGTGGCCGAGCCACCCGAATTCACAAGCAGACCTGCCACATCACGGTCGTGGTGGCCCAGCTCAGCACCGAAGAGCTCGCCATGCGCGAGGCCCGGCTTTCGGCGTCCGGCGCAACGACCGCTGTCGCCAGCCGTGCAGCTCGCGTCGCCGCCAGCCGCGCCGAGACCCCGGCAGAAACCGACGGATTTGAAGAGGTCGAAGCAGTCGAAGCAGAAGAAATCGAAGGGGTCGAGGTGGAAGCCCCTGTCGACCCCGCAGAAGTCGAAGACGGCGCCGAAGTCGACGCCGAGGCGGTTGCCGACGACACGGAGGGCAGCTCCAACAGCGATACAAGCGAGGCCGATGTCGCCGGCTCCGACGCGGCCGACGCCGAGAAAGAAATCTGAGCCATGGGTCAGAAGGTCAACCCCTACGGCTTCCGCCTGGGAATCACCACGGACTGGAAGTCACGCTGGTACGCCGACAAGGAGTATCAGGACTATCTCATCGAGGACTGGAAGATCCGCGATTTCTTGCGGACCGAGCTGCCGCACGCAGCGATCAGCCGCATCGAGGTGGAGCGCACCCGCGATCGCCTGCGGATCGACGTGCACACGGCCCGACCCGGCATTGTCATCGGCCGCCGCGGCAGCGAGGCCGACCGACTGCGTACCGAGCTGGGCAAGATCTCGGGCAATCCGAAGGTGCAGCTCAACATCCAGGAGATCAAGCAGCCCGAACTCGAAGCGGCACTGATCGCTCAGGGCATTGCCGATCAGCTCGCCGGCCGTGTGGCTTTCCGGCGTGCGATGAAGCGTGCTGTCCAGAACGCACAGAAGGCCGGAGCGCTGGGCATCCGCGTGCAATGCTCGGGTCGCTTGGGCGGATCCGAAATGGCCCGCACCGAGTGGTACCGCGAGGGTCGCGTGCCGCTGCACACCCTGCGTGCCGATATCGACTACGGCTTCCGCGAGGCTCACACCACAGCGGGCCGCATCGGCGTGAAGGTGTGGCTCTACAAGGGCGACATCCTGCCGTACAAGGTCTCCGCCGATGATCGCATTCACCGCGAGGCGGCGATGGCTACTGGCCTGACATCCGGTGATGGCGCCCCTCCGGCGTCAGTCGTGTCCGCGGGTGCGGGTGCGGGTGCCGCGCGACGAACCGAGACGGACGACGCGCCTATCGAGCACGTGCCGTTGCTTCGTGAGGCCGATCCCGAGTTCGAGCGCCTGCTCGAAGAGGAAGAGCAGATAGAGCGCGCCACGCGAGACCAATCCCAGACACCCAACTTCCGGCCGGGAGACGACTGATGCTGATGCCTCGCAAGGTGAAGCACCGCAAGCAGCACCGCGGCCGCACAAAGGGTCGCGCCAAGGGCGGCACGTCGGTGAACTTCGGCGATTTTGGAATCCAGGCGCTCGAGCCTGGCTGGATCACCGCCCGTCAGATCGAAGCCGCACGAATCGCCATGACCCGCCACGTCAAGCGTGGCGGCAAGGTGTGGATCAACATCTTCCCCGACAAGCCGGTTACTGCGAAGCCCGCTGAGACCCGCATGGGCTCGGGCAAGGGCAACCCCGAGAAGTGGGTCGCCGTGGTGAAGCCAGGCCGAGTCATGTTCGAGCTGGGCGGCGTCAGCAGCGAACTGGCTCGAGATGCCATGTCCCGCGCCATCCAGAAGCTGCCCATTCGCGCGCGGGTGATCTCACGCGAGGAGGCCATCTGATGGCCACAGCCGCAACCCTGCGCGGGCTGTCTGACGACCAACTGCTCGACGAGCTGGCCAGCGCCAAGAAAGAGATGTTCAACCTTCGCTTTGCGTTCGCCACCGGCGAGCTCGACAGCTCGGCACAGATGGCAGCCACCAAGCGCGATGTCGCCCGGATCCTCACAGTGCTTCGTGAGCGCGAGATCGCGGCCGCAGAAATGCTGTCTGGCGCTTCGCAGGGCTCAGCCGCTGTGCTGTCTGGCGTTTCGCAGGGCTCAGCCGCAGAAATGCTGTCTGGCGTTTCGCAGGGCTCAGCCGCAGAAATGCTGTCTGGCGTTTCGCAGGGCTCAGCCGCTGTGCTGTCTGCCGACACAGGAGTCGCATCATGAGCGCCGAGACAACCGACACCAACGACACCGTCAACACCGGCGAATCGAATTCGACTGAACGCAACCGGCGCAAGGTGCGCGAAGGCATTGTTACCTCGGTCGCGATGGACAAGACCGCTGTGGTCTTAGTGACCGAGCGTGTCCGGCACCCCCGCTACTTCAAGACCGTGCAGCGGACCAAGAAGCTGTACGCCCACGATCCGGCTTCGGATGCCCGGCCCGGCGATCGGGTGCGTGTGATGGAGACCCGACCGATCTCGAAGACCAAGCGCTGGCGTCTGATCGAGATTGTCGAGAGGGCACGATGATCCAGCAAGAGTCCAGACTCAAAGTCGCCGACAACTCGGGCGCACGCGAGGTGCTGTGCATCCGAGTGCTGGGAGGCACGGGCCGGCGTTACGCGTCGATCGGCGACGTCTTCATCGGAACCGTCAAAGACGCCATCCCCGGCGCTTCCGTGCGCAAGGGCGAAGTGGTCCGCTGCGTCGTGGTCCGCACCCGCAAGGAACGCCGCCGGCCCGACGGCAGCTACATCCGCTTCGACGAGAACGCCGCAGTTCTCGTTGACAACAACCGCCAGCCCCGCGGCACGCGCATTTTCGGTCCGGTAGGACGCGAGCTGCGCGAGAAGCGCTTCATGCGCATCGTGTCGCTGGCTCCCGAAGTTCTGTGATGGGGGAGCTGTGAGCCAACGTCAGCGTCATCAGCTTCCGCGACTGAAGGTTCGCAAGGGCGACACCGTCCGCGTGATCTCCGGGCCCGACAAGGGCAGGGAGGGCGAAGTGGTGTCGGTAGACCCCCAGCGAGGCCGCCTCACCGTCGAAGGCGTGAATGTGGGTCACAAGCACCAGAAGCCCACGCAACAGAGCCAGGAGGGGCAGATCATCGACTACCTCCTGCCGGTCGACGTGTCCAATGTCGCGGTCGTATGCCCCCGTACGGGACAGCCCGGCCGTGTCGGCTTTCGATTCGAGGGTGACCGCAAGGTGCGTTACCACCGCGTGTCAGGGGAGGAGCTGCCATGAGCGTCACTGATGCACCGAGCGCAGCAGCATCGGACACTGATGCGCCAAACGTCAGTTCCCGTGTCGAGCCGCGAATGAAGGTTCTGTACCGCGACACGCTGCGCGCACAGCTGCAGACCCAACTGGCCCTCTCCAACATCATGCAGGTGCCCAGGCTCACCAAGATCAGCGTGAACGTGGGCGTGGGCGCAGCGCTGACCAATCGGGCAATGCTCGATGGCGCGGTCGAGGACCTGAGCCGCATCTGCGGCCAGCGTCCGGCGATCACCCGCGCCAAGCGCTCCATCGCAGGCTTCAAGCTGCGCGAAGGCAACGCCATCGGCGCTCGCGTCACACTGCGCCAGGACCGCATGTGGGAGTTCTACGACCGTCTCGTGTCGCTGGCGATCCCGCGTATCCGGGACTTCCGGGGGCTCTCTTCGCGCAGCTTCGACGGGCACGGCAACTACACGTTCGGCATCACCGAACAGCTGGTCTTCCCGGAGATCGATTACGACAGCGTCAACCAAATCCGAGGCATGGACATCACCCTCGTGACGTCGGCTACCGACGACGAGGGTGGGCGTGCCTTGCTCACCGCACTTGGGTTCCCATTCCGACAGGGGCAGAACTGATGGCCAAAAAGGCACTCGTCAACAAGCAGCAGCGCACCCCCAAGTTCAAGGTGCGCGCCTACACGCGGTGCCGCGTCTGCGGCCGACCGCGGTCGGTGTACCGCAAGTTCGGGCTGTGCCGAGTGTGTCTGCGACAGATGATCCATGCCGGCGAAGTGCCCGGCGTGACGAAGGCCAGCTGGTGAGGGAGGTGCGCACATGTCGATGACCGACCCCATTGCGGACATGCTCACCCGCATCCGCAACGCGAACATGGTGTTCAAGGACGAGGTTGCCATGCCGTCCTCCAAGCAGAAGGAGCGCCTCGCGGCGATCCTCAAGCGCGAGGGCTACGTGAATGACTTCAAGGTGGACGATGTCGAAGGGCGTCCCGCGCCGTTGCTGACCATCAGCCTGAAGTACACCCCCAATCGAGATCGGACGATCTCCGGGCTCGAGCGAGTCTCCAAGCCCGGCCTGCGGGTGTACACCAAGTCCGACAAGGTGCCTCGTGTTCTCGGCGGTCTCGGCATTGCCGTGCTGTCCACGAGCCGGGGCCTGATGACAGATCGTGAGGCTCGCCGCAATCGCGTCGGCGGCGAGATCCTCTGTTACGTCTGGTAGGAGGCGACGATGTCACGCGTCGGCCAGGCGCCAATCACGATTCCGGACGGGGTCACGATCACCTCAGAGCCTTTCGCGCCCGACGCCGGATCGGCGACTGGCGGCCGGGTGACTGTGGCCGGTCCGGGAGGCGAACTGCGGTGCGAACTTGCGGCGGGCATCACGGTGCGCGTCGACGATGGCGAGGCCAGCGTCGGGCGCTCCGACGACAGCCGTAGCCAGCGTTCGCTGCACGGGCTCAGCCGTGCCCTCGTCGCCAACATGGTGCAAGGTGTCTCGCAGGGATTCAGCAAGGAACTTCAGATCGTCGGCGTCGGATATCGCGCAGCGGCCAAGAGCCCCGAATCGTTGGAACTGTTGCTGGGATTCAGCCACACGGTGCCGGTGATCGCCCCCGACGGCATCAGCTTCGAGGTTCCCAATCAGACGTCGATCATCGTCAAGGGCATCGACAAGCAGCTCGTCGGGCAGGTTGCGGCCAACATCCGGGCGCTGCGCAAACCCGAGCCATACAAGGGCAAGGGCATTCGCTACGTCGGTGAACGTGTGCTGCGCAAGGCCGGAAAGGCCGCAAAGTGAGCGCAGTCGGAAAGGCCGCGAAGTGAGTACTCGAACGAGAACTGCGGGGCGCGATCGGCGCCGTATTCGGGTGCGCAAGAAGGTGTCAGGCACGCCGGAGCGCCTACGACTGTGCGTATTCCGCTCGAATCGCCACATCAGCGTGCAGGTGATCGACGACACTGTCGGTCACACGTTGGCCTCCGCCTCGACCGGCGAAGCCGGCGTCGCGGTAGGCGGTAGCGGCAACGTCGCCGCTGCGGCCGAAATCGGTCGGCTCATCGCCGAGCGGGCCCGACACGCCGGCGTCACCTCCGTGGTCTTCGACCGTGGCGGCAACCGGTATCACGGCCGCATCGCGGCCCTTGCAGATGCTGCCCGCGAGGGCGGCTTGAAGTTCTGATCCCCGGCGGGACCCTAGGAGCACGAGTGGCAGACGAGCAGACCCCACAGACCCCACAGACCCCCAAGACGCCACAGGCGCCTCGCGGCGACCGAGACCGCGGCGACCGTGATCGTGGCGGCCCGCGTCGCGGGCGCGACCGGCAGTTCGAGAACCCGCGCAACAGCGGCGATGACGGGCTGCGGGAGTCCCGCGTCATTGACATCAATCGAGTCGCCAAGGTCGTCAAGGGTGGCCGACGTTTTTCGTTCTCGGCGCTTGTAGTCATCGGCGACGGAGCCGGTCGGGTAGGTCTCGGCTACGGCAAGGCCAAGGAAGTCCCTCTCGCTATCCAGAAGGGCACCGAGGAGGCCCGCAAGAGCCTCTTCAACGTGCCGCTCGCGGGGTCGACGATCATCCATCCTGTCCTCGGCGTCATGGGGGCGGGCAAGGTGCTTTTGAAGCCCGCGGCGCCAGGTACCGGCGTCATTGCTGGCGGTGCCGTTCGCGCCATCCTCGAAGAGGCCGGTATCAGCGATGTGCTGGCCAAGTCGCTCGGTTCGTCCAACCACATCAATGTGGCTCGGGCCACCATCGCCGGTCTCGCCGCGCTGAAGCGGCCTGACGAGGTTGCGAAGCTGCGCGGACTGTCCCCACAGGAGTGCATCCCTGCTGGCCTGCTGGCTGCGTACAACGAATCCGAGCGCACCCGGAAGCTGAACGCGCCTGCGGGAGCCACGTCATGAGCGAGGACCGTGTGAGCCACATCGTCGTGACCCAGGTGCGGTCGGGAATCGGCGCCAAGCCAAAAGCGCGCGGCGCGCTGCGTGCACTGGGCCTCGGCCGCATCGGCCGCAGCCATACCCTTCCGGATAGGCCCGAGATCCGAGGCATGCTCCGCAAGGTCGACCATCTGATCACCGTCGAGATGGTCACCGCTGAACACGTGTTGGACCCAATTCCGGACGAACAAGGGAGCGCTGATGCTGAGACTGCATGACCTGGCTCCGCCAGCCGGCGCCCGCCGTAAGCGCAAACGCGTCGCGCGCGGCATCGGCGGCAAAGGCGGAAAGACCGCAGGCCGAGGCACGAAGGGCTCGCGCGCCCGTGGCACCGTGCCGATTTGGTACGAGGGCGGTCAGTTGCCGCTGCAGGTCCGCGTTCCCAAGAGCAAGGGCTTCACGAACCCGTTTCGCGTCGAATACCAGCCAGTGAATCTCGACACGCTCGAAGAGTCGGGTCTCGACGAGGTCACCCCGGAATCGCTTGCGGCCTTGGGGCTCATCTCACGGGGTTCGGCATCTCGACCCACGATGGTCAAGGTGCTCGGCCGGGGACAGATCACCCGGGCGATCTCGCTGAAGGCCCATGCGGTGTCCGGTTCTGCTCGAGAGGCCGTCGAAGCGGCCGGGGGCAGCATCGAATTGCTGCCCCCCGCATTCGGCGGTCCGCGACCGCCGGCGCGGGGCAACCAGCACACCAATCGCTAGGGGCTCGTCGTGCTCGGCCACATGCGCAACATCTTCCGGATCAAGGATCTTCGACGGAAGATCATGTTCACGCTGTTCATCATTGCGGCGTACCGGCTGGGCTCGCAGGTGCCGGTGCCCGGCATCGACTTCGACGCCATCGTCTCGCTGCGCGAGCAGGCGTCCTCGACGGGCGGCGTGCTGGCGCTGCTGAATCTGTTCTCGGGCGGCGCGCTCACCAACTTCGCCATCTTCGCCCTCGGGATCATGCCGTACATCACGGCATCGATCATCATCCAGATCCTCACCGTGGCGATCCCGCGATTCGAGCAGCTGCAGCAGCAAGGCGCAGTGGGCCAGCGCAAGCTGACCCAGTACACCCGTTACCTGACGCTTGGCATCGCATTCGTGCAGGCGACGGGCATCACCTTCATCTTCGGCCGGGGTCAAGGCACTGCGCTGGGCAACACCGCCGGCGTGATCGTCATTCCCGACTTCACGTTCAACCGGGTGGCGCTCGTGATCCTGTCGCTGACGGCGGGAACGGCATTGCTGATGTGGATGGGCGAGCTGATCAGCCAGCGCGGTGTCGGCAACGGCATGTCGCTTCTGATCTTCGCTTCGGTCGTCTCGACAATCCCCTTCGACGGGGCCCGGCTGCTGGCGGTGCAGGGCACGGTGTATCTCACGGCGGCGATCATTGTCGCCGTAGGAATGATGGTGGCGATCATCTTCATCGAGCAAGGCCAGCGGCGGATCCCGGTGCAGTTCTCGCGTCGTCAGGTCGGTCGCCGGCTCTATGGCGGGCAGAACACCTATATCCCGTTGAAGGTCAACCAGTCGGGCGTGATTCCCGTCATCTTCGCCAGCTCGATCCTGTTCCTGCCGGTGCTGCTTTCGAACGTCGCGAATTGGGGATGGCTGCAGACGGCGGTGGACGACTACCTGACCCAGCCTGACAACATCGCCTACATCCTGTTCTTCGGCGGCCTAATCGTCGGGTTCGCCTACTTCTACACAGCGATCTCGTTCGATCCGGTTCGCCAAGCCGACAACATCCGCAAGCAGGGCGGCTTTATTCCCGGCATCCGCCCCGGTCCGCAGACCGAGCGCTACCTCTCCAAGGTGCTGAATCGCATCACGTTGCCGGGCGCGTTGTTCATCGCCTTGGTCGCGTTGCTGCCGAGCGTGCTGCTGTCGCTCACGAGCGACCTCGATGCGCTGGGCTCTGGCGGCGCAGGAGCGGCTATCGGCTTCGGCGGCGTTTCGATCCTGATCGCGTCGGGCGTCGCGCTCGAGACCATGAAGCAGGTCGACAGCCAGCTGCTCATGCGTAACTACGAAGGGTTCCTGGCCTGATGTCCCGACGGCTTGTGATCTTCGGCAAGCAGGGCGCCGGCAAGGGCACGCAGTGCGAGCTGCTGACCGAGCGTTTCGGCGTGGCTCATATCTCAACGGGCGACATGCTGCGCGCCGCTGTCGCTGCGGGCACTGAGCTCGGCCGCGCTGCGGGGGAGCTCATGGAAGCAGGCGAGCTGGTCGGCGACGACCTGATCCTGGGAATCGTGGCCGAACGCCTCGAAGAACCCGACGCCCGCGACGGCGTTCTGCTCGACGGCTTTCCGCGTACCGAAACGCAGGCCAACGGGCTGTTCGAGCTGCTGACCCCCGCAACTGTCGATCGAGCGATCGATCTCGACGTGCCCGACGAGGTCGTGACACAGCGGATGCTCGAACGCGGACGTGCCGACGACACTCCTGAGGCCATTGCCCGGCGGCTCGAGCTGTACGAGGCCGAGACGGCACCGCTGCGCAAGCTGTTCGCCGATCGCGGCGTGCTGGCTACCGTTGACGGCCTCGGCACCCCCACCGAGGTTCATGCGCGCATCGTGGCCGCCATTGAGGCGGCATCGTGAGCATCGTGGCGTTGGTCCAGAGCGCCGCGGGCCGTATCCTTGCGTCTTCGCCTTCAGCGTCACGCCCGGAGATTCTTCAGCCATGAAAGTACGTCCGAGCGTGAAGAAAATCTGCGACAAGTGCCGCGTCATCCGCCGTCATGGACGGATCCGCGTCATTTGTCCGAACCCGCGGCACAAGCAGCGGCAAGGCTGAGACAGGAGTCCCGCATCGATGGCCCGAATTGCCGGCGTCGACATACCTCGCGAGAAGCGCGTCGAAATCGCGCTGACATACATCTACGGCATCGGCCGCTCGGCCAGCCAGCAGATCTGTGAAGACCTCAACATCGCTGAACGCACCCGCGTGCGCGACCTGACCGATGCTGAGGTAGCTCGCATTCGGAACCACATCGACGCCCACCTCACTGTCGAGGGCGACCTGCGCCGTGACGTAGCGCAGGACGTAAAGCGGAAGATCGAGATCGGCTGCTACCAGGGAGTCCGGCACCGCCGTGGGCTGCCAGTGCGCGGCCAGCGGACGCACACCAATGCACGAACGCGCAAGGGTCCGCGCAAGACCGTGGCGGGCAAGAAGAAGGTGCGCAAGTGAATCAGCCGACCCGCCGCGGGCGCCGCAAGGAACGCAAGAACGTCGGCGACGGCGTGGCGCACATCAAGAGCTCATTCAACAACACGATCATCACGTTCACCGACCTGCAGGGCAACGTGGTGTCCTGGGCCTCGGCCGGCAATGCTGGGTTCAAGGGCTCCCGCAAGTCGACGCCGTTCGCGGCGCAGCAGGCGGCCGAGCAGGCCTCCGAACGAGCGATGGAACACGGCGTGCGACGTGTGCACGTGCACGTGAAGGGTCCGGGCTCGGGCCGCGAGACCGCCATTCGCTCCATTCAGAATTCCGGCATCGAAATCAAGGGCATCCGCGACATGACGCCGGTGCCGCACAACGGCTGCCGCCCTCCAAAGCGACGGAGGGTCTGAGATGTCCCGCTACACCGGACCGAAGGCGCGCGTCTCGCGGCGTCTCAACACGAATATCTGGGGGACCGAAGGCGAGACGAAGGCGCTCGACCGTCGCCCCTACCCGCCCGGCGAGCACGGCCGGGGTCGGCGCCGCAGCCAGAACTCCGAGTTCTTGATGCAGTTGCAGGAAAAGCAGAAGTGCCGGTTCTCCTACGGGATGACCGAGCGGCAGTTCCGCAATGCGTACCAAGAGGCTGCCCGCCAGCGGGGAGTCACCGGCGAGAACCTGCTGCGCCTGCTCGAACTGCGCCTCGACAACATCGTCTACCGGGCGGGCTGGGCTGCGACCCGTCCGCAGGCCCGCCAGTTCGTGAGCCACGGCCATGTCAACGTCAACGGACGCCGGGTAAACATCCCGAGCTACCGAGCCCGCCGCGATGACGTGATCGAGCTGCGCCCGAAGGCCCGTGAGATCGTGACCGTCCGCTGGAATCTCGACGTTCTCGACCGTGCTGCGCCTGCATGGCTCGACCCGAGTGACGGCGGCCAGAGCGTCACCGTGCGTGAACTGCCGCTGCGATCCCAGATCGAGATCCCTGTGCGCGAACAGCTCATCGTCGAGCTGTACAGCAAATAGCCACCATCAACGAAGGGGTCAAGATGTCCATGTCCGACACCTTGGTCATGCACCGACCGACTATCGACCCATCCCCGCCCGAGGGCAACCGCCAGCGTTTCGCCATCGGACCGCTGGAACCGGGGTTCGGCCACACGCTGGGCAATTCGCTGCGACGCACACTGCTGTCTTCGATCCCCGGTGCAGCCATCACCCAGGTTCGATTCGATGATGCGCTCCACGAATTCACCACGATCGAAGGCGTCGTGGAAGATGTCACCGACATCATCCTGAACCTCAAGGACGTCGTGCTGCGATGCCACAGCGATGAGCCCGTCGCGGTGCGCCTCGATGAGCGCGGCACGGGCCCTGTGCTCGCGGGCCATGTCGACTGGGGCGTCGATGTCGAATGTCTGACACCAGATCTGCACATCGCAACGCTCGGTGACGGCGCCCGCTTGGCCATGGATCTGACGGTGGCGCGCGGCTGGGGCTACTCGGCGCCCGACAGCGATCGTGCCGGCGCCACGATCGGTGTGATTCTCATGGATGCCCTGTTCAGCCCGGTGCGACGGGTCGCGGTCGAGGTCGAGCCGGTGCGTGTTGAGCAGTCGACCGATTTCGACCGGTTGGTGCTTGACATCGAGACCGATGGAGCCATGACGCCGCGCGAGGCGCTGGCGTCGGCCGCCGACACGATGTGCCGCCTGATGCTCATGATCGCCCAGCTCTCCGACGAACCCTTGGGCCTCGAAATCGCCGACGTCACCGTCGGTGATGGCCGGGCCAGCGACCTGGACAAGCCCATCGAGGACCTCGGTCTTTCTGAGCGAGCCCGCAATTGCCTCAAGCGCGCGCAGTTCAACACGATCGGCGAGTTGCTTGACCAGTCCGTGGACGAGCTCATGACCGTTCCGAACTTCGGCCAGAAGTCACTGGACGAGGTCATTGAGAAACTCGACGAGCGCGGATTAGCGCTGCGCGGCATGAGCCCGACAGCCGACGAGGCGCCGGCCGAAGAGCTCGCTGAGTCCGGAGTGAGCTGACGATGCCCACGCCCACGAGAGGTCGCCGCCTCGGCGGCAGCTCCAGCCACCAACGAGCGATGCTGGCGAACCTGGCTGCGTCGTTGTTCGCCGCCGAAGCCATCGAGACCACTGAAGCGAAGGCCAAGGCACTGCGCCCCTTCTCCGAGAAGCTCATCACCAAGGCACGCAAGGGCGGTCTGGCGCGCCACCGGCAGCTCGTTGCCAGCCTCAATGGCGACCTGGAGATGGCCCAGAAGCTGATCGACGAGATCGGCCCCCGCTATGAGGGGCGCCCCGGCGGCTACACCCGGATTCTCAAGCTCGGTCCGCGCCGCGGCGACAACGCCCCGATGGCGCTCATCGAACTGGTCTAGACGGTCAAGACAGGTCAACCCTGTGCCCAGTGACCCTGTGCCCAGTGACCCTGTGCTCGACGCTCTGCGCAAGCTCGACACCCCGACCGTCGCCAACGCGCTCGAAATCGTCGCACCGCAACGTCGCGCCTACGGCTTCACGACGTCGCCGCTGGTGTGCCCCAACCCCGACGCCCCGCCGATGGTGGGTTACGCCCGCACCGCCACGATCCGGGCCGCCGCGCACTCAGGTCGTTCTGGCGACGAAGATCTCGCAATGCGGGTCGGCTATTACCGCCACATTGCCGAGGCCCCCCAGCCGACCATCACCGTCATCGAAGACATTGACGCTTCTCCTGGTTACGGCGCCTGGTGGGGCGAGGTGAACAGCAGCATTCACGCCGGCTTGGGCTCGCTCGGTGTCATCACGAACGGCTCGATCCGCGACCTGGCGGACTGGGCTCCCGGCTTCGGCGCCCTCGCCGGCTCCATTGGACCGTCCCATTCGTGGGTCCACGTCGTCGAGTACGCCGTTCCGGTCACCGTGCACGGCATGTCGGTTCGCCCCGGCGACCTCATCCACGCCGACCGTCACGGTGCCGTCGTGGTGCCCCCCGAAGTAGCGGCCGATGTCCCCGCTGCAGCCGCCAAGATCGCCGGTGCCGAGCACGTCCTCATCGACGCCGCCCGCAGTCCCGACTTCACCATCGATCGCCTCACGGCGCTCCTCGACCCCAAGGGCGATCACTAGCTCCCAACTCTTTTTGGGGGTCGGCCGTGAAACGTTCAGGGCCGACGGCGAACTCCGAGCGCCCGTTCGAGGTTCGTCAGGTACTCGGCGAACGCATTGCGCCCCACTGCGGTCGCCTGGACCCACGTGCGCGGCTTGACACCGTGAAACTCCTTGGTAATCGCCACGTACTGAGCGTCTTCCAGCTTTCGCAAGTGGGTCGTGAGATTGCCCGGGGTCAATTCCAGATGATTCTGCAGGAATCTGTAGGCGATCGGGTCAGTTGTTTCCACTGAGACCAGCAACGACATGATGCGCAGCCGGGTCGGCTGATGGATCGTCTCGTTGAGGACGATCGCATTGCTGCCAGACACGCCGCCGGTGTTTACCATCCGCCGTTCTTGCGCACCCACGCGAAGGTGCCAGCGAGCAACGCAAGCATCGCGATTCCGGAGACCGCTGGGGCGATGTCATCGAAGATGTAGTGCGGAACGTAGAACGACACGGCGTAACCCAAGCCGAACACCGCAATCACAGGCCTGTGCAAGATGCCGAACAGCACGTATCCCAGCGCGATGACACCCACCAAGACGTACGGGATGGTCTCGGCCCGGGTCTCGTTCCACAGCCCCGCCGCTCCTGGCAGAAGGCCCGCCGCCGTCACGACGGCCATCCAGTAGAGAAACACCCGGATTCCCGCGTTCTGCATAGCGGCGCCCGTCGACACGGCTCGGCCGGCGCGGTAGCCGATGGTCATGCTCCCGACCATGCCCACCGCCGAAAAGCCGATCCACAGCGGCCCTGGGAACCACGGTTGATCTTCGGCAAAGTCCGTCGCGAACGTCGAGATGGCGTATTGGGCGAGGTACGCAGCCGAGATAATGCCGGCCCACATCAGCAGGATTGCCGTGCTCCCTGCGGTGTACATGGCCCCGCGGGCGTCGTGGATGGTGGCCTGAATGGTCTGCCACCCCTCCTCGGTGCTCAGCACCGCCGTGTCGTCGCTGTCTGGCGTCATCGCTCGCTCCCTGCTGCGACACAAACTAGTTTGCAACACAAACTAACTCAGCCGACGGCAACAAGCAAGCGCGATCTGAAGTCGCCCCATCCCAGCGCATCGGCTGGCCGTCGGTCAGGGCAGGATGTCCAGCCGATCGCAATGCAGCGGTCGGACAACCCCGAAATGCCGTAGATCGACGGTGGCCACCGTGGTCACGCCGAGCCGTTCGGCCGTAGCCGCCGTTGAGCGCGGGCTGCTAGCGCGCGGCGAGAGCTATTGCAGGACCGCTGCGTCTCGGGTCAGCGATCTCCGTGCTTCGGCGTAGCGCTCGGCGAGGCGTTGTCCCACGCGGCCGATCCGATCGATCATTTTCATGAGCCGATCGCGGGCCGCCTCGGCGATGCTGGAGAGGTCGGTCAGTGCCGGGAGATTCCAATCGCGCAAGACCACGGGCTCAAGGATCTGGTTGTGATGAATCGCTAGGTCGTAGATCCCGGCTTCAGCGATGGTGCGGCTGTGGGCGTCGAAATCGGTGATGCCCATCCCGGGCATCGAAAAGCCCTTGACCTGGTTGGCGATGGCGACCACCGCGCTGGAAGGGTCCATCTCGACGGCGGCGCTCATCACGTCCCGATAGAACAGGAAGTGCAGATTTTCATCGAAGGCAACCCGGCGCATGATGGCCTTGCCCGCTGGGTCGTCGATGTGGCGCCCGGTGTTGAAGTGCGAAATTCGGGTCGCCAATTCCTGCAGTGTCACGTAGGCCAGGCCCTCTAGGAGGCCGGGGGGCTCGGGCACCTGCCCGCACTGCACCATCGCCATCCGGGCCCGCTCCAACGCCACTGGGTCCAAGGCGCGTGTGACCGACAGGTAGTCGTAGATGACCCGGCCGTGCCGCCCCTCTTCCGCGGTCCAGCGGCGCACCCACTCGCCCCACGCGCCGTCTCGGCCGAACAGCCGCTCGCTGTCACGGAAGTAGTAGGGCAGGTTCTCCTCGGTGAGCACGTTCACGAACAGGGCGCTGCGGGCCTCAGGGGAGAGATTCGCCTCTGCGGGCGACCACTCGTAGTCAGGCTCGAAATCCTTGCCCCGGCTCCACGGCACGAGCGCGTGGGGGTGCCACTCCTTGGTCTGTCGAAGGTGGCGAGCCAGCAGCTTCTCTACCGTTGGCTCAAGGTCGGCAAGCGACCGGACATCGACTTCTACAGACATCGGGCATCGCCAATCGATATTCGGAACTCAGCCTAACGACCACCGGGATGGTTGCGAAACACCGCACGGTCACACTCTCAGTTGAGGCCCGACGACGACGGCCGGTGCCTATCGCGCGGCGGCGTAGTTCTGGGCCACGAATTCCCAGTTGAGGAGGTGCTCGACGAAGGCGTCGACGTAGGCGGCACGAGCGTTCCGATAGTCGAGATAGTAAGCGTGCTCCCAGATGTCGATGACCAGAAGGGGCGTCAAGCCACCCGTCAGCGGCGTCCCGGCATCGTCGGTTTGGATGATTCGCAGCGAGCCCTCGGCGGCTCGGTCGTGAACAAGCCAGCCCCAGCCGGATCCAAAGTTGCCGACAGCGCCCGTCGTGAACTGTGTTCGGAAGGCGTCCACGCTGCCGAAGCCGGCCTCGATCGCCGATGCCAGATCGCCCTCGGGATCGCCTCCGCCGCCTGGCGACATCGATTGCCAGTAGAAGTCGTGGTTCCAGGTCTGAGCGGCAGCGTTGAACAATCCTCCCGTCGGAAGCGAACGCACGAGATCGTCCAGCGACCGCGATTCGTCCGGCGTGCCGGCCACAGCTGAGTTGACCGTTCGTACGTAGCCGGCGTGGTGCTTCCCGTAGTGAAAGCTGATCGTGCGCTCGCTGATGTGCGGCGCAAGAGCGTCGGTTGTATAGGGCAGGGCTGCAAGCTCAATGGTCACGAGATCTCCGGAGGCGAGTATGCCAGCGGCGACATTGAGTCCCCCAACCGCAGGGGTATGGTGCGGCGTGCAATTCGTGGGCATCTATGACGCGGACGGCACCCTCGTCGGCGAATTGCGCTACGCACTCGGCAAGCTGACCGGCCGCGCCAAGTGCGCACTTTGCGATATCACGCATGGCTGGAACCCGGCCGGCTCGCGCCAGTGGAAGCAAGCGTGCGCAGTGTCCCCGGTGGAACTCGACCTCGTCCACCGCGACGAGGCCACGCCTGCCCAACTCGCGAGCGTCACGGCGCTCCCCGCCATCCTGTCCCGCGACGGCGACGGCTGGCGCGAGATCATGACTCCAGCCGACATAGCCGACTGCGACGGCTCCCCAGAGGCACTGCTCTCCCGACTCGCTCAGCTGTGAACGGCACCCCCGAGATGACGCTGCAGCTATGTCGCAGTACGCCGTTACTGCCGATACCGTCCTGTTCCGCTTGCTTGATGCGATGCGGCAGCCAATCGACTGCTTCGACGCCGGAGCGACCCATCGTCTGAAAGGCCCCCCATCCGATGAATGCAGTTCTGCGGCGCAGGCTCCTTGCACTGCTCTTCGCGTCGTGCCTGCTGGCAGTCGCATGCGCTCCCGATAGTCGCGATGCGGGCTCCGACACCGACGACATGCCCGAGACGACCGACGAGGCGCAGCCGGAGCCGGAGGCTCCAGACGCCGAAGCTCCCGCTCCCGAGGACGACACGGACGACGACGCTGCGCCGGACGACGACGCCGAACCCTCCGAAGCCGAGCCTGCCGTCGAGCTCGACCCACCCGCTGATCTGGGCGCGTTCAACGACTACGACCCGACAGATCCCGACGCGACGTTGCTGCCAGTCGACGACGAGGTGCTCATCGGACAGCTCGACAACGGCTTTTCGTACTACCTGCGTTCCAACGATTCGCCCGGCGAGAGCGTCGTTATCTACTTGGCGATCGACGCGGGCGGGCTTGTCGACCCGCCTGAGGCCAGGGGTGCCGCGCACTTTCTTGAGCACATGCTGTTCAACGGCACCGAGGAATACTCCAAGAACGAGCTCGACCAGGTCCTGCGCGACATCGGCACCGAGTTCGGCGCGGATCTGAACGCGTACACCAGTGCCGATGAGACGGTGTACATCCTCGACTTCAAGCTCGATGACCCTGAGGCACTGGATCTTGCGTTCTCGGTGCTGTCGCAGTGGGCTTCGGCGGCAACACTGTTGTCCGAGGACGTCGAGGATGAGCGCGGGATCGTCATCGACGAGCACCGGCTGCGCGATGAGTCGGCTGCGGGACGCATCGGCGCGGCGATCGACGAGCTGTACTACTTGGGCACCGTCTATGAGGGTCTGCAGATCGGCGGCACCGAAGAGTCGAACGCGACCGTCACGCCCGAGCAGCTGCGCGAGTACTACGACACTTGGTACCGGCCCGACAACATGGCGGTCGTCGTCGTGGGCGACTTCGACGTCTCCGACGTGAGAGCACGGGTCGAAACGGGCTTCGCCGATTTCGTACCGCGCTCGGCTGAGCTTGCGGACCAGCCCGAGCGGCATCCGTTCACGGCTGAATTCGCTGCTGAGCCTCTCGCTCGCGTCGCCACCCATCCCGATCACGGCAGCATCTACGTCTCCTTGGACTGGCAGCTGCCGGCGTGGCCGTCGGGCACCGCGGGCGGTGAGCGTCTGCGGTTCTCCGAAGAGGTCATTGTGCGCATGCTCGATGTCCGCCTCGACGCCGCTTTCCAGGCGGGCCTGCTCGCACAGACAACCGAGCCGCACCTGAGCACGTTCTCGGCTGCGCGGGCGCTGCGCTTCATCGGCACCAACTACCAGGGTCCCGATCTCGCAGCGGCGACCACTGACTACATCTCCGTCGTCGAAGGTGCCGCTCGCTGGGGCTTCACCCAGTCCGAGCTCGAGCAGGTCGCGGCGGCAGTGCGCACGTCGTTCGACTTCCAACTCGACAGCGAGGCCACCACCCAGGACGCTGAGTACGCCTCGGACTACCTCGGTCACTTCTTGGGCGGGTCGGACATCTCGTCAACGAACGATCAGGTGGCGCGCCAGCGTGCCTTGCTTGACTCGTTCACGGTCGCGGAGCTGACCGCGCACCTGCGCTGGCTGCTCGATCGGGCAGCACCCATCTTGGTGTCAATCGGTCCCGATCCTGCTCAGGTGCCCACAGCCGATGAGCTGATCGCCGCAGTCGCCGCAGTGATCCCGATAGCGGCTCCAGCCGAGGAAGACTCGGTCGAGACGCTGCTGCGGCCGCCGCCGGCGGTTGCGCCCACCAGCGAGAGCGTGCTGGGTCTGTTCGAGGACGCCTACGAGTGGAAGTTCGCCAATGGCACCACCGTCGTGTTCGTGCCGTCGGACATCGCCGCCGGCGAGGTGAACGTGATCGCCGAGGGTCTGGGCGGCTGGTCCACGCTGTCACCGGGCGACTCGGCACTGGCCCGTCACGCCGTGGCGGCGGTCGTCGCGAGCGGCCTGGGTCCGGCATCGGCGACGCAGCTCGACGAATTCCTGGCCGCCACCACAGCGCGGGTGAGTCCGTTCATCGCTGAGTTCTCCGAGGGCTTCTCGGGCGCCGCGGGCACCGATGACCTCGAGACGCTGTTCTCGATGCTGCACCTGTACATCACCGCGCCGCGCATGACCGATGTGGCGCTCGGCGAGCAGGTCCAGGCAATGGAATCCCGGCTCGCCAACTCCGAGACGATCCCGCAGTGGATCTCCGAACTGGCGCTGCTCGATGCGCAGTACCAGGGCAGCGAATGGCATCAGTTCGTCGCATCCCGAGAGCAGATCGACGCGACGACGAAGTCGTCGCTGCTCGGCCTGTACAACGCCCGCCTGAGCGACGTGGACGACTTGATGGTGGCGGTCGTCGGCGACATCGACCGCGACGCGGTCAAGAACCTGGCGGCTCGCTACATCGGCTCCCTGCCCCGGGGCGTGTCGGACACCTACGTGAACCGCCAGCCGCCGTTCCCCAGCAGTGTGAAGCGAATCGACATCGCAGTCGACGCTGATGCCGGAGCAAGCGGATTCGACATCCTCTTCGGTGCGGAAGTCCCGATCAGCACGAAGTCATTGGTGATCGCCGATGTGGCCAAAGCGATCCTCGACGACCTGCTGGTGACCAATGTCCGCGAGGAACTCGGCGACGCCTATTCGGTCTATCCGTCGATCTCGGCGAACGAGGCCACCGGCACCTGGAACTCGCGCATCAGCTCAACAGGTGGTTCGGAGGGTCTCGAACTGGGCCACGCTCGAATTCTCGAGATCATCTCCGAGCTGGTTGCCGACGGGCCGACCGAACGCGACCTGGAGCAGGCGATCTCGGTGCTGCGCGACGACTACGCGCTTGAGTCCAACTCCTTGATCCTGAATCCACTGCTCGCGCGTCTGCATCTCGACGACGAAGACGTGGGCACGCCCAGCCAGCGCCGAGCGGCCCTCCAAGAGGTCACCGCAGAACAAGTGCGCCAGCACATTGCTCTGTTCTTCGACCTCGACAATCGCATAGAGGTGTTCCGCAGCGCCGAGTGAGCCGCGCCGCCCGCGAGCACCGCCCCAGACCTCAGCCGGGATAGCGGACTGCGACGAGGGTGAGCCCGTGCGACGGCGCTATCGGCGCGGCTGCGTTGCGTGACGTGGCGGCGAGCACGTCCAAGACGTCGTGCGCATACCGGTCGCCTTTGCCGACGGCCACGCACTGGCCCACGAGTGCGCGGACCATCTGGTGGCAGAAGGCATTCGCCTCGATCTCGAAACGCCGCATTTCCCCGTCGGCATGCCACCGCGCGGCAGTGACGGTTCGTACGAGCGATGCGTCGGGCCGCCCCTTGGGACGTCGGCAGAACGAGCTGAAGTCGTGCTCGCCGACGAAGTGCGCCGCAGCCGCATTCATCGCGTCCACATCGAGCGGCGCTGCTATGTGCCATTCGAGGTCCGCATAGCGGGGGTCGGGGAGCGCTGCGTTGCGGATGCGGTATTCGTACGCCCGTCCCAAGGCGCTGTGTCGGGCATCGAAGCTGTCTGGTTCGAATACCGCGGCGGTCACAACGACGTCGGGCTGCAGAAGCCGGTTCAGCGAAGCCGCCAAGCGTTCGACGCCGGTTTCGAGCCGGGGACTGCTCGTGCGAATCGACACGACTTGTCCGACCGCATGGACGCCGGCGTCGGTGCGCCCGGCGACCGTCAAGCCCCCACACTCACCCAAGACGCGATCGAGAGCGCGCCTGAGTTCGCCTGCCACGGTGCGCACACCGGCATTCTCAGCAAAGCCCCGAAAGCCAGTGCCCCGGTAGGCAAGGTCCAATCGGATGGTGCGCTCGTGGACGGGAAGCTCTGACCGCTGCTCGCTCACTGCTGGCACAGTAACTTCCGTGCCAGGGCCGGGGCGTCACCGTGAAGTGGCCAGGTCCGAGGGGGACACAAGATGCTCGATATCAGGATTGCGGGCGGCACCGTGGTGGATGGCACTGGCGCACCGCGCCAGCAGGCCGACATCGGCATACGAGATGGCCGGGTTGTAGCCATTGGTGACGACGCGGTGCGCAACGAGGGAACCGCTGAGCGCACGATCGACGCGTCGGGCCACGTCGTCGCGCCCGGCTTCGTCGACATCCACACGCACTTCGATGCTCAGGTCTTCTGGGACACAACGCTGTCGCCGTCGCCGCTGCACGGTGTGACCACGGTCATCGGCGGCAACTGCGGCTTCACGATCGCTCCGCTGGAACCCCAGCACGGCGACTACCTGATGCGGATGCTCGCCCGCGTCGAGGGGATGCCGCTTGCATCGTTGCAAGAAGGCGTCCCTTGGAACTGGCGCAGCTTCGGCGAGTACCTCGACGCCATCGACGGCACGCTCATGCCCAACGCCGGATTCCTGGTGGGCCACAGTGCGTTGCGGCGCGTCGTGATGGGGGAGCGCTCCGTGGGCCAGACCGCCACGCCCACCGACCTTGCCGCCATGAAGGCGATGCTGGCGCAGAGCATCGCCGCCGGAGGCTTGGGCTTCAGCTCGTCGTGGGCGAAGACCCACAACGATGCCGACGGTGAGGGCGTGCCGTCACGTCACGCCGATCCCGCTGAGCTGATCGAGCTGTGTTCGGTGCTGCGGGACAGCCCCGCCGTGGCGATCGAGTTCATCCCCACCGTCGAGCGCTTCGACACCGACGTGTATCAGTTGCTCACCGACATGTCGGTAGCGGCGGACCGGCCGCTCAACTGGAACGTGATCTTCGCCGACGGGCGGCGTCGCGACGTGATCTCACAGAAGCTGGAAGCAGGCAATTTCGCTGCCCGTCAGGGCGGCCGTGTGGTAGCCCTGACCGCACCGATGCCTGCCGTCAGCCGCCTGTGTTTCGAGAGTGGGTTCCTCCTCGACACGCTGCACGGCTGGGCCGAGCCGATGACGTTGCCGCCGTCGGAAAAGGCGGCGTTGCTGGCTGATCCGCAGCGACGCGCTGAGCTGAACGATCTCGCCCAGCAGCCGAGCGCCTTCCGGGGCCTGGCCCGCTGGGAACGTCTCACGGTGGGCGAGGTGTCCAATCGCGAGCTTGCGCATTTCGAGGGTCGCACCATCGGCGAGATCGCCGACGAGCAGGGCACCACGCCGTGGGACGCGCTCTGCGAGCTGGTCGTGGCCGACGACCTCAAGACTGGCCTGTATCCCCGTGCCGCGGGTGACGACGACGACAGCTGGGCGCTGCGCCGGGAGCTGTGGAACGACGACCGCTGTGTGATCGGTGCCTCCGACGCGGGAGCGCACCTCGACTTCCTGGCGACGTTCAACTACTCGACCTTCCTGCTGGCCGCAGCTCGGGACCGCGAGATGCTCGAACTTGAGGACGCCGTCCACAAGCTGACCGACATCCCGGCCCGGCTCTATGGGCTCGCTGGCCGCGGTCGTCTCGCAAACGGCTGGCACGCCGATGTGGTGGTGTTCGATCCGGATTCCGTCGGTCCGAAGGCCATCGAGGTCCGCGAGGACCTGCCCGGCGGCGCATGGCGTCTGTACGGCGAGGCGGATGGCATCAACACGGTGATCATCAATGGTGAGGTTGCGGTGCGCGATGGCGAGTTCACGGACGCCCGTCCAGGCACCCTGCTGCGCGCAGGCCGCGACACCGAACCGGTCACCGCGACAGCCTGAGCGCCGGGGGTGTTCATACCCCTGCCGGGTAGCCTCTTAAGGTTCGTTTCATAGCGTCCCGACAGGGCGCTGAAACCCGCAATAGTGACGACGAGCCGCAACGGGAGTCCCAGCGTGCGCACCTACGCCCCCAAAGCATCCGAGATCGAGCGCGCTTGGTATGTCGTCGATGCCGAGGGCATGGTGCTTGGCCGGATGGCCACCGAAGTCGCCAGGATTCTGCGCGGCAAGCACAAGCCCACCTTCGCCCCCTACATCGACTGTGGCGACCATGTCATTGTGGTGAATGCCGAGAAGGTGGTGCTTACCGGCGGCAAGTCCGACGCCAAGATGGTGCACCGCCACTCCGGCTACCCAGGCGGTTTGAGCAGCGAGAAGTACAGCGATCTGCTGGTTCGCCGTCCCGCCGATGCCGTACGGCGGTCCATTCGCGGCATGCTCCCGCACAACCGCCTGGGCCGCGCACAGTTGCGCAAGCTCAAGGTGTACGCCGGACCTCACCATCCCCACGCTGCCCAGCAACCCCAGGCCCTGCCGCTGCCGGACGCAGCTGCGGCACGCTGAGGCCCCAATCCCCACGATCAACCACCGGAGATCATGTGCCCGTACCGCTGACGCAGACCATCGGCCGCCGCAAGCGCGCCGTCGCCCGAGTGAGGTTCCGGCCCGGCAGTGGCAACATCACCGTCAACGGCCGCCAGTTCGACGAGTACTTCACGTCGTCGGTACATCGGATGACGATCAGCGAGCCGCTGCGGCTCACCGAGACAGCCGAGAGTTATGACGTCGATGCCACCCTCGATGGCGGCGGTGTTGCCGGCCAGGCCGGAGCGCTGCGTCTGGGCATCGCCCGATCGCTGATCGAGCTCGACGCCGAGGCGCGGCCCATGCTGAAGTCGGCGGGCATGCTGCACCGCGATTCCCGCAAGAAGGAATCCAAGAAGTACGGCCTCAAGAAGGCCCGCAAGGCTCCGCAGTACTCCAAGCGCTAGTCCAGGGATCGAGAGGCTCGGCTTCGGAGACGAAGCGCAATGAGACTCGGCTTCGGAGACGAAGTGATATGAATCTCGGCTTCGGAACCGACGGCATCCGGGGACCGGCGTACTCGGAACTCGACGAAGTCGTCGTTCATGGGCTTGGGCGTGCTGCGGCCCAGACCGTCTCACGCACAGCCGGCGGCGCTCGCTGGCTGACCGGACGCGACACGCGAACGTCGGGACCGGCGCTGGTAGCGGCGCTGGCGGCGGGCTTGCGTGCCGCCGGTGCTGAGGTCATCGACCTCGGCGTCGTGCCTACGCCAGTCGTTGCATTTGCTGCAGGGCTGCACAACGCCGCGGGCGCGATGGTCTCGGCGTCGCACAACCCCTGGCATGACAACGGCGTCAAGCTGTTCGCCCCGGGCGGTACCAAGCTCGATGATGCGACACAGGCGGCCGTTGCCTTGCGTCTCGCGAGAATTGGCATCACGCACGGTGATCGACCTTCCAGACGGGACGTGGCCCGGCGGGATCAGCACGCGCCCGCCGAGGGTGGTTCGGTCGAAGCGACCAACGGTGTGCTCGCTTCGTATGAGGCATCGCTGAGCCGCGCCATTGGTGGTCGGTCGCTCGACGGCCTCCATCTCGTGGTGGACTGCGCGAACGGCGCCGCGACGCCTCACGCAGCGCCCCTGCTGGAGCGATTGGGCGCGCAGGTGACAGCGTTGTTCTGCGAGCCCGACGGTCGCAACATCAACGAGGGATGCGGATCGACGCACCCAGGCGCACTGCAAGCAGCGGTGCTCCAGGCGGGAGCTGACCTCGGGCTTGCATTCGATGGCGACGGTGATCGACTCATCGCCGTCGACAGCGCTGGCGGGCTCATCGACGGCGACCGGCTGATGGCGCTATTTGCGGTCGATCTGCGCGATCGCGGTCGATTGGCAGACGACACCCTTGTGGCGACTGTCATGTCGAACCTGGGATTGCGTCGAGCGATGCTCGCCGCAGGGATCGAGCTCGCCGAGACCGCCGTTGGGGATCGGGCTGTGCTCGAGGCGCTCGACGCCGGCGGCTTCAGCCTCGGCGGGGAGCAGTCCGGTCACATCGTCTTCCGAAACGAAGCCACAACCGGTGACGGCTTGCGCACGGCGATTCACCTAGCGGATCTCGTTGCTCGACGGACCACGATCGACCCATCGGTGCGTTCGAGCGCCGACCTGGCCGCCCCAGCCATGCAGGCAGCACCGCAGGTGCTCCGAAATGTCGAGTTCACGAATGGACCCAGGGTGCTCGGGGCCGCGGTTGAGCGCAAGATCGATGACGTCACGGCGCGCGCCGGTCCCAACACTCGGATCCTCGTGCGAGCGAGCGGCACCGAACCCGTTATCCGCATCATGGTCGAAGCGTCGACGGATGCAGAGGCCGAAGCGCTCACCGAACGTCTTGTCGAGCTGGTGCGCGCGGGAATCGTGGAAGCGACAGCCTGATCCGGTTGCCGACCAGTTCTCGCTAATGCGACGTTCGCCGCTGAATAGTCGTTGACGCGTCTGATACCGCGTTGGATCGCTGACGCGGCTGGCGCCGCGCTGGATCAGGTGTAGACGTTCAGGAACGCTTCGTTGAGCCGGCGGTCGACGTAGAACACACCCTTGCCAAGCTGCTCGGCGTCCCAGGTCCGCCGCGGGTTGTCCGGGAAGTAGATGTAACCGCCCGAGAACACCTCGTTGCGATTGCCCGACGGATCCCAGAAGTAGATCGTCTGGCCGCGTGTGATGCCGTGCCGTGTCGGGCCGATGTCCACACCGATGTCGTACCGGCTCATGACGTCGCCGGCGTGGGCGACGTCGTTCCAGCTCTCCAAGTACCACGAGACGTGGTGGAAGATGCCCGGATCGTCGTGGTGAACGAAGGCGACGTCGTGGGCCTTGCTGGCGCACGTGAGGAACGGCGCGATGTAGGAGCCGTCCGGTGCGATCACCACCTCGGCCAGCTCGAAGCCCAGTACCTCAGTGAACAGCTCGACCGTCTCGGCGATGTTCGGCCCGTACAGCAGGCAGTGGTCCATGCGAGTCGCACGCATGCCCCGCGGCTCTTCGTCCCACACGTCGGGGTTGTGCGTCGGCGGCTTCTTGTCGCCGATCGCCATCTCCGAATAGAGGTGAATGGTGTGCCCCGCCGGGATCGTGAAGCTGACGACCCGACCGAGCGCTGGCTGTGAACCCGGCTCGAGGTGGTCAACCGCCACACCGTGGGCATAGAGCTTGTCGGTGAGCTCGATCAGGTCGTCGTCGTTGCGCACCTTGAAACCCATGAAGTCCATGCCGGGTACATCGGCAGGTCGCAGGACGAGGCTGTGATGGTCGAACTCGTCGTATGCCTTGAGATAGACACGACCGTCGTCGCCGGTGTGCACCACGGACAAGCCGATTCGATCTCGGTAGTGAACGATGCTCGCATCCATGTCAGTGACACGAACCTGCACATACCCGGCTCGCATGACGCCCGTAATGGCCATGGCGAAAACCCCCTGTGAGTTGCTGCCTCTTATCTAACCACGCACACCCTGCCCCACCGCCGGCGGTCTTGGAGCGGGACGGGCGGCGTCCGGGTGCTCGGTACCCTCGCTGGTGTGTGCGGGATTGTGGCCGTCATCGGGCGTCGCGACGACCGAGATGCGCTCGAAGCGTCAGCTGTTGTACCGCTGCTGCATGACGCAGCGGCCCTGCTGGCAGTCGTCGCAGATGTTGGCCCCTCGACCGCTGACTCTGGCCGTCGCGACCTCGCCGAGCAGCTTGAAGCTGCCGCAGCCTTGCTGCGAGAGGCCGACGAGGCACTGCGATCGCTGCCGGGAGTCCGCCTGCTGATCGATGATGCCAAGTGTGTGCTCGACATCGAAGCCGCTCTGGCGACCGTGGATGCGCACATCGCCGCAATCGACCGGGCTATCGATGCGGGAGCTGTACTGGCTGACGCCCAGGACGGGCAAGCGAGCGAGCTTGACGGCGCGGGCGCTCGCATCGAACGCATCAACGCCGCCTTGGGCGAACTGACCGACCACGCCTTCGCCTTACGACGCGATCGCTTGCGGATGGCCCGGGAGCTTGTCGGGCTGTGGGGTGGCACGCCGCCTTCGACCGCCGTCGGCGGGCTCTGGTCGATCCAGGTGGCGCTGTCCGCCCTTGACCGGCTCGAGGTGCGAGGCCGGGATTCGGCCGGCTTGCAGGTGTTCGTGCGGGGGGCGAGCCTCAATGCGGATGCCGAGGGCGCCACTTCGGGCTCTCACGGAGTGCGACTGGAAGATCCGCTCTTCGGCGCCGGCGCGCTGCGGAACACCCCCGATGGGCTCGCATTCGTGTACAAGACCGCCTCGGAAATCGGTGAGCTGGGCGACAACACCACGGCGCTGCGGTCGCAGATCCGCCAAGACAGCCTGCTGCGCTGGGCCCTGTGCGTCGACGGCGCTGAGGTGGTGGTGGTGAGCCACACTCGCTGGGCCAGCATCGGCATCGTCTCGGTTCCCAATACCCACCCGCTCGATGCCTGGACTGGACCGGGTGACCGCAGTCACGTGGCCGCTGTGCTCAACGGTGATGTTGACAACTACGCCGACCTGATCGCGCAGCGTCGCCTGTCGATTGCGCCTGAGATCACCACCGACGCCAAGGTCATTCCCGCGATGTTGCGCCAAGCGTTCGCAGCAGGAGGCGACTCCGCTGGGTCGGCGCAACTCCGGCAAGCCTCCGCTGATGCCGCCAGCAGCTTCGAGGGTTCGGTCGCGATTGCGGCGCACACCTCAGAGGTGCCCGATGTTGTGGCGTTGGCATTGCGGGGCAGCGGCCAGGCGCTCTATGTCGGTGCGGCGGGGCAGTCGTACGTGGTTGCCAGCGAGCCGTACGGCTTGGTCGAGGAATGCCGCCAGTACATGCGCCTCGACGGCGAGACCCCTTCCGATCCGGCGAACCCTGTCGGCAGCCGGGGCCAGATCATGCTGGTCGGCACACCGCCACCCCCAGCGACTGACAAGTCCAGTGCCGCTGAGTTCGGTGCCCTGCGACGTTTCTCCTATGACGGCACCGAATTGCCTGTCGAACCGGGCGACATCGTCACTGCCGAGATGACCACCCGCGACATCGACCGTGGAGACAACCCGCACTTCCTGCTGAAGGAGATCCGCGAGGCGCCTAGGTCGCTCCGAGCCACATTGCGTGGCCGCATAGAGACAGCTGACGCGTTGCTGTACTCCCGTCTCGGCCCCGACGTGCTGCCGGTTCACGTGCGAGACCGTCTGCGTGATGGCTCCATCCGCCGGGTCGTTGCCATCGGCCAAGGCACTGCCGCCGTGTCCGCGGCGTCGCTGCCGCACTTCTGCGAGACGTTGCTCGAACCGTCGCGCCGCCAACCAAATCTCGAAACCGTGGCATCGCTCGCCACCGAGCTCAGCGGTTTCGGCCTGCGCTCGGACCTGTCGGACACGCTCGTCGTGGCAGTCAGCCAATCGGGCACCACCACCGATACGAATCGCACCGTCGACTTGGCGCGTTCGCGGGGAGCAACGGTCATTGCCATTGTGAACCGCCGCGGCAGCGACCTGACTGACCGATCCGATGGCGTGCTCTACACATCGGACGGGCGCGACGTCGAGATGTCGGTGGCGTCCACCAAGACGTTCTACGCACAGGTTGCGGCATGCGCGCTGCTCGCCGCCGCCATTGCCGTCGAGGTTCGCCCCGACGATGCCAAAACGGCGCGTGTCGTCAGCGAACTGCTCGGTGCTCTGGGCGAGCTGCCGACGGCGCTCGAGGTGGTGTTGGAGTCACACGACGAGATCGCCCGGATTGCCCGTCGCCACGTAGGTACCCACCGCCACTGGGCAGTGGTGGGCAACGGAGCCAACCGGATTGCATCGCGTGAGATCCGCATCAAGCTCTCCGAAGTCTGCTACCACGCCGTTGCCGAGGACAGCACCGAGGACAAGAAGCACATCGACCTCTCGTGTGAACCGCTCATCTGGGTGTGCGCTACGGGGCTCAGCGGTTCGGTCGCCGACGACGTTGCCAAGGAGGTAGCGATCTATCGGGCGCACCGGGCCACACCGATCGTCATCGCATCCGCTGGAACGGGCCGCTTCGATGCGGCGGCAGAACTGCTGGAAGTTCCCGCGGTGCACCCCGCAGTGGATTTCGTGCTTGCGACGGCTGCAGGCCACCTGTACGGCTACGAGGCGGCACTGACCATCGACGCCCTCGCCGATCCGCTGCGCGAGATGCGCGCAGCCACGGAATCCCTGCTCGCGGCCGGGGGCCGCGACGAGCCACTGCTCGCCACCGGGGGCCCCGACGCCGACCTGCTCGGCGTGCTGGCGGAACGACTGCGTCCGTCGGCCAACCGCTTTCGCGACGACGTGCGCGCCGGAAACTACGACGGCCACCTGCGAGCTGGCACTGCCGCTCGCCTCGGTGCGGTGCTGCGCTACGCGGCAGAGGTGGCGCCGCTCGAGATGTACCAACTCGACATGGGCAAGGTGGGCCGACCCTCTGTCGTCATCGACGACCTCACCGATGCCCTGAACATCGCCATCGACGAGCTCACCCGGCCGGTCGACACCATCAAGCACCAGGCAAAGACCGTCACGGTGGGCATCTCGCGAGCCGACGAGACGCTGCTCGACTCGATGCTGGTGGCGGCGGCACTCGAGGCCGGGGCGCCAAGGGATCGGCTGTCGTACGCGTCCCTGCGCACCCTGGCTGCCCTGGATCTCGCGGTGGCAGAGGTCACCGGCTGGTCGCGCTACCGCATCGAGGGTGACGTGGCTTCGGCCAGCAGTCCCGAGGTCACGATCTGGCTGACCGACCGCGGCGGCACCGCGCTGGGCATCGAGTCACGCACGGTGGCCAACCCGCAGTTGCGCGGCAGCAAGCACCGTGCCGCCTACGAGCGGGAAGTCACCGTGGCCCGCGGCAGCGATGGCCGCATGGTGCTCCACATTCCTGAGACCAAGGACGGCACGGCAACCGGGCTGACGCTGCTCCAGTGCCGCTTCGTTCCGCGGCTGCGGGCGCCAGCGATGCGGGCAGTGCTGATGGGCTACCGCGGGCGGTACGGCGCGCTGGCCGACGCGGTGACCGAGTCGCTGCCCTGGTTCCGCGACGACCTGCTCGGGGGGGTCGACGTGTTCGATCTGCTGACGCGGCCTGTGTATGTGCTGGCTGAGCACTGGTTGGGTGCCGCCGGCGCAGACGGAGGTTGAGCCAGTGCGTGAGCCGGTGAGCCAGCCAGTGGTTGGGCCCGTGAGCGCTGGAGCGAACCGCAATGAAGTTGGCGCACCAGCGATTGGCATCGATCTCGTCGACGTGCCCCGCTTCGCCGCCGTCCTGAAGCGGCGCAGCGGCATGCGGACGCGCCTGTTCACCGACGGCGAGCTGGCCTACGCCGATGGAACCGTCGACCCCGATGTCCGACTCGCCGCTCGATTCGCTGCCAAGGAAGCAGTGATGAAGGTGCTGGGAATCGGTCTGGGCGCGTGCAAGTTCCGCGACATCGAGGTGAAGCGTCACGATTCGGGACGCCCCGAGCTGGTGCTACGTGGCCTCGCCGCCGAACGAGCCGTCGCGGCGGGTCTGCACAGCTGGCAGGTCTCGCTCACCCACACGGCGGCGGTGGCCGCAGCAATGGTCCTGGCGCAATGAGCACAACACCGCCTGCGGGCGCCACTGCTGCGAGCGCCGCTGCTGCGAGTGCCATTGCCGCAACCGTCGCCTCGGGCGCCCCTACGGAGTGATGCGGTGATCCCGATCGTGACGCCGACGGAGATGTCGGCGATCGACGCTGCCGCGTCCGCCCCCACCGACGTACTGGTAGCCCGCGCCGGCGCAGAAGTGGCAATCGCGGCGCGTCGGATGCTGGGCGGCACCTACGGACGCCGTGTGCTGGTTGCCACCGGCAAGGGCAACAATGGCGCCGACGGCAGGGTCGCAGCCTCGGTGCTGTCGCGCTGGGGCGTCCGCTGCGAGGTCGCCACGCCGCCGGGAGCACTTGAGGTCGTTGCGGCTGTGCACGACCGATCCACCACACCGTGGGACCTGGTGATCGATGCTGCCTACGGCACCGGACTGCGCGGCCCGTGGGGCGTCGACCAAGCGCCCCAAGTGCCCGTACTGGCGGTGGACATCCCGTCGGGCATTGACGCGCTTACCGGTGCAGATCACGGCTGCTGGCCGGCAGCGTTCACGGTCACCTTTGGCGCGCTCAAGCCGGGATTGCTCCTGCTTCCAGGCGCCACCGCAGCCGGCGAGGTACAGGTTGCTCCGATCGGCCTCGACGCCTCCAGCGCAGCCGCATGGCTCGTCACCGACGCCGACGCCGACGACGTGTTGCCGACACTGCCCCCGGCCACGCACAAGTGGCGCCGCGCCGTTCGGGTCATTGCGGGATCACCGCAGATGCGCGGCGCCGGTTACCTCGTCTGTGCCGGCGCGCAGCATGCCGGAGCGGGCATGGTCGTCATCAGCTCGCCGGGACTTTCGGCGGCCAGCGTCTCGCGCCCCATCGAGACGGTTTCGCGCGACCTGCGACCGGGCCAATGGGCCGCCGCGGCTCTCGATGGCATCGAGCGGTTCGATGCAGCGGTGATCGGTCCGGGCATCGGCGTCGATCCCACGTCCGCCGCCCAGATAGCTGCATTCATCGAGAGCTGCCCGATTCCGTTGGTTGTCGACGCAGATGCGCTCGCTGCGGTCGCCGAGCACCCGGACTGCTTGCGTGCCCGTGCAGCGGCAACTGTGCTCACTCCTCACGACGGCGAATTCGCGCGCCTCACGGGCGCCGCGCCGGCTGCGGATCGCTTCGGATCAGTTCGTCAGGCCGCCGCCGACCTTGGCGCAGTCGTGTTGGCGAAGGGTCCCACGACGCTCGTGGCTTCGCCGGATCGACCCGCCGCGAGCACGAGACCCGCCGCTGTGCTCGCCGTCACAGCGGGAACGGCCCGACTGGCCACCGCAGGGTCGGGTGATGTGCTCTCGGGCGTCGTTGCCGCGTCGCTGTCTGCCGGCGCAGCCGACCCGGACGCAGTTGTGTCGCTGGTCGCAGCAGCAGCGCACTGGCACGGCCGGACCGCAAGCTGCGAAGCCGCCGGAGCCGCAGCGGCATCAGTGCCGCTTGTGGCCACGGCGCAGGCCGGCCTGCTTGAAGCCGCAAGGATCGAGCTTGCGCAGGCGCGACCCAACCGGCGCCGTCCATGACCGTCGAGACGATGACCGACCCAGCCGAGCTGCGCCCGACGTGGTGCGACATCGATCTTGCTGCACTCGAGCGCAACCTGGCGGTGATCCGGCGCCATGTCGGCGGCGCGGACGTGGTGCCGGTGGTCAAGGCCAATGCCTACGGGCACGGCATCGGCCCCATCGGAATGGCCCTGCAGGCGGCCGGTGTCGCCTGCGTCGCCGTCGCCTACGTCGAGGAGGCGCTTGCGCTGCGCACCGCAGGTGTGAGCATTGACATCCACGTGCTCGGAGGAGCCGTGAAGCGCCAGATCCCGCTGTTCGTGGAGCATGACCTGATCCTCACGGCGCCGTCGATCGAAAAGCTTCGACAGATCAACGAAGCGGCGGCAGCCGCAGGCACGACGGCCCGGGCACACCTCAAGATCGACACCGGCATGGAGCGCATCGGCATCCACCACTACAACGCCGACCACCTGTTCGCAGAGTCGCTCGGCTGCCGTTGCGTGCGCGTCGAGGGCGTGTTCAGCCACTTCGCCAACGCCGATGCCGCCGATCTCACCGATGCTCGCAGGCAGCTTGAGTGCTTCAGCGAGGCCGTCAGCTTCTACGAGCGACGCTCGTTGCCGACCCCCGTGCGCCACATGGCGGCGTCTGCGGCGATCGCCCGCTTGCCCGAAGCGCACCTCGACCGGGTGCGCCCCGGAATCGCGTTGTACGGCGTAGCGCCGACGCCTGCGATCGCTGCCGGGTTGCCCACCGAGCCGGTGCTGTCGTGGCATAGCGAGGTCGTGTACTTCAAGGTCGTGCCGTCTGGAGCTTCGGTGGGATACGGCAGCACGTGGACAGCGGACCGCCAGACCCGCGTGATCACGCTGCCGGTGGGCTACGCGGACGGCTACGCCCGCTCCCTGGGCACTGGATCGACCCGAGGGGGGGCCAACGTGCTCGTCGATGGCGCGCCGTATCCCGTCGTCGGCAATGTCTGCATGGACCAGACCATGGTGAACATCGGCGATTCCAGCGCCTACAACGGCGACCGCGTCATTCTCGTGGGCCAAAAAGGCGACCAGCGGATCACGATCACCGATCTCGCTCGATGGTCTGGGCGCAGCCCGTACGAAGTGCTCACCGGGATCTCGCTGCGCGTCCCGCGCCGTTACCGCACCGACGGTGCCTCATATTGCGGACTCGCCCCTGGCGAGGCGCGCTAGACAGGCTGAGTCATGCGGTTCAGAACCACCAGCGCAGCCCAGACGCGGCAGGTCGCGGCGGCGCTGGAACCCCTGCTGCACGGCGGCGACGTCGTGCTGCTGTCAGGCGACTTGGGAGCCGGCAAGACCGTGTTCACTCAGGGTCTGGCGGCTGCGCTCGGCGTTGCCGAGCAGGTGACGAGCCCCACGTTCACCTTGGCGCAGAGCTACGAAGGCCGCATGCGGCTGCACCACCTCGACGTTTACCGACTCGAGAATCTGGGTGAAGTGCTGGACCTGGATCTGCCCGAGCTGCTCGAAGACGATGGCGTGGTGTGCGTCGAGTGGGGCGAAGTGGTCATTCCCGAGCTGCCCCGGGATTTCCTACGGATCCGGATCGGGCTCGCCGGCCCCGACGATTCGCCCGACATGCGCATCTTCGACGTCGACACCGTCGGACCGAGCTGGCTTGCGCGCGCCAACGCGCTGGCCGAAGCCTGGCAGTTCGCTGATCGCCCGGAGTCCGAGCCGTGCTAGTGCTCGGCATCGAGACCGCGACGCCGCAGGTGGGCGTGGCCATTGGCGGTCACGAAGGCATCATCGCCTCGTTTCACACCACCAGAGATCGCCGTCACGCAGAGACGCTGGTACCCGCCGTGAAGTTTCTCTGCGAGCAGGCGCAGATGAAGCTGTCGCAGATCGGCCTTGTCGCCGTCGACATCGGCCCCGGTCTGTTCACCGGACTTCGCGTCGGACTGGCGACTGCGAAGGCGATCGCGTACGCCTGCAGGGTCCCCATGATCGGTGTCTCCAGTCTGGACCTGGCTGCGTTTCCGGCGCGCTTCAGCGATCGATTGATCGTGTCGACGGTGGATGCCCGGCGCGGCGAAATCTTCTACGCCACCTACCGGCGGGCTCCAGGCGGTATCCAGCTCATGAGTCCTCCGGCCGTCGACCAGCCGGGCGACGTGGCAGCGCAGCTCATGGCGACGGGCTCCGAGACGCTCATCGTCGGCGATGGTGCCGAGCGCTATGCCGACATTCTCGGTGCGGTGCGCGGCGTCGAGATCGGCCGGGAAGGCCTGCGTCACCCCAACGCCGGCGCCCTCGTCGAGCTGGCTCACGCCCGGGCGCTTCGAGAGGAATTCGTCACCCCCGCCGAGATAGTGCCGCTGTATCTGCGTGCGCCCGACGCCCGCATCAACTGGCAGCAGCGGGAACGATCATGAGCACGCCCTCCCGAACCGCCGCAGCAACAGGCTCGGCGCCGACCAATGAGCTGGCCACTGGGTCGCGGGCCACTGGGTCGCTGGCTACGGGGCCGGCTCGGGCGGCCGCGGCCGAAGCCTGTTCGACCGAAGCGGTTCTGGTCTGCGCGATGGAGCGGCGCCATCTGCGCGAAGTGCGCCGCATCGACCGCCTCGTGTACCCGCGGCCCTGGTCGATGGCGATTTACCTTGACGAGCTGCAGCGCGACGCGGACCGGGTGTATCGAGTCGCGTGTCGAGCCGGACCCAGCGGTCGCCCGGGCGGCGTGATCGGCTACGGGGGCCTCATGATCGTCGGCGACGAGGGACACATCACCTCTGTGGCTGTCCATCCTCAGTGCCAGAGTCGCGGCGTCGGCGCACAGCTGATGCTCGAATTGCACCGCGAGGCCCGTCGGATCAGCCGTGTCGATGCGCTGACGCTCGAAGTCCGGGCGTCCAACGCGGCCGCTCAGCGCTTGTATCGCTGGTTCGGTTATGCGCCTGTCGGCACACGCAAGGACTACTACCGGGGAACCGACGCCGGGGGCGGCCGGGAGGACGCCCTCGTCATGTGGTGCCACGACATCGATGGTTCTGAGCATCGCGACCGGCTCGACTGCATTGCCGACGCTCTCGGTGTGTCCGAACGCGCATCAGGCCGAGTTCTCGGTGTGTCGCACACGAATCCCTCGCCAGAGCGGCCAGAGCAATGACGACGATCCTGGGCATCGAAACCTCCTGCGACGAGACCGCCGCCGCGGTCGTGGACGACGGCCGACTGGTGCGTTCCAACATCGTCAGCAGCCAGGTCGATCTGCATGCCCGGTACGGCGGGGTCGTGCCCGAGATCGCGGGTCGCGCCCACGAGGCCCTCATCACACCTGTGGTCGCCGAAGCCCTGGTCGAAGCGGGTGCTGCCGATCACGACATCGACGCCGTTGCCGCCACCTGCGGGCCCGGTCTGGCGGGCAGCCTGCTCGTGGGCGTGGCGGCTGCCAAGGCATTTGCGCTCGTGTGGGACGTGCCCTACGTCGCCGTCAATCACCACGAGGCGCATCTCTACGCCGCGCTGCTCGACGAGCACGATGCCGAGGTGCAATTCCCCCTCGTCACCCTGCTGGTCTCGGGCGGCCACACGATGCTGGTGTCGTTCGAAGGCCACGGCCAGTACCGCCTGCTCGGCGCGACCCGCGACGACGCCGCGGGCGAGGCATTCGACAAAGTGGCCCGCTATCTGGGTCTGGGTTATCCAGGCGGTCCCGCCATCGACCGGCTCGCCAACGAGGGCGACCCCGAAGCGGTCCCGCTGACGCGGGCCATGCTCAACGACGGACTGGATTTCTCGTTCTCCGGGATCAAGACGGCAGTCATCAACTGGGTTCGCGCCCACCCTGAGGTGGATACCGCCGACGTCGCGGCATCGTTCCAAGCCTGCGTGGTGGATGTGCTGACCCAGAAGACCCGCCGCGCCGCCCATCAAGTGGGCGCCGCGGGCATCTGTCTGGCTGGCGGAGTTGCCGCAAACAGCGCCCTGCGCGAGCGCACGCTCGACATCTGCGTGGCCGACGGCATCAACGCCTATCTGCCCAGCCGCGCCATGTGCACCGACAACGCAGCGATGATCGCCGCGACCGCTTGGTACCGCCTCCAACGCGATGGCGCATCACCGCTTGATGGCGGCGCCGACCCCAATCTCCGCATCGATTTTCTCATCTGAACCTATACAGGGATTCGCAGCCGACAACGGGTCTTCGCGAGGTTGCGGGACGGCAGCGGGACTCGTATCGTTAGCACTCGCCCGGTGAGAGTGCTAACGCCTCCCGGGCGTGACCGTGAGCCACAGGAGGCACATTCCACCATGAATCTGAAGCCACTCGAGGACCGTATCGTCGTGCGTCCCAGTGACGCCGAGGAGACCACCGCCAGCGGACTCGTCATTCCTGACACCGCAAAGGAAAAGCCCCAGCAGGGCGAGGTTCTCGCGGTAGGTCCCGGCAAGCGCTCCGATCATTCGGGCGAAGTGATCCCGATGGACGTCAGCGTCGGCGACACCGTCGTCTACAGCAAGTACGGCGGCACCGAGATCACCGTCGTCGGCGAGGATCTGCTGATCCTCAGCGCCCGCGACGTGTTGGCCGTCGTCGCCTAGCGCCGGCATCCGTAGAAGAGAGAACAGCACACATGCCAAAAATTCTGAAATTCAGCGACGAGGCCCGCCGTGGCCTCGAGGCCGGCGTCAACAAGCTGACCGATGCCGTGAAGGTGACGCTTGGCCCGAAGGGCCGCAACGTCGTTCTTGAGAAGTCGTTCGGAGCACCGACGATCACCAACGACGGCGTCAGCATCGCTCGTGAGATCGAGCTTGACGACCCCTTCGAGAACATGGGCGCACAGCTAGTGAAGGAAGTCGCCACCAAGACCAACGATGTCGCAGGTGACGGCACCACCACTGCCACGGTTCTGGCCCAGTCAATGGTGCACGAGGGCCTGCGCAACGTGGCGGCCGGGGCCAATCCGATGGAGCTCAAGCGCGGTATCGAAGCAGCCGTGTCTGCGGCAGTCGGGGCCATGGGCGACATGTCCACCGACGTGTCCGACGACAAGGGCAAGATCGCCAGCGTTGCCGGCATCTCGTCAGCGGACGCCAGCATTGGCGAGATCCTCGCCGATGCGTTCGACAGGGTCGGCAAGGACGGCGTGATCTCGGTGGAGGAGTCGAACACGTTCGGCGTCGACCTCGAGTTCACCGAGGGCATGCAGTTCGACAAGGGCTTCCTGTCGCCGTACTTCGTGACCGACCCGGACCGCCAAGAGGCCGTCTTCGACAACCCGTTCCTGCTGTTCGTCAATGGCAAGATCGGCTCAGTTTCCGAGCTGGTGCCGGTGCTCGAGAACGTGATGCAGGCCGGCAAGGGCCTCGTCATCATCGCCGAGGACGTCGAAGGCGAAGCGCTGGCCACCCTCGTGGTCAACAAGATCCGCGGCACCTTCGCCTCAGCGGCGGTCAAGGCCCCCGGTTTCGGTGAGCGACGCAAGGCGATGCTGGCCGACATGGCCATCCTCACCGGCGGCGAGGTCATTTCCGAAGAGGTCGGCCTGAAGCTGGAGAACACCACGGCTGAGCTGCTGGGCACCGCCCGCAAGGTGATCATCACCAAGGACGAGACCACGATCGTCGAAGGCGGCGGCGACTCTGCCGATGTCGAGGGACGCGTGACGCAAATCAAGCGTGAGATCGACGACACCGATTCCGACTGGGACCGCGAAAAGCTGCAGGAACGGCTGGCGAAGCTGGCCGGCGGCGTTGCGGTGATCCAGGTTGGCGCGGCCACCGAGGTCGAGCTGAAGGAAAAGAAGCACCGCATCGAGGACGCCGTGTCCGCGACGCGTGCGGCGATCGAAGAAGGCATCGTGCCAGGCGGCGGCACTGCGCTGCTGCGGGTCCGCGGAGCCATCGCGGCGCTGGAGCTTGACGGCGACGAGGCCACGGGGGCCAACATCGTCTTCCGGGCGCTCGACGCACCCACCCGCCAGATCGCTCGGAACGCGGGCTACGAAGGCGCCGTAGTGGTGCAGCAGGTCGAGCAGTCCAAAGGCAACATCGGCTTCAACGCCGAGAGCGGCGAGCTCGAAGACCTCGTTGCCGCTGGCGTGATCGATCCGGCGAAGGTGACGCGTGCGGCGCTGCAGAACGCAGCCTCGATCGCGGCCCTGCTGCTCACCACCGAGACGCTGATAACCGACAAGCCCGAAGAGGCCGATCCCGCCGCTGCCGCTGCGGCTGCTGCTGCCATGGGCGGCGGCATGGGCGGCATGGGCGGAATGATGTAGCTCCGGCTGCTTCTCTCTACAACTCACGCACAGGGCCGGCGAGATCGCCGGTCCTGTGTCGCTGCTGGACCGATTCCCATATTCCGGCGGGGACGCAGCGGTACCCTCGTGGCCTCCCTCGAACGTTGACGCGGACGCGCCGCCGGCCCTATGACCACTAGCTCACCGGCGACGACTCATGGGACTTTGGCCGCCCACCCGACTGTCCTCGTGGTGGACTTCGGCGCGCAATATGCACAGCTGATTGCGCGGCGGGTGCGTGAGGCGTCGGTGTATTCCGAAATCGTTTCGCATTCGTTGACCGCGGAGCAGTTCGCACAGCGGGAGCCGGCAGCGATCATCTTCAGCGGCGGGCCGGCGTCGGTGCATGTCGAAGGGGCTCCTGGCATCGATCCCGATGTGTACGAGCTGGACGTGCCGATTCTGGGCATCTGCTACGGATCGCAGCTGCTGGCGCGCGATCTTGGCGGCACGGTCGATCGCAGCGGTCGAGGCGAATACGGGCGTGCGACGCTTGATCGCACCGGCGTGACCTCTGAATTGCTTGAAGGATCGCCCGCCACGGAGCCGTCGTGCGAATCGGTGTGGATGTCGCATTTCGACGCGGTGACCGAGCCGCCTCCCGGGTTCGTGGTGACGGGCGTGACGCCAGACAGTCCTGCTGCAGTGATCGAGGACTCGAAGCGGCGCTTCTACGGGGTGCAACACCATCCGGAGGTCCAGCACACGCCCGGCGGGCAAGCGCAGCTGAAGCGCTTCTTGCACCAGGTGTGCCAGATCAACTCTGAATGGACGATGACCAACGTCATCGCCGAGAGCGTCGAGGCCATCCGCGCCCAGGTCGGCGACGCACGGGCCATCTGCGGTCTGTCGGGAGGTGTGGACAGTGCCGTGGCGGCTGCGTTGACGCAGCGTGCGATCGGCAGCCAGCTCACCTGCGTGTTCGTGGACACCGGGCTCATGCGAGCCGACGAGGGCGACCAGGTGACCGACACGTTCCGGCGCACGCAGGGGATCGAGCTGATCCACGAGCGAGCTGCGGACGAGTTCTTCGAAGCGCTCGCTGGCGTGACCGACCCCGAGGACAAGCGCAAGATCATCGGCGAGAAGTTCGTGCGCATCTTCGAGCGGGCTGCAGGAGGCATCAGCGATGCCCGATTCCTGGTGCAGGGGACGCTGTATCCCGACGTCATCGAGTCTGGTTCGTCCACTGCGGCGAAGATCAAGAGCCACCACAACGTCGGCGGGCTGCCCGAAGACATGACGTTCGAGCTGGTCGAGCCGTTGCGCAACCTGTTCAAGGACGAGGTGCGTGCCGTCGGCACCGAGCTGGGACTGCCGCCCGAGATCGTGCAGCGCCAGCCGTTTCCCGGCCCTGGCCTCGGCGTGCGAATCGTTGGCGAGGTCACGCCCGAGGCTGTCGAAATCGTGCGGGCCGCTGACGTCATCGTGCGCACCGAGATTGCGAAAGCCGGTCTGGACGGCGAGGTGTGGCAGGCGTTTGCCGTGCTGGCCGACATCCGCAGCGTTGGCGTAATGGGTGACGAGCGCACGTATGCCAAGCCCATCATCGTGAGGGCGGTCACGAGCGAGGATGCGATGACCGCCGACTGGGCCCGCCTGCCTCACGATCTGCTCGAAGTCATCGCGTCGCGCATTGTCAACGAGGTGGCGGGCGTGAACCGGGTCGTCTACGACATCACCTCAAAGCCGCCCGGCACTATCGAATGGGAATAGGGCGATTGGGAATAGGCGTTTGGGAATAGGGCGCAGCGGCAGAGCCGCCTGTTTCCGGCGTCGCGTTCTGCTTCATTGCCGTCGATAGACATCGCGTCTATGGCCGACACGCACGACGTAGATCACCAAGCGATCATCGAACACCTCATAGAGAATTCGGTAGACGCCGACGCGTACCCGGTAGACGGCGTCTTCGCCTGCTAGCGCGATGCAGCCGGGCGGTCGTGGCTCGCCGGCCAGCAGATCGAGGGCGGCTCGGATGCGTTGTTGGTCGCTGCGCGGCAGTTGCCGGATCGTGTTGACCGCCTTGCGAGCGACCTCGACGCGGTACAAGCTCACTGCAATCCCAGTTCGGCCTTCACCTCGTCCCACGGCACATAGTCGTCCTCGGCACGCGCTGCCCCGAGTTCGCGACGGTCGTCGGCGTCATCGGCACTGTCGATCAGGTGGTCGAACGCTTCGACGCTCAGGATCACAGCGACCCGCCGGCCGTACTTCGTCATCGTGACTGGTTCCCCAGACCGGCGAGCCTCCTCGACAACCTCAGCTAGCCGGCTGCGTGCCTCGCTCACGGCCACTTCTGACATGTACAAACAGTACAACTTGGAAAGCAGGAGCCAACGCAACGCCCCAAGACCTACGATGCCGTCTCGTCGGCGAAAGCCAAGGAACGAATGATGCTTGACGACAACCATCAAGTCCGGCTGTTCTCAGTGGCAGGCATGAAAGGCCAGCAGGAAGCAGAGCTGCGAGCCACAGCAGCACTGCTGTCGGTCCTCACGATGGTCCGGCCGCTCTCCCGGCGACTCTTGGGGCCGCTCGGAGCGAGCAAGGCGGACAGGGCCACGGTCGAGGCGTGGACCGAAGTGCCGTACGAGACGGCCGGCGGCGAGACGCTGCGACCGGACGGCGTGGTGCGGGTGACTTCCGGCAACCACATGTTCACTGCGCTGGTCGAAGTGAAGACCGGCGACAGCCCGCAGGAACTCGGCCAGATCGAGAAGTACCTGAAGCTCGCTCGAGCCAAGAGCTACGACTGCCTCATCACGATCTCAGGCGAGGTCGCCCCATTCGACGGCGCCCATCCGACACTCGGAGCGGATTCGCTGCGCGCTGGCGCGGTCAAACTCCATCACCTGTCGTGGACACGGATCCTCGCGGAAGCGGTGCAGCAGGTCACCCATCACGGAGTCGACGACGAGGAGCAGGCATGGATCGCCGCCGAGCTCATCCGCTACCTGGAGCATCCCAACAGCGGCGTCGCTCAGGCCAGCGACATGGGCGAGAATTGGGTCGGCGTGCGAGACAATGCACGCGACGGGCTGCTCGGTAAGCCCGGCCCTGAGGTGCTGGACGTGTGCCGGCGATGGGATCAACTCATGCACTCCACGGCGATGCGCCTTGGCGCTGAGCTCGGGATCGACGTGCGTGAGGTCATACCGAAAGCACAGCGCGACGATCCGAGCCTGCGCAGCAAATCGCTCGCTGCGCAGCTGTGTGACAGCGGAGTGCTTCAGGGCCGCTTGCGCGTGCCGGGAACGGTTGGCGACATCTCCGTGACTGCCGACTTGCGTGCTGCCCGCACGGTCGTCGCTGTCGAGTGCCCGGTCCCTCTCGACAAGGGCGGCAAGGGGCGCATCGGCTGGCTTGTACGGCAGCTGCGCGACGCACCCAACACCATCACAGTCGAAGCGTTCACCCGCAACAGCCCCGCGGCCGAGATCGCTTCGCTCGCTGATCTGCGCGAGAACACGTCGGTGATACTCCGGTCCGGGGACAAGCCACCTGTCAAGTTCCGCGTGTCGCACCGCACCGAGACTGGCCAGGGCCGGCGCACGCGCACGGTCCGCAATCTCGGTTTCGCCGACTCGGTGGTCGATGCCATCGACGACTTCTACGGCAACGTCGTGCAGCACATGCGCAGCCCTGCGCCGACACCGCCGAAGATGGCTGCGGCGCCCGTAAGCAACGAGGTTGCCGACTCAGACTCCGGCGGGACACCTTCCGAGTCGAGCGCGCCAACTCCTGGCTGACCGGCTTCGGACAGTGTCGACGCAATACCGACCGCAAACCCAGCATCGCCTAGCCCAACTCGCCCTCGCCGTCGTCCTCATCATCACCGTCAAACCGCCAGCCGCCCGATCCGCAAACGCGCTGAGGACCGCTGTTCAGGCGGCAGGTCGACGGTCCAAGGCTGCAGTGAATCCGTCAGCTTCGCGGTGCAGCGCGGCCAGGTCTGGGCACATCCACTCGAGCAATTCGATGCTCTGTTCCCACACCGCATTGAGCGGCATGAGTCTGTTCGTTCCTGGAACGATGACACCCTTGAAGAGCGGTTCGTGATGAACGGCCCGATTTCGAAGCCGTTGGAACATGAGGGCCCGGCGGTGAACTTCGGAACGAGCGGGCCTTCGCTCGCGCCCTGATGGGGTTCGTGTTCCAGTTGAGAAGCCAAAGCGGAATGTGGGACGCCAGAGCCTTGTCTCGTAGTCGACTGATCGACCAAGCGCGCTGTGGCCACCGCGGCTGAGGAGATGGATCCAGACGCCGAGGGTGGTGTCAGCGATGACCCTCCCCGGACCCACCGTGCCGCTTGCGAGCTTCTTCTGATGCTTGCGAACCACGTCGGTCAGCATTTGGTTCGTGACATCGTCGAACAGCAGCGTCGGAGATGCCCACCAGTCCTCGCGCTCAAAGCGGTCCGCCATGAGCTCATGAATGGCGTTGCGGAGCGTGACCTCGAGGTCTGCGGCCATCGGGAGCACCGCCGCCGAAACCTCTGTGTTCCAGCGGTACAGTGCCCATGCACCGTCTTCTGTCGATGAATGTTGCCGGTACGCATCGAGACGCTTCGTCGAGAGCGCCTTCTCCACGCTGGGGTTGATGGCCACGGCGGCTGATCGTATAGTGGGCCATACATCCCCGGTTCCGCTAATGCCCTCGTGGCATGCGGCCGGGGATTTGCCTTTTCCAGCCTGAAACGTGTGAACCGTCCCAGCTACACCGCAAGCTTGAGCCAGACCCAGGGCCGATCCTGCTCTCGACCTTCGGAGAGGAACTGGGTCCGTACGCCGAACGCACGCTGCGGCAGCGTGTGGAGCACGCTCGCTTCTTCTTAGAGGACCTCCACGAGCCGCTGAGCGAGACCGCCGCTTCGGGCAGGCGCACGATGTCTCAGCTTCGCAAGCTCCTCGACTGCATCGATGTGGTGATCGAGCGGCCGGAGCCTGCGGCGGCACGTCCGGTCTACGACCGGATGAACCTCGCACTCGCAATCCGAAGCGCGGCCGACGCCTTCCACGAGGCGTGGCGATCGCGCCTCGGCCTTGAATTCAATCCCGGCTTTGCGAAGGAACATTGGACGCGGGTCAAGGCCCTGAGCCGTCGGCTCGGCACGGGGATGGCCGACGAATACGACACCCTTCGGCCGGTCGCCGAGCTTCGTGCGGAGCTAGTGGATCGAATCTACGTGTTTCTTCAGAACCCTCTGAGTCGGAATGGGGGCGAGCCGACAGACGACGAGACCAAAGCCGTGCTCGTGTAGGGCTGGGAGCTTCTGTGATTCACTGGGGATCCATACGCACCTAGCGTTCTCGGCATGGATGTGTCGCGGCCACCGCAGGCTGTCGAGGTCGAGGCGCGGCAGCCGTGCAAGCTGTGGATCAGATTTGACGATGGTGTCAGCGGCATCGTGGACCTCGCTCAGTGGTCAACCCGGGGGATCTTCGCTGCCTGGTCGGCGTGGAAGTCCCGACTGACGTATGGAACGCCACCGTCGAGTCGTCTCCCGGCGATCTTGTCGCCCCGCCCCGGCCAGGTCCCGCACCCGATCTGGCGGCCCTTGCCGAGGCGGCAGCGCTCATCGCCGCGGCGGAGCGGCCGATGATCGTCGTCGGGGGCGGCGCCCAGCCGTTCTCGTCTGAAATCTGCGGGTTGGCCGAGCAGCTGTCGGCACCGGTCTTGGCCTTCCGCACGGGTCGCGGCGTGATGCCGTCGGACCATCCCTTGAGCATCACCACGCCGACCGGGTACCAGCTCTGGCCGCACACCGACGTCGTCATCGGGTTGGGCACCCGGCTCGCCATGGCGCAGTCCACCTGGGGCGTCGACGACGACCTCACGATCATCGACATCGACATCGATGCCGACGAGATCGGTCGCGCCGGGCCGCCCGCAGTGGGCATTCATGCCGATCTCGCCGAAGCGCTGCCCCTGCTCGCCGACGCACTGGGGGAGTCATCGCTCGACCGCTCCGCATGGCGAAGCACTGTCGCCCAGACGCGAGCCGAAGCTGAAGCGGCCTGCGCAGCCGCACTAGCGCCCCAGTACGGCTGGCTCGGTGCCATCAGAGCCGAGCTGCCGGCCGAGGGCATCTTCGTCGATGAGATGACGCAGTGCGGCTACGTGTCGTGGCTCGGGTTCGAGGTGTTCCGCCCGAGGACCTTCATCAGCGCCGGCTACCAGGGCACGCTGGGATGCGGGTTCGCGACGGCGCTCGGTGCAGCACATGCGCGGCGCGACGTACCGGTGGTGTCGATCGTCGGCGACGGGGGAGCACTGTTCACCATCAACGAGCTGGCGACCGCTGTACGCCACAACATTCCGCTCACGACGATCGTGTTCAACGACCACGCCTATGGCAACGTCCGCCGGATACAGCACGAGCGATATGGCGGCCGCGTCATCGCCAGCGACCTCACGAGTCCGGACTTCGTGAAGCTGGCAGATTCATTCGGTGTCCGAGCGCTGCGTGCCAGCACACCAGACGAGCTGCGCACCAGCCTGCGCAAAATGCTGGGCTCGGGCGAGCCGGCTGTGGTCGAGGTGCCGTTCGGCGAGGTTCCCTTCCCATGGCCGCACATCGTCAAGCCACGAATCCGAGGCCTCCAGCCCAGCGAGTAAGACCCATGCCAAACAACACCAGCTCCTGCCAAATCGATCACACGGCGCCGGAACTCTGCCGAATATCGGCTCGGCTCTTGAGCCGAGCTACGTCGTGAGGGCGGTCAGCGGCAAGACTGCGACCCCGTCGGGACGGTCGTAGGCGTAGCCGCTGGCGGTGATCACGACCTTGCGAGTTGGGGGACCGGCCGCAGCAGGATCCACCTTGGCACACACCCGATGCAGCGTGTCGGCTGCTTCATCGACCGCATCCATCGATCCCAGCTTGACCTCGACTGCGATCCATCGGCCGTCTCCCCAGTCGACGATTGCGTCGATCTCGTTCCCATGGGAATCCCTGTAGTGGCAGACGGTGGCCTCGTGGGCTTGTGCATAGACGCGTAAGTCGCGGACAACCAGCGATTCGAACAGAAAGCCCAGCGTCTTCAAGTCTCCCAGCAATCGCTCGGGTCCGGCACGGAGCGCAGCGGCGGCGAGTGACGGGTCCACAAAATGGCGCTTGGCCGCTCCTTGCAGCCGGGCGCGCGAACGGAGGTCCACCGACCAAGCAGGCACATCCTCGACGACAAACAGCGAAGCAAGGGTCTCGAGGTAGACGGCGGCGGTCCGCTGATCTTGGGCAGAGCCGTCCGAGGCAGCATCAGCCGTGTCCGCTGCGAGCCGGGCGACAGAAGCGGTCGTCGCTGTATTCCGAGCGACGGAGACGAGCAGGCGGCTCACCTTGCGGGGGTCCCTGCCCCTGCCCCTGCCCCTGCCCCCGCTCTCTTGGTATTCGGAGACATCAGCGCGAGCGATCTCGTCGAGATATGCACGCAGGCGACGCTGAGCCAGTCCCGCCTCAAGCCCAAGATGTTCAGGCCATCCGCCGCGGCAAAGCTCTTCGGTGAGTTCGGGAATCCGGACTGCGGGCCGGTCGGCGGCACATGGTTCGCCGCTCGCGAGACCGCCAAGCGAAACCTGCCCTGTTGAAGCACCCGACTCCGACAGCGACATCGGGCGAAGTCGAACGCGCATGATCCGTCCTGCTCCGGAATGGCGGATTCCATCAGCACGGGGGCGGGCCGTCCCGGTAAGGACAAACCTCCCGCTGCGGCGCTCTTCATCGGCCAAGTGTCGGATGGTGTTCCAGATCTCGGGGACGATCTGCCACTCGTCGATCAGCCGGGGCTCGGCGCCGTCGAGGAACAGCCGGGGCAAGAGGCGGGCCTGAGCGCGCGCTTGCTCGTCCTGTTCGAACGAGGCCTCGCTTCGTGCATGGTGCCTGCCGGTCCACGTCTTGCCACATGCCTTCGGCCCTTCGATGACCACGATCGGGGCGCTGGCCAGCGCTTCGGCAATCTCGCGATCGGTGATGCGCTCGATGTAGCCACGCGGTGTGAGAGTAGTCGCCACACGATTAATGTAACATTTCTAGTTGTTCTAGTGTTATATATCCAGTAAGAAAAATGTCATAAGGGCCCCATCGTCGCGCAGCCAAGTAGTGGTGTCTACTCAAGTGCGTGGGGGACGTTTCCGCCCACCGGCCCGAGCTTCCACTTCTGGTGAAATCGGAACGGTTGTCGTTGGTGCGGATTGTCGGGCGCAGCAATGCTGAGGTCGTCAGACTGTCCACATGGCAGGTGGCACCTTGACCGAAGAGCCGGGGTGCCCGCAGACCTGCTCGCGTGCGCGGAGATCACGCGAGCCAGCAGTGTTAGCCCGACAGCGAGCGGCGATTTTGCTCACCGTTGCGGTTCGGTGAATTGACAGAGGCTTCCGGCGCTGCCGCAACTACCTTGGCCCCACAGCCGCGGGCAGGCCGTGGTTACGCCTCCGGCGACGGTTCGCCGTGGCCCCAGAAGGGACGGTTTCAGCAGGAATGGCCTCACACGAAACGGCCTCATCAGGGCTCGGTGGTACGGCCGCGCCGGTGGACCTGCCGGCCGGTTTCGCCTGCCATGTCGGCAACATGGGCATGAAGGACGACACCGACGATGTGATGGTCCTGGCGGCTGACCGGGTGGCCGCTGCGGCGGGTGTGTTCACCAAGAGCCTGTTCGCCGGAGCGAGCGTGCGCCTCAGCCAGGCCAACGTCGGCGACGGGCGGGCGCAGGCGGTCGTGGTGGTGTCGAAGAACGCCAACGTGGCAACCGGCGAGCAGGGCGAGCGGGACGCAGCAAACCTGGCGCGGCGCGTGGCCGAAGTCGTGGGCTGCCAGCCCGATCAAGTGCTGGTGGGTTCCACCGGCGTCATCGGCGTGTACTACCCCGAAGACAAGGTTGATTCCTACTTCGACGGCCTGGTTGCGACGCCGGAGGGGGCACTGACGTCGCAGGACGCCGCTGCGGCAGCCACAGCGATCATGACCACCGACACGCACCCCAAGACCGCCAGCGCAGCGGCTGGAGCCGCCACCGTGGTCGGCATTGCCAAGGGTTCGGGAATGATCGAGCCTGACATGGCCACGATGATCTCGGTGATCACCACCGATGCCGAGATTGCTCCCGACCGGCTTGACGCCATGCTGCGCCGGGTGTGCGACGTCACCTTCAACGCGCTCAGCGTGGACACCGACACGTCCACCAGCGACATGGTCGTGATGCTGGCGAACGGTGCAGCCGGGCCTGTTGACGAGGCCGAGTTGGAATCGGCCCTCGGTGCCGTCAGCTTGGATCTGACCCGTCAGCTCGCCTTTGACGGCGAAGGCGCCGAGACGCTCATCGTGGTGACCGTGAACGAGGCCCGTGACGACGCGCAGGCCAAACGGGTCGCCAAGGCCATCGTGAACTCGCCGCTGGTGAAGGCCGCTGTGCACGGCCGCGACCCCAACTGGGGGCGGGTCGCGATGGCCGTCGGCAAGTGCAGCGACGAGACCGACATCAACCAGGACAACGTGGTGATCCGCTTCGGCAGCCAGGAGGTGTATCCCACTCCCGCAACGCCTGAGGCGCTTGCCGAGCTCGAGGCCTGTTTGGCGTCCGACGAGGTGCTGATCTCGGTGGACCTGGGCATCAGGCCCCCAGCCAACGGCGGGTCGTTCACGGTGTACGGCTGCGATCTCACCGACCAATACGTCCGCATCAACGCCGACTACACGACGTGAACCGGCAACGTGAAGCGGCAACGCGAAGCAACCCGCACGAGCCAACTTGCGCTGGCCTGAGGGCACTGGCGCCATTCGTATCGAACTCCGCCGCACGCATGAGCCGTTCCCACCGATGAGCCGTTCCCACCGATGAGCTGTTCGCACGCACGGGGCGTTCGCACCCATGAGCCCCTCGTACCCATGAGCCCACCGCAGGCATGGGCCGTTCGTACCAGTGGGCCGTTCGCACCCACGAGCCGTTTCGACACATGAGCACAGTCGACGACCCGATACTCGCGCCGCTGAACGCCGGCCAGCGGGCCGCGGTCCTGCACGGCGAAGGTCCCGCCCTGGTGGTGGCCGGGGCCGGCTCGGGCAAGACGCGGGTGCTCTCTCACCGCATTGCGCACCTCGTGCACCACCGCGGTACCAGCCCGTTTGGACTTCTGGCGATCACGTTCACCAACAAGGCCGCTCAGGAGATGCGGCACCGCATCGGCAGTCTCATCGGTCCTGTCGCCGAACGGATGTGGATCTCCACGTTCCACAGCGCGTGCGCTCGCATCCTGCGCAGCCATGCCGACGTGCTCGGCTACCCGCGCACGTACAGCATCTACGACCAGGCCGATGCCCGGCGGCTCACTCGCTACGTCGTGCGCGATCTCGATCTCGACCCCAAGCGCTTCGCCGACCGAGCTGTGCACGCAGCGATCTCGACCATGAAGAATCGCCTGATCTCGCCCGTGCTGGCGACTGATCTGGCCGAGACGCCCGACGGTGGCGGCCCCTACGCCAAAGCGATCGGCCGCATCTACTCGGAGTACCAGAAACGACTGCAACGCGCCGGTGCCATGGATTTCGACGATCTGCTGATGATTGGTGTCGAGCTGCTTCGGAAGCATCCCGATGTGGCCGAGGAATACCAGCAGCGCTTTTCCCACATCCTCGTCGACGAGTACCAGGACACAAACCTGGCGCAGGTGCGCCTGGTCGGCCTGCTCTCGGGTCCGCCCCGGAACGTGTTCGTCGTCGGCGACTCCGACCAGTCCATCTACGCCTTCCGCGGCGCGGACATCACCAACATCCTCGAGTTCGGGAGCGAGTTCGCCAACGGCTCGACGTACGTGCTTGACCAAAACTACCGCTCCAGCCAGTCCATCCTCGACGCCGCCAACGCCGTGATCCGCAACAACATGGGCCGTCCGGCCAAGAACCTGTGGACCGATCGAGAAGGCGGTGCACGGCCCATTCGCTACCGCGGCGCCGACGAAGCCGACGAAGCCCGGTTCGTGTGCGCAGAGATTCGGCGGATGCACGCCGAGGGCAGTATCGACTGGAGCGACGCTGCGATCTTCTACCGGTCGAACGCGCAGTCGCGGGTGATCGAGGAAGAGCTGCTTGCCAACGATGTGCCGTACCAGATCATCGGCGGCACCCGCTTCTATGACCGGCGCGAGATCAAAGATGCGCTGGCGTTCTTGCGCGCGGCAGTGAACCCTGCCGATGAGGTGTCGCTCAAGCGCGTCGTGAATCTGCCGACTCGGGGGGTCGGCGATCGCAGCATCGCCAGGCTCGACGCGCTGGCTGCACGTGAGGGCGTGTCGCTGGCCGATGTACTCGATCGCCTGGACGAGGCCGGCGTGCGAGGTGCGGCCCGCGGCGGAATTCTGCGCTTCCGCGAACTGCTGGACCGCGCTGCGGCATGTGTGCCCGATGGACCCGCAGCGGTGCTGGAGTCGGTGCTGGAGGGCTCGGGTTACCTGCAGGAGTTGGCGGACGAAGGAACCATCGAAGCCGAAGGCCGCCGGGAGAACCTCGAAGAGCTCCTCGGCAGCGCCGCCGACTTCGAGTCGTGCGACGAATTCTTGGAGCAGGTGTCGCTGGTCAGCGATGTCGACGAGATGACCGACGCCTCGCAGGTAGCGCTCATGACCCTGCATGCCGCCAAAGGGCTCGAATTCGACGTGGTGTTCGTAACCGGCTTCGAGGACGGCGTGTTCCCGCACTCTCGATCGATGACCGAACCGGACGATCTTGAAGAAGAGCGCCGGCTTGCCTACGTCGGCATTACCCGTGCCCGCAAGAAGCTGTACCTGACGCACGCATGGAGCCGCATGCTCCACGGCCAGACGCAGTACAACCCGCCCAGCCGGTTCCTCGGCGAGATCCCCGAGTCGTTGCTCGATGACCGCTCGTCCGACATCGGGCGCTACGGTAGCTCGTGGCGTCCGGCCACCAGCGACTGGGGCCGGCCCAGCGAACGCAGCGAGCACAGCCAGCTCAGCGACGCGGAGATATCCGGTCGAAGCGCGGCGCGCCACTCAGCGAGCCAGCCCGACAGCGCTGCTGCGAAAGGGCGGGAGGCTCGCCGCGAGCAGGCGCGTCTCCGAGTGGCCGCTCGAATGTCGGAAACGGCGTCAGCGGACTCGCTTGGTTTCAGCCTCGGCGACGACGTGCTGCATCCCACATTCGGCGCCGGTGTTGTCCAGAGTCTGCGCCCCGACGCCGACGATTGGGAGGTCACGGTGCACTTCTCCAATCTCGGCACGAAGACCTTCGTCGCAAGCATCGCCAACTTGAAGCGCTTGGGGTCCTGACAGGCCCCGTGGCGCCTCAGCGGCGGGCGGGGGCCGCCCCGTATGCTCCCGGCCGTGGATCTCTTCGAATACCAAGGGAAGCAGTTCTTCGCGAGCTACGGCCTGCCGGTTTCTGACGGCGATGTCGTGTTCTCCGTCGACGAGGCAGTGGTCGCCGCGGAGCGCCTGGGCACTCCCGTCATGGTCAAGGCGCAGGTGCATACCGGCGGTCGCGGCAAGGCGGGCGGCGTCAAGTTCGCCGCGACGGTCGACGACGTGCGCACTCACGCTGGCAACATCCTGGGCCTCGACATCAACGGCCACGTGGTCGCCCGCCTGTGGATCGAGAAGGCCTCCGACATCGCCGAGGAGTACTACGCCAGCTTCACGCTGGACCGCTCCGCCAAGAAGCACCTGGGGATGCTGTCGGCCGAGGGCGGCGTCGAGATCGAAGCGGTCGCTGCCGAGAATCCTGACGCGATCAGCAAGGTGTGGGTCGACCCGGCGGTCGGTCTTACTGAAGCCGATGCCCGGGCCTGGGTCGAGGGCGCCAACTTGAACCCTGTCGCCACCGACCAGGCCGTCGACATGCTGTGCAAGCTCTACGTGGCCTATACCGAGGGCGACGCCGACCTTGTCGAGATCAACCCGCTCATCCTCACCCCGGACAACCGGGTGCATGTGCTCGACGCCAAGGTGACGCTGGACTCGAACGCCGTGTTCCGCCACTCGGACTATGCGCAGTACGACGAGACGCAGCCTCGCGACGAGCGTGAGGAAGCCGCCCACGCCAAGGGACTGCAGTACGTGGGCCTCGAAGGCTCAGTCGGCGTGATCGCCAACGGTGCCGGGCTTGCCATGAGCACCGTGGACGTGGTGAACCAGGTGGGTGGCCGCCCCGCCAACTTCCTCGACATCGGCGGCGGCGCCAACGCCCAGGTGATGGCGAATGCACTTGAGGTGATCAACAACGATCCCGACGTGCGGGCCATCTTCATCAACATCTTCGGCGGCATCACCCGCGGTGAGGAAGTAGCCAACGGCATCATCGGGGCGCTCGAAGCGGTCGACATCGAGGCGCCGATCGTGCTGCGCCTCGACGGCACCAATGCAGCCGAAGGCCGTGAGATCCTGGCGCCGCACCTCAACGACAAGCTGATGATGGAACCGACCATGCTCGACGCCGCTCGTCGAGCCGTCGCGCTGGCCGCGGCCGCGAGCTGAACGGGAACGTGACGTGAGCATTCCCCGCAGGGCAGGTTTTTCTACTCGTCGTGATTCGGTCAATTCGGCCGTCGCAGGAGCGTGACGTGAGCATCTTCGTCAACAAGGACACCAAGGTCGTCTACCAGGGCCTCACCGGTTCGCAAGGCCGGTACTACGGCATGCTGAACCGGGACTACGGCACGAACGTGGTGGCAGGCACCAACCCTCGCAAGGCCGGCACCGATGTGGAAGGCGTCCCCGTGTTCGCCAACTGCACCGAAGCGGTCGCGGCGACGGGCGCCAACGCCTCGTGCATCTTCATCCCCGCACCTGGCGTCTTCTCCGCCGTGATGGACGCTGCGGAAGCCGGCATCGAGTTCGTGGCCTGCATCACCGAGGGCGTTCCGGCGCACGACGAGGCGCGCTTTTTCAACATGCTGAAGCGCGACTATCCCCATGTGCAGATGCTGGGGCCGAATTGCCCCGGCATCATCACTCCAGGCGAGTGCAACATCGGCATCACCGCGGGTCACATCGCCAAGCCGGGCGGGCCGGTGGGCATCGTCAGCCGCTCGGGCACGCTGACCTACCAGGCGCTGTACGAGTTGCAGCAGAAGGACATAGGCGTCACAACCTGCGTCGGCATCGGCGGCGATCCAGTGCCGGGCACGTCATTCATTGACTGCCTCGAAGCGTTCGAGGCCGACTCCGAAACCAAGGCCGTGATGATGATCGGCGAGATCGGCGGCTCGGCTGAGGAAGAAGCGGCTGACTTCATCAAGAACCACATGTCCAAGCCAGTGTCGAGCTACATCGCCGGTGTGACTGCGCCCGCAGGCAAGAAGATGGGCCACGCTGGCGCCATCGTCTCGGGGGGCAAGGGCACTGCCGCGGCCAAGATGGACGCGTTGCGCGACGCGGGCGTTCGTGTGGGACTCAATCCCACCGAGGCCGGCGAGTTGATGGCGGAGATCGTCGCCGCGCTGTAGGCCTGACCGCGTGGTCGCCCGCAGGTCGGGTCCAGTCGCCGAACACACCCCGCAGTCCTCGCAAGCTGCGCTCGCGCAGTGGCACAGGGGCGCAGTGGCGCAGTGGCGCCACCCAACCTGCTGTGTGGACGAGGGTGACCCACTTTCAGCGCTAGTTATTGGTGAGCGTGGCGTAGATATCCAGCAGGGTTGCTGCGTGGGCCACGGGACTCAACGGCGCCACCGTGTCGGTGCTCGGGGTTGAAAGGTCGGCATCTGACTGCAGGACTTGGGTGAGCGCTCCCGCGAGTGCTTCGGGATCACCGGGCGGTACGAGCAGGCCGTTGGTGCCGTCGGTGATGAGGCTGGGTGCTCCGCCAACTGCGGTGGCTACGACTGGGCGCTTGGCGAGGAGGGCTTCGGCTGTGACCATGCCGAAACCCTCACGGCGGCTCGGAACACACACGAGACGAGCCCGCCGGTACCACTCGCCAACGTCGCCGGGGGCTACCGCGCCGGCGAACTGAACGGTCACATTGCGCCGCAAGGCCAACGCTTCAAGCAACGCCCGATCGGGGCCGTCGCCGACGAGGACAACGTCGGGCCGGTCGGCCGCGGGCAGAGTGGCGACGGCTTCGATGAGGATGTCGAAACCTTTTTCAGCCATGAGGCGTCCGACGCCGACGACGGGACCGTCGGGTGGCGGCGGGCCGAGATCTTCGAAGCGATGGGCGCCGACGGGCATGGGCACGAGTTCGATGCGGGGGCCCGACCTGGCGTGACTCGTCAGCGAGCTGGCCCACGCTGCGAGATCATCGGAGACGGTGGCGACGGCGTTGGCGCGTAACAGGACTCGACGGGCCAGCCAGCGGTGCACGAGGTTCGTGGTGACTGCGGCGTCGGAACCGTGGATGTGCACGACGCTGGTGGCCCGACGCACGAAGAGCGCGGCCGCGGCGGCAACGAGACCGCAGGGGAACCACCAGTGGCCATGCGCGACGCTTGGGCCATCGGGGCCAGCGCGTCGGCCGAGCTGGCGGACGGTCTCGCGCCACAGCGCAGCGATCATGGGAATCACCCAGAGCGCAGACAGGCCTGCGAAGACCCGGTAGCTCTCACCTTGGGCGACGAGCGCCTCGACGGCGCGGGGGCCGAAGCGGACGCGCACGACCTCGACGTTGCCGACATGGTGACGGGACGGTGCGTCAGGGTGAGCGGGGCACACAACGGTGACGTCCGCGTCGGCGTCGGCGAGTGCGTTGGCGTGATTGGCCAAGAACGGCTTGTGGTGATCGTCAAGCGACGTCGGAAACCCAGGAGCCACCAGCACCACTCGCACCGCCCCAGTCTCGCAAGGTTCTCGCCGGCGCGACGGAGCCCTATGCGCTTCAAGCAGATCTGACGATCATGATCATCAATGGCGACAGATCGTCACTGACGCTTGAGGCTGCTGATCTCGTCGCTCAGGCGACCGAGACCGGTTGGGCCGATGAACGACTCGTGGCCGCTCTGTCCCATGCGCTACTGCAGGACGCTCGCCGTACATCGGTAGGGGTGAGCGCGGGCGACTGAGTCCTCAGTGCGCGATTCCCGCGTTGGGGATCACCAACAGTCCCCACCACGCGAGTTGCAGGGGAAACATCGCGAATGCGGTGTAGAGCACCGCGCGCACCCGCATGCTCCTGGCGATCAACGTGATCGCCGCCATGGAAATCGCGGCCACTGACCAAGCGGCAATCGGGTTCGGCGGATGCGGGTCGTCCCAGTCCCCGATGAGGCTCATCCCCACAATCAGAGTCGAGAAGAACCAAACAACTGCGCCGCTGCCAACCCATGCGACGAACTTGCCGAAGAGTTCCCGCTTGTCCACATTTTGGGCCGGCAAGTCTGCAGGCGGCTTTGCCGGCACGGGTCGCACCGCCCGAGTCTCGCAGCGGACTTGGCCCGGGCACGTCCACAGGAATCTCTAGGGCCGGTAGGTCACGCGCACTTCAGAGGTTTCCCGCTTCATTGGGCGCGGCGACCAGCCAATCATCGCCGAAGCGCACCACCTTGGGATCTGGAACACCAGATGCACCGATCTCTCCGTCGGGTGTAACGAATCGGTGTGCGATGGCCAAGCGCTGACCCCGTTCGTAGAAGACAATCCGCTCGCTTCGTGTGCCGGGTGGCTGACCCGAACTAGGGGCGGCCGGGCCGACGAGCGGCTGGCTGCGGCTCTGTCGGACACACTTGCCCAGGATTCACTCGCGGCGGCGGTGACTGCCAGCGACTGAGGTTGCCGATTCGCCCTCAGAGAGCTGGTCGCAGGCCGACCGGGCGCCAGGTGAGCCAGCAGTACGCTCGGCGGGATGCCGACGGGGCGCCAGTCGGATGGCAGCGGGGTCGGTACTGCTGGTGCGCGGCGAATCAGCATCGCCGTGAGGTGGGCGCTCGGGCTGACGACCGCGGCCGTGGTGGTCTGGCTGGCGGTTCGGAACTGGGACGACCTGCGCCGGATCGACCTGAACGTCGAAGCCGGCTGGCTGATCGGGGCGATTGCGGCGTCGTTCGCGGCGACGCTGCTGCTGGCAGCCGCGTGGCGCAAGCTGATCGGCGGCTACGGCACACCATTGGCATGCCAGCCTGCGCTCCGCATCTGGATGCTGTCGCAAGCCACCCGCTACCTGCCCACTGGCTTGGTGCCCATTGCGGCCCGTGCTTCTTTGGCCGCCCCGTTGGGTGTCAACCGGGCTGCCGCGGGCGCCTCAGTTGTGGTCGAAACCGCCGCGCTCGTCGGTTGGGCCGCCGTGTTCGCAGCGCTGTGGGCTCCGAGCGACTGGCTGGGCGCCGCCGGTGGCTGGCTTGTGCGCATCGTGATCGGCGCCGGCGCAGCCGTGGGCTTGGTGACGCTGCCGTGGACGCTCGCGGGTGCCAGTTCGTGGTGGCGGCGTGTTGACCGGCTCATGCGCCGTGTGGTGCTCCTGCGGTGGATCGCTGACCGCATTCCTCCCGACGCGCTCAGCGCCGAACGGTCAGCGGTTTGGCGTGCGACATCGATTTACGGCTTCTCGGTTGCACTGCGGCTCGTGGCAACGGTGCTGCTGGCTCTTGCAGTGGTCGGAGCTGGTACCGACGACGTGTGGCTGGTCGCCGGTGCGACGGCTGCCGGCGTGCTCGTTGGCATGGTCGGCATCACACCCGCAGGGCTCGGCGTGCGGGAAGCAGTGGTAGCGGCCCTGCTGGCCGATCGCTTCGGCATCGGCGACGCCGCCGCGTTCGCCATCGCTGTGCGGGTGCTCGAGTTCGCCCACGAACTCGTGCTGCTGCCCGTCGCCGCCGCAGCGGGTCGAACGAGACCGACGACTGCGACCGACGTCATTGGCTGAGCGTTCCGGCGTGCGCACCGGCAGGCTGTAGCGGTGCCGCACCGAGACATGATCGTGATCGGGGCTGGTCCCGCCGGTGCGGCGGCGGCCATGCGTGCCGCGGGCGCCGGGATCAAGGTGACAGCGTTCGAGAAGGCCCCGCCGGGGCGTGACAAGGTGTGCGGCGACGGCTTGACGCCGCGCGCGGTCGCAGCACTGGGCGAGCTCGGCGTCTCGCTCGACGAGGCGCATCGCATTGCGGGGCTGCGGATGATCGCCGGGCGACGCGTGCGCGAGTTGGACTGGCCTGCGAACGGGCAGTTCGGCCCGTACGGAGCGGTGTGGCCCCGACGCCGTCTCGACAGCGCCCTGTGTGACGGCGCGGCGGCGGCAGGAGCCGAGCTGTGCTTCGGCACTGAGGCGCTGCCGATCATCGAGGACGGCCGTGCGGTGGGGGTCACGGCCGGGGGAGAACGCTGGACTGCCGATCTCGTCGTGCTCGCCGCCGGCGCTCAGGGCCAGGCGGCCCGCATGCTCGGCGCGCTGCGCGACCCTGCAGAGCCATTCGGCCTCGCCATCCGCACCTACGCCGAAACGCCCCGCCACGCCGATGAATACCTCGAAGCGTGCTTGACGCTGCGCGATGCGGATGGCATGGCGGTGCCCGGCTACGGCTGGCTGTTCCCCGCCGGCGACGGCACAGTCAACATCGGCGTTGGGGCCCTCAACACCATGAAGGGCTTCTCGAACCTGAACCTGAACCGGCTCTGCGACAGCTACCGCGACCTGGTAGCAGACAGCTGGCAGCTCGGCCCGTACTTGGAGCGCCCCCGCGCCTGGCGACTGCCGATGAGCGCCACGAAGCGGCACGGCCCCGGCTGGGTCGCCATCGGCGACGCAGCCGGGCTGATCAACCCCATGAACGGCGAGGGCATCGACTATGGCCTCGAAACCGGCATCCTGGTTGCGGACCTGTTCACAGTCGACCCGGCAGCGGCTGCCGACACCTACGACCGCATCGTCGCTGAGAAGTTCGATGCGTTCCTCCGCACCGGCCGCCGGTTCTCGTTCCTCATCGGGCACCCACGCATCTTGCGAACCGGTCTGCGTCTCGCTGTCGGGACCGATGCGATCGCCCGCCTCACCCTGCAGGTGATGGGCAACCTCATCGACAATGAGACCCCCGGCACCGCAGGTCGAGTGCTGGCCGCTGCCGACCGGGCCCTCGCCGCGGCGTCGCCCACCCTGCGCCGCCTGCACCAGCGCCGCACCGCACGCAAGCGCGGCGCAACCTCCCAAATTGCCGCCTGAGGCTGGAAGAACACGGCGTCAGAGTCTTGCCCGCGACGCTCAGTCGCCGATGGTGATCAAGTAGCTCGACCGTCCAGTACAAGCAGCTCTCCGTCCACTCGTACCTCCTTGGGATCGGGCCTGCCGGAGGCCGCCACCTCGCCGTCGGGCGTGACAAATCGATGCGCGACGGCCACTCGCAGACCTGCTTCGTAGCACCCGACGAGTTCGCTTACCGTGTCCGGCGGTTGATGAGATGCCGGTCCAGCTAGAGCGCTTGATAGCACCAGTTCGTGGAGTTCACCGCGCTCAGCTCGCGGCAGGACGATTGCGTTGAAGACTGCTCGCAGTTCAGCGGCAGAAGTGAATCGCCGGCTGTCCATCGGCAGCAGACTGCCTCAGCGATCCCACTACATCGGAAGGAATTTTCGATCAAGACCGGCGACAGCCGGCACGTACAATCCTGCTTATGGCCCGGGCTGTGGAGAATTCGACCACGCCACCGACGTCGCTGCATTCGTCCGGCGTCGGCATCATCGAGACATGGCTCGCGACGAGGCAGGCGTCGGTCTACAAATTGCAGGCCGAGCTGTTGGAGGCCCTTGACACGACGGATGGCCCGTCGACGTTGGCTGTTGAAGCCCTGCGGATGGTTGCAGAAGCCACATCGGCAGGATGGACCGAGGCCGAAGTGCGCTCGTCGGCAGCAGCGATGCTGGCACTTCATCAGGAAGCTGAGCCAGAGTTAGCGCACTGACCCAGAGTCGAACAGCGCCACCTCAGGCCCGGGCGCTGGCCGGCGTGCCACTACTGTTCACGCCGTGACGGCAGTGCTCTTGGACGGACTGGCGCTGGCGGAGCAGATCAAGGACGACCTGCGCAACCAGCTTGAGGGCAGCGGTTTGAAGCCGGGGCTCGGCACGATTCTCGTGGGCGATGACCCGGCGTCGCACAGCTACGTCGGGGCCAAGATCCGCGATTGCGCAGAGGTCGGCATCGCCTCGATTCACGAGCAGTTGCCCGCCGACATCAGCAAAGCCGAACTGAACACAGTGATCGGCCTGTTCAACGACGACCCCGCAGTGCACGCCTACATCGTTCAGTTGCCGCTGCCGCGCCACCTTGACGAGGAAGCGGCACTGCTGGCCATCGACCCCGACAAGGACGCCGACGGCCTGCATCCGGTCAACCTGGGCCGGCTGGTGATGGGCGCCGACGGCCCGCTGCCCTGCACGCCTCGGGGCATCCAGGTAATGCTCGAGCACTACAAGGTGCCTGTGGAGGGCCGTCACGTCGTGGTCGTGGGCCGCGGCCTGACCATCGGGCGTCCGATGGCGCTGCTGATGGCGCTGAAGCGGCCGGTGGCCAACGCCGCCGTGACGGTCGTGCACACCGGCGTCGCCGACCTCGGCGCCTACACGCGCCAAGCCGACATCGTCATCGCCGCAGCCGGCGTCTCAGGTCTCATCACGCCCGACATGGTCAAGCCGGGGGCGGCAGTGGTCGGCGGCGGCATCACCCGTGAGGGCCGCAAGATCCTCTCCGATGTCGACGAGTCCGTCGCCGAGGTGGCCGGCTGGGTGACCCCTCGACTCGGCGGTGTCGGCCCGATGACCCGGGCCATGCTGCTCGCCAACACCGTCGACGCGGCCCGCGCCGCCGCCGCCTAAGCCGCCGCTTGGGCCCAGTGCGGGCTCGAAGGTGGGCCTCGGCCGGTTCGGTCCGATGGCTTGACCGCGGCGTGGTGCAGAACGCCCGTCGCTCGGCTAGAAACGCCCGGAGCCGGGACGCCCCAGCCGAGCCCGCACATGACCCAGGGAGAATGCCGTGAACGATGCAGCCGCCAAGAATCCAGTCCGAGTGGCCGTGACGGGCGCTGCGGGCCAGATCGGTTACAGCCTGCTGTTCCGGATCGCCTCGGGAGCGATGCTCGGCCCCGACCAGCCGGTCGAGCTGCGGATGCTGGAGATCCCGCCCGCGATGGGCGCGCTCGACGGCGTGATGATGGAACTCGACGACTGCGCCTTCCCGCTGCTGGCTGGGCGCAAGGGCACCTCGGACCCGAACGAGGCGTTCGAGGGCGCCGACTACGCGCTGCTGGTGGGTTCGATGCCCCGCAAAGCGGGCATGGAGCGCAGCGACCTGCTCCAAGCAAACGGCGGTATCTTCACCGTGCAGGGCAAGGCGCTCAGTGACGCTGCGAACCCAGGCGTGCGGGTGCTCGTGGTGGGCAACCCTGCCAACACCAACTGCCTGATCGCCATGCGCAATGCGCCCAACATCGCGGACGGACAATTCACGGCCATGACCCGTCTCGACCACAACCGGGCCATTGCGCAGATGGCCGGCAAGGCCGGCATGTCAGTCAACGACGTGACCCGCATGACGATCTGGGGGAACCACTCCGCCACGCAGTACCCCGACATCTTCCACGCCGAGGTGGGCGGTCACAACGCGGCGGCGCTGGTGGACGATCAGACGTGGCTGGAGGACGACTTCATCCCGACCGTGCAGCAGCGCGGCGCGGCCATCATCAACGCCCGTGGCGCGTCGTCGGCTGCCTCGGCAGCGTCTGCTGCGGTGGACCACATGCGCGACTGGGTGTCGGACACGCCCGGCGGCGACTGGGTGTCGATGGCCATTCCCTCCACTGGCGACTATGGAGCACCCGAGGGCATCATCACCTCGTACCCGGTGACCGTGGCAGGCAGCCAGTACCACGTGGTGACCGGCCTCGAGCTCGACACCTTCAGCCGCTCCCGCATCGAGGCCTCCTGGGCCGAGCTCGTCGAAGAACGCGACACCGTCGCCGGCATGGGCCTTCTCGGCTGATCTCGCCCGCTCCAACGTGGAAGAGTCCTTACGACTGGACTCGGGCGCGACGGGTGCCGTCCGCGCGTCGCCCATTCGTGTACCACCCCATGCCTACAGTTGCCGGAACGGGCAACTGAGGTTGCTGGGGAGGAGGCCCGAGAGCTGTGTTGGATGATGTTCTGACTGATCGCGCCCTCTTGGTGGCGGTTTGCGAAGACCTTGTGCCGTTCATGAACGGCGAGAAGATGTGTCGCCTGTCGCTCGTGCTTGACGAATTGGTGCTTGACAAGAGCGGCTCACTTCTCGACGACGAGGATCGCTCTTGGTTCCGTGTAGCCGTGGAACGCGGACGGGATCGCAGCACATTCTGGGATGGGGAGCTGAAGCGGCTTGATCAGATGGGCATTCGTGTCATGGCGTGTTTTGATGCGGACTACCCGATCAACCTGACTCTTGTCCACGACGCACCTCCGCTTCTCTTTGTAAACGGGAGCTTCGACGAACAGGATCGACGGGCAGTCGCCGTCGTGGGAACTCGGATCGCTTCCCAGGAAGGGATTGAACTTGCAGGTGTCATCTCGACAGGCCTGATCTCGCAGGGATATACCGTCGTGTCCGGCCTCGCCAAGGGAATCGACGCGGCAGCTCATGCTGCAGCGCTCAATGCAGGCGGCCGCACAATCGCAGTGTTCGGCACGCCGATTGAGACTGTGTATCCCGCCGCTCACAAGTTCCTTGCAAAGCAAATCGCACGGGCGGGCGCGTGTGTCTCGCAGTTCCTCCCCGGCGTTCGCACCGGGCGTTGGTCGTTTCCGGCTCGCAACTTGACGGGCTCCGGTCTTGCACTAGCGACGGTGGTTGTTGAGGCATCGGAGAGCTCGGGTGCTCGCCTTCAGGCTCAGGCTGCCCTGCGGCACGGCAAGCGCGTCTTCCTCGTCGAGTCGCTGGTAACGGCGCAACCGTGGGCGCAGCAAATGGAAGCTGAATCGCGGAACGTGACGGTGGTCAGCGATGCAACGATGGTTGTCAAGGAGCTGGAGGCCGATCTGGCGGTCGGCGATGACGCTGTTTTTGCATGAGCACAATTGATGCGAGTCGCTTTGTCGACCTGCTGCGGTCTGGACTCGTTCCTGTCGCCGGACCGCAGGAAGGCGTATGCCGCAAGTGCCGAAGCGGCGCGAACGCGGGATTTTCCGACTGCTACCAGTGCAGCCGAGGTGGAGTCGTCGAGGTACTGCCCATCTCTATGTCAGTGCACGGTGGCCCGTTTCATCACCGTCTTCGCAACTACAAGGACGACACACGCTACGAACGCCGTCGGGAGTACACGCTCCAACTTGCGGCGCTCCTGAGCGAGTTCCTCAAACGTCATATGGATTGTCTTGGCGGCGAACCCGAAGCAGTTACGACAGTGCGGTCTGAGAATCGGGACGCCCCGCGCCGGATCGTCCGTCGAATCCGGTCTCTCCGTGACCTCCACGTGTCGCTGGACTGGGTCGAGGATGACGAGCACATGCGCTTTGTGGCACCAGCCGAACTGAAGGGAAGACGTGTCTTGCTGATTGACGACACGTTCACCCGGGGTCGTTCGATTACTGCCGCCTACGAGGCGCTGACCTCGGTTGGCGCCGACGTCTTAGCCTGAATCCACCGATTGGTGGGTGTGTGGGGGTGGTCGCGTCCGCGAAAAAGGCCTCCTGATCTGCGACGATTGTGGTGTTGGACGTCACAGTCGTCTCAAAAACAGGAGGCACTTTTTGTGTCTGCATCTTCGCGCGGTCCGGACCGGTTCGCAACGACGGTTGATCATGAGGGCCTGGTGGCCAACGCGGGCCTGATCCTGGCGGGAACGCTGATGGCCCGTCTGGGCCTTTCGGCGCTGATCGAGCGGTGGGTGCGCACCGGTTCCGCGAACCCGGGCCCCAAGATCTGCACGGTGGTCGCCGCGATGCTCGCAGGGGCCACTCATATCGATCATGTCGGGATGCTGCGCGCCGGGCGCACCGGGCGGGTGCTGGGGTTCCGCCCGGTGGCGCCGTCGACGGTCGGTTCGTTCCTGCGATCGTTCACGTTCGGTCATGTCCGCCAGCTCGAAGCGGTGCTGTCGCGCACGCTGGCGCGTGCCTGGGGGCTGGGCGCAGGCCCCGGCAAGGCGCCGCTGGTGGTCGATCTGGACTCCACGATCTGCGAGGTCCACGGCAAGCAAAAACAAGGAGCCGCGTACGGCTACACCAGCGTGCTCGGCTATCACCCGCTGCTCGCTGCTCGCTGCTCGCTGCACGCGCCGACACCGGCGAGGTGCTCGGCGCCCGCATGCGCAAAGGGTCCGCGGGGTCCTCGCGAGGCGTGGTGCGCTTCGTCGACGAGCTCGCCGCGAACCTGCGACGCGCCGGGGCTGCCGGGCCGACCACGGTGCGCGCCGACTCGGGATTCTGGTCATGGAAACTGATCGACCGTCTCGACGGCCACAACTTCAAATGGTCGATCACCGTCGCCCTCATACCCGCTGTTCGCGCAGCGATCCAAGCGATCCCTGCCACCGCATGGACCGACATCGCTTACACCAAAGGCGGCCACGCCCAAGTCGCCGAGACCCAATACGCCACCGGCCGCGGCAAAGCCAAGCGCACCGTTCGCCTCGTCGTGCGCCGCACCCGCCTCACCGAGGGCGCACAGCAACGACTGTGGCCCGACTGGCGGCACCACGCATTCATCACCAACACCAAACTCGACACCGCCGCCGCGGACGAGTTCCACCGCGGCCACGCCGTTGTCGAGCTCGCCATCCGCGACCTCAAAGAAGGCACCGGCCTCGAGCACGTCCCCTCAGGCCACTACGGAGCGAACTGCGCATGGCTCGCCTGCGCCGTGCTCGCCCACAACATCGGCCACTGGAGCGCCGCCCTCGCCGACGCGCCGCCGGCCACGAACCGCTCCCGCCGCACCCGACTCGTCGCCCTCGCCGCCGTGCTCGTCAACCGCTCCGGCACACCCACCCTGCGATACCCCGCCCGCTGGCCCTGGGAAACACAATTCCGAGCCACACTCAGCGCTCTCAGGGCTCTGCCCGGACCCTCCGGCTGACCCGAACCGCCCGGAACTGACGCCCCCACACAAACCCAGCGTCGACAACCCCGAACCACACCCGCACCCCTAGCCGAACACGCCCAAACACACCAAACCACACCCCCAACAACCCGGCACCACCCCAACCCGCCACCGACCCGCGAAACCCGCGCTCACCAAAGGCCAATCGGTGGATTCAGGCTTAGTGCCGCTCGTTATCGGTCGTCACTTTCGGCCGGACTACTCGACGAGCCAAGCGCTCTACGACTGCCTGAGTCGCCGTAGATGGAAGCTCAAGCACTGCGGCATCTGCAAGCCCGTCGAGTGCCCAGAGATTGCCGGGCCGGCGGCGCTGCTCTAGCGCTGCCACCTCGCCTCCATCGCCGCCCTGCGCGCATCGAGGCCTCTTGGGCCGAACTCGTCGACGAGCGCGACACCGTCGTCGGCATGGGCCTCTTGGGCTGAGCCGCCCGCCGTTCAGGTCAACTGGACGTAGTGAACAGCAATCCCAAGGTTCGGCGTGCGGGCCAGTTTGCCGTCCGCTGTAATCAGTGGAGCATCGACAGCTTCGGCTGTGGCCACGTACATGGCGTCGTACGTGCTGACGTTGTGCCTGTGCTTCCATGCCGAGCGCGCGAGAAACCGATGCGAAATGCGGTTGATGGGCCACGACGCGAGGTCTTCGATCAATAGCTCAGCTTGTGCGTCGGTGAGCAGACCTGCGTTGACGTGTCGGCGCAAGGCTGACACGATTTCGGGGTCAAGCATTTCTGGAGCGTCAATAGAAGCCGAGTCGAGCGTGCTGGCAAGCGCTGCTCCGACGGGCGATTGCATCAGGTACTCAACTGCTGCCGATGCGTCCACAACGTATCGAGTCATGTGACGTAGCGACGTTCGAGTTCTTCGTCGCGTTCGCGGCGCACCTCAGCAATCACGTCGGCGGCGCTGATGCCAAGGTCGAACTTTGGCCGCGTCGCCCGACGCTCCAGCCAGTCCCACCGCTCGAGTTCGCGTTCGATGGCCTGGAGCACCACCGCACTCATCGAACAGTTGCGCTGCTGTGCGCAGCGGCGGAGGCGCTCATGGAGGTCATCCGGCATGTTTCGCACCTGAAGGTTCGCCATTGCATGAAACTAGCATGAAGAGTTCATGCTTCATGCTTGCACGAGACCAGGTAATTCGCGTCGGAAAGACACTGAAATACATCGGACAAATATGACACGCCTGACTGTGGCGCGCATCATGGATTTCCGATCAGGTGCATCCCGACTCTGCGAGAAGCTCGCCTGTGGAGGGCAGATTGCGCTCTTGGCCGAGCTTGGGGTTGCGATGTGCCCATCGATTGCCTTGCCCGCGGCCACGTACATTCGCTGATCAACCTGTTGAGCACTCTCGGCGGAAGGATGTGCGTGAGAGAACTGACCCTCGACGACATCGACGATCTCGCGCTCGGAGCGACCCTGCTGGGCACCGGTGGCGGTGGTGATCCATACGTGGGCAAGCTCCTGGTCAAGCAGGCGATTGCTGATCACGGACCCGCCAAGGTCGTCGACGTCGACGAACTGCCCGACGAGGGGCGGGTCTTGACGACTGCGATCATTGGCGCGCCGACCGTGATCTTGGAGAAGATCCCCGCGGGCACTGAGTTCCGATCGGGCATCAATGCTCTCGCCGCGTACTTGGGCGAGGAACCTGTCGCCTTGATGCCAATCGAGGTGGGGGGCGTGAACACCCTGGTGCCGATCGCGACTGCGGTGGAGATGGGGCTGCCCATCGTCGATGCCGACGGGATGCGCAGAGCCTTTCCGCAAATCGAGATGACGGTCTTCACGCTGCACGGCCTGTTGGCAGCACCCATGTCCATCGCGGATGAGAAGGGCAACATGTGCGTGTTCGAGGCGAACACGAACCAGATAGCGGAGTCCTTAGCCCGTGCCGCTGTCATTCAGCTCGGCCTTGCCGACGCAATCAGTTGCTACCCGATGACGGTGGCAGACGTGCGGCGAGCCGGCATCCATGGCTCCATGAGCTACTGCACCGAGGTCGGCAAGCGACTCGCCCAGGTGAAGCTCGGTTCCGACGGAGCCTGGGGCGAACTCCTCGACTACACCGATGCAGCACTCGTGTTCAACGGCAAGGTCATCGACATCGATCGGCGCACCACCGAGGGCTTCGCACGGGGCACGGTCGTGCTGGAGCACCTCGCCGATCCTGGGCGAACTCTGCGCGTCGAGATCCAGAACGAGAACCTCATCGCCTTCGAAGACGGCGCCGCCGTGGTCACGGTGCCGGACCTGTTGTGCCTGCTCGACTACGAGTCGGCCGATCCCATCACCACCGAAGGCCTGGCGTACGGACAGCGACTCAACGTCCTCGCGATGCCGTGTGCGCCCGAATGGCACCGCGACGGGATGCTGGAACTCGTTGGGCCGAGAGCCTTCGGATACGACATCGACTACGTCGATTTCCGGGAGCGTGTGCGATGAAGGACTTGCGGCTCGGCGTGGATGTCGGTGGCACCAACACTGATGCGGTCGTGGTTGACGGAGCGGGCCGCATCGTCGCCGAGACGAAGACCGCAACAACTCCGGAACCCATCGACGGCATCGTCGCGGCGATGACGACAGTCATCGATCAACTCGACGACGCCACACGGCTCGGCAAGGCGATGCTGGGCACGACGCACCCCACGAACGCAATCATTCGGCGCCGCGATCTCGATCGCGTCGGTGTGCTGCGCCTGGCGGCACCCTCTTCGCTGGGCGTACGGCCGAGCGCCGATTGGCCCGAGGACCTGCGCGACATCGTGATCGGACGCAGCGAGATCACCGAAGGCGGATTCGAGTACGACGGATCGCCCATTGCTGAGCTGGACGAAGACGCGATTCGGCGGTTTGCAGACTCCTGCGCGGGTGACGTGTCCGCCATCGCCGTCTCGTGCGCTTTCAGTCCTGCGTGCACCGATCACGAGTTCCGGGCTGCGGAGCTCATAGCGCAGGAGTGCGGGGACGACATGGCTGTGTCGCTCAGTCACACGGTCGGGTCACTGGGACTGCTAGAGCGTGAGAACGCCACGATCCTCAACGCCTCGCTGCTCACCGTGGCACGCCGGGTCGTGAACGGTTTCCGGGACACCCTCGTGGGGCTCGGACTCGACGTCGAGAGCTTCTTGACTCAGAACGACGGAACACTGATGACCGTGGAGGAAGCCGACAGGTACCCGGTGCTCACAGTGGGTTCAGGGCCCACGAATTCGATGCGTGGTGCATGCGCGCTGGCTGGCCTGTCCGATGCTCTGGTGATCGACGTCGGCGGGACGTCCGCAGACATCGGCATCCTCATCAACGGCTTTCCCAGGGAGTCGACAGCTGCGGTCGAAGTCGGCGGCGTTCGCACCAACTTCCGAATGCCTGACCTGATCTCGGTCGGGCTCGGGGGCGGCACCATCGTGCGCCAGGACGCCGAAGGTGTCGCGGTCGGACCCGATTCCGTGGGGTACCGCGTCATCAGCGACGCATTGTGCAGGGGTGGGACGACGCTGACGCTGTCCGATGTGTCACTGTCGGTGGGCCGTCTCACCGGATTCGGCGACCCGGCACTCCTGAGCGACGTGGAGGACTCGGTCTGCGAGTCCGCCATCGCCTGGGTTGACGAGAGAGTTCAGGTGTTGTGCGAGCGCATGAAGGCGTCTAGCACGCCGCTGCCGCTGATGGCGGTCGGCGGCGGAGCCCACTTGGTGCCGGCGCAGCTTGCAGGCATCAGCGAGGTCGTCTGGCCGCCGCATCACTCTGTGGCGAACGCGTTCGGAGCGGCGATCGCCGAAGCTGCCGGGTCGATCGACAAGGTGTACAGCTATGACGCGTCAAGCCGTGAGGACTGTCTGCGCAGCGCCAGAGAAGAAGCGACTGACGCCGCGATTCGAGCCGGTGCCAACGCATCGGATGTGCGCATCACGAGCGTCGTGGAGATTCCGATGACCTACGTGCCTGGCGGCGGCTGTCGGGTCATCGTCAAGGCGGTCGGACCGCTCGCCGCGTGAGCTTGGGCGTGATTCGCGTTGCCGATTCGCACAACGACTTGCTACTTGCGGTCCTGCATCAGCGAGAGCGCGGCCATGCTGACCCCTTCGGGGACTACTGGCTGCCCGAATTGCGTGCCGGCGGCGTTGACCTCCAATTCCTCCCGATCTTCACCGAAGGCCAGCACGTGGGTGAGGGTGCCCTGCGGCGTGCGTTGCTCTTGTTGGAACAAGCGCGGCATCTCGCCGACGTCCACGCCGCCGACGTCGCAATCGTGGAAACCCGAGACGAACTCCAACAGGCACTGGCGTCGAACCGGATAGCGCTGCTGCTGGCCCTCGAAGGCTCGGAACCGTTGGGCGCCGACCTTGCTCTCCTCGAGACCTTCTACCGGCTGGGCGTTCGTTGCATGTCGCTCACGTGGAATCGCCGCACGATGATGGCCGACGGCGTTGGCGAGGCTGCGACCGGTGCGGGACTAACAGCGCTGGGGATCGACGCCGTGGCGGGAATGGAGCGATTGGGAATGGTGGTCGACGTGAGCCACCTGTCCGCGGCCGGCGTAAGCCATGTAGCCGACATCGCCACCCGTCCATTCGTTGCGACCCATTCGTCCTGCCACACCCTGTGCCCCCACCCCCGCAACCTCACCGACGGCCAGATGCGCCAAATAGCGGCCTCCGGCGGCGTCATCGGCGTCAATGCCTTCGGTGGTTTCCTCGCGCATGAGTCGCCGACTGTGGCCGACTACCTGGCCCACATCTCTTATGCCATCGGCATCGTCGGGGACGCAGCCGTGGGTCTGGGACCGGACTTCATCGACGACCTGCTGCACACGATCGACCCGATTCTGGGTGCCGGTCTGATCGACCCCGACTGCCTGCCGTTGGTGGACGGAATGCGATCGCCATCAGATCTCGGGCCCTTGGTGGAAGTTCTGGCCGCCAAGCTCGGTCCGGAAGTCACTGGGCGCGTCGCCGGGGACAATTGGATCGGTTTTGTCCTGAACAGCCTGCCGTCCCGCCGACCGCCCGAAGTCGCGGAGAATAGAACCGCCGGGACTGCCTGCCTATAGGAGCCGGTGTGTTGCATTCCAGCTCGCGAACCCAACCGCTGACCCTGCGGCAACTGCTCGCTGCGGGCGTACTCGGCGACTGTCGCGTCATCGCCGGCGAACGCGGCCTTGACAGTGTCGTCACCGATGCTGCAGTTGTTGAGCGCTGCGACATGGCGACGCCGATGTCGCCCGGACTCTTGATCATCCTGAATGCGAGTTCGCTCGCGCCGAACTCCTATGCGCTGGACATTGCCCTGCGTGCGGTGCGCGATGGCAACGGTGCCGGACTTGTGGCGGTCAACGCCGTGGCTTCGCCTGGGCTCGCGACTCGCCGGCTTGCGGACCGTTTCGAAGCTGTGCTCGTAGAGGTCGCTGCGCCAGACGTGCTCGCAATGGCCGCGGCCGCACGAGAGCTGCTGCTCCAGCCCACCGTGCACCAGGCGGCGATGGTGTCCCGGCTGCTGAACGGCCTGATCGATGTGAAGAGGGTGCCGGACACCCTCGCCCTTGTCGCGGGCGTCATCGGCCGGCCCTGTTCGCTGGTCGAGGCCACCGGCGCGGTCGTTGCGGGCCCGGACATGTTCGTCGAGACCGGGGCGCTACGGCAGCGACCCTTCAGTTCGCCGCGTGTGGGTGGTAGCGGCGCCCCGGGGATGACCTGTCCCGTCATCGTGGTCCCCGGAGAACCTGCACGGTTCTGGCTCGTTTGTGTGCTCGACGAAGCCGACGAGGCACTCATGGGCATGGGGCTCGAATTGCTCGGCGTGGCCTCATGGGCGGTCGGAGCCCACCTCGTGCGGGATCGCCTTGTCATGGAGCGCGACGCCCGCCACCGGTTGGCGCTGCTCAACGAAGTCGTAGGCGGCGGCGAAGTGCCCGACGAGACCGTTCTCGCGCAGATGGCCACAGCCGGATGGTCGGCAGCGGGCTGGGTGACCGCCTTCCACGTCGAGGTCTCCGGCGGTGTCGATGCCGCCTGGGTGCTGGTCAACACCGACACGTTGGGCGAGCTGCTGCGCTCGTGCGGAGTCGACGGTCCGCTCATCGAACGAACCGATGGCTGGTCGGGATGGGTGAGTTCCCGCGCTGAACCACCGGTCGAGGACTATCGAGGAATGGCTCGGCGGCTGCGCGAAGCCATCGGGCAGCTCGTCGACGGCATGGCAGATGTCATGGTGCACGCCGGTGTCGGGCGACCGTCGACAGGTCTGCCTGGGCTGCGAGCGAGCCTCACCGACGCCCGCCAGGCAGCCACCCTGGCAGGTGCCGGCGGACGGCGTGTCGCCGTGAGGCACATCGACGAACTCGGTATCCAGCGGATCATGCTCGGCTGGTACGGCTCGGCCGACTTCGGGCGCGTGGTGGACGCGTTCTTGGCGCCGCTGGCGGCGACGGATGTCGACGAGACGCTGCTGCGCACCTTGGAGGCCTATCTCGACTGCCAGTCATCGGCGACCAACGCGGCCGCCATGCTCGGCGTCCACCGCAACACGGTGATGAAACGGATCGACCGCATTTCCGAAGCGCTTCACGTCAACTTGAACGACCCGGACCAGCGGCTGGCGCTGCAGCTCGTCATGCGCAAGCACCGGCTTGACCGGTCCCAGCAGTAGTGACCTCGGCGAACCGACGGTTTGACGTCGTCATCGTGGGTGGGGGCATTGCTGGCGTTTCTGCGGCCTTCGAACTTGCAGGGCGCGGTCACGAGGTTGCCGTCGTCGAACGCGAATCGACACTGACGGCGCACAGCACCGGACGCTCCGCTGCTCAATTCCTGGCCTCCTACGGCGAGGCCACCAACCGGCTGCTGAGTGCAGCCTCACGATCCTTCCTGGACTCCAACGCCAATGGCCTCGCGGACAGCGACGTGCTGTTGCCGCGCAATGTGCTGTGGGTAGCTCCCACCGGGCACGAAGACCGCCTCGCCGAGCGCCTGGAAGCCAACTCGACGACATCGACCGCGTGTGAAGCGCTCGACGTCCAACAGGCAACCGAGATCTGCGGCGCCCTCGACCGTTCGTGGCTGGCCGGGGCTGTCCTCGAATACGGAGGTTTCGACATCGACGTTGCGGGGCTCCATCAGGCGTACGTGCGAGGCGCCCGCGACCGTGGGGTCGCCATCTTGCGGCTGCACGGCGTGCGCGGTCTCACCGGGGGCGACGACTGGCAGGTGGAAACGGACGACGGTGTGCTCAGCTGCAAGGTCGTCGTGAATGCAGCCGGCGCGTGGGCTGACGAAGTCGCTGCTCTGGCAGGTGCGCCTGCGCTCGGCATGCAGCCCCTACGCAGGACGATCTTCACGTTCGCGACGCAATACGAATGCGATGAGTGGCCGCTCGTCATCTCGGCCGACGAGACCTTCTACTTCAAGCCCGAAGGCCCGGGCCAGTTGCTGGGGTCGCCGGCCGATGAACACCTCGACCGACCCTGCGATGCCCGACCTCGCGAGATCGATGTGGCCACCGGCATCGAGGCCATCAACCAGGCGACGTTGCTGGCCGTGCGATCGGTTCGTTCGACGTGGGCCGGACTGCGGACGTTTGCACCTGACCGGATTCCGGTCGTCGGTTTCGATCCTGACGTTGCGGGGTTTTTCTGGTGTGCTGGCCAGGGCGGTACCGGAATCCAGACCGCTCCAGCCATCGCACGGCTGACGGCCGATCTCATCGGGGATGAGACTCCCGACGACGCCTTGGCCGAGCTCTCGCCGCGGTTGAGCCCGGAGCGTTTCGCCGCCACGGGGTAGTGCGAACACTTGCGTGCACGAACTGCACCGCAAGACCCTGCAATCACAGCGATCTGCCCATTGAGGGATAAGCAGCGCGTCCTTACGGTCGCTTCCAAAGGCCTGAACACCCAGGCCCAAGGGGGGATCCGATGAGGGCACGCCACTTGATGAAACTGCTCGGCGCCATGCTCGCGTTCACGCTCTTGGCTGCAGCGTGCGCGGATGGCGACGACGCCAGCGAGACGACCGAAGGCACTGCCGCGACTGCGCAGACCGTCGCTGCGTCTGCCGACACCGGAGATTCCAGCGACGACGACGGTCCAGCAGCCACCGAGCCGGACGACGACGGCACTGCGGACACTGCGGCTCCCGAGGAGCCCGCGGACAACGAGCCCGCCCCGGAGCCACGCCGAATCGCGTACCTCTCCGCGAGCTCGGCCAACACGTTCTTGCTGGCGTCAGTCGGCGAGATGCAGCGACTCGCCGATGAGAACAACATCGAACTTGTCGAGTTCGATGCGCAATTCAACGCTGAGCTTCAGACCACTCAACTCCAGGACGTCATCGCCAGCGGCCGATACGACGGCATCGTCCTGGTAGCGCTCAACGGACCGGGTCTCGTGCCCGATGTGGAGGCAGCGCTGGCGGGCGGGATGCAGGTTGTGCTGTTCAACCAGATCGTCGGTGCCGACCTCTCCACCAACGAACCCCAAGTGGACGGCATCGCGGCCTCGGTGCTCGCGCCCCCGGTCGTGACTGGCGAGCGGGCTGGGCGACTCACTATCGAGGCATGTGAAGGGCTTGACCCGTGCCGGGTCGTCTACTTCTTCGGCATCCGGGGTATTCCGCTGGACGTTGCGCTCCGGCAAGGATTCGACAGTGTCGTCGTTGACCATCGCAGCATCCAGGTAGTCGCCGAAGGCGAAGGCCAGTACCTGGGGCCCGAGCGCGGGATCAATGCGATCCAGGACATCCTTCAAGTACAGCCCGAATTCGATGTCGTCGTTGGCGCCGACCAGTCGCTCCAAGGTGTCGAATTGGTGCTCACCGAAGAGGGGATGCTCGGTGATGTCGCTCTCATTGGCCTCGGCGGCTCCTCACCGGCGGTTGAAGGCGTGAGGGATGGACGCTGGTTCGCGACAGTGTTCTATGCGCCCGCGAGCGAAGGCCGCCTCGCCATGGAAGCGATGATCGCTGTATTGGCCGACGGCACCATTACGGGCGGCGTCGACCCGAACGCGGGCTTCCTGGATGAAGGTCTGGTCACCTCGGCCAACGTCGACCAGTTCACCGCGGAGTGGGATGGGTGATCTCCCGGGCGACTCCCGGATCCGTCCACGTTGAGTTAAAGGACGTCTCCAAGCGGTTCGGATCGACGCAGGCGGTGGACGGCGCAAACCTCGCCGTTCACCGCGACTCGATCCACGCCCTCGTCGGCGAGAACGGGGCAGGCAAGTCGACGGTCGGCAAGATCATCTCGGGGCTGTATGCCGCCGACAGCGGCTCGCTCAACGTGGATGGTCGGGCAGTTCGTCTCCGATCGCCGCGGCATGCCTTCGACGCCGGCATCACCACCATTGCCCAGGAGCTGGCGCTCGTTCCGGATCGAACGATCGTCGACAACGTGTTCCTGGGCGTCGAGGCGACGAGGTGGGGATGCGTGCATCGCCCCGAATCGTTGAGACGGTTTCGGGAATTGGCTGACCGCACCGGCATCCACCTCGATCCCTCAGCGAAGGTCGGAGAGCTCAGCGTGGCGGACCAGCAGCTGGTCGAGATCTTGCGTGCCGTGGCCCGTCGCACCGAACTGGTGGTGATGGATGAGCCGTCGGCCCGCCTCTCGACCGCGGAACGCGGCCAGCTGCACCGGCTGATGCGCTCGCTGCGCGACCAGGGCATCACCGTGTTGTTCATCTCTCACCTCCTCGACGAAGTGCTCGATCTCGCCGATGCAGTGACGATCATGCGCGATGGGCGAGTGGTGCGAACCTCGACACCGTCGTCGGAGACGGCCGACTCTTTGGTTGAAGCCATGATCGGCCGCGAACTCGACGCCAGCTTTCCGCCGAAGCCGCCACTTCCCGACGAGCAGGGAACCCCAGCCCTGCGTGTGAGGGGACTGCGGCGCTCGGGCTCATCCCGTAGCGAACATGGGCTCGATCTTGAGGTGGCCGCCGGCGAGATCGTCGGGGTCGCAGGGCTGGTCGGTTCGGGCCGAACGGAGTTTCTCAGGGCCGTCTATGGAGCAGATCCCCTAGCCAGCGGCGACGTCTCGGTCGGCGGACGCGGCCTTCGACCAGCACGGCCCGATCAAGCGATTCGGGCAGGCGTGGGTCTCATTCCGGAGTCCCGCAAGGACCACGGCCTGCTGATGGAGCGAAGCGTCCGGGAGAACGTGAGCCTGCCGCACCTGCGCCGATTCGCCACGGCGGGGGTCGTCAATCGCATCGCCGAACGTCGATTCGTCCGGTCCGCAAACTCCGGTGCGGGCGTGCGCGACGGCGGCATGGAGTCCCCGGTCCGTCTTCTGTCGGGCGGGAACCAGCAGAAGAGCCTCTTCGCTCGCTGGCTAGTGCCGGGACTCAGGGTGCTGATCGCCGATGAACCGACGCGCGGTGTCGACGTCGGCTCCAAACGCGCCATCTACGACCTCATCGCCACGGCTGCGGCTGAGGGTCTTGCCGTGCTCGTGGTCTCCTCCGAGTTGGAGGAATTGGTGGGTCTGTGCCATCGCATCCTCGTGATGCGGGAAGGCCGATTCGTCGCCGAGTTCACGCATCCAGACCTCGATGAGACCGAGCTGCTGCGCCATGCCTTCGGCGAAGCAACGTCGAACGGTGTGAGCTAGTGGCCGATTCGGCTGCCCCGTCGGCACCGGCTCCCAGTGCCGGGCGCTACCTGGGCGTGCTCGGGCGATTCGGCATCGTCTGGGTCACGTTCGCACTGTTTGTCGTGCTGGCGGCGACGACTGATGGGTTCCTGACCGGACCGAATCTTCGCAACGTGATGGACCAGCAAGCCACGTTGCTGATCGCGGCGTCGGTCGCGACGCTCACCATGATCGCCGGCGGGTTCGATGTGTCCATTGCCGCTGTGGCAGTGGTGTCACCTCTCGTCGCACTGCGAGTGGAGAACGCCACGGAGTCGGTCCTCCTAGCGCTCCTCGCCGGATGCGCATTCGGTCTCGTGGTGGGTCTCGCCAACGGTTCGATCGTGGCGTTCGCCAGGATCAACTCGTTTATCACGACGCTCGCCACGTCATTCATCGTGTTCGGCCTGGGCTACATCGTGAGCGAACGCAGCATTCTGCGGCCGGTCACCGAGAGCTTTCGGAGCATTGCGCGGACGCGTGTGCTGAACCTGACGACTGCGGCCTGGATTTCGCTCGCGGTGGTTGCGGTGGCGTGGTTCGCCCTCGCTGGCACCCGCTTCGGCCGTCACGTGTACGCCACTGGCGGCAATGCCGAGGCTGCACGATTGGCTGGCGTCCGGACGCGGCACATCGTCGTGTCGGTGTTCGCGTTGTCCGGTCTCGCGGCTGGACTGGCGGGCGTCGTGGCGGCTTCGAGAACGATCAGCGCCACACCATCGGACGACTTCAGCTTCGTCTTCGGCGTGATCGCCGCCATTGTCGTCGGCGGCACCTCGATCGCGGGCGGCACCGGTGCTGTGTGGAGAACCCTGCTCGGCGCGTTCTTCATCGCTTTCATGGTCAATGGCTTCAACCTGCACGAAGTCGACCCGATCTGGCAACGCGTCATCCAAGGCGTTGTGATCCTCGTGGCCGTTGCCGCCGACTCCTGGTCCCGAGCCCGCCGCCGATAGCGCCGCAGAACCCCTGTCCGACCAATCAGAAAGAACTCGCAATGAAGATCCACATCGTCGTTCCCATCACATCGGATTCGTTCAACGATCTGATCGCTCAAGAAGCCCGCAGCTTCCTCGGCGGCGAACATGAAATCGAGGTTTCCTGCCTGCCGTATGGACCTGCGTCGATCGAGTCGTTCTATGACGAGGTCATTGCCGGTCCCGCCATCGTCGCTGAGACGATGCGGGCCGCAAGCTCGGGCGCAGACGCCGTGTTCATCACCTGCTTCGGTGACCCCGCCGTTCCAGCAGCTCGAGAGCTTGTGGACATCCCGGTCGTCGGCGGATTCGAGCCCGCCGTTGCGACTGCGGTGAACCTGGGGGAGCGGTTCTCGGTGGTCACCGTCCTCGAGAATGTCGTGCCGATGATCTCGGGGCTCGCGACCCGCATGGGCATTCGTGATCGGCTGGCGTCGATCGAAGTGATCGACACGCCGGTGCTCGAGCTGCATGACGGCGACGCGCTGCTCGACAGCCTTGCTGAGGCGTCACATCGTGCCCTCGATCGGGGCGCCGATGTGCTGGTGCTCGGATGCACTGGGATGTTGGGCGTTGCGGCTGCGCTGCAGTCTCGCCTTGAGGCAGAACGAGTGAGAGTGCCCGTTGTCGATCCGACCGGTGCTTCGCTCGGACTTCTGCTCACGCTGCGGTCCATGGGGCTGAAGCCGAGCCGGCGCACCTACATGCCACCTCCCGACAAGGAACGCACTGGCTCAGCTTGAGGGGCCGTAGTTGAACTGCCCAATGGCGTTCAGTGTGAGTTGACGGAGCCTGTTGCAGCTCCCCAGCTCGATGATGAGCGGCGCGCTAGCGATCATGGCGAACGTCAGCACGTCACCATTGGCCGCCACACTCACGCCGGCGATGGCCGTGCTGTCGTTCAGCTGACCGCCCTTGGCCCAGACCGTGTTGACCATCTGCCCGTCGGCGGGAGCCTGCACCCCGCAAGTGCGAAGCGTTGGGGTCCGGCCGGGGATGGACAGCGACGTCACAAGTCGCGAGTTGGAACCGGCCGCGAGCAGCAGCCGGACGGAGGTGTCGCAGCTCAAGCGATTGTGAATTGACAGTCCCGAACCGTCGACCAGATCAAGCTCGACCGCGCCGTTGCCCAGGATGTCGTTCAGCGTTTCGGCGGCTGCCGTCGTTGCCGCGGCCCTCGAAGAATCGCCGTTACGGCGACCGATTTCTTTGAGCAGCATTTCCGCTGGGGTGTTTTCCGAAAAGCGCAGCACGCGCACGAGAATGTCTGACAACGGTGGCGACGTCGCGCTGGCGAGAACGGTCGAGCTGCCCGAATTGACGGCGACGTCTGAACGCGGTCGTTCACGAATGATCAAGCCGCGTGCCTCGAGCAGGTCATCGAATATGGACGCCGCTGACTGAGCCGGGTCTGTGCTGCGGGTATGCCGCTGCCGAATCGTGTTGTACGTCGAATACCCGTCGTTGATCACCAGTCCCGACAGGACCCCAACCAAGTTCTCCGACAGATACGACTCTTTCCACACAGGCGACGACGTCTCTGCTGTCTCGCCGTCGGGATAGTGCGAGGTGTAGTCGCGCTCGCCGTCGTCAAACCACGAACCGTCTCCGACGATTGAGCCGTCGATGGTGTGAATGCCGTGGGATCGCAGAGCTTGCTCGACGCTGTCGGCGAGTTCGGCGGCATCGGTAAACGGGCGCGGGTCTGCAATGCGGGCGATGTATCCGGGCGTGGCGAGCACCGGGTCTCCACCGCCGATCAGGTAGAGATCGCCCTCCAAGACGCCCCCGCGGACAGCGGCGAGTGCCTCGGCTGCCACGGTCACCCGCGTCTCGAATGTCGCGCCGGCTCCGATTTCAGCAAGCGCCACAGTGGCGGTAGCGAGCTTGATGAGCGATGCCGGCAGCAGCGGAACTTGAGCCTGCGCTTCGAAGATGGCCACGCCGTTGCGGTACAGCGACATGCACATGTCGTCCGGCGCGACGCTCGACCGCAGCGCAGCCGAGAACTCGTCGACGAGCCGCCGCTGCCATGCCGGTGCTTCGGCGTCGATTTCGTCTCCGGTGCCTGGGAGGCCGTCGATTGGGCCGACGTCCTCAGCGAGGGCCACGGCGACATCGCCGACGGCGGCTGCTGTTTCCCATCGATCCGCGCCGAATACTCGGGTCATGATCCGGCCTGACAGCTTGGCCTCGGGCACTGCTTGGGGGCCACCCACCACGTATCCACCTGCTGCGGCGAGCGCGAGCCGCGCAAGCTGGCGGTCTGGAAACGGCTCGTCGCGGCCCCCCGCGAGCACGATGCAGCTCTTGGCCCCCAGGGCGCTGGCGAGGGTGACCGCGGAATAGATGTCAGATTGTGCGGCGATGTCTGAAGCAACGATCACCGGCACTGCGTCCGTGCAGTTGCCCAGCATCTCCTCGGGCGGCAACGCGGCCGAATCCGTCTCGAGTGCGCCGGCGGTTGCAGGCCAGAGGCCACTGAGGCCCGCGATGGAAATGGCCGCAGAAATGACTACGGCAGTCACTCGCCTCATCGACGGCGGAGGATCACGCTGACGGTCAGGCACTTGTCAGTGCCTGAATTGCCGCTCGCCAGTGAAGAGCATGGCGAGGCCGAGGGCGTTGGCTTTGGCGATGACGTCGTCGTCGCGCAAGGCGCCTCCGGGTTGGACGACGACGGCTGCACCGGCTTCGGCGGCGGCTTCGACGCCGTCACCGAACGGGTAGAAGGCGTCGCTGGCGCAGGCGCCGCCCGCAGCACGCCCGTTGGCCTTTGAGGCTGCCAGCAGGCCAGATTCCACCCGGTTCTGCTGGCCGGCGCCGATGCCCCACGCGGTGCGGTCTCGGGCCAGCACGATCGCATTCGAGGTGACGTGTCCGCAGACCCGCCAAGCGAAGCGGGCGTCGGCCAGCTCGCGCTCGCTGGGCTGGCGTTCGGTCACCACCTGCCACTCATCGGGCGAAGCGGCGAACGTGTGCGGCGACTGCACCAACCAGCCGCCGTTGATCTGTCGCAGTGAGAGGCCGACGGGATCCGGTCGCGGCCCTTCCAGCACCCGCGTGTTGCGACGCTTCGCGGCGATGCGCTCAATGACGCCGTCCTCATAGCCGGGAGCGATCACCAGATCGGCCTGCGTGGCTTCCTCCAGCAATTCGACGGTGGCGAGATCGACCACTCGGTTGAACGCCACGATGCCGCCGAACGCCGAACGGGCATCGCAGTCGTACGCCCGCTGGTAGGCGTCGGCCAGGTCATCGCCGGCGGCCGCTCCGCACGGGTTGGCGTGCTTGACGATCACGACAGCCGGCGAGCTCTCGGCATCGCCGAGGTCGTGCACGATGCGCCAGGCCGCGTCGGCGTCGAAGAAGTTCAGGTAGCTGAGCGCCAGCCCGCCGTGCTGCACGACGTGGTCCCACCACGTCGACGACCCCACCGGCCGATACCGGGCCCCGAGGTGGTGGGGGTTCTCGCCGTACCGGCACTCGTCGACGCGCTCGAGCGCCAGATGCACCGTCGGCGGCAGGGCGGCCGTCCCGCTCGCTCTTGCGTCGCCATTTGCCGGCGCTTCGATCTCTTCGTCGAGCCAGCTGACGATGGCAGCGTCATACGCGGCCGTGTGGGCGAACGCGGCTCGCGCCAGCCGCCGCCGCGTCTCCGCACTCAGCGCGCCGTGCTCGCCCAGCTCGGCTAGCACCGGTTCGTAGTCGGCCGGATCTACCAGCACACCCACACCGCCGGCGTCGTCGCCGTGGTTCTTGGCCGCCGCTCGAACCATCGCCGGCCCGCCGATGTCGATCAGCTCAGGTCCCGGATCGGATCGGAACGGGTACAGGTTGCACACGACCAGATCGATGGCCGCGATGCCGTGCTCGTCCAGCGACGCCAGGTGCGCAGGCTTCGACCGGTCGGCCAGGATCCCGCCGTGGATGCGGGGGTGCAGTGTCTTCACCCGGCCGTCGAGCAACTCAGGGCTGCCGGTCACGTCCTCGACGGCCAGCACCGGCACGCCCGCGTCGGCCAGCGCCGACGCCGTGCCGCCGCTCGAAACGATCTCCCATCCCAGCTCCGACAACCGCGCAGCAAATTCCACGACGCCCGTCTTGTCCCACACCGAGATCAACGCCCTCATCGGCTTCCCTTCTCCGCTGCGCGACTCATTGCTTGCTTGCGACTGTCCTTGAGACCTTGCTGTCGGCACTGTTCCACGAATTCTGCGATTGTCGCCGGGTAGAGCTCCCGCTCAACCGTTTTGATGCGCTCGTGCAGCGAGGCTTCGTCGTCGGTGGCCACCACCGGCACCGCACGCTGGGCCAGGATCGGGCCGGCATCCACCTCAGGGATTGCCACGTGCACCGTGCAACCGGTCTCGGGAACCCCCGCTGCCAGCGCATCGCGCACCGCGTGCCAGCCCGGGAATGCGGGCAGCAGCGAGGGGTGCGTGTTCAGCACCCGTCCGGCAAACCTGCCCGAGCAGCGCTCGAAGAACGTCCCGCCCAGCACGGTTCCGAAACCGGCCATCGCCACCACGTCGATCTGGCGCACCGCCAGCAACCGAGCCAGATCGGCGCTGTAACCGTCGCGGTCGAATGAGCGCGCCGAGCCATCGCCGGTCACCCAGGCGTCCCGAGCGACCGACACCGTGTCGATGCCCGCATCGGCAGCCACCGTCAGCCCCCTGCACGGGCGGTCCGCCCCAACAAGGTCCACACCAAGCCCACGCGCGAGCATCGCTTCGAGAATCGAGCCGGTTCCCGAGACCAATACCGCCAGGCGCACCCCGACGAAGCTACGCGCCCCAGTAGCCTCACACCCGTATGCGCCCACCCGAGGACATGCCGCCCCCCGCGGCCCCCCAGCAGCCTCCGCAGGTGCCACGTCGCCGCAATGTGACGCGTTTCCGCCTCGTCATCGGCCTCGTCGTACTCGCCGGCTTCATTCTGATGCTGTCGATGCGCGGACTGGCCGGTTTCTACACCGACTTCCTGTGGTTCGACAGCCTGGGCTACGCCTCGGTGTGGTGGAAGGTGCTGTGGGCCAAGATCGGCCTCGGCCTGCTGTTCACAGCGGTTTTCTTCATCCTGCTGTGGGTGAACCTGTTCATCGCCGAGCGCCTCGCGGGCAAGTCGCAACTGCCGGGGCCGCCCGAGGACGTCGCTGCGCGCTGGCGCCAGATGACCGGCCGCCGCCGCGGCCTGGTCCGCTTCGGGATCTCGCTGGTCTTGGCGCTGATGGTCGGGGCCGGGGTCTCAGGCCGCTGGCAGGAGTGGCTGTTCTTCATCAACGCCACCGACTTCGGTCTCGCCGACCCGCAGTTCGGCCGCGACGTCAGCTTCTACGTCTTCCGCCTGCCGTTCCTGACGTTCCTTGTGAGCTGGGTGTTCGCGGCCGTCCTGGTCACGTTCATCTTCACCGCCGTCTGGCACTACCTCAACGGAGCGATCCGGCTGCAGGCCCCGGCGGGCAGCCGTGTCTTGCCGCAGGTGAAGGCGCACTTGTCGCTGCTGCTGGGCATCTTGGCGCTGACCAAGGCGGTCGGCTACTACTTCGACCGCTTCAAGCTGACACTGTCGTCGCGGGGCTTCGTGGACGGCGCTACCTACACCGACGTGAAGGCACAGCTGCCGGTGCTGCAGCTGCTCATGGTCATCAGCGTGTTCAGCTTCTTGCTGCTGGTGGTGAACATCTGGCGGCGCGGCTTCACCTACCCGGTGATCGCGGTGGCGCTGTGGGCGGTGATCGCCGGCCTCGCCGGCGCGGCGTACCCGGCGCTGGTCCAGCGGTTCCAGGTGGAGCCGTCCGAGTCCACCAAAGAGGCGCCGTACATCGAGCGAAATATCGAGATGACCCGCATCGCGCTCGGCATCGACGGCATCACGCCGCGAGAGTTCAACTACGAGCCGACACTGACCGCGGAGGACATCGAGAACAACGTCGACACGATCCGTAACGTGCGCCTGCTCGACCCCGCCGTCATGCAGGACACGTTCCAGCAGACGCAGGGCATCAAGAGCTTCTACGACTTCCGTGACATTGACGTCGACCGCTACGTGATCGACGGCAAGATCACCCAGATCGTGCTAGCGGCGCGCGAACTGAACCCAGCCGACCTGCCCACCGACACGTGGGAGACCGAGCATGTCGCGTACACCCACGGCTACGGCGTCGCGGCGGCGCCCGCCAACGGTGTCGACGCCAACGGCCGCCCGGATTATGCGCTGGGCGACATTCCGAACGTGGCAGTCCCAGGCGCCGAGACGCTCGCCCTCACGCAGCCCGGGCTGTACGTGGGGGAGGGCTTGGATGGCTACGCCATCGTCGGCGCCCGGCGCGCCGAGGTCGACTTCCAGGACGACGACGACCGCACCGAGACCACTCGCTACGACGGCGCCGACGGCGTCGGCATCGGCGGGTTCCTGCGGCGGATCGCGTTCGCATTGCGTTTCGCCGAGCCGAACTTGGTGGTTTCGGGCGAGATCAGCGGCAACAGCCGCATCCTGTACAACCGCGATGTCACCGATCGGGTGAAGCTGCTCGCTCCGTTCTTGGACTACGACAACGATCCTTATCCCGTCGTGATCGACGGGAAGGTGAAGTGGGTGCTCGACGCCTACACCACCACCACGCAGTTCCCGTACTCGCAGCGCGCCAGCACCCGAGCGGTGCGGTCGGGCGATCTCAGCCGGCCGCTCAACTATGTGCGCAACTCGGTGAAGGCCGTGGTGGATGCGCACGACGGGACGGTCACCTTCTACATCATCGACCCGAGCGATCCGATCGCCCAGTCCTACGCCAGGCAGTTCAGCGACCTGTTCGCTGACGGCGACCCGCCGATCGAGCTGCAAGAGCACTTCCGGTATCCCGAGGACCTGTTCCGGATTCAGACCGATGCCTGGGGCCGCTACCGCATCACCGACCCGGCCGAGTTCTACGACGCTGCCGGCGCGTGGGCCGTGGCACAGGATCCGGGCGACTCGATCGGTCAGACCACCGTCGAGACGGTGCGTGACCCGACCACGGGCCAGATCATCTCGACATCCGAGGCTCGGATCTCGCCGCAGTACCTGCTGTTCCGATTGCCAGGGGACGACTCTGAGTCGTTCGTGATCTTCCGGCCGTTCGTGCCGTTCTCCGAGGATGACTCTCGTAAGAACCTCGAAGGCTTCATGATCGTGCACAACGATCCGGACCGGTATGGCCAGATCGAGGTGTACGAGATCCGATCCGATCAGCCGATCGACGGGCCTGCGCTGTTCAACTCGAACATCCAGACCGAGGAAGAGATCTCCGAGCGCCTGACGCTGCTGAACCAGAACGGCTCGGTGGTGCGGCCCGGCAACCTGCTGCTGATTCCGGTGGAGAACTCGCTGCTGTACGTGCGCCCGCTGTTCATCGCGGCGACGGGCCCGACGGCGGTGCCCGAGCTGCAGCTGGTGATCGCCGGCATCGGGTCTGAGGTGGTGATCGCCGAGACGTTCGAAGCCGCCCTTGAGAAGGCCATCGGCGCGGTCGAGCTCGCATTGGGCAACGCCGCGAGCCGCTCAACACTTGGCGACACCGCAGACGACCAGGCCGATGACACGTCGAGCGCGGCCGATGATGATGCTCCTGCCGACGGCGAACCCGACACCGCGACGGTGAGCAATCTGCTCGAGCGAGCCGCACGGGCGTTCGACCGGGCCGGCACCGCCCTGCGTGACGGCGATCTGGCCACCTACCAGGAAGCTGTCGACGAGGCCCAGCGCCTCATCGCCAGAGCCGCCCGCATCCTCGAACAAGCCGCCAACTAGCGCAGTTCCAGCCCCATCGCCCGCGGTGCGGCTGCCAACTGTGGACTGAGATGTTCGCGAGCGGCGGACTAGGAGCGCTACAGCTTGGTGGGCTTCGCAATCCTCTGAGATATCTGCTCATCCCAGGAGATGTCGATAAATCGCTGGCGCCCGCAACGAGCGAGCGACATGATGAGCGGACTTTGGGGCTGGTGGAGTGGTCGAGAACTCGTATTACGCGTGCCGACGGACACGGATGATGAAACAAAGAATATGTCCTTGTTAGAGTAAGGATATGTCCAAAGTGACAAGCAAGTTGCAAGTGACGGTGCCCAAGGCATTGGCGGATCGCTACGGCATCCGCCCCGGCGATGACATTCGGTTCGAAGAAGCCGGTGAGGTCATTCGAGTAGTGCCCGCTTCGGCGTCTGCGCAGGTTGACCTAGCGGACGCAGCAACTCGTCTTCGCCTCTTCGATGCAGCGACCGAGCGGCAACGAGAACGGGACGCTGTTTGGACGGAGGTCGACACAGGCTCAAGGGGTTGGACCCGTGACGAGCTCTATTTGCGTGGCGGGCCCCGTGCTGATTGATACCAATATCCTCGTATATCGCGTCGATCCGAGGTTCCCCGAGAAACAACAGATCGCGACCGAGCAGATTCGCGCCGGCATCGCATCGGGCAGCGCGCACATCGCCCACCAGTCGATCGTCGAGTTCGTTGCCGCGACCACCCGGGGCGGGCCGGAGCGACGCCTCCTCGACTTCGCCGAAGCCGCCCGTGAGGCCGAGGAGATGATGGTTCAGTTCCCAATTGTTTACCCCGATGCGACCGTCCTGCGCACTGCACTGCGGGGTGCGGCGGCATACGGCATGTCGTGGTTCGATGCGCACATGTGGGCCTGCGCCGAGGTCAACGGCATCACCGAATTGCTCTCCGAAGACTTTGAACATGGCCGGATTTATGGCACGGTGATGGTGCGGAATCCCTTCGTTCGTCCGGCAGCGACGCCGAACGCCTGATCGCCAGAGCCGCCCGCATCCTCGAACAAGCCGCCAACTAGTGCTGTGAAGACAAACGCTTGCGCTGCCGCCAGATGTGGTGTTGGCGAGTGTGCCGCCGGTTGTGGCCGTGTGGCTGGCGTCTGTGGTGGTGTCGCTGGCCGCGAGGGGTGGGGTCACGGTCACGGTGGCGCTGTGGTCCTGTCGCTGTTGTGTCGTCAATCTGGCCCCACGGGACACACGCCCCGAGACCGCAGGTGTGATCACGGCGGCCCAGTCGCTGTCGTGTCGTCAGTCTGGCCCGGTGAGACATGCGCTCCGAGACCGCAGGTGTGATCACGGCGGCCCAGTCGCTGTCGTGTCGTCAGTCTGGCCCGGTGAGACATGCGCTCCGAGACCGCAGGTGTGATCACGGCGGCCCGTTGGCTGTTGTGTTGTTGGTTTGGCCGGTGGTGTTCGTGCGGGGTGTGGTGGTCCAGCGGCGGGGGCGGTGCGGCGTTCGAGGCGTTCGTTGTTGTCGTGGAGCTTGGCGTGGCAGTCGTTGCACAGGGCAGCGAGATTGCCGATGTCGGTGGTGCCGTTGTCGGCGGCCCATTCGTTGATGTGGTGGTCGTTGCAGCGGTGCATGGGTGCGCGGCACAGCACGCAGCCGCGGTCGCGTATCGCGACCGCGAGGTGTTGGGCGGCGTTGGCGTGGCGGCGGCTGCGTGCGAGCCGCAGGATTTCTCCGTTGGTGTCGAACAGTGCGCCGCGGATGCGGGTGTCGGGTGAGAGGTTGTCGAGGATTGCGGGCGGGACGGGTCCGGCGCCGAGGAGTTCGCAGAGCCCGTCGGGTTTGGTGCCGTCGATGACGCCGGTCTCGGCGATGATGATGAGCTGGTTGGGTGCTTGGGCGGGCCGCCACCGATCGATCGATCTGCCCGCCGGGTCCTCGGAGGCGCCGTCGCCGTCCGAGCCGGGCCGCGCATCGCCGTTCCTGCCGTCGCGACGGCGTTCGGTGCGGTCGCGGGCATGTGCGTTGCGGCCCTGGCCGTGATCGCTTCGCCCGTCGTGGTCGGCATCGCGGTGTCCGTCGTGGCCGTGTTCGGTGTTGTGGCTCCGGCCGGCATCGCTGCGCCTGCCGTGGTCGGCATCGCTGTTGCGGCCGTGCCCGCGGCCGTGATCGCTGCCGTGGCCCTGGTCGGCATCACTTCGTCCGCCGTGGTCGGCGTCGGTTTGTGGGCGGCGGGGCGGTCGATGGCGGCTAGGGCGTTGCGGTCGGTGACCATCTCGAACACGCTGTCGGCGAGGCGCTGGCGGTTGTCGCGGATCTGGCCCCGGTGTGCCGTCGCGTCCGCCGTCGAGGCGCCACAAGGCGTCGTTGTAGTTCTCGAGCGCCTGGCAAAGCAGTGCGAAGCAGACCGGGTCGAACTCGGCGTGCAGCACACCCATCCCGGTCGACTCGTCGACGAACAACGACGCGCACCGTGCGCGGCGCTGACGGCTCAGCTCGCACTCAGCAGGGTCGTGACGGGCCGCGAACGCTTTGGCCTGGTCGCACAGCGTCTCAGGCGACACCGCGGCGGCGGCTTCGAGCAGCTCTGCAGCGGAATCGACCGCGTCGGGGCTGGTGCGCCGCGCAGCGTCGGCAAGTACCTGGGCGTGCTCGGCGTTCAGCTCGCCCACGGCGAGGCCCCGAGCCACGTTCGGCATCCGGGCGACCTGCTCGCTGGACTCGACGGTGCGCTTGGCGTTGCGCTTGCTCATACGCGCCCGGCCCACCAGCGCAGAGCGGCCCGAACCCGCACGGGCGGCTTCGAGCGCAGCGGTCGCTGAGAGCACCACCGCGTCCGCGGCTGACCGCAGCCGAGACGCGACGTCGATGACATCGGCGAGCGTGTCGCAGCCGGCATCGCCCAGCGGTACCCGCGAGGCCCGCGCGACGACGTCACGCGCCCCGCACAGCACCGACAACACTCCCTCCACCGGCAACCCCGGCCCGGCCCGAAGCGGCACCGCGATCGATTCCCGCTCGGCCGGCTCGACTCGAAGCGATTCGGGCTCGGTCGGCTCGACCCGGAGCGATGCCGCCTCGACCCGGAGCGATGCCGCCTCGGCCGGCTCAACCCGAAGCGACACCGGCCCAGCCGGCGACGACAGCGCGGGCGGAGCGGCCACGACCGCGTCGCCCGCCGGCATCGAGCCAGCCGGCATACCCGCCGCCGAATCACTACGAACGTCTGAATGCTTCATGACAATGACTGTAAATGTGGGGTGTTATACGAAAGCCCTGACCAACCCCAACGACATCGCCGCACCCGAGCCGACACCAGCGCAACCCCCACACACCGCAACGCAGCGCACTCGTCGTGGGTGCGTGCCCCTGCCCGATGACCGAGGCCGGACGAACAGGTCGTGTCGCGCCAGCAAGGTCGCGTCGCGCCAGCAATCGTGCAGTGCGCACGCATGCACCCTCGCTCCCAGCCGACGCAGCCTGTGAGGACTGCGGAACGCCAGCACGCAGCGGCTCACCGACGACAGCGCAAACGTTTGCGGGCACAGCACCTGTGACATCCAGGGACGATGTCCTCGTGTTGGCGGTGTTGGCGGGCCCGTGCTCACCGACTCTGTGCGTATCAGCGTCGGCAATCTGTCGGTTGGCAATCTTCGCGAGTACATAATGTACGTGACGTACATCGTTAACGCCGGCGCGGGTGAATCGCGATGACGTATCTCTCCTATTCCGATACGCGCAAGCAGCTCCGCCACATGCTCGACGCCGCAGCAAGTGGCGTGCCGGTCGGCATCAAGCGTCACGACAGCAGCGTCGCCCTCGTGGAGCTGACCAAGCTGCAAGAGATCTTGGAGAGCTGCCCGCAACTGGGACGTCCGCAAGCCGTCGCCGAAGCCGTCGGATGGTCGGTGTTCCTGCCCGGCACCCCGATCGCCGCCGACGGCGCCGACCTCGACGAAGCCTTGGACGAGTTCATCTTGGCGCTTCGAGAGTACGCCGAGGACTGGGAGCAGCGCCTGATGCATGCCCCCAACCACTCGAAAAACTGGCCTGTCGTGTTCCTGGTGTCGATGAGCTCCGACTCCGAATTGGCAGACTGGATTCGCGGAAATCATCTGTGAGTCTCCCCGCCGCCACCCGCGCGGACCATGAGAAGTTCTGCAAGGCAGAAGGTTGGCGCTGTGTCCGGTCGGCAAGAGGCAAGAACACAACCCACCACGACACGTACGAGATGGACCTGCCAAGCGGGGATGTGCTGCGAACCCGCGTCCCGCGGCCACCGAATCGCACAACCTCCGGCCCGGCGCTCTGGTCCCATATTCTGAGCGACCATCTCGATGTGTCGCCGGAGGAATTCTGGCGGTGCGTATCGGATGGCATCCTTCCCGACCGAGGCGAACCCGCGGCCCCGCCGCAAGCCATCCCCACCCAGGTCCTCTACCAGCTAAAGCACCGAGCAGGGCTATCGGACAGTCAGCTCGCCGAGCTGACCCCGGAGACAGCGACCGAACGGTTGAATCAGTATTGGACAACCGGCCAGTAGCAAACGCGGCGACGGAAGCGCCTTGCTGGCTTCAGCGGGCCGCTGATAACCTTGTCGTTCTCGCCGCGGGGTGGAGCAGTCTGGAAGCTCGTCGGGCTCATAACCCGAAGGTCGCAGGTTCAAATCCTGCCCCCGCCACTAGGGGATGTTGGCCAGTCGCGTTTGCCCAGGTCAGGCAGGGCAAATTCTGACCGGTTCCTGAATCTCCACATGATTTTAGGCGAATCTCCACATTGGCTCCGAAGGGCTAAAGCCCCTGGTCAGAGTGTCGCGCGGCACTCCGTCGTCGAGCAGGAAGTGCACAAAGACGCTCTCAGAAGGCCATTTAGGGGCGAATTCGTGGCGAAATGGCCGTTTCCGCGGCTCTGAACGCTCCTCGATCGACCATGGTGATGAGTCCCCTCGATCTACGGTCCGCCATGCGCCACAGTGCTCTCGGCGCGCCGCGAGATCCGACGCCTCGAACGCCTCATCGACGAACTCCTCGACCAGCACGGCACCACCCTGCGCGACGAGGACGGAATCGGCCCCATCGCAGCCGCCACCCTGCTGTGCGAGGTCGGCGACCCCCACCGATTCGACCGCGAGTCCAAGTTCGCCCGCTGGTGCGGCACCGGCGCCGTCGCACTCTCATCAGGCGAAGGCGCAGGCAGCTCCGTCAAGCACCGGCTCGACTTCAGAGGCAACCGGCGCATCAACTCAGTGCTCCACATCGCGTCGGTCACCCAGCAACGAAGCCAGCCCGACGCCGCCGCCTACCTCGCCCGCAAAGCCACTGAAGGCAAGACCCGACGCGAGGCCCGCCGAGCCCACAAACGGCACCTCGCCAACCGAGTCATCCGCAGAATGTGGCGCGACGAACAGACCCGAAAACAACCTCACGCACTCGCCGCTTGACAAGGGAGCGTCCGACAGTCCCCCCGCTGGCCCTTGACAGGCGCTCAGGCGAGACACGAGACTCTGGGTAGTGGAGGTCTTGCAGATTTCTCGTGGCCTGCTGAGGCTTGCTTGGTGGTCGCGCAGCTGGCGAGTTAAGACTTTGTGCATCGCGCATAGCATTTGTGCATCGCGCGTAGTCAGCGTGTGTCGCGCTTAGTCATTGTGCTAGGCTATCGCGTACGATGGCCGATCTACTAGGGCGTTCAGAACGCGAGAAGCAGCCAGCGAACCTATTCACACCTGACTTCGGCTTGCATCCACACCGAGTCGTCGGTCGTGACACGATGCTGCGCGAGATCCAGGACGGTCTGGGACGAGGCCCCTTGGATCCCAGATTCATCTCGGTTGTCATTGGATATCGGGGATCCGGCAAGACAGTCATCCTGAACGAGGCCGAAAATGTCGCGGCCGAGGCGGGATGGGTTGTGCTGTCAGTCGACGCGACGACGCCCGGAATTTACGGGAGGATCGAGCTTCAGATCGAAGAGTTCCTGGAGACAGGCACCGCAACTCCCAGCATTCCGAGATTTCGGCGCAAATCGAGCGAGACCGAGTTCAAGCTGAACGCAGGAATCGCATCCTTGCGGCACACGATCACCAAAGAGATTCAACCCGACTGGGGCCTGGAACGGAAGCTGGCGACGCTAGGACGATTCGCGGCACAAAGCCAGAGAGGCGTATTGCTGAGCGTTGACGAACTGCACGCAGGTCCCCGAGTGGAGTTGCGGCGCCTGTCGGCCGATCTTCAGCGTCTCACGAAGCGAAGCGAGCTGCCCATTGCATTCATCGGTGCGGGTTTGCCGGACATCGAATACACGCTGCTGCGAGACCGCAAGATGACCTTCTTCAGCCGATGCCACGATCACAGAACGGACGCCCTGAGCGACATTCACGTGATGTCCTTCCTGAAGACGACAATCGATGACGCTCATGGCACATGCGAAGATGCTGCCCTGCAAATTCTCACTGACGCCTCTGATGGATTGCCGTACAAGATGCAATTGCTGGGCTACAGCGCATGGGTCATTGCCGACGCGCCGTTCAAAGCAATCGACGTTTCGGCAGCCCAAGAGGCCGTCAAGGACACCGAGCGCAAGATGACATGGCGAGTCTATGAGCCCACGTGGGAAAGTCTCAGCAGCACCGAGCAGCAGATACTGATGGTGGTCGCTCGTCACAACGGAACGGTTTCCCGCAGAGTGCTCGGAGCGACCGTTCCGATGTCGTCGTCTTGGACCTCCCAGAACATCAAGCGGCTCAAGAACATGGGATGCATCAAGTCTGACAGCAGAGGCGATATTGGTCTCGGGTCGCTCACCCCGCTGGAGACGGTCAGGCAATTCATCCAAGACCAAGCGGCTTTAGAACCCGATGCCGAGGACGCGAACACAGCGCTCGCGCGGAATGCGTCTCGACGCTGCAACAAGCCACTCAAGCGCGTCGCTGGACGCTGCATTCTGCGCGCCGGACACAATGGCAGGTGCAGGTCGAGATGAGGGCCAGCGGAGTTGCGGCTAGTGTCCTGTTTGGGGAATTCGGTGGATATATGAGGCAAGGTTGTCGAGTATCTCGTCTGCGGTCTTGCGCCATATGAAGGGTTTGGGGTCCTGGTTCCAGTTTTCGACCCAGGTGTTGATGGAGTCTTTGAGGTCTTTGACGCTGGTGTGGGTGCCGCGTCGGAGCCATTTGGTGGTGAGCTCTGAGAACCAGCGCTCGACGAGGTTCATCCAGGAGCTGTAGGTGGGGGTGAAGTGGAGCTTGAAGCGGGGGTGCGCGACGAGCCAGCGTTTGACGGCGGGGGTCTTGTGGGTGGAGACGTTGTCGAGCACGACGTGGACGTCGAGGTGGGAGGGGACTTCTTTGTCGATGAGGTTCAAGAACTTGCGGAACTCTTCTGAGCGGTGCCGCGCCGTCATCGACGTGATGACGTTGCCCGAGGCGGTGTCGAGCGCCGCGAACAGGTTGGTGGTGCCGTGGCGGCGGTAGTCGTGGGTGCGCCGCTGGGGCGTGCCGGGCATCAGCGGCAGGATCGGGGCGGTGCGGTCCAGGGCCTGGATCTGTGTCTTTTCGTCCACGCACAGCACGACCGCGGCCTCCGGGGGGTTGAGGTACAGCCCCACGACGTCGCGGACCTTGTCGATGAACTGCGGGTCCGGGGACAGCTCGGACTCCTCGGCGAGGTGGGGCTTGAGACCGAACGCCCCCCAGATGGCGTGCACCGACGACGGCGAGATGCCCACTGCTTTGGCCATCGACCGCGTCGACCAGTGCGTCGCGTCCGGTGGGGCGGACTCCAAGGTGAGCACGATCACCCTCTCGACGGCGGCGTCGTCGATGGTGCGCGGCGGACCCGGCCGCGGATCGTCGCAGAGCCCGTCGAGGCGGCGCTCGGCGAACCGTGAGCGCCACTTGGCCGCCGTCGCGGGATGGCACCCCAGCTCGGCGGCGATGTCTTTGTTGTAGCGGCCCTCGGCCGCCCCCAGCACGATCCGGCACCGCAGCGCCAGAGCCTGAGACGACTTCGGGCGCCGAGCCCACCGCTCCAGCGTCTCGCGTTCCTCGTCGTCCAGCACGATCACAGCCGTCGGCCGTCCCCGCCTTGCACCGTTTCGCCGGTCGACGTCGTCCAGCACGATCACAGCCGTCGGCCGTCCCCGCCTTGCACTCATATCGGTCCCCGTTCATCGCCTGCCGCAGCCACGCTGCCGCCCCACCATGTTACCGCGACCAACTAAACAAACATGACACTAGGAGCCTGTTGCACAAGCCGGGTCTGGGCGGGCGATAGTTGTCGAGGCGGTCGCCGTTTGGGGCCGTTTTGGTGGGGTTCGGGCTTGGTTCGGGTTTCGCCGGTCGTCGGTGCCGGCGGGAGGAGTGTCTGGCGGCGTGGTTGGTGGGGTTCGGGTGTCGCTGGGGGTTGTTGGGGGTGGTTTGGCGGTGGGCGGGGTTAGGTGATGGCCCAGTGGTTGTCGGTGTGTGTGAGTCCGAGGTTGACGAGGCGTTTGAGGTTGACCGCAGCGGCGCGGGTGGTGAGCCAGAGCTGGTTGCGTTGGGTGCCGCGGTAGGGGCATCTTCGGTTGTTGCGCACGAGCCACGCGATGGAGCGTTCGGCCATGGGCCGCCATCTGTTGTATCGGTTGCTGAATAATTCGGTGCGGGCCAGTTCGCGTGCTGCTTTGAGGAACTGGTGGTGGGGGTGGATTTTGATGGTGCGGCCGTCTTTGGCGGTGGTGCAGCGTCCTCGCACGGGGCATGTGCGGCAGTGGCGGCCGAAGCGGACGGTGGCTTTGGGGCTGATCGTCACGGTGATGCGGTCGGGGCAGGTCACTGTGCGGGCGTCGGTGTCGATGTCGAAGTCGTCGATGCTGTAGCCGCCGTCGACCGCGGTCGGGATCGGCGGGGGCTTGATCACTGCGGTCATCTCGCGTTCGGCGAGGTGGGCGCGCAGGTCCCCGGTGCCGTAGGCGCTGTCGCCGTACACCTCGGTCCCGGCGGGCTCGTCGGCGACCAGGCCGGGTGCGGCGGCGGCGTCGCTGGTGTCGCCGGCGGTGAGCTCGACCGCGGTGATCAGGCCCGTGTCGGGCTCGGCCGCGATGTGGGCTTTGTAGCCGTCGCGGTAGACGCTGCGCGACTTGTGGATATGCCGCGACTCGGGATCCACCACAGACACCACCCGGCCCGGCGCGGTGCGCCGCGCGATGCGCCACCGCCCCGGGGCGTCGCCGGGCTCGACGTCTTGGCCCGCGACCAGCGCCAGCAACGCCACCGCGTCGCCCTGCGCGTCGTCGAGGTCGAGATCTTCTGCTGCGCCGATCAGCTCGAGGGCGTCGTCGACGAGCTCGCTGACGAGGCGTTCCACGTCGGCGGGATCGCCCCAGTCCACCACCGCGCCGCCAGTGTCCAGGTTGCGGTCCCGCACCCACACATCGGCGAGCCCGCCGTGGAGCCTGCGGACCCGCCGGATCTGATTGGTGAGCATCGTGACGGTGTCCTGACGCGCCACCGCGTCGTCGAGAACCGTGGAGTCCAGCACCCGCCGATGGCTCTTCGCTACCGCTCCGCACTCAGCGATCAGCTCGCTCACCACCCGGAACACCCGATCAGGATCGTCGCTGTGGCGCAGACGGGTGCGCCAGTGCGTCAGCACCGTGTGATGGAACGGCTCATCAGTCAACGCCAGCCCCGCAGCAGCCTTCCACCCGATATCAGTCCCCAAACGGCGACACGCCGCACGATCAGACAAGCCTTCGAGCGCCTGGAGCACCATCACCACCGCGACCACCTCGCCAGGCACCGACGGACGCCCCCGACGCGACCCGAACAAATCAGCGAACAACCCGTCCGGAAACAGACGACTGCGATGCTCAGCCAAAAACGCGTGCACCGAGCCCACACCCACCAGATGCCCGCACAACGCCCGCGCATCCAACAACTCACGATCCAAACGGCACGAACCCTGCATGCCCACATTCTCCCGCGCGCACACCCCCAACACGCGGAAATCCGCCCCAATAAATCAGCAGGCTCCTAGTTGCCAGACCGGGCGCTTCGCAGTCCGTAAGGCTGCGACGGCGGCTGTGCGAAATTGCATATTCCCAGGTCAGCGAGTTTCTCACAGGTCTCTACAGAACGCGTTTGGCCTGTTTACAGAACGCGTTTCGAACAAAACCGCAGGTCAGGGTGGCGCGGAGAACGAGATTCAGGTCGGTTTCGACCATTTCCGGAACGTTCCGCGAGTGGCACGGCATAGGCCGAACTGCTGGCCATCACCGACGGCGACGATGCAGACCAGCTGCTCGCTGATCCCGAAGTCAGTAGCGACCGCAGCGAACTTGCAGCCGGCCTTGACCAGATCCACGACCCGACGCCGGCACTCCGGCGAATAGCCCCTCCGTGCCATTAGCCCTCCTAGATGATTAGTTCCAAGGTTTTAGTGGTCGTATGCGGTGAGTGAGCGTGCTGGTCGGGTGTGTCGGTAGGTCTCGTTGTGCCAGATGGCGGCGGTGAGGGCGAGGAGCCTGACGCCGATGCGCACGGCGACGCCGGCTTTGGTGCGGCCTTTGTGGCGTTCGAGGCTGAGCTGGCCTTTGAGGGTCTGGTTGATCGATTCGATGATCTGGCGCTGACCCCGAACCCCCGGAACCGGCGCCCCCACACAAACCCAGCGTCGACAACCCCAAACCACACCCGCACCCCCTAGCCCAACAGGGGCCGCAGGAACTTTGCGCCGGGCCGTGGGGCCTCGGATCGGGTGGCAGGGCGCAGCAGGGTGATGCCGACGTCGTTGAGGTCGGCTTCGAACGCAGCAGAGCGGTAGCCCTTGTCGGCGATGAGGGTCTGGCCCGGCCGGGCGATCCCGGCCGCGGCGATCATGTCCGCGCAGACATCGCGCTCGTCGGCTTTCGCGCCGGCGACCGCGAACGCGATCGGCAGCCCTGCCGGGGTGGCGACAAGGTGCAGCCGCAGACCCCAGAAGTACCGCGAATGCGACGCGCAGTAGCCGTATTGGGCCCATCCCGCGAGGTCAGAGCGCTTTTGGGTCTCGCGGCTGGTGCCGCACTCCACAGGCGTGGAGTCCACCAGCCACACGTCGTCGTGCCACGACTCGCACTCGCGTGCGAGACATCCCATGACACCTGCGATCATCTCGGCGCTGCGCCGCAGCCGCTTGTTGTAGCCGTCGCGGTTGGGCAGATAGGGGAACCACGGCCGCAGATGCGCTCTCGCGAACCGCATGAACTGCGACTCGTTGTCGAACCCCAGCAGCGCCGAGATCACCGCCAAGGTGACCAGCTCCGCGTCCGACAGCTTCGGGGCGAACCCCACCACAGGCCGCCGCGGAGCCAACCCAGGGTTCTGCGCCAACAGGTCATCGATCCTCACATACAGTGCGGTCGCGAGGGTGTCCAAGTCCGGGTTCATGCTCCGGTCCTCCAAGATCGAGGCGATCATTCACACCCCGAGCTTGGACACCCTCACCCCACCACAGGTGGACCCCACCCCTTGGAACTAATCATCTAGACGGCCAAGGCAACAGAATCCGACAATCCGCCTCTACAAAACAGTGCAGATGTGCGCGGGGTGCGGGCCGTCGACGTCTGACTTGCTACAAAACTGGCCCCGTGCGTTGTGGGTGGGCAAGCTCTACCGGTGGTTGCAAGTGAGTTGAGTGTAGATGTCGTGTGCTGATGCCCAGTGGTGGAGTCGGCGGGGCATGTGGTTGAGGTTGTCCTCGATGACCGCGAGCCGCAGCTGTCCGATGTCGAGGCTGGTGCCTTTGGGGAGCCATCGGCGCAGCAGAGCGTTGGTGTGCTCGTTGGTGGGTCGCTGCCACGGCGAGCGCGGCTCGCAGAAGAACACGTCGATGCCGAGCGCGGCTTCGATGTCGGCCCAGCGGGCCATCTCGCGGCCTTGGTCCCAGGTGAGGGTGCGCACGAGCGCGGCGGGCTGGCGGCCCAGCGCTGCGGTGACCGCGGCGGCGACGGCCGGCGCGCCGTAGCCGTCGGGCAGCGCTGCGGTGACCGTGTAGCGGCTGGTGCGCTCGGCGAGGGTGACCGCGGCGGTGAGGTTCGCTTTGCCGACGATGAGGTCGCGGTCCCAGTGGCCGGGCTCTGTACGGTCCTCGACGTCGGCGGGCCGGTCGGCTACCGGCCGGTATTCCCCCAGCGGGCTGGGCTTTTGGGCCTGCGCGACGCTGCGCGGCCGACGGCGCCGGCAGCGCCGCGGCAGCTTCGCCCAGGCGCCGGCGGGCAGGCCGCTGCGCGCGTCGTTCGCGTAGCACGCCCGATAGATCGTCTCCGCGCACACCCTCATGCCCGCCTCGCGCAGGTCCGCCGCGGTCGCATGCGGGGACCACCTCAGCTTCAGACGCTCAGCGACCGCGGCGGCCAGCACCCGATCGACCGCCAGCTTGGGCGTTCGCTCTCGTCGCGCCCTCGCGCACGCCGACGCGTGCGCCCAGCGAGCGTCATAGCCCACCCGCCCGGCGCAGCGGGCCAGCTCGCGATGCACCGTGGACCGATCACGGCCCAGCCGCTGCGCTACCTCCGCGACGCTGCGGCGCGCCCCGAGCGACGACTCGATGAACACCCGCTCATCCAAACTCAGCCTCGCTGCCATACTGGACACCTCCATCGGTCGGCTGCATGTGTTGGCAACGGTCATCATGACCGTTCACTTGCAACACTCATAATGGTTGGGCCCTGTCGGCAGGAGAGGGTCTGACCCGAGTTGCAACCGGCCCCTCGTGGTGCCCTGCGGTGGATCTGTCGGCTTTGTCTGGTCGGCGGGGCGCGCACCGACCGGCCCGACGGATGTGACCCGATAGGAGCCTTGTAAGCCACACCGTGAGTGTTCTGTCCGCCGTCGCGGCCGGTGGCGCCCCCGACAGTGAGATGACCACAAGGAGGCATCACCATCATGACACAGGACCGCCCCGCCGTATTCGGCGGGGTCGACACCCACAAGCACACCCATGTCGCCGCCGTCCTCGACGGCGCCGGACGGGTCTTGGGCAGCGCCGCGTTCGACGCGGACACCGCCGGCTACACGGCGCTGCTGGGATGGCTCGGCGGCCACGGCAGCGTCGAGCGCGTCGGCGTGGAGGGAACCGGCTCCTACGGCGCGGGCCTCGCCCGGCACCTCACGGCTGCCGGCGTCGACGTCGTCGATGTGAACCGCCCGAACCGCCAGATGCGCCGCCGCCGCGGCAAGACCGACACCGTCGACGCGGAGGCAGCGGCGCGGGCCGCGCTCAACGGCAGTGCCGCAGTGGTGCCCAAGAGCGCCGACGGATGCGTCGAGGCGATCAGGACCCTGCGTGTGGCGCGCCGCTCCGCGGTCAAGGCCCGCACCGTCGCCGCCAACCAGATCGACGCTGTCGTCGTGACCGCCCCCGAGCCCGTCAAAGACCGCCTGCGGGCACTGAACACGGCCCGCACCGTCGAGGCCTGCGCCCGGATGCGGCCCGGCACACACGGTGATCTCGTCCGCTCTGCGGCCAAGCGGGCGCTGCGCTCCCTGGCCCGCCGCCACCAGGCTCTCACCGCGGAGATCAAGCACCTCGACGCCGAGCTGCGCCGCCTGTGCGAACGAGCCAACCCGGCGCTGCTGGGCGCTTGCGGCGTCGGCGCGGAGACCGCGGCCGCGCTGCTCGTCGCCGCCGGCGACAACCCCGAGCGGCTGCGCAGCGAGGCGTCCTTCGCCGCCCTGTGCGGCACCAGCCCCATCGAGGCGTCCTCAGGCCGAACGGTGCGCCACCGGCTCAACCGCGGCGGCAACCGCCAGGCCAACAACGCACTGTGGCGCATCGCGATGGTCCGCCTGCGCGTCGACGAGCGCAGCATCGCCTACGCCGCCCGCCTCACCGCCGAGGGCAAGACCCGACGCGAGATACTCCGCTGCCTCAAACGCCACATCGCACGCGAGGTCTACAAGCTGATCATCGACCCGCCCGACGTCGCCCACGGAGCGGACCTGCGCCGCCACCGCACCCAACGAGGGCTCACCATCCACCACACAGCCCGAGCCCTCGGAGCCGCACCCAACCGGATATCCGAACTCGAAAGAGGCATCATCCACAACCGCGACCTCGCCGAACGCTACCAGCGACACCTCGCACAGACCGGGAGTTGACAAACATAGGAGCATCCACCGATGGAGTTCGCCGACGCTTCGGAGCCGAGCCGGTCGATGTTCTCGCCCGCGGCGACGAGCAGCGTCGCGGTGTGGTGGGTGCCGCACCCGAGGCGTGACAGGGTTGTGGGCGCCGCGGCGGCGACGAGCCGGTCGAGCCGGCGACCGAGCTCGTCGGCCTCGGCGCCGAGCTGGGCGATGCGGCGCCCGAGGCTGCGCAGTGCTGGGTTGGCGGCCTGGGCGGGATCGGCGAGGCGGTCCGTGTCGGGCCGCAACCGAGCGCACACGGCGGCGGTGCCCTCGAGGGTCCGGCAGGTGTGGAGCTGGTTGCGCGACGCGGCGGGAGCGGTGACGAGCAGGTCGCCGATCTGGGCGACGCGGCGGCGCGGGCCTTGACGGCGCTGTTACGGGTCACGCTGAGCTGGCGGATCGCCTCGACGATGCCGGTGGTGTCGGTGGCGGCTGCGGTCGCTTCGCCCGAGAGCACCTTGCGCGCAGCGGCCTCAGCGTCGATGGTGTCGTTCTTGGCGCGACGCGAGCGCAGATGCGGGTGCGGCTGGTTGACCTCGATCACTCGGCAGCCCTGATCGATCAGCGACCGGGTCAGAGCCGCACCGAACGACCCGGTGGACTCGACACCGATCGCTGCGACAGGGCCGAACGACGCGAGCCACCTGTGGGTCGAGCGGTAGCCGGCACGGGTCGCCGGGAACGATTCAGTGCCCAGTACCCGCCCGAGCGGGTCGAGTGCCGCGGCGACGTGGAAGTCGGTGTGGCAGTCAATCCCGCCGATCACCGCCTGTTGTGGATCTGGCATGCTGTTGTCCTTCATCTCGGAGCGGCTCGCGTGCCGGGACGGGACGGACATAACAGTGATGAGGCATCTGTGGGCACAGGTTCCTATGAGGTCACGTCGCTCGTTCCGGACCGGCCGCAGCTGGCAAGTCCGAGAAGCAGGCCGGCGACGGCGACGAGTCCCAGGCAAGGCACGGCGAACTCCATCGGTGGTTGCAAGTGAACGGTCATGATGACCGTTGCCAACACATGCAGCCGACCGATGGAGGTGTCCAGTATGGCAGCGAGGCTGAGTTTGGATGAGCGGGTGTTCGTCGAGTCGTCGCTCGGGGCGCGCCGCAGTGTCGCGGACGCAGCGCGGCGGCTGGGCCGTGATCCGTCGACGGTGCATCGCGAGCTGGCCCGTTGCGCCGGGCGGGCGGGCTATGACGCTCGCTGGGCGCACGCGTCGGCGTGCGCGAGGGCGCGACGGGCGCGGACGCCCAAGCTGGCGGTCGATCGGGTGCTGGCCGCCGCGGTCGCTGAGCGCTTGAAGCTGCGCTGGTCCCCGCACGCCGCGGCGGCGGACCTGCGCGAGGCGGGCATGAGCGTGTGCGCGGAGACGATCTATCGGGCGTGCCACGCGAACGACCCGCGCAGCGGCCTGCCCGCCGGCACCTGGGACAAGCTGCCGCGGCGTGCCCGGCGCCGTCGGCCGCGCAGCGTCGCGCAGGCCCAAAAGCCCAGCCCGCTAGGGGAATACCGGCCGATAGCCGACCGGCCCGACGACGTCGAGGACCGCACAGAACCCGGCCACTGGGACCGCGACCTCATCGTCGACAAAGCGAACCTCACCGCCGCGGTCACCCTCGCCGAGCGCACCAGCCGCTACACGGTCACCGCAGCGCTGCCCGACGGCTACGGCGCGCCCCAGGTCGCCGCCGCGGTCACCGCGGCGCTGGGCCGCCAGCCCGCCGCGCTCGTGCGCAGCCTCACCTGGGACCAAGGCCGCGAGATGGCCCGCTGGGCCGACGTCGAGGCCGCGCTCGGCATCGAGGTGTTCTTCTGCGAGCCGCGCTCGCCGTGGCAGCGGCCCACCAACGAGCACACCAACGCTCTGCTGCGCCGATGGCTTCCCAAAGGCACCAGCCTCGACATCGGGCAGATGCGGCTCTCGGTCATCGAGGACAACCTCAACCACATGCCCCGCCGACTCCACCACTGGGCATCAGCACACGACATCTACACTCAACTCACTTGCAACCACCGATAGAGCTTGCCCACCCACAACGCGCAGGGCCAGTTAGTTGGCAAGTCAGACATCACCGACCCACTCCCCGCGCACATCTTCACTGTTTGTTGGAGACTCAGGGGTTTGACGGCCGAGGGGTTTGGGATGGATTTCGCGCGCTCCTGGAACGTTTTTTGGGCTCGTGGGCGCGAAAGCCCAAGTCAGAGGCGTGATCGCCGTGTTTGTCGCCTGCCTATCCCGACACCGTCGATAGTGTTGGTGCCCGAGCTTTGAGGGAGACCCGGCCGCAGGGGCTAGGTGTAGGTACGGCAATTGCTTAAGGGAGAGAAATCTGTGACACATCTGCGCAAATCCAAAATGAGGCCGTTGTGGTTGCTGCTAAGTGCATTCGTTTTGGTCGCGGTGGCCTGTGGTGACGATAGCGGCGGCGGTGCCGACGAGCCTGCAGCCGACGAGCCTGCAGCCGACGAGCCCGCAGCCGACGAGCCCGCAGCCGACGAGCCCGCAGCCGACGAGCCTGCAGCCGACGAGCCTGCAGCCGACGAGCCTGCAGCCGACGAGCCTGCAGCCGACGAGCCCGCAGCAGGGGGCGGCGAGCTGATCATCGCGCTCACGACGCAGCCCAACGCGATCGACGGCGCGAACGCGGCCGAACGCAACGCAGGCAATGTGGCCAACCAGATATTCGATCCGTTGGTGTGGATCAATGACGACTTGGAGTTTGAGCCAGCTCTCGCCGAGTCGTGGACAGTATCTGACGACGGTCTAACGTACACTTTCAAATTACGTGAGGACGTGGTGTTCCATAACGGCGAACCGTTCAACGCGGACTCCGTAGTATTCTCGTGGGAGGTACAAAGGACCCCGGACAATCAGTACTTCAACTACTACCAACGAGCGTCCGAGGTTAACAAGATCGACGAATTCACTGTCGAACTCGTCGCACCGGAATCCAATGCACTATTCCTCGGTCTCACGGCTGGTATATGGTTCTTTGTTCCTCCTGAATACTACGCTGAGGTCGGTCTCACGGGGTTCGGCCAAGCGCCGGTAGGCACCGGTCCGTTCATGCTGACCGAGTGGGTCCAGGGTGACCGCATCGTGTTGGACCGGAACCCGAACTACTGGCGTGAGGGCTTCCCCAAACTTGACCGGCTCATATTCCGGCCGATCACCGAGTCCTCCACCCGGGCCTCAGCGATCCAGACGGGCGAGGTCGACATCGTGAGCCGCCTCAGCCCCGACGAAGCTGCATCGCTAGAGGGCATCGACGGGGTCAACGTCATCGAGTACCCAACCAACCGAGTGTACTACATCGCGTTCAACAACCTCACCACTGGTGTGGGCGAACCAACCGAAGATCCCCTCGTGCGCCAGGCCCTCAACTATGCGGTCGACGTCCAAGGCATCATCGGCGCTCTGTTCAACGGCAAGGGCAGCCAAGCCACCGGGATGATGACGCGGGCCGACTTCGGTTACAACGACGAGCTCATACCGTATCCCTACGACCCTAAACGGGCGCGGGAGTTGTTGGCCGAAGCCGGGTTCGCCGATGGGTTCGACATTGGATTCGCGTGCCCGTCGGGTGCCTACACCAACTTCGAGCAGGTGTGCGAAGCCGTCGCGGCCCAACTCGGCGAGGTAGGCGTCAATGCGTCACTTGAGATCATCGAGTCCGGGGCCTACTGGGACCTGGAGGCGGATAAGCAGCTACCGCCGCTATTCGGCGATAGCTGGTCGAACGCCAATCCTGAGGGATGGGACCGCCTGCAGGGGGCCATGGGCGGCAACGCTGCAAGCTTCTCAGCATGGTCTGACCCCGTGGTTGACGATTTCCTCGTTCAGATACTCGCGACCTCCGACGACGACCAGCGTGCGGATCTGTACCGACAGCTGCAACAGCGGATGTACGATAACCCGCCATTCATCTATCTCTACGTGCCGTTTTCATTCGAAGCAACCAGCGATCGAGTCTCCAACTACAAGCCGCGCTCGGCCGAGGAATATTGGCTCTGGGACCTAGCGGCGGCTCGCTGACAAACGCCGGCTCGTAAGCCAATGGTCGACCGGTGGGCCGAGGTACTACACCTCGGCCCACCGGTAATTAACGCAAGGAGAGCGAGCAGAACGGAGAGTCGGTGACGAGGTACTTGGTTGGGCGCATAGGTCAGTCGCTACTGCTCGTGCTCGGCGTGATGGTCATCGTCTTTGCGATGCTGCGGGTGTCAGGGGACCCGACCAACCTGCTCGTTCCCAGGGAGGCAACCCAGGAGCAAAGAGAAGCGGCACGAGAGGCGCACGGCTTGGACAAGACCGTTGCCGAACAGTTCGTCAGCTTCGTGGGCGATTCGGCCCGTCTCAACTTCGGTAATTCTCTTCGGTACAAGATTCCGGTTCGAGAAGTGATCTTCGACCGTATGCCAGCGACGATCGAGCTTGGCATCGCGGCGATGGCCTTCGCGGTCGCAGTCGGAGTACCGCTCGGGATCTTGGCGGGCGTCAAGGCGGGCGGCCGCTGGGATGGTGCGGCGCGCGGGTTCGGCCTGCTCGGCCAGACGGTCCCGAATTTCTGGCTGTCCTTGGTCTTCATCGTGGTGTTCGCGGTCAAGTTAGGGTGGTTCCCGTCGTTCGGGCGCAGCACGACTTCGATGTGGTTCCTCACCATTCCTGACAGTTCGATAGTCTTGCCGGCGGTTGCTCTCGGCTTGTTTCCAATGGCTCAGCTTCTGCGGTTCACGCGATCGTCGGTGCTGGAGATCGTCAATGAGGAGTACGTGCGCATCGCTCGCAGTAAGGGCCTCAGAGCGCCAGTCATCTACGGTCGTTACATATTGCGCAACGCGCTCATTCCACTCATCAGCGTAATGAGCCTGCAGATCGGGGCGCTGCTGGGTGGATCGTTGTACATCGAAGCTGTCTTTGCCTGGCCGGGCGCCGGAGGGTTGTTGGCCGAAGCGGTGAGCAATCGTGACTTCCAGCTCGTGCAGGGAATAGCGTTCTTCGGCGCGCTCATCGTTATCCTCTTCTCGCTTCTTGCTGACGTGCTGTACACAGTCGCCGACCCGCGGATCAGAGTGGGGACGTTGCGCCAGACGCGGACCCCTCGGCCTAGATCATCTGCGGACGGTGCGTCGGCGACGATACCGAAGCCACACGGAGAGGGGATCACATGACTGATCATGCTGCTCCCAGTGGCGCCGATTTCAATGCTGGCGAGACTGAAACTGGCCATGAAGTCGACATCGAAAGGGATTTGCGGTTGCGGGCTCGGATTCGTGAGGCCCTGCGGCTGCTTCGCCGGTCCAAGGGCGGCATGTTCGGTGCCTTCGTATTCGTCATGTTGCTCATCCTCGCGACGTTCGCTCCATGGATCGCTCCTCACGATCCTCTCCAGCAGACACTGAGTGATGCCAATACTCCGCCGTTTTGGTCCGATGGGGGCTCCAATGACTACCTGATCGGCACCGACACCTTGGGACGCGACATGCTCAGCCGCATCATCTTCGGAACCCGAGTCTCGCTTGGTGTGGCTCTCGGTGGCGTCGGAATCGCCATCATTCTGGGAATGGCAATCGGTCTGATCGCCGGCTACCGAGGCGGCACGATCGACGCCGTCATCGTCGGTTTCATCAACCTGATCCTGTCGCTGCCCTACCTGTTGTTCGTGGTGTTCTTTGCCACGGTCGTCGGGCGAAGCCTAATCAACGTGATTCTCATCTTCGGCTTCACGTCGATTCCCGTGTTTGCCCGTGTGACGCGGGGCGAGGTCTTGAAGCTACGGGAGAGCATGTTCATCGAGGCAGCAAGAAATGTCGGAGTACCGGAGAGCCAGATCCTGCGGCTGCACCTGTTGCCCAACCTCATCGGCCCACTGGCCACGCTGGCCACGTTCGAGATGTCGGCCATGATCCTCTACGAGGCCGGCCTCGGATTCCTCGGTCTTTCGGTGCCGCCTAGCACTCCGAGTTGGGGCAACATGATCAACGCCGGTCGAGGCGTGCTCACGATTCGTCCGTGGATCTCGCTCACACCGGGGGTCGCCATCGTCTTTGCCGGGCTCGGGCTCAACTTGCTCGGCGATTGGTTGCGCGACGTGCTCGATCCTCGATCTCAGCGAGTGAAGCAATGAACGCGCCAACACTGCTCGACGTGAAGAACCTTGAGGTCCGGTTCGACATCCCGGAAGGCACTGTGCATGCGGTGAACGGCGTGACTTTCTCCGTCGCCAGGGGTGAGACTCTGGCCATCGTGGGCGAGAGCGGAAGCGGGAAATCCGTGACGATGCTTGCCCTGCTGCGGCTACTCGCCGAGCCACCGGCACGAATATCCAACGGCACAGCGACGCTCGAGACAAGCGACGGAACGGTCGGCCTCCTTCAAGAGTCTCAGCGCCGGCTGCGACGGGTTCGAGGGGCCGAGATCGGGTTCGTTGCCCAGGATCCCATGAGTTCCCTCAATCCAACGATGCGAATCTCCACCCAGCTCATCGACGTGATCCGCACCCATCTCGGTCTGTCGAGGCGACAGGCTCGCAACCGCGCCATCCATCTGCTGGAGAGAGTCGGGATACCCGACGCCCCGGGCCGCATCGATGCCTATCCTCACGAGTTCTCGGGAGGCATGCGACAGCGTGTCATGATCGCTATCGCAGTGGCATGCAACCCCCAGCTAGTGATCGCCGATGAGCCAACCACGGCACTCGACGTGACGGTCCAGGCCCAGATCGTGGAGCTTATGCACGACCTACGTGACGAGCTCGGGCTGGCCTTGATCTGGATCACCCACGACCTCGGCGTGGTTGCCGGTTTGGCCGACCGGGTGGCAGTCATGTATGCCGGCAAGCTCGTAGAGATCTCCGATGTGGGCAGCCTGTACACGCGGCCACTACACCCGTACACCATCGGGCTCCTAGACGCTCTGCCCAAGATGGGCGACCGAGCCGACCGGTTGACCAGCATCCCCGGTCTGCCGCCCGATCTCGCTGAAGAGCCGACTCGTTGCCCGTTCGCGGATCGCTGCCCCCATGTGTTCGACCGCTGCAGAAGCGAGGTGCCGGCACTGATCGAGCCGGTCCATGGCCGACACGTCGCGTGCTTCTACGACATCGAGGCGGGGACTCCACGACATGGCTAGGCGCGGCTCGGCTGACGTGGACCGGCCCGTCGCCAAGACGGCGGCGCCAGCCACGGCCAGGGACTCTGCTGAGCCCGTGCTCAGGGTCGTGAACATGCGAAAGTACTTCCCGGGAAAGTCGAGCGACAAGCCGCTAAAGGCGGTCGATGGCGTGAGCTTCGAGCTCTTCGCCGGCGAGACGCTCGGGCTGGTCGGCGAGAGCGGGTGCGGCAAGTCCACCACCGCACGGGCCGTGCTCCAGCTCCACCGCCCTTCTTCCGGGCAGGTCTGGCTGGACGACATCGAGCTAACGAGCCTCGGCGAAAAGGAGCTGCGCAAGCTCCGACCGCGGATGCAGATGATCTTCCAGGACTCGTATGCGTCGCTCAATCCCCGGCATACTGTCGGCCGAATCATCGGCGAGTCGATGAGGGTCCACACGGAGATGACAACGCAACAGGTCAACGACCGGGTGGTTGAGCTTCTCGACTTGGTCGGCCTGCGTGCTGCCCACCGCACCCGCTACCCCCACGAGTTCTCCGGTGGTCAGCGCCAGCGCATCAACATCGCCCGGGCGCTCGGCCTCAGCCCCGACCTGATCGTATGCGACGAGCCCATCTCCGCGCTCGATGTGTCGATCCAGGCGCAGACGATCAACCTCTTCGCTGATCTTCAAGACGAGTTCGGAATCGCCTACCTGTTCGTGGCCCACGACCTCTCGATGGTGGAGCACATCTCCGACCGAGTCGCGGTGATGTATCTCGGACACATCGTCGAACTCGCCCAGACCGAGACTCTGTTCGAGGCGACGCTTCACCCGTACACGCAGGCCTTGCTGTCGGCAGTTCCGATACCAGATCCCGTGGCCGAGGCCAGTCGGACCCGTGTTTCTCTCGTCGGAGAGGTTCCGAGTCCTGCGGCACCACCACCCGGTTGTGTGTTCTCGACCCGCTGCCCTTTGGTTGTCGACCGCTGTCGTGCTGAGGTGCCCGAGTTGCGTGAGATCACCCCCAACCACTGGGTTGCGTGTCATCTCGCTGATGGGAAAGGTTCGTCGATCGTCGACGAGCCTCGAGGAAGATTGACGGGTCACGACGGCGACCTCACCGTGTCGCCCACAGCCCAGAGCCATCACCTGACCCTTCCAGCGCAGTCCACTTTGCCGACAGACCCCTGATGAGGTTCGTGTCGTACAACATCCAGTACTCAAAGGGCAAGGACGGTTGCTACGACCTCGAGAGGATCGCCGACGCGGTACGTAGCGCCGACGTGATCGCACTACAGGAAGTCGTACGCAATGTCGAGGCGCTTCCTGACAAGGATCAACCAGCCCGGTTAGGCGAGCTGCTCGCTCAGCATCACTGGGTATACGGACCCAATGTCGATCTTGACGCGAGTTCGAAGACTCCCGATGGGTCAGTCGAGCATCGTCGACTTCAGTTCGGCAATATGGTCCTTTCCCGCTGGCCGATCCTCTCGTGTCGGAACCTGCTCTTGCCGAGAGTACGGGTCATCAATGCCCACGGCGCACAGTATGGCGCGCTCGAAGCAATCATAGATGCTCCGTCTGGGCCTCTTCGGTGCTACTCAGTCCATCTCGATTCTGTCAACTCCCGGCTACGGAGAACGACGATCGAGTATCTGCTGCCGCTCATGTTTGGGGTCCCCTTCAATGGGGCGTCGGTCACCGGAATCGAATGGATGGGCATCGGCGAGAGCCCTGCGCCAACCGAGTTCGTGGTGATGGGCGATTTCAACCTGACTCCAACGTCAACCGAGTATCCACTCATCGTCGGCGAGGCTGACTGCTACTACGGCCATACTCTCGCCGGTGACCGGCTCGTGGACACGTGGACTGCGGCCGGAAACTCCCTCGACGAGGGGATCACCTGGTACGACGAGAGTCGAGGATTCGAGGTCGGTTTGAGGCTCGACTACGGATTCGTGACGCCGGGCCTAGCATCAAGGGTCGAGTCAGCGTGGATCGACGTCGACGCGGTCGGGTCGGACCACCAGCCAACGTGGTTCAAGCTCAACTAGTGCCGTGTCAGGCAACGTTGGGGTGGCGCGTCCGCGTGTATGTTGTGCGTCTGACTTTGCCGCGGAGGGTCCACCGAGGAATGAACCAAGTCTGATCGTGTTCTCGCTGAGGCGTGAAGGAGGGCAAGCTCTATCGGTGGTTGCAAGTGAGTTGAGTGTAGATGTCGTGTGCTGATGCCCAGTGGTGGAGTCGGCGGGGCATGTGGTTGAGGTTGTCCTCGATGACCGAGAGCCGCAGTTGTGCGATGTCGAGGCTGGTGCCTTTGGGAAGCCATCGGCGCAGCAGAGCGTTGGTGTGCTCGTTGGTGGGTCGCTGCCACGGAGAGCGCGGCTCGCAGAAGAACACTTCGATGCCGAGCGCTGCTTCGATGTCGGCCCAGCGGGCCATTTCGCGGCCTTGGTCCCAGGTGAGGGTGCGCACGAGCGCGGCGGGCTGGCGGCCCAGCGCCGCGGTGACCGCGGCGGCGACTTGGGGCGCGCCGTAGCCGTCGGGCAGCGCTGCGGTGACCGTGTAGCGGCTGGTGCGCTCGGCGAGCGTGACCGCGGCGGTGAGGTTCGCTTTGCCGACGATGAGGTCGCGGTCCCAGTGGCCTGGCTCCATGCGGTCCTCGACGTCGGCGCGCCGGTCGGCCAACCGCCGGTATTCCCCCAGCGGGCTGGGCTTTTGGGCCTGCGCGACGCAGCGCGGCCGACGGCGCCGGGCACGCCGCGGCAGCTTCGCCCAGGCGCCGGCGGGCAGGCCGCTGCGCGGGTCGTTCGCGTAGCACGCCCGGTAGATGGTCTGCTCGCACACGCTCATGCCCGCCTCGCGCAGGTCCGCCGCCGCGGCGTGCGGTGACCAGCGCAGCCTCAAGCGCTCATTGACCGCAGCGGCCAGCACCGGATCGACCGCCAGCTTGGGCATCCGCGCCCGTCTCGCCCTCGCACACGCCGACGCGTGCGCCGCGCGGGCGTCATAGCCCGCCCGCCCGCCCCAGCGGGCCACCTCGCGATGCACCGTCGACGGGTCACGACCCAGCCGCCGCGCTGCGTCCGCGACGCTGCGGCCCGCCCCGAGCGACGACTCGACGAACACCCGCTCATCCAAACTCAGCCTCGCTGCCATACTGGACACCTCCATCGGTCGGTTGCATGTGTTGGCAACGGTCATCATGACCGTTCACTTGCAACCACCGATGGAGTTCGCCCACTGTCACCCGGACCCCCACTACGACCGGATCGGCGGCACTCTCTTCGTGTCGTTCGTGCTTGGCCGACGGGCGCATGGCCGTTTCCAACACTCCTATTTGAGCAGTCGTTGCACTACCGTTTGCGCAGACCAAGCATCACTTGCCCAGCGAGGATGCATCTGAGCCGATGTGCGCCACAGCGACTGTGGCGTTGTCTTCAAGCCCTGCTGTTCTGGCTGCATCCATGATCCTGCTGGCCATAGCGTTCGCGTCGTCGTCGTCATGCTTGAGTGTCGCGGCGACGGCGGGACCGAACGGGTCGCCCTCGGGTATTTCGCCATCTCCGTATTCTTCGCGGAGGATCGGCTCCCACACGCCGTCGCTCATCACAGCGATGGCGTAATCGGCTGATGGCACTTCGAGGTCGTCCTTGTCGAAGATGTCCATGCGGCGATGATCACCATCATGCGAGTCGGGCCACACGCCGGGCAGTCCCACAGAACGAGAGATGGCGCCATATCCGGTGCGATGCGGAAACCCGAGAGCACGACCATTCCATGACTCGCCGGTGCGCCAGAGCAATGCCGACATGGTGTCTCCCGCGTATCCGACGACCAGATCTCCATCTGGTGTCCATGCAGCAGCGCACAACGTCGCCGCGGGACACATGTGGGCGCTCGAGAAAGTGAATTTGAGATGCTCTGGAGTCAGCTCGGCCACTTCTTTGTCCGCTGCTCTGAACCCGTCATGCATCTCGTCCGCTGAGCCGATGCGCAGCGGCAGCCCTCTGATGGCGGCGATCGCAGCCTCCCTGCCACGTGGCTGCCCGCCCATGCCGTCAGCGACCGCGACGATCCATGCGCCATCCGATCCGATGTGTGCCAAGGCGCGGTCCTGGTTCTCCGAACGGGGACCGAGGTCGGTGGTCCAAGCCACCGACACTGCACCGCGAGCAGCATGAACGCCCTCTGTGCTCACCGAGCGCCGACCTTACGTCCACGTCGCTTCGTTGCAGAGCACGAATTGCGCTGTGGAGACTGATCTGCGTCTCCTTTGACACGCCACACCACCGGTCTCTTGGGTGGTCCGTCTGGTGTGTGCCCGGGCGCCCATCCGAGTTCAGGGTTGCCGCGCACATGTGTCTGAATCCATGTAGGAACATGCTGCTCAAGGCTCGGCCACCAATGCTGGCGCGTGTGCCCCTGGACCCAGTGGGCATGGACATGGCGTTCGCTACCGGGAACAGCATCACCTGGGCGAGGCCGCCGCAGATCGATGACGTGCATCAGATCGCCCACATCGATGAAGCCGCGGGTCATCGCCCGCTTGTCTGACCTGCGAATTGCGGAACGTTCGAGTTTCGGCCGATGGGCCAATGGGGTCTGCGTGATTTGGAGGACTGCCCACAGCAAGCGGTCGGTGTTGTCCACGAACAAGCGGTCCTCAAATTCCTCGCACTTGTGTCCCAGGGGAATGCATGCGGCTCTCTTGACGGGCAACCCGGTGTGCATCAAAGGAGCGGTGGATTCCACCCAGACGACATCTCTTCCTTCGTACTCGCCAAGCGTCCAACGAAACACGCCGATGCTCATCGCTGGTCCTATGCGGGAAGGTACATGGAATACGACAGTTGCAGCCGGAACAGGAAACATGTCAGCCGAGAGGGTCGGAGTCGTTGAGCTGGGAACGGCGTGGCTTATTTCTTCACATGCTGCTTCTGTGGCCCACACGAGCCGCTCGTCGAAGGCGAACCGTCGGTGCGGGAAATCTTCCTCTGGCAGTGCCCCGGATTCAGATTTTGCCCGGTAGTCACACACCGCGACAACGAAACGGTCGCGCAACAAATCTCCCGCACAATTACGTGCTTCTTGGATCGGGATTCGCCAGAGCAGATCAACGAAGGCCGAGTCCAGCAGGTATCCCATCCATGCATCACGCTTCCTCAACGGCTTCAACAACTTTGAGGCAGGCAGGTGTGCGAAGATGCCGTCTTGAAATTCAGAGACCGTATCCCGCACACGTCCGAAGGCAGCGGAAACATGTTCCTGCGTTAGTTTCCCGCGCTCTTCGATGCAGTTGGCCAGCATGTCGTTTATTGACTCACAGCTGTCTTCTCTGTGGCGGAAGCAAGCGATCTGTGTTTCTTTCGGAAGGTCAGCGATCTGCTGGAACAAGTCCTCAGTCTCGTCCAGCCACTTGGCGTTCTTCTTGCCGATGCTCGGAGCCTCAGCTGTCTTAGGATCCGCCACAGGTTAACACGCGGGGTGTAGTGTCGGGAGTGTGGAGCTTTCGGCGGCGGATGCGAGGGTGTTCTTCGAGACCGTCATGCCTCATCTGGGCGAGCGTCAGCGGCGTGTGGTGAGCGGCGCGTTGGCCGAGGCGCTGGGCCGTGGCGGGCAGGCGTTCGTGGTGGGGGCGTCGGGGATCTCGACGTCGACGATGTCGCGGGCGGTGCGCGAGGTGCGCGCCGGGGTCGAGCCGTCGGATCGTCAGCGCGCTGCGGGCGGCGGGGACCGCCCGGCGGTCGTCAAGCAGCCCGGTCTGCTCGAGGCGCTCGACGAGCTGGTGCATCCGGTCACGCGGGGCAGCGCGATGTCGCCGCTGCGCTGGACGCTGAAGTCGACGTATCAGCTCGCACGCGAGCTCGCCGGGCAGGGCTTCCAGGCGTCCGCGGAGCTGGTGCGCCGGCTGCTGCATCAGATGGGCTACTCGCTGCAGGCGCCGGCCAAGCAGAACGAGGGAGCCCAGCACCCCGACCGCGACGCCCAGTTCGCCTATCTCAACGGGCTGGCGGAGGAGTTCCTCGCCGTCGGCGACCCGGTGATCAGCGTGGACACCAAGAAAAAGGAGCTGATCGGGTCCTACGCCAACGGCGGCACCGAGCGCCAGCCCGCCGCCGAGCCCCAGCGGGTGAGCGTGCACGACTTCGCTGACCGGGCGCTGGGAGAGTTCGCCAAGGCCATCCCCTACGGCGTGTACGACATCGCCGACAACGCCGGCTGGGTCAGCGTCGGCGACTCCGCCGACACCGCCGAGTTCGCCGTGGAGTCCATCCGCCGCTGGTGGAACACCCTGGGCCGCGACCGGTTCCCGACCGCGACCCGGCTGCTGATCACCGCCGACGCCGGCGGCTCCAACGGCTACCGGCCCCGCGCCCAGAAATGGTTCCTCGCCCAACTCGCCGCCGAGACCGGCCTACAGATCACCGCCTTGCACTACCCGCCCGGCACCAGCAAATGGAACAAGACCGAACACCGCCTCTTCAGCTACATCACCATGAACCAGCGAGGCCGACCCCTCACCGACATCGCCACGATCATCGAGCTCATCGCCTCCACCACCACCCAAGCCGGGCTCACCGTCCAAGCCGCCTACGACCCCGGCTGGTACCAACGCGGCATCAAGATCACCAACACACAAATGGAACAACTGCCGCTGCGCCCCCACCACTGGCACGGCGAATGGAACTACACCATCACACCCAACTGAACACGCGACCTAACTCGCGGCGGACCCTTAGGCATGCGGTCACGGTATCCGAAGCCACCTGGCGCTCATAGAGAACGGCCACTCCCCCGCCGACAGGAAGAGCTCCCAATGCCAGGTGTGCCGCCATAGGTTCTCCATGCATGACCACGCAGCGGCGACAGACGAGATGGTTCCCGACATGCTCGGCCTGGCGTTAGATCGACGCATGGAGGCAACGGCAGAGTGAGCAGCGAGACCATGATGTCCACTGATCGGAAGATCCTTGGGACACAGATCGAGATGCCGGAGTTCTTGGTCCTAGACGGATTCGGATATTCGGTCCCGGGCCATCCGGCGACACCGATGCGGAAGTGGCGGCACGACGCGCTGCTCTCAGTCGTGCATGAGGTCGGCGACGATGGGCTGTCCACTGATCGGAAGATCCTTGGGACACAGATCGAGATGCCGGAGTTCTTGGTCCTAGACGGATTCGGATATTCGGTCCCGGGCCATCCGGCGACACCGATGCGGAAGTGGCGGCACGACGCGCTGCTCTCAGTCGTGCATGAGGTCGGCGACGATGGGCTGCTGCCTGAGTACGAGTTCATGGAGTTCTGCCGTGTCCGCGATAGCGCTGTTGAGACATGGAGGCTGCCGGGCTGCGAAGGCGGCTGCAAGGCGTGCGCTCATCTGCGGCTGCATTGGGATGACCCCGAGCTTGTCGACGACCTTCCGGTGCTGTGGCCGGACTGCGACCGCGACTGGTGGCTGTCCGTGCCTGAAGGCACGACGACATGGGTGTCGCCCGGCGACCAGAACAAGCGCAACGTGGAAATCTCGGCGCTTCCATTGACGGATTTCGTGTACGGCTGACCCAGCATTGCGTTAGAGACTCACGAACCAACGGACCGACAATGACGCCACATCGCCAGCGATACATGATCGATATGCCTGATGGTGGGATCCGATGACGAACGCCGCGCCGCAGTTGCTGATCACCATCGGACCGGGGAAAGCAAAATTCGGCCGGTTCGACTTTCGCGTTCTCTGCTGAATCCGCTCCAGAAGACCGGAGAGAGGATTCGAGTGGAACCGTTTCGTGCAACTGCCAGCGGTGGCACAGTTCAGTGCCTGGCACCGTGTTGAAACATTTCTGTTCCATGGCATAGCGGGCGACCAGGTGCAAGTACCTAAGCTCCGATGCCATGCCCGGCATGAGCAAAATGTCGAAGATCGACGAGGCAGAGCTCTTGGTCTTTCTGCGTGCGGATGAGGAACGCAAGTGGGCGGAGCACCGCAAGCGGGCGCATCCTGTGTTCCCGCGACTCGCGGATGATCTTGCCGTCGAAGCGATGCAATCAGCGGAAGCGTTCCGTGCCGCTCACGAGCTGGCCGATCTGGAGCAGGTGATCGCCTCTGTGGAAAGCAAGACACAGATGCGTGAGGTGAAGGCTCGGCTGGCGGCACGAGAAGCTGTGTGCTCCAGCCATATAGAAGGCGAAGCGCTGCATGTGACACCCCGCTCGATGACCGGGGTGCTGCTGTCATGCCGCGACTTGATCAGCGAGGACGGTTTCCTTTCGGCGCTTGGAGCTGCCGAGCGAGCAGCTAGATACCGCTCGCTCGGCATTGAAGATCCAGAGTCGCCCGTCTCGATGGTGAACGACATCGGCGAGGTGTCCGCTCTCTGCTGCGCTGCGAGCACCGAGAAGTTGCTGCGCTCGAGTTGCGGTATCCGCGTCACGAAGAACGCGCACAAGCGACTGATGATGGCGCGTCGCGACGTTCATCCCGGCCGCACACGTCGCAAAGGCCACGATGTGGTCGTCGGGGGCGGCCGCTATATGTGCCGCCACTCGGAGGTCCCGAGATCAACCGGATGCTGACCGATCTGTGCGAATGGGTCGGCGCCAGACTTGAGCAGCTGGCTGGCTTCGAGAACATCCACGAGCGTTACGCCTACGCGGTCGCTGTGTCCGGCATCGCTCATCTCCGCTTCGAGAGCATCCATCCGTTCTTAGACGGCAACGGTCGCTGTGGTCGCAGTTTCGCAGAAGCGGTGCTCGCGGCTGCGACCCCCAAGCATCTGCGCGCCCCGATCGGAGTGTCGTCAGCGTTCAGCCATCATTCGTTCCGAACTGACTATTGCGCATCCCTCAGCGAACACACGGACGGTCCTGCTGGCTTCGTCCAGTGGTGGGCACAACAAGTCGCGGCAGCCGCGTGCAGCGCACACAAGGTCGTGCATAACGAGGACGGAGAGTTCGATCTTTGGTGATCGGAATGCTGGTGGTGGCCGACACCGTTGAGGCACAGATATTTGTGCACTAGCGCGTTACACCAGGGCGTCCTCTGTGATGTCTGCGAGGCGTATGCCCTTGGCCTTCAGGACGACGCCTTCTTGGCCTGGCCTCATCAGCATGTGATACGGAGCGAACTCCATGTTGTCTGCGAGTCGACTGACCACTCGCTCATGCTCGGGCCAAGCATCTGCCGATCCGAGATGGGGCCTGATCCCGAAGACGATCTCAATTTCTCCTGTGCCGGCCTGCCCGAATACAACCGGACCAATGGCAGCAGTGTCCTCCATCAGGTGATCGGACATGTTCTCCACGAGGTCGAAGAGTTCCTCATGCGGCAAACCGATGTAACCGGTCGCGGTTGAACGCATGGCAGTGGCCGTGAGTGTGACCTCGGTCTTCGCTGTGCTCATGCCACCTGCCCGTCCTGAGTGGCGACGAGCCTAAGCACATTGAGCGCCTGGTCGTCCCTGAGTTCGTGTCACATCGCTGTCGTACGGTGATGGCTAGTCGACGCCACGGAGACCAACGACATGGTTGAGCCAGAGACCGAAGAAGTCTTGCAGGCGATCAAGCATCTCCCCGAGACGCAGACTCTCGTCTGCAACGTCGTGAACAGGTGTGGCACCTGGAACCTGAACATCAAGGAACTCCGCAAGATCAAGCGGATCGGCGAGCAGTGGATCCGTGACGGCGGCGGCCGGATGCTCGGAACCGATGAGGAAATCAGCGAATGGCTCGCCGTGTGGCGAGACGACATGGAAAACGTCACCTGAGGATGCACCGATGAGCGCACTCACTGCCGCCGGCGGGACCGCCGAGAAATCCGCCCAGCCCAAGAAAGCCGGAGTCGCATTTCGCCGCGGGCAGCTGATCGTCTGGCGTGAACCTGACTCGCGTGATTGGCAGAGAGACCGTGGGATCGGCGTGTCTCCCGGCTGGTTCCGCATCGGACGCGCCCGACACGTCGTCCGTGGCGAGGTGCGCAGCTTCGATCCGTATCCGGGACGCAACGAGCCGTCGTTGCGGATCAAGGTTCCTAGTGTCCAGCACCAAGGTCAGATCATGCTGCTGCCCGAATGGGCGCAGACCGGTGCTGAGGCGTTGCATCAGATGCACGACAGCTGCCACGGAGACACCGCTCGGTTCACAGCAGCGAGAGATCTGCTGCAGCCATCCGACAGCGACGACCCATCCGGAACGATCACCAAGATTCGCCGATTCCTGATCGAGCACTCACCAGACGCACCAGCCGAACTGGCAGCGTGAGCGCCAGCAACTGGATCCGTAGAAGCGCCAGGCGGTTGCCACGGAGACACCGCTCGGTTCACAGCAGCGAGAGATCTGCTGCAGCCATCCGACAGCGACGACCCATCCGGAACGATCACCAAGATTCGCCGATTCCTGATCGAGCACTCACCAGACGCACCAGCCGAACTGGCAGCGTGAGCGCCAGCAACTGGATCCGTAGAAGCGCCAGGCGGTTTCTGCAAAGATGTCGCAACCGTTCGAAAGCAGGACTGGGATGTCTTCGCAATATCCGCACCGCAATCGCACGACGCGCAATGCACAACAGGCAAGTGCGGCAGCTTATGAGCTACGCGCAGAAGCAGTTCCCACGGTGGCCACCATCGCCCGGGTAGCCGTCTCAGGGCTTGTTGACTATATGGCTGAGGCCGACCGTATCGCCTCAAAGAATCAGACCAAGCAGGCGCGTCTCGCAGTCGCTGTTTGCCGGTGGCTGGTCCCTATTGTGCGCATGACGGCGTGGAGCAAGGCTGCTGAGATGCATCCCAACAGCACCATCATTGATCAGGAACAGCACTCTGCGTGGTTCGATGCCAGCCAAGACAGGAGTCGGAAACGATTCTTCAAAGTCATGAAGTGCGCCGGTCGCCGAGAAGAGGAATGCGGCACGTCCACTGGTGAAATTCCATCTTTGTATTCCGCTGTTTGCGGCATGGCGGTGACATGGGTGGCCGCGATGATCGAGTCAGCAGACCGCGTGTTGGACCAGGCATCCCCACTCATACTCGACAGTGCGGCATCCCCGCTCGTGATCGAAGGTTGGACACCGGATGCGAATGTCGCTCCGTCCAAGCAGCCTCTCGCCCCGTCAAGCAAGCACCTGTTCGATGCTCTATTCGACGCCGCTCATTTCCAGGCTCGCATTGCGATTCACGCTGCCGTCTGCCAAGTCCTCAGCGCCGAGTTCGAGATCAAGGTGGGCGACATCGACAACCCTGTCCTCGACGATGCTCATACAGCGCTGGAGGCATCGGCGAGAGACATCTCTGTGGACATAGAGTTCTTCGCCTACAGCCGCAACAGCGCACAAGACGACGCCAGCGAACCGAACCTAAGCTGACTCGCGTGCGCTCACCGGACGCTCCCGCCGATCTACCAGCATGAGCGGCGGGAGCGTCACGCACAAAATCCGATGCGCCGGAGATCCGGTCAGCAGACAATCCGGTCGATGCCGAAAATGACCTGTGCAACACCTGCGCGTGGATCGAGGCAAGCGGCATCGACCTCGACCCGAGCGCCCATCCTGAGCCGATGAACGGCGAGCTTTGCCGCTACTGGTAGAGATCCGCAAGATCAGCGATCACTGATACCGGTGCGGGCCTGTGCGATGCGGTGGCCGGATGCACGGCACACCGGAGCGTTTGCCGACATGTCCGCAGCGAGGCGTGGGCGCAGCTGTGACGACAGGTGGCTGTAGAGACTCTCCTGCCCGTTCACGGTTTTGCTGTATGGATCGATATTGAGCTTGTTGTTTCACCTGCACTCGGATTTGTTTGCGTGCCTGTCTCCATTCGCGCAGGCGGGTGATCGGATTCCGTTGGCGGTGAGCCGCTTCGCTCATCTTGATGGCTTCCGCAAGCTCTCCAGTGATGTCGTCGTCTTTCCTGCGTCCCGCAGCGAGCTTGCTCGCCAGAACGACTCGTTGGTCTGCAACTTGAATCTGAACGTCCCCCAGTTTCATCGTGTGCGCGGAATCCACGATGTGTCCATAGCCTTCGATCTCGGCTGCCTCGGTCATAAGGTCCAGCACCCCAAATGAGCAGTGAAGGCGCCAGTGACTACGCGTCTTCAGCTTCCATGCCTCGAACGTGGAGTATTCACGCCTCGGGATGCCGCCGCGTGTCTCACGGACACCCAGTTCATTGAGTGCGTGAGCGATACGTTCGTAGTTCTGATCGTCCGTCGCAATGATGAAGTCGATGTCGCGTGTTCGGTATTCCAGTTCAGGGAACGTGGCGTCTATCGACCATCCGCCTATGACAACGAACTCGACGTTGTGCTTTGCGAAATGCTCAGCGATCTTTGCCAGTTGCTGGTGGGTCTCGTCCATGTTCACGTCTGTGGATCTGCTGCGAACGCCTGAAACTCGGAACGCAAAGCATCGATCTCTGCTTCGTACTTCGCGGGATCCGCTTCCCAAGCAGCATGCTCGTCGTCGTCGTCATCACAGTACTCATCGAGCCAGATGGTTGTCCGCAATCCATTTGATGCACAAATGCGCTCGAACTCACCCGTTGCCGGCTTCCACTTGCCACGAGTGAGTTGCTCGGCTTGATTGGGATCAATCCCCGCCCGCACCGAGAAGACGTTCACTGTGACACCGAGATCCCGAAGCGCCCGCCGTGTGAGGGAAGCAGATCGGCCGCCACCGTCGCTGCGACCAGGGCCTGCGCCAGCCATGCGGGTTGATACTCCTGGCTGCGGCTGCGTGCGACGAATCCACGCTCGGCCGTACATTTCCGATTCGAGCTCACGTTGTTGCCTAATGCGTTCCCTTAGTGCCTCTTTGCTGTATTTGTGTGCGAGAGAGCCACTGCTGAGCTCTCCCAGCGATACCCGTGTCTCGAGGCCGATGGCGTTCAGCGCGAGTTCGAGTTCGTCGAGCGTCGGGTCCACGGTGCCGTCCACGATTCCTTGAATCCACGCTGCGTCACGTCCGCTGGCTTCCGCAGCTTCCTCGGCGGTGATCTGCTCGATCCACAGCGCGTCAGCCATGATTTGGCTGGCGTGCCCGCCTGTCGGCTCGACCGCCTGAGGCAGTTCACGGTCACAGCGCGACATCTTGCGTTGCCGACGCTTGCGCCTCACAGGGGGCAGTGTAGGTAGGGAGGTGGGTGCCATTGGTTCTCCGCGGCGCACTGCGTGCGCAGGACGGCTGAGCAGCTCGACATCGAGCTTTCGCTGACCAGTATCGCAACAGAGCCATCCAATGGCATCGGACGCGCCAGGTGGCCGGGATGCTGCTGGGCGCTCACTGTCCACCATGCGACTCATCGACTCCATGGTGCCGCTCAAGCGAGCTGCAAGTTGCGCCGCGCGATGCTGCGCGCCATGCAAGACCACCTCATCCCAGACCCGACTCGTGTGCTCGCCAGACTGGACGCCTACAACGCTGTCGCCGCGGACCCTCTGCGTGACGGCATGAAGCCGCTGCGCTGGAAGGATCACGCACCAGTCGTCACTCTGCTGCACGACCATTCAGGCTGCCAGCCGAGTGGCGTCGTCGTTGAGGTGCCGGGGGTAGGGCCTGTCCGCCGTCTGGCCGATGTCGACTCGGTTTGTGTGTCGAGTGCGCCGGCGTAGCGATCAGGCTGCTTCTGCGAGATCCAGCCATTCCCAAACGGATCGGTCATAGAAGCCCGAGTACGACGGCGAACTCCATCGGTGGTTGCAAGTGAACGGTCATGATGACCGTTGCCAACACATGCAGCCGACCGATGGAGGTGTCCAGTATGGCAGCGAGGCTGAGTTTGGATGAGCCGGTGTTCATTGAGTCGTCGCTCGGGGCGGGCCGCAGCGTCGCGGAGGTAGCGCAGCGGCTGGGCCGTGATCGGTCCACGGTGCATCGCGAGCTGGCCCGCTGCGCCGGGCGGGCGGGCTATGACGCCCGCTCGGCGCACGCGTGGGCATGCGCGAGGGCGCGACGCGTTCGGGCCTCCAAGCTGGCGGACGATCCGGTGCTGGCCGCCGCGGTCACTGAGCGCTTGAAGCTGCGTTGGTCCCCGCACGCGACCGCGGCGGACCTGCGCGAGGCGGGCATGAGCGTGTGCGCGGAGACCATCTACCGGGCGTGCTACGCGAACGACGCGCGCAGCGGCCTGCCCGCCGGCTCCTGGGCGAAGCTGCCGCGGCGTGCCCGGCGCCGTCGGCCGCGCAGCGTCGCGCAGGCCCAAAAGCCCAGCCCGCTGGGGGAATACCGGCCGGTAGCCGACCGGCCCGCCGACATCGAGGACCGCATGGAGCCCGGCCACTGGGAAGGCGACCTCATCGTCGGCAAAGCGAATCTCACCGCCGCGGTCACGCTCGTGGAGCGCACCAGCCGCTACGCGGTCACCGCAGCGCTGCCCGACGGCTACGGCGCGCCGGCCGTCGCCGCCGCGGTCACCGCGGCGCTGGGCCGCCAGCCCGCCGCGCTCGTGCGCAGCCTCACCTGGGACCAAGGCCGCGAGATGGCCCGCTGGGCCGACATCGAGGCCGCGCTCGGCATCGAGGTGTTCTTCTGCGAGCCGCGCTCTCCGTGGCAGCGGCCCACCAACGAGCAGACCAACGCTCTGCTGCGCCGATGGCTCCCCAAAGGCACCAGCCTCGACATCGGGCAGCTGCGCCTCGCGGTCATCGAGGACAACCTCAACCACATGCCCCGCCGACTCCACAACTGGGCATCAGCACACGACATCTACACTCAACTCACTTGCAACCACCGGTAGAGCTTGCCGTGCTTAGCATGGTGGCGCCATGAGCATCAGCGTCGCTGAGCGGGATACGGATCTATCAGGCTTCGACGGCATGGCGCCGCCGCCGGCTGACCTGGTGCCGGTCGTGGAGGCCCTCTGCGAAAAGAACGTACAGGTAGTCACCTTGGACGACCTCGCCGCGTACGACACCGGACGTGAACCCAGGCAAGTCGCTCGAGCGCTCAGAGAACGAGGATGGCTGTTCCCGCTGCCTGTGCAGTCGAGGCGTGGAGGCACCTCGCCGCGTGGGGAGTGAGCACAGCGGTTTCTCCATCGTGCAGCGACGGGTTCATGGTGCTGAGGGCACGATTGCGAGTTCAGCCGTCCACGCCTGTCTGCGTTGGCGGCAGATCAGTGGCTCAGATCCGAGGGTGGTTGCGCCGACCGACTGCGCCAACGATCAGCTATTTCGGCTCGCATCGCCCGCCGGCATGTCTGGCTCAGTACCGCGTGGAGCGTTGGCGGAACCAGATCCCGCTTGACGCGATCCATGGACTCCGGGTGTGGAAGCCGGAAACGCTTCTCGCTCACATGAGCACCCAGCCGGGGCGTTTCCCGTGGTCAGATATCGCTGAATGGCTGTGGGAACTCTGCGACGTGACAAACCATGACCTTCTCGCAGCCGAACTAAAAGGCCGCCCGACAGCTGCATGGGCACGAGCTGCGTATCTCTTGCATCGAGGCGAACGGACGGACACCGCAGAGAAACTCGGCAAGCTCTATCGGTGGTTGCGACTGAGTTGAGTGTAGATGTCGTGTGCTGATGTCCAGTGGTGGAGTCGGCGGGGCATGTGGTTGAGGTTGTCCTCGATGACCGAGAGCCGCAGTTGTCCGATGTCGAGGCTGGTGCCTTTGGGGAGCCATCGGCGCAGCAGCGCGTTGGTCTGCTCGTTGGTGGGTCGCTGCCACGGCGAGCGCGGCTCGCAGAAGAACACCTCGATGCCGAGCGCGGCTTCGATGTCGGCCCAGCGGGCCATCTCGCGGCCTTGGTCCCAGGTGAGGCTGCGCACGAGCGCGGCGGGCTGGCGGCCCAGCGCCGCGGTGACCGCGGCGGCGACGGCCGGCGCGCCGTAGCCGTCGGGCAGCGCTGCGGTGACCGCGTAGCGGCTGGTGCGCTCCACGAGCGTGACCGCAGCGGTGAGGTTCGCTTTGCCGACGATGAGGTCGCCTTCCCAGTGGCCGGGCTCTATACGGTCCTCGGCTGCGGCCGGCCGGTCGGCCAACCGCCGGTATTCCCCCAGCGGGCTGGGCTTTTCGGCCTGCGCGACGCTGCGCGGCCGACGGCGCCGGCAGCGCCGCGGCAGCTTCGCCCAGGTGCCCGCCGCCAGGCCGCTGCGCGGGTCGTTCGCGTAGCACGCCCGATAGATCGTCTCCGCGCACACGCTCATACCCGCCTCGCGCAGGTCCGCCGCGGTCGCGTGCGGGGACCACCTCAGCTTCAGACGCTCATCGACCGCGGCGGCCAGCACCCGATCGACCGCCAGCTTGGGCGTTCGCTCTCGTCGCGCCCTCGCGCATGCCGACGCGTGCGCCGCGCGGGCGTCATAGGCCCCCCGCCCGGCGCAGCGGGCCAGCTCGCGATGCACCGTGGACCGATCACGGCCCAGCCGCTGCGCTACGTCCGCGACGCTGCGGCCCGTCCCGAGCGACGACTCGATGAACACCCGCTCATCCAAACTCAGCCTCGCTGCCATACTGGACACCTCCATCGGTCGGCTGCATGTGTTCCCAACGGTCATCATGACCGTTCACTTGCAACCACCGATGGAGTTCGCCCTCCTTGAGCACGTCGATGTCCGAGAAGGCGGTCCGCATTACTTCGGTCGTCGCATCGCCCGCCTTGACGACCGCTTCCATTGGATACCGATCTGGTCCAACAGGTTCAATGTCGTTGACTACCTCGTAGAGCGCAACTGGTCAGACGACTTAGCCTGAATCCACCGATTGACCTTTGGCGAGCGCGGGTTTCCCGGGTCGGTGGCGGGTTGGGGTGGCGCCGGGTTGTTGGGGGTGTGGTTTGGTGTGTTTGGGCGTGTTCGGCTAGGGGTGCGGGTGTGGTTTGGGCTTGTCGACGCTGGGTTTGTGTGGGGGCGTCAGTTCCGGGCTGTGCCGTTTAGCCGGAGGGTCCGGGCAGAGCCCTGAGAGCGCTGAGTGTGGCTCGGAATTGTGTTTCCCAGGGCCAGCGGGCGGGGTATCGCAGGGTGGGTGTGCCGGATCGGTTGACGAGCACGGCGGCGAGGGCGACGAGTCGGGTGCGGCGGGAGCGGTTCGTGGCTGGCGGCGCGTCGGCGAGCGTGGTGGTCCAGTGGCCGATGTTGTGGGCGAGCACGGCGCAGGCGAGCCATGCGCAGTTCGCGCTGTAGTGGCCTGAGGGGACGTGTTCGAGGCCGGTGCCTTCTTTGAGGTCGCGGATGGCGAGCTCGACGACGGCGTGGGCGCGGTGGAACTCGTCGGCGGCGGCGGTGTCGTGTTCGGTGTTGGTGATGAATGCGTGGTGTCGCCAGTCGGGCCACAGTCGTTGCTGGGCGCCCTCGGCGAGGCGGGTGCGGCGCACCACGAGGCGAACGGTGCGCTTGGCTTTGCCGCGGCCTGTGGCATAGGTCGTCTCGGCGACTTGGGCGTGGCCGCCTTTGGTGTAGGCGATGTCGGTCCAGGCGGTGCCGGGGATCGCTTGGATCGCTGCGCGAACAGCGGATCCGAGGGCGACGGTGATCGACCACTTGAAGTCGTGGCCGTCGAGACGGTCGATCAGCTTCCATGACCAGAATCCCGAGTCGGCGCGCACCGTGGTCGGCCCGGCAGCCCCGGCGCGTCGCAGGTTCGCGGCGAGCTCGTCGACGAAGCGCTCCACGCCTCGCGAGGACCCCGCGGACCCTTTGCGCATGCGGGCGCCGAGCACCTCGCCGGTGTCGGCGCGTGCGGCGAGCAGCGGGTGATAGCCGAGCTCTTTGGTGTAGCCGTACGCGGCTCCTTGTTTTTGTTTGCCGTGGACCTCGCAGATCGTGGAGTCCAGATCGACCACCAGCGGCGCACGGCCCGGGCCTGCTCCCAACTGCCATGCGCGAGCGAGCGTGCGCGACAGCACCGCTTCGAGCTGGCGGATGTGACCGAACGTGAACGTCCGCAGGAACGTCCCGACCGTCGAGGGCGCCATCGGGCGGAACCCCAGCACCCGCCCGGTGCGTCCGGCGCGCAGCATCTCGACGTGATCGATGTGGGTGGCGCCCGCGACCATCGCGGCGACCACGGTGAGAATCTTCGGGCCCGGGTTCGCCGAACCGGTGCGCACCCACCGCTCGATCAGCGCCGACAGACCCAAACGGGCCATCAGCGTTCCCGCCAGGATCAGGCCCGCGTTGGCCACCAAACCCTCATGATCGAAGGTCGTTGCGAACCGGTCCAGCTTGCGCGATGATGCAGACACAAAAAGTGCCTCCTGTTTTTGAGACGAATGTGGGTATTGACATCACAATCGTCGCAGATCAGGAGGCCTTTTTCGCGGACGCGGCAACCCCCACACACCCGACACACCGGTGGATTCAGGCTTAGGAAAGTGACAGCCGAAGGCGAATGGTGTGCTGCATGCAGGTCATGCTCCGCCGTGCAGAAGCAGGCTCTGAGAGCAGATCACTGTGAGCATGGCCCGCAGAACTTAGAGATCCTCGGGTGGTTCTCCTGCTCGGCATGAACGCTTGGGGGCGCGTCGCGGGAGATCGATGTGGCGCCTTGGGAGAGGCCGACAGCTGACATCGGGCACGATGCGCCACCATGCCCAAGACGGCTGAGGAATACTCGTTCGCTGCGAAAATGTTGCACAGCTATGTGCCCGCAGGTAGCTTGAGCCCGTGAGCACAGAATCGTCAGCGCTGAGAGAGTGGCTGGACCTGCTGCCAGGGCAGTCGTTCTTCTTCACTGACGAGATCCCCGGATGGGCGCCTTCCCTGCGTTCCACACTGGCGCGGATCGCCGCCGGCACAGACCACCCCGTGATTCGCGTAGCGCACGGCTTCTACTGCAAACGCTGGCATCAGGACTGGCCGGCTGAGTGGAAAATCGACTTCGTGAACACGCGCTTGGCAGGTCTTCACTTCGCTGGAGTGGGCGCGGGAGCTGCGAACTGGAATGCGCTCAACTTGGTCGGCTGGACAGCGCAGCACCCGGTTCGCAAGGACTTCAGCTGTTTCGGACGGCCACCGAGATCTCCGTGGGCGCATACACGATTCGTGCAGCGGCTCAACGAACGCCGATCCGAGCTGACTTGGGCTGAGATCACTCTGTTGGAAGCGCTCCGCATGTTCGAGCACAGCGATCTCGACTGGGATGAAGCAGCCGGAGTCATCAGCAGCGGTGACTATCTCAGTCGCTTGCGTTACGACGCTGAGGTCGAACGTGATCGTCTGCAGTGGGGATCTGAAGGCGAGGCGCGCCAGCCCGCAGCTTTCCACGACAGAGTGGGCGAGCTCTGCTCTGCCATCCCCGCGTACGACTCGTTCGAAGCATGGCGCCTGCGGGATGCAGAGGTATCGAACGCCTGATGCCAGAGCACCGGCGCAAAGGGCACTTCCGACAAGGCCGACCAGTTCGACCGACAAAGGTCACGACGCGAGGGGCGGATGCAGGCTCCGAGGAGTCCAATATCGGCGCTTCGAGCGAGGCGGCGATTGCTGCTGCGATGGACAGATCAAGAATCGTCGCTCCCCACCATGGCGATCTGCTTGAAGGGCCGATCGCGCAACACGGATTCGCATCAGACAGACAAGCATTCGCAGCCGCGACGACCGAAGTAGCGAACGCAACAGGACTGGTGCCCGAGCAGGTAATCCATGAATACTGGCTGGTGAGATCCTTGCACGCTCTCAGCAAGCACATGCCTCGCGATGGCGTTCTCGGGCATGGTGCAGGGCAGTGGGCGTTCGGCGGCGGAACTGCGCTCACCACCGCGTGGGGAGTCGTGCGCAGATATTCAGAGGACATCGACGGTGTGCTGCTCGTGCCTGATGCCGGCAAGACATCGCACCAGTCGCATCGAGGCGCATGTTTCGGCGTAGCGAGCTGGGCAACCGATGACGACGACCTCAACGCTCCCGCCATTGAAGGCGGCCGAGTGCTCAAGTCGTACTTGAAGGCTGGCGATGTCGCTCGGTACATCAGGTTCGAGACATCCATCATCGAGACGCCTGTGAGCGACCTTGTCGAAACAAGAACGATTCGTTCGCTGCTTCACACCAGAGGCAAGCCTGAGTGGGCTGAAGAGCATCCTGAGATCGGCGGTTTCGAATTGCCATGCACGCGCCCATCATGGATCGCCGTCAACAAGTTCGACGCGCTGCACCGCCGAGCGCTCGACAGAGACTTCGACGGGATCACGGCGCGTGGCCGCGATCTTTACGACCTGTGGTCGCTGGCATCCCAACGCGATGTCGCCGCAGAGATACGCGAGCGCACTCCTGAACTCTGGAAATCGGCCGCCACCGGTCTCGGTCGCGCCGGCACTCCACGACCAACAGACGGCTACGCGGACAGCCCAGTGTTCACCGAAGGCACTCCCGCGTACGAGGCATTGCGACACGGCTACGCGACAGCAGTCATCAACACCGTGTGGGGAAACCGTCCGAAGTTCGAAACAGCGATCAAGGCAGCCAGATCGCTTGATGTCCACGATGAGTGATCTGCCGTACGGAACAGACGAGCGCGGCAGCAAAAGAGCGCTGCCATGCTGATGTCGTCCCGCCTGCTGAGAAGCAAAGCACATGCAGGTTCCTCGGCGGTGCCGATCACAGCACGGACCGGACCTAGGCGAATCAACCAAGAAGAACGGATAGTCGAGGGCGCAGCGGCAGAGCATCTCTCCAGGTCGGTGTCAGCTGCGTCAGGAACCTCACGTTCGAGTGCCCAAACAGTAGCGTTGCGACTGCTCAAATGGTAGCGTTGCGACTGCTCAAATGGTAGCGTTGCGACATGGACTGGTATTTTCCGCGCATCGTAGACGAAGAACTCGATGAACTGCTCGCTTCGTGTTCCGCGATCTCGATCGAGGGAGCTAGGGGGGTGGGCAAGACCGAGACAGCTCTTCGTCGGGCCAATACCATCCACCGACTAGACGACCGTGCGCAGGCTGAGATTCTCAACGCCGACCCCTCTTATGCGATCAAAGGCACGCCTCCGATTCTGATTGATGAGTGGCAACGGCTTCCTGTGACGTGGGATGAAGTGCGCCGTGCGGTCGATGCTGGAGCGCCAGCGGCGCAGTTCTTGCTGACAGGATCCGCCAACCCTCCTGTGGCCCCTACGCATACTGGTGCCGGACGCATCGTTACCGTTCGCATGCACCCAATGTCGCTGTCAGAGCGAGGGATTGCGCAGCCGACCGTGCTCCTCAGTGATCTTCTGTCTGGCGAACGCCCGAAAGTAGCGGGCGCAACGTCTGCAACTGTGGGGGATTACGCAGCAGAGATTGTCAATTCTGGTTTCCCGGATATCCGGCGACATGCCGGCCGGGCCCACAGAGCGCATCTTGACGGCTATCTCAATCTGGTGCTTGAACGGGACATCAACGAGCAGGGAAGAGTGCTGCGCAACAGGTCGGCGTTGCGAAGATGGCTGACGGCATACGCAGCAGCGAGTTCGACATGCACATCGTTTGAGAAGATCCGGTCCGCTGCTACATCAGGCCAAGACGAAAAACCAGCAAAGACGACCACTGCCCCGTACAGGGACGCTCTTGAACAAATGTGGATCGTCGAAGAAGTGCCCGCATGGTCACCATCAAAAAACCACCTACGACGACTCGCTGCCGCGCCGGTCCATCAACTCGCAGACCCAGCCCTCGCCGCCAGGCTGCTCGGGATTGGTGCGGACGCGCTCGTCAGCGGCAGCGACGCCGGCTGGGGGCATATCCCCAGGGATGGCACTCTGCTAGGCGCACTTTTCGAGTCGTTGGTCACGCAATCTGTTCGTGTGTACGCACAGGCCAACGAAGCCCGCGTCGCACACATGCGCACACTTGGTGGCAGACAAGAAATCGACCTTATCGTCGAACGCTCTGATGGATCTGTTGTGGCTTTGGAAGTAAAACTGTCAGCGACAATCGGAGCGCATGATGTCCGTCACTTGCATTGGCTTGCTGAGAAGATCGGCACTGATCTTCTGGACGCGGCAGTTATTACAACAGGCCCGGCTGCGTATCGCCGAAAGGACGGAATCGCAGTCATCCCCGCGTCGCTCCTGACAGCCTGAGAAGGCAAACCATGAGAGTCCGATCACGATCCCAAGGTGTGCGAAGTTGGGATTGCCGAGCTTCGGTCAGAATTCCAAATCCGGCGGCCCCCTGAGGGTCCAACGACGCCATCTCCGACTCGTTGAAACGATGGATCGTCTCGCGCACCAGATCAGGCGCCGCCAGCTACGCGATCGCCGCCGCGCGGACACCAACCCGACGGACGGCGAACTCCATCGGTGGTTGCAAGTGAACGGTCATGATGACCGTTGGGAACACATGCAGCCGACCGATGGAGGTGTCCAGTATGGCAGCGAGGCTGAGTTTGGATGAGCGGGTGTTCATCGAGTCGTCGCTCGGGACGGGCCGCAGCGTCGCGGACGTAGCGCAGCGGCTGGGCCGTGATCGGTCCACGGTGCATCGCGAGCTGGCCCGCTGCGCCGGGCGGGGGGCCTATGACGCCCGCGCGGCGCACGCGTCGGCATGCGCGAGGGCGCGACGAGAGCGAACGCCCAAGCTGGCGGTCGATCGGGTGCTGGCCGCCGCGGTCGATGAGCGTCTGAAGCTGAGGTGGTCCCCGCACGCGACCGCGGCGGACCTGCGCGAGGCGGGTATGAGCGTGTGCGCGGAGACGATCTATCGGGCGTGCTACGCGAACGACCCGCGCAGCGGCCTGGCGGCGGGCACCTGGGCGAAGCTGCCGCGGCGCTGCCGGCGCCGTCGGCCGCGCAGCGTCGCGCAGGCCGAAAAGCCCAGCCCGCTGGGGGAATACCGGCGGTTGGCCGACCGGCCGGCCGCAGCCGAGGACCGTATAGAGCCCGGCCACTGGGAAGGCGACCTCATCGTCGGCAAAGCGAACCTCACCGCTGCGGTCACGCTCGTGGAGCGCACCAGCCGCTACGCGGTCACCGCAGCGCTGCCCGACGGCTACGGCGCGCCGGCCGTCGCCGCCGCGGTCACCGCGGCGCTGGGCCGCCAGCCCGCCGCGCTCGTGCGCAGCCTCACCTGGGACCAAGGCCGCGAGATGGCCCGCTGGGCCGACATCGAAGCCGCGCTCGGCATCGAGGTGTTCTTCTGCGAGCCGCGCTCGCCGTGGCAGCGACCCACCAACGAGCAGACCAACGCGCTGCTGCGCCGATGGCTCCCCAAAGGCACCAGCCTCGACATCGGACAACTGCGGCTCTCGGTCATCGAGGACAACCTCAACCACATGCCCCGCCGACTCCACCACTGGACATCAGCACACGACATCTACACTCAACTCAGTCGCAACCACCGATAGAGCTTGCCGACGTTTACGGGCACAGCGCTAGATCGCTTGATGGCCACGATGAGTGAAGTGCGGTATGGCACAGACGAGCGTGGCAACAGCAAAACGCGGTCAGGCTGCCCCGATTACGATGGCGGCATGGCAGTGGACACCTTGTCGCCAGCGGTTGAGAGCGCCACCGCAATGGTCATCCCTCCCAAGCGGCTGTTGCGCGCCTGTGCGCTGCCTCTCCTCATGGCTGCCGACGATGGCCGTGGACGGGTCGTTGCGATCCGCCAGTTCGTGAAGGACTGGGCAGCGTCTGATAACAGCCGGCGCGCCATGATGATCTCCGAGGAGCCACAGCGCTACAGATATTGGCACCGGTTCACTGAACGACGGTTCGACATCGCGAAGATCGCTTCCGTCGTGCATGCTTTGTGTGATCGAGACGGTATGCCTGTGCCTGCATGGGTGAGGCGGCATCGCTCGCCTCGGCCGATTTCGCTGACCGGCACTCGATTGCCCCAATCGAAGTGGACGGAATGGCTCCGCGAGGCCGCCCCCTCCGTTTGCGCATTCCACGATGTGTGGTTCGTTCCGACCATGCTTGACGATTACAGAGCGCATGGATTCCGCTGAAAATAAATTCAGCAATGGAACCGTGTCAGACCTGAGCGCACTCCGGGTAATGGGGCAGCCGCGCAAAGCAACCAACGGGCTGCAACTCCGAAAGGAGCGCAAGCCGCGTGATCACCAAAGATCGCTCACTTGCAACGGCATGGCATCAGAACTCAGGAAGCCGTACCTGGCCCGCTGCCTCAACCGCGATGATCGTTTTCCTCGAGTGCTGTAGCGATCTCAGGTGAATCGCGGCGTTGGCGCCGAACACGCTGATGGCGCCGAAGACGAACAGCGGAGGGCTTTCGACTGTGACGTCTGTAAGCATCCACAGCCATAGCAGCGCCAGTGCAGGCACTGCAACGGCGAAACTGTTGATCGTGTCGGTGTCGCTGAGGTTGTTCGAGAATGTGAACGCCAGACCTGAAACGGCGTGAACCGCGCCGAGCACCAGCCCGGCTGCGGCCGCGCTGAGCATCGGACCGACGCCTGAGTCGTGCGACTGCGCCAGCCCCAATGTGATCAGCAGAACAGCTGCTGCTACTCGCGCGGTGACGTTCTGCAACGAACCGACGAGAGACCGCACTCGTGCGATAGACACGGTGGACTCAGCCGAGCCGTCGGTTGTCATCAACGACGCTGCGACCCGTTCGCTACTGCGCAAGAACGCGCGCAGCTCGACCACTGAGATCGCCAGCGCCACCGCGGCGAGAATGATTCCCCTCATCGCAGTCGATGACGCGGACTTTTCGCTGAGTATCACAAGAACCAGACCGACAGATGCGGCCCCGATGAGCAGCACATCTCTCGTTCGGACGGGCAGTTTGCTGATCGGCGTCGGGAGCACCCTGCCGCCGACAAGGAACACCACCGGCCAGAACTCGAAAATGATCGTGGTGACCGCTGTTTCTGCGAGCCGCGAAGCCCACACGAAGAACACCCACTTGAAGGCGGCGGCGAAAGCGGCTGCGTGCGCCCACCATGGGATCATCCGCCACAGGGCAACAGGCCCGATCTGGATGCTGCTCTGCCGATGCCAACGGCGCGCGGCCGCTGCGTTCACGAGTGAGTGAGTGCCGGCCCATGCTCCCGTGACCAGAGCCACTGATCCCCAGCTGCCGGAAAAGTCCACCAGCAACGGCAGCAGCGAATAGCCGAGCACCGGCGAGCATCAGATGCACGGATCGCATCTGCAGCAGACGGCCGCTCAGCACGATGCTGTTGATGTTCACAGACAGCCCACAGGCAAACGCATGATCCGCTGATCGTGAGATGGGAGTCGCCATGGCGGACTGATAACCACACTTCGAGCATGGCCATAGGTGATCTCTTCATCGTCCTTTTCGTGCCAGCCGCTTTCAGCGCCCCGTTGTTCGCTGCCATTTGGGCAGAACGCCGCGCATCGGACGAGCGGACATCATCAAGGGATCTAGCTGCAGGACGCACCGAGACGTGTTCGGTTCGGAACAAGCGGTAGATCTGCCAGGCGCCCCTGCTTCGCGATGCACGCCTGAACGCGAGCCGATGGAGCGGCTGCGAGCACACACCGTCACGTAACGATCGGCAGTCGACACGCTCGCATGGCGACCCAGCGAAGCTTCGAGCTTCGAAACAGCAATCGAGACTGCTCGCAGCCTCCGCCCCGACAACTGATGTAGTCGACTTGGGATGCTGTTTGACCTCGCCGAAGCGGAACGCCTCGCGCTCCTTGGCCTTGCCGATCTGCACGACCGAGATACAGGATGGCGACCGCGATAAGCATGCGGCGTCTCAGCCGTCGTGGGTCACGACGCTGTCGGGCGGAAACTGGCGGTAGCAGTGTGCTACGATGTTTCTGGAGGTTGAGTCATGGCGACGAGCACCCCGATCCGGGTTGATGAGGACATTCACGCGTCGGCGCAGGCGATCGCCCCGGCGATGAGTCGAAGCACGTCGCAGCAGGTCAGCTTCTGGGCTCGCATCGGCCGAGCGTTGGACATGTCGCCGTGTGCGTCGACGCGCAGCGTCGAGCAGGTGCTCAACGGCGAAGCGGACTACGACTCACTCAATTTCTTTGAGCAGGCGGTGTTCCGCTCCAGGCGGGATGAGCGCATCACCGAGCGGCTGCGGAATCTGGACCTTGAAGCGGTGTTCGCGGCCGAAGGGCGATCCTATGTCGAGATCGATGGCGAAGGGAATGTCGTAGAGCGCCAGCCGCGACTGATCTCCTGAACGCATCTGAGCCTCCATGTCCGCTCTCAGACAGCCAGAGATGCATGTCATTGCCGGGCCGAACGGTGCCGGCAAGAGCACTTTCTATGAGTACATCCTGTCGCCGAGCGGTGTGGAGTTCATCAACGCAGATCTGATCGCTGCCGAATTGTGGCCCGGGCAGGAATCGGCGCACGCGTACGAAGCATCGAGGCTGGCAAGCCAACGCAGAGCAGATCTGATCGACGAGCAGCGTTCGTTCGCAACCGAAACGGTGTTCTCCCACGAGTCGAAGATCGAACTCTTGCGGGAAGCCAAACAGAGCGGCTATCTCGTGACGCTTCATGTCATCATCGTGCCGGAGCAACTAGCGGTATCTCGGGTCGGGAACCGAGTCGCACACGGCGGGCACACAGTGCCTGAAGACAAGATCAGGACTCGCTACCGGAGACTCTGGGGTCACGTAACTGAGGGGATCGCCATTGTCGACGACGCGTACCTCTACGACAATTCGTCGATCAAGCATGCGTACAGACTCATAGCGCACTATCACAATGGCCGGAAAGTACAAGCGGGGAAATTGCCGTCTTGGGTCCCGCACGAGTTGATGAACAAGAACTGACGAACGAACCACCAAGCTGGCACCTGCCATTGCCAACGCGAGGAATACAGCCTTCGGGTCGGCCGTCGCCGCGTCGCGATAATGCCAGGCACTAGCGAAGCGCATTGTGCGACTCTAGAAACACATCGAACGGTAAGCCATGCATGAACACCAAGGATGCGTTCACGTACGCGGGACATAGTCGTTCTGCGGATGGCGTTTGGCACTAGCAGCGATGTATCGTCGGAAGCACCTCACCTCAAATGGAACGGTCTATGTCCGCTGCAGCTGTCGATTCTCAGCCGCTGAACGCCCAGTGGCGTTACGTCCCCGCACTGCGCGAAGAGAACGCCGGCAAGCTCTACCGGTGGTTGCAAGTGAGTTGAGTGTAGATGTCGTGTGCTGATGCCCAGTGGTGGAGTCGGCGGGGCATGTGGTTGAGGTTGTCCTCGATGATCGAGAGCCGCAGTTGTGCGATGTCGAGGCTGGTGCCTTTGGGGAGCCATCGGCGCAGCAGTCCGTTGGTGTGCTCGTTGGTGGGTCGCTGCCACGGCGAGCGCGGCTCGCAGAAGAACACCTCGATGCCGAGCGCGGCTTCGATGTCGGCCCAGCGCTGCGGTGACCGCGTAGCGGCTGGTGCGCTCGGCGATCGTGACCGCGGCGGTGAGGTTCGCTTTGCCGACGATGAGGTCGCGGTCCCAGTGGCCGGGCTCCATGCGGTCCTCGACGTCGGCGGGCCGGTCGGCTACCGGCCGGTATTCCCCCAGCGGGCTGGGCTTTTGGGCCTGCGCGACGCTGCGCGGCCGACGGCGCCGGCAGCGCCGCGGCAGCTTCGCCCAGGTGCCGGCGGGCAGGCCGCTGCGCGCGTCGTTCGCGTAGCACGCCCGATAGATCGTCTCCGCGCACACCCTCATGCCCGCCTCGCGCAGGTCCGCCGCGGCCGCATGCGGGGACCACCTCAGCTTCAGACGCTCATCGACCGCGGCGGCCAGCACCCGATCGACCGCCAGCTTGGGCGTTCGCTCTCGTCGCGCCCTCGCGCACGCCGACGCGTGCGCCCAGCGGGCGTCATAGCCCGCCCGCCCGCCCCAGCGGGCCACCTCGCGATGCACCGTGGACCGATCACGGCCCAACCGCCGCGCTACGTTCGCGACGCTGCGGCCCGCCCCGAGCGACGACTCGATGAACACCCGCTCATCCAAACTCAGCCTCGCTGCCATACTGGACACCTCCATCGGCCGGCTGCATGTGTTGGCAACGGTCATCATGACCGTTCACTTGCAACCACCGATGGAGTTCGCCGAGCATCAGATGACTGTCAGCGAGGGTCGGCGGTGTTAGGGCCTGTCAAATCTGACAGTCCCGGCTATTTGGGTGTGGCGTGGATGCCGACGGCGAGTCTGTAGGTCCGATCCTTCCATTCGCCGATGTCGGTATTGGTGTGGAGCCTCATTTTGGCGGTGTTGCCGATGCTCCAGGCGGCGTTGTTGCCGGGGTCCTCGTCGGTGGTGGTGGCTCGGGCGACGAGGTAGTACGAGGACGGGAGCCGCTCGCTGGAACCGAACACGATCCAGTACGTGGTGCTTGCGGTCAGCGTGATGTTGGCGCAGCCGCCGGCGTAGAGCTGGTCGGGCCAGTCCCCGGTTGGCAGCAGCACCAGTCCGGTATCGTAGCCGTCGAGGCCTTCGAGCTCGCAGACCTTGTCGCCGGGTTTGCCGGCATTGTCGTTGTGGATGGAGACTGCGGGCTCGGCGATGGTTGACACAATCGTCGCCGACGTCACGGTGATGTCTATGGAGTCTTGTGAGAAAGTGACGAGATCAGAACCTTCGTCGTCGCTTTCGGAGTCGGTGTCGACGATGTCGGTGATGCTTGTCTGAATCGTTGTCGCCGCTGCTGTGCGGCCCGTTTGCATGTATGCGGTGATGCTGTCGAGGGCGTAGCCGGCGCTGTGGCCGCTGTCTGTGGTGAACGATGTCGCAACTTCTCGGAAGTGGCCCAGGAATTCGGGGTCTTGGTCATGGAGATGGCCGACATCGGAAAAGACGAGACGGTCGAGAGCTCTTTGTCCGGTGTTGCTGACCATGGTTTCGAGGCCGGTGATATCGGTCAGCGTGACCGTGCAGTCGCCGGTGAAGTAGTTTCGGGCGTCGAATCTGTTCGGCCCGTTGTCCATCCCGTTGTGGGACTCGATCATGATCCATTTCTTGACGACGCGCTCGCTTTGCATGGGTCTGAAATCGATGACGGCGTTGCCGTCGTAGTTGCTGTCCCACATGTCGGAGCGCGCCACCGGCGTCCGCCCCAACGTCGATTGCTGCATCTGGATTCCGCCGCCGACGCCGCCGACGCCGCCGAAGTCGACTTCGACACGGTACAGACGGCCGCGTTGCAGGCCCACGAGCTTGAACCAGTCGCGATCACTGGTAAGCGTTCCGATCGTCTGAAGCCTGTCGTCAGTCCAGACCTGATTATCCTCGAACAGGCTGCCAAAAGAAACCTGGCCGACACTGACCGACCCCGTCGTTTCTTCCGAAGCCGCAAGATCGCCACCACTGGGCTCACTCGAACCCGCCGCCGCCGCCGCGAAACCGCTTAGGCCGAATTGGATGGACCCAAGGTAAATTCCTACGGGTTGCACTCCGATCGACCACCCGGCAACCCCACCCGAATCCTCGTCACCGGTAAGTCCCCAACGAGACCACCGGGCACCGAGGCCGCAAAGGCGACCCGTGTGGCCCAGCTCCGGGGAACCTACTTCTTCGAATCGAATCCAGTACTTGGTTTCCGGGAACAAGAACACATCCAAACCGTCCACAACGAGGCGTACCTGGGCGGTGGTACCTCCTCCTTGGAGTCTCCGCTGGGCCAAGTTCTCGCCTCGGCTGCCGTCGTTGTCCGTCCAAACAGAAACTATTATCTCGTCTCTTCTGGTGAAGTTACTCGCAAAGAATTCCAGTTCGGTCAACACGTAACCGTCTTGGCCGGGTCCGCTCGGTCCCGTCATGAACGACTGTTCAGAGCCGCGGCCCGGAATGGACTCATGAGCTGCTTGACTCTGGCCCATGTTGGAGACGAGCGGCCTGACGCCGGTCGCGAAACCGCTTAGCCGGACTAAGTAGCGCCCTTCGAAGCGCGCTGCGATCGACCACCCGGCAAGCGTATCCGGATCCTCGCCTGGGCTGCGTGTGAGGCCCATCCTCGTCTGACCTACAGTTTCGTATCGAATCCAGTACTTGGTTTCCGGCAACAGGAACACATCCAAGTCGTCCGCAGAGACGACTTGTGTTAAGAAGGTAGAATCTCCAGTGAGTGTCTGTTCGGCCAGTTTCTCGTCTCGGCTGCCGTTGCTGTCCGTCCAAATAGAAACTGTCAACTGGCTCAATATCACAGTACTGATTTCCAGTTTGGTCAACACGTATCCGTTTTGGCCGGGTTCGGTCGGTCCCGTCATGAACGCCCGGTCAACGCCAGCGTTCGGAACGTCGAAACCACTGTTCTGAGGCTTGTTGATGCTGGAGACGAGCGTGGCGACGGTGTTGTGGCTTGATCGCGCGGTGATGCGGTTGTTTTCGGGGGGTGGTTTGGGGTCTTTTTGGGTGCGATACGGGAGGTGGCGTTGTTGTTTGCGTTGTTGTCGGGTGCTGTGGGAACGCAGCCCTCGGCGCCGATGGCGGCGACACGCTCGCTGCTGCGGGGCCCGGCGGCGGTGAGCGCCAAGATGTAGGTGCCGGTGCCCGCGGCGTTCACTTCGCCGGCCACCGAGACGAAATACGTGCCCGGGGATGCCGGGGTGAACGTCAACTTGGTGAGCGAGTCGCGGCCGTCGTCCCATGTCTCGGTGCCGGCGACCGGGGTCCCGTCGGCGTCATGGACCCGCTCCAGGACCGGGCCCCGCAAAGTGCAGTCGCTGCCGGCGCCGGCGCCGAGCACCTCAATCACATAAGTGCTGCCCGCGACCAGCTCGGCCGCGAACCAATCCGCGTCCCACAAGCTGAAGCCCTCGCTGATCGTGCCCCGCGCAGCCGAATCAGCCACCACCACGCCCACCGTGCCGGTGCCCGCCGAACAGATCACCGCCAGCGGGCTCTGAACGGCTAGCGCGATCCTCAGACACCGTCTCGTCGGCCTCGACAGACTTGCCGGACACGGCAAGCAATTCGTCGCGCTGCTGTTGCTGGTCGTCGCCTTGGGACTGCGACACCGGATCCACGACGGGCGGGTCGCCGATTTGTTGCTGCTGGTCGTCGCCCTGTGTCTGTGGGTCGCCGATTTGTTGTTGCTGGTCGTCGCCCTGTGTCTGTGGGTCGTCGTCCGGCTCTTGCGCGACCGGCTCGGCGGCGCTCACGCTCGCGGTCACGACATCGGACCACGGCCCGCTCCACCGCCTGTTGTTCGCCCGGCCGCTGCTGTAGCGGGTGCGGGCCTTGACCTTGTACGTGGCCCCTTCGGTCAAACCGGTCAGGGTGACCGACGTCGTGTCGCCGTCGGGATACTCGTTGCCCCGCAGGTCCTCATTGGCGAACCTGTAGGAGAGGAACGCCAGATCCTCTTGGGCCCAGCTGACCCTGTAATCGGTCGGCGGCGGGTCGGGCAGATCCCAAGAAATCGTCAGCTCACCAGGAGCCGAGCTGACAAGGCGCAGGTCCGCCAACGCACCCCGAACCGGCGAGCCGCTCGCAGGCGCCGCCAAGCCGCCGGCAAGCAGAGCCGCGACGACGACCGCGGCCGCTGCTCGACCCCCCCCCTCACAAAGGACGCGCGGCGGCCACCGTGCGCACAAGCGCGGACAGCGGACAGGAACTTGCGGACATGCATCATTTCTCGGCCCTGTCTGTTCGATTCGTCGTCTCTTGGCGTCTATCGGCCCGGTCGCCGGAACAAGCGCCGACTGTCAAGCGTCGCACACCATGCACAGCACTTATGGCGAACCTAATTCTGACTACTCATCAAAACGGACCCACCAGCGTTCAAGCACACCCCCCAGCTCAGGGAGCAGATCGCGCAGACCCCCGACACGGCACGACAAGACAGCCAGCCAACACACCCGCACACTCCCCTGCGACCGAAGGCCCCGCCGATTCTCGGGCATCTTGCCGAGTACGTACTAATCGTCTGTGACGTCGGTGACCGTCAGCTTGTAACCGCCCCAGCCGGCGGCTCCGTCGTTGTTATATGAATACACCTGAATGATGTACTTGCCGGTGGCTGGTGCTGTGAATTCGTTGAACAGGAGGCACATGAGGGCCTCAGTGCCGACGGGCGTGTAGACAGTCTCGTTGTCTTCGCCCACCGACACCCTCCAAATGTCCCCCACAATGAAAGACGCAGCGTAATACCAAAGGTGTGGGCCCAGGCATCGCCGCTGGTCTGACCAGTTCAAGGCGTCCTCGATCGCGACGGGCTCAAAGAAAAAGCCGGGGTTGATCCTGAGCGACTTGCCCGTCACGTCGCTCGCGCGGCTCCCCATGAACCGATAGCGGCGTCCCGCGGTGAGTTCGACCTGGAAATTGTCCCGGTCCCGCGGCCACTCGAGAAAGGAAGCCGTCGTTTCGCCAACCGTCAGCAGAGGGTACGGGTGCAGAAATTCTCCGAAAGAAACGTGATGGGCCGCTTGGTCGCCGGTGAAGCGTTCACGCTGTATGAGAGTGTAAGTGCCTGTGTTGTTCCTCAATAGGCTCGCCGCTCCGATGAAATACGTGCCGCCGGTCTCGGGCACGAAGTAGACCATCGATCCGCTGGTCTCCCAGAAGGTGGGTCCGCAGCGAATGAGCGGATGACCGGACCTGGCAACATGGGCAAAGCTGGGCTCAAAGCCATAGGAGCTGCCTGGGTCGTTGCATTCGCTTGTCCAGTGAGGCGTTGCTGCCTGGGTACCGTCGGCCTTGTAGATGCCGGTGATCCAAGTATTGCGGAGGTTGCCGGTCGAGTTGTAGTACTCGCCGCTGTCGCCGAGCAGGTAGAAGAAGTTGCGGGTGCCGGCTTTCAGGTCGATGCTGTACCAGTCGACGTCGCCGGCGGTGCTGATCTCGCCTTTGAGGAAGTCGTTGGTGCCGATGCGGCCGGTGGTGTTGGTGTCGCCGGGGAAGTCAGCGTTAAATGGCTCGAATGTGCTGTGCGGGTCGCGGGTGACGGTGATGGTGTAGCGGTTGACGTTGCTGTCTTCGTCGGTGACGATGACCATGACGGCGGTCTGTGAGGGTTGGTTGCCTTGTGTCGGGTTGAGGGCGAACTCGTGGTCGGCGGTGTCGGGGTCGGCGTCGGCGGCGGGGAAGTACGTCACGGTCGCGCCCACTTGGGGGGTGGGGGTGACGCTGAGGTGGTCGGCGTCGAACGGGACGCTGAGGGTGTAGTCGGTTTTCGCGGCTGCGAACACCGGGTCAAGCGTGCCGGGGGCGACGGTGAGCATTGTGAGCTGGGGCGTGGTGCCGTTGCGGGTGTTTTGCGGGGCGTTCTTGGCGGCGGCGCGCAGCGTCGGGATGCTGCGGGCGCCGTTGTTGCTGTTTGGGGGGGTTCGCAGTCGGAAGGTGTAGAGGCGCTCGCGCAGGTGGCCCGGCGAGGCGGCGCGCACCGCGATGAGGGTGTCGCGGCCCGCGGTGAGCGTGACGCTGCCGTCGTCGCCGATGGGCGCGACCTGTGTGTCGCCGGCGGTGAACGCGAAGCCGCGCAGGGTGGAGTCCCCTGCGGGAGTCAGCTCGACGCTGGTCTCGGTCAGGCGTCGGGGAACGACGGTGTCATAGCGGCTCTGGGCGGGGGAGAACTCCACGTCGACGCCGCTGAGCGCGACACGGCCCGCGGACGCCGGCCGCACTGCGCGTCCGATCGCGACCGTATAGGCACGCGTGGTGGCGCCATCGGCCGCGGTGACCGTGACGGTCACGGCCGCATCGCTGCTGCCTATCTCGACCTGATGGCCGTCAGAGTCCGCGTCGGCGTCGTCAGGCGCGATCTCGACGGTCGCCCCGGCATCGTCGGTGATCGCGGTGACTGTCACCCGTTCGATGCCGTCAGCCACCGCAGCGGTGTAATGGCTGACGTCGGGTGCCAGCTGCAGCGTGTGGGTCGTGTCGGTGAGCTCGAGCACTGCCAGCGTCGGAGGCGGGGGACGCGTGACCGACACCTCATAGACCCGCACTGTGACATCGTCGGCCGCGACGACCGTCACGGCAATGGCGTTGTCGCCGACCTCGAGATCGATCTGGTGCCCGTCGGCGTCCGCGTCGGCGTCAATCGGCGAGATCTCAATGGTCGCAGCAGGATCGTCGGGAACCGCGGTGACCGTCACCTGCTCGGTGCCGACGATCGCGACGCCGCTGTAGTGGCTGTCGCTGATGTCGGGCTGGGCTGTGAGGACCGTGTCGGAGGCCTCGAGAACCGTCAGCGCCGGCAACGGCGGCAGACGCGTGACTGTCACCTCATAGGCCAGCACCGTCACGTTGTCAGCAGCGGTCACCGACACCGACACGGCGTTGTCGCCGACACCGAGATCCACCTGATGGCCATTCGACGCGTCACCGTCGGCGTCAGGCGGGGAGATCTCCACGCCGCATGCGTCAGGCTGCGCCGCGGCCGCGTCCACCGTGACCTGCTCGATGCCCGCGTCGGCCACAGCCGCATGACCGAGCACCGCCGCGTCGAACGCGCCCTCAAGCACCGCGTCGACGATGCTCAGCGAGCCCAGCGACGCGTCAGAGAGCCCGTCCGGCAGCGAACCGTCCGGGCCCGACGCCACCACAGCGAACTCCGACTCATCGCCGTCGGCCCACCGCACGCACGGCGCGTCCCACATCCAATAACGAAAACCCGACCCGTCGCCCAACGGATTCACCGCCGACTCGGACCCGAAACGATGACCGCCCGCGTACATCACGAACCCGCCCGACAGATCCACCCCCTCCGACAGCGTCACCACCACCGGGAACGACAGCCCCGCAGCAGGACCACTGGGCACCACACCCTGGAACTGCGCCACCGCCAACAGATCCCAGCGATTGCGCACCACCGACCCATCCGCGAAACCAAGCTCGAACCCGCCCGACAGATCAGGCCCCTCAGTACTGCGACGCCGCGCGAAACCCACATACCCCACACCGGAAAGACCGCCGCCGCCAGCACCCCACCGCATCACACCCGACAACACCGTCCCCGCCGCAACACCCGACCCCGGATCCACAGGCTGGTCAGCAACGCCCTGCTCAGCAACGCCGTGCTCGTCGGGCGGCACCACCGAATCCGCCCCCGTCGCACCCGACGGGCCCCCGAACGCCACCGACGCCGCCAACACAGCAACAGCGACCAACCCCACACGGCACCGCAGCCCGAATCGACGCATCCCGACCCCCCAAACAACAAGCAACCCTTATGACAAACCTAACCCTGACTACTCACCACAACGGACCCACCAGCGCTCAAGCACCCCCCAGCTCAGGGAGCAGATCGCGCAGACCCCCCACGTGGCACGACGAGATAGCCAGCCAACACACCCGCACACTCGCCCGCGGCCGCAGATGACGTGGCTATATGGGTGCTCTTAGCCGAGGCGTTCTAACTTGCTGGGTCGTCTACGCCGAGGTAGGCGTCGACGGCTGTTTGGGACACTGCGGCGTTTCCGCCGAACACGGTGATCCCTACCGGGCCGGCTGCGATCGAGCGGCGAACCCCGTCGAGATAGTCAGCGGTGGACTGCGGCACCGCTGCGGGGTCGGTGAGCACCAGCGCAGCGCAAAACCGTGCCAGCAACGGCGCGGAGCTGAACGAGTCGAACGGGACCCTGGCACCCGCCAGGCCCACCCTGGAGCCGTCGAAGCAGCCACCGGCGAACTTGTCTTGGGCGTAGTGCGCGGTCATCGTCGCGGTCTCGAAGCGGGACTCGCCTGCCATGCGGTCCACGACGATGCCCAGGTCCTCAATGGCGTCTTCGACTGCCTGGGACAGCGCGGCGGTGCCGCCCATGAGCACGACATGCTCGATGTTCGCGTCGCTCAGGTACGCGGCCACCTCGGCGTGCAGCTCAGACTGCGGGGTGAGCAGCATCGGCACTTCGGCCTTGGACGACAGCGGCCCCGCGACGAGCGCGTCTGCGAACAGCGACAAGGCGACGTTCGATTTCCGCATCACGGTCCCCTTGCATAGTGCGGCGGCCGCCAACGGACTGCTCATCTCTGAGACCGTCTCGGGCGGGCGCAAGACCGCGCATTGGCAGATGCGCGACCCGATGGCGACATATCTCGCCGCTGTGTACATCGGCGACTTCGAACGACAGTCCTACATGGTCCGTGCCGGCCTGCAAGTCCGCAACTACGTCCACCATTCTCTGTCCAGCGCGGACAGACTCACGGCGTATCGTGCGCTGGCGGTGACACGGGGGGCCATCGAGTACTTCGAGGATCTCATCGGCCCGTACCCCTTCGACGCGTACGGCACCGTCGTGGTGCCGTTCACCCTCGGCTACGCGCTGGAGAACCAGACGCTGTCCATCCACGACCGGTCGATGCTCGGCTCGCAGATCATCGCCCACGAGATCGCGCACCAGTGGTTCGGCAACTCGGTCACCGTGGCGGACTGGAGCGACATCTGGCTCCACGAGGGCTTCGCCCACTACATGAGCTTCCTGTACGAAGCGCACGTGGGTGGTCAGGATCTCGATGCCATGATGGCCGACGAGTTGCGCAAAGCCATCGAACAGAGCGCCGCGCCTCCCGGCAGCATCGACATCTCGCAACTCTTCGATTTCAACTCGGTCTACCGACGAGCAACGCTGACTTTGCACGCATTGCATCACCGCCTCGGCGATGACGTTTTCTTCGAGATGCTCCGCCGCCACTACAGCCAGTCAGCAGGCAGCACGACGAATACTGCCGAATTCGCTGCCATCGTCGCCGAGTTTGGGGGTCCGACGCCGCTGAAATACTCGACATGTGGCTCTACGACCTCGAAGTACCGGCCCAGTTCGGCGGCGCCGCCGACTGACCGGACGCGGAACTGCTTGCTGCTTGCGTCTAGCGACGATCGGGCGCGTCCCGGTAGGTCCCCGAGTGTGCGCGAAGCGCTCGTCGGAGATGCTGGTGGTCCAACCGACTTGGTCTTGACATTCGGAGACCTCAGGAGCCGGCCGTACGGGCGGGACATCACTCATGACACCGTTGACGTTCGTTGAGGTCGACATCCAGCGGACCGTGAGACGGCTCGATTCTTGAGGGGCGCTCACGAGGACGCCGCTGTGCCATAGACGCTGCCGCCGGCCGCCGGTGCTCTGAGGGTCTCTTGGTGCCTGATCCGGTTTCAGAGGGACCGCCCGCATCTCCCTCAGAGGACTGCAAGGGAGTTCGTGAGGCGGATCAGCGTTGGAATGAGCGGAGCCAGTCCACGAAGGCCGTCTCGGCGGAGTTGAGCTTGTTGCGTAGGGGCAGCATCATGAAGAATTGTTCGCGTGCGGGCTGCTGCATGGCGGCGACGGTGACGAGTTCACCGTTGGCCAGGAGGTCTTCGACGAGGATGTCGTGGACGAGCGCGACTCCTAGGCCCATGCGGGCCAGCTCGATGCAGTGCACCCATGTCATGGACGTGTGGGCATGGGGCCAAGGCTCCAGCACAATGTCGAATCTCGGCAGGAACTGCCGCCAGCCGTCGGTCCCCGCGACCTGCAGCAGCGTCATTTGAGCCAGATCGGAGGGTTCGTTGACGCGGGCGGCGATGTCTGGGAGAGCGACCGCGAGCATTGTCTGGGGCCCGAAGACGAGCTCTGCTGCTTCGGGCAGCGGCCCGAAGTCGATGTTGAGGGGCGTGCCCGCCTCCGGCGGCGGCGCGGACCGGAAGCTCGTGGTGATGTCGAGCTCGATGTGGGGGTATTCGTCGAGAAAGGCCGGCAGGCGGGGCACAAGCCATCGCGTGAAGAAGCTGCTGATGGCTCTGAGCTCCAGGCGGTTGTCGCGTGGCCGCGCTCCCATCTCGCTCAATGCTTCTTCGATGATCGCGAGTCCGTCTGAGACGGCGAAGGCCAGTCTTCGGCCGTCGTCGGTCAGTCGCACCACGGGCCCTGCTCTCTCGAACAGCGCTTTGCCGAGGGTTTTTTCGAGTTGGCGGATCTGTTGGCTCACCGCGGACTGGCTCACCCGGAGCTCTTCTGCGGCTCGTGTGAAATTGCAGTGCTTCGCGGCGATGCTGAACGTTCGCATCAGGTTCAGAGGAGGTTCGGAGTTAATCCTCACGACTGCACGATAGGCATCTGTTGCCCGTTCTCAGCCACCGTATTTGCTAATATTTATCCTAAGAATTGTGATGATTAAAGGCCCACTTATTGTTATCTCAACGTACGATGTTGTTTGTCGTACGATTCGAGACGGCACCGGCGCTGCGAACCTCGGCGCTGTCCTCGTCATCGACAACAGCAGCAATCGAACAGCAGCAATCGCCTTGGACGGCTTCTGTTGACACCAACCTAGTTCACGATGTTTCACTCCCGCCGAATTCGAACACAGCCGCCGTCACAATAAGGGCCACCATTTCGTCTCGTCCAACTGGCCAGCAAACGGACGGAACCCCCGCTGATTCATCCACGGGGGTCTGATCGGCGAACCTGCTGCGATGGTTCCCTGGTTGCTCTTGGCGCTGTGGCCAGCGTGTGCGCCGGGTATGAGCCCGCCGAGCGGCCGGCGGGCCAAACCAGCCAGAAAGCAGTAGCTGCACGCCCAAGTGATGCGATCTTCGAGGATCGACCTGCTGCGGTTCGGGTACTCGATGAGCACCAGTTCAGGACCCGAGTCGAGTTGCTCCACGACCTCATCAGTGATCTGCTGACAGCGTGGCTCGCCGTGAACACGATGCCGTCAATCCGGGGCTCTGCCGGGTGGCAGTCGCGCAGAGCCGGGCTGCTCGGGATGCCGGGCGGATACGACGGCTACCTGGTGTCCCTTGGGCGCGTGGCCAAGCACGTGGACGTCGCCCGGCCGACCTCGCAGCAGCTGCAGTCGTGGATGCGCGACGAATTCGCAATCACTCAGGATTCTGCATATACCCGCTGGCGCAGCCTGTGCCGAGCCGGTTTGCTCACCGAAGCCGACGGCGATTCCAGGCCCTGATTCTGTTGAAATTCCGAGCCTTGCGCATTTGGAACGGGCCGGCGGCGTTCGTCGTGAGGGCGTTCCGTGATCGCTGAGCCGTCCATTCCGGACGATGGCTGCGAGAGCGGCGCACGATGCGTGATCGCGGATCAGCCAACTGGCTGCGGCGGCGTGCCAGCATCGTGTCCGTGTTGATTCGAGCGCTTTGGTTCGGCGCGAATGAGTGTGCCGTGGCCATGGAGGCGCCGACGACGCTGCCTGCGTCTGGCTGGGTGTGGATCGATATCACGGCCGCGCCCGACGAGGAGGAAGAAATCAGCGTCTTCACCGACGCACTGGGACTGGATGCGCTTGCCGTCCGGGACGCAATCCAGGACCGGGATCTTCCGAAGGTGGACGACTTCGGCAGTTCATTGATTGTCGTTCTGCATGCGCTGAGCGGCGAGCGAGTCGATTGCTATGAGCTCAGTTGTTTCCTCTTGCAGCGGTGTCTTGTCACGATTCACCGCGAGCGGTCGCCGTCAGTGGACGTGCTCTGGGACGGCGTCATGTGCCAGCCCGAAATAGCGAACGGTGGCCCCGACGAAACACTCGCTCGCCTGGCTGATGTCGCCACGCGCCGGCTCGTCACCGTGTTGGATGTCTTCGACGACCGCAACGAAGAATTGACCGGGCTCGCATTGCGGGCCGACTCCGACTTCCTCGCCGAGATCACCGCAGTCCGCGCCGACTTGGCGGAGCTTCGGCGGTCGGTGCATCCCCAGCGCGAAGCGCTCGACATCTTGCGGCGCACCACCTCAGCGGTGGTCACTGATACGGGTCGGCGCCGTTTCTCCGATGTGTTCGACACGGCGTCGCGCGCTGCTCAAGGAGTCGATGCGGCGCGAACCGCGCTGGCGGAGAGCCTTGACGCGTACCGCGGCGCCGAAGCCCGCCAGGCAACCGAGGTCACCAAGGTTCTCACCGTGTACGCGGCGATCATGCTGCCGTTGACGCTCGTCGTCGGCTTCTTCGGCATGAACTTCGTCGACCTTCCGCTCATCAGCCAGCCGGGTGGCTGGATCTGGGTGACAGCGTTCATGGCGCTGGTCGCGGCCCTGTCGCTCGGGGTCTTCGTCTCAGTGGGATGGATACGCCGCCCCTCTGGTCGAACCGCCGGAGACGTGCTGGGTCGAGGCCTCATCGAAGCCGCCCGCGCACCGGCGCAGCTCGTCGGAGCGGTGTTCGAGATTTCCACCACGCCGCTGCGCACCATCGCGGGTTCAGTGGCTCGCCGTCACCGGCCCCACGAACCGAGCCACGACTGATCGCCCAACGACAGCTCCGTCCGTCTTGGGTTACAGATGTGTCTTGACCCAGTTGCTGAACGCGGTCAGGGCCATCTGGCGCTTGTCGTGGTTCGTCAGGAACGGCGCTCTGGACATCTCGAGCTGCACCCACGGCATTTCGGTGCCGTGTGAGCGAGTGATGTAGCCGCCTCGAAAGGGATCGTTGACGTTCACCGGTCCGTCGAGGAGTTCGGCGAAGCACGCCCGCAGGCCCTCAATCCACTCTGGGGGGCAGGTTCCGTCGCCGTTGCTCAGACAGATCCACGGTCGCTCCTTGTCGTGGTCGGGTCCGACAGGAGGCCCGCTGGCGGCCATCGTGTGGCAGTCGACACCCAGAGGCCACTGGCCGCCGAGACCCAGTTCGCTGAGCTGATCGTGATAGGGGGAGTGGTAGGCGTCCAAGAGATGCTCGACCTCGGATTCGCGCAGCGAGCGGCTGTAGACGGGCACGTTCCAGCAGGTATGGGTCTTGACGACGCCATCGGGCCGGCGATCATCCGGCGCCCGGTTCATGTCGACGATGGCGCGGGCGACATCGGTGGTGACGAATGCTTCGACTTCGGCCTGGATCGAGTAGATCTCAGCGGCGCCGCCGTCGCCGTCGTCGGCGATTTCGGGTGCTGACAGCGAGCACACAGCGGTGATCTCAGTGGGAACCCGCAAGCCGGCGTGCGGCACCGAGATGACCAGCGGCAGTTTGCTCATGCCGATGAAGATGAGGGTGCAGGCGAAGATGCTGCCGAAGATGCAGGCGAACGTTTGCTCATGCCGGTGCGTGGCCAGACGCCGGTGCAGGCGAAGATGCAGTCGCTGAACCCGCAGCGGGCGCACGCACCGACGCAGGACCGGCCGCGGCGCCGTCGCGCCGCGGATCGGCCACGCCGATGAGCCGTCCCCCGTCGTTCATCACCATCTGCGCACAGCCGAGATAGAACGAGTAGGGCTCCCGGCGAGTCAGCGCATAACCCGCATCCTCCAGCGCCGCGAGCACATCGGTGGCAATCCGCGACGCCTCCACCGAGACCTCCCCTTCCAGCGAGCAGTGGATGCGGGGTGCGTCCACCGCTGCCATCGGCGACGACTTCCGCAGACGAAGCAGCACCTGCAGGATCGTGGGCGGAATGCGTTCGCTGCCCGGCGAGCCGATCGCCAGCCACGGCTCGTTGGGGCGGAACACGATCGTCGGGGCCACGCTGGCCCACGGGACGGCGTTCGGACGCAGGTAGTACGGATGCGAGACGTCCTCGGTCTGGAAGGCACTCATGTAGTTGTTGTAGAGGAACCCGAGCTCCGGGGACGCAGCGCAAGAGCCGTAGACGTTCTCGATCGACTGGGTCAGCGCCACGACGTTGCCGTACGCGTCCATGACCGACAGGTGCGTGGTCTCGCCGTGTCCGAAGCGCTGGGCCACCCCGTCGGCGAGCGCCCGCGCGTACACGCGGTTGAGCATCTGTTTGTCCGAGGCTGGGGAGTACAGATTCGGGTCGAAGGGGCGATCGTTGCGATCGATGAGCGCCAGCCGGATGGTCTCCGCCAGGCAGACAGCGCCCGCAGGCGTGTCGATGTCTTGGAGTTCACGCGGGAGGCTCTGGTGGATGTTGAGCATCTCTACGAGGGTGCGTCCGGCGCCTGGCAGCGGCATCGTGAGCACCCGGTCGCGACCGAAGCGCACCGACAGCGGCCGCCGTTCGATGGGATGGGGTATCTGGGCTAGATCGTCGGCGAACAGGATCCCGTCGTTGGCCTCCATGTCCTCACTGATGAGGCGAGCCGTCTCGCCGAGGTAGAAGTCCTCGAAGCCCTGCTCGCGCAGACGGCGCAGCGTGCGAGCCAAGACCGGCTGCGTGATCTTCGTGCCGGCGCGGTACGCCCGCCGCCCGTCCTGGAGGAAGAACTGACTGCCTGAACGGGCCGCCAGGTTGCGGCGTTCGCGTCGGGTGAGGCGGTACTGCAAGAGACTGACCTCGTAGCCCTCTTCGGCCAGCACGATCGCCGGCTCGCAGACTGTCGACCAGTCGAGGCTGCCGTAGTTCGCCAGCGCATGGGCATACACGGCAGGCGAGCTCGGCACGGTGGTGGCGAGGTGGCCCCGTCTGCGGTCTGCGGTGAGGTTCGTGAATCGCTCGACGAGTGCTCGATTCGGCGCCCTCGACGAACCGTCGACAGCGATCGTGCGGTTCGAGGCACTGTCGTGAATGACCATCATGGTCTGGCCGCCGAGCCCTGACGCTGCCGGTTCGCACACCCCGAGCGCGAGCGCGGCCGCCACGGCGGCATCGACGGCGTTGCCGCCGCGTTCGAGCATCTGCACGCCCGCGGCTGTCGCCGAGTAGTGAGCCGTGCTCACCATCCCGTGCGTGGATGCTGCGATGCGCTGCGGCTCGTGGATGCGCGTGTCGGACAGCTCGAGCAGTTCGGTATCGGCCGACGCGGCGCGCCGCTTGCGCGGTCTCACGGTCGGCGGTTGGGCAGCGGCAGCGGCAGGGGCAGGGGCAGCGGCAGGGGCCACCGCCGGCATGGATTGCGGATCGCGTTCGGTCATGCAGTCATGCGGTTATGCGGTCATCGTCCGAGCCGGCCGATGAGGTATTCCGCCAGCAACAGTGTGCGCTGGACGAGGCTGATTCGCTGCACGGCCTCGTCGGGCGTACCCGCGTCTTTCACGATCGGGCCGATCCCGCAGACCGCAGCCGTGGGGTCGGGCACGAGTCCGGCCACCGAGGACCAGCCCGATGACTCGTGTTCGATGGGGATGTCCCACTTGGCTGCTGCAGCTTCGAGCGCGGCGACGGCGTCGTGGTTCGCGGCTCGGTCGATCATCGGCGGCCGGTCGGTGAGCGGAATGAGATTCCACTTGGGTCCGCGGCGGCCGAGAACGGACCGCATCGATGCTTCGGCCTCGTCGGCTTGGGCAGGGTCGAGATACGACATCATTAGCGACGCCTCAACTCGATGAGGCACGAACATCGCGTGCCGCTCGGTTCGGACATCGAGCGCAGCGATCGACAGGCGTTTGTTCGGGGCGTTGAGCTTGCTGAACGCCACGAGCTTGTCGGCTGTCCAATTGACAACCGTGCGTCGGCGCCCGACCTGGCCTGGGCTGAGGCTCTGGCCGTCCACTGTCAATTCGTAGCGCCGGCTTCCGCGTCGCTCGGTGATGATGCCGTTGCCGACAGTGCCCGGTCTGCACACCAGCACCTGGTCCGCTCGTGCCGCGGCCCGTCTGATGAGCGCTTGGCTCTGGGTGGCATCGCGACCCTCGTCGGTGTACAGCAGCACGCCCAGCGGTACTCGTCGCAACGTCCGCACGTTGCGCAGCGCCCGTAGGGCGTACTCCAGCATCACCAGCGATCCGCGGGACCGTCCAACGCCCTCGCCGTACAGCCATTCAGGATCTCGGCGAAATCCCTGCCGCAGCGCGCTGTCGGTCGTCGGCACGTCGAGGTGGGCGAGCAACAGGACGCCGCCGTCGAATCCCCGTGCCGTCTCCCACATGTACGACTCAGGCTCATCGGTGAATTCCGGCACCACCCGCATGCCGATGTCAGTGAGAATCCGCCCGGCTCGCTCTGCGGCACGCGCGAGCCCCAGCGGGTCGTCGGTGTGGCTGGAAAGCTCGACCCATCGCTGCAGCGACCGTTCCATGTGGTCCCGGCGCTGGGTGATGAATGCGAACGCGCGCTCGGACGGATCGGTCGCCTTCGCGTCGACCGGCGGCGGCTGCGGCGTTCCGAAGTAACGAGCGCTGGCAACCTCGACCAGGCGGTTGACGAACGCGGCGAAATCCATGCCCACATAGGCGGCGCCCACCAGGTACGACCCGTGCTCGCCGAGGCTCGGCAGGCTGTTGACCTCGAGCACGTAGATGTTGTCGTCGTCGTCAATCCTCATGTCGACACGGGCACAGTCATAGAGCCCGAGCACCGAGAAAGAGCGCAGGGCGATGTCTTGGGCCTGCTGTGAGAGCTGATCGGAGATCGGAGCGGGGCACAGGGGCTCGATAGTGCGCCCGCTGCGTCCGGTCTTGTCTTCGTAGGTGTAGATCTGGGGTCCGTCGGTGCCGAAGCTGAGCATGACGGGCGGGAAGGCCTCCGGCGGCGTGTTGCCCAGCACGCCCACGTTCACTTCGCGGCCCTCGATGTACTGCTCGGCGAGGACGGGCTGGCGGAACCGTTCGAAGATGACCTGCGCGGCGTCCCGCAGCTCGGCTTCGTCGTTGACCACCGCCAGTCCGAACGACACGGCTTCGTTCTTGGGCTTGACGATCATCGGGTACGCCAGGTCGCTGGGAACGGGACTCTGGGGTGTGTCGAGCACCACGAAGTCCGGAGTGGGGATGTCGTTCTGGCGAAGCATCATCTTCGTCACGACCTTGTCCAGCGCCAGCGAATGCCCCAGCGGGCCCGAGGCCACATAGGGGATGCCGATCATCTCGAGGATGCTCGGGACATGCGTGTAGCGCGCCTGGCCCTGCAGCCCGTAGGAGACATTGAAGACCATGCCGGGCCGCTCACCCTTGACTACCCTGGGCATGAACGACTCCAGATTGGAGATCAGCTCCTTGTCGGCCTCGAGTGCGGTGACCTGATGGCCGCCCCCACGGAGTGCATCGCTGAGCCGCTTGATGGTCCGCAGGCCGATCTTCTCCTGATTCGGCATGCCGAACAGATTGATGACGTTGCGGCTATCGCGGTTGTAGACAATCGCGATTCTCATGGCTCGAAGCTATTGGCTGGACGGTCGGCTCCACGCCGTCGCTCGTTGCCTCGCCTGAGTGTGGAGCGGCGAGCGAGCGGAGCTAGCCGTGCTTTCGGGCTTTGCTCGTTGTCGGCACCAATAGCCTCCGAGACAAATGCTGTTGGCTGCCTCGGCACCACCGCTGTTGACCGAGCTTGCGATTCTGCTGGTAGCAGGAACGCTGATCGCTTTCCTGTCTTCGCGGTTCGGTGTCCTGCCAATTGTCGGTTTCCTGATCGCCGGCGCGGTGATCGGACCCGGCGGCGTCGGCCTCATCGGCGACATCGATCTCGTCGACCAGTTAGCGGACATCGGCGTGATGCTGTTGCTGTTCACCCTCGGGATCGAATTCAGCCTCGATCGCGTACGTCGATTGGCGTCGCTGTTTCTGGGCGGCGGCGCCATTCAGGTGGGGCTCACTACCGGAGTCGTCACAGCGATCGTCGCCGCCTTCGGCGTCGATTGGCGAACGTCGATCTTCACCGGACTGCTCGTCTCGCTCAGCAGCACGGCGATCGTGCTCAAAGTGCTCGCCGAGCGGCGTGCCACGACATCGCCGACGGGCAATATGTCGGTCGCCCTGCTGATCTTTCAAGACTTGGCCATCGTCGCCATGGTGCTGTTCGTGCCGCTGCTGAGCCGCCAGACGACGGGTCCCGTCGACGTGGGGCTCGCGTTGGCCAAAGCGGTCGGGATCATCGTCGTCGTGGTGTTCGTTGCGCGCACGCTGGTACCCGCAATCCTGAGGCTCCTGTCGCGGCACCAGTCGGCAGAGGTGTTCCTGCTGACCATTTTGGCGATCTGTTTCGGGACCGCGTACGTGACGAGCCTGCTTGACGTCTCGATCTCATTGGGCGCGTTCCTCGCAGGACTGATGGTGAGCGAGAGTCGCGTCGCGTCGCGGGCCCTCGGCGAGGTTATGCCGCTGCAGATTCTCTTTTCCGCGACGTTCTTCGTGTCGATCGGCATGCTGGTCGACGCCAGATTTCTCGCGAGCAACCTGCCGTTGGTGATCGGCTTGGCGCTTGCGGTGGTCGCCGTCAAGTTGTTCGCCACTGCCGTGGCCGGCGTGCTGCTGCGGCAGTCCCGAGCCGTCGTGGTGTCCTCGGCAATGGTGCTTGCTCAGATCGGCGAGTTCTCCTTCGTGCTCGAACGAGCCGGCGAGGAAGTCGGGCTGATACCTGCGGGTCTGCAAAACGGCACCGATGTCTTCATATCGGTAGCCGTTCTGCTGATGGCATTCAGCCCGTACAGCGTGCGCTTGGGTGAATCTCTCGCGGCGCGGCTCGAGACAGGCGACAGTGACGACTGGAGAGATCGCCCGCTGGATCGCTCTGCCCGCGAACCAGATCCCGGCAAGCACGAGCCGCTGCGCGACCACGCTGTGGTGAACGGCTTCGGGCCCCGGGCCCGCCGGATCGTGGCTGCCCTGGAGTTGGCGAACGTGCCCCACACCGTCGTCTCGATGGATCCAGCAGCGCAGCAATGGGCAGCTGCGACGGGCCGCACGGTGGTGGCAGGCGACGTGTCGCGTCAATTCATCGCGGACCGCGCCGGCTTGCGAGACGCGCGGGTGGCTTTGTCGGTGGACAGCCCGCCGTTTGCCGTCGAACAATTCGCTCGCATCGCACGTGAGCACAACTCTGAGATTGCGGTGCTCGCTTGGGCGGCCGACCCCGCCGACGCCGCCGATCTGGAGCGTGACGGGCTCGTCGACCATGTCGTCGCTGAACAGCAGGCTGCCCTCGATGCGCTCATTGCCCATGTTCTCGGCCACTTCGAAGTGCCCGAGCCGGACAGCGAAGCGGTCACGCACGCGGTCCTGCATGCCGACGACCCTGAAGACGATCGCCCTGGCCCTTGACCTCCGGCCATTCGTCCTGAAGCTCGTTGGGCTCGTACGTCTCTTCAACGCTGCTTGTCTGGGTCGGAGCGCCAGAGATCGCGTCAGCGGCTTGACCTCGCGAGGTTGCAGGTCAGTCTGGGAGCTGGCGGGATCGTGCCGCTTCGATTCGTTGTTGTGCGCCGGCGCGCTGTTGTGCGAACTGTTCCGGGTCCATCCGGCGACCGAGTTCGGCGATCCGCAGGCCGTGGGTCTCGATGGGGGCGATGCCGGCGTCTGACAGCCCTTGGTAGCGGGCGGCCAGGGCTTCCTTCCTGCGTACTTGGTGCGGCTGGAGGTCGTCGAATTGGCGGGGTGTGATGGGGTCGCCGAGCACGAGGTCTCCGGATGCGACCGCGGAGGCCACAAGTTCCTCTCCGACTGCGGTGCGGACGATGATGCCGTTGAACCCTTCGTCCTCGCCGGTCGGTGCACCCCCGGGCCAGACATCGGCCGCGGCGACATCGGAGGCTTCGCCGAGGGCATCGGGGCACAGCTTGCAGCGGGTCTCGACCTCCCAGCCGGACTCGTCTTCCCACATGTCCAGGTAGGTCTTGGCGTAGCGATCGCCGGCGACGGTCTCGATGACCGTCGGTCCCGGGTTGCCGTGCCCCCGGTAGCGGAACAGCGTGACCTCGCTCTCGTCGATGCCGAGTTCGTGGAGGACCGCCTGCGACTTCGACAGGCGCGACTGGCCGCCGCACACGAGCGCCAGGCGGATCACGCACAGCTCGTCGACCCGGGAGTCGGACTTGGAGAGGGCATGCACGGCGCCGAGGTCGCAGGGCTTGGCGATGATGGCGAAGGGGCGCCGGCGTTCCAATGCTGCGGCGAGGCCGGCGAGCGGTGCGGTCGGCCCGTAGCGCGAGCTGGTGTTGGCCCGGACCGAGTCGGCGTCTTCCGACAGGACCCAGCGGCTGCGCATGGCCCGATCGGGGTCCGCTCCGACATGGAGCACGAAATCTGCCCGGCCGGTGTTGAGCGCGTGGGCGCCGAGTGCGGTCAGCGCGCCGCCGGTCGCGGCGCGGTAGCGGGTGTCGGGCTGGCCGGCCCATGCGTAGGACATCCACCGGTGGGCTCCCCACACCGGGTCGGTCGTAGCGCCGTCCTCGACCCGGGCCTCGGCGACGACGCCCGGGCAGGCGGCCATGAGCTGGGCCTCCTCGCGGTTCGTGAAGGCGTCGGTGGACGAGGGCCGCAGCGACCCTACGGGGGTCATCTCCATCGTGACCCTGCCTCCGGTGAGCGCCTCGCACAGCCCGCAGCCAATGCACAGATCGTTGGCGACGATCTCCGCAATGGAGTTCCCGGATGCCATGCCGCAGCGTTTCACACCGCTAGTGCTGTGTCCGCAAACGTTCGTCGGGTTCGAATCCGGCAAATCGCCTGAATTCAAGGGTTTCGACACAAGTGTGAGCGCGCAAACGTTTGCGGACACAGCACTAGTGGACCCAGCGAACCACCCCGGCGAGGGTGGTCACCCGCGACAATCGGGATTGCTATGGCGGCGTCTGCGAGGTTCGAACAATTCACGCTGCTTGGGATCGCAGCGCTGCATCTCGGCGTCGGGTTGACGCATACCTACGGCCATGTGGCCGCAGACGTGCCCATCCCGGCCGCCCAGCAGGCATACATCGTGATCGTCGTGACGCTCATGCCGCTTGCCTCGGTGTGGCTGGCGTTCCGTCACAGCGTTCGGCTGGGTGCTGCGCTGTTCGCCGCGTCGATGTATGCCTCGTTCGTGTTCGGCTACCTGCTGCACTTCGTCATCGACAGCCCGGACCTGCACTCCAACGTCGTCGGCGACAGCGCAGGCGTGTTCTTCCACACGGCGCTGAGCCTGGCGCTCATCGAGTTCGTCGGCTTCGCGATCGGACTGGTTGCTGCAGTCCGGCGGATTCGCTGAGAGCTGTGCAGGCGGTGTCTTGGGCCGCGTGGGCTGCGGGTCAGTCGGGGATCCAGGGTTCGGTATGGACGCCGAGCCCGTCGGCGATGCGGTTGGCGATTGCGTGGTCACCGACGACTTCGACGACGTCCTAACTGCGGGCGAAGCTGACGAGTTCGTCGATCCTGCCAGCATCGGCAGAGCGCAACGCTGCGAGGTAGCGCTGACGCAATTCATCGGTGGTGACGTCCAGGTTGCTGCCCCAGCTGAATGCGTGGAGGCCCAGGTTCACGATGAGCAGGTCGGCGCTGATACGGCTGTGTCTGCCATTGCCATTGACGAAGGGGTGAATGAAGACGAGGCGATGGTGGAAGCGGACGGCGAGTTCGTCCGGTTCGTACGTCTCGTGTTCTACCCATGCGGCGGCGTCATCGGTGACGTCCCGGACAGCCGTCGAGATGTGCAGCAATTCGATGCCGATGTTGGTATCGGAGGTTCGATACCGGCCAGCCCAGTCCCAGACGTCCCCGAACATGGCCTTGTGGAGGCCGCGCAGGTATTTGTCGTCGAGCAGTGTCGGCAGCCGGGGCTTCGGACGCAGCAGGGCCTTTGCGATGTTGCGCTGTTCGGCGTCGAAGAGTTCTTGCCGCGTCGCGATGTCCCGCTGGAGCAGTCCGGCTCGATCTTCATCAGACAGCAGCGTGTGCCCGTCCCCGAGTGGGGCGGCGAGGTCGCTCATTGTGGATTGCCTTACTCGGCGCGCCAGAGGTCACGCCGCTGTCTGAATTCAGCGGCGAGGTCAGCGATCTGGGCTTCGAGGTCGTCAGGTGTGACCTCTTGGTCCTCGAGCCGCGAGTGAGCCATGACGTTTCGCAAGTGCTTGATCGCGCTGAGCCGGGCTTGAACGTCGACCATTCCGTCGAGGCTTGAGCGGGGCACCAGTGCATAGACGAGGTCGCAATTGAGGGCATCAGCGACCCTGGTGAGGGTGTCGAGCTTGAGTGTCCGCTCCCGCTCGCCTCGTTCGACGGCGGGGATGCGCGATGGGTGAACGCCCATGCGGCGAGCCAGGTCCCCGCTGGTCATCCCCAGTGCGTCGCGCAGCGTTCGGATCCACCCCTGGGGAGGATGGGCAAGATCAGCCAGGTCGCCGTGCCGATCGAAACGTTGGTCGAGCCGGCGTCGTGATTGGGCTCGTTTGTCTCGCAGCATGCGTCACCTGCCGAGGTCTGAACTATCTATTGATATCACTAGACAGATGTTAAAAGTATATATCTATATCCGAATACTGGCTAGTTCAATATAAATAACACATCGAACAGGAATGACACAGCCCAGCTGCAGTGTGGATGGTCGAGCCGGCGTAGGTCAGTCAGGGATCCAGGTTTCGGTTTGGAGGCCGAGCCCGTCGGCGATGCGGTTGGCGTACGCGTAGTAGCCGACGACTTCGACGATGTCGAGAATGTCCCGGTCCGAGAAGCCGGCTGCTCGCAGGGCGTCGACGTCGGCGTCGTTGGTTGCGGCTGGGGTCTCGGTGAGCTTGACGGCGAAGCCCAGCATGGCGGTGCGCTTGGGCGACAGCGGTGCGGTGGTCCAGTCGTGCTCGACGGCGGCGACCAGCTCGTCGTTGCGGATGAGGCGACGCAGACCGCGCCGGTGGTGGACCACTCAGTAGTGGCAGTCGTTGGTGAGGCTGACGACCAGGGCGATGAGTTCGCGTTCGGCTTTGCGCAGCGTGGCGGTGCCGGCCATGGCCGATTCGTAGAGGCCTTGGTGCGCGGCCATGTTGCGGGGGTTGAGCCTGAATCCACCGATTGGCCTTTGGCGAGCGCGGGTTTCCCGGGCCGGTGGCGGGTTGGGATGGTGCCGGGTTGTTGGGGGTGTGGTTTGGTGTGGTTTGGTGTGTTTGGGCGTGTTGGGGTAGGGGTGCGGGTGTGGTTCGGGGTTGTCGACGCTGGGTTTGTGTGGGGGCGCCGGTTCCGGGCGGTTCGGGTCAGCCTGAGGGTCCTGGCAGGGCTCGCAGGGCGCTGAGTGTGGCTCGGAATTGTGTTTCCCAGGGCCAGCGGGCGGGGTGTCGCAGGGTGGGTGTGCCGGAGCGGTTGACTGCTACGGCGGCGAGGGCGACGAGTCGGGTGCGGCGGGAGCGGTTCGTGGCCGGCGGCGCGCCGGTGAGCGTGTTGGTCGGGTGGCCGATGTTGTGGGCGAGCACTGCGCATGCGAGCGGTGCGCAGTTCGCTCCGTAGTGCCCTGAGGGGACGTGCTCGAGTCCCGTGCCTTCCTTGAGGTCGCGGATGGCGAGCTCGACGCAGGCGTGGCCGCGGTGGAACTCGTCCGCGGCGGCGGTGTCGAGTTCGGTGTTGGCGTTGAATGCGTGGTGTCGCCAGTCGGGCCACAGTCGTTGTTGGGCGCCCTCGGTGAGGCGGGTGCGGCGCACCACGAGACGAACGGTGCGTTTCTGTTTGCCGCGGCCGGTGGTGTATTGGGTCTCGGCGACCTGGGCGCGGCCGTCTTTGGTGTAAGCGATGTCGGCCCACGCGTCGTCGCGGATCGCTTGGATCGCAGCGCGAACAGCGGGTATGAGGGCGACGGTGATAGACCACTTGAAGTCGTGGGCGTCGAGACGGTCGATCAGCTTGCGTGACCAGAACCCCGAGTCGCCGCGCACCGTGACCGGCCCGGCAGCCCCGGCCCGTCGCAGGCTGGCGACGAGCTCGTCGGCGAAGCGCTCCACGCCTCGCGACGACCCCGCGGAGCCTTTGCGCATGCGTGCGGCGAGCACCTCGCGGGTGTCGGCGCGTGCGGCGAGCAGCGGGTGATAGCCGAGCTTTATGGTGCAGGCCGTACGCGGCTCCTTGTTTTTGTTTGCCGTGGACCTCGCAGATCGTGGAGTCCACATCGACCACCAGCGGCGCACGGCCCGGGCCTGCTCCCAGCTGCCATGCGCGAGCGAGCGTGCGCGACAGCACCGCTTCGAGCTGGCGGACGTGACCGAACGTGAACGTCCGCCGCAACGTCCCGACCGTCGAGGGCGCCATCGGGCGGAATCCCAGCACCCTCCCGGTGCGTCCGGCGCGCAGCATCTCGACGTGATCGATGTGGGTGCCGCCTGCGAGCATCGCGGCGACCACGGTGCAGATCTTGGGGCCCGGGTTCGCGGAACCGGTGCGCACCCACCGCTCGATCAGCCCCAACAGACCCAGACGGGCCATCAGCGTTCCTGCCAGGATCAGGCCCGCGTTGGCCACCAGGCCCTCATGGTCAAAGGTCGTTGCGAACCGGTCCGGACTGCGCGATGATGCAGACACAAAAAGTGCCTCCTGTTTTTGAGACGAATGTGACTTCTGACATCACAATCGTCGCAGATCAGGAGGCCTTTTTCGCGGACGCGGCAACCCCCACACACCCACCAATCGGTGGATTCAGGTTGAGCGAGTGGATGGCCAGGATGTTGTCGACCCGGCCGTAGGTGCGGTCCACGACCCGGGGATACAGCTCGCCGAGGTCGCCGTCCCAGGCGTCGTCAGGTATGACCGTGATGCGTGCCATGGGCCAGCGTCTCACACCGGCGGAGGAGCAGGCGAAGCGGCCGGCAAGGCTCGTTGCGCTGCACTATTCCGCTAGCAGGATGCGGTTTGCCTCGGCGCGTGCTGCTCGGAGCGGGACCAACAGCTCTTCGCTGCAACCGGCAGGTGCCGGCCCTTCCTCGTCGCTGCGAGATTCGAGTTCCCTCAGGTGCTGGCGGAGTCTCGTCGTAATGCGGGAAATGTCGGGTAGCGAGTTCATTATGCGTCGGTTGTGCTGCCGGAGCCTGGGTCGTACTGGGGTGTCGCGAGAAATCGGAGCCTTCGTCTTTTTTTGGGATTCGGGCTGCTGGGCTCGGCGGGGTTCATGTTAGGAGGAGGCCGCGGGCTTCGAAGTTGGCGTAGTTGGTGAAGCCGTGGGCTTTGCGTCGCAGGACTCGGGTGCAGGTTGTTGGTTCTTATCTGGAGGGCTTGGCGCAATGGTGGTCCGGAGCTTGGGTTTCATGTGGGGGACATGTCGCTGACGGGGGCGGGGATGCGGTTGTGGCGCCGGTGGCCGAGGTGCTGGGCGAGGTGTTCTCGGAGTTGGTGGTTGTCGGCTTTGAGTCTGGTGATCTCGTCGAGGGCGGCCTCGAGTCGGTGTCGCAGCGTTTCGGCTGATCCTCGTTCGGGTGATGGAACGGGGACAGCCTGGGCTGTGGCGGTTCGACGGAGTCGGTTGATGTCGGCTCGCAGGTCGGGTTGGCGGTAGAGCCAGGACCGGGACACGCCTGCTGTGCGGGCGACGTGTGCGAACGTGATCGGTTGCCCGGTGGTGTGGGGGCGCTGTAGAGCTTCGGTGGCGCGTCGGCGGGTCTGGTCGGAGCGTTGTCGGGCGGCAGCGGCGAGGGCGGCGGTCATGGTGTGGTGTCTGCGATGTCTTCGAGCGCGGTGATGAGCCCGTCGAGGTTGTCGTGGACTTGGCGATGGTTGTCGGCCAGCCGGAGTCGGCCGTCGGCTTCGGCGGTGGCGATGAGCAGTCTGGTCTCGTCGCGTTGGCGGCGGTGGATGTCGAGGAATGCCGGGGTGGTGTGGAAGTCGGGGCAGGTGAGGCAGGCGTTGGGGTGGGGGCAGTGCTGTTGTGGTGGGCGTCGGCGGTAGCTGTTGGGCAGGCTGGCGTGGACGCGGGCCGTGTTGTGGGTGGTCCGCTCGGCTTGGTCGGTGAGCGCGCCGGGGTCGTAGGCGATGTGTTCTGCGGCGAGGTTGACCCGCTGCTGGCAGTAGTCGTCGAAGGCTGCGCGGACGGTGGTGTCACAGAGCGCGGCGTAGCGGGCGGTCATGTGGGGGCTGGCATGGCCGAGGAGCCGCCCGATGACGTGCTGGGGGACGCCTGTGTTGATCAGCCGGGTGCCGAAGGTGTGGCGGAACTGGTGGGCGGTGACCCGCACGGGCCGGCCGGTGTCGTCTCGCAGGTCGATGTCGTGTTGGCGGCGGGCCGGACGCCGGCGCAGCGTGGCGTAGCTGAACGGCCGGGTCGCGTCGGGGTTGGAGCGCGGGGCGGGGAACAGCACCGGCAAGGCGTCGGGCCGGCGGTGGAGCAGATGCCTCTGTTGGGCTCGGACGGCTTCGGCGGCGGCGGCGCTGAGGGGCACGAGCTGCTCGGCGGCCGTCTTGGTGTTGAGGCAGCGGAGGCACCGCCATCGGGCGCTGTGGTCGATGATCGGGTTGAACGGCAGCGAGCAGGCGTCGTTGGCCCGCAGGCCGGTCTCTATTATCACGATGACCAGCGCCCGGGTCGTGGCGTCGGGCAGCATTGCGAGGCGTTCGGGGTCTTCGAGCTGGGCCATGACGAACTCGGGGATGAACCGGGGCAGCCGCCGGGGCCCGCTGGGCAGGTCGTCGTGATAGATCGCTGCCGTCGCACCGCAGTCGGGGCAGCCGGCCGTGGCGTCGGCAGGCGTCGAGAAAGACCCGCAGACACGTGATGCAGGTGCTGGTGGTGTGAGCAGCGAGATGTGAGGCGGCGACCCACACCAGACAGGACTCCAGCGCGTCGCGGGCGGCGACAGCCTCGTCGGAGGCTCGGGGATCGCGTCGGGTGAGGAACCGGCTGAACCACAGCATCGCCCGCACGTCCACGTGCATACTGCGGCAGGTCTTGCCCGACCCCAGCCGAAGCCTCGCCCGGCGCTTCACCGCGGCCCGCAGCCACGGCTGTTCGATGGTGTCGAAACGGGTCTGAGCCGGCGACCGGGTCACCTTGATCCCCAGCCGCGAGGCGACCCAGACGTCCGACGCGTACTCGGCTTCGATGTCGATGCCGCCGAGGTCGCTGAGGCGTCGGCAGGCGTAGCCGATGAGCCCGATCATGGGGCTCGGATCCTTGAGGCCTCGGGACCTGACCTCGTCGAGCCGGTCCTGCGGCGGCCGCCCCAGCAGCGAGCCGGCGCCGCTGTCGGCCAGCAGCGCGACGAGGTGCCTCACCGCTGAGGGCGGCACCCTCACAGTGCGGTCGTCGTGGCGGCACCACAGCACGTACGCGGCCTCCAGGCGGGGCCCGACGGGCAGAGCCGACAGGTCGAAGCCGTCCACGTTCTGTGAGCCGGCCCGGACCGCGACCGCAGCGGCGCCCGCCTTGAACTCCCCGAGGTCGGGCTTGGCGTGGCTGGCCCACCGTTGGCGGTGAGCCCCGCACAGACCCCGCGCCCAGGCGCTGCGCCCGCATCCCGCCACCGCGCAGCGGCCCCGACCGAACACCGGGTCCTCGGGTGACACCGCGATGACCTCGCCGCAGAACTCGGGGCGAACAGCCGCCACGAGGTCGCCCAGACGGTCACCGTGGCCGCTGCGGGCCCCGACGGCGCTCCCCATGAGATGTCGTCCCAGGCGCCCGCACGCACCAGCTCGGCCCGCAGGTCCTCGACGTCGAGGTGCACATACGCGGCGCTGGTCGTGGCCGCCGACCGGTGCGTCAACAGCTTGGACACGACCTCGATCGCCACACCGGCGCGGATCAGCTCGGCGGCGCGGCTGCGGCGCAGCGTGTGCGGGGTGAACTCGATGCCCGTGCGGGCTCGCAGCCGCCGCACCAGCTTCGCGACCGCACCGCAGCGCAGCGGCCTGCCCACCGGTCCCGGGCCACAGGTTCACGAACACGCAGTCAGAGTCCAATGCGCCGTACTCGGTGTGCATGCAGTCGCCCCAGAGCAGCACCAGCGGCGCTGACACCGGCACCGTCGCCGGCGACAAACACTTGGCCCGGGCACCGTTCGCGTTGTCGGCCCGGGCCACGATGCGCACCTGCCGCCGGCGGCTCACGAAGTCCTCGTGCCCCAGACCGAGCGCCTGGCCGACCCGCATGCCCGTCTCGGCCAACAAGGCGAACAAGAACCGGTCCCGCAGCCGGGTGCACGCCGCCAAGATCACAGCAACCTCCTCGACGCCGAGCACAGCCGGCAGCCGCCGCGGCACACGCAGCCCCACCGGCCGCAGCCGCAGCCGGCCCGTCACCAGCGATGCCGCGCAAGAACGGCTTGCAGGAACCCCGAGACCCGCGCCGCCACGCCACCAACTCAGCCGCCACACCCACGCCGCCGCTGCGAGCGCGCAAGTCGCAGAACCCAAACAGCGCGGCCAGGTGACGGTTCACCGTCGCCGCGCTGCGAACCGCCGCCGTGTCGTCGAACACGATCACGTTGCCCGCCGGAGCCCGCAGCCATGCCACGAACCGCGAGACATCCTCGATCCCGACGCTGTCCCAGACCAGGCCACGGGCCCCGAGGAACTCAAACCAAAGCCGCAGACCGTGCGCGTAGGCCCTCACCGTGTTCGGTGAACGCTCGATGCCTGCCAGGTGCGCCAGGCAACGCTCCACCGGCTCCACCGGAGCCCACCCGCCGTCGACGACCGTCCAGGACTCGGCGCCGGTCACCGCCATCACCACACGCTGCACCCTCACAGGCCACCTCCACCGCATCTCGACCGGCGACCGCAGGCCGAACGAAGCGCTGTCCAGCTCACACCGCCAGCAACATCGCGGACTCCAACGACACGATCCAGAGAACGCGTCCACGACAGCCCGCCATGTGCCCGTCAACGACATCGACGACACCCTCCGACACGCTCCAGAGAATGGTTCCTTCGATGCGGCCGTTGCTGGGCCGCCCGGCGTGGTGCCAGTCGAGTATCTGGTCGTGCCACGCCAAGAACGTGTCGACGATGCTGCTGAACTCGGGGATGTCGCCGGTGCGGTAGATGTCAGCGAACCGGTCGAGCGCCTCGAGGGCGCCCTTGCGGTCGTCGGCGAGATAGAGGTTGTGCAGCTCGCCGAGCGCGTCCCATGCTGGCTTGAGCCGCGGGTGGGCGGCGAACAGCGCGTCGAGCCGTGACTGCTCGGCCGCGTCGAGCTTGTCGGGCCGGCGCATCAGCAAGAACCTGGATCGGAACACTTCGGGATCGAACGCCGGCACTGGAGCCTTCGGGGCGGCGCTGCACGTCGCGGCGCACCGCGGTGAGCCCGGCTTGGAACCATCTGATGACCCGGTACCGGTCCAGCACATGGCGGGCGTGGCCGAGCCGCTTATCGATCGCTGCTTTGTACGCCGCCGAGCCGTCGGAGACGACGACCTTCACGGCTTTGCACCATCGGGGCCCTTGGGCGGCCAGAAAGCCGCTGAGCGCCTGGGTGTCGCGGTGGGGCACCATGGCGAGCACCTCGCCGGTGTCGCCGTTGACGATCACCGTCACGCAGCGGTGCCGTTTGCGGATCGAGGTCTCGTCCACCCCCAGCACCCGGCATCTTTGCCGGCGGCGGTGCTCGCCGACCAGCCCCGCCCATGCGACCACCAGCGCGTTCACCAGCTTCCAGCTCACCTGGTGGCGTTTGGCTGCCGCGTTGACCGTCATCGCACGGGCGTCTTTGACCAGCCGGCGGGCCAGACGCGCCGTGACGCGGCCCTCGAACCCCTGATGGCCCTCGACGAAACGGCTGCCGCACGGCTCGCACACCAGCCGCCGCCGCTCCCAGATCAGCGTCACCGGCCGCCCCGACACCTCCAAGTCGCGGATCTTGTTGTCCCCGCGGTCATGAACCTTCCCGCTCGGGACCCCGCAATCGGGGCATCCGGGGCGGCGCACCGTCGAGCACACCCGCACCACCAGCTCCTCCGGCGCGTCGACGACGACCCCCTCCACTTTGATACGCGGCAGCCACAGCCGCACCGACATAACATCACTCGCCATCGAGGCCCTCCAGGGTTCAGCGTCCACAAACACCGATCCCCCCAGGGCCTCGACCCCTACAAACGGACCCTCAACCCACCCTCATCCCAACAAAAGACGAAGGGCCGCTAAAGAAGGTCAAGACGTCCAAGCTGGACCATTTGGCAGCTCATGCAGCTGAAGCGATCGGATCGGTCGCGGACGAGCCGCCGTACGTCCAGGGACACGAGCTGGCTGGCTGCGGGCTCAACTAAGCATCGCCAACGGAAGCGGCCGGGTGAATCCGGATGAGCTCCTGCGGTCGTGGGATGTGCCCGTCGTCGAGGTCGGCCTTGGGCTGCTGAACGTCGATGCAATCGGCTGCTGGGGTCCCCATCACGGTCCAGCCGTACTCCTCAACACCGATCGGCGCCACGCCTCGAGCTTTGGCCGCAAGCGAGCGACGCTGGCGCACGAGATCTGCCATCTCCTTGTCGATCGTTCGACGTCGCTGCCCCTGGTCGAGGTGCTCGGCGGCCGGACCGCACGACATGTCGAGCAGCGCGCCCGTGCCTTCGCGGCCGAGTTGTTGCTGCCACGCGAACTCGCCGGCCGACTGTTCTTGAGCTTTGACGGCCAGGATGATCGTGCGGCGAAGTCGCTTCGGGCTCGCTACGGGGTCAGCTCGGCAGTGCTCGGCTGGCAGGTGCGCAACTCGAATGTCCCGCTCACGCCTGCATCACGTCATTTCATCGACCGGCTCATCGGGGAATAGCTGCGACAGCCCGCCCCGTCTTCGTGGATTCGATGAGCGATCTCTTTCATGACGATGTGCCGTTGGAGTTCATCGCGCAGGTCTTCGAGGTGATTCGGGAGACGCCCCAGCACACCTACCAGGTGCTCACCAAGCGAGCGCAGCGGCTGAGCCGAATCGCAGGCGACCTCGACTGGCCGTCGAACTTGTGGATGGGCGTGAGCGTGGAGTCACGCCGGTATGGGTTCCGGATCAAGCATCTCCGCAGGGTTCCAGCCGCCGTGAGGTTCGTGAGCGCCGAGCCGTTGCTGGGCCCGCTCGGTGAATTGGATCTTGCGGGCATTCACTGGGTGATCGTCGGCGGTGAGCCCGGTGCCAACGCCCGGCCCATGGAGCACGACTGGAACACCGAACTTCGAGATACCTGCACGTCAGCGGGCGTCGCGTTCTTCTTCAAGCACTGGGGAGGCAGGACGCCGAAGTCCGGCGGCCGAGAACTCGACGGTGAATTGTGGGACCAGCTCCCGCTCGAGGCGGCGAGCTAGCCCAGTGGCGGTTCCAACTGAGGTTCTCTGGGGGCGTGACCCGTCCTCGACCGCTGCAATTCCGAATCGAAGCCCCGCTCATTCCAGCATCGGGTCAGATCTCATGCCTGTGCTGCGGCCGCAATGTGGTGTTCAGACACCACTTCGGCGCCGGCGTCCGCGGCCTCGGCAAGTGCGATATGCGCGAGCTGGAGAACTCTTCGTAGGGAAGACCCGCTCTCGTATTTCTTGAACAGCTCCCCGACTGCGGACGCGGTTACTACTTCGGCCAGCGATGGTGGTGCCGGGAACGATCCGGCGTTCTCGATGTGCACTCGGACCCGCTCACGCAAGGCGGATTCAATCGGTGGTCGCAACACCTCGATGAGGGAGGTGTCGGTGATGGCGACGATGCGGGAGCGCCAGCGCGAGGTCCAGCTGTATCGGGGGCAGATCCGGTCGCCGGGTCGGCCGACGGTCGCGTGGCGCCAGGACCGGGTTCGGTTCTGGGCGGCGATCGCTGGCGGCGAGAAGACCGGGGACGCGGCGGCACAAGCGGGGGTGTCATCCCCCGTTGGGTTCCGGTGGTTCGGTCACGCTGGCGGGGTGAACCCATGTTTGTCCCCGACGGTGTCGGGCCGGTTTCTGTCGTTTGCTGAGCGTGAGGACATCGCGTTGTTGCGGGCCCAGGGCCTCGGTGTGCGTGAGATCGCCCGCAGGCTCGATCGCAGCCCGTCGACGGTCTCGCGGGAGCTTCGCCGGAACGCGTCGACGAGAACATTCCGGCTCGAGTACAAAGCGACGATCGCGCAGTGGCACGCAGAGCGGCGCGCTCGTCGTGCCAAGCGAGCGAAGCTCGCCGGCAACGATCGGCTTCGCAGCTATGTGGCTGAGCGGCTCTCGGGCGCGGTTCGGGCGTCCGGCGGTCGCGCCTTGGGGCCTGTTGGCCCGAAGTGGCAGGGCCGCAACAAGCCCCATCGTGGGATCGCCGCTGGGTGCAGGGCTGGAGTCCCGAGCAGATCTCGAACCGGCTGCGTGTCGATTTCCCCGATGATGAGTCCATGCGCATCAGCCACGAGGCCATCTATCAGGCGCTCTGCGTCGAAGGCCGGGGTGCGCTCAAGCGTGAGCTGGTCGCGTGCCTGCGCTCGGGGAGGGCTCTGCGGGTTCCTCGGGCCCGGACCCGCCAGGCCGCCTGGGCCCATGTCACCGCGGAGGTGATGATCAGCGAACGACCCGCCGAGGTCGAACACCGGGCCGTGCCCGGACATTGGGACCGCGATCTGGTGATCGGTCTGAAGCGCTCCGCGATCGGCACCCTTGTCGAGCGCACCACCCGCTTCACGATGCTGATTCACTTGCCACGCGAACACGGCTACGGCGTGATCGCCCGCACCAAGAACGGCCCCGCCCTCGCCGGCTACGGCGCGATCACCATGAAGAACGCGCTCGCTGCATCGATGACCACACTGCCCGAGCAGCTGCGCCGGTCGGTGACCTGGGACCGAGGCAAGGAACTGTCGGCCCACGCCGCGTTCACTGTCGAGACCGACATCGCGGTCTACTTCGCCGACCCCAAGAGCCCTTGGCAGCGCGGCACCAACGAGAACACCAACGGGCTGCTGCGCCAATACTTCCCCAAAGGCACCGACCTGTCCCGCTGGACCGCCGAAGAGATCGAAGCCGTCGCCGCGACCATCAACTCGCGGCCACGCAAGACCCTCGGATGGAAGACCCCAGCAGAAGCCCTCGACGAACACCTACGCTCGCTACAACAAACCGGTGTTGCGACGACCGGTTGAATCCAGCCAATATGCGAGCGAGCTGATCAGCCGATGGCAGGCGAGGAAGTGCCACCTTGGTGTCGAGAAACGTCAATAGCGTTGCGCCACCCGCTCTCGATTCGATGTAGTGCGAATGGGTGGCCACCACGAGCGAAACGTGTAGATCCGTCAGCCAGCGAATCGCCTGCCCGAAGAAGCCATCGACGATCCGATTCTCGGCGGGAGTGGACCACCGGTCGGTGTCGTCGAAAATGACCACCGGCATGAGCGAGTCTCGGTAGACGGGTTGCAGGCATTGGACAATGATCTCGATCTTCTCGGGAAGGGAGACCGGCTGAACCGTCGTGACTTGCCGAGTGATCTCTGTTGCGATATCGGCCTTCAACGCTCCGCCTGGTGCTTGCACGCCGATGTGGCGGGCGCGACCTGTGGATTCCGTCACCTCACGCCGGGCTCCGCTGGCACGAGCGGCGTCCTGATGGGCGATCGCTGCGGTTCGCGCTTGACGTGCGAACTGGGTCAACACCATGTCGGCTACCTGTTCCGCACTCGTCGCTCCCTCCCTGAGCGAATGGACCGGCACGAGTACGGGAAAGACCCCTTCAGCCGTCGGACCCAGCACATGCGAAATGACGCTCGATTTGCCGCACCCGCTATCGGCAATCAATGCAATGCGCTCCCCACGAAGGGCGCCGTCACGCAGTCGGCTCTCGACGGACGGCCCCTCGCCCATGGATTCGAACGGAACGTGAAAGACCCCGAGATCCTCGAATCTCGGAGTGCCGTCGAATGCATAGCGGTCCCGCAACACCTCCAGCAGCGAGTACGTCATGAGTTCGTGCCCCGATAGCGGACGTTGATCTCGCGACTGAGTAGAACGCTGGCCTGAGTTGCAGCCATGACGACGGGCATGTGCCTATGACAGCGCGTCGGGGGTCGATTCTTCGCCAGGTTTTCTTGCCGTGTCGCCGCCCGTGAGCGTCGAGTACAGCTTGCGGCGGCCCACGCGCTCCGACGTCACGAGGCCTGCAGATTCGAGTTCCGTGAGCACCTGGACCACCCGGCTACGACTTACCCCCACTTCGGCCAGGAGCCGTTCATCCCCAGCGTGCGTCGGTCCGTAGTGAACGAATGCGTCGAACACCTTGGACGCAGTCGCAGACATGCGCGAGCGAGCTGATCGCTGTTCGACCAACCGACTCGTTGCATCAGCCAAATCTTCGGACAGGTAGAGATCGCGAATGACCGAGAGTGCATGCCGGGGCGTGCATGGAGCGATGGACTCGATGGCTGTCGCGACTCTCGACCGCAAGAGCGCCCTTTCGGCAGCAGTGCCGCTCGCCGCTCGTCGATCCACGAGGTCGTGAAGTCCTTCGAGGTCGAACGACTGAAGCTCGACGACGACATCGAAGAACGCGTCGGCTGGCGGTTCGAGATGCGATGACGTGCCAGCGACGAACCATTGGATCGGGAGCTCCCAGAGGTCGTCGCGCAACCTGCCGAACAATTCTTGGCAACCGTCGGAGTCGAGGTCGTCCACAAGGACGACGTGCCGGGAGGCGGTTTGGTGTTGTCCGAGCGCCACCTTGAGATGCCTCAAGGGATCCACAACCACCTTGTACTGAGTTGCGGCGAGTTGCCCGAACACCTCAGCGAAGGGATTGCCGCGTTCGCGGGGCAGAGCATCCGAACGAGTAATCGCCCGTTCAACTCCCTCCAGCCACTCGGCGAGAGTCTCCACACCTTGAAGGCGTATGTAGCGCGCCTCGGGATGTTCTCGTTCGACTTGACGCAGGAAGGAAGTACGACCGCTGCCGGGAGGGCCATGCACGTACGCATTTAGGCCGAGTTCGCGCGCTCGGCGGACTCGCTGAAGCTCGAAGCTACGGTTGGCGAACAGCCGGTTATCGGCATCGGAAGTCGTAAGCGGCCGCTGCCCCAGCAAGAGCATTAACACAATTTACAGTTAGATATGTGAATTTGCAAGTTTCTGACGGCAGGGCCGAAGATGGTGCCGGAGTCGGTGCCCTTTTTCAATAGCAGGCGTCGCGTTCTTTTTCAAGCAATGGGGAGGCAGAACCCCCAAGGCCGGCGGCCGGGAACTCGAGGGCGAGTTGTGGGACGAGCTTCCCGTCGAGGTGGCTCGGTCGAACGGCCGACCTGAGGAGTTGCTGGCAAGCGTTGAGGAGGGGTTTGGCACCGCTCTTCCATCGATGCCTTCGGTACGATGAGCACACCCCACCGGGGCGCGTAGCCCCGGCCCGACGGCCCCGGTTTCGACCGGGGCTGTTTAGCGTCTAGGCCTCGAACGCCTGGGTGTCGTGGCTGAAGTGGGCTCGGGCCGGGGTCAGGGCGCGCAGACGGGCAACGGATTCCAGGCCGGCGACGAGCTCCAACAGGTAACGCCTTCGTCCAATATCGCGGACCGTCTGCTGGCAGGAGGGCGCGGCCCTCTGGCGCGACGGCCTGGGCCCTCGGTTTGTCGAGATCGCATTGACGGCATCATCGCAAAAATGCGATAATGGCGTGCGTCGCGATCCGTGATGGAGTCCAGCTGTGGCTAACCGATCTCGTTGGGAGGATGTCAAGGCAGGCCGCGGCGAGCCTTCCCCGCCGACTCGTGCCGCCGTGGAGCAGGATCTTGCATTGGGCCAGCTCATCCACGATCTCCGGGTGCAGGCGGGCCTGAGCCAGCGCGAGCTCGCAGAGCGCATGGGCACGACTCAATCGGTGATCTCGCGCCTTGAGGAGGGCGGCGGAGCACGAAACCGAATCGACACCCTCGCCCGCGTCGCCTCCGGGCTGAACCGACACCTCGTGCTGTCGTTTCCCGCGGAGCCTCCCAGCCAACTCCGCGACGCAATCCAAGTCGCCTGAAGCGGGTGCCGGATCCGCGGCGGCTCTCCTTCGGCTTCTCGGCTCGGAATTGCCACAGGGTGATGGCGATGAACAGGGCGCCGAAGCCCAGCAGCATCCCGATGGCACCGCCGAAGCCCTGCTCGCCGGTGAGCACGCTATGCCTTGAAGTCTTGCGGGAATGCCGCAGCGAATCAGCTGTCGCCGTTGTTGCCGCCGCTGCCGCTGCCGTCGTCCCGGTCGCCGCCGCCGTCGCCTACCGGGGTCGTCAGGTCGGCGATTTCTTCGGCGATGGTGCGCACGATCAGGTCGTCGAGGGACAGGTTCTCGTAGTCCTCTTCGGTGATGTCGCTCGATTCGCCCGTTGCACGGCCCGCTGCCCCGTAGGTGAGGAACACGTAACGGCCGCCGGTGAACTGTGCGAGTTGGCGAAACACGAACTCGGCCTGGTCGTCAGTGCCCGACGATGAGACCGGGAAGATCTTGATGCCGTTCGCCGCAGCGTCGATCATCGACTCGGTGTACGGCACGCGCACTTGGCGGCTGACGTGCGGCGGGGCGTCTGCCACCAAGAACACCAGCTGCACCGTGTCCGAAGCAGGGCGCCACGACGGGTGGGAGAACGCTTCCTCGAGTGCCTCATCGAGCGCTTCGGGGTAATCGCCGCCGCCGTCGGCGACAACGTCGGCGAGTGCGGCTGCGAAGTCTCCGACACGGTCCGTGAAGTCGTACGTGGAAGTGACGAACGCATCATCGATGTCGCGGTACAGGGTCATGCCCATGCGGGCGTGCACATCGCCAGGCAGGCCGGCAATGCGTTGAGCCACATCGCGGATCGTCGTCTTGAGCTGGTCGATCTCATCGCTCATCGACCCCGTCGCGTCGAGCAGGAACAGCACATCGAGATCGATCGTGGCATCGGCCTCGACGGTCGGCAGGTCGGTGCTCAGCAACAGCTCGCCGCCCCGGTCAGCTTCGGCGCCCGCATTGCCGGCCTCCACAGCGAATGGTCCGTCGCCCGCGCCGTACGCGTTCGGGTGGAATCTCACCGTGCCGTCCGCGGTGGTGAGCAGGGTGGTGGTTCCGCCTTGCCAGCCGATATGCACTTCGGTACCCGCAACCGGCAGGTCGTCGTTGCCTGACACGGTGATGACCACACGCCCGCTCGGATCGATGTCCCGGACGGAGATTCCCCACTGCAGCAATTGCTCGCGATAGTCGAGATAGTCGCCGAAGTGCTCATTGTCGTCGACCGAGCCGCCGGTGAGCGGCGACTGCCCGAGCGGAGAGACATCAGATGCATCGTCAGATGCATCGTCGTCGGCGACTGCCACAGCGGCTTCGGAATCTTCCATTGCTTCTTCGAGCACGCCGCCCGATTCCTCAGAGGCCGTGCCGTCGAGTGCGCCGCCGGTCCAGTCGGGCGCCCCGTCGAGCCAGCCGTCATCAGCGCTGGCGCGGGCCGTCGTCGCCGGCGCCTGAGGGGTCGAGCCGGATTGGCTGGTCGGTGAGCGGTCGTCCGAGGATCGATCTTCATCGTCGGCGCTGCACCCAAAGGCCACAACGGCAACCACGCAGAGTGCGGCCGAGATCTTCATCGCTGCAATGTTCATAGGAGCGTTCATGTGAGCACAAATCTCTCGGAGCGTGGGTCGGTTCCTGCTGGCTCGGAATCGTGGGCAATCCGCAACTCTGTTGAAACATTGCCGTCACCAAGACGACCGCTCTGCGTCGCTGCGTACCGGGCAGGATGAGCTGTCATTCGGCTTCTCGGCTCGGAACGCCCGCAAGATGACGGCGGAGAACAGGATCGCAATCCCTGTCAGCACCGCCCGCTAGCTAACTGCCCGGTGTTGCTGGCTCGTCGGCGGATTCGTCGGCGGGTTTGTCAATCGGCTCCTCGTCGTTGGCCTGCGATGGCGGCACCGGGGCCAGGTAGCCGACGATCAGCAGCAGGAATCCGACGCCGATGAACGAGGCGGCTTTCGGCAGCGTCGCCAGGTTCGCCAGATCGATCAAGAACAGCTTGATCACCACGACGCCCATCCATGACGCGCCGACGATCCAGATGCGCCGGTCGGCGGCTCTCGCACCGACGACCATCGCTGCCAACGCGGTCGCAGCCCAAAGGATCGACACCGCAACTTGCAGTTCTGTGGAGTACACGAGCGATCTCAGATCGAACGGCACGTCCAGCCAATGATGGACAGACCGAGCGGCGGTCATCGTGAGAGCTGCCACGCCCGCTGCGCTCAGCGCTGGGAGCCATGGTGTCGCAGCCACGCGCATCAAGCTCTCCACTGTCGGCGTCATGCCGTCCGAATCGGCGGACAGCTCCGCGACCATCTCTTTCTTCCACCGCAGCATCACGAGAACCGCAGCTGCCGCAAAGATGTCGATCGGATTCAGAATTGGCACGAACGGCAGCGGGTCGACGTTTCCGTGGTGGAGCGCCACAGCGATGCCAGCGCCTGCAGCAGCAGTCCACGCAACCGGTGTGATGCCATACAGCAGGCAGCTACGCCAGCCGTCACCCACGAACGACGACGCGTGCGGGCGAGCAAGCAAGGAGGCCCCCAGCCACAGCAGAACCGCCGCCGCGGCCCCGTACAGCGGCCATTCCCCATCGGCGAACTGCGCCAATTGGCCGTAGACCTCAGCGGCCAAGAACACGCTCACGACGCAGTACAAGCCGCCGTAGAGGCCGGCGGCCTTGAGTTTGTCCCCACCGGTGCGCAGGAACACTGCGTACGCCAAGATCATGAACGGCCATGCTGTCCAGCCCCAATCAGCAGACGGATAGTCCTTGCTGATCACAGCGATCGCCAAGGCCACCACGAGAGTCGGCAGCATCAGCACTCCGGCCCACTCGAGCTCAGCCCACTTCAGCGCCCGACCAGCGACCACCACCGCTGAGGCGGTGCCGATCACCAGCAGCGACAGCGCCCACAGCCGGTAGTCGTCGGTCAACACCCACAGCTGCACCGCAGCGGCGAACAGCCACCAGCCAACGCCCCAGAGCAACAACAGCCACATCATCGGGACTCGGGCATTGTCGAGCGCTGACGCTGACCTGTAGATGATCACGGCACTCGCGATGCCGCAGGCGGCCAGCAGAACAGCAACGCCGAAGTACTGGTTCGCAAACGGGGTCGAATCTGCCCAGAAATTCAACGTTGACGAGCGATTCGCACTGGCCTCGGCCAAGCGAGCCTCGGCCAACTGAACGGCATAGACCCCAGCAGCAGCGAATTGCAGCAACGTGCCGAGCATTGCGCCGAACACCAATCGGCGCCGAGCGGCGAACCACACCAGCGCTGCGCCTTCGACTGCCCACAGGGCCGACACAGCGAACGGCCCTGCCCGCAGCCACATCTCCGTTGACTCGGCGAACAGGAACCAGCCCCCGCCGAGAGCCAACGTCACGTACATGACCGAACGCCATTCATCATCTCGCAGGCTGACGAACCTGGAGACAGCATGGGCGCTTGCGAATCCGCAGATCGCCAGCAAGACAGTTGTGGCGAAGTATTGATTGACGACCGGCAGCGAGTCCGCCCAGAACTCGAACGAGCCAGGCGACAGGTTGTCCGCATCGTCGGTCATCTTGAGTGCTGCCGCGATGGCAGCTGCGACCTGCATGGCGATGCCGACAACAGCAACCGGCAACGAACGGCGCCTCGACGCCACCCACATCAGCGCAGCACCCTGCACTGCCCACAACCCGACAATGGGCATCAGCCCAAGTCGCAGCCAGACAGCGGCAGTCTCGGCGAACAGGAACCAGCCGGCGCCCCACACCAACGCAACGTTCTGCGGCCATGGGCGCCAATCTTCGAAGTGCGACGAGCGGCGCAGAAACTCCGAGCTGGCGAGCCCGCAGGCAGCGAGCATGACCGCGCCGAGCGAGAACGCATTGACAACAGGCGTGGCCTCGGCCCAGAACCCGAAGACCGCGGGAGAGTCCCAGTCGGTTGAGGCGGCCACGATTCGCAGCCCGTACGCGACAGCAGCGGCCGCCTGCAGGACAGCGCCGCCCAGCACTGCCAGCCGCGAGCCCCATCGTGCGCTGGCCCATACGAGCATCGCACCCTGCACAGCCCAGATGGCTGAGGTGGCGGACGCGCCCAAGAACAGCGGAACAGCGGTAGCGCTGAACGCCACGGCGAGTGCGGTATAGGCGACCGCGATCTGCTTGTCGGCGGGTCTCAGAGCGCGGGCCAGCTCGCGGAGTGCAACGTGCAGCAAGGCGAGCACTGCGCTGCTGATTGCCACGCCGTAGCGCGTGTGGCCGACCAGCAGCGCTTGCATTGCCAGCCCTGCGAACGGTGTGCAGAACACCAGTGGCGCGTTCCAGGCGTCTTTGAAGCCGATGGGTTCCGCGCGTGAGGACGCCACCGGCGGCCAGACCAACGGGACGAGTGCGTACAACAGCACGAAGAACGCGACGAATGGTTGCAGTTGCACCCAGTCGTTGTGGTCCTGTCGAGCGATCAGCCACAGCCCGGCCACGACGAACGTGAAGCCGTAACCCGACAGGACCAGTGTCGGCCACGCCTTCAGCCTGCTCATGGCGACCACGGCAACGCCGAGAACCGCGTAGAAGCTGAACACCTCGAAGTGGTCTTGGGGCCACTCAAAGGCCAGCAGAGGCGCGGAGAAGCCGCCGATGAGTCCCAGCATCGCCAGTGTCAGCGAGTTCTGGATCATTGCGAGCGCACCGGCAGCAACGGTGATCAGCACGACAGCAACGAGAGCCACCGGCGCGCCCACCAGCTCGTACAAGGCGTACGAGGCGAGCGTCACCAGGTACAGCACGGCGATCCCGCCGCCCTGCAGGCTGAGGCCGTAGACGGGCCGTCTCGTTCGTTGAAGCCAGCCGAACGTCAGCATGGCGAGCCCGAACACAGTTACTGCTGCGAGGCGAATCTCAATGGTGAGGTCCACCCAGCCGCGGGCGGCGGCTTCCCGCACGAGGAATCCCAGCCCGATCAGCGAGAGAATGATCCCGATCTTCACGGGGGAGTTGCCGGTCAGCAGCCAAGTGCGCGCACGGGCGACAGCAACCGCGACCAAGCTGGGCTCTGGCGGCTTCACCGGTCGACGAGGCGTCCTCTGGTGTCGTGTTGCAGGTGCCACCGGCCTGTGCGCGGTGACTGGTCTTGGGGCAGGCCGCGGAGAAGATGCTGGGGCGGGCCGTGGTGTGGGTGCTGGGGTCGGCAGCGGAGAAGGTGCTGGCTCGCGCTCGGGTTCTGGCGAAGGGTCCGGTGCCGGCTCGCGTTCCGGTTCTCGCGAACGGTCTGGTTCCGGTGGACGGTCTGGTTCCGGTTCGTGCTCTGGTTCCGGCGAATGGACCGAGGTTCCATGGGACTCGACAGGAGTCCGTTGCGTCTCGGGTAACAGTTCCGAAGCCCCAGGAGTTGGTTCTGGCTCATCCGTGGTCTTTGGGGGAGCAGCAGGGCGACGTAAGACATCGACAGTCCGCTCGAGCGATTCGATGCGAGAGCGCATCCCACGAACCTGAACGTCTCGTCCGATGAGGTAGCCGATGGTGGCTCCTATCGGGATGCCTGCTGGACCAGCGGCAAGGCCGATCAGCGCGCCGACGAGTGCAAGTACAGCAGGAACCATTGGGTGAGCCTTCGCGGATTCGAGGGATTGAGGGTCCCGGTCGCGGGGCTGGAGAGACAATGCCCAGCATTGGTGTCAATGCCGCCGCGGGAGTCGAAGGTGTCAGTTGTTGACAACAACCCGACGGACAGCCATCGATCGAGCCTAGACGCCTCATCCAATTGCTCTCATGACGGTGCGACGGGCTCGTCGCCACGAGCGACGCCACCGCCAGTTGCCGCCGTCGGAGTCACTCGCCGAGGAAGCTCTCCTTCGGCTTCTCGACGCGGAACGCCCACAGGGCCACGGCGATGAACAGGATCGCGAACCCGAGCAGCATTGCGATGGCTCGGCCGAAGCCCTGCTCGCCGGTGAGCACGCTGCGGTAGGCGTCGATCACCCAGTACACGGGGCTGGCTGGGGCGATGGCCTGCACCCAGCCCGGCAGCGCCGTCAGCTGTGCGATGGCCCCGCCGGCGCCCGCTACGGCCATGGTGCCCAGCATCGAGGCGGCGTTGAGCTGCGATACCGTGCGGCACAGCGACGTCAGCACGATCGCCAGGGTCACGTACATCGCCGAGCAGGCCAGCGCTGCCACGACGATCTGGGCTGCGCCGTCTGGCACCTCGAGGTTGAACACGGCAATGCCGATGGCCACCAAGATGAACTGCTGGCACACCGTCACCGCCAGCATCGGGATGGCCTTGCCCCCCACGATGTGGATCGTGCGGATCGGGGCGATGCGCAGCCGGTCCCAGGTGCCCCATCCGTGCTCGCGGAAGAACGAGAACCCCATCGACCCGGTTCCCATCAGCGCGAACAGCGAGGCCAGAGCGGGGACCGAGTGAGCTGGCCCGCCGATGATCGCGTCGGTCACGAAGAACAGCAGCACGCCCGGCATGCCGATCAGCACGAACAGCGGGAACGGATCGCGGCGCAGCAGGCGCAACTCATTGCGGGTGACGAGGAGGGTGCTAGTCATCGTCGCTCCCGTCGCCGTCGCCGTCGCCGTCCGCGCCACCGCCACCGATCACGCGCTCGTACAGGCGGCGGACCGACGCCCGTTCCACGACCACTTCGGCTATGTGGTCTGGATCGACCGAGTTGATCGCCGCCAGGAGGTCACGGTCGTCGAACCACACCGTTTCACCTGTGCTGAGACGGATTACCGTTGCCGTGTCGCCGTTGGCCGCGAGCAAGTCCCCGAGCGGCCCGGCCGCGACCCGGTGGCCGTGGTCAAGGATCACGAGCGTGTCGCACGCTTCCTCTGCTTCTTCCAGGTAATGGGTGCTGAAGATGACAGCGGTGCCTTGGGCTGCGAGTCTGCGGATGCTGTCGATGACGCGCCGGCGTGCCGACACGTCCAGACCCGCCGTCGGCTCGTCGACCAGCAGCAACCTGGGCTCATGGATCACGGCCGTCGCGAGGTGGACCAGCTTCGCCTGGCCGACGCTCAAGTCCTTGACGGCGCGGCGCATCAGCGGGTCGAGATCGAACAGGTCGACGATCTTCGCCACCGCCTCTGCCAGCGACCTGCCCCGCAGGCCGTAGAGGCCGCCGAAGAAGGCCAGATTCCGACACCCGCAGCGACAGGTACAGCGCCGTCTGCTGGGCCGCATACCCCACCATGGCGTTGACGTGCCTCGACTGCGGGGCCAGCCCGTCGATAGCGACCCGCCCGCTGTCAGGCTCCAACAAGCCGACGACGCACCCCATCGTGGTCGTCTTGCCCGCACCGTTCGGGCCCAGCAGCCCAAGCGTCTACCCGGGCGCCACCGAGAACGACAGGTCATCGACAGCAACGATTGAGCCGTACCGCTTGTTCAGCGACTCGACCTCCAACAAGGTCACGGCTTGGTCCGCTGTCGCCCGAGTTCGCCGGCAGGTTTCACGGGGGGAAAGCTACGGCGAAGGTGTTCGTTGGGTGCCGTCGTCGGACTGGTTGGACCCGCTATTTCCCTTTAACGTATACGTCCCTACGGTTTATGAAAGTCCCGGCCCCATCGCTCGTGCCAATTCTGCGCTCCGAAGCGGTGATGCTGTTCGGCTCTTGGGCCGCGCGGTATCTGGGCGAGCCGGGCCGGGCACCCGAGACGTCAAGTCGCGGCCCATGCTGTTGGTGCTCGTCGGCGATGAACAGCATTTCGGCTCCGAACTCGGAGAACTCGAAACAAGCCGCGGAGGGGCAGGTTGAGCTGGAAACGCGGGCGCGCGGCCGAAAATCCGGTCCCTGGCGGCCGACGTTGACTTCTCGTGCGATCGTGGCCGCGGCAACGTACGCGCCGGGAATGCGCGTAGTTGGCAAGATGGTCGAGTGACAGACTCGGCCCGCAATCGCATCGCTCCGACGGAACTCTCCGGACAGGACGTCATTGACTCGGTCTCCCGCATCGCGGCACGTGACCCCGATTTGGCTCGCGAGGCCGGCGATGTGTACGAGTCGTTGACCTGGGGCGAGGGGCCCGGCGTGTTGAGTCAGGCCGGGCTGCAGCATTGGCTGTGGTACGTCGTGCCGACGAAGTACATCACCGACGAGGTCGGCTACATGGGCCGGCTGGCGGCAGCGGCAGCGGAGTTGTTCGACGAGTTGGGGCTGCACGCATATGCGGCGATCTGCCAGTCGCCCGAGACCGCAGCCGTGCATGCTGCCTTCGACCGCAGCGACAGCGAGGGAATTTCGGCGTTGCGCAAGGCGATGCAGCGTTCGGGGATCGATCCGCCCGACCTGGCCGATTTTGAGTGGAGCCCGGTGATGGGACCCGAGGAGGCCACGGCACGCTCAGCGGTGCAGGATGCGCTCGAACGGGCGATTGCGGCTGGGGAACTCGCCGTCGGCAGCCGCGGCTGGCGGTCAGCCGCAAGTCGCCGTCGCTACGGCAGCCTTGGACGGCGACCATCCGATCCTGCCGGGCCAGTCGTGGCGGACAGCGGTGATCACCGAGCGGCTGGAGCGGTGGATCGCCGCCGTGGAGGGACGCAGCGAGCAGTTGTCCGCGGCGCGAGCGAGGGTGGCGAATCGACTGCTGCATCGGGTCGACCCACCGGCCGGTGCACAGGAATCGCTTGGCCCGGTGCTGTGGCTGCTCGAACGGTTCGGTGACGAACAGACACTGACCCAGGCCGGCTATCTCAAGCCGGCGTTCGTGCAGTCGGTGCAGCGCGACCGGCCGTGGACGTACCCGTACGAACTGGATCGGCCGCCCCGCACAGAGACCGACGACATGGTGCTGTATCACCTTCGACGGTGGCTGCAGCGTGCCGGTGCGTTGCAGAAACGCAAGTCGTCGCTACGCCGGACTGCCGCAGGAACGCAGATGACCGCGGACTGGCGACGGGTGTGGGACCGGCTCACCCGGCATCTCGTGCCGCCGGGCTGGGAAGGCTTCGTCGCCGAGACGGCGGTGCTGCACTTGATCGACCGCGGCAGCGAGGTGTCGTGCAAAGAGCTGACCACCTTGGTGGCTGCGGTGGCGGTGGACATGGGCTGGGTGACCACTTCCGACGGCGTGCGAGTGTTGCCGTCGGCGATGGAGGTGTCGTGGGCGTTGAGCGAGTCGCTCAGCTCGTGGAGGGCGTGCGACCTGGTCGCCGAGAGCGGTGACTGGCGGGACCGGCGCCTCGCGCTGACTGACGTAGGCGTCGCTGCGGCGCTGACGTACCTGCGGCACGTCGGGGCGGGCCCTCGCGACTCGCCTTGGTAGACGGAGCAGCGGAGCGGCTCAGCAGTCGGCCATGGCGGCCAGTGCGGCGCACATCTCGGATCGTCGATGAGGCAGGGCGGAGACTCGTTGCGCCAGGTGCGATTTGAGCACGACTCGGAGGTTGTCGAACGAGGCTGCGCACGGAAAGGGGAGTCCGTCGTCGGTGTCGAGCGGCATCTCGGTCGCGATGCCGCGGACGGCACGCGTGATCGGAGCGACCACGACCTTGTTGAGCACCGGGATCGCTTCGTTGCGAGTCACCACGAGCACTGGACGGCGTTCTTGTTCGCTCTCGGCCCACCAGACGTCGCATTGGGATGGCGTCACCACGTCTCCCACGGCTCCTCGGCGATCATCGCCCGTGTGCTGTGTTCGGCCCAGCGCAATTCCTCGGGCGTCTCGGGGACGCGCCGGTACGCCTCCGCTATGGCTTCGCCGTCACGGCGCCGGCGCCGTTCGTCGATCATGGCCTCCAAAGCGCGTCGCACGACATCCGAACGTGAGGCTGCTTCGCCGCTGCTGACGATCTCATCGACTTGTGCGAGCAAACTGTCGTCGATCCGCGTCACCAGTTGTGTCATGCAAAAAGTATACGTTTGTGCATTGCACCCGGTTCAGGCCAATCGTGCGTGGGGGCTTCGTGCCGTCAACGTGCTCTTGATCGGCGGCGCACCCGCCAACGGCGTCAACGACTTCCCAACACACACCTAGCTGGCAAGCCGCTCCAGAATCCGACGATGGCGTTTCGACGCACTGGACTGTGCGTTCGTCGAAGCGCTCGTCCCTCGCTCGAGTCTCAATGACATGGCGACCGTGCGGATCGTGCCGGACGCCCGCCACAGCTTCGACCGCACAACCCCCCCTCGAGCACATTCCCGATGCGGCCGTGGCACCTGGAGCGCCCACGCTTGTCACACACCCTTTCGACGGTGCTTGCTATGTCCTCGAGTACCCGAGAGCTCCCGGTTGGCAGTCAGCGGTTGTCGCGCCGGCCAATCGTGAGCGCGTGCCTGTCGGAGCTGCGTGCACGGTTGGCGCAGAGCTGCGAGACCGGTGAGGTGCGTGACTCGGTGGATGCAGTGGTGGGGCCGCTGCTGCAGGGTCCGCTGGTCGGCGGCGAAGCGGTGCGCGTTGCCGGCGACGGCGACTTGGTGTGGTCCGCGCAGCAGGTCCAGCGTGCGCTCAATGCGCTCGAAGGTGCCCGCAGCGCGCTCGCGGCCGAGGCAGCGCGACGCGAGTTGCATGTGCACCGAGGGGAAGCATCAGTGGCCGAGACCCTGGCCAGTGCCACGGCGTTGAGCGGCGCAGCGGCGCGCCGTGTCGAACGCGACGCTGTGTCGTTACGGAACCGGCCGCATGTGGCTGATGCTCTGGCGCTCGGGGTGATCAACGCTGATCAGGCCGCCGCGGTCGCCGCAGCGGAGGTGACCGAAGAAGTGCGCATCAAGCTGTGCGCCGACGCCAAGTCCCAGACGGCGGACCAGACACGTCGCGCGGTGCGCACTGCGGAGGCCGCGTGGCGCAGCGAGTCTGAGACTCAGCGGCGGGCCCGAATGCGGGCTGCCCGGTCTGCGTCGATGTGGATCGATCCCCGAGACGGCATGTGGCACCTGCGCGCCAAGTTCGACCCGCTCACCGGGGATCGGATCAATCGTCGCTTGATGCGGGTGATCCAGCGGAACTGGCGCAGCGACAAAGACCTGCCCGAGTCTCAGCGACGCAGCGTTGCTCATCGAGCTGCCGATGTGCTCGCCCACCTGCTCACCGCAGACAGTCCACGAGATGCGAGTTCCCAATTGGGCGATGACCCGACGGGCGCTGATCCAATAGGCGCAGCCGCCCCAGGAGAAGGTTCGACAGGCGCAGCCGCCCCGGACGCAGCCGCCCCGGACGAAGGCTCGACGGACGGATCGGCGGCCGGCGGCGCAACTGCCAGCCCGGGTGCGGCCGCCTCGGGCGAAGGCTCGACGGACGGATCGGCGGCCGGCGGCGCAACTGCCAGCACAGGCGCAGCCGGTGGTCCCAAGACGAACACGAACGCCGGCAACGAAAACTGGGTTGTGCCCAGCTCGACGCAGATGATCGTTCTCACCAGTCTCGACAACCTCCGCAACGGCACGTTTGGCGCAGCACCCGTCCACCACACGGGCCAGCAGGCGGTGCGCGACACGCCAAGCGCGATTGAGACATCCGAATCCGCCGGACTCGTCTTGGCCCCCGAATCCGGAGCCTGGGCCACGACGCGCATTCCCGCACCGCCATTGCTGGCGGCACCAGGGGTCACCGAGACCGGCACCGAGCTGAGTGCCGCCGAGTTACGCACCTTGGCATGCGATACCAGCGTCGTACCCGTCGTTATGGGTGGCGCAAGCGAAGTGCTTGACGTCGGTCGAGCCACGCGCACCATCCCGCCGGCGATTCGGCGGGCGCTGATCTCACGCGATCAAGGCTGTGTGTGGCCCGGCTGCGAGCGAGCCCCGATCCATTGCGATGGCCACCACATCCAGCACTGGATCGACGACGGGCCCACCAGCCTGACCAACCTCGCGTTGCTCTGCCACAGCCACCACCACCGACTCCACGAGCACAACCTGATATTGCACCCGCCATCGGGTCAGGCCCCGCCTGGCATTGGATGGACCGTCACACCAGCGCCACCCCGCACACCCGCCCGTCCCAGCATCAAGCAGTACTGCTGATCCCAGTGGTCGGGATGCCGTCAGTCACCCGTCGCATGGTCACGAAGCGGGGTGGCAAAGCGGGGAAGCATCTGCGGGAAGCGAGACTTGGAAGCCGAGCGGGACAACGGAGTGGGGTGGCATCAGCGGGAAGCGAGACTCGGAAGCCGAGCGAGATAACGGAGCGGGCAAGCAATGGACAGTCAAATCACCGACACCACGGCACTGCGGGAGATCTATCGCCAGCCGAGCAAGCTGGTGGCCAGCAAGAACGTCCCCGCAATCGATGCCGAATCGGCTCGCTTTCTGGCGAGGTCGCCGCTGTGCGTGCTGGCGACCCACGGCCCCGGCGGAACCGACGCATCGCCCCGAGGCGGGCCTACCGGGTTCGCCCGGGTGCTCGATGACGGCGCACGCTTGGCTTTCGGCGACCTGAGCGGAAACAACCGCCTCGACTCCTACACCAACTTCTTGGACAACCCCCAAGTCGGCCTGATCTTCTTCGTGCCGGGGACCGACCACACCGTCAGGATCAACGGCACTGCCTCGCTGACTACCGATCCCGATGTCTGCGCGGCCACTGCAGTAGGGGACCGGGTTCCGAAGACCGCCGTAGTGGTCGATGTCGATGAGTGCTTCCTCCACTGTGCGAAGGCGTTGCTGCGGGCCAACATCTGGGATACCTCGACTTGGCCGGAGGGCGACGTTCCCACCGCAGGCGAGATCCTCGCGGCCCAGCATGAGCTGCAAGCCGAGCCTGAGGACATCGACCGAAACCTCGAATCCGGCTACGCAGCCACGCTGTGGGCCGACGCGGGTTCCTAGGAGGGTGTTCGGGACTGTCAGATTCTTTGTGTATCCGGCGGTGATCGTGTTCATCGGATGTGGTCGGCGATGCGGTCGCCGTAGTGGACGGTGAGTGTGTTGAGGATGGTGTTCCAGCTGTTGGTCTTGCCGACCAGGTTGCGGCCGTTCTTGCGTCTGGTGGTGGCGACAAGGTAGAGGATTTTCATCGCGGCCTGTTCGTTGGGGAAGTGGCCTCGGTGTCGGACTGCTCTTCGGAAGCGGGCGTTGAGGCTTTCTATGGCGTTGGTTGTGTAGACGACTCTGCGCAGCTCGGCGGGGAACGCCAGGAACGGCACGAACTCGTCCCAGCTGTTCTGCCAGGACTGGGTCATGGCCGGGTATGTGTCGGCCCAGTCGGCGGAGAACTCGGCGAAGCGGGCCTCGGCGGCGCCCACGGTGGGTGCGGTGCAGAGATCTCTCGCATGGCTTTGGTGATCTGGCCCCAGTGCTTCTTGGACGCATAGCGGAGGCTGTTGCGGACCATGTGCACGACGCAGGTCTGGACTGTCGCGTCGGGCCAGGTGGCGCGGATCGACTCGGGCAGGCCCCGCAGCCCGTCGCAGCACACGATCAACGCGTCGGCCAGGCCGCGGTTTCGCAGCTCGGTCAGCATCGTGGCCCACTGCTTGGCGCCCTCGCCGCCGGCGGGCCCGAGCCACAGGCCCCCCACGTCGCGTTCGCCGGCGAGATCCACGCCGATGGCGACGTACACGGGCCGGTTGGCGACCTGCGCGTCGCGGACCTTGACCACGATCGCGTCGATCAGCAGCACCGGGTAGACCGCGTCGAGGGGCCGGTTCTGCCACGCCGTCATGTCGGCCACGATCGCGTCGGTGATCTTCGAGATCGTCTCCCGGCTCACGCCGATGCCGTAGATCTCGTCGAGGTGCGCCTGAATCTCGCCGGTCGTGAGCCCTTTCGCGTACAACGAGATCACGTTGCCCGACAGGCCCTCGAGACGGCGGCGGTGCTTGCGGTGCCGTCACCGGGGCGAACGTCCCCGCACGATCACGCGGCACCGCCAGCTCGACCTGGCCGATCTCGGTCGTCACCGTCTTGGGCGTCGTCCCGTTACGCGAGTTCGGCGACCCGCGGCCCTCAGCAGCATGACGCTCATAGCCCAGATGCTCGGTCATCTCGACCTCGAGACCGATCTGGAGCACCTGGCGCACCAGCCCCGTCAACAGACCGCCCTCACCGGTCAGCTCCACGCCCTCGTCACGGGCCCGGGCGACCAACAACTCAGCCCAGTCCCTCATCGCCGCCTCGCCGGCAGCCTCGCTCGCCGGCAAAACCGGCAGAATCTGATCAGTCACAGACATCGATCCTTCCCAGTCCGCAGCTCCCAGCCGCGGACCCTCAGATCACAACCGATACACAAAATTTCTGACAGTCCCGGGTGGTCGGCAATTGGGGTGTGGTGTGTGTTGTTTGTTGGGGGTGCGCGGTTGTCTGGTCGGTGGTGGTGGTCGGGTTGGGTGCGGGTGTTCTGCTTGATGTTGCCCGGGCGCGTCGTCGGTGGGCCGGTGGGGGCCGGTGGTCGCTGGTTGGGTGCGGGTGTTTTACCTGATAATGCCCAGGCGGCCGGCGCGGTCGAGGTTGAGGGCGGCGATTCGCAGGTCGAGCCACAGGTTGGCCTTGTTCAGTCCGCGCCAGGGCACGCGTTTGGTGCGGGACTTGATCTGCGCGATTTTGCGTTCGGCTTGGGTGCGCAGTCGGTACCTGCTGAGGAATTCGGGTTCGTGGCGTTGTGCTCTGGCGGGGGCGAGGAGTTCTTCGTAGGGGTTGATCTCGATGATGCGGCCGCCTTCGCGTGTGGTGCAGCGTGGCTTGAGGTCGCATGTGCCGCATTCCGTTTTGTCGAATCGGACCTGGCGCCGTTTGGCGTCACGCGGCGGCGGGATCGGCTTGGTGTTTCCTGCGGGGCAGGTGATCGTCGCTGTGTCGATGTCGATGTCGAAGTCCGCTTTGGTGAGCATGTCGCCGCGGGTCGGGATCGGCTGGGCGGGGGCGACGAGGTCGATGCCTCGGTCGGCCATCGCTTGGCGGGTGGGCCCGGATCCGTAGTGGGTGTCGGCGATGATCTCGGCGACCGGGACCGGGTCGGCGTCGATGAGGTCACCGATCACAGCGGCGTCGTGGGTGGTCGCGAGCGTCGCCGTCGCTGAGCAGATCAGGTCAGAGTCCACATCCGCGGACACGTGCAGCTTGTAGCCGTCGTAGCGGTCGGTGCGGGAACGGTGCCCGTGCCGAGCGTCGGGATCGACCGTGGAGATGACCCGGCCGGGGGCCACTCTTTGAGCTATCCGCGGGGTCTGGGCTCCGTCGGCGTCGGCGGCGATCTCGATGTCCTGGCCTGCCACGACCCTCAGCAGCTCGACCGCAGCTCCCAGGCCCGGGTCCCCGAAGCGGGCGCAGAACCCGATGACGGTGTCGGCGTCGCCGAACAGCTCCGCGACCAAAGCGGCCCGTGCGCAGGGATCAGCCCACATGATCTGCGGCTTGGCCCCCCGGTCGTAGTCGTCACGCGACAACAGCCCCGCCAGCACCGCTGCGGCCCCGGCGTCGATCCCCGCCAGCACCCCGAGGCACCTGCGGATCTGGGAGCGGATCAAGGTGATCGTGTCCTGGGTCAGCACCGAGTCCGCCACACCGGTGGAGTCCATCGTGCGGCGATGGCCGATCACCCCAGCGCGTTTGGCCGCGATCTTGACCCGATCCCCCAAAAAGGACTCCATCCCGGCGCGAACCAGACGCGCCCGGAACTCCACCAGCACCACATGAGCAATCCCTCGATGCCCCCGACGGCAAACCCAACGCCGCTTTCCACGACATATCGAACCGCGAACGCCGCTGCGCCTCACGATCCGACACGCCATAGAACAACTGCAACAACAACAACGCCGCCACCACCGACGGCGGATGCGACGCACGACCACGACCAGACGCATACAACGCATCAAAATCGGCATCGCGGAACAGCTCGCCCCGAGCCTGCCCCAAAGTCACCAAGAACCCCTCAGTGTCAAGCAGGTCGCCCACCAACACCCCGACATCGAAAATCGAACCCTGACCATCAGCCGAACCGCGCACCCCACCATCATCCGCGATCACGCCCCCCAACACGAGGACCCACACCCGGACTTTCCGACCACCCTCCTAGTGTCATGTTTGTTTAGTTGGTCGCGGTAATATGGTGGGGCGGCAGCGTGGCTGCGGCAGGCGATGAACGGAGGCAGACATGGGTGCACGGCGGGGAAGGCCGACGGTCGCGATCTTGCTGGACGACGAGGAACGCGAGACGCTCGAGCGGTGGGCGCGCCGCCCGAAGTCGTCTCAGGCGCTGGCGCTGCGGTGCCGGATCGTGCTGGGGGCGGCCGAGGGCCGCTACGACAAAGAGATCGCCGGGGCGCTGGGGTGCCATCCCGCGACGGTGTCGAAGTGGCGCCGCCGTTTCGCCGAGCGCCGTCTCGACGGGCTCTGCGACGATCCGCGGCCGGGTCCGCCGCGCACCATCGACGACGCCGCCGTCGAGAGGGTGATCGTGCTCACCTTGGAGTCCGCGCCCGCCGACGCGACGCACTGGTCGACGCGGTCGATGGCCAAAGCGGTGGGCATCTCGCCGTCGTCGGTGCATGCCATCTGGGGGGCGTTCGGCCTCAAGCCCCACCTCGCCGAGGAGTCCGAGCTGTCCCCGGACCCGCAGTCCGTCGACAAGGCCTGCGACGTCGTGGGGCTGTACCTGAACCCCCCAGAGGCCGCGGTCGTGCTGTGCGTGGACGAAAAGACCGGCATCGGGGCCCTGGACCGCACCGCCCCGATCCTGCCGCTGATGCCCGGCACGCCCCAGCGGCGCACCCACGACTACCGCCGCCACGGCACCACCAACCTGTTCGCGGCCCTCGACACCGCCTCGGGCAACGTCATCACGTCGATGACGGCGCGGCACCGCTCAGAAGAATTCAGAAAGTTCTTGAACCTCATCGACAAAGAAGTCCCCTCCCACCTCGACGTGCACGTCGTGCTCGACAACGTCTCCACCCACAAGACCCCCGCCGTCAAACGCTGGCTCATCGCGCACCCCCGCTTCAAGCCCCCGCTTCACCCCCACCTACAGCTCCTGGATGAACCTCGTCGAGCGCTGGTTCTCAGAACTCACCACCAAATGGCTCCGACGCGGCACCCACACCAGCGTCAAAGACCTCAAAACTCAATCAACACCTGGGTCGAAAACTGGAACGACGACCCCAAACCCTTCGTCTGGCGCAAGACCGCAGACGAGATACTCGACAACCTCGCCTCATATATCCAACGAATTCCCCAGACAGGACACTAGCGGGGGCTCATAGCTGCCCGCACGACCCCGCGGGCGTCGCCGTGTCTGTGCCTACGATCGTCTTGCTGACGGCCTCGTCGAGGTGTGAGCACACCACCCGCGTCGGGCGACAAGGACGCTGTGGCGACTCCCGGTCAGACGGTGCGCAGCGTCTCGGTGTTGCCGTCCACGCTGAGGACTTGGCCGCTGACGTAGCGGGCTGCGTCGGAGAGCAGCCAGGCGCACGCCTCGCCGATGTCGGTACCGGTGATGAGCGTGCGCATCGACACTTGGGCGGTGTAGCCGGCTTTGATCACCTCGGGTGTGGCGCCGGTGGCGGCTGCTTCTCGTTCGATCACGCCGTCCATGCGGGGGCCGTCGACGGTGCCGGGGCACACGGCGTTGACTCGGATGCGGCGCCCGCCGAGCTCCATTGCCCAGGTCTTGGTCAGCCCCACCACTGCCCACTTCGAGGCGGCATAGGGGCTGCGCAGCGGGTAGCCGAAGATGCCGGCAGTGGAGACGATGTTGACGATCGAGCCCCCGTCGCCCAACAGCGGCACCGCGGCGGCGGTGCAACGGAACGTGCTGCCCACGTTGACGCGCACGCAGTGATCGAACTCCGCTGGGTCGAGATCTTCCACCTGGCCCGTCGGCCCCGCGACGCCGACGTTGTTGACCAGCCCGTCGATGCCGCCCATTTTGGCGGCGGCGGCCTCGAACAGCCGGGCCACATCGGCTTCGTCGGCGACGTCGTAGTGCCCGTCGACGGCGGTGTCGCGGTCGATGTCGGCACCGAACACAATGGCGCCATATCGGCGGGCCGTGGCCGCAATGGCTGCGCCGATGCCTGCGCCGGCCCCGGTCACGACGATTCGCTTGCCTTCCAACATGAGCGGCACGCTACGAGCCAGCGGGGACCTGCCTCGACGGCCGGAGCTAACAAGGGCGAGGCATCTACGGCCTCACCGCGTCATAAGGTGGCCGCGTGCGGTTCCGCTTCTTCGCCCCGCTGGTCGGAGCCGCACCGCTGGCTGGTGCACTGCTGGCCACCGCACTGCTGGCAGCGGCTTGCGCCTCCACCGACACGGCCGCGCCCATCCCAGACACCGTCCCCGCGACAGCGACTTCGGCTCCCGCGTCGGCCGAGGATCCCGTCCAGCAGACCGCTCCGTCCACCACTTCGGCTGGCGCTCCAGCGTCGGTGGCTGATTCGGATTCCGATGCCGTGCTGCTGGACCCGCGAGAGAGCGGGACGCTGCGGAACCACCTCGGATACGCGTTCCCGCTCCCACCTGAGGTGCCGACGGGCCCGATCGCTCAGACCGCAATCGACGACCTCGAGTTCGTCTGGTCCGGCCTTCAGAGCGAAGTCGGATTCAGCGGCACTTCCGTCGCCAGGCTCGCCCAATCAGGTGATCCGAGACTGGCCTGGATTCTCTCGGACCTGCTCAGATTCTTCCCCCGTGGTGACATCGCGGACGGGGCCGTCTCGGCCTTCCAGTCGCTGACCGGCACCCGGCTGGCCGACGACCCCGTGGCCGCGAGGAGCTCCTGGCAGTCCGTGACCGATCACCTATTCGCGTGGGATCTGCCCGCCTTCGACGGCTACGACGACTACAAGGAGCGGCTGTTCACGCTGGTCGAGCCGGGTTGGCAGCCGTTCTTCGATGACGCCGACTCCGAGATCGACTGGCGCATCGTGAGCTGGGGCGGGGTGCTGATCGACAACCGTCAACTCGGCGACGCCCGCCCGTGCCCGCGGGGCTGCATCCCGGCGCTCGACGACCCTGCGGTCACCGACGCGTCGGGAGGCTCGTGGTACCCCGACGACGGCATCGTGTTCGCCGTCGTCGTCGGCGATGAGGCCCGGGCGTACCCGCGCCACATCATGGAAATCCACGAGATGATCAACGACACGCTCGGGGGGCGGCGCATCGGCATGCCGTACTGCACGCTGTGCGGCTCGGCGCAGGCCTACTTCACCGATGCGGTTCCCGAAGGCGTAGCAGTGCCCGTTCTGCGGACATCGGGGTTGCTGTCACGGTCGAACAAGGTCATGTACGACCTCGTCACCACGTCGGTGTTCAACACGTTCACCGGCCGGGCGGTCTCGGGGCCGCTTCGTGAGCAAGGCATCGTGCTGCCTCAGGCGACCGTGGTCACCACCACCTGGGGCGAGTGGAAGGGCGCCCATCCCGACACGACAATCGTGGCCCAAGACGGGGGGATCGGCCGCCAGTACCCGTTCAACCCGCTGGGCGGCCGCGACGACAACGGGCCCATCTTCCCGGTCGGCGACGTCGACGGTCGCCTCAGTGTCCACGACCAGGTCCTCGGCGTGGTCCTCGACGACGGCACCCCGGTTGCATTTCCCGTCGCCGCCGCGGCAGCTGCGCTCGACGACGGCGGGACGGTGGAACTCGGCGGTGTGACGGTGCTGCTTGACGGAGGCGGGCTGCGAGCCGTCGACGCTGACGGCACGGAGATCGAAGGTCACCAGTCGTTCTGGTTCGCCTGGAGCCAATTCATGGCCGACACGCTCCTGTGGGAGCCCTAACCCACGGGCTGACCCCTGCGCCGCCGACGAGCTTGTGGCGCTGAGCTGCCTATGGATCCATCTGGACGACGAGGCTGGCCTTCGACTTGGTCGTCTTCACGAGTTCGGCATTCTTCTCGTCGGAACTGTGCACGAACGTCTCAGCGGCCTGCGGAGCCTTTCCGAATATCACATGACGATCGATGAGGCGCTGCCGCCGGATTGCATCGTCGAGCTCGACGTAGGCGCAGAGGTCGAGGAGGACGCTCAACTGTGTCCACGGCTGGCTTGCGAGCAAGAGGTAGTTGCCTTCGACGATGACCAAGCCGTCGGTCCCCGATATCGGAATGGCCCCCGCGACGGGTTCTTCAATATCTCGGTTGAAGCGAGGGGCGTACACGACTGAGTCGTCTGTCGGGCGGGCGATTCGCTCTACGAGGTGCACGAATCCCCATGCATCGAACGTTTCGGGGGCGCCCTTTCTGCCCGCGAGGCCGTTCTTTTCGATGATGTCCTGGGCGAGGTGGAATCCGTCCATCGGCACGACAGGCGGAGCGGGCGAAAGCGACTGAGCGAGATACGTCGCCAGCGTCGATTTTCCCGCACCAGGCGGACCTGCGATCCCGACGACACACCTTCGCCCCGTCGCTCGCAGCCTGTCGGCTCGTTGTACGAATTCTGCAGGAGTGACGCGCTGATCGTCGCTTCCCGGGACGTCATCGTCGGAACCTGATGAGTTCTTGATCATCGCCCCGCCAGTCCTGCCTCTATCTCACAGCATGAGCAGGGAGTCGAGCGCAGCCATGGCGGCGGCGGTTGCGGTTGCATTGGGGCTGCGCCAGGCGACGTGGCCGTCGGGTCGGATAAGCACGGCTCCGCGTTGGCCGATGCCGTGGGCGTCCGCTACGCGATCGCCGGGGTCTTCGAGGTCGACGCCGAGCTGAAGCACGCGCAGCATCGGGTGGGTGCAGGACTCGACGCCGTTGATGTCTGCGCCGCAGAGCAGCACGAAGTGTGTGTCGTAGAGATCCAGGGTCGATGTTGCACCGTCGAAGTCGATCGGGACGTGGGGTGCGCGGTGGCCCGGCCGGGCAGTGGGGGCGTAGTCCGACACGGGGTCGTCCACGGCCGGGGCGCTGGTGCCGTCGCTGATCAGGCAACCCTGCTCGTAGTGGAGCCCGAGGTCCATGCCGAGCCAGTTCCCGTACCGCGCCGAAGCTTGGAGGGCCTGGTGCACCTGCTCGGCGGTTGCGTCTCCGGATTCGAAAACGCCTCGGATCCTCCCGACGCTGCGGGCGTTCTCGAGTGAGCGCGCCGCGTTGTAGGCCGCAATGGGGGGCCGCTCGATCTGGTAGGTGTCGAGGAGGCGGTTGCCGGCATGGCCCGCGGCGGCGAGCGCGAACTTCCATGCCAGGTTGTGTGCGTCTTGGACGGCGGTGTTCATGCCGAAGCCGCCTGTGGGCGGAAGCTGATGGGCCGCGTCACCGATCAGGAACACGCGCCCGTCGGTGAACCTCTCGGCAACAGTCGAAGACATGACCCACCCGATGATGTCGGTGACGTTGACGTCCAGGTCCGCGACCCCGACCGAGCGGCGAATCCACTCAGCGGCCATCTGTGGGGTGAAGTCTTCGGGCTGGTGCGTTTTGGGGTCGTAGGCGATCTGGCACAGCCAGCGGTTGTTCGTGTCGATCTTCTGGAACACGTTGCGGGCGGGATGGGTCGTCCAATACAGGGCGGCTGGGCGATGGTCGGTCCACGGACCGAGGTCGGCGTAGAACTGGCAGTTGACCAAGGTGCCGAACCCGGCGCGGCCGGTCATCTCGATGCCGAGGCTGCGGCGGACTGCCGAGGAGGCGCCGTCGGCCCCGACGAGCCATCGGGCAGTGAGGTGGCGGGTGCCTGATGGGGTGCGCAGCGTGGCGACGGCGTGCTCGGCTGTCTGGGTGACGTCGAGGACTTCGGTGTCCCAGTGGATCTGGACTGTGGGGTGGTTGTCGAGATGTCGGACCAGGATCTCTTCGATCCGATCCTGCGACGTCAGCAGCCACGGTGCCGGTGAGACCTCGACGCCGTCCACGACGGGTTGTACCGATGTGGTGATACGGCCGATTTCGGGGCCCGCCAACGTCTCGCAGTACACAAACTGCTCGGTCCACGGGAGTGGCAGGCTCACGGCTTCGATTTCGTCGAGCAGGCCCCACTGGCGCATCAGCTCGGCGGTTCGGACGTTGACCGATCGAGCCCGAGGATGGGGGTTCACGCCGCTGCGACGCTCCGCGACGATCGTGTCGAGACCCAGGCGCCCGAGCAGGATCGCCATCGAGAGGCCGGCGGGTCCTGCCCCGACGATGAGCACGGTTGCGTCAGGCACGGGGGTTGGGCTTCGGGTCGTTGTTGGTGGGGCCGCATTGCCAACTCGGGCCGGGGCCGTGTGCAAGCCCGGCGGGAGGCTTGCCCGACGGTTCGGCAGCTTCGCTCGGCGGCTCGGGCATGGTGCACCGTACCGACGAACCCGGTGTTCCGTTCTGAGGAACCCGGTGCTCCGCTCCGGCCAACCCGGTGCTCCGTACCGATGATCCTGGTGCGCTGGCCGAGGTTTCGGGTGCCCAACCGGCGTGGCCGTACCGTGCGCACGGCTGGCCACGGCTCGTGAGCCGTCTCGGCCCGAATGCGACGCAGCGATGGTGAGGCACATGGTCGGGGTGCATCTGGAGTGGGGGCCTCGTGCAGTCGAGGTGTTCGCAGATTGGGCAGATGTCGTCGTGGTAGTGGACGTGCTGAGCTTCAGCACTGCGGTGGTCGTGGCGGTGTCCCGTGGGGCCACGGTCGCGCCGTGCGAAGCTGACCGTACGGAGGCGGAGCGACTGGGTGCACAGCTCGGAGCCCAAGTGGCGGTGCCGCGTCTCAAGACATCGCCGGTCCGGCCCTACTCGCTGTCGCCCGTGTCTCTCGATTCGCTGCCAGCGAATTCGACCGTCGTGCTGCCGTCGCCCAACGGTGCCACGTTGACCGCTCGGCTCGTCTGGACCAATCTCAACGTCGTGGCAGGGTGCCTGCGCAACGCGGCCGCCTTCGCAGACGCCAGAGGCGATCTGGAACGGCGCCTGTCGGAGTGCGTCTCTGGACGCGAGCTCATCGAACGGGGCTACGACATCGATGCCACCTGGGCAGCGGCCATCAACACCAGCCAAGTGGTTCCCGTGCTCCGAGACGGCAAGTACGTCTCGGCGTCGCCACTCGGGTCGGCACCCGAACCAGATGGCGGGCATGAATCAGGAGGGGTCGACGGTGTCTGATACGCGCAGATGCGTAGGGCCGGTGGACTCACTGCGCTGCGCGCCAGCATGAACTCGGAGGACCCGCCGCAAGCCGATACGGAAGCGGCCACCGAAGCCGACGCCGTGGCCGGTGAGCATTGGCCGGTGTCGGTCAAGGGAGTACTCAGCTGGAACGGCCGGACCGTCGTGCTGCGAAACCATCGAGGCGAATGGGAATTGCCGGGCGGTCGCCTCGAGCCCACTGATGCCAGCCCGCAAGATGCCCTTCGGCGAGAAATCGCCGAGGAGCTCGGACTCGAGGCCGAGATCGGCCCGCTGATCGACTCGTGGATCTACGACGTGGAAGGCAAGCGGGTCCTGATCCTCACCTACTCATGCACCGCCAGCCGACCCGCAAGCCTGCGGCACAGCGACGAGCACACCGAGGTCGGGCTGTTCTCTCCCGTCGAACTCCGCAGCGAAGCGATCCCATCGGGCTACCTCCGCTCCATCAACGAGGTCCTGGGCTGCTGATCTCAGCGGTCAACGTCAGGACGGCGACTCAAGGCGGATGCCCTCGAAGCGCTCGAAGTCTCGGTCGAAGGACACGATCTCGCAGCGGTGCTCGATCGCCAGCGCCGCAAGGTGGGCGTCGTTGACGAGGTTTCCGCCCGTTCCGAGCGGGGCCAGCAACTCCTCGACGATGCCCAGATGCCGCGCCGTGGGCTCAACGATCACGGCCGACGGCTGGGCCAGCCAATCCTGCACAAATCCGATGGCTTCCTCAGGTGAAAGGGGCGAAGCGAACAGACGTCGATGCGTCGTTACTCGCATAAACGCCACCAAGGCGATCCATGCGAACGCGATGCTGAAGCCGCCGCTCAGCGCTCGGTTCAGCCATGTCCGCGACGGCTCGTGCCACGGTGATCCGTCGTCGACGGAGTAGATGAGAACGTTCGCGTCAACCAGCTTCAACGACCAGTCCTCATCTTGCGGATGATTTCTTCGTCCTCAAGCTCACCTGCGAGTTGCAGCGCCTTGTGAAGATCCGGCACGAGCATCCCGAGAGACCGCGTCTTCGTTCTGAACGGCTGCTGTTCTTCGCGTGTCGACTCGGCTTGCCGCAACAGATCGTTCAATGCTTGCTTGAACGAGACCTTTCGCTCGGTCATGCGGCGCCGGATGATCTGCTCTGCGTCCGGGTCGAGCGTCACTGTGGTTCGCATATTGACAGCATAGCATCACATAAATTGATGCCTTGCTGTCAATTGGTCCCGAACAATACCCGGATACACGCTGCAGCGTTCAGGTAGCTGCTGTCACGTGGCAGTGCTCTGCGGCGCAGCAGTCGTCGCTTCGAGCACCCCTGACAGCGTGGCGAGGGCGTCTCGCAATTGCCGATCGAGGTCGGGATCGGACATGGTCCCCGACTCCACATCGAAGTTCTGGTTGAACCGGGGAATGGCCAAGCTCGCCAGCACCTCGTTGCCGAAGTACTGGGCCAGGTGCCCTGCTGACCGCAGCACGAAGCCGCCCCCGCCGCCGCCTGGCGAAGTCGACAGCATCACGATCGGCTTGTCGTGGTACACGCGCATGTTGATCCGTGACGCCCAGTCGAAGACGTTCTTGTAGGCGACGGTGTAGGAGCCGTTGTGCTCCGCGAACGAGATCAGCAGCGCGTCGGCGGCGCCGATCGTGTCGTAGAAGTCGTGGGCCGGCTGGGGGATCCCGTCAGCGTTCTGGCGGTCGATGCTGTAGATCGGCATCTCGAAGTCGTTCAGGTCGATCGTGCTGATCTCCACCTCATCCGCCGGGACGCCCTCGACCAGCCCATCGGTGAGCAGGCGGATGGCGTAGTCGACGAGCTGCCGGTTGATCGACTGGCTGCTGTTGGAGGCGGCGAAAGCCAGGAGGTTCATGTCAGGAGCTTCATATCGTCACGTCCCGGTTCAGGTCGATCTCACGGACGTGAGCCCGCGTGAGCAGTGTGGCTGATGATGGCGTCGATGATGATCGGCCATTGCGGCTTCGGCAGGTCGTGGCCCATGTCGCCGACCAGCAGCAGGTTGGCACCCGGCACAAGCTCGGCGGTGCGTTCACCGCCATTGGGCATGACCAACGGATCCTCACGTCCGTGGATCACCAGCGTCGGTACCCCCAGATTGCGTAGCCCCTCGGCCCGGTGCCCCGATCCCCGCACGGCCGCCATCTGCCGGTCGAGGCCCTCGGGATAGAACATGCGGTCGTAGGAATCGGCCTGCAGCTTGGCGGCCGAGTCCGGGTCGAAGTAGCGACGGCTGGCGCTGATCTTGCGGGAGGCGACTCCGGCGGCGATGAACCCCTCGCGATCAGTCGGCCATGGCGCCGTGAGCGCTGCCATCGCCTCCGGCGTCGCCTCGAAGTACCCACGCTCACCCGTGGTCGACATGATCGAGGTCATCGACAGCACCCGCTGCGGATGGTCGATGGCCATCTGCTGGACGATCATCCCGCCCATCGACACACCGGCTATGTGCGCCGCGGGAATCCCCAGGTGGTCGAGCAGGCCCACCGCGTCGTCGCCGAATGTCGACATCGTGTACGGCACGGACGGCATGGCCGTGCCCGCAGCAAATGCCTTGGTCACCGCGGCGAGGTCCACCTTGACCCCGTCCAGATGCGTCGACAGGCCGACATCCCGATTGTCAAAACTGACGACGAATCGCCCCCGCTCTGCGAGCTGCTCCCGGAACCCCTCGAACCATCCGAGGATCTGCGACGAGAAGCCGTTGACCAGCAGCAGCGCCGGATCGGCAGGGTCGCCATGGGTCTCGTAGTACAGCTCGATGCCATTGGCGGGTGCATAAGGCATTGGTCAGGCTCCTAGTCGGCGAGTCGCACCGATGACGACGAGATCGTCGAAGCGGCGACGGGCGACGGGCGACGGGCGACAACCATTGTGCGCTGCCAGCCGCGCCCAAACACGAGCGAACGTCGGCGCGAAGCGACTCAACGTCCGCAGGTTCCACACATTGGGGCTCAAGCCCCTGCACACCGGCGGCTGCAAACGCGGCCCCGATGCGACTCTCGGCGAGTGACCTATCGTTCGAGCCATGCGGCGGATGCACCTCGGGCTGCAGGTCGACGACCTCGACAAGTCGATCGAGTTCTACACGCGGCTGTTCGGCACCGAACCCACTCTGCGGCGCCCCGACTACGCCAAGTGGATGTTGGACGACCCGCGCATCAACTTTTCGCTCGATGTCCACGGCGACGGACCGCCTGGCTCCGCCCACTACGGCATCCAGGTGGAATCGCACGAAGAACTCGAGGAAATACGGGACCACATCGACGCCGCCGACCTGCCACGTGCCGACCAGGACGACCTCGTGTGCGGCTACCAGCTTCAGCACAAGTCGTGGGTCACCGACCCCAACGGCCTGTGGTGGGAGGCGTTCTTCACAGAGGGCGTTGTCGCCGAGGGCTACGGCACCGCCGAGATGCCCGACCCCAGCTGAGCACTCCCTGTCGGACCCGCGCCCTGCATGGCGGCAATAGCGAAACAGGCCCTCGGCCAGGAGCGGTCGCTTGTCACTATCGCGACCACCCAGCAGAGCACTGCGAGAACGATGCACACACACAGCGCTGTCCCGTACGGCGTTCCCGTCAGGGGATTGTCGATGACGGCATAGCTGTTGCCAGCACCGCCGCTCACGAAGGCTGCGAACGAATCCGCCACGGTGCCTCGATCTGGGGTCAGGCGCTCGCTTCGGTGAGCCGGTTCCGGAGCTCGAATCGCTTGATCTTGCCCGTCGCGGTCTTCGGAAACTCGTCGACCACGTGGATCTGGCGAGGCCGCTTGAACGCTGCCATCCGGTTGCGGCAATGCTGCTCGAGCAGTGCCGTGCCGATCGTTGCTCCGGTTGCGGGCACCACGAAGGCCACCACGGTTTCGAGACCGTGGTCGTCGCGGGCTCCCACCACGGCAGCCTCGAGGACGGATTCGTGTTCGATGAGCACGCTTTCGACTTCGGCTGGAGAGACCCAGATGCCGCCCGCCTTGATCATGTCGTTGTTGCGGCCCAGGAACGTCCAGTGGCCCGCAGCTGATCGTTTGTACACGTCGCCGGTGCGCACCCAGCCGTCGCGGAAAGCGGCCGCGGTGGCGTCCGGACGCTGCCAATAGCCCGTGGCGGCCGATGGCCCTGCGACGTGGAGGTAGCCCGGGGTGTCGGGCTCGTTGACGACGTTGTCGTTGTCATCGCGGAGTTCTGCCTCGTAGCCCGCAACGACGTGACCGCTTGAGCCCGGAACCTGTTCGTCGAGCGTGTTCGAGATGAAGATGTGCAGCAACTCGGTGGATCCGATGCCGTCGAGCACGGGGCTTCCGGTGAGTTCGGCAAAGCGGGTCTGGACGTTGGCCGGCAGGGATTCGCCCGCCGTCACGGTCGCCCGGACGGTGTCGAACGTTGACGGCGGGGGATCAGCGTCGAGCATCGCGGCGCAGAAGCCGGGGCTGGAGAAGAACAGCGTCGGCCGCTCGTCGGTGATGAGCTGGGCCATGAGCGCCGGGGTTGGCGGCGCGGGGTTGAGGATGGCGGTGGCGCCCATGGCCAAGGGAAACGTGAGGGAGTTGCCGAGGCCGTAGGCGAAAAAGAGTTTTGCGACCGACAGGCAGCGGTCGTCGGGGGTGACGCCCAGCACTCGTGTGGCGTAGGTCTCGACGGTTGCCGGGAGGCTCCCGTGCAAGTGCATGACGCCCTTGGGCGTTCCCGTCGTCCCGCTGGAGTAGAGCCAGAACGCCTGCGAACCGCGGGTGGTGGGTGCGATCGGAGGCTCGCTGGCGTCGCTGGCGTCGCTGGGGCCGGTGGTGCCGGTGGTGCCCCTGGCACCGGCAGAGTCGTAGGCGCCCATGGCGTTGGACCAAGCCCGGACGTCGATGTCGCTGCCGAGCGCTGCGCTGACCGACGTCGCATCGCCGCCCACCACAATGTGCCGCAGCTCCGGTGCCGCAGCAGCAATGTCGGCCACGACGCCGGCGAAGGTGTCCGAGATGGCCAGCACCCGCGCCCCGCAGTCCGCCACGATCGCGGCCAGCGATCGGCCCTCGAGCATGGTCGACAACGGAATGGGCACCGCACCGGATCGCTGGGCGCCGAGGAACAGTGCCGGGAACGTCTCGTCGTCCTGGACGACCATCGCAATCCGGTCGCCGGCCTGCACCCCAAGATCGTCGAGGAGCCACTGCGCACGCCACAGCTGTGCCTGCAGCTCGGCGTAGCTCGTGGATCTCCCTTGGCAGCGGATGGCGACGCGCTCGCCGCGGCCTTCGTCGACGTGGCGGTCCACCAACCAGGCAGCGGCGTTGAACTCGTCGGTGTCGGCCACTGGATTTCCCCTCAGCCCCCTCGCCGACTCAGACCTGGACGTACTGGTAGTCGATGGGCTTGCGATGGATGCCACGCGCCGGCGGCGCCACCCATCCCGCCATCTTGCCCGGCTCGGTCACACCGGTCATCACCGACTGCACATGCGCCCGATCGGCGTCGCTGGGGAGCCAGTCGCTGACGTTGGCCTGCCACGTCGCATCGTCGAGCAAGCGCCCGTCGGGGCTCACGTGGTGGTCCCTGAACGTGCCCACATTGCGGTGGAAGCCGATGTGGGGCAGCTCGAGCCGGAAGTCGATGCCGGCTTCGCTCAGGGTGCGGTTCCAACGTTGGAGACCCTTGCGGCAGTCCTCGCTGTAGTCCTCACGCAGCGTCTCGTTGAGTGCCGCCAGCTGGGTGACTTCACGGCTGCCGATCCCGCCCTCGGTGCACTCAGGGACGGGGCGATGGTCGTTCTTGAGCAGATGATCGTCACGGCGGCGCTCCTCGGCGAATCGGCCCTTGAGGCCCGCGGCGAAGTAGTTGGCGGCGTTGGTCGATGTCTCAGAGCCGAACAGGTCAAGCGACACCGAGTAATGGAAGTTGACGTACTTCTGGAGCAGGTCCAAGTTGAAGCCGCCATAGGGGTGCACGTCGTCGGTGTCGTGCTGTTGCATCAGCTCGACGGTGCGCTGGACCACCCGGCCCACGCCCGAGGCCCCGACGAACATGTGGTACGCCTCCTCCTTGAGCATGAAATCGCACGTGCGCGAGAGGGGATCGAACGCCGACTCGCGCAGCGATGCCAGCTGGTACTTGCCGTCACGGTCGGTGAAGTAGGTGAACATGAAGAACGAGAGCCAGTCGGGGGTTTCCTCGTTGAACGCGCCGAGGATGCGCGGATTGTCGCTGTCGCCGGAGTGGCGCTCGAGCATCTCGTCGGCTTCGTCGCGGCCGTCGCGGCCGAAGTAGCCCTGAAGCAGGTACACCATCGCCCACAGGTGGCGGCCCTCCTCGACATTGATCTGGAACAGGTTCCGCATGTCATAGAGCGACGGTGCGGTGAGCGAGAGACGGCGCTGCTGCTCCACCGATGCCGGCTCGGTGTCGCCTTGGACCACGAGCAGGCGTCGAAGCGCTGACCGATATTCGCCGGGCACCTCCTGCCACACGGATTCGCCCTTGTGGTCGCCGAACGCGACCCGGCGGTCGGGCTCGGCGTCGGCGAGAAAGATGCCCCATCGGTAGTCGGGCATCTCCACATAACCGAAGTTCGCCCAGCCCTCCTGGCCCACGTCGATGGCGGTGCGCAGGTAGACCCGGTTGCGCTGGAAGGCGGAAGGCCCGAGTTCCTCCCACCATCGGATGAACTTCGGCTGCCATTGCTCGAGCGCCCGCTGAAGGCGGCGGTCGCCCGCCAGGTTGACGTTGTTCGGGATCTTGGCGTCGATGTCAACGGCTGTCATCGGGTCACACTCGCTTGGGGTCGAAGTCGGGCCGGGAGCCAGTGCCGAAGCGTTGGAGCGCGCCGTCGGGCCCGACGGCGTTCGGTCGCTGAAAGATCCAGTTCTGCCAGGCGGAGAGTCGGGAGAAGATCTTCGTGGTCATTGTCTCAGGGCCCACGAACCGGTAGTTCGCCTCCATGCCGGTCAGGGCATCTGGGCTGAAGCTGTTGCGCTCTTCGAGCATCACCCGGATCTCGTCGGGCCAGTCAATGTCGTCGGGTGTGAAGGTCACCAGCTCGGCATCGAGAGCGTCGCGGGCGGTGAGATCTTTGCCCGCCAAGGCCGCCGCGTTGTCGTAAGCATCGTCGCGACCCCAGAAACGCGTCCGCAACCGGGTGAGGTCGTTGGCCATCGGGTACCAGCCGAGGTTGGCCTCGGTGAGGCGAATGGTTGCCGGTGCGGGCGGATCATCGAGGTCTTCCCACGTGCCGTCGAGCATGAACGAGCGGTCGGCCACAAGCACCAGCTCTGCGAGCGTGCCGACAAAGCAGCTGCCTGGCTCGATCAGCGTCACGAGCGATCGGGCCGAGATGTCGAGTCGCGACAGCGTTTGTGCCCACAAGAGCCGGGTCTCGCGGACCAGCCAATGGTCCGAATCGGTGGCGAAGAGCGTTTCGACCCGAGCGACCGCATCGGGATCGCCTTCGGTGCGGAACACCCAGCTGCCGATCTCTGGCTCGTTGAACCGTAGATGCAGGATGGCGTCGTCCATCTCGCGGGCGACACCCAGGATCCATGCGTCGGTGCCCGCGACCGCGAGCTCGCTCCCGTTCTGTGGCTGGTCGCCTTGCGGGGCGCGCACGACGAACGACGCGGTGCCGACGTTGCGGTCGATAGTGATCTGGACCGCGGAGTAGATGACGGCGTCATCGCTCACCGTCCGCTTAAGGGGTCCGAGCCCGATGCCGGCCTCGTCGTTGGGCCGGTCGCTGTGGGCCGCTCGTGCGGCTGCCCGAGCAGCGACAAGGTCATCCCATCCACTGGCCGGGGCGATGTGGTCGACCAGCTGCCATTCGAGGGCAGTCTTGGCACGCACGCCCTCGGAACGGGTGGCGAAGGTGTCCGCCAGGTCGCGGCGCACGTGGCGCTTGTCGACCAGCCGGGTCAGCCCGCCGGTGCCCGGGAGCACGGCAAGGAGGGGGATCTCCGGCAGCGACACCGCAGATGCCCGGTCGTCGATGAGAAGGATCTCGTCGCAGGCCAGCGCCAGTTCGTATCCGCCCCCGGCCGCCGTCCCGTTGACAGCGGCGATCCATGTCTGGCCGGAGTTCTCGGTTGCGTCTTCGATGCTGTTGCGGGTCTCGTTGGTGAACTTGCAGAAGTTCACCTTGTGGCCGTGGCTGGAGCTCGCGAGCATTCCGATGTTGGCTCCGGCGCAGAAGACCTTGTCGAGGCCGCCGGTGACGACCACGGCCTTGACCCCGGGGTGCTCGAATCGCAGTCGCTGGACTGCGTCGGCGAGTTCGATGTCGACACCCAGGTCATAGGAGTTGGTCTTGAGCTCGTAATCGTCCCGCAGGCCGCCCTGGGGGTCAACGGCCATGGTAAGCGTGGCGATGGGGCCGTCGACACTGAGCGACCAGTGGCGGTATCGACTCGGGCGTGTCTGGAATTCGACGGTCGGCTCGCCCACAGCTCCTCCTTGTCTGACGGTTCGCAGAGCTTCGCACGCAGTATCCGCGGTTGGCGCGCCCGGCGGTGGCAACGGGCAGATTCCCGGAGCGCACCGCCAACGAGAACGACGGCGACGGCACCGCCACGATGCCGTGCTGTCAAACAGAATCCGTGTGCGGGCCGTCTTCGTTGCCGGGGAAGCTCTCGGCATCGAGCGTCGGCCTGAAGCGACGAGTGCCGCCCGGACCGCCTGAGCCGCCTGAGCCTGGAGGCCAGCCGGCGACGGTGATGCGCTTGGAGTAGCGGCGCATCAGCACTGAGCGCACGGCCATTCGGGTGGGCGGAAACAGCAGCAGCAGCCCGACTCCGTCGGTGATGAAGCCGGGCGTCAGCATCAGTGCACCGGCGAACAGGATGAGCAGCCCGTCCACCAGCTCGTTGCCCGGTATCTCGCCCTGTGCCATGCGGGTGCGGATCTGGTTCATCACGCCGAGTCCCTGAGCGCCGCACCATCCACGCGCCGACCACTGACACGACCAACAGCAGCACGATCGTTTGGCCGGCCCCGAGGCCACCGGCCACCTGCACGATCGACGTACAGCTCAAGCAGCGGCACCGACACAAGCAACAGGATCAGCACCGCAAGCACGGCTCCCAGCGTACGAGAGCCTCCAGGCGTCGCTTTGCCGCGTGGGCTCGAACGATCAGTCGCGCATGTCTTTGAGCAACAGCATCAGTGTCAGGTCGTCGATGGGCGAGGGCTCGAACCCGAAGTGGCCGTAGAAGCTGGCGGCTTGATCATCTTTGGCATGCACGAGCACGACTCGATGGCCCGTGATCTCGGCCACTTCCAGCGCCTTGAGCAGGAAGTGCTTGAGCAGCGCAGCGGCGAGCCCTGCGCCCTGGTGGTCGCGGTCGACCGCGAGGCGGCCCAGCAGCATCGCGGGAATCGGATCCGGCTGGTTGCGCGCCGCCCGCTTGGTGGCATCGGTGCGAGCAACGACGGCGGCGCTCGACGCGTAGAACGCGACGACGCGGGTGCCGTCGGTGATGACCCACGTTCGACTTGCACCTTCGCGCTGGTTGCGTGGAGCGTGCCGACGTAACCAGACATTCAGTGCGTCGTCACCGCAGTCGAAGTTGTTTGCGTCCGTGTGAGAGCGCCAGCAGTTGTGGACCCTGGTAACCACTCACTCGGAGGCGTCGAGCACGGAGGGTTCGGCAAGCAGCGCCGCGATTCGGGGTTTGGGACTCGCAGGTCGGTCCAGAACTGCTTGCAATTCTGCCCACGCGTCGGGCGATACTGCGAACACGTGGCGGTCGGCGAGATCGTTGGCAGCCGACTCCACGGCGCAGTTGACGACATACTCATTGAGCGACACCCCGGTGGCGTCGAGCACTCGGCGCACGATCGTGTCCTGCGCGGGCGTCACCCGCAGTGTCCAACGTTCTGACTTGATGCTCACGGCAGAGGTTGTACGTCAATGTGACGTACAACAAGGACCAGCTTCGGAAGCTCGGCTATGCATCGATCCGAGCGGGTACGCAACCTCGGCTATCGACATCCAGCGCGCGACGTCGAATGAAGGATCGGAGCGAAGCATGAACACGATGATCGACAACAACGGCGTCCGTCTCGCGCTGGCCACGAACGGCGACGGACCGGACCTGTTGTTCGTCCACGGTCTCGGGAGCGCGCAGGTGCTCTGGTACCCCCTGATCGCCGCACTGCGTGACCGGTACACCTGCCGGAATCTCGATCTGCGCGGTCACGGCGCGTCAAATCGGACGCCCGGCGCCTACACCCCGGAGGCCTACGCATCCGATGTCGCCACGGCCCAAGACCACATCGGCCACGCCACCGTCGGGATCGGCCATTCGCTCGGCGGGATCTCGCTGGCACGGGTCGGCGCCGCCGGCCATCGGCATCTGGCGGCTGCGTACCTGCTGGACTCGTCGATATTTTCTCCGCCGGGCGGCCGAACCGCCGTCACGGCAATTTTCGAGCCGCAGCTGGCGATGCTGCGCGAGTTCCAACCGCAGAACCGTCCGGTGGACGACTACGAAGCCCGGCTCGCTGCGGCGCCGACACCGGCAGGAAGCACCAACCGAGACCTCATGGTGCCGAGCCAGTTCCGGGGCCGTGCCGAGTCGTTGTCTCAGCTCGATCCGGAGTGCATCGAGGTGGTGCTGGCCGGCGGGCTGCTCGCTGAGCACGTTCCGCCCGCCTTGAAGATCCCGCTGCGGGGTCATTGCCGCTGACCCCGATCTCGGCGCATCGTTCCGACCCGAGTACGCCGAACAGTTGCGTAAGCTGACCCCGCACGCGGAGATCGAGACGATGCACGGCGTCGGGCATCAGTTGATGATGATGCGCGGGTTCGACGACAAGGTTCGGGCGGACCTTGAGAGCTTCCTCGCACGCGTCTGCTGAGAGGAATCAGCTCACGCGCGCCAAATGCGCGTCGCTTTCAGAGGTCGAGGCCGATGGCTGCTATCGGTGTGGTCATCTGCATCTGGGGCGGTGAGGCCATGATCGGCATGAACGCCCCCATTGCCTGCTGCATGGCGGGGGTTTGGCCGTGGCCCTGCATCGACTCGGCGTTGGTCATGAGGGCGAAGAACCAGAACGTGTTCCCCTCGCCGCGGTGGTACGAATAGATCTCGACGCCGGGCTCCTCTTTGGCAGCTTCCACCATCGAGGCAAGCACTGCCTCCATTTCGTCGGCCTTGCCGTCCTGGCATTCGAAGCTGCCGATCACCGCTGCCTTGCCCATGAGTGCGCCTCCTTGGCGTGCGGTTCGTGTCGATGCGAGCACGATCGCGCGGGCATCTCTACCACGAACCGTGCTGATGAACGCAGGGCGGTGCCTGGCTCGGCTGTGTGTGGTTCGAGAGGGCTGACGGTCAGGCGCGCCAGTCGGCTGGGTCGACGTCGTCGTCGAGGGTCAGGAATACCATCGTGGCGCCGTCGGGGACGAAGCGGGACTTGTGGCCCCCGCCGGTGACGTCGTCGGCCAGCAGGGCGTCGCCGGTAGCAATCCGGCGGATCGTGCCGTCGCCGGCCTCGACTTCCAGATCGCCGCCGAGCGGGATCACGAACTGGCGACGAGGCGCGTTGTGGAAGTCCATGTCCAGCGCCGGCTGCTCGGACCGGAAGAAGGCGCCGCTCACCGGCACCACGGCGGTTTCGACACCGCGCTCGCGCTGAGTGCTCGCAATCTCCAGATCTTCAAATGTCGTCTGGCCGTCGGCGCCGTGCGCATCCATGTGATCTTCATCGAGCGATCTCCCTGCTCTGTGTCGGCCCCTGTTTCGGCCGTTGTGTCGACCTGTTGTGTCGTCCCGGTTGGGGCTGTCCTGCTGTGCAGTCGGATTGTCTCAGCCACCGGCCCACAGCGGCGGGGTCGGCATCGGGCCTCGCGCTGCCTCGTACGCCGCGGCCAATGCGAGCGACAGCGTCTCGTCGCCGCCGCGGCACATAAACTGCATCGACGTCGGTAGGCCGCCCGGCGACACACCGGTCGGCACGGTTGTGCCGCACAGGGCGAGGAAATTGGCCGCTCGGGTGAATAGCGCCGGGGTGTTCGTCTCATCGGCCTCGTCTACGGGCAGCGGCAGCATCGGCGTGGTCGGGGTCACCATCGCGTCGAAACCCTCGAACGCCGTCGCGAACTCGGCGAGGTCGATGCGCCGCTGCAGCGTCGCCGCGATGTAGTCGGCCGCCGAGATCTTCGCCCCCGGCAGAACCCGAGCCCGCACGCGCTCATCCACCTTCGAGTTCGGGTCCTCCATCAGCTCGCCGTAGTAGTGGTACGACTCCGCCGTGACGATGTTGAACCTGGTGTTCTTCAGCTCCTCGAACGACGTCGGTAGATCGAAGGGCACCACGTCGGCACCCTGGCCGGCCAGCACTTCGAGCGCAGCGTCATAGGCAGCGAGCTGGGCGGCATCCACGCCAACGCGCTCGTCGTCGGTCAAGCAACCGATGCGCCGACCTGCCATCCCCGCCTGCAGCGACCCATAACGACCGGTGCCGGCCCGCCAGTCGTGTTCAACCTCGGCGGGCGAGGTGCCCAACAAGGCGTCGAACATCAGCGCCGCATCCAGCACCGACCGGGTCAGCGGCCCCGGTGTGTCCAGCGTGTGCGACAGCGGAACGATCCCGTCGATCGGCAAGAGGCCCTCGGTGGTCTTCAGCCCGACGATCCCGCACAGGGCTGCGGGCAGTCGCACCGAGCCGCCGGTGTCAGTGCCCACCGCACACGTCGCCATGCCCGACGACACCGCCGCGCCCGAACCCGACGACGAGCCGCCCGGCGTGCGCGCAACCTCCGGGTCCCACGGATTCCACGGAGTGCCCATGTGCTGGTTGGTGCCCCAGCCGCCCATCGCAAACTCGACGGTCTTGGTCTTGCCGAGCAGGATTCCGCCAGCATCGAGCAAGCGCTGCGCAATCGTTGCGGTCGCCGGCGAGATCCGATCGGCCCACTCCGCGCAGCCCGCGGTCGTGACCCGACCCTCGACGTCCACGATGTCCTTCAACGCGAACGGCACCCCCCAGAACGGCCCCAGCGGCTCACCCCCCGCCAGCGCAAGCGCCATCTCTGCAGCCTGCGCGGCCGCCCGTGCCTCGTCCGCGTACACGGCCTGCCAGGCGCCGACCCGCCCGTCCAGCGCCGCAATGGCAGCCAGGCATTCCTCGGTGGCCTCGACCGGGCTGCGCGATCCATCCCGATACCCCGCCGCCAGCTCGGCAATCGTCGCCGTCATGCAACCCCCTCGATCGCAGAGCGCAGTCTCGCGCCCGGCGCCCCGTCTCGCGCTATGGCTCGTGCCAGGTGACTCAGCCTGCTTCGGGGTCTTGCTCCTTGGCGTTGGGGAGCTGCTGCCAGGTTTCGGGCAGGTTGCCGATGGCGGGCAGGCCGTCGTTGTCTCGCAGCATCTTCGCTGTGTGCATCAGGTTCCACGACATGAATGTGGTGTTGCGGTTGGTGAAGTCGTTGTCGTAGCCCTCGTGGCCGCCGTCGGGGCGGGGGTCGCCGTAGCTGGGGCCGGGGCCGGCTTCGCCCAGCCAGGCGCAGTCGGCCTGCGGCGGGACCGTGTAGCCGATGTGCGACATGGCGTACAGCAGGTCCATGGCGCAGGCCTTGGCCCCGTCCTCGTTGCCGGTGATGATGCAGCCCGCCGTCTTGCCGTAGTACAGGTACTGGCCTTTGGCGTTGCGGTCGCCGCTGTAGGCGTACATGCGCTCTACCACCAGCGTCGCCACGCTCGACTTCACGCCCAGCCAGATCGGCGTGCCGATCACAAAGATGTCGGCCTCCATGATCCTGGCGTGGATCTGCGGCCAATCGTCAGCGATGCCGTTGACGGTCTGGTCTTTCTCCATGCCGAAGGCGATGGTGTGCTCGAGGGCATGGATGATCTCGACGTCAACGCCCTGCGTGCGCATGACCCCGGCGGCGCGGTTGATCAGCCGCCTGGTATGGGACTGTGCCGGGTCGTACTTGATCGAACAGTTGACGAACAGCGCCCGCAGGCCGCTGAAGTCGGGAAGGTCGTCCATGGCGCTCGTCCTCGTTCGGTGCCCCTGGGCGACGGTCATCGCACGCCGCCCTGCGAGCGCCAATGTAGATCTGGCGCATTCCCTGGCGGACGCGACCCGCGGATCACCAAGTTCGTGCGTCACCCGGGGATCGTCCGAAGCGTGCGGTGAGCGCTGGCTCGCACGATTGCCGGTGCGTTGGGCCGGGCTCGACAATCGAGCCGACTGCTAGCTTCGCAGCGGGTGGTGCAGCCACCCTTGGGGGAGGCCGGCGATGACCAGCACAGAGGCCGACGGAGCCCAGATTTCTGCTGGCGGCGCCGCGTGGCTGTGGGCACTCACACTCGGCGTGGGCATGGCGATCCTGTTCGCTCTCACCCAATGGGGTGTCCTCGACGATGTGCCGGCGTCCGACGTCACCGCCATCGCAATCGGCACAAGCAACGCCGTCGGAATCGTCGCGATCGGCGGATGGAACGCGATCGGCGTGGTGGCAATCGGTGGTGCCAACTCCATCGGCGTGGTCACCATCGGTGGACTGAACAGCATCGGCCTCATCTCGGTGGGCGGATTGAACTCCTCGGGCCTGATCACTCTCGGCGGACTCAACTCCATGGCTGCAATCCGGGGGGTTCGGGTGCTTCGGTGGTCCCCGACGATGATCCGCCGCGGCAACTTGACCTGTTAGAGGCCGAGCGGATCGGCAGCGAATCGTCGGCACGAGCGCGACGCCGACAGCGAGGCCGTGGCCCGAGCGGCCCGTGAGCGCAGCGAACAAGAGCGGGAGACAAATGGCTTCACCACACAGACCGTCACCTATTCGCTTGACCTGTTAGCTGCGGGCGGAAATGTCGACCGGACTGGGACCGCTGGCGGGCATTCGCGTCGTCGAGATTGCCACCTTCATCGCCGCGCCCGGAGGGACGTACCTGTTGGCGTCTCAGGGCGCAGACGTCATCAAGGTTGAGGACACCGTGGTCGGCGATCCTCTGCGGCTGTTCGGGTCGAGCCGCAACGGCATGTCGGGCTGGTTCGCCAACATCAACGCCGGCAAGCGCTCGCTGTGCATGGACATCGCCTCGCCGACGGGGCGAGAGATCATGGCTGACTTGCTTGCGACCGCCGACATCTTCGTGCAGGCGTACCGGCCGGGTGTGGCCGAACGGCTCGGCATCGGCGAGGCCGACGTGCGCAAGCAAAACCCGAACGTGATCTACGTGTCGATCAGCGGCTTCGGCGGCGACGGCCCATACTCGGCGCGCCCCGCGTACGACGCGGTCATCCAGGCCTGGTCGGGCATCGCCAGCGTGCAGGGCGGCAACGCCGAACCGCAGTTTGTTCGCAGCTTCATCCCCGACAAGGTCACGTCGCTGACGTGGACCCAGGCAGTGTGCGCCGCGCTGTACGCACGAGAGCGCACCGGCCACGGCGAGCACGTCGAGCTTTCCCTGCTGGACGCCGCGGTCAGCTTCATGTGGCCGGACGCGATGATGGACCACACCGTGCTGGCCGACGACGCCGACCACCGCCCCAACCTGCTCGGCGACTACCGGCTGCTGGGCTGCCGTGACGGCTACGTGGCAGTCATGCCGCTCACCGACAGGCACTGGAAAGGCGTGGCTGACGCGTTCGACCGGCCCGACCTGCTCACCGACCCTCGCTTCGCCGAAGCCGCGCCGAGGGCGGCGCACTTCGGTGAGATGCTCGACGTGCTCGGCGAAGTGGTGGCCGACGTGGCCCGTGACGACGTGGTCGAGCGGCTCATTGCTGCCGACGTGCCGGTGGCGCCGGCGCTGCGACCCGGCGAGGTGCCAGCCGACGCGCAGGTGCAGCACTCAGGAGTCATCCGCGAGGTCGACCACCCCGTCGTAGGCCGGATGCGCCAACACCGCCCCGCCGCACGGTTCGCGGGCGACATGCCCGAGCTGCGCCACTCTGTGCAACGCGGCGCCGACACCGATGCAATCCTTGCTGAGATGGGCAGGACACCCGAATCCATTGCCGAGTTGCGCGCGGAAGGAGTGGTGCGATGACCGCCACCGACGTGACAGGTTCGGTGTCCTCGAACGGTTCAGGCCGGGATCTCCGCATCGACGAACAAACCGGTGCGGTGCTGGCCACCCACGCTGCGTGGAATGAGGCGAACCGCCGGCTGGCCGAGGGTGCCATGACCGCACTGCGCGACGCCGGCGCGTTGCGACTGCTGGTGCCCGAGCGCGCCGGAGGGGACGAGCGGGAATTCGCCGACATGGTCGCCAACGTGCGCGAGGCCGCCCTCTACGACGGCGCCGCGGCCTGGGTGCTGATGGTGCTGGTCGGGCACAGCTGGATGCTCGGCTCGATGACAGAGGAACTCCAGGACGAGGTGTACGGGGTCGATCCCGACGCGATCGTGCCGGGTTCGCTGGCGCCGGTCGGCTCGGCCACCGAATGCGACGGCGGGTGGCTCGTCGATGGCCGCTGGCCGTTCACCAGCGGTGCGTTCTGGGGCAAGTGGTTCCTGCTGGGTTCCCAGGTGCTGGCCGAAGAGGAGCGGCCGCGCCTCATCCACGTGGTGATCCCGCGGGACGACATCGAGATCGACGACAACTGGTACGCAATCGGATTGCGCGGGACGGGCTCATGCGATGTGGTCGCAGACGGGGTATTCGTGCCGACGCACCGCACGGTCGACTCTGGCGATCTGCTCGGTGGCCGCTCGCCGTGGTCGAGCCGCCACCGCACCAACGTGTACCGCACACCGGTCCTGCCCGGGCTGGCCGTGCACGTGGCCGCGGCGGCACTCGGGCTTGCCCGCGCCGGGCTCGACGATGCCGCCGACCGTCTCGGCACCCAAGACGACCGCTACATGGGTTCGCCGAAATCCAGACGGCCAGGCCTGCACATGCGCCTGGCCGAGTCGAACACCGAGGTGCGCGCGGCCGAGCTGCTCATCGACGACACGCTGGGGCTGTTGCGCCAAGCTGCCGACGGGGCCGATTCCAAGCAGCTGCGGGCGCAGGCGAAGTACCAAGGCAGCTACGCCATCGAGCTGTGCCGCCGGTCACTCGACCGTGTCACCACAGCGGCCGGCGGGCGAGCCGTGTTCGACGGCAGCCGGTTGCAGCAGACGTTCCGTGACGTGACGATGGCCAGCCAGCACCAGGTTGCCGATCTCGACACGGTCGGCGAGGCGTACGGCCGCACCCGCCTCGGCATGGACCCGGGCGCCCATCCGTTGTAGCTCGGCTGTTCACGGCCGGTATCAGAAAGCCGCGAACGCGAACCGACAACGCGACATATGTGACCGGCCGCGGACATGAACTACTGAGATACTGGCCGAAGGCCGGAACGTGTCCGCGGCGCGGAGCACATCGTGTCGCCCTTCCGGCAGGGAGATGATGAACGTGAAGGCTCGCTGGGCCAAGATCGCCGCGGTCGTCGCGGCGGCATCGATGACTGTCGCCGCATGCGGTGGCACGACCGAAACGTCGGTGGTTGAAGAAGTCGACGCTCGAGACGCAGGCAGCGACACCGTTGCGCCCTCGACGACGACTGCGGCAACCCCCTCGACAACCGCCGTCGTAGCTCCGGATTTGCCTACCGATCCTCTGGAGCTGCTCACGCATGCGTTCGAGTCGAGCGCGGGGCGCTCGGTGCGCGGCGAGATGCAGTCTGACTTCGGGGGCATCGCGGCGATAGCGCTGTCGTTCGAGGTCGACCCTGACGCCAATATGGCGATGACGATGAGCGTTGACGACCCGGCTGCGGGTGGCGTCGCCTTCGAGATCCTGATGGTCGACGGCGTCACCTACATCCGTTTTGCCATTCCCGAACAGATGCAGGGTCTCGCCGGGGCGCCGCCCGAGGGGTGGTTCACGCTTGAATCCGAGGCAGCAGCGAGCATGGGCATCTTGTGCCCGTCGCCGCTGCCCGGTGAAGCTCCCCGCGCCGGTGCCTGCCCTGCGCCGAACGACAACTCCCGCCTGACCGAGTTCGTGACCGATGTCCAGACGGTCGGTTCTGAGCAGATCGACGGCGAGCCGATGACCATCATCCGCTACACCCTCGATGCTGTGGCCTTGGCCGAATCACAGGGGGCTGCATCACAGGGGGCTGCGCCTGACGGCAATGGCGGGTCGGCCCAGTTTCCCGCAGAAATGTTCGGGGACGGCCTGGCCACCGACGTCTGGATCGACGGCGACGGCCTCACACGACGAATCAGTCTGGATTTGGGGTCGATGTTCGGGGACCTCGCGGAGGTCCTCGGCGCCGACGCCGAGGACCTCCCGGAATTCGCCATCGTGATCGACTTCTACGACTACGACGCTGACATCACGATCGAGGCGCCGCCCGCCGACGAGATTGCCGGCGATTTCGGCGACTTGATGGGCCTCGGCTTCGACGAGGGTTCCGGAACAGCGCCCGACTACGGCGGTTGATAGGGCTGCTGCGGCGGCCGGTCCGAGCCGGTCGCGCATGTCGCCTGGGCTGAGCGCGGGCGCGGCATGTCAAACTGCCCGCGTGAACGGCGGCCATGACCGGGGAGCGCGGCGATGACGGCAGACGCAGTGACGGCATTCTCCACAGTGCGGATCGACGGCGACGGACCGGTGCGGCATCTGGTGTTGAACCGGCCAGAGGTTCACAACGCCGTGAACGGCCAATTGGTGGCCGATGTGCACGCCGCATGCCTGGCGCTCGACGCGGACCCCAAGGTGCGGGTTGTGATCGTTCGGGGTGAGGGCCGCAGCCTCTCCTCAGGCGCCGATCTGAAGCAGCGGGCCGGCACCAGCCTCGACGCCATGCTGGGCTCGAAGCAGGGCGCTCGCATGTACGACACGCTGATGCACCTCAACCCGATCACGATCGCGCTCTGCCACGGCTACATGATCGGCGGGGGAGGGGTGCTGCCCGCTGCGTGTGACTTCCGCATCGGCAGCCCGTCGATCAGCCTGACGCTCAACGAGGTCAGCATCGGATTCAACCTGACGTGGCATTCGGTGCCGGCACTCGTCAACTTGGTCGGCCCGCATCGCGCCAAGGAAATGCTGATCCTCGGGCGCACCTATGGCATGGAAGATCTGGAGAAGTTCGGATTCTTCACCGAAGTGGTCGACAGCGACGACGAGCTGGTGCCTGCCGCCGAGCGGCTCGCCGCAGCAATCGTGAACCAGCCGCCGGTGCCGGTCACAGCCTCCAAGGCGTCCATCAATGCGCAGGCGATGCCGCTGGGCCGGGCGATCAACCATCTCGATCACATTGCTGTGGGCTACATGGGCAAGAGCGACAGCTCGCGCACCGCCCGTCACACCTACTTCGACCAGTCCGACCGCAACTGGTCCGACGATTGACGGTCCCCTCGCTGGGACATAGCTGCGAGGATGGGTCGGTGCGTGAGGCGCGTGGGGGCCGATCAGAGCAGGAGGCGGCAGCCTCTCGCGACGTGGCTGCTGACGGCTCGACGTCGCAAGCCAGCGCAGTCGCCGAGGACGGCGCGGAGGCGTTGACCGCACGCCGCCGTCGAGAAACCGGCTGGCCCAACCAGCGCACGTTGCTGCTGTACCTGCTGGGCGGGCTGCTGGTCGCTGCGATCCCTGTCGTGGTGTCGCGCTTGGTCGATCAGCCCGATCCCGTCACCTACACGATCGACATTCCGCCCGGCACCGCCGACCGGCTGGCCGCTGGCGAGGATGTCGAGATCTTTCCCGCCGACTTGAACTTCAAGCTCCGAGACGTGCTCATCATCGTCAACCGCGACTCAGTCGCCCACGACATCGGCCCCTACGAGGTCGACCCTGGCGAACGCTTCGAGCGCACCTTCGGCGACGTGGCCGTCATCTCCGGCTATTGCTCTCTGCACTCCAGCGGCAGCATCCGAATCTCTATCAACGACGGCTGAACACGGCCGCCTCTAGGCCTCGTTGCAGGCCGGCAGGGCTTCGGTTGCGAATTGTGCGATGGCGTCTTCGGGGCGCCCCATTCGCAGCGCGGCGGTGTTGATCAGCAGGCGCTGCACGCCGTGGTCGCGGTACACCTCGAGGCTTTCGAGGCCCTCGCGGTGGTAGTTCCAGTACGCCGTCAACGCCAGCTCGGCAGGGTCGCGCCCTTGGCGGTCGCACTCGGCGCGCATTTCGTCCATGAGTCGCTTGAAGTCGTCGAGGTCTTTGTGGATGACGTACCAGCCGTCCCCGCGGGCCACCAGGCGGCGGATCGCCGGGGGTGTGGTGCCGCCGATGAGCAACGGCATGCGCGGTCGCTGCGCTGGGGTCGGCAGCATCGAGAAGCCTGACCAATCCACGAACTCGCCGTGATAGTTCACATCCTCGCCGCTCCAGGCGGCGGTCATTGCGTCGATGTACTCGTCGGCTCGGGCACCTCGCCGGCCGAAGGGCACGCCGATGGCGTCGAATTCTTCGGTTAGCCAGCCCACGCCGATGCCCAGCTCCAGCCGTCCGCCGGAAAGATGGTCGAGCGATGACGCCTGCTTGGCGAAGTACAGGGCGTTGGCCTGGGTGACGATGTTGACCCCGGTGCCCAGTCGCAAGCGCTGCGTGGCCCCGGCGACGTAGGTGAGCGCGATGAACGGGTCGGTGAATCCGGCGTCCGTCGGGAGGCCCAGCTTGCCGCTGGGGTGGTACGGGTACCGGCTCTCGTAATCGCGGGGCACGATGACGTGCTCGAACGTCCACACCGACTCGTAGCCGAGCTCTTCGAGCTGCTGTGCGAACGACCGCAGGAACCCGGGGTCGAGGTAGGCGGCGGAGTTGATGGGAGTGATGCCGACGTGCATTTGGGGGACCTTACGCGGACCGATCGGGATGCCGCCGGGGCTGCGGGGCGCTGCAACGAGCGAAACGCCAGCGCATGGGCCATGCTGTAGCGATGTCGGGGGGCACAGTGTTCACGGTGCAGCGCGCCTCCGCGTACTCGCGCTCGGACCAGGAGCGCATTCAAAGGCGCACCATGGGTGTGCTGATCGCCAGCCAGGCCGCGGGCGGCTTCGGCTTGGTGGCCACCTACATCGTGAGCGCCTTGCTCGCAAAGGACATCACCGGCAGCGCAACACTTGCCACGATCGCCGCGAGCTGCTTGTCGATCGGCGCGGCAGCGGTCGCCGTGCCGATGTCGAAGTTGATGAACCGCCACGGGCGGCGCGTGGGGCTGCGTTTCGGGTACCTCGTGGGGGCTGGGGGTTCGACGCTCGCGGTGCTCGGCGCAATCCTGCTGAGTTATCCGCTGCTGTGTCTGGGAGTGTTCGGCGCGGGAGCCGGCAGCGCCGCAAACTTGGCGACTCGCTACGCAGCGTCCGACCTCGCACCCGAGCACCGGCGCGCCAGCACCATCAGCCTGATCGTGTGGGCCACCACGTTCGGCTCGACCGCCGGCTCGCTGGTGTCAGGCATGGCGAGCGATGTCGGCCGCACGTTCGGACTGCCCGACAAAACCGGCTCGTACGTGTTCGCTGCTGTGATGTTCCTGCTCGCCGCCGCGATTGTGGAGCTGTTCCTGCGGCCCGACCCGCTGGAGGTCGCGAACGAACTCAGCGAATCGCGCAATGGCGCCCGCGGAAAATCGGCGGCGCTGCCGACGCCGACGGCGCGAGACGCGCTGGCACTGATCTGGGAGAAGCCACAGGCACGTCTGGCCGTGCTGGCGATGGTGGTCAGCCAGGTGACCATGGTGGGCGTCATGGCGCTGACGCCATTGCACATGGATGCGGGCGGCCAGTCTCAGAACGCCATCGGGTTCATGATGGGCTTCCACATTCTGGGCATGTATTTGTTCTCGCCGGTCATCGGGCAACTCACCGACCGCATCGGCAACTATCCGATGCTGTACATCGCGGGCGGGCTGTGCACCTGGGGAGCGTGGTGGGCAGCAGTCACGCCGCCTGCGGGCGCGGTGGGTGTGTTCATGGGGAACTTCCTCATCGGCTTGGGCTGGTGCTTCGGGGTGATCGCGGCGTCGAGCCTGCTGGTGACGCTGTATCCCATCCACCAACGAGTCGCAGTGCAAGGCGTCGGCGACTTCGCCATGATCGGCTCGGGCGCATTGGCCGGGCTGAGCTCGGGTGCGCTGTACGCGACGTTCCAGTACCGCGGCGTGAACTTCGCGAACGCGTTGTTCGGAGTGGCGCTAGTTGTGGCCACCTTCCTGACGTTCACCCGCGTGAGGCGTGTGACACGGGGACCGCAACAGGCCGCGGCCGCGGCCGCCGCGGGCGGCTGACCCGCAAGTTCCGTCACGCAGGGACCGCGTCGCTGCGCTGTCCCGCGCCTTACGGTGCGGTGATCGTGAAGGTGTGCTCGCCGTTGACGACGACGTCGAAGGTCTCACCCGGGATGAACGCGTCGCCGAGGTGAACAATGGCGTCGAGTTCGAGGTCGCGGTTTGAGCAGTCCTGCTCCCAGCCAGTCGGCGCGGGCACCCATGCCGTCACCATGACTTCGTAGCGGGAGCCGTCGCGGGTGGCCTCTTCCCCGCCGATGCGGTAGCACCCCTCCTCGCTGGAGGTCGCGAAGACAACCCGCAGGTATCCGCTAGCGCCTTCCCAGATCATGTGTACGTCGGTGACGTGGACGGGTGCCTCGACGCGGTTCGGGTCTGTCGGGCTCCATCCGTCGGGAACCAGCTCTGGCGGCGGCTCCACCATCACCAGCGTCATGTCGACGCGGCGCGGGTTGCCGCGGGTGATCACGTCGTGCGCGGTGTCGTTGGTGAACGCCATGCGGCCGTCCGACTCGGTGATGACTGCCGACACTGAGTAGGTGTTACGGCGGTTGATCTCGTCGCTGGGGTAGCGCACCTCGAAGTCGATGGGCACCTGGCCCGGGCCGGCGATGATCTGCTCTGCGATGAGCACTGCGGCGGCATCGGCGTAGGTCGTGTCACGCAGCTGCACCACCACGACGGCATCGGGCGTGAGCGCGATCCGCTCCCGGTAGGTGATGGTGCCCCTCACCGAGGCGTCCGCGCCGGGGGACGCGGGCGCGAACACTTCGGTCGAATCGTCGTAGTAGCCGCACGCGCCGGCAACGAGCGCGAACCCGACCGCCGCGCCGGTCAGCCGAAGTGTTCTGTGGAATGCATGCATGGGTCGCCCCTGCCGGACGCCGCGAGGCGCGGCGCCTGTCAGTGAAGCATCCATTCCAGCGCACCGGAACCGTTGTCGGTTTCGTGGGGCCTATTGGGCCCCGACCTGCACGATCTCGCCGGCGACGAGATTGTCGAACCGAGCCGGCTCGATGAGCACGACGGGGCAGTCGACCTCGTACAGCTCGGCCGCGACCATCGCCCCGACGACGAGGTTGATGTCGGGCTCGGTGACCAGGATGGCTGCGGGGCCCGTGCCCCGGCGCAGCATCTCGCAGAGCGCGGCTGGCGTGCCGCTCGATCCGCGCGAACCCGCGAGCGCGACGATCTTCCCGGCGATCGCGGTGCCCGCCTGAGGGTGGGCGTGATCGATGATCGTTCCGGACATGTCGATGCCGCCCCAGAAGCTGATCGTGTCGTTCAGCTTGGCCACCTCTCCGCTCGCCGAGCCTCCGTGCAGCGAGCGGCCGTCGATCATCACAACACGACCTCGCCACAAACCGCCGACTCGACGCAGGCGCGCAGACTGCCGAACGCAACCTCGACACCCAGCGTTCCGGGCGCGTAATAGGCCCACTTCGCCGAATTCGTCATGACGAGCCCGCTCACGCCGGTGGGTGTCGGCGGGTAATACGTGCACGTGTCGCAGAAAACACCCACGCCTGCATCGTCGAGCTGCTGCGCCCAGCCGAGGGCCTCGATTTCTGCGAAGACGGCTCGGCTCGTCGTGACGAGCATCTGCACTCGGGTGCTGCGGCCGTCGAACAATCGCAGCAGCTCGCCGAATTCGCCCGTCGAGAAATGCGGCGTCCCCAAGCACACTGCACTGAGCGATCCCGACGAGCGAGTCTGCAACGCGGCGCGGGTATCGGCGAGCATTCCGGTGTCGATGACGGTCTGCCGTGCGGGCGTGCGACCACCGGTTGCCGCTTCGAGCGTGGGTGCTTCGGGCGTCACGCCAACGACGTGGAACATCGCCACAGAGCCCGAGGATGCTGCCGCGGCAGCGACGGCCTTGAGCTGATCTTCGTCAAGCGAACCCATGCCGTCGATCACCGGGACACGGTTGCCCGTCAGCCGACCGACGATGATCCCGACGAGATGCGCCAGCGCTGCATCTCCGCGCTCAGCGTCGGACGCTGAGTCGGGCAGCTGGAGACGGAACAGGTGTGTTGCGAGTCGGCCGCTATCGGTGTGCAAACCCGCGAACGGCACCGCGCCGACGATCGCAGCGCTCACGTCGAGGAAGTCGCCGTACTTGTTGGTGCGGGCGCCGAGGACCGAGTTGAAGAACGAGACAGCGTTCGATTCCGACGCCGCCACATGCTGGCCGAAGCCGGGCCGCCCGTCCGGCTGCTGGTACGGCGCGCACGTCCACATCGGCGTTGCGCCGAGCTGCTCGTAGATCTCCATGAGCCGTCGGGCGCCAGCCACCGACTCGGGATCGGTCGACTCGGGCCGCAGCGTCGGCGTGGCGCAGGCGATGAGGCTGGCATTGGTGTGCGTCGGCACGGCGAAGCGGGCGTTGTTGCGAAGCAGGAACTCGGCGAAGTCGAGTGAGGCGCGGCCCGAGTAGTGGCAGGCGCTGATGTGCGCCATCTCGATGGGGACCAGCTCAGTTGCGCCGCTGGTTTCCGCAGCGCTGAGGACTAGGCGCGCCGCCAGCTGTCGTGCGCGGTCCTCCGGTTCGAGACGCTCGCGCAGTTCGCTCAGGTGCATCAGCGTTCGGGATCCTGCAGCGACGAAAGCAGCGAGCCGTGGCGTCCGAGTGGGGCGACGCCCAACGAACCGAAGATGCGCCAGTACAGGCTGATGTCCGACCCGATGATCGGGACCCCGATCGCCGCTTCGATGTCGGCCGCGAGGCTGACCAGTCGGCGTGGCAGACCGTCGGCGCCGCGGTAGTTGGACATCCCGTTCACCAGCACTGCGTCCACGTCAGGGGCCTGGTCGAGCGCGTACTGCGTTGACTTCAGTGCGAGATCGCCGGGGAAGATCCAGATGTGGTCGTTCACTTCTTCCTGGGTGGCGTACCAGCCCTGGTCGACGAAATTCCCGGCCCACACCACGTCGATGCCGGCACTGCGCAGGAAGCGCACGACGCCGTCACGCCAGTCGGGCCAGAAGTAAACGGCATTGAGCGCAACCCGCTCGTAGCCGTGCGCCTCGCAGGCTTCCACCAGCGTCAGGCCGGCCATGTGGAACGGCGTTTCGTACTTGTCGGACATCTCAGCTACGAAGCGCCGGATGTCGGTGGCGTCGGTGCCGCCGGCATGCACCCAATTCGTGCCGACCTGGCCGACGACGTCCGCGCCGCTATTGCTGAGACAGTGCACCGTCTCTTCGAGCAGGTGGAAGAGGTCGGCTCGGTCGCTCAGACGATGGGCGTAGTCGGGAGCGTGCAGCAGTCGCCCGTGTACGCCGACCGTCTCCGGGCACATGCGCAGGAAATCGCTGGGCGCGGCGTCGAAATCCATTGGCGGCGCGGTGAATCCCACCTGATGGGGGAACAGCTTCTTGGTCGGATCGGACCACTTGGCGGGTTTGCTCACGGGGCTGCGTTTCTGTTGATGGTTGCCGGGCTTTGCTGCCGGTGTCTGGTGCCGATGCTCGATGCTGTGGGTTGGTGCGGCTGCCGCCGGTCATAGAGCTAGGCGCTCCAGCCGCCGTCGACGTGGATGGTCTGGCCGGTGATGTAGCTGGCGCCGGCGCACAGGAACAGGCACGTGTCGGCGTATTCCGCTGCGGTGCCGGGGCGGCCCAGGGGCAGCGACTCGGAGTCCTCGAAGACCGTCTCCCAGCGGATCGGGAAGTTGGTGGAGTCCGGGTGCACGTAGCTGGGAGAGATGGCGTTCACCCGCACCTCGGGGGCGAGGCCGCGTGCCAGCTCCTTGGTGAGCGTGATGAGCCCGCCCTTGGCGACGCTGTAGGGCGAGCTGGAACCGCCGCCGCGCCAGCCCGACATGGACGCCGTGTTCACGATGGCGCCGCGGGATGCCTTCAGGTACGGCGCCGCTGCCTTGGCAGTGCGGAACGCCGACAGCAAGTTGATCGACAATGCCTCGGCCCACAGTTCCTCTGTTTGAGATTCGAGGTCGCTGGCGGGAATGGGTTTGAGCGTGACGGGGTGCCCGGCGATGTTGAGCAGGTAGTCGATGCCGCCCATCCGCTCAGCCGCAGCTTCCACCATGGCGACCACCGAGTCGTTGTCGCGCAGGTCGCACGGGGCTTCGAACACGCTGAGACCGTCGGCTTGCAGCGTCCGCACCGTGTCGGCGAGGCGGTCGCCGGGCAGATCGGCGATGGCGACGGTGCTGCCGTTGGCAGCGAACGTGCGGGTCACGCCGAGGCCGATGCCGCTGCCACCGCCCGAGACGATGGTCCGCCTGCCGGTGAGATCGGCACTGATCATGGGGCGGCCTCTGTGTTGTTCTTGGAGTACGGGATCTGTGGATGCGGGGGTCGCAGGCGAGAGATGTGCCGATGAGCGCTGTGTTGATGGTCGATGCGCGCTGGCCGGGACACGGTCACGAGCCCTGCGGCAGGTACTGGTCGTGGGACCATGGGTCGAGCCGCAGGCTGAGCTCGCGCAGGCGGCCGTGGAACTCGTCGCGGGGCACGTGGCACAGGCGGATGTGGCGGCCGCTGGCGGGATCAAACGCAGTGCGGCCGTGCATGACCCGGTGGTTGTCGATGAGCACGCCCTGGCCGGCTTCGACCCGGATCGTGGCCGTGAACTCGGAGCTGTGCATCCGGTTGCTGAAGGCACGGATGGCGTCGTAGAGCCGGTCGATGTCGTCTGGCGACACGTCGGGCGGGCCGAGCGCCCGGTCGAAGTAGCGAACACCGCTCGGATGGCCGAATTCGTCGAGTCGGATGAGCGGGCTGCGGCTGCGCATGTTGATCTCGCCGGGGTGACGCCGCACGTGTGTCACCGGCAGGGTGGTGAGCGCTTCGAATGCGGCGGGTTCCTCGAGTCGTAGCGATTCGGCGATGGCGAAACCGTCCACGTAGGTGCTCATGCCGCCGACGTCGGTGTTGGACAAGCAGTGGAAGATGTCGATGCCGGGCGGGGAGTAGTAGAAGGCATCGTCGATGTGGGGTGCCTGGGCCATGCCGGTCTTGGCGCCCAGCTTTGCCACCGGTTCGGCACGAACGTCATAGATGCGGCCATAAACCGTCGTCTCGTGGATGGGGCCGACGAGGTTGGCGAGCCGCTCGGTTTGCTCGGGCTCGGTGCCGAGGTTCGCGATGCGCACGATGCCGTAGTCGCACAGCAGCCGGTAGGCGCCTAGCTGGCCGTCGGCACCGTCGCCGGCGTCGGCCCATTCGACGGTGGGGAAGCAGTCCGCCAGTTGGGCGCGCCACGTCGTCGGCTGCCACGCGGCACGCCGCTGGCGGGCCTCGTCGTCGTAGGCATTGGCGGCGAGCCAGTCGCTGCCGTACGTCGAGCGGTGGCCGTCGGGCCACGTGAGCACGAGGTCGCCCTCGTCGGCTTCGGCCAGGGTCGGCGTGATGTCGGCAGGGAAGCTCGCCACGGTCGTGAAGCGGATGCCGTCGGAGGGATTGCCGCACTCGGCGCACCAGCAGCAGTGCCGCAACCACTGGCTTGCAAAGGTCCGACATTGCCCGTCGGCGAAGTTGACATGTACTTGGCGCCCGTCGATGGCAGCGTTGGCCACAGCGGCTGCGTCGGCGATGCCGAGCCGGTTGCCGAGGTGCGGGTTGTGAGTAGTGATGCCGCCAACGGCGCCATGGGGGCTCGATGCCTCGGATTCAGCTGGCAATGACGGCACACCTGCGGTCGCCGTTGCGGCTTCCGGCTGGGCGGAGGCGTCAGATGTTGTTGTCAGTCGCGTCACTGCGCCTGCCGTCGACGCTGCTGTCGACGGTTCGTTCACCGCTCAGTCGCTCCCGCCGCTGGCAACGTCCAGCGTGTGAGCCGCGACCAGCTCGTCGTTCAACTCAACGCCGAGGCCGGGTCCCGTCGGCAGCGCCGCGTACCCGTCGACGATCTCGGGCTCGGGCGGGTGCACCAGCTCGGTGCGCAGCCGGGATGCGCCAAGCCGCGATGACCGGAACTCGACCATCGGGATAGTCAGCGCCGCTGCTTGGAGGTGGAAGTTGGCGACGTCGGTGATGCCGGTTGCGAAGCTGTGGGGGATGAGCTGCGCGCCGTGCAACTCGCACAGCTCGGCGATGCGCATGAGCTCGGTGAACCCGCCGGCGCGGCTGACCCCGGGCTGCACCAGTGACACGCCTCCGGTGGTCAGCCACTCGCGCACTTCCCAGCGGCCCGCTGCGAACTCGGCGCCGCCGACCCGCACGGGCGACACCGCTGCCAGACGGGCGTGACCGGCCAGGTCGTCGTGGCGCAGCGGTGCCTCCGCGAAGACGATGTCGAAGTCCTCAATGCGCCGCAGCGTCCAGGCGGCGTCATGCCAGTCCCGCCAGCGGTACCCGAAATCGAGTGCGATCGTCAGGTCGTCGCCAAGCGAGGTGCGGCAGGTTCGGACGAACTCGACGATGCCCCGGTCGTTCACGTCATTGCCGAACAGCACCGGCACCTTCACCGCGGTGAGGCCCTGGTCGGCGGCAATGGCGGCCTGGCGGGTGATCTCGTCGAGCACTGCGTTCACCGGCCCGTCGTAGATGTCGCCCGGATAGCACGTGGCATACGGCCGGATGCGCTCGGTCCGGGCCCCGCCGAGCAGCTTGTACACCGGCAGTCCGAGCTGGCGGCCGGCCAGGTCGTAGAGCGCGATGTCCACCGCTGAGTAGGCCTGGATGTAGGTGCCGCGGCGCCCGTGGTAGAAGCTGCCGTGGTACGCCCGGTCATAGATCGCGGCCGCTTCGATCGGGTCGGCGCCCACCACCACGTCTTTGATGCCCTGGCTCCAGAAGTGGATGGTGCGCTGGTCGATCATCGCTTTGACGACCGCTGGCGTGCAGACCGATTCGCCGATTCCGACACGTCCGTCTTCGTCGATGACCTTGACCAGCAGGGTCTCCTCGGAGCCTTCGGCGAAGGCGTTGCCCACCGCGGGCACCGAGACGATCAGCGCCTCGACCGCGGCAATGGGGCAGGGCTGGCGGGCGGGCATCACCGCGCCGCTCGACATGTCACCCCTTGGTCCCGTCTGAGCACCCGGCCTGGCATTGCACTCGGCGCAACGTGACCACGCGTCTCAGCCGCCCGGACGTCAGCCGATGGGGCTCTGTGCTGTGAGGCCACCGTCCACAGTAAACACGCTGCCTGAGATGAAGCGGGCCGCTGGCGAGGCGAGCCAGGAAACGACTTCGGCGACATCGTCGGGGGTGCCGAGCCGTCCGACGGGATGCCGCTCGACGGCGGCCTGGCGTGCAGCCGCAGGGTCCGCTTCAAGATCGAACACAGCGTCGGCCAACGCCGTGGCGATCCAGCCGGGGCTGACTGCAACGCAGCGGATGCCTTGGTGCCCGTGGTCGACGGCAATGGCACGGGTGAGGGCTTCGACGGCACCCTTCGAAGCGTTGTAGACGGCCATTCCGGCGTCGGCATGGGTTGCGGCCACCGAGCCGATGTTGATGATCACGCCACCGCCATCGGGCTGGCCCGCCATCTGGCGCACGGCGGCACGGCACATGTTGAACACGCCCCGCACGTTGACGTCCATGACATGGTCATACTCCTCGTCGGTGGTGTCAGCGACGGTCTTCTCCACCTGCACACCGGCGTTGTTGACCACCACGTCCAGCTGTCCGAATTGCTCGACGGCCGCGGCGACGAGCGCGTCGGCCCCCGCAGGGTCCGCGACATCGGTGCGCAGCCACCCAGCGTCGTCGAGATCGGGCGCGCTCCGGCTCCCCGTCAGCACCGACCAGCCGTCTGCCACGAACCGTCGGGCGATCGCCCAACCGATCCCCGAGCTCGCCCCCGTCACCACCACACTGCTCACGGCGCCTCCTCAGCGTTCCCACACGGCAGGCTTGCAGCATGTCGCATTCGCGGCGCGTCACTTGCCGACCTGCCGATGTGAGCGGAGCCACCCGATGACGATCGTCGCCATCGATCACGTCCAGCTGGCGATGCCGCCCGGCGGAGAGGACGCAGCACAGGAGTTCTACGAGGGCCTGCTCGGCCTGCCACGCGTGCCCAAGCCGCCGCACCTTGAAGCCCGCGGCGGTTGCTGGTTCGAAAGTGACGCCGTCAAGATCCACCTCGGCGTCGAGCAGCCCGGCGACGGCCCGTTCCGCCCGGCGCGCAAGGCCCACCCGGCCCTGCTGGTGGATGGTCTCCCCGCACTTGTCGAACAGCTCCGAGCCGCCCGCGTCACCGTCCGTGACGACGACCCGCTCGAGGGTTACGACCGGGTCTACGTCGACGACCCCTTCGGCAACCGCATCGAGTTGATGGAGCCGAGCGACTGAGTTCTGCGCTTGCGAGGAACCCGCGATGCTGTGGAGCTTGGCCGTGTTGGCTGTCGAGCTCAGACTTGGATAACGCTCAAGTCGTCGATCGTCGGGAAGTCGTGATCCTGGGTCACGACAGGGACTCCGTGCGCAAGCGCTGTGGCGGCAATCCACGAATCGTTGATCGGCATTGCCATGCCTCGCTCTCGGAGTGTGACACGCAGGAGTGCCCATGCGGCGGCCACATCCCCGTCGATCGGCAGCGGTTGAAGCGCGAGTGCGTTGGCCAGCGTCGACAGACGACGGTCACGCACGATGGTGTCTGCGGCCCTGAGCACACCGACTCGAAGTTCGCCGACGGTGACGATCGACACGCTCAATTGGTCCGGGATCGCTTCTGTCTGGACTGGGCGACCCGTCTCGCGTGCAATGAAGAGCGATGTGTCCGCGAGGCCGCGACTCAGGGCCATGGCAAGTCGTCGGTCGTCTCGACGGAGAGATCTGCCAGGTCATTGGCCAAGCCAGGATCGGCCTGGTGTGCCAGCACTTCACGGATGAAGCGTTCACGGCTCATCCATTGCGGCCGCATCTCGACGGGCCGAAGCTCGGCCACGGGGCGACCATGCACGGTGATGCAGATCGACTCGCCGGCGGCCACTCGATCCAGCAACGCACGCGTCTGGTTGCGGAGTTCACGCGAAGCCACTTCCTCCATGGACGCAGTGTCGCATATATGCGACGTCTGTAGCAACACTGCAGACCTTGCCATTGCGGAGCGATCGATCGGAATACGAGTTGGATCGGTCGAGTCCGCCCGCGTCTCACTCACGCCGACGACCGTAAAGACAGCGCCCGGTCAACGCAGCATCGTTTTCCGACGGTGCGACCCGAGCTGATCGAGCCTCACACCTGAGTTGAGCTTTCGTGCCTAGGCGTTCGCGTCAACCAGTGTGCGACGGTGTGAATGACGCGAGCTTGAGTACCGGGTCGGTCCAACCTTCCTCGGTGAACAGCGTCCCAGCCAGTCGCCCGATCTCGTCGGCTGACTTTGCCGCCGAACCGCATCCGCCGATCGCGACCGCGACGCGATCATCGACCCAGTCAATCCAGGGGAGACCGTGTGGGGTGTCCGTGACCACACACGGCTTCAGATCTCGGGAACGGATCGTGCGGCCGGGGAGAAGTTCCCTCAACCGGTCCTCGAGTCCATCGGCCTCGGTGGGGTTCCCGCCGCTGCGAAACCAGTCCACTACATCGGCGGGGTCTGTGGCGTACCCGACCGAGCGGTCGTAGCCGCCGATCTTCAACATGGTTCGTCCATCCGGAAACCGAACCGGCGGAACCCAGTAGACGTCGCGGCGAGAGTCCGCATCTGTCCTACGGATCAGGCTCGGAAGCGGTGGGCCGTCGTCGAGATCGGCGAGCAGAATCGTTCGGAGTGTGCGTTCGAGCGGCAAGTCGACCGCGACGAGTTCAGCTGCCCACGCTCCAGTGCACAACAGCACGTTGTCCGCGGCCAACGTGTCGTTCCCGATGGTCAACTGCACGCCGTTGCGTGTCGGCTCGGCCGCTGTGACGGGCGCGTCCACGATTGATCCGCCCGCTGCGCTCGCCAGGCGATTCTGCGCGACGATCATGCGCCGTGGGTTGACATGGCCGGCTGGTGCGGATTCGAGAATAATCGTCTCCGCGCTCGACATGGCGATACCGAAGCGTTCAGCGACCTCGGTCGCGGTGACCTCGCGTGCGTCGACGTCGAGTTCCAGCGCGAGAGTGAGATCCGCTCGCGGCTCAGCCGAGGCGTAGACGAGTCCGGCACCGGTGTGAAACGGCACACCCGAGCGTTCCTCGATGTCCGCGTACCTGGCGATCGATCGGATCGCAAGCTGGGACCAGGTGGGATCAGGATCAATCATCCGTGTGATGCGGCCTTCGTCGTAGTGGCTCGAGAACGGACCCGACGACGTTGCGTAGTCCTTCGGTTCTCCGGGCCCGATCAGCGCTACGGAGTGCCCGGCCTCTGCGAGATGTCTCGCGGCAGCGCTGCCGATCAGACCCCTTCCGACTACCGCGACCTCGACGCTCGTCATGCTCGCAAGGTAGATGGTTTCGCTACGGGTGATTTCGATTCAGGTGTTCTCTACATGGGTGCACTAGATGCAAGCGCCCGGCCCCCTACCAAGAGGCCGCCAATTCACGCAGTCCGTCCAAGTCGAGCTTGCGGTCATGGCACCACCACCAGGCGTAGCTGCGGCACGCTGCGTCGGTCATGTCGTACACATCGGTGGCTTGACGGAGATGATGTACCGACAGCAACGCCTCGGCGTAGGCGTAAGTGAAGTAATCGGGGTTCCATCGTTCCGGATCGGCATTGACCCACTCCAACGCATGGGCGTAGATGGCCATGGCCAGGCGAATTCCGGCCGGAAAGACCTCTTCGCCCCACTCACTTACCGAGGCCGAGACCTGGTCTCGCAAGGCAATGCTGGGGTCCGGCAATTCGGGATTGTCCCGGGCGGCCAAATAGGCGTGCAGCATGGCGATGTGCTCATCCTGACCCGCTGTCGTCCCAGCCACGGCGTCACTCAGCGTCTGGCGGGCGACCGTCACTGACTGGGGAGCTGAGGGAGGTGGCCACACGATCGGACCTGGCGCGACGTGCGCCAAGCCCAATCCGTGCGAGCTGTAGGAACCCACGAGATGCGCGGTGTCCTCCACAGCGGCGGTGGCTTCGTGGATGCCCTGAGGCCATGGTGGGCCGGCACCGCGAGCAGTGTCCAGGGACACGCTGTGGTCGAACAGCGCAGGGTCGGGCTTCCCTGGTGCGAAGGGATCCGAGGCGTAGTCGTGCAACGCCTCGTCCCAGCATCCGGGATACGCCGCCCGGCAGAACTCGCTGAGCGCGCCGCACAAGGAACAGCTGTCGACCAAGTTGCCCAGCAATTCGGCGGCCATATTGATGCCCTGGTTTACGGCTGATGACTTCGGCGTGCGCTTCACTGGGCGCGATTGCCGGCCCCGCAGCTGAGCTGGGTCGCGAGACCGAGTGCCGCGGGCGAGCATTTCGTCACAAGCTCGAATGACCAGTGCAGGCCATTCAATGCACTCGCCTTGGTCGAGGGAGTCGTGCATGGCCTTCTCGGCGGTTCGGACCAATCGAGCTGGACGCTCCGCTGAGCCGTACTTCGGAATGAGCTTGAGTGTTGTGGTTGTCATGAGGCGCACCGTAGGAAGGGGGTGTCACAGCCATGATGTCTGGGCCAGTGGTTCGGGCCCGGGTCTGACTCGGGGTGTCACGGGCCGTGTGCCTTGTTGGTGATCTGTCGGCTTGGTGCCCGAGCTGCTGGCGCGCACCGACCGGTCGGGCGAACGTCAGCTGCTGGGGACGTAGACGAGGAAGCTGCCGGTAACGAGGTCGGTGATGGACCGCCGGTCCTTGCGCAGCAGGATGGCGGCGAAGTCGTCGGGGGAGACGTCGCTTGGTGGCGGCTCCGGTTCCATCGACACGGGCAGGATTCTTCCAGACAGGGTGCGCGACGGCCGTAAGCTGAAGTCGGTAGTTGGGCCGGCTAGGTGTTCAGCTCCGAGACGTGGACGATGGTGCTGCCCGTGACCCGGTCCGTGACGGTGCGTGGTTGATCGCTCAGCAGCAGCAAGATGATGTCCACGATGACACCGAGCCCGAAAGTGACGAACCAGTAGATCTCCTTGAACACCTCGCGTACGAACATCCGGCCCCAGCCGAAGCGAGTCCCGTCGGACTTGACGGCCACCAGCCCGAGGATCTGCTTGCCCGGTGTCTGCCCTCGCGCCAAGACGATCAGCCACCAGGCGGCGTACGCGAACACGATGTACCAGTACAAGTAGGACAGGGCCAAGATCGCGCCGTCCACAAGTCGAGCGGCGGCACGCCGCATCGGTGTAGCAGCGTCTTCGTCGAGATATCGCTCACGCCGTGGCGGCTCGAATCCCTCGGACACGCCACCGAGTCTGACAGCCATCGGCTCGGCACCTCAGGTTCAGCAGTTCTGTCGTGTGCTGTGCCGGGAGGGTGTGGGGGGCGGTGCTGGTGTGACTGTCCAGCCAGTTCCGGGTTCGGTTGGTCCCCTTGGGGGGTGCAGCGCTTGGTTGTACTCGTGGAGACGGTGATGGTGGCTGTGGCACAGCAGGGCCAGGTTGGCCACACAGGTCGGTCCATCGTCGAACCAGTGCTGGATGTGATGCCCGTCGCAGTGAATGGGGGCTCGGTCGCAGCCGGGCCACACGCAGCCTTGGTCGCGTGCGATCAATGCACGACGAATCGCTGGTGGGATGGTGCGCGTCGCGCGTCCCACGTCGAGCACTTCGCTGGGGCCGCCCATGACCACCGGCACAACAAGCGTGTCGCAAGCAAGCTTGCGCAGTTCGCCGGCGCTGAGCTCGGTGCCAGTCTCGGTGACCCCAGCGGCTCCAGGCGCGGCGAGCAGCGGCGACGGGGACACCGATGACGTATTCGCGTCACCGTTTCGCAGGTTGTCGAGCGTGGTAAGCACGATCATCTGCGTCGGGGGCGGCACGACCAAGTCCTCGCCGTTCAACCCGTTGCCGGTCAACCCGTTGCCGTTCGGTCCGTTGCCGGTCGCTCCTTCGCCGGTTGGGGCTCCGGCTGGCTGGCGGCCTTGGGCGGCGAGCAGGCTGGCGAGCGCGTCGGCGGCTCGCTGGGCGACGCTGCGTCGCTGTGACTCGGGCAGATCTTTGTCGCTGCGCCACTGCTGCTGGATCGTGCGCTCGAGGAGGCGATTGATCGCATCCCCGGTGAGCGGGTCGAGCGAGGCACGCAGTTGCCACATGCCATTGCGCTGATCCACCCACATCGATGCTGAACGGGCGGTTCGCTGACGAGCCCGCCGCTGGGCGTCGGACTCGCGGCGCCATGCGGACTCCGCGGCGCGCACGGCTCGTCGTGTCTGGTCTGTGTTCTGGGACGGGGCGTCCGCGCACAAGGCGCTGCGCACCTCATCGGGCACCTCGGCGCCAGCGACCACGGCGGCCTGGTCAGCGTTGATATCGCCGCGGCCCAAGGCCTCGGCAACCTGGGGCTGTTCGCTCAGCGACACTGCGTCGCGCTCGACCCGGCGTGCCGCCGTGCCGCTCAACCCCGTCGCGCCAGCCAGCGTCTCAGCCACAGATGCCTCGCCGCGGCGCGCATGCAGTCGTCGTCGAGCCGCCTCAGCGGCCAGCGCACTGCGGGTACCTTCGAGCGCGTTGATCGCCCGCTGAACTGCTTGCGCGCACCACACCAGGTCCGCATCGCCCACAGAGCGCGCAGCGTCGCCGTCAACCAGCGGGCCGCCGAGCAAGGGCCCCACCACAGCATCCAGCCCTTCACGTACTTCGCCGCCGTCGCAGTGATGCGCCAGCCGCGCCCGGAGCTCCAACAAGCACCTGCCGTCAGTCGGCCGGGCCCGCACAAGCGGGTCGCCACCAGGGGGCTTGGGGTGCGCCAACGAACTCTGGACCATGGCTTCCACCGTAGAACAGGGGTGTGACAAACGTTCGTGTCAACCACGCGCCCCGACGAGCGCAGCCGGGCGCAGCGGCTCGTTACCGGACGAGTTGGTCTCCTCCAATCGCCGCATCGGGGTGCGTGAAGCTGCACCGCTGAGGAGCCGCGCGGGTAGGTTCCCGGCAGTGTCGCGAGCGTCCCAATAGGCGGCGATTCGGGTTATGTCGCCGGACCTACTCGCTCGAGTCCCGACACGTTGACCGCCCGGGGCGGGTGGTATCGGGCGGTTCGGCGTGCCCCCGGTCATCTGCAGCGCTTGTGCCTCGGCCATCTTGCGCAGCAGGCGTGATGCTTGATCTGGCGCGAGCCGGCAGAGATCTGCTGCTTCGGCCCGTCCGATCGAACCGTGTTCGGCAACGTAGGCCAGCGCCATTTGATGTCGTTGAGTCGAATCGAATCAGCAGGACAGGCAGGCTCTCGTTGGCTTGTACGGCATCGTGCTCGTCGACTGCCTGAAACACGACAGCGTCTGTGGGCGCAAACGTCGCCGAGACGTCGGCGCTTCTCAACAGCAGCGCCGCTGCGAGCGTCGGACGCCTTGGGTACGCGGACGACCACGACGTCGACGCTGTCGAGCTGTTGGACACTGACCTCGACGTTGAGCGGAGGCGAGGTCTTGTTGGCCACGAGGGCTTCCACCCGCGGGCTCTGCGTCGTGCTGCGGTGCCGAGTTGTGTCGAAGGCCCTAGATCAGTTCGATGCTGCAGCCGATGCCGGGAGCGCCGGCGAGCTTGGCATCGGCCACGATCATCGCGAGTCGCGATCGGCCCGGACAGCCGCGACCGCCTCAGCTCGTCCGATGCTGCCGCCGGCCCGACCGCCGGCCCGCTCGAGCACCTCGGCGAGCGTCGGTGTGCGCGCCTGCTCGCACAGCAGATGCAGCAAGTACTCCTGCAGCGACTGACCAGCTCCCACGGCTCGCTGCCGCAGCGTCTGGTGGACATCGCTCGGCACGCGCTTCACTTGGATGCTCGCCACGGCAGCAAAGTAGCGCCACTGTGGCGGCCGAGCATGCGAATTCGCGCCAATTGGGACGGCCGCACGGCACCGAACCCGTCAGCCACGGCACTGTTGAGTGGGGGCGAGCGAGACGCCGGCACGCATCGGCAGCGACACCGTGTTCCGCCGGGTCGATCATCGTGGGGCCGAGCTGCTCGCCATCTCGGCGGGCGCTGGCACCGGCTCTCCTTCGCGCTGGATCGGATCCTTGAGGTCTTCGGCGGTCATGAATCGGCAGCTGACCGGCATCAACTCGCCGAGTGAGTATTCGACGGCTGTGTACAGCGGTTCGAGGATGTCCTGGGGCCACACAAGAGCGGGGCGATATGGGGGCATTTCGATGACGACGTCGAGGAGGCGCTCGTCGGTCGCCGGGTGAGCGGGAAGCAGCCTCAGATAGCGGATGACCGCATCGTCCCCGCGCTCGGCGAACAGCTTGTTCAGCTCGCACGCTCGCTCCAATAGCGGTCCGAGTTCGCTCGTGTGACGACCGTAGCCACCTGAATTGTTGTGTCAAGCGAATTCTCAGCGTGATGCGCTCGGTGCTTGGAGGCGACCTTGTAGAACTGGTGTTCATGTCGGCGCGAACCACTGCCTCACGTCCCTCGCGTCCGGGCGGCGCATGGCGAACGCTGCTTCGACGCAGGGCCGGTCATGCCCGCGTGCTGTCCTGCGGAGAGGTTCGTGGACTGCCGGCGCCGAACGCCAAAGCACCACCTCCGCCCCGACGGGCGGAAGAGAGCAGCGGGTAGCGACGTCCCAGCGCTGATTACCGTCGGGGCCAAAGCGGCGTTGGCTGTCTGGCGCGGGTGGTACTTCAGATGACGCACTTCATCGAAGCAAGCGGCAGTCTGCTTGATGCCGACGTAGATGCGCTCGTAAACACCGTCAACACGGTCGGCGTGAGGGGCAAGGGCATTGCGCTGCAGTTCAAGAAGGCGTTTCCGGCCAACTTCAAGGCCTATGAGCGGGCTTGCAAGCGCAAGGAAGTCGTTCTCGGGAAGATGTTCGTGTTCGACAACGGCCAGCTCACCCGGCCCTGCTGGATCGTCAACTTTCCGACGAAGGGCCACTGGCGCTCGCGTTCGCGCATCAGCGATCTGGAAGCGGGCCTCGACGACCTGCGGACCATCATCGTCGAGCTCAAGGTCGCCTCGATTGCCCTGCCACCGCTCGGCTGCGGAAACGGTGGGCTGAACTGGGCCGACGTGCGACCGCTGATTGAGGACAAGCTCCAAGGCCTAGAGACAGAGGTGCACATCTACGCCCCCGTGGGCGCTCCGGGCGCTCCGGGCGCTGCCGACATGAGAGATGTCACTCCGCGGCGAGCCTGACGCCGGGCACGGGGGCGGCGCTCGCCGCGATCAACCGAGATCAGGACACCGGCATCGAGGATCAGAGGCCGTAGCGCTTGGCCATCGCAGAGACCTCTTCCTCGGTGGCCGGCCCGTCCTCGGCTGCCCACTCCGCGAGAAATGCGCTGAGCGCTTCCTTGCGATCCTGATCGGCTGCGAGGCGCTGCAGCGCCTCGTGCACCGTCGCTGTCTTTCCGCCGAATTCCGGAGCGAGCCGTTCGAGGAGTTGACGGTCTTCGGTGTCGAGCCGCACGGTCGCCTTCGCCATGCCATCGACTGTATTGGACGCATATGGGCTCGTCGCTGGCCGGGGAGCCATCGCGGGCACTGGACCCACGGCTACAACTGTCGTCGGTACGACTCGATTAGCTGTGAATGACACGGCTCGGAGATCGAGCGATGCTTGCGACGCACAGTGCTTGGACCTGTTCGGGCACGCGGCGCCGAGCATCCCGCAACGCATCAAGGGCGCTTTCGGCGCGGTCCAGGTTGGCTTGAGCTGCGCTTTCGACGAGTACGCGGCTTGTGTCGTAGTCCGCTCGAAGCCGATCCTGCTGTAGTTGGATGAATGCGAGAGCGAAGCTTCGCAGCTGAGAATCGCACGGCACCGAACCCGTCAGCCACGGCACTGTTGAGTGGCGCCGAGCGAGACGCCGGCACGCGTCGGCAGCGACACCGTGTTCCGCGAGTCGGTGGGCGGCGGCGTGAACTCGTGACTGAAACGGAGCTGCAACCTCAGCGTTGAGCGCCCAGAAGAGCGCGTAGTACGAGGTGGACATCGATCGACGAACGGCCGCCTCGGAAGGATTGCCACCAGGCGGCTCGAGCATGTTCCTGGCGACTGCGACAAGTTCCGTCGGATCGATCATTGTCGGGACGTACTGCTCGCCATTTCGGGCGGCTCTGGCACCGGTTCCCCTTCGCGCTGGATCGGATCCTTCAGGTCTTCGGCCGTTCTGAATTGGCAGCTGACCGGCATTAATTCGCCGAGTGAGTATTCGACGGCTGTGTACAGCGGCTCGAGGATGTCCTGGGACCACACGAGTGCGGGGCGATATGGGGGCATTTCGATGACGACGTCGAGGAGGCGCTCGTCGGTCACTGGATGAGCAGGGAGCAGCCTCAGGTAGCGGATGACCGCATTGTCCCCGCGCTCGGCGAACAGCTTGTTCAGCTCGCACGCTCGCTCCAGCAGCGGCCCGAGTTCGCTCATGTCACGACCGTAGCCACATGATTTGTCGTGTCAAGCGAATTCTCAGCATGGTGCGCTCGTCAACACCGTCAACACGGTCGGTGTGATGGGCAAGGGCCTTGCGCTGCAGTTCAAGAAGGCGTTCCCAGCCTACTTCAAGTCCTACGAGCAGGCTTGCAGGCGCAAGGAAGTCGTCCTCGGGAAGATGTTCGTGTTCGACAACGGCCAGCTCACCCGGCCCTGCTGGATCGTCAACTTTCCAACGAAGAGCCACTGGCGCTCTCGTTCGCGCATCAGCGATCTGAAAGCGGGCCTTGACGATCTGCGGGCCGTCACCGTCGGACTCAAGGTCACCTCGATTGCCCTGCCACCGCTCGGCTGCGGCAACGGAGGGCTGGACTGGGCCGACGTGCGACCGCTGATCGAGGACAAGCTCCAAGGCCTAGAGGCAGAGGTGCACATCTACGCCCCCGCCGACGCTCGGCTGCTGCCGACATGAGAGTTGTCACTCCGCGGCGAGCCTGACGGCGGGCAAGGGGGCCGCGCTCGCCGCGTTCAACCGAGATCAGGACACCGGCATCGAGGATCACAGGCCGTAGCGCTCGGCCATCGCAGAGACCTCTTCCTCGGTGATCGGCCCGTCCTCGGCTTCCCATGCCTCGAGGAATGCGCCGAGCGATTCCTTGCGATCCTGATCGGCTGCGAGGCGCTGCAGCGCCTCGTGGACCGTTGCCGCCCGCGGCGGAAGTGTTCACCGGGTTCGCCACGGCCGACATCGCGCAGCCCCTTCGGTCAGCCTCTCGGCAATCAGGCCGTGGGCTTCACGATCCGCCAGTGTGTTGCTCTAGCGGGGCCAAGGGTGAATGAGTGGGCCGGTGGCTCCTAGTGTGCTGCTGATGGCTGCGAGATCGTCGGCGTCCCCCGTCAGTACATCTTCCTTGAGGCGCACGGCCAGCACGACGAGATGTGCGTCCACGACATCGGACGTTCGAGATCGAGCCAGCAATCGACCAACTGCTGGACCGTCGTCGAGTGCGTGAATCGTCACATGCTTGAGGAAGGCAGCTAATCGTGCTTGGGTAGCGCCGTCTCGCCAGACCTGTGCCACGACAGGGTGGCTCGTGTGCAAGGAGCGCGGAGCGTTCTCGCTGTGGAAGACAGCGCGCGTCTCGTGATCTCCACGATCTACCGAGATGAGGAAGCCGACGTCGAGAATCACAAGCCACAGCGCTGGGCCACGGCGGAGATCTCCTCGTTGCTGAGGGGGCCGTCTTCCTCGTCCCACGCTTTCAGGAAGGCGTCGAAGGCCACCTTGCGGTCGTGATCGGCCGCAAGTCGCTGCAGCGCCTCGCGCACGGTCGCCGTCTTGCCACCGAATTCCGGAGCGAGCCGTTCGAGGAGTTGGCGGTCTTCATCGGTGAGCCGCACGGTCGCCTTCGCCATGCCATCGACTGTATTGGACGCCCGTCCGTCCAAGGAAGCGAATTCTCCTTGATCTCCTGGAGGGTCGCGACGTCGAACCGTCCTACGTCGCTCGCGCGAGCTCTCGGGTATGCGATCCATCCCGAAGAGGATGTGCGGAACGCCAAGGCGAGAAGGATTCAGCGCTTCCCCAGGTCGTTCTTGCGGATGCTGCGTCAAGCGGTCGTGACCGGAGTCATGTCACCGCCGACCGCGGCTGCGTTCGCCGGCCTCGCATTACCCGACCTCGTGCAGATCCTCGGCCAGCCGTCGGGTGACGATCAACACGAATCGCTACAGCTTGAGACGGAGTTTCGTGAATTCGAGGCAACCGGTGTCGTCTGACCCGTCGAGGTCCCCGGCGGCTAGGCCGTTCCCGCCGCGACCGTGGAACTTGTCACACGTGTGACATAGCCTGCCGTCAGATCCCCCCAGCCGCTTCGGTGGTTGGGTGCAGGGCCCGCTTCGGCGGGTCCTTGCGTTTTACGAGGCGCTTGGCTTGTGTTTCTCCCTTTGGCCGTCATACAAGACGGGGGCGAGCTGGCATTGCGCAAGCTGTCGGTTCGCGTGAAGTTGTGCGCGCGTGATGCGGGTGGGTCGCCTACGGCGGTGCCGAATCCTCCCCCCGGTCCACCGAGATCAAGAATCCGGCGTCCAGGATCACAAGCCGTAGCGCTCGGCCATGGCGGCAACTGCGTCCTCATCGGGTGGTCCGCTTTCTAGGGCCCACTCCGCGAGAAAGGCGCTGAGTGCCTCCTTACGATCCTGATCGGCCGCCAACCGTCGCAGCGCCTCGCGAACGGTCGCAGCCTTGCCGCCGAACTCGGGTGGCAGGCGATCGAGAAGCCGACAGTCCTCGTCATCGAGTCGCACGGTCGCCTTCGCCATCCGGCCGACTTTATTGGACGGCTGCACGGGCGATTCCAAGTATTTTCAACGCAAGCGCAGCACCGAACGGTCCGACAGCGACGGACCTGTCGTCTGCGATGCTGAGATAGTTCGCAAAGGAGGCGCCCGGTGAAGTGATACGCAGAGATCGGCCGGGCTCAGCGGTGCTTCATGCGGCTTCGGAAGGCCGCGCTCAAATACATGGAAGCCCGCTACTCGGGCGAGGTTCGGGGGCTTCCAGGTCCAAATGCAAAGGCGCCGCCGCCTGCCGCACGGCCAAGCGCACCTGCGCGGACACAGGCCTCAGAGACTTTCGTCACCTAATCGGCGGCGCGGCGGCTCTGCTGAAGCCGAGCAACGTGGTGCCGAATTGCCGCGGAGGCATGTTGTTCCAAGGACTCGGCGATTTCAGCGGCGAGAGGTGCGAGAACACCGGACGCATCCCCGAACCCCCGAATGAGTGCGAGTGGCAGCTGACGCCCATTGTTCTGAGCTATTCCCCATGCCAGGTCGATGTCGGCGTCGTCCGCCTCGGAGGCAATGAGGTGGGCAGCCGTGTGGGCGGCGCCGTAGCGCACAGTGAAATCGGCGTCGCTAGTCAAGACCCTCAGCAGTAAGCGGCGATTCGCGCAAGGTGACGAGCGCAGTAGCTGACAGGCATCTTGCCGTTCTAGGTGTGACCCGAGTGCGAGTCGAGCAATGGCATCATCGAGTTCGCATCCCTCGATGAGCCCCAGAGCGGCCTTGAGCCTGAGTTCTATTCCCGCTGCTTCGGCGCCAGGCCAAAAGGATGCCGACCCAGTGGCAGCGACGTCGACGACTCCAGCGAGTTGGTCACGCAAGTCCGCCGGAAGCAGCTGTGCATCCGCGGTTATGGCGTTACATATGGCTCTCTTGTCCTCGATGTAGGTACGCGGTTCGCCAAGCAGAGCGATTACCGGTTCCCAGCGCGCGGCGCTGGGAATCCTGAGATTCAGGCGAGTGAGCGCGTGACAGAACCCGCTGCTTCCACTGTTGCCCCCACCGGCGAGTGCATCGGTGTGGATCTGCTCTACCCGCTGCCGGAGAGCGTCGATGAGAGCGGCGCTCTCGGTCTCGTCAAACACCGTCACGTCTTCGATTTCGGCTAGGGCGTCGATTTCGCCCTGTACAGCAGCTCGCTTGAGCGATGCGAGAGCATCCATGTCGCCGCGTCTCGCAAACCAGCCCCACACAGAGGCACTCAGCCCCGCATGGTCACGATCAGCGAGCGAGAGCAGCGCTCGTCGGTTTTCGGTGCCCACTTGCGTGAAGTCGAGAAAGAAGAGGGCTCGATCTAGCCCGCGCAGGAACAGAACTGGTGCAACTTCCGGCAGCCTGGCCAGGTAGCCAGCGAAGCTGTCATGCGAGCCGGTGGACGCGGCCGGAAGCACACCAGCGGCCGCGTCGGTCGCGTACGCAGGAAGGCTGAAGTATCCATCGTCCTGGGTGCAGCCGAGTTCTGTCGATTCGCCGCAAGCTGCGCGAGCACATTGCTCAAGCAATTCATCAGCATTCGATTGCTCGATGAGATCGCCGGCTAGTGCCAGCGCTTCGAAGTTGGTCCTTGCGGTCGTGTGGGTCCACCCGGACATGGGGGTCTTGTTCACTGCCGCCGCAAGTGGGGCGAGTGGACCGGTCTTCAGCAGGTGGTGGATCGCCTTGCTGAGGTGGCTTGCGTCGCCGCAGCGTCGAAGAGCGCTGAGGCCCTCCTCGAGTTCGGTCTCGGTGTCCTGGAAGGATGCTGCACGCATGAGGGACTGAATTCCTCGACGGGCCGAGAGCGCTTGCCAGTGCCCATGCTCCCCAATGATGTCGGCGTTGAATTCTGCGGCGAAGAGCTTCGTTTCGGGCATTGGACTACTGCGGAAGCGCTGCGGGGGGTCATCCCTCGCCCATGACTCGAAGCTGGTGCCCTGCTCTCGTCCCAGTGCTGCTGCAACGTCCTGGCTACGCCACCACGAAACGGTGGTATCGGATGCCTGCAACAGTTCAAGGTAGGCCCGCTGTTGCTCGGCAACCCAGACCTCGACGGATTCGGAAGCCGCGGAACGGTCTCGAAAGCGCCTTGTCGATGCAATGACGTGCAGAGTCCGCGCAGCCGACGCGGCAAGCGCCGAGACCATGGGCGCAGAAATCTTGATGTCGTCGTGAACGTCGACGAGCAGCTGGTGCGCCTTGGCCGCATCGGATTGAGCCGCATCGAAATCGCCGAGGTCAGCGTGCAACCGGGCGCGCTGAACGAGGACCCACGCGCGGTCGAGGGCGTCGAGGTCGTCACGCTCAGACAGAACCTGGAGCACAGCGATGGCGTCGCTCTGCCGTTCTCGCCGTGCCAAGGCGCAGGCCAGCAAAACGCCGCTCGCAGTCGCGCTGTGGCAGTCAGTGGCGGCTTCGTGAACGCCTTTCAGTCTGTCGAGAGAGTCTGTCGCCAGCCATTCCCAGATTGCGCCGGTGAACTGCCATCCCCAGGACGCATTCGCGGGCATCGCCTCCGGGTCTGGCACGTCAACATGCGTTTCGGCGCAGTCACGTAGGCCCCGGAAGTCGCCTCGGGCGAGCAGTGCGATTGCTTCGACGGCATCAATCGGGCGTTCAGCCGTCGTGTGGGGGTGGGGCGCAACGAACCTCGGCACGACGAGCGCGTACCGCAGTCGACGTTGAGCCGGGACTTCCTCGAGACCGTCTGGCAGGACAGTTCCCTCGAGCGCCAGTGAGCCGCTCTGCCCAGTGGCTACGTGGAGCAGTTGGCTCTTGCTCTGCTCGCTGATGGTCTGATGCCGTGGTACGAGGATCTTGGCACCCTTGCCTGTCGATACAACGGCATCTCGCGCCACGTGGACCCAGTACGAAACATCGCAGCGCTCGTCGTGCAGAACGAGCAATACAGGTACGCCATACCCAACCCAGTAGTCGAAGTGTGTCTTGGTCGACTCGGAGTACCACCATCCTTCGACTTCGCCGCCGGCTCGTTGCTGCGCCCTGCCGAATCTCGATTTGCCTGCCTTGACTTGAACCCCGATGGGAATCTCTCGGACGCCCAGCAGCGGATCACGTGCCAGAGCGATCAGGTCAATGCCGCGATCGTCCCGGGAGTTGTCCGCAATACCCCACGAGAGATATCGCTCGAACTTGAGACTCACGGCGCTGACCCCGATATTGCCGAGATGCTTCGATGAGGACTTCGTCATGGCGGGAGTTCCCCGAATCCTGCAGCCATCAAGACCAACCTCAACGTGAGTGATCCTTCGCCGATGAGCCGATCAACCGACAAGATGCACCCCACGGTTCGGCAACGCAGCGAGCGATGTCTGGCGGCGCACGACCTCCGGCATAACCCCGACAGGCCAGCCTTCAAGCACCGCGCGAACCTAGCCGTGCGACTCTGACGTACTTCGGAACTGGTCGGCGCTCACCTGCGCACCATGCCCCCGACGTGCGAGCCCGATGAGGCCGCTCGATCTTGGTCGAGAGCTGCGGTGCGGGAATACTGGCTCGCGAGAAGCCGGGATTGGGCGGCTGTTCGACCCCTACGGCTAGGGCGGCGAGGACGTTGTCCGGGCTTCGAAGGTCGAGGTTGATAGTTGCGAAGTGTTGGCCGTCGTGGAGGATGCGCAGCAGGTCTGCGACGCTCAGGGCTCCTGCAATGGCGCCGACGAACGAGGCTGCCGCGGTGGCTCCGGCGATTTCGACAACCCCGCAGCGCGCATCGCCCTGTGGTTCGCCCTGGTCAATGCGCTGGCTGATTTCGGCTTCATAGGCGGCGGCAAGCGGAAGATCCGCCTCTTCGTCTTCCTCGAACGCCGTCGCCGGCGTGAGTTGCGATGGGAACGAGTGGATCAGCATGTCGAGGTAGCCGGTCGGGCTAGCGCCAAGGCCGGCATCGACTACCCGAGAGAACTTGTCGCCTAGGGCTCGCCGCGGCTCGGGCTTGTCGAAACCGGCGAGAGCGAGTTCGGGCTCTCCGCACTGAGGGATCAGTCTTGCGTCGAAACGTCGCTCGACAAGGCGCGTCTTGAAGCCGAGCGACTCCAATTGAGCTTGTACAACACGGGACTTGTACCGACTGATGTCGGTTTTCTCGGTCAGCAACCCTGTCGAGCAGTTCGCCTCGATGATGTGGTCGAAGTCGACCAGGAAGACCTCGAGCGCTTCGGATCGTTCGTAGGGCAGGCAACCGAGACTCCACGCGTTCGCCTGACCGAGGTGTCCCAAGCCCAGCAACCAAGTGCTGGTTGGCAAGAATTGAAGGTCTGGCCCGAGGGTTTCTGGCGACCGCCATTCCAGATCCGGTCGCCACAGAGAGAGTCCAACGGTGCGACGACCGGCAACGGCTGAGCCGAGCAGATGCTGGAACAGCTCGGAGACTCCTAGTGCGCCTGCCACGACGCCAGCAAGTGGGATCGCTGGCCTGCATGGCTGGTTGTCGATCGAATCGGTCACGCCTCCGCACCAGCCATGCCAGGTGAGGTTCAGCCGATGCTGACGTCGGGCTTGGTGAAGTAGTGGTGGCATGCCGACTCGCAGCGCCGGTTGGTCAGGATCAAGTCGATCCACTACGACACCCCCGAAGCTGCCGACTGCGTCGACGAGGCTCTTGCGACGGGCCCATGGCAGCGAAAGCGAGGGGTTGTCAGTGATGGCCACGTGAACGCCGCCGAGCATCGCCCGATGTCCGGTATTGACGGCCGTGAGCAGCGCAGCTTGCGCAGCGAGATCCTCGGCGATGCGCGTGCCCACCTCCAGTTGCAGCACAAACTCATGGAGGCGGCGGTGGGCATCGGCAATGTCGCTCGCCTGATGTCCGTCCAACAGGATCTTGGCCGTGCGACTGAGTTGGTCCCGGCCGATGGGGTTCATGTCCATCTCCTGACCGACATATGGCGAGCGGCATCCCGTCCAAACCAGGAAGTCCATTTGTCATTGCCGGAGTACTCGTGAACGCCGACGTGGTGAGGCCTCACTCGCCGGGTCGCGAGATGGGGAACGATCAAGGCGACGTGTCCGACACGGGCGATCATCGGGTTGGCCTTGTCGATGGAGCTCTGCAGGACCGATGCACCCCCGTGCGTGTGGACATCGGCGATGACGGTGAGACCCTTCGCCTCACACAGGGCCCAGAGCTTGCTGAATGCGTGTCCGTCTATTTCGATGTGCCCGCGCAGGCACGCCGGATCCAGGTCATCGAAGTACTCGATGTGGGTCACGCGGCGCGAGTCGGGACGGGGTGCCAGAAGAAACGCCCCCGCCTCACGACTGCCTTTCCCTCGCCGGTCGAGTTCGCGGATCAGAGAGCGCCACTGCCGAACTCCTAGTTCGACGAGCGGGCGTCGGTATGACCTAGTTGCCCAAGTAGTCATCGGCGTTCAGCAATTCGTGGACTCGACTTAGAAAGAACGCCAAGTCCCGTCCGGCGCGCCATGCGTTAGCAGGGTGCTCTCTAGCCCATTCAGCGTGAGCACCGAGGCCCCCGCGGTCCCACGGGGCGTACAGGGCTCGGCCGTCATTCCAGTCCGTGCGAAAGACGTGGCCTACACGGTCACCCTTCGGTCGGTCATCCGGAACGAGCTGAACGTCGAGGTCCAGATCCCACGGTGTGGCAGTCGGAGCCTGCTGCGGATACCCCGGCAGGTCGATGCGGAGCCCGTACTCAAGCGGCGCGTTGCCCCGCTCGGCAGCGGATACAGCGAAGATGCCAATCGGCCAATCGAGCGAGACCAACCGCCAACGCCCGCCGTCGACGCCGCTCTGGAACGCAGCAGATTCCAAAGCGGAACGGAGTGCCCGCTCATCCGGCGCGACCACCAGAAGCTCCGTCAACCCTCGAACCGCTTCTTCGGAACGAGATCGAAGTCGACGTCACAGCGAGGGCTCGTGACGAGCGAGCCGACATGCACTTCAACGTCAAGGAACTCGGTCGTGCCGCGGACTACGAGGGCGTGACGCGGGATTTCTTCACTCGGGAGCTTGAAGCCGTCTGATCCCGTGGCCCAGCGATACACCCGCGAGATGTGCGTAGATGGCGCAAAGGACCGGTCGAGCACCAAACCGTTGTGGTGGACGCGTGCCTTGACACTGCTGCAGCGTCCTCGATGCACATGGCATCGATGCGTGATCCCGGCCTCGTCCAGCGAACTCCCGATGTCCAGCGGGTCCTCCTTTTCCGCGAGCCAGATGGACTCACCGGACACCGCTGGCTCGTCGGTCGCCAGCAGGTCTCGCACGTGGCCGGTACGGCTGACCGGAATCAGCTGCAGCTCCGTCGTGCCCTCGGTGTGGACGTAGATCTCAAAGACCTCGTCCGGATCGGGGTTGTTCGTAGCGGTCAAATCAATGTCTCCTGTTATGGGATTCAGATGAATCCATCAGAAAGTGTAACAGGAGTGAAGTTGCGAATTGCGCTAAGACGTAGCAGAATGCGCAACAGACCCGTTGCAGGGGACCGGAGGGGGATGCGATGAGCCAACTTCACGAGGTGCTCGCGCGCGCTCGCATGCGTGCCCGCTACTCGCAAGACGACGTCGGCGCGGTGCTCGGCATTAACCGGGCGATGGTGTCCTATTGGGAAGCTGGCACACGAACCCCGAATGATCGTCAGCTGAGTGCGCTGGCGCGGCTCTACGGCATCGAACCTGTCAATCTTGTCGAGGGCCGCTACCTCGAGCCTGCGGCCGACGACTTGGCCGGCATGCTGCTGCGCGCAGATGACGAGGTCGACCCTGGCGCCGCGCCCGGCATCCGCGAGTTCGTTCAGTTCCTTGACCGCTTCGCTGAACTGGCTGGAATCCTGGGTGAATCGATCCGGGGCCTGACGCAAAGCCCCTTCGTGCAACGGCAGAAGTACACCCAGAAGGACGACATTCGTCGCAAGGCGGAAGAGGTACGTGCCCACCTCGGCCTCGGTTCGGCCCCAATCTCGGACCTTGATCCGATATGCGAAACGCTGGGCGTCACCCTGTACCGCGCGCCCCTCGGGTCAGACTTACGTCAAGCACCATCAGGCGCGTTTCTGAAGCATCCCGAAGTGGGCTTCGCGATCTTGGTGAACCTGGACATGACACCTGGGCGGCGGCGATTCACGGTTGCACACGAACTGGCGCACGCGCTTTTTCATAGTGACGAGACCAACCAGGTGCTCTCTCACGGCGGCGGTCCACGTGAGAGCTTCGCCGACGCGTTCGCCGGCGAGTTCCTCATGCCAAGCGAGGGCGTTCGACGGTTTGCCGAGGAGGTCGGGCTGCCGCCTCGCATTTCCGATCCGGTCGACATCATTCACATTCAGCGGTACTTCAAGGTGTCATGGCCCACAGCGCTGGTGCGGCTGCGCCAGATGAATGCGATTGCGCAAGACACATACGCCGAGCTCAGGGCCTCGGTTCGCCCGGTGTCGCTAGCGCGAGCGCTCGGGTATGTGATCCATCCGGAAGAGGACGCCCAGAATGCCGAGCTGTGGCGGATACAGCGTTTTCCCAGGTCGTTCTTGCGGATGCTGCGCCAGGCAGTCGTGACGGACGTCATGTCGCCGCCGAGCGCGGCTTCGTTCGCCGGATTGGCGGTGCCCGACATCGTGCAGATCCTCGGTCAGCCTCTCGGCGACGCTCGACAGGAGTCGCAGTACCTCGAGGCAGAGTTCAACGAGTTCGAGGTCACTGGCGTTGTCTGAAGGCTCGTACATCGTGGACACCGTGGTGCTGTTGTACTTCCTGCTCGTGGGGCAAGAACGACTCCTCGGGGAGCTCCTCGGCAAACCGCTGCGAGTTCCTTTGGCGGTCTACGACCCGGACGATCGGACACTTCCGACCGGGAGGTCGGCAAAGTCGGAGTTCTTGTCGGAAATGCGGCAGTCGGTGAGGCACTACGAGAGTGCGGCGGCCTCGGCCGAAGAATCAGAAGCCATAGACCACGAGATCGAATCGTTCACGAGGATCAAGCGCGTCGATGATCTCTACGACGAAGGCAGCCTCGTCCCGGCGGTGATGACCCCATCAGAGCTGTCGTTTGCCGCACGGCTCCAAAGCACTGAGACAGCCGACTACGGCCTCCGCGTGCCGCTTGGACCTGGGGAAGCCGCCTGTGTTGCGATCTCGTTTCAGCGTGGCTGGACCATCGCGACGGACGACTCCGACGCCCTCAAGGTGCTCGATCAGTTGCATGGCGACCGGCCCTATCCCAAGGAGCGCGTCCGCAAGCTCCTTATTCGTGCCGCCGACGAGGGTCGCATCACGCCCATCGAGGCGAACCGACTCCCCGGCGAGATGCGCTCACTGGGCTTCTGGGACACCGGTCAGCCGTTCGACTGATCGCCTCGTCGTAGCGCTCGCTGCGGGCCCCGACGCCGTCGTCGCGACGTGGCCTTGCCGTGACGGCCACAATGGGGCGCTCCTGCGAAGGGATGAGCGTGGCGACAGATCTTGGTGAACTGCAGAGCAAGCTCTGGGAGACGGCGGACCAGCTGCGGGCCAACTCCGGGCTGAAGGCGTCGGAGTACGCCTCGCCGGTGCTGGGGCTGATCTTCTTGAGGTACGCCGACCAGCGGTTCGCCCAGGCAGCCGAGGAGGTGGGACCGGGTTCCGACCGCCGTCCGATCGGGCCCGAGGACTACCAAGCCGCCGGGGCTCTGTATCTCCCCAAGGAATCCCGTTTCGAGACTCTGCTCGATCTGCCTGAGGGGGCCGATATCGGCAAGGCGATCAACCAGGCCATGGGCGGCATCGAGGTTTTCAACGCCGCTCTCCAAGGCGTCCTGCCGAAGGACTACTCCCGCATCCCCGACGACATTTTGGGCGAGCTGCTGCGCCTGTTGAAAGCACTGCCAGAGGCGATCGAGGGTGACGGGTTTGGGTTGATCTACGAGTACTTCCTCGGCAACTTCGCCTTCTCCGAAGGCCAGAAGGGCGGCGAGTTCTTCACGCCCACCTCGATCGTGCGACTCATCGTCGAGATTCTCGAACCGTTCCACGGCAAGATCTACGACCCCGCCTGCGGCTCGGGCGGCATGTTCGTGCAATCTGCTCACTTCGTCGAACGCCACCGCAGCGACCCCGGCCAAGAACTGTCAATCTACGGCCAGGAGAAAACCGGCGACACGGTCAAGCTCGCCAAAATGAACCTCGCCGTCCACGGACTCGACGGCGACATCAGAGAAGGCAACACTTATTACGAGGACATCCACGACTCGGTTGGCAAGTTTGACTTCGTCATGGCGAATCCGCCGTTCAACGTGAACAAGATCGACAAGACGAAACTTGAAGACGATCCGCGATTCCCGTTCGGATTGCCGAAGCCCGACAACGGCAACTACCTCTGGATCCAGACGTTCTACTCCGCCCTCAACGACACCGGGCGGGCTGGCTTCGTCATGGCCAACTCGGCGTCAGACGCACGAGGCAGCGAACTCGACATTCGCCGCCGGCTGATCGAGGATCGCAGTGTCGACGTGGTCGTCGCCGTCGGTACGAACATGTTCTACACCGTCACCCTGCCCGTTACGCTGTGGTTTCTCGACCGCGGCAAGAGGCACACCGATCGAGCCGACCAGGTACTGTTCATCGACGCTCGCAAGATCTACAACCAGATCGACAGAGCCCACCGCGACTGGACGTCGCTTCAAGTCGAGTTCCTCGCCAATATCACCCGTCTCTGGCGAGGGGAGACGCCAGAGTTCGATGCCGGAAGCCAAGAAATGCTCGGCGCGGTGTTGCCCGCCAACACGTACCACGATGTTGTCGGACTATGCGGAACTGCGACCATCGAGAGCATTAGGGATGAAGGGTGGAGTCTCAATCCCGGCCGATACGTCCAAACGGCCGTGGACAACATTGCCGATATGGAAGTGGCTCTTGACCAGGTGCAGGACCTGACAGAACAGTTTCGAGAACTCACGACCATCGCGCACAAGCTCGAAGGTCAGATTCTGGATGCGGCAAACAGCTTCCTCGGAGAGCGGGGATGACTCGGGCCGTACGGCTCGGTGCTGTTGCTGAGGTAAACTGGGGGAATACAAGCGTAACCAAGAAAGCGTATGTTCAAGACGGAGTCCAAGCCTATTCTGCCAGTGGGCCGGATGGCTTTGTTGACTGGGCCGAGCACGATACTCCCGGCGTCGTTGTTAGCGCAATTGGTGCTCAGTGTGGTAAAACGTGGTACGCCCAAGGGCGGTGGACTCCGATTAAGAACACTCTCTGGTTTCGGTCCAACGATCCAGGTGTTGGGCCCTTCGTCTTTTGTTGGGATGATGGGGGGTTGAGGGTCCGTTTGTAGGGGTCGAGGCCCTGCTGGGATCGGTGTTTGGAGACGCCGAACCCTGGAGGGCCTCGATGGCGAGTGATGTTGTGTCGGTGCGGCTGTGGCTGCCGCGCATCAAAGTGGAGGGGGTCGTCGTCGACGCGCCGGAGGAGCTGGTGGTGCGGGTGTGCTCGACGGTGCGCCGCCCCGGATGCCCCGATTGCGGGGTCCCGAGCGGGAAGGTTCATGACCGCCGGGACAACAAGATCCGCGACTTGGAGGTGTCGGGGCGGCCGGTGACGCTGATCTGGGAGCGGCGGCGGCTGGTGTGCGAGCCGTGCGGCAGCCGTTTCGTCGAGGGCCATCAGGGGTTCGAGGGCCGCGTCACGGCGCGTCTGGCGCGCCGGCTGGTCAAAGACGCCCGTGCGATGACGGTCAACGCGGCAGCCAAACGCCGCCAGGTGAGCTGGAAGCTGGTGAACTCGCTGGTGGTCGCATGGGCGGGGCTGGTCGGCGAGCACCGCCGCCGGCAAAGATGCCGGGTGCTGGGGGTGGACGAGACCTCGATCCGCAAGCGGCACCGCTACGTGACGGTGATCGTCAACGGCGACACCGGCGAGGTGCTCGCCATGGTGCCCCACCGCGACGCCCAGGCGTTCAGCGGCTTTCTGGCCGCTCAAGGGCCCCGATGGTGCAAAGCCGTGAAGGTCGTCGTCTCCGACGGCTCCAAGGCGTACAAGGCCGCGATCGATAAGCGGCTCGGCCACGCCCGCCATGTGCTGGACCGGTACCGGGTCATCAGATGGTTCGCGGCGGGGCTCACCGCGGTGCGCCGCGACGTGCAGCGCCGCCCCGAGGGCTCAGTGCCCGCGTTCGACCGCGACGTGTTCAGGTCCAGGTTCTTGCTGATGCGCCGACCCGACAAGCTCGCAGCGGCCGAACAGGCACGCCTCGACGCGTTGTTCGCCGCCCATCCGCGGCTCAACCCAGCCCCGGAAGCGCTCGGCGAGCTGCACAACCTCTATCTCGCCGACGACCGCAAGGGCGCCCTCGAGGCGCTCGACCGGTTCGCTGACATCTACCGCACCGGCGACATCCCCGAGTTCAGCAGCATCGTCGACACGTTCTTGGCGTGGCACAACCAGATACTCGACCAGCACCACGCCGGGCGGCCCCCCAACGGCCGCATCGACCGCACCAACAACCTGCACCCGAGTCCTGCGACGCCGAGCCCACGGCTTCACCAACTACGCCAACTTCGAAGCCCGCGGCCTCCTCCTAACATGAACCCCGCCGAGCCCAGCAGCCCGAATCCCAAAAAAAGACGAAGGCTCAGGTGTTGACACCAGGTTCCTATACTACGCAACCCTAAACCCCACGTTCTGGCCCCGCCGCGGAGCGGCCCAACCTTTTATATCGAAAGGAGACGCCCAACGAATTCCACTTACCTTGCCGTCCCTCGAAACCCAAAGAGCCGTTGTGGCGATTCTGCATCTATTCGACGATCTGATCGAGAACAATCGGCGACGGATTGAGGTTCTAGATGATTAGTTCCAAGGGGTCGGGTCCACCGGTTGTGGGGTGAGGGTGTCCAAGCTCGGGGTGTGTATTCACGCTTCGATCTTGGAGGTTCTCAGCATGGGCCCGGACTTGGACACCCTCGCGACCGCACTGTATGTGAGGATCGATGACCTGTTGGCGCAGAATCCTGGGTGGGCGCCGCAGCGGCCTGTGGTGGGGTTCGCCCCGAAGCTGTCGGACGCGGAGCTGGTCACCCTGGCGGTGATCTCGGCGCTGCTGGGCTATGACAACGAGTCGCAGTTCGTGCGCTACGCGAAAGCGCATCTGGGGCCGTGGTTCCCCTATCTGCCCAACCGCGACGGCTACAACAAGCGGCTGCGGCGCAGCGGCGAGATGATCGCTCGGGTGAGGGAGTGTCTCGCACGCGAGTGCGAGTCGTGGCACGACGACGTGTGGCTGGTCGACTCCACCCCGGTCGAGTGCGGCACCAGCCGCGAGACCCAAAAGCGCTCTGACCTCGCGGGATGGGCCCAATACGGCTGGTGCGCGTCGCATTCGCGGTACTTCTGGGGTCTGCGGCTGCATCTTGTGGCCACCCCGTCGGGGCTGCCGGTCGCGTTCGCTCTCGCCGGCGCGAAAGCCGACGAACGTGACGTCTGCGCGGCCATGATCGCCGCGGCCGGGATCGCCCGGCCCGGCCAGACCCTCATCGCCGACAAGGGCTACCGCTCTGCTGCGTTCGAAGCCGACCTCAACGACGCCGGCATCACCGTGCTGCGCCCTGCCACCCGATCCGAACCCCCACGGCCCGGCGCCAGATTCCTGCGGCCCCTGCGCCAGATCATCGAATCGATCAACCAGACCCTCAAAGGCCAGCTCAGCCTCGAACGCCACAAAGGACGCACCCGCTCCGGCGTCGCCGTGCGCGTCCTCACACGGCTCCTCGCCCTCACCGCCGCCATCTGGCACAACGAGACCCACCGACACAGCCGACCAGCACGCTCACTCACCTCCTACGACCACTAACCCCTTGGAACTAATCATCTAGTGTCATGTTTGTTTAGTTAGTCGCGTTATCATGGTGGGGCGGCAGCGTGGCTGCGGCAGGCGATGATCGGAGGCAGACATGGGTGCAAGGCGGGGACGGCCGACGGCTGTGATCGTGCTGGACGACGAGGAACGCGAGACGCTGGAGCGGTGGGCTCGGCGCCCGAAGTCGTCCCAGGCGCTGGCGCTGCGGTGCCGGATCGTGCTGGAGGCGGCCGAGGGCCGCTACAACAAAGACATCGCCGCCGAGCTGGGGTGCCATCCCGCGACGGCGGCCAAGTGGCGCTCGCGGTTCGCCGAGCGCCGCTTGGACGGGCTCTGCGACGATCCGCGGCCGGGTCCGCCGCGCACCATCGACGACGCCGCCGTCGAGAGGGTGATCGTGCTCACCCTCGAGAGCACGCCGGCGGACGCGACGCACTGGTCGACGCGGTCGATGGCCAAAGCGGTGGGCATCTCGCCGTCGTCGGTGCACGCCATCTGGGGGGCGTTCGGTCTCAAGCCCCACCTCGCCGAGGATTTCAAGCTGTCCCCGGACCCGCAGTTCATCGACAAGGTCCGCGACGTCGTGGGGCTGTACCTCAACCCCCCAGAGGCCGCGGTCGTGCTGTGCGTGGACGAAAAGACCGGCATACAGGCCCTGGACCGCACCGCCCCGATCCTGCCGCTGATGCCCGGCACGCCCCAGCGGCGCACCCACGACTACCGCCGCCACGGCACCACCAACCTGTTCGCGGCGCTCGACACCGCCTCGGGCAACGTCATCACGTCGATGACACAACGGCACCGCTCAGAAGAGTTCAGAAAGTTCTTGAACCTCATCGACAAAGAAGTCCCCTCCCACCTCGACGTCCATGTCGTGCTCGACAACGTCTCCACCCACAAGACCCCCGCCGTCAAACGCTGGCTCGTCGCGCACCCCCGCTTCAAGCTCCACTTCACCCCCACCTACAGCTCCTGGATGAACCTCGTCGAGCGCTGGTTCTCAGAGCTCACCACCAAATGGCTCCGACGCGGCACCCACACCAGCGTCAAAGACCTCAAAGACTCCATCAACACCTGGGTCGAAAACTGGAACGACGACCCCAAACCCTTCGTCTGGCGCAAGACCGCAGACCAGATACTCGACAACCTCGCCTCATATATCCACCGAATTCCCCAGACAGGACACTAGGTGGCTGGTGCCAAATGGGGTTGGGTGGCGTGTGCGGTGTTGGTGGTGTGCGACGGTTCGGGTTGTTGTGGGTTGTGAGGGTCTTGCCGCGGGGCTGGGAAACCGATTCCTTGGGTCTGCGACAAGCCCGGAGCGGTTCAGGTGGCTGGCTGGTGGCTGGTTCGGGCGGTGTTGGGGTCAGGCGAGGGCCCATCGGGTGGGTTGGGAGTGCAGGCCGAGCGTTGCGAGGCGCGCCAGGTTGACAGCAGCGGCGAGCAGGTTGAAGTCGGCGTCGACTTTGGGGCGGCCTCGCACGCGGGCTCTGCGGCCGCCGTGCCATCGGCGTTTGAGGTGGGCGAGCCTGCGCTCGACTATGGGCCGGGTGGCGTGGTAGTCGGCTTTCCAGGCGGGGTCGCTTTGGCGTCCTCGGGCGTCGGCGAGGACGGCTTCGTGTACGCCGACGCGGATGGTTCTGCCGTTCTTGGCGTTTGTGCACAGGTGGCGCTGTTCGCAGTCGGCGCAGGCCCCGGCGAAGCGGGCGGTGCCGTCGCCGCTGGGTGCGCGGCGGATCTGCACGCTGATCCCTGCGGGGCATGTGACGGTGTCGGCGTCCAGGTCGACGCTGAAGCGGTCCTTGGGGTAGAGCCCGCCGCGTCCGGCGGGCGGCTGGGTGCGGCATCTGGAGTTGATGCGCTCGTCGACCAGCAGCTGCTGGAACTCGCCGCTGCCATAAGCGCTGTCCCCGTACACCGTCGGGCGTCCCTCGAACACATCCACGACCACGCCGACACCGGTGCCTGTGCCTGTGCCGTCGGTGTCTGTGCCGTCGGTGTCTGTGCCTGTGTCGTCGGTGCCGGTGCCTGTGTCGGTGTCGGTGCCGTGGGTGTCTGTGCCGTCGGTGTCGGTGCCTGTGTCGTCGGTGTCGGTGTCGGTGCCGTGGGTGTCTGTGCCGTCGGTGTCGGTGTCGGTGTTGAGGATGTCTTTGATGAGTGCTGCGGCGGTGGAGCCGTCGGCGGCGTTGCCGGCGGTGACGGCGGTGTCGGTGATGATCTCGGAGTCGGGATCCACAGCGATGTGGCCCTTGTAGCCGTCGAAGCCTCCCGCGGTGCTCTTGCGGCCGTGGCGGGCGTCGGATCGACCGTGGAGATGACACGGCCCGCTGCGACACGACGCGCGATGCGCATCCGCCCGTCGGGGCACTCCTCGAGGTCCTGGCCCAGGACCGCTGCCAGCAGCTCAACCGCCTCGGCGGCGGGAGCGCTCAAGTCCCGCCCCTGCATCGCCGCGAGCACCGCCGAGGCGTCCGCGGCGAGCCCTGCCACCAGCGCCTCGCGCGCAGCCCGGTCCTCCCAGTCGCAATCAGGCTTCGCGCCCGACGCGTAAGCGTCGCCGCGGCAAAGCACCGCCCGCAGCTGCTGCTCAAAGCCCCCCGCAGCCGCCGCCGCCAACGCCCGACGCACCGCGCTCGCCAGCATCGTGACAGTGTCCTGAGTGGCCACAGCGTCATACACCGGCGCCGAGTCGAGCACCCGCCGCAACGACAGCGCCCCCGCCTCGCGGGCCGCGTCGAGCGTCACATCGAAGATCCGCCTCGGGTTCGCCGAAGCCGCCAGACGCGCCCGCATGCCCACCAGCACCGTATGGCTGAACCCCCCAGAATCGAACGCCAAACCACCGCACGCGTACTTCCAGCGCGCATCGAACTCGAACGCCGTGACCGCCTCACGATCAGACAACCCGAACCAGCGCTGGAGCACCATCACCGACGCCACCACCCGCGGCGCCACACTGCGACGCCCACGCGAAGAAAACAGATCAGCGAACAACGAATCCGCGAACAACCGATCCCCCTCACGGAACAACAACCCGAAAATCGACCCCTCCGCCACCCTGCCCCCCACAAAACCAGTACCGGCGAACAAATCAGCCTGACACTCCGACACCCCGACCGTCACGACAACAACCTCCCCGCCGCACCAAACCACACACCCGTAACTATGCCACCAACCAACACCACGCACCCATGAAAAACACCAGCCACCTAGAGGAGGTATCTAGGTTGTTGTATCGGGAGTGGTTCGTGGCCTTCCGGTTCCCTGGGAATGAGGATGTCGAGCTAGTCGACTCCGATCTCGGCCCAATCCCCGAGGACTGGGACTATGCAAGACTCTCGGATCTGGTCTCCACACAGTACGGATACACAGAGTCTGCAAGCCTGGATCAGGTGGGGCCGCACTTCCTTCGTGGAATGGACATAAATAAGACCAGTTTCATCGATTGGGCATCTGTGCCGTTCTGCCCAGTCTCCGAGTTCGATCACCAGAAATTTGCGGTACAAATAGGTGACGTATTCGTCATTCGGATGGCAGACCCCGGCAAGGTCGGTATTTGCGAACGGGAGATCGATGCTGTCTTCGCTTCGTATCTGGTGAGGTTGCGGCCAACCAACGATCGGATCACTCAGTACTATCTTTTCTTCACTCTTAGCGATAATCTCTATCAGGGGTGGGTCAGTGGCGCCAGCACGGGCGCAACTCGGAAGAGCATCAGTGCCAAGGTGATGACTGAACCGTCAATCGTCGTTCCAAGTAAGGAGATTCTAGGACGATTTGACGATGCCGTACGTCCCTTGAGATCGCTGATGAACAATCTTCTCGAACAAAATGTGGTGCTTCGCGGGGCTCGCGAACTGCTCTTGCCCCGCTTGGTTTCTGGCGAGCTGGACGTGTCGGAGCTCGAACTTGAGTTGGAGCCGTTGGGGGTGTGAGCGCGGGACGCCTCACCGAGGATGAGCTGGTCGAGCAGCCGGCGCTGCGACTGCTGGCGCAGCTGGGCTGGGAGGTGGCGTCGGGGTTTGAGGAGACTCTCGGGCCGGCAGGCACGCTCGGCCGTGACGCCCAATCGGTACCCGTCCTCGGTCACCGCCTTCGAGACTCGCTGCGCAACCTGAACCCCGGCGTGCCGGATTCGGCGCTTGAGAAGGCCGCCGAAGAGCTGGTCGCGGACCGGTCGGCGATGGATCGGGTTCGGGCGAACCGCGAGGTCTATGCCCTGCTGCACGAGGGCGCCAAGGTCGAGTCGACTGGCAGCGACGGCACGCGCCAGGCAGTCACGGTCCGGTTCATCGACTGGAGCCACTCCGACGAGAACGACTGGTTGGCGGTTTCGCAGTTCTGGATTATCGGTGACATGTACAAGCGGCGTGCCGACGTGGTGTTGTTCGTCAACGGCATCCCGTTGGTGTTCATCGAGTTCAAGGCGTCGCACAAGAACGTCCGCGACGCGTACGACGCCAACCTTCGCGACTACCGCGACACCGTCCCGCACCTGTTCTGGTTCAACGCTTTCGTCGTCCTCTCCAATGGCGCCGACACGAGGGTCGGCTCGACGTTTGCGCCTTGGGCCAATTTCGCCGAGTGGAAGAAGATCAACTCTGAGGGTGAGCAAGGCGTCGTCTCGTTGGAGACTGCGCTGAGAGGCACGTGCGAACCGCACCGGCTGCTGGACTTGGCCGAGAACTTCGTCGCCTTCACCGAGTGCCCCGGTGGCCTCGTCAAGGCGTTTGCCAAGAACCACCAATTCCTGGGGGTGAACAACTCGCTGGAGGCGCTGAGAGAGCTGAAGCAGCGGGAGGGCCGGCTCGGGGTGTTCTGGCACACCCAGGGTTCGGGCAAGTCGCTGTCGATGCTGTGGTTCACCCAGAAGGTGCTGCGCAAGGAGCCCGGCAACTGGACGTTCGTGTTGGTGACCGACCGCAAGGAGCTCGACGAGCAGCTGTACGGGCAGTTTGCCGATTCCGGAGTGATCACCACCGGCCAAGAGGTCCACGCCGAGACGTCGGCCCATCTGCGCGAGCTGTTGGGGCAGGACCACCGGTACGTGTTCACGTTGATCCACAAGTTCATCCCGCCCGTGAAGGGCCAGCCGATGCCGGTGCTGTCCGAGCGCGACGACATCGTGGTGATCACCGACGAGGCCCACCGTTCCCAGTACGACACGCTGGCCGCCAACATGCGCCTGGCGTTGCCCAACGCTTCGTTCCTGGGATTCACCGGCACCCCGCTCATCGCCGGTGAGGAAGAGCAGACCCGTCGGGTGTTCGGCGACTACGTGTCGATCTACAACTTCCGGGATTCGATCTCTGACGGCGCCACGGTTCCGCTCTATTACGAGAACCGCATCCCCGAGTTGCAGCTCACCAACGACGACTTCGACGATGAACTCGAAGACCTGCTCGAAGAGGCCGAGCTGGACGAGGCACAAGAGCGGGCGGTTGCGCGGCGGTTCTCGCAGCAGTACCAGCTGATTACGCGTCCGCAGCGTCTCACCGAGATTGCCGCGGACCTGGTCCACCACTTCGTCAACCGGGGCTTTCGGGGCAAGGCCATGTATGTGGCCATCGACAAGGCCACCGCTGTACGGATGTACGACCTGATCGAAGCCGAGTGGGCCAGCTACCTGGCCGACCTCGAGAGCCGACTGGCGGACACGGCCGAGTTGGAGCGCCCGCATCTGGAGTCGCTCATCGAGTTCATGCGCTCGACCGACATGGCCGTGGTGGTGTCGCAGGCCCAGAACGAATTGGCCGACATGGCCGACGCCGGGCTCGACATCGCAAAACACCGCAAGCGGATGGTGGACGAGGACCTCAACTCGAAGTTCAAGGACCCCGACGACCCGTTCCGTCTGGTGTTCGTGTGCGCCATGTGGCTGACCGGGTTCGATTCGCCGTCGACATCGTCGGTCTACCTCGACAAGCCGATGCGGAACCACACGCTGATGCAGACCATCGCCCGGGCCAACCGAGTGTTTCCCGACAAGGACAACGGCCTCATCGTCGACTACGTGGGCGTGTTCCGGAACCTCGAGAAGGCCCTGGCCATCTATGGCGCCGACCGCACCGGCTTGGGCGTCGATTCGCCGATCCGGCCCAAGGATGACTTGGTCGACGAGCTGCACGCTGCGCTGTCGGAGGCCGCCGAGTTCTGCGAGGTCCATGACATCGACCTCGACGACATGGAAGGCGCTCGGGGTTTCGAGTTCATCGCCCTGCAGAAGGCCGCCGTTGAGTCGCTGCTGATTGACGAGCAGACCCGTCGCCGGTACGTGTCGTTGGCCCGCCAGGTCCGCAAGACCTTCAAGGCGCTGCTGCCGGATCCTGCGGCAATGGCCGTCACTCACCGGGTGGCGGTGATCCGGTCGATGGCGACGAAGATCGAGTCGTCGTCTGAGTCGCCTGACATCCGCGGCGTGATGGACTCGGTGTCGGATCTGTTGGACCGATCGGTCGGGGCCAAGGAGTACATCATCCGCAGCACCGGTGGGGCCGATCCGCTGATCGACCTGAACCAGCTCAACTTCGAACAACTCGCCCTGCGCTTCGCCGCCAACAAGCGCACCGCGGCCAAGGCCATCGAGAAGGACCTGGAGCAGCGGCTCGACGAAGCGGTGCGCAAGAACCCGACCCGGCTGGAGCTGGCCGAGCGGTTCCGGAAGCTGATCGAGGAGTACAACGCCGGCGCTCACAACCTGGAGGAGTTCCTCCGCCGACTCAAGGCCATCAACGACGAACTGACCGAAGAAGAACAGCGTGCGGTTCGCGAAGACGCGAGCGAGGCCGAACTGGCGATCTTTGACCTGCTCACCAAACCCGAGCCCGAGTTGAACGCGGCCGAGGCGACGAAGGTGAAGGGCGCGGCGAAGAAGCTGCTGGAGCACATCGAGGAGAAGCTGGTTCTCGACTGGAAGCGCCGTCAGCAGACACGCTCGGCTGTGCGGGTCGCGGTCGGCACCGTTCTCGACGAGGAGCTGCCCGACGTGTACGGCCCCGAACTCTTCGACCAGAAGGTCGATGCCGTCTACGGCCACATCTACGCCAGCTACTTCGACGATGGCGGCAGCGTCTACGACACTCCCGGTGCTGCTGCCGACACGGGGCCGGCTATCGCGACGCTGCCAACCCGCGCCGAGGAGGTCACGGACGATCTCCTGACTCAGGTCCGCGCCGACCCGGAGCTGTTCGCCCGCCTCGTGGAAACCGTCTTCGGTGCGAGTGCGACCTGGGCCTGCCCCACCGAAGAGCTCCTGATCGACGACGAGACCCGAACGGTCGAGTACAAGCAGACCGCCCGCTGGAACGTGCGGGAGCACCGCCGGGACAACACGATGGAGCAAGTCATCGTGAAGACGGTCGCCGGAATGCTGAACGACCGCGGCGGCACCCTCCTGATTGGCGTGACCGACAGCCGCGAACCCGTCGGCCTCGACGACGACTACGCCCAGGTCAAACCCGCCAACTCCGACGGCTACGTGAACTGGCTCGACACCCTGTTCGAGACCAACCTCGGCCACACCGGCGCCAACCGCCTCGACATCCGCATCGACCGCATCAACAGCCACGACATCTGCCGGATCGACATCCCCGCCAGCTCCCGCCCCATCTGGGTCAAGAACCCGAAGGGCGCAGGCACCCTCTACCAGCGCCGCAACAACTCGACGCGTGCGGTGCCCGTGGACGAGGTCGAATCCTTCCTCGCCGACCGCTTCGGCGGGGATTGAAAGTTGAGCGGCTCAACAACATATGAGTCCGTTGTGTGTTCCGGTACGGTCTGGGTGTTCACCAACTGAAGCAGGTTGTTCGTGGAATTCGCACTTGTCGATGGTCAGAGATGCGCCCCGACGAGAGGGCAACGTGGCATATGTCAATATTGCGACGCCGGAAATGGTCGCCAAATGCGGTCGCTATGTAATGTGGCACTGGGCTCACATGCCAGGAAGCAGCTGTGACCCATGGTGGGGATCAGAATCTGAGTGGCATCGCGGATGGAAGAGTCTTTTTCCTGCGGAATGGCGAGAAGTCGTGCACTTCGACGAACAAACTGGCGAGAAACACATTGCAGATGTCAAGACACCAAGCAGTGTTGTCGTCGAATTCCAGCGTTCTCCCATCGAAAGCACAGAAGTGTCTAGCAGAGAGAACTTCTACCGAGATTTGGTATGGGTAGTCGATGGCGACAGAGGAAGTCTAGATCCGAGCTACTTTCGAATGGGCCTCGTACCCGAGCCCGTTTCGCTCGACCCTCTTGTTCACGCCGTTCAATGGTGGAGTTCAAGTCGGCTATTGCACAAATGGAATTCCGTGACCTGCCCTGTCTATATCGATTTTGGTACACACGGCCTGTGGCGTTTTCTCGAATTCGAGCCATCTGAGCGAATCGGCCTTTTTTCTCCCGTGCAAGCCGAGTGGTTTGTGGACGCTTGCATTGACGGCGAATGTCAAGTCCTTTCTCGGTGGCCCTTCGGGTTTTTGGGGGATGTGAGGTGCTGAGGGTCCCTGTGTAGTGGTCGAGGCCCTGCTGGGATCGGTGGTTGATGAGCCACGATCCAGGAGGGCCTCGATGTGGAGTGATGTTATGTCGGTGCGGTTGCATCTGCCGCGGGTAAGGGTGCTGGGGGTGCTTGTCGACGAGTGCGATGAGCTGCGGGTGCGGGTGTGCTCGACGGTGCGGCGCCCGAGGTGTGCTGCCTGCGGGGCTGGGTGTCACAGGTGCACGACCGGCGGGACAAGATGATCCGGGACTTGGAGGTGTCGGGCCGGCGGACCACGCTGGTGTGGCAGCGCCGAAGGATGGTCTGCGACGGCTGCGGGCTGCGGTTCAGCGAGGATCATCGGGCGTTCGAGGGCAGGATGACCCGGCGTCTGGCGCGCTGTGTGGTCGCCGATGCCCGGGCGATGCCGGTCAATGCTGTGGCCCGGCGTCATGGGGTGGACTGGGCGGCGGTGAACGCGCTGGTGGCCGTGTGGGCGGGCTGGGTCGGCGGGCATCGCCGGCGTCAGCGTTGCCGGGTGCTGTTGGTGGACGAGACGTCGATCCGCAAGCGTCACGGCTATGTGACGGTGCTCGTCGACGGCGACACCGGCAAGGTCCTGGCGATGGTCCCCCATCGCAGCAGCGCAGCGCTGACGGCGTTTTTGGCGTCTCAGGGCACCGCTGGTGCAAAGGAGTCAAGGTCGTGGTATCCGATGGCTCCAAGGCGTACAAGGCAGCCATAGAGCAGCGGCTCGGTCACGCCCGCCACGTCTTGGACCGGTTCCACGTCATCAGATGGTTCCAAGCCGGCTTGGTCGCGGTGCGCCGCGATGTGCAGCGGCTCCCTGCAGGCTCCAAGCCCGTTTTCGACCGTGACGTGTTCCGGGCGCGGTTCGTGATGCTCAAACGGCCCGACAAGCTCGACGACGCCGAACAAGCCCGCCTCGATGCGCTGTTTGGTGCTCATCCGAGGCTGAGGGCCGCGTGGGAAGCCCTCGCCGAGTTGCATCAGCTCTATCTCGCCGAGGACCACAAAGGCGCGATGGAAGCCCTCGGCCGGTTCGCGGACCTCTACGGCACAGGAGACATTCCCGAGTTCAGCGACACCGTCGACACGTTCCTCGCCTGGCACGAACAGATCCTGGGCTGGCACCACGCCGGGCGACCCAGCAACGGCCGCATCGACCGCACCAACAACCTCCTCCAGGTCCTGCGAAGAACCGCGCACGGATTCACCAACTACGCGAACTTCGAAGCCCGCGGCATCCTCGTAACATGAACAGCACCGATGCCGGCAGGCAATCCCCCAAAAACGCGAAGGCTCTTCTCGGTTGCCAGAGGAGGAGAAGGAGTCATGGGTGGCACAGTTCGGCTTGGTTGAGGTACACCGAGAGAACCACTCCGCTCAGGAAGCGGACACCCAGTAGCTTGATCACTAATCGCGCCACGACGATGACATGACAGCGACTAATCAGGATACGTGTGCGCCCATTAGTCGGAATTCAGGCACCCAACAGGAAAATAGACAATTGGAGGACCGGTGTCCGGGATCCTGACGAAGACGGATATATATCACCGCAGATGCTTCAGTGCTTGACTATTAGCCGCATCGTCAAGAGAAGTGATCAAGGCTAAAGAAGTGTTGCCGGCTTTGTCGACATGGGCATGGCTTCGCAATCTTCCTCGGGGTGTCTCGAGGGCGAGTTGCTGCCAACTGTCGCGTCCACCAGGGAGTTTGTCGAACAATTCAGAGGACTCCGGAGCTAGCTCTAAGCGTCCATGAATATCGATCGGAACTGCAGCGTGACCGACGACCACCCATCTTGTTGGTGCCCGCTGCAGGCGTAACAACATACACGTACGACCACTCACTTCGGCCATTCGCACCGCCGCCGCGGCGAGTGAAACGTCGGCGCGATGTGCTACGAGCCGAATGAGGCTCAGGTTGAGTCTGTCTCTGCTCGCGTATTGCGAAATCCAAGTTCGAGGCATCAACAGTGCTGCGGCGACTTGGTCACAAAGTGTCTCGATATCGTCGTGCGTGAAACTAAGGCCGCGGTGAGCAACCGTCTGTCTTGCTTCGAGCAAGACATGCGCGATTTCGTGGGCGAGAGTGAAACGCTTGCGCGTTGGAGGTCGATCTTGTCGAAGCTCAATGGATGGCGTTCCGCCATTCCAGGTTGTTCGCCCGTCTTCAATCATGGATGTCTCGCGGACACTGGACACCCCAAGAGCTCTTGCTAGCTCCAATAGGTCTATTGGAACTTCGAGGCGCATGTCCCGCGAAACGAAGTGAGCCAAGTTCTCGGCGAGCCCTCGAGGAAGTCTGTGTTCAGTCATTCTCGAAGGCGATCCAGTCAGCCGCCTCATTGAATGCGATTCGCCGAGTGCCGCCTCGCGCGAGTTCGACGGTGGCCTTCTGCAGAAGTGCTATCGCCTTGTCTCCGCTCCATCTTTGGAGCTCGGCGGCAGTGGCAAGTGCGGGAAGCGCCATCGGGGGCAGCACAGTCGACGATCCTGCTGGCAACAGAGTGTCCGACGGGAGCTCGAGCGCGTTCACGAGGGCGAGCGCTTCGTCGAGGCTGGTATGGGCCAGAGTTAGTGGAGAGCTGATCATCTCCCGCATTCGGCGTTCAGAAAGGCGCGCCGTAGCAGCGACGGTCGCGCGGCCAGACTCGTCCAATCGGTCGTATGCGACACAGATTGCCTGCAGTGCAGGGGACCATAGGCGGCGTCGGCTATCTCGAAGACGTCGCTGAGCCTCCAACTGGTTCTTGCGCCTCATGAAATAGGTGTTGCAGGCCTCACGAATATCGGCGTCGTGACGCCAAGGGACGATTTCAAGATCGGCGGTCGTGCCCTCGACCAGTCGGGACACGCTCCGCCCTTCGCGAAGGAACATCAGGATGGGCGTTCGCAGACGCTCGGCCCATGCCAACTCCTTACCTGCGCCCCATGACGGAAAGTCGCCGATGGCTACGATCACGTCGGAATCGAGCACCTTTCTGAAGTCCGCATCGTGGACCTCGGCCGGAGTCAACGAGTTGTGCTCGACCGGATGCGTGTGAAGCGCTGGTTGATGGACAAGGACACCACTCTGGGAACAGAAGCTGGCAATGGCTCCGCTTACCAGCCTGACGACGGCATCTTGGTCTTCGCTGAGCCCCGTCAAACTACTCGCGATGTAGACCGAGATGGGATCATCTGGTGGGGCATCGAACTGCAAGCGCTGTTGCTCAGCCATCCAATGCCTCCAATCGAGCCCGAATCCATGCCGTGAGGTCGTCCCGACTGATGTGGCCCGCCGCCACTCCAACGACAGTCTTGAACGTCTCCTCAGGGGGTGACAGGTTGAGATCGTGTCCGTTCATGTTCAAGAACTGCATCGTTGCGAGCACCGCGACGCGTTTGTTGCCATCAATGAACGGATGATTTCGCGCCAGGCCGAACATGAGGGTGGCGGCCTTGGATTCGATGGAGGGGTGAAACTCGACCCCTGCGAAGCCGGCTTGGGGCTGGGCGAGAGCGGAGTCTGCTAGCCCCAGATCGGTGACGTGCACGAGCGCGTCTACCTCGAGCCCAAGGACCTCGCACGCAATGGCGAGAACGTCGTCGAGCTCGAGATAGACCACGTCAGCTGTCCGCCAGCATGTTCAGAAGCTCTTGATGACGTTCGAGATTCCGTCGCAGCAGTGCTTGGAATTGCGGGTCCCGGCGACGACGCTCAACATGCTCGGTGAGAGCGTCGCGGATCACTTCACTGACGGTCGAGCCCTCGACTTCAGCAACGGTTCGAGCTTGATCAGCGAGAGTGTGATCGATGCGCAGAGTCAGGTTCTTGGTGTCGGTCTGAGTCGGCATTCGTTGCTCCTCGCGGCAGGCGTGATACTGAGCGTAGCTGCTGGACATCGCGATGGCAAGATATCTAGAGATCTGTCTATCTCATTCGGCTCTGCGACAACTGCAGAAGCTGCCCCGACGCGGCAGGCTGGGGGCATGGCAAACACGGGACGGGTGATTGATCTCTCGGTCGAGGTGATCGGAGACGTGGAGACGGTGTGGCGGGCAGTGGCGACGGGGCCGGGGATCTCGTCGTGGTACGTGCCGCACTCCATCGAGGAACGGACCGGGGGAGCGGCGACTGCGTCGTTCGGGCCGGAGCCCGAGATGCAGATCGCTGGCCGGGTTGCGGCCTGGGAGCCGCCTGACCGGGTGCTCTTCGACGGGGGCGAAGGCGTCGAGGGGCTGACGTTCGAGTGGACCATCGCGCCACATGACGACGGCACCTGCACGGTGAGCCTCCACAACGCCGGCTTCGGCGACGACGACCCGCAGTACGACGCCATGATTGACGGCTGGAAGCTGTTCATGTCCAACCTCGGGCTCCACCTGAAGAACTTCGCTGGCCAGACCGCAACGGCTGTGCTGCCGATGGTCATGCGGCAAATCACTCCCGATGAAGGCTGGGCGATCCTGTCGGGCGGGCTGGGCATCGACGAGATGCCTGCTGTCGGTGACCGACTCGACGTGGGAGTCGACGACGTGACGATCCTGTCGGGCACGGTTATCGAAACAGCCGCGCGCCGGATCGCTGTGCTTACCGACCAACCAGCGCCGGGAACTGCGTTCCTCACGGCCGAGGACGTCGGCGGGATCACGATGGTCTGCGCGTGCGACTTCGAGTCGCCTGGGCAGCACGTGATTCGAGCTGCACGCTGTCGGCGACCACCCGCCGTAGAGGGCCGTGGCTACAACTCGTCGAAGAGGGTGGCCGGTTCTTCGACGGCGGTCTCCAGATTTGTTGCCGGGTTGGCCGGATCCGCTCGTTCGAGACGGTCGGTGACCGCGTCTTGAACCTCGGCGTTCGGAAGGTCTACTTCTCGGCAGTCGCCCGAAACTCGACGCACCTCCACCACCGGCTTGAGTGCTCTGTCCACAATCTTTCCAACGGCTTCGCTGAACTCTTGCCTATCGGTGTCTCGCCACTGATCGAACACACCAAACGTCGCGGCGCTCAGGAGTCGGGTGCCATCGAGCATCAGCGTCGTCGGAGGCCGTGCCCGGCCGACCGCGGCGAGCATGTGGGTGAGTACGCGCGCCGTCAATTCCTGAAGCCCGGAAGAGCGAAGTTCTGGTTCTTGGCTGTCGTCAATACCCGGCATCCAGGGAACGAAGTAGAGGGGCTGTACATCGTTTTCCCCATCGGCTTGAAGAACGATCGGTCGGTTGGCGAGTGCGGCGCCGAGCGCGGTCGGCAGATCGGCCGGATTCGGACTCGACAAGGCGACCCCTTCGGCTTCGAGTGAGAGACCGATGGCCCCGGTTGGCGCAGCGGGAGCGTTCTCCGCGACAAGGGATTGGGCCAAGTCCTTGAGCGTCGAAGCGAGTCCGTCGGCGTCGGCGGCAGTGGTTGCGTAAAGGACGTGACCCGGCCGTTTGCCTGGCTCGGCGAGCGACGGCGCGAGGTTGAAGGCTGCGGCGATGAGCTTCAGGGCCTGTCGACGATTTGACGAGTCCGGTGAGAAGCCTCGCGCCTTCAGTTCGACGATGGGCTGGACAGGGTCGCTTGAGTGCCTCAGCCAAAGGTCCGGACGACATGGCGATCGATCCGCGGAACCGGTCAGATTCGTGAGCGCCGCGATCGCCCGCTCACCGCTTGGCATAAGGACGCTTCTGCCAATGGAGCCGAGGTAGTAGCCAGCTTGCCGTAGGACCGGCTGGATCTGGCTCTCGTCAGGGAGATCTTCGAGAGCCCACAAGAACGTGTTGAGCTGGAAGACCTGATCCGAGAGAAGTGTGGATGCGTCGGTCATGCGGCGGCCAGCATGGAATTCTCGACAGCAGTTTCGTAGCGCTCGTTTCCGAGCCATACGTCCACGCTTGGGTCGAGGAGGCGCTGGACGTTGGTAACTAGCCGGTGGATTGTGTTGCCGCAGGTCCCGCGAGGCAGGACGGCGACAAGTTGCTTGCTCGTAACTTCGAGAAGGAACGGTTGCCAGAGGTGACGATCGATGGCAGCGACATGGACCTTGGTCGGCCCACGTCGCGTGACATAGCCGCCGATTCGAAACCGACTGGTCCGGCGCTTTAGTCCGAGATCGACGAATCGATTGAATGTCGCCTCGCTCAAGGGTTGACGGAACTGGATGGTGACCGGCGCGCCCTTGACCGTGAAGCCGTCCTCACCAACCTCGGTTGTGTCGACCCACAGCTGATCTTCAGAGTGCTCGGTGATGCGCCGATACAGACCGAGGACCTGTGCAACTGCCGCCCGATGCTCAACGAACGAGTCACTCCGGTTGGTCGCGTGGCCGTCGTGGTAGAGCAGGTGGCCGCCCCTGCTCCCGCTGGGGATCTGCAACTGAACCAACGAGTGCATCGGGTCGTACAGGTCTCGAAACTGCGGCAGCTTCTCTTGAAGGACGCCTAGCCGCTCGGTGAGCGCTACCTTCGACCGTCGGCGCTCGACAAACCCTTGAGCCGCTTCGTCGTCAGCCGGCTCTTCATCGTCGACCTCGGCCGCATCTGTGTCACCGAGGTCGGAGGCGGTCTCGTACCACGCTTCGTGCTCGAATCCGAGGCGCACGTAGCGGTGGGCTGGAGTGGTGCGTTGCACGTACTTCCACAGTTCGAACAGAATCGGCGACGAGAGCCAGAGCCGGTCCAGCCACGGGTTGCGGTCGACGACCTGCCGAACCCATTTGTGGCTGTCGTCAGCGGCCAGCGTCGTGTAGAAGACCGGATGTCGCTCTTCGAGCGCTTCCAGCAATCCGACGACGCGACCTTCGTGAGTTGCGTCCTCGACGCGGTAGAGCGTGTCGTCGAGGCGGTGCATCTGAATGTGAGGCGGGAAGAGCGCCGCCAGTTCCGGGGTCGCGTGGTCGTGTCTGGCTGTCTCGAGCATGTAGGTCTTGAGCAGTTTTCGGGTCAGCTTGCCGTCACGGAGCTCGGCCACCGTGGGCTCGGTGTAACCCTCGAGGTGGTCGACGAACGCCTCTCGGGACTGGAGCCGAGGCAAGTATCCAGAATCCGTCGCCATGGCTTGTCAAGCGTACGCAGGTGCGGAGTTGGCCACGAGACGAGTCGGGTGAGTTGACCGGTTGTCGCTAGAAGAACGGACGATGCGTCGTGTCGGTGCCGCCGGGGGCAACGTGTCGCTCGTGGTTCGCGGCGATCAGTCGGCCGCTCGCTCGTGTGCACCCCCCGTCATTGACGGGCAGGCTGTGGGGATGGCGGACACAGGACGAGTGATTGATCTGTCGGTCGAGGTGATCGGCGATGTTGAGACGGTGTGGCGGGCGGTGGCGACGGGGCCGGGGATCTCGTCGTGGTACGTGCCGCACACCATCGAGGAGCGGACCGGGGGAGCGGCGACGGCGTCGTTCGGCCCGGAGCCCGAGATGCAGATCCCCGGTCGGGTCGCGGCTTGGGAGCCGCCGCATCGGGTGCTGTTCGACGGCGGCGAAGACGTCGAGGGGCTGACGTTCGAATGGACCATCGACCCCCACGGCGATGGCACCTGCACCGTGCGCCTTCACAACGCCGGATTCGGCGACGACGACCCCCAGTACGAAGCCATGATCGACGGCTGGAAGCTGTTCATGTCCAACCTCGGGCTCCACCTGAAGCACTTTGCTGGCCAGACCGCAACGGCTGCGCTGCCGATGGTCATGTGGCACATAACTGCCGACGAAGGTTGGGCGATCCTGGTGGGCGGGCTGGGCATCGACGAGATGCCTGCTGTCGGCGACCGACTCGACGTGGGAGTCGACGACGTGACGAGGCTGGCGGGCACAGTGATCGAAACCGCCGCTCGCCGGATCACTGTGCTGACCGACCAGCCAGCGCCGGGAACTGCGTTCCTGACGTCGGAGGACGCGGGCGAGTTCACGATGGTCTCGGTGTGGCTGTACCTCTACGGACCCGACGCTGCCGCGGCCGCCGAGCGCGACGATCCCCGCTGGCGCGCCTGGCTCGCCGAACACGCCCCGCCGGCTGGCTGACCTTCGCGGGCTGATTTACCGGCTCTCCTCATCGAAGCTGGGACCTCGGTGATGTGAGGGTCCGCCGTTCAGGTGGGGCTTGGACCGCGCCCCGTACCCACTGCCCAGCAGCTCCGGCGGGGCCTCGACGGTCACCTCTGTGCTCATCTCGGCTGACCCGAGTCGCCCCAGACCGATCGGCGAGATCCAGCTCTTCGTGTTTGAGGGTGGGATTTGGTGGTGTGGGGGTACCGAGTTGGGCTGCGTGCTGGCAGCGGGCGATCTTCGCTGCGGCGTGCGGGGTGTCCAGCACGCGGACCGGGCCGGGCTCTGCGTCGGGTATGCCGGGCTGCATCGACGTCATCGTTGACGGCCTCCATGATCAAGGCCAGCCACCGTGTCAGATGCAACCTGAAAGAACCAGAATCCCGTCGCGCTAAGTCAGACGCGACACCACAGCAGCCGCGGTCGATGCGTTTGGCGGTGTGGTTGGCGGGGTCGATCTGGGTGCGTTGAGCACTGGCGACTTGGAGGATCGCGTTGTGGGTTTGGTCGCGTTGCGGTCTCGTGTGGAGGGGGAGTATCTGGCTGCGCTGGGTGAGCTGACGTCGCGTTACGGCGCGCAGGCGGCGGCGTATCAGTTGCGCCAGCTGACCCCGGATGAACGGCTCGCAGTCGCGTTCGGAGTCCTGGCTCGCTGAGAGCCTCGTCGAGCACGGCCTGGCTGCCACGCTCGATGCGCTCAAGTGCGGGGAGATCCAGTCGTCGCATGCGCGTGTGATCGCCCGCGAGGCGCCCAAGAAGCACCGTCGCACCGAAGAGGACTTCTTGGAGCTGTCGCGGACGTACCCGTCGGACACTGTGGCTCGTAATCCGCTTGCGTATGAGAGCGAGCAGGTGTACGCCGATCTCGAGGCCGAGGCCGCCGCTGCGGGGCTGGGCCCGATCGACGCGGAGTTCGCGTTGCAGCGAGACCGGCGCAGCGCGTCGATGCGCGTCGGCGAGGACGGCATGTGGGACCTGCACGCCAAGCTCGACTGCGTCACCGGACGGCACCTCAACACCGTGATCCAAGCCGCCGTGCGAGCACAGCGCCGCAACGCCGCCCACGACATCGACGGCAACGACAGCGACGGCGGCAGCGGCGGGGCCGGCTCGGAGCCGACGCGTTCCCAGCTCACCGCCGACGCGATCAGCGAGCTGATCGCCGGCACCGCCAAGGTGCGCCGGGCGAACACGACCCTGCTGATCATCGCCGATTACGACGTCGTCAACGACCGGCTCGCCAATCCCCGCCTCGACGACGGCACCCCCCTGTCAGCACAGATGCTCGCCGACCACGCCGTCGACGCCAAAGTCCTGCCCGCAGTGTTCAGCTCCGACTGGATCGAGCTTGCCCTGGGCCGCACCCGCAACGCCAGCGACGCCCAACGACTCGTCCTCGCCGCCCGCGACGGCGGCTGCATCGGCTGCGAGCTCACCAGCGAGCACACCCAAGCCCACCACATCACCTACTACGACAACGACGGCCGAACCGACATCCCGAACCTCGCATCACTGTGCGAGCCCTGCCACTTTGACCTGCACGCACACGACCGCCAAGTCCACACCCCACCCGACGGACAGCCCCGCCTGCTGCCGCCCCAGCACCACCACACCGACCACCCCACCGAGCACCCGCCACGGCCCGCAGCCCATAGCCACAGCCCGCCACCGACACAGGCCACGCCCCGCCACCAGCGACACAAAATCAGCTGCAACACACGCCGACCTGGACACGCCGAACTGGCACTCCCTCGCTCCACCCCAAAGCGCGAAGAGCCCGAAATCCGCAGTCTCGGTCCGGGCCATTATTCGAGTCTCCGGCAGCGTGACTGGCCTCTAGCTTGTGAACAGAACAGGGGTGTCTGACATGTCTCGACGCAGTGATGGTCTGAGAGAAGAACACCGCTTTGGCCAGATGCGCGTGCCGGGCGTCGAGCCGCCGCCACCGGCGAAGCGCATACCGGTGCCGCACCCGGTAGCTGAGGACGCCCCGCCAACCCGCTGACGTTCGCGGGTGCCCTCAGCAGTCGGCCAAGGCGCGGAGCGCGCCGCACATGCGCTCGCGCCCGACGGCATCGAGTTGCCCAAGCCGTACGGTGAGCACAGACTTCGGCACGGCAGCGAGGTTGTCGAACGTCACCACGCTCTCGTATTCGAGCCCTTCGTCCGGCCCGACCGGCATGCATGTCGGAATGCCCCGGATGGTTCGCGTCACCGGTGCCACGATCACGTTGTTGAGCACCGGGATCGCTTCGTCTCGGGTGACCACGAGAGCGGGCCTGGACTTGTGGTTCGGTGGCTCAAGGAGCCACAGTTCGCCTTGAGCTACCACGGCTCGGCCTCGGTCATGGCGATCGCATTTGCCATAGCCGCGTCGTCTTCCTCGGTGTCTTGAGGCATCCGCCGATACGACTCGGCGATCGCCTCGCCCTCCTGCCGTCGGCGAGTGCTTTCTACGAAGTGATCGACGGCTTGGCGGACGACATCGGACCGGTTTGTGCCCACGCCCGAGGCCACCAGACGGTCGATGTCGCGTGTCTGACGCTCGCTGAAGCGAGTCGGAACGGGAGATGTCACACAATCAGTATACGAAATGTAGAACATCTGGACTCGCGTCGAGGCTCGTCGCAGCCGCGCCGTACCGCATCGTGGTCGCATGCTCCGCGGCCGCGGCGATCGCCGAACAGCTTCCAGAAGCCGTCGCCTCGGCCGTCATCGAGCTGATTGCAGGGGTCTTGGCCGAGGCGCCGCGCAGGGTCGGGAGGTCGTGGTGCTTCGGGTGGCACACCGCCGAGACGCGTACCGGACCCGCCGTGAATGAAGACTCGCAACAGCCTTGGTCGACGACGGTGCGCGCGGGGACGCGCTGCGGTCGCTTGTACATGCCTCCCATTGATCAACTCTGGACGTCAGCTGGGCTTCGCGTGCAACCGATGATGCTGACGAAAGTTGCTCGGCCTGCGACGAGCAGTGTGTGACAATTGCCGTCACCACGCCCATGAACAGATTGCAGTAGAAAGTGTGCGCCATGAACCATTCACCTCACTTGCACCGAACCGGCGAGGGACGCGTCAGCGCCCACCGAGACTCGAAACGACACAGCATCGGGCGCCGTCGCTGGTCGCTCGTCCTTGTGGTTGCGATGCTTGCGGGATTGGGCCTCGCCGGGTGCGGTGGTGACTCAGACGGTGACGAGCTCACCATCGCCGTCGAAAACGCCTTCCTGCCGTTCAACTACCTCGATCCCGAGACAGGCGAGCCGACCGGCTGGGACTACGACGTGCTTGAGGAGATCTGCGAGCGCATCGGCTGCACGCCGAAGTTCGAGAACTTCGCGTGGGAGCCGATGATTCAAGCCGTTGCCGATGGGCAGTTTGACATGGCAGCCGACGGGATCACCATCACCGCCAAGCGCGCAGAGATCGTCGACTTCTCCGACGGCTACATCAACGTCGACCAGCGGCTGATGGTGCGCAAGGGCGAAGATCGCTTCAGCGACGGTGCCAGTTTCGCCGCCGGGGATTTCGTGCTGGGAACTCAGATCGGCACCACCAACTACGACACCGGCGTCGAGCTGGTCGGTGAAGACCGGGTGCTGCCCTTCGAGGAGTTCGGCTTCGTGGTGCAATCGCTGATTGCCGGCGACATCGATGCCGTCATCATCGACGAGACTGCCGGGCAGGGAAACATCGGCGAGAACGCCGATCAGGTCGAGCTGATCGGCGAGTCGCTGTCATCGGACCAGCTCGGGTTCATCTTCCCCAAGGGCAGCAAGTGGGTGGAGCCGATCAACGGAGCACTCGCTGACATGAAAGCGGATGGAACGCTCGAGGAGATCAGTTCCCGCTACTTCGGCGGAGCATTCTCCATCACGTATGACGATCTCGACTTCCCTGAATACGAAGGGGAATAGCCCGAGCCGTCGACGTCGGTCCCCAGCAGTGCCGGTGGAATCGCTACGGACACGGCGCCAATCCCGTGCAGTGCGGAGCACCTGACCGTGCGATCGTTGCGCCGAACGCGTCGAGGGCGAACGCGAAGCCAACCCGGGGGTTGGCGCAGCAGATTCAGCGCCGAATCGTTCCCCTACTGGGCGGTTCTGCTCGCTCTCATCGTCGGTTGGCTGGGCTGGCTGTCGCTGTTCGCCGAGCGCTACCGCGATGCGTGGGACCGCATCGCCGTCGGCATCGTGTTCACGATCCGAGCGACCGCGCTGGCATTCGCGATTTCGTTGGTTCTCGGGCTGCTGCTGGCTTTGGGCCGCATCTCGCGCAATGTCGTGTTGCGCAACGTTGCCCGCACGTACATCGAGTTCATCCGGGGCGTTCCGATGCTGCCGCTGATCTTCTTCTTGGCGCTTGTGGTCGTGCCCGACGCCGCCGGTTGGCTCGGCTTCGACAATCGCAGCATCAGCACCGAATGGCGTGGCGTGATCGCGCTGGCCATCATCTATGGCGCCTACATCGCGGAAGTCTTCCGCGGTGGAGTGCAGTCGGTGCCTCGTGGGCAGATGGAAGCCGGTCTATCCCTGGGCCTGAGCCGGCGGGCCACCCTGCGGCGGGTGATCTTCCCGCAGGCGATGCGGGCCGTGATCCCACCGCTCGGGAATGACTTCATCGCAATTCTGAAGGACTCGTCGCTGCTGTCGGTGCTGGCAGTCGGCGAAGTGACGCTGAGGGCTCGGCAGTACGCAGCGGGGAGTTTTCGGTTTCGTGAGAGCTACGTCGTGCTGGTGTTCATCTACGTCAGCCTCGTCCTGGTGCTGTCATTCGCTCTCGGGCGACTCGAGCGCCGCCTCCGCGGGGGCGAACAGTCTCACGACGCACACCACTAGGGAGTCGTGGGCAAGCGGCGCACCCGGTTCGGTCAGGTCGAACACCGCGTCGACACGGCTGTGTCGTGCAGCAGAAGTCTTGCCCAATAATCAAAGTGATTCTCAGTATGTCTTGTCTATCTTCAATCCGTGTCGCAGGGCAAACATCCGGACAAGGATGTCCGCAAGGCGGTCGGGGCACTCGTGGCTGCTGGCTGGACCATCAAGCGGCCCAAGGGCCGCGCCGGTCACGCCTGGGGATAGCGCGCTGCCCGCGAGGGCACCCCGAGTGCAGCAAGTCGATATCGAGTACGCCAGCTAACGCCGGCAACGAGGCGCGTCGGCTGCTGTCGCTGATCGACAAGTGCGAGCGGAGGCAAGACGGGTGATGGCCACGCACCATTTTGAGATCGTCACCGACGGGGCGGACTTGCTGGAGTGGGAGACACTCGAAGCTCTCTACGAGGCTGGTTGCACCGATGCGACCATCGGCCACAACACCGTCGAGTTCGACCGCGAAGCACCGTCGCTCGATGAAGCGCTGCGCTCCGCGCGGCAGGCCGTCGAGTCGGTTCCAGGCGTACGAGTGTGCAGCATCCGGCTGGAGCCTGCGCTGACATAACAATCTCGCCTGCAGCTGCTCCGACGCGAGACGAGCCCCGCTGGCGACAGTGGCTCGCCGACCGCGCTCCGGCGACCGACTGACCCCGTCCCCGAGGAACGAAGAAACTCAGTCGGGGTACACCTGAGTGCGGCGGCGCTTGAGCATCCGGTCCTGCACGCGCCAGCCGTCGGGCGTGCGCACCACGAGGTCGTGATACGACGCGGTGCCTACCTTGCCGCCGCCGATCAGCGCCAGGATGCGGAACTTCAGCTCCACGCCATCGTCGGTCTCGTTCACGTAGATGTTGGTCATCGTGTGGGTGCGGGGATGCTCGGCCTCGTCGGCCATGAAGTCACGAATCGCCGTCAGGCCCTCCAGCCGCGGCGCACCCAGATCGGTCAGGTCGAACACGGCGTCGTCGGTGAAGATCGTTCCCAGCCGATCCCAATCGCGGTCGTCGATGATGTCGCCGTAGCGGCCCGGAAGCTCGTGCAGTTCGAGGCGGTCAGCAATATCCATGGCGCGACCCTACGGCACCTGCTGACATCCCGGCCGCTGTCCAGCCACACCAATAGCGGCACTCAGCGCAATCGTGGAAGCCAACTTTTCAACGGGCGCCGATGTCTGCGTCCGCTGAGGAGCCGCGCGAGTAGGCAGGCGACGCGTCGGGACGCTTGGTTCTCGCGGCGCTCTCGTGTTCGGCGAACCCCCTACTCGCTCGAGTCCTTACCCAATGGCTGACGCCGGATCGTGGTAGCGGGCGGTTCGGCGTGCGCCTGTCATGCGCAGTGCGCCCGCCTCAACCATTCTGCGCAGAAAGCGTGATGCTTGATCGGGCCCGAGACGACAGAGATCGGCGGCTTCTGCTCGTCCGATGGAACCGTGTTCGGCAACGAACGTCAACACCATTTGTTCCTGCTGAATCGAGTCGAAGCCGCGAGTCCGGACGTACGCGGCTGGTTCGCCCATCTGCCGGTAGAGCTCTGCGGCGAGGTGATAGGTGCGTCCCTTGCCCTCGCCTCGGGCTTCGAGCAGTCCGCGCTCTACGAGACCGTTGAGCACCGACCTCGCTTGCTCGGCTGCGAGGTGCAACAGCTCGCCCGCACGCACGGAGGCGATCCGGCTCTCAGCACGCACTTCGTGCAGCACCTGCAATGTCTGGAGATTGAGCGCGTTGTTGTCCCGTGCCTCAGCGGCGGCGAACGCAGCCAGCTCTCGATCCGCCGCGCCAGCCGGCACCTGCGCTTCGACCCATGCTCGGGTAGACCGCGAATAATCCGGCTGGGGCCGCCCCAGCGCCAGTTGATACCGGTAGACGCGGTTGACGCCGCGGCCCGTTCGCTCGACGAGTCCGGCTCGCTTGAACGCGTCGGCAATCAAGGGGTTGCGTGCCTGCGGCGGAGCAGTGAGCAGGTTGTTGATGGTGATGCCATCAGGGAAGCCGCCAGGACTGCTCACCGACAGGGTGGTTCCTTCGATGGCCACCCTCACTTGTCCGCTGAGTGAGTAGTCGCGGTGAACGAGAGCGTTGGCGATCAGCTCTCGGACGGCGATTTGGGAGTAGCGCGGGAGACCGAGCCTGAAGAGTCCATCGTCGATCTCTTCTTCTGGGTTGTAGCCGTTCACTGCTTCAGCAAGCTCGAGCATTGCTCGCAGCAGCGGGACGGGCAGGCTCTCGTTGGCTTGGACGGCATCGTGCTCGTCGAGAGCTTGAAACACGACAGCGTGTGTCGGCGCGAACGTCGCTAAGACGTCGGCGGTTCCAAACAGCAGCGCCGCCCCGAGCGCAGGAACCCCCTCAACGGATCGGAGTCCCAGCGCGGACAGGAGGTCGCGATCGGAGAGTTCGGCCAGAATCGCATCGCCGCCTCCCGCAGCGAGGCGGCGGAAGCGGTCAAGTTCGGCGGCGTCCAAGTCGTCGACCGAAAGATCGGCCAACGGCAGGGTCGACAGGTCGCGCACTCCGAGTGCGGAGGTGCGGGCTTGGGCCTCATGGGGGAGCATGGGAAGGCACTGCGGCTTGCCGTCCACATCGATCGCGCGTCGCACATAACGGCCCGAGGTCGTTGCCACAACAGAGGGTGCCTTGGGCACCCGAACAACCAGGATGTCGACGCTGTCGAACTGTTCGACACTCACCTCGACCATGAGAGGGGGCGAGGTCTTGTTGGCCACCAGAGCCTCCACCCGCGGGCTCTGCGTCGTGCTTCCGTGCCGAGGAGCAGCCCCGACGGTGGTTCCGTCGTTTTCGACGCCGATCAAGAGCCAACCGCCGTCGCCGTTTGCGAGGCACACCGCAGCCTCGGTGAGCTCGTCGTCATTGACGTCACGCTTGAATTCGACGGTGTACGTCTCACCACCGGCGACCAACTCTTCGAGACCGTGAGGTGCCACGCCGTAATTATACGCACTCGTTTACGCTTTACGAATTCGGATATCGCAGTGCGTATAAGTTTGTAAACCGTGGTTTACCGCTGGCGGGTTCGCTGAGCCGGCGACGCGACCGTTCAGTCGAAGAACCGGTTTGCCATGGTCCGCTGAATCTCGTATATCGAGCCTTCTTCGGGTGCGGGCGGAAGCGGCATCCTGACCGGTACCGGCGTCACCCGTGGCTCGATAGTGGGCTCGCCGGCAACAATCATCCGATCGAAGCTGGCGAGATCTCCGATCGGATGCACCAGCGGAAACGCGTCGACCGCTGCGAACTGGAACAACAACAGATTTCGCGGGCGCGCCGACAGATTCGGGGCCGAGCCATGCACGGCCCGCACATGGTGAAACGTCATCGAGCCCGCAGTGCCGACCAACGGCACGGCCGCCGAGAAATCGATCGGATTCTCGACGGGGTCGATGGCTCCGCTGAAGTATCCGTTCGCATGGTGGTCATAGATCGCACCGCGGTGGCTTCCCGGCAGCACACACAAGGGCCCGTTGGTCTCGTCAACATCATCGAGCAGGATTCCGACGGCGAGCAGATCGTCATTGGTGTGCGGATAGAACGCCCAGTCCTGATGCCACTCGACCGCTGAGCCGCCCTCGGCAGCCTTCATGTTCAGCTTGCTGGTTTGGAAACGAACTCCTGATCCCAGCAGTTGGGTGAGCACATCGAGCAATACAGGATGGTGAAGGAGCGCCGCCACACTCGGCATGACCGCGTCGGGGTTCTTGATCCGCCTGATATTCGGTGCCGCCGGGCTGTGGTCGTCCTCGAGGTCGTACACGTCGTCGTGTTCGGTCACCTCGGACGCCTTGTCGATCAGTTGCGCCAGCTCGCGACGGATCAGGTCAAGCTCTGAGGGGGACAGGACATCCGGTACGACCAGATAACCCTGTTCTTTGTAGAACGCCACGTCCACTCGAGTCATGACGGTCGTCATCCCCAAACCCTAGAGCCGATGCCACCGCTCGGCTTGTCGTTTAGCGTGAGGGTTTGCGCCGGGCAACGTGAGTACTGGGGGGATGCGTGATGGGTGAGTCCAACGTGTCGCAGCCGCTCGATGAGGTTCGCGGCTGGCCCAGGAGTGGCCAGTAGATGTCAGCAGACGACGGTCGTCCGCTGGCGATCACCGGCCGAGTTCTGATCGACCAAGCCATCACCGACGACGGCGTCGTCCTGCTCGCCGGCGACAAGATTCTCGCCGCAGGCCCGCGTGGCGGGGTCGAGATTCCGGCGAACGCACGACACCTTGACGTGCCCGATCGGATCATCTCGCCGGGCTTCATCGATGTGCACATTCATGGGTCGGGTGGGTGTTACGCCGAGGACGACCCGGTTGGCATGGCCCGTCATGTCGCGAGCGGCGGGTGCACGTATTTCTTGCCGACGCTGATGACGAACGAGTTGTCCGCAATGGTCGATTCGGCCGCCAAGATCCGAGCCGCCTCCGGGCCCGTCAGCGATGGCGCCACCATTGGAGGCGTCCACCTCGAGGGACCGTTCCTCAATCCCCGATACGGCGCCCAGCGTCCCGACTTCGTTGTCGAGGCAACCCCGGATGCTGTCGAGATGCTGCTCGAAGCGGCGGGTGGAGCGCTGGCAATGGTCACGATCGCGCCGGAACAACGCGGAGCGATCGAGGCGATCAAACGGTTCGCCGCCGCAGGCGCCCTCGTGTCGCTCGGCCATTCGGACGCGACACCGGCTGACTATGCAGCGGCCCGAAGCGCCGGCGCCACGCACGTCACCCATCTCTTCAACGCCATGGAACCCAGACAACTGCCTGACGCAACCGGCTACGACGGAACCAGGCGAGTCGGCCTGGAGGAACTCGCACTCATCGACGACGGCCTCACCGCTGACATCTTGTGCGATTCGGCTTGCGCGCACGTCAGCGAAGCACTGGTGAAGCTCGCATTGCGGTGCAAGGGCGCAGCGAAGCTGGCGTTGATCACCGACGCGATGTACGCAGCCGGTCTGGAGCCTGGCGTCCATCGGATGAGCGACGGCCAGGAGCTGGTGACGAGTGCGGATGAAGATGTGGCTCGGCTTGCGGGCGGTTGGCTCTGCGGGAGCGTGATGTCGATGTCGAGTGCTGTCCGCAATCTCGCAGCTGTCGCCACGGTCCCTGTCGATGTCGCGCTGGTGATGGCGTCGGAGGCGCCGGCGAGAGCACTCGGGATATTTGCAAGCAAGGGCAGCCTCGCTGCGGGCAAGGACGCTGACATCGCGGTGCTCGATCCCGACGGCAACGTCGAGCACACGCTTGTCGTGGGTCAGCTGGTGTACTCGACCGAACCAGAAGCTCTCCAATGACCGACGAGCAGACCGTCTCCGAGTTGCGTGACTTGTTCCCGGTCGTGGATCACTGGACGTATCTCTACAACGGCAGCATCCATCCGCTCGCCCGACCGGTGGCAGCAGCGATGAACGACGTCGTCGCCGAATGCGCACGAGGCGGCGAAGATGCCTTCCACGTCGGGTACGAACGGTTCGGTTTGCTGAAGGAGCGATTGGCAGGGCTGCTCCACACCACGTCGGACAACATCGTGATCACCGAATCCACGACTGCCGGTCTCAATCTCGCCGCACAGATCCTCGCCCCGACGCCCGGACAGAATGTGGTGCTCACCGATCTGGCGTTCATGTCGAGCACGTATCAGTGGCTCGCAAGCAAGTCTGCGATACCCGATGTTCGGTTCGTCGAGCAACGAGCCGGACGTGTCGCCCTCGAAGACATCGAAGCGACGATCGACACCGAGACCGCATGTGTGTCCATCTGTGCCGTCACCGTCGGCAGCGGTTTCCGCTACGACTTGGCACGGCTGTCCGACATGACGCAGGCAGCCGCGGCTCCGCTCGTCGTCGACGCAGCACAGGCGCTGGGCGTCGTCGACATCGACGTCGGTGCGACACCCGTGGATTTCCTGGCCGGCACCACGAGCAAATGGCTGATGGGACCCACCGGTGTCGGGTACCTCTACGTGGCCGATCAGCATCTGGGTGCGACGCCGCCGAGCGTCGGCTGGATGTCAGCTGCGAACGTCGACGAGTGGGACGTACGCAAGTGCGAGCTTCACGACAACGCGAGCCGATTCCAAGGGGGCATCCCCAATCTTGTCGGCGTTGCCGGAGCCCTGGCCGGCGTCGATCTGCTGAACGAGATCGGACGACCATTCATCGAGCGGCGAATCAGGGACCTGACGCAGTATCTGTTGGACGCACTGAGCCGACTGGGCCTCGAGATCTGGACGCCGCTGCCGGCCGCCGATCGGGCGGGCATCGTGTTCTTCAGAATCCCCAACGCTGCCGAAGTTCACCTCGAGCTGACCGCCGAGCACATCTATTGCGGCACCTTCCTCGACGGCATTCGTTGCGACCCTACCTTCTACAACACCCAAGAAGAACTCGACCGGTTCCTCGCCGTCATCGAACGATCTGCCCGACGAGCCCCGGGAACGTAGATCAATCCGTTAAGAAATCCTTGACGATCTGACCCCAGTTCTCTGTCATGTCCATCTCGACGTAGTAGGCGCCGAAGTACTCGAGCGGCGTGAAATCCGACAGGTCGTAGACGGGCGAGGGGTTGAACTGCACCACGCCGTCGCCCGCCCTGCACACATGCACCACCACGTCGGTGGTCGCACCTGTGACGTCGATCAGTTGCATCACGTCGACGCCGTTGCCGTCGGCGCGAGGGATCACCTTGAGCCGCCACGCGGGCTCGCCCGGCGGCATCTCGTCGACTGTCGCCTCGCGATGCATCGTCGAGCGGACGCTCATCAGCGTTGTCCCTCCGACGAACGTGTTCGTGTACATGACGCGTTCGGCAAACCCGATCTCGAAGTCTGCGTACACCTTCGGCGTGCCGTAGATCTCGCGGCCCGCGGGAATGCTGGACTTGGAGTTGAGGAACACGACAGGCGCGAACCAGCCCTCGGCGCCTTCATAGGTGCACTTCACCGACAGGACGCTCTCGTCGAACGCGCCGTAGTTGGCAGACCACGGCACGGTCAGGCCGATGGCGGCACACATGCCGTCGGGGCTCGGCTCGAAGCACTCCGGCAGCACCCTGTCGATCGCGTCGAGACTCGCCCGAAAGTAGACGTGCTGGAACTTGGCACCTCGATAGCGAGCCGGCGGCGCCGGGAAGTACGGCGAGAACGCCGGCATCGACGTGATCTGGTCGAGAGGAATGGCCATCGGATCGGCTGTCTCTGGCGTGTCGAAAGTGAGCAACCGTAGCCCACAACGGCGCCTAGGTTGCCTAGATGATTAGTTCCAAGGTTTTAGTGGTCGTATGCGGTGAGTGAGCGTGCTGGTCGGGTGTGTCGGTAGGTGTCGTTGTGCCAGATGGCGGCGGTGAGGGCGAGGAGCCGTGTCGCGATGCGCGCGGCGACGTCGGCTTTGGTGCGTGCTTTGTGGCGTTCGAGGCTGAGCTGGCCTTTGAGGGTCTGGTTGGGCGATTCGATGATCTGGCGCAGGGGCCGCAGGAGTTTTGCGCCGGGCCGTGGGGCCTCGAATCGTGTGGCGGGGCGCAGCAGGGTGATGCCGGCGTCGTTGAGGTCGGCTTCGAACGCTTTGGAGCGGTAGCGGTTGTCGGCGATGAGGGTCTGGCCCGGCCGGGCGATGCGGGCCGCGGCGATCATGTCGGCGCAGACGTCGCGCTCGTCGGCTTTCGCGCCGGCGACCGCTAACGCGACCCGCAGCCCTGCCGGGGTGGCGACAAGGTGCAGCCGCAGACCCCAGAAGTACCGCGAATGCGACGCGCACCAGCCGTATTGGGCCCATCGGCGAGGTCAGAGCGCTTTTGGGTCTCGCGGCTGGTGCCGCACTCCACAGGCGTGGAGTCCACCAGCCACACGTCGTCGTGCCACGACTCGCACTCGCGTGCGAGACATCCCATGACACCTGCGATCATCTCGGCGCTGCGCCGCAGCCGCTTGTTGTAGCCGTCGCGGTTCGCCAGATAGGGGAACCACGGCCCCAGATGCGCTCTCGCGAACCGCATGAACTGCGACTCGTTGTCGAACCCCAGCAGCGCCGAGATCACCGCCAAGGTGACCAGCTCCGCGTCCGACAGCTTCGGGGCGAACCCCACCACAGGCCGCCGCGGCGCCCACCCAGGGTTCTGCGCCAACAGGTCATCGATCCTCACATACAGTGCGGTCGCGAGGGTGTCCAAATCCGGGTTCATGCTCCGGTCCTCCAAGATCGAGGCGATCATTCACACCCCGAGCTTGGACACCCTCACCCCACCACAGGTGGACCCCACCCCTTGGAACTAATCATCTAGTGATGGAGGTCTACGGTCAACCGCTCGATCGCTCTGGATTGCTGGCCCACGTCGGCCAGCTGTCGCAGGTGGCCGGGATCCGGCTCGTGACGCTCGCCGACGGCGCCGGGCGCGGCACGCGCCTGTTGGAGTTTCGAAGCGGTGCCGGCCTGGATCACGCCATGTCCCCGCAGACAGCCGACGCGACGGATCCCCGCTTCCCCGCGAAACTGACCAACGACTACCCCTTGCACGGCCGCCTGTCGGGCGAACCGGCGACATTGGTCGGCTACGGCGAAATCTGGTCCGGCGATGAATGCACGCTCTGGGCTGAAGGTGTGGTCCGACAGGTGTCGGCCTTCGGCGAGGTGCTGCAACTGCGTCGGCGCATCGACTGCCGTGTCTTGGCGACGGTGGTCAACGCTCTAGAGAACCTCGCCGTGTACGAGCACTATCGGTCGGACACGCTGCCGTATCTCGTCCTGTGGCGCATGCTCGGCCAAGGCACGTATGTCGTCGGATTGGAACCCAGCACCAACGGAACTGCCGGACGCCATGACGTGCGGGCCAAGGGCGAGCTTGTGGTGCTCGAACCCGGCGAGTCGCGGGAGTACGACCTCGTGATCGGCGCCCACAGCGGGGCGGGGGCAGTCGCGGAGCATCTTCGACGCCACTGATGACCGGTGGACTCGGGGCACGTCGAGCAGATGATCATCCGAGATCAGGGTGCTCGGGCACTGAGGCCCTCGGACCCTCCGATCCCTTGCTCCTTGCTCCGCGGTTACCATCCCGCGATGTGGCGCTTTGCCGAGCTTCTCGGGATTGATCCGTCGGTCTCGGTCAGCCTCGGAGAGGGTGACACGCCTCTGCTGCATGCCACCTGCTCGCGGCTGAGCGGGCCCGGTGGCCCAACCGTCTCCTTCAAAGCCGAGTATCAGAACCCCACCGGCTCGTTCAAGGACCGAATCGCGGCCATGGCGAGCGCGATCATTGCCCGGGACGAGCTCGTCGGTGCCATCGGTACCTCGTCAGGCAATGGTGGAGCTGCGATCGCGGCCTACGGTGCCCGAGCCGGCTTTCCCGTCGTCTTGTTCACCATTGCGGGAATCGTCGATGGCAAGTTGGCCCAGATTGTGGCCCACGGAGCCGGAGCGAACATCGTCGCCGAACTTGGCTCAGCCCTCGGCGGGGCGGAAGAGGTGGCGGAGAGCATCGCCGCGATGGCAGCAGACCAAGGGTGGCTCGCGTACCTCACCGGTGCGCGCTACGCCCCCGAGGCCATGCGGGGCGCTGAAACGATTGCGTTCGAACTGATCGAACAACGTTCCACGGCGACGGCGATTTATGTTCCGATCGGCGGCGGCGGCCTGCTCGCATCGATCTGGCGGGGCTACCGGCGCATACGCCCGGGCCAGGAGGTTCCGCGCTTGATCGGCGTGCAACCCGCCGGCTGCCCAACGCTCAATCGGGCGCTCGCAGGCAAGATCGAACCGCTCGACGAGGCGCTCACCACCACGATCTCGGGACTCCAGGTACCTGTCCTGTTCGACTTCGACGCCACCACGGCGATCACCGATACCGGCGGGCACGTGGTCGAGGTGACCGATGAACAAGCCTGGGATGCCCAGCGGATCCTCGCCCGCCAAGAGGGGCTGTTCGTTGAGCCGGCGGGCGCGACCGCACTCGCCGGAGTTCTGGCCGACCTGGAAGCACACAGGATTGCAGCCGACGACGACGTCATCGTCGTCCTTTCTGGTGCAGGGCACAAAGATGCAGTCTCAGCCGCACGACTCGGTGCAGACAACGCTCCGCGCCACATCACCGCTGGCGACATTGCGTCCGCGCTCGCAGAATTCGAGGTCTCGTCATGATCGACCACACGCGGCGAAGGGTCACCACAGGAACCGCCGGCGGATTCGATGTGTGGACTGCTTCGGCCGCCGAAGGGGGTCCCTACGTCGTGGTGCTCGGCGGAATCCACGGCGATGAGACCCAAGGCGTCTTGGCGGCGGGCCGGCTGGCGATCGACGAGACCCGCTTGACCCGCGGCAGCATCGCGATCGTGCCGATCTGTCATGAGTCCGCGTTCGAAGCCGACAGTCGCACCAGCGCCATCGATGGCGGCAACCTGGCCCGGGTCTTTCCGGGAGACTCAAGCGGCAGCCCGACCGCCCAGATCGCACATCACCTCTTCACCGAAGTGCTCTCCGGAGCCGATCTGTTGATTGATCTGCACACGTCGGGGCAGGACTACGACATGCCGTTTCTGGCTGGCTACCAAGCAGACACGATCACGGCCGACAGCCTCGCAAAACGGGCCGCCTCGGCGTTCGGCGCAGAGTTCTTGTGGCGACACCCGGGCCGAACGGAAGGCCGTTCGGTCAGCGTGGTCGATCAGGCCATCTACGTCGAGTGTCCAGGTGGCGGGCCGGTGAGTCCCGCATCGGTCGATGCCTACGTCACCGGTGTTCGACGCGTCCTCGCCATGATGGACATGGTCACCGATGCTCCGCCCGAACCGGCCAGTGCACCGATCGGCGTCACCGGCGGAGGCGATCTGGATCGCGACATGATCTCGGTTCGTCACGAGGGCCAGTTCCTGACAGATCTTGCGGGTGGAGCGAAGGTAGAAGCCGGTCAACTGCTGGGAACGGTCTCAACGACCGGCGGGCAGGTACTCGAAGAGATACGCGCCCCCGGCGACGCCTGGGTGATGGCGATCAAACGGCGCCCACCCGTGGTCCGCGACGATCTCGTCGTGTGCCTGGCTACCGCTGACGACTAACGCGACGCCCGCAACGGCCGGCCACGGCGAGGACGCGCCCGGTGAAAGAGGGGGTGACCAGCCTGACGCGACGATCCTGACGTGACAGTGCTGGGCTGACGCCGCCTAGTGGTGAATCCAACCGCCGTCGACGGCAACGACTTGGCCGGTCACGAAGGCGCTGTCGTCGGAGGCCAGGTAGACGAACGTGCCCGCGAGGTCTTGGGCGTAGCCACGTTGCGGAAGGGACTGAAGCTCGGCCAACCGTTTGGCGAGTTCATCCTCTGTCTCTGTCTCGAGTTCGACTTCGTACTCTGTTCTGATTGCGCCGGGCATCACGCTGTTCACCCGGATCCCATCTCTGCCGACCTCGCGAGCCAAGGCCCGAGTGAGGCCGATGACCCCCGCCTTCGACGCCACGTAGTCGAGGCTCCCCGCCATGCCTAGATCGACGGTGACACTCGTCACCGTGATGATGCTTCCTCGTTCCTTTCGGAGCATTCCTGGATGCACAGCCTTGGCGCACAGAAAGGTCCCGCGAACATTGACCGCCATCGTGCGGTCCCATTGCTCGACGGAAATCTCGTTCCACGCCGAGCGTTTCGCATACGCAGCGTTGGCAACGAGCACATCGACATCGCCGAAGGCCTTCTGGGCGTCGACGACCATCGCCTCGACTTGCGCTGGGACAGTGATGTCGGCCACCACCTTGATGGCGGCACCGCCTGCTTCGGTGATACGGGACACGACGTCGGACGCCATGGCATCCATGCGTTCTTCGGGAATCGTGTTGATCACGACACTGGCGCCCTCACGGGCGAACGCCTCTGCGGCCGCGGCTCCGATGCCACGCGATGCTCCGGTCACCAGTGCGACGCGATTGTCAAGTCTTCCCACTGTGCCCCCTTAGGACCTCACCAAGCTCGTGGCCCGAGAGGCCTCCACCAGCGTGCGGGTGTAGTCGGTCTTGGGATCGGTCATCACCGCAGCGGTCCCGCCGGCCTCGACGACCTGCCCGTCCTTCAGCACGATGATCTGTTCGCACACGCGTGCGACCACGGCGAGATCATGAGAAACGAGCACCAGCGTCAACCCGTGGCGCTGCTTCAACCCCATCAACAGATTCAGCACCTGCGCCTGGACAGACACGTCAAGGGCACTTGTGGGCTCGTCTGCATAGAGCACATCAGGTCTCACCGAAAGCGCCCGGGCGACAGCGATCCGTTGCAGTTGGCCACCCGAGAGCTGATGCGGATAGCGAGAGAGAACTTCGCCGCTGAGTCCCACATCCTGGAGCCAGTTGCGGAGTTCGGTTGCCTTGGGTTTGCGTTGCTCGAGAGCCTTCGTCGGCTCGGACAGCGACGTCTTGATTCGCAGCCGCGGGTCGAGCGAACTGGCAGGGCTCTGAAAGACGATCTGGTTGCGGCGGTGAAACTCGCGACGATCCTGGGAAAGCCATTCCGTCAATGATCGGCCGTCGAACGTGATGCGACCCCTCGATTGAACGAGCAAGCCGCACAAGAGCCGCACGAGGGTCGACTTGCCCGACCCGGACTCGCCGACGATGCCGACGGTCGAGCCTGCAGGCATCGTGACGTTGATGTCTCGCAGCGTCCAACTGGCGTCGGGGTCGCGCCGACGCAGGTGGGCGTGATAGTCGAAGAAGAGTTCGCTGGCCTCGAGCAGAACGGTCATTGGCGCCCGCTCAACAGTTCAGCGTCGTCCGAATCGATGGGCATCGCTGGGTCCACAGGGTTCCAGCACTTGAACGAGTGGTCGCCGGTCATCTCGGTAATCGGCGGTTCAACTGCGCACTGCTCGATCTCGTGTGGGCAACGGCCTCGAAACCGACAGCCCGGCAAGAACGCACCCATTGGGGGCACGGAGCCCTTGATCGTGACGAGCGGTTTGCCCAGGGAGGCGTCGATGTCCTCGGGGTGGCCGGGGTTGACGCTGATGAGCGCCTCGGTGTAACGATGGCGCGGCGAGCCGACGATGTCGTCGGCTGGGCCCGTTTCGACGAGGCTTCCGCCGTAGAGAACGGCGACGTGATCCGAAATTGCCTTGATCACGCCCAAGTCGTGGCTGACGAAGAGAACCGCCATGCCTCTCTGGGCGCTCAGGCGCGCCAGCAGTTCCAGGATTTCCTTCTGCACGGTCACATCCAGCGCAGTCGTCGGTTCGTCGGCAATCAGCAGCTTGGGGTCGCAGGCGATGGCCATCGAAATGAGCACTCGCTGTTGCTGGCCCCCCGACAGCTGGTGGGGATATCTGCGGGCCAGGACCGCTGGTTCGGGCAGCTGGACCTGCTCGAACAGCTCCAACGTTCGCTTCTTCACGTCCTTGCGGGGCACCGTGTTGTGGAGTCGCAGGGCCTCGGCGACCTGTTTGCCGGCTCGCATCGTCGGGTTGAGCGCCCGCAGCGGGTCCTGGAAGATGACACCAATCTCAGAGCCTCGAATCTTCGAAAGGTCGCGCTCGGAGCGGTTGACCATTTCGACACCCAAGAACTTGATGGAGCCGGTCACCACCGCGTCGCGGGGCAGAAGGCCGATGATGCTCATCGCGGTCATCGTCTTGCCCGACCCGGACTCGCCGACGAGCCCGAGGCGCCGACCGGCCGGAATCGACAATTGCTCGATCGACACGATCTGGTGTGCCCCGATCGAGATGGACAGATCGTTGATTTCGAGCATCACACACCAGCGCCCTTGGCGGTCTGCTGCGGATCGAGATAGGTGCGCAGGCCATCGCCGAGGAGGTTGAAGCCGATCACGGCGACCATGATCGAGACCCCGGGGATGATCATGAGATAGGGGGCCTGATCAAGGAGCGGCTGGGCTTCCTTCAGCAGACGTCCCCACGACGGGGTCGGTCGTTGCGCGCCGATGCCGAGATACGACAACGCGGCCTCGACGAGGATGGCGATCGCGAACATGACGGATGCCTGGACGATGATGAGCGGGCCGATATTGGGCAGGACGTGTCGGAAGAGGATGAATTTTCGAGTTCGGCCGTACGCCTGAGAGGCCTCGACGAAGTCGCGTGAGAGGATCTGGCGCGCCGGCCCGATGGTGACTCGGGCGACCATCGGGATCAGCCAGAACATGATGGCGATGATCGCCGTCGTGTTGCCCGGTCCAAGCGACGTGGCCAGAACGAGTGCCACCAAGATTCCGGGGAGGGCGATGCCGATGTCGGTCACGCGGCTCATGATCCGCTGCTGGAACGGGCGGGCTCCGGCGGCAACCAAACCGAACAGCACGCCAGGAATAATCGACGCGATCGTCGAGACAACGCTGACCAGCAACGAATTTCGTGCGCCGGCCATGATCTGGCTCGTCATGTCGCGACCGAGCTTGTCGGTGCCGAGGAGATAGCCGTCTGATCCTGGGGGCAAGAACTGGTTCGGAACATCGACTTTGTCGAGGTCGTACGGCGTCCAGAACAGCGACGCGAGGCCGATGACGACAATGAAGGCGACGATGATGCCACCGATCACGAGCTGCGGCGGGACCCACCGTTTCGAGGCGCTGCCGGTGCTCTCGAACACTTCGAGCTCGTCGGTATCCGGCGCCGACTCCTCAGGTGCCGATTCCTCAGGCAATGGTGGTTGGTCGGTCATGCCATCGGGGCCGATCGACCGCTGTCGCGGATTCGTGGATCCAAGAGCCCGTAGGCGATGTCCATCAAGAAGTTCAGTGTGAGGATCATGAGCATCAGCACCAGCGCAAGCGACTGGACGGACAACGGCTCGCGCCCTCCGACGGCGACGACCAGCATGCGGCCGAGGCCCGGCAACGTGAACACGTTCTCGATGACCACCGCACCTGCCAGCAACGAGCCCAGCTGAAGGATGGTGATGGTCACGAGCGGAATCGATGCGTTCCGAATCCCGTGGCGCCACGCAGCTCGCCTCAGCGTCAGACCCTTGGCCTGAGCAGTTCTGATGAAGTCTTCGTCCAAGACCTCAAGCATGCCTGAGCGCACGTAGCGAACCAGCACTGCGCTCAGCGGTATTGCGAGAGCGAACACCGGCAGCGTCAACGATTTGACGCCCCCCACGAAGTCTTCCGTGAGCGGAACGTACCCACCTGCGGGCAGCCATCCCAAGCGCACGGCGAACAAGGTGACCATCAAGAGGCCCAACCAGAACGACGGAATCGCAATGCCGATCTGGGACAAGATGTCCACCCAGGTGCCACGCCAGTCTTTGACATGAATGGCCGAGAAAGTGCCGAGCACGAGAGCGACCATCACCGAGAGGATCAACGACGCGAACGCCAACGTGAAGGTCAAGGGCACGCGGACCCAGATTTCGTGTGCGATGTCGAACTCTGCGGCATAGGACGTGCCCATATCGCCTTGGAGTACGCCGCCTATCCACTCCAGGTATTGCTGCAACAGCGGTGCGCCCAACCCCATCTCTTCGCGTAGCGCCTCCAGCGCTTCGCGAGTCGCGGTCTGCCCAAGGATGACGGTTGCGACGTCACCCTTGAGCATCCGCAACAGGAGGAAGACGATGATTGAGCCCATGAAGGCTGACGCCAGCAACGAGGCGATGGCGCGAACCAGAACTCGAACCATTCATCGTCCTATTCCGTGATTCCTGGTTCCTCGTTTTACTCGAGGGTCAGGTAACCGAGGTCGAATTCACTACCAGCGGTGAACAGCTTGACACCCTCGAGGTCGGCACGCACAGCGACAGCTTGGAGCTTCGCAACAATCGGAATCAGGTAGCCGGCGTCGGCATGCATCTCCACCGCTTGTCGCCGCAGCTCAGTCGTGACCGCGGAGTCGACAGCCGCGTCCCCGTCGTTCAGCAGTTGATCGAAGACCGGATCGCAGTACAGGGTGAAGAAGCCAGGACACTTCCAAGCATCGATCGTGCTCGGACCGCTCAACGACGTAAAGGTGTAGTCCGCGCTCTCGCCGAGGATCTCATCGATGTAGGTGGTGAGCTCACGGCCTTCGAGCTCGACGGTGAAACCGGCCTCGCTCAGCTGTGCAGTCACCACTTCCTGAATCGGCGGGAACTCGGCGATCGTCAGGTACTTGAACGGGATCACCAAGCCCGGGACCCCGGCCTCTTCAAGCAGTGCGCGAGACTTCGCCGGATCGTATTCATAGGGGCAGTAGTCGCTTGCCCACGGCTCGTTCGGCGGATTGACGAAGGTGCACGTCAGTTTCCCGAGCCCGGCGAATGCGGCATCGACGATCGGCTGGCGATCGACGGCGTGGTTGACCGCTTGGACGACCAACGGGTCTTGGAAGATCTCCGCCGTCGCGTTCAGGCTGAGGTACGAGATCTCGAATCCTGAGACAGTCAGGATCTTGAAGTCGTCCTCTGCGTCGATTTCGTCGACGCGATCGATGCCCTCGCCAAGGATTCCTGCCACGCCGTCAATATCCCCAGCGAGCAATGCGTTCAGGCTCGCTGTCTCGTCGGTGATGAAGCGCCATGTGACGTCGGAGAAGTACGGCTCGTCGCCCCAGTAGTCGGCAAACCGGTCCATCTCGACAGAGACGTCAGGCTTCCACTCGATGAACACGTAGGGGCCAGTGCCGATTGGGCCTTGGGCGATGTCATCGCCGGTGCCTTCGGGCACCACTGCCGAGCTGATCCGGGCCATGCCATTGAGGAACGCTTGGCTGGGCTGGGTGAGCGTGACGACGACCGTTCGGTCATCGGTTGCCTCGATCGTGTCAACAGCGTCGAACGGCGTGGTGATGTCCCCCTCGCCCCCTCGGTTGTACTCGAGCGAATAGGCCACGTCACCGGCGTCGAGATCGCTGCCGTCATGGAACATGGCTTCGCGGATCGTGAACGTGTAGACGGTCCCGTCCGCGTTGACGTCAATTGACTCGGCGAGCATCGGAGCGACACTGCCATCCGCTTGCTTCTCGACGAGCGTCTCGACGACGTTGTAGAGAAGCGGCGTCTTGATGGCGGTCGCTCCGTTAGTGACGTAGTCCCAGTTCGCTGGCTCCTGCGCTACAGCGAGAGTCAACTCCCGGACTTCGGCCGGCTCGTCAGCGGGTTCATCGGGGGCGGCGGCGGCCGTATCCGCGGTCGAATCACCGTCGTCGTCTGATCCGCACGCCGCCGCGACCAGTGCGAACGCCATGAGCAGGCTGAGAATCAGCCAACTCCGTTTGTGGTTCCTCATGAGGTGATCCTTTCTGGATCGTGTATTCACGCTGCCTCACAATCCGTTCAGGATTGCAGCGGCCAGCTTGTTGAATTGGGTCTTCACGCAGATTGGACACGTCGTTGCCAGTGACTGTTCGAACAGTGTTGGCCCATGATGGGTACCGCTCTCAGCGGCATTGCTGCCACCTTGAGAGGTGCCATCACTGAAACCTGAGTTTCACTGATTAGAACCGTAGTTCTATCACCACCCCCGGTCAAACGCCGTGGGCCGACAATCAGGTGATGCGCTTGCCCCGGTCGACGGCTCCCGCGTAACCGATCCGTTCCTGCAATGCGATCGCCTCCACAGCGCTCTCGACGTCGCAGGGCGCCAGCACATCCGCGGGCGGCGCCAACAGCCGAAAGTGCCCATATCTGTCCTCGCCCGCAACGAGATGTGCCGACGTCGTCACGCCTGACACCTGCCGCATCGATGGGGCGACGTACCGAATGGCCAACCCGATGCGTCGGTCAGCTGACGCATTTGGATTCGACGAATGGAACAAACGGCCGTGGTGCACAGACATCTCGCCGGGCGCAAGCGTCACATCGACCGCGTCCGCCTCGTCCACCTCAACCGCCAACTCCTGGCCTCGCGAAAGCATGTTCGACTCTTCGAAGGTGTCGCGATGCTCGACGATCTCGCACCGATGGCTCCCGGGTACAAACCGCATGCAGCCGCTCTGGGTTGTCGACGGGCTGAGCGCGACCCACGCGGTCGCCTCGTGTGCGTCGTCGTATCCCCAATACGTCAGATCCTGATGCCAGCTCACGAACGCGGGCGTGGCGGGCTCTTTGATGAAGAAGTTGGCACTGATGACCAGGAGGTCGTCGCCCAGAATCGCCTTGACCGGCTCGAGCACCGACGCCAGGCGCGTGATCTCGTCAATGAAGGGGAGCACGGTATTCGGGTTCCCCCGCAAGATCCTGCTCACGACGGCGTCTTCAGCGTGCGCGGCCTCGACCGATTCGAACCTCTCCCGGTACTCGGCCGCGCGATCTGGGGTCATCGCCTCCAACGGGAAGACGTAGCCGTCTGCGTCGTACGACTGTCTCATCTGCCGTGTCTGCCTTGCGCTCTCGAACCCTCGACGCTCGAAGCTACAACCGGCTCAGGGCTTGATGGGCAGCTGCGAGGGTCTGGTCAATCAGGGCGTCGTCATGTGCGGCCGACACCAACCACAAGCCCCGACTTGTCGGTCTCACTCCGAGATCCTGGAGGATCGCGAGGAAGCGGGCCCCAAGCCCATCGTCGGAGTTGGCCGCAAAGTCCGCTCGCGATGCCACAGCTCCAGGTTTCCCGAAACGGGTCTGGCACAGGGAACCGCCTATGTGGTCGACGGCGAGGCCGACACCGAGCTCGTGACTCAGCTGGCGCAGGCCATCGACAAGACGACGAGTGAGGCGATCCATCTCTGGGTACGGGTCGCTGTCGATCAGGACCCGGAGCGTGGCGACGCCGGCCGCCACCGAAGAGACACCCGTGTTGTAGGTGCCGGAGTGATTGATCTTTCCACGACCGACACCGGCCAGCAGCTCGGTGCTGGTTCCGAGCACGGCGAGCGGGAACCCAGACGCGATCGCTTTGGCATAGATCGAGATATCTCCGTGGATTCCGTAGAAGCCTTGGGCGCCGCAGAGTCCAAGGCGGAATCCGGTGATCACCTCGTCGACGACGAACAGCGCTCCGTGCTGTCGGCACAACGTCTTGACGCCTTCGAGATAGCCCGGCGACGGTGGGATCAGTCCGGTGTTGCACATCACCGGCTCCATCAGGACACAAGCCACATCGCCGGACTCGAGGGCCTGCGCCACCTGTGCGATGTCGTTCCACTCACACAAGATCACGTCGGTCGCAGCCGAGACCGACTGACCCGCTGTGAGCGGCACGGCCGCCATCGGCGGAGCGGTGACGGTCATGTCGACGAAGAGCGGATCGAGCCAACCGTGGTAGTGGCCGGTGAATCGCACAACTTTGTGACGGCCGGTCGCTGCCCTGGCGATTCGGACGGCCAACAGATCCATCTCTGTCCCGCTCATGCCCATCCGGATGCTCTCGATCCAAGGCAGCACGCCGACGAGGGTCTCGCCGAATTCGGCTTCGAGCGGGTGTTGCCCTGCAAAGAGCTGGCCCGTCGAGAGCGACTGCTGCACGGCCGCGGTCACCGCAGGGTGGTTGTGGCCCAGGACCATGGGACCCATACCGGCCGCGTAGTCGATATAGACGTTGTCATCGACATCCCACAGCAGCGCTCCGTCGCCGCGGACCATCGTGAGCGGCACGGGCGTACCGTGCAGACGAACATTCGAGTTGACGCCCCCAGCGATCACCTTCTGGCGCCGAGCGTGCTCTTGTCGGTTCTGGTCGTAGCAGCGAATGGCCTCGGTTGTCATCTGCCACCTTTGTTGCGATGAGCGATTCAGGTCTCGCCCGAGATGGGGATCGTCGACTCACACTCGACGCTGTCGAATCGCTAGTGCTGTGTCCGCAAACGTTCGTCGGGTTCGAATCCGGCAAATCGCCTGAATTCAAGGGTTTCGACACATGTGTGAGCGCGCAAACGTTGGCGGACACAGCACTAGTCGAGCGAGCGCGCGACTGAGCGTGTCGAGATACACCATATCAATCACTGCAACACAGGTTCCACAGTCTGAAACCAGCGTTCCTCGTGGGCGAGAAGCAAGCGGGCGCTGCAGGCTGATGGTCGCGCCGGGACCGTCGACGCCCACACCCACGACCACATGCAGTTGCGACGCGATTGGCTCAGCCGCGCCAGGACGTCAATGATTCCATCGGAAATATCGGTCGTGGAACTCGCTGCCACGGCAGAGCTGCGATGTCTGACTGTGTCGGTCCAGGCGTAGCAACTCGAATGATCGTTGATGTGAGCGGGGCCATGTGCTGGAAGTTGGACGCGGTCTTCATGACGACCATCTGATATTCCGCCGGTTCCACCCCCACATGGCGATACACAGCCGGATCGATGCCCGCGACACCGGCAAATTCGCTCACCAACAGTGTCACCGGGCCGACCTCGAAGGCCACCGTGTGCCCCATGTCGATCCGGTTCTCCGCATGACCGGTCAACACGACGATGCCATCGGAGACGGCCCGTACGACGCCGGTCACCTCAAGCGGCGTGAAGAAGGGGGTCGAGCGACCGCCCAACGCAACCGTCACCGTTGCATTGACGCCAGCCTGCGACAGTCGACGAGCCGAGACAGGGTCGATCATCGGAACGAGTGCGCGTCCCCGAATGCTGAGTCGCAAGATCGCCTCGAGAATGACCGTGCTGTCGCCCCCCGAACCGCCCAACACCGAGTCGCCGGTGTCGCTGAGGATGACTAGCCCCCCCTCCGCTGCGTCGGCATCGACCACGGCTTGGTCGACCGGCCGGCTCTCCGTGCGTTGAAATTCGGTCCTCATCGACCAAGCCAGCTCGGAGAGTTCATCGGCTGCAGACTCGGCCAGAGGCTGATCGTCGTCGGTCACGACAATGATCGCCCACCCGCCTTCGTCGGCATCGAGCCAGCACTGCATGGGGAACGGCGACACGGCCAACACCCGCGGGTCACGCTCCATCTCCCTGGCGCGGTCGAACAGGATCTTCATCGGGCCGCGCGAGGTGAGGTATTGCTCTTGGTGGGTGAGCATGCGCAGCTTGCGCCACGCCACTACGGGGGTGATCTCGCCGGCGAAGAGCCGCACCCCGTGCAAGGTCAAGTCACGGGCGGTCTCGAACTGATCGTGTGGTTGGGTGCGGAATCCCACGATGATGTCGGCGTGGTCGATCATCTCTTGGGTCACGTTGGCGTGGTGATCGAGCATCAACGCCAGCGGAAGTGACGGCCCCACGACGCCGCGTGCCGTACGAAGAAGGGCTCCTTCGACGTCGTCGATCCCCTCCGCCGAAGCCGCTCCATGCAGCAGCATGACCAGCCCGTCGAGCTTGCCCGCGCCACGGAGCCCATCTCGAACCTTGGCGTCGAAGAACTCGAACGCTTCCGTCGAGAGTCGACCACCCGATCGAGTGTTGCCGCGAATGATGGGAACGGTCTCGACCTCGACGCCGCAGCGCCCGATGGCATCGAGATAGCCGCCGACGGGGCCCGTAGAGCGCAGACGCTCGAGGATCTCGGCCCCTTCGTAGATCCCGAACGACTCGAAATCGGCGAGCGTCGTCAGCGTCGGGTTGAAGCTGCTCGTTTCCTGAGTGATCTGAATCAGCCCGATGCGCATGTCCGGATACCTAGCCGAAACTCTCATGTGAGGCTCTCATTGTCTGCCAGCTTGGTCGGCCAGCTTGGCTCAAGAAGCCACACCGCCGAAGGGTGTGTACCCGCGGCCCGGCACGCCGACATCGAGCGCGAAGAGGGCGCCCGCATGTGGCTGGGACCACAGTTCGATCTCCGACAGGTCGACGCGAGCGCTCGTGATGAACAGCGTGGTCCCGGTGGGGCCCCCGAAGGCACAACTCGTGATGAAGCCTCCGGGCACCTCAACGACACGGTCGAGGCGTCCCTGCGGCGTGTACCGGTGAACGGCGCCGCCATCCCAGAGGGCCACCCAGACGCAGCCTTCGGCGTCGACGCTGAGGCCATCGGGTATCGAGTCGACCTCAACAAGGGTTTCGGACCGAAGCGGCAGGCCCTCGTCGTCGAGATGCAAGATGTCGACTCGGTAGGTGAGCGAATCGACGTAGTAGCAGATGCGGCCATCGGGGCTCCAATCGACCCCATTCGACATGGCCACGCCGTCTCGGAGCCGCCTGAGGGACCCATCGGCCTCGACACAGAAGAGTCCGGCCTTCGGTTCCTTGGCACGGTCGACGGTGCCGACCCATAGGCGTCCCATCGGGTCGCATCGACCGTCGTTTGCGACGCCGTCGCCGTCCGGTGGCAGTGTGGCAATCGCCGGTCCGACACGGCCGACTTCGTCGATCCGCGCCACAGTCAGGCCAGCTACGGCGACCAGTTGACTCTCGACATCGGGCACGATGACGCTGACACGCTGATCGAGACCCATCGCGGTATGACGGCCCGAGCTGTCCAATTGATGGAGAACCTGGCCGTCGATGTCGAGCCACAACAACCGTTGCTCCCGAGCGTCCCATGTCGGCGCTTCCCCGAGGTCGCAGGCACAGTCCACGACGACGTCCGGGGTCATGCGCCATCTTAGAGCGAGTGCGGTGAGGCAAGCCTTCTGCGGTCGTGCCCCTCGTGTACCTATTGTGAGCGTCGGCTGATGAAACTCGCCTCGGTACTCACCCCGCTTTCGGACGAGAACTTGACCCTGGCTGCCCAATGCGGCGTGGACGAGGTCGTCGCCCGGTACCCCGGGCCCGATCTCACCCTGCTCGACGGGGTCAAGGACCGAATCGAATCCTTTGGAATGCGGTTGGGAGTCGTCGAAGGATTCCTGCCAATCGAACGCATCAAGCTCGGCAGCGACGACGGCGCCGAGATGGACGAGATGAAGGCCCTCGTCCGGCATCTCGGCGAGATCGGCGTTCCGCTCGTCTGTTACAACTTCATGGCCGGAACTGACTGGATCCGCACCAGCGTCGACGCGTTCGAGCGGGGCGGGGCCAAGGTGACCGCCTTCGACCTCAACGACCTCGAGAGCGCCCGAATCCCTGGCCGTCCGCCGTTTCGGGCCTCGCTCGAGCCGGGGGCCACCCGCGAGCAGCTCTGGACAAACCTCGAAGCGTTCCTCACCGAGATCATTCCTGCCGCAGAGGACGCGGGCGTCGTGCTGGCCATGCATCCCGACGATCCACCGCTCCCGTCGCTGCTGGGCAATGACCGCGTCATGCATTGCGTCGAAGGATTCGAGCGTCTGGTCGGCTTGGTCCCCTCCCCATCCAATGCGATCGCCTTCTGCCAAGGCACGTTCTCCGAGATGGGCATCGATATTCCGGCTGCCATCAGGCAACTCGGCGCCCATATCGCCTACGTCCATTTCCGTGATGTCACCGGTACCGCCGAGTCCTTCACCGAGACGTGGCAGGACACTGGCCAAACCGACATGTTCGAAGCGATGCGCGCATATCGCGAGGTCGGGTTCGATGGTCCGATTCGACCTGACCACGTTCCCCAGCTGATTGGCGAGGGCGATGGCGAACCGGGCTACACCATGCTCGGACGCCTCTTCGCCTTCGGGTACATCCGCGGCCTCATGGATGCCACCGAGATCTGAACATGTTCGATCTGATCATCCGCGATGCCACGCTGATCGACGGTTCGGGCGCCCCGGCACGTCCCGGCGACGTCGGCATTGCAGGTGGCCGCATCACCGCCCTCGGCAGCATTGACGCCGATGCGGGGGCGGTCCGAACCATCGATTCCCGCAGACGGGTCGTGTGCCCGGGCTTCATCGACATCCATACACACTCCGACCTCACACTCATTGCCGACGGCACCGGCGAGAGCAAGCTGCGCCAGGGCGTGACGACCGAGGTTGTCGGCAACTGCTCATTCGCAGCGTTCCCGATCGAGCCCGAACGACTCCACCTCCACGCCGATCACCTCGCTGCGGCCACGGCCCCGGTCAGGCCATGGTGGACCGATCTCGATGGCTATGCCGACGCCCTGCACGACCAGGGTCTGTCGATCAACGTCGCGTCGCTCGCCGGTCACGGAACGCTGCGCGTGGCGGCGATGGGCGTCGACGAGCGACCGGCCACCGAAGCGGAAATGGGTCGGATGGAACGCGACCTCGATCGCGCACTCGAGCAAGGAGCGTTCGGGATGAGCACCGGGCTCACCCTCGTTCCCAGTTCGTATGGCGACTTCGACGAGATAGCAGCGCTGGCTCGAGTCTTGGCCGCCCACGGCGCGCTGTATGCCACGCATTCGCGAGCGATCGCTCCCGACGAACGCGCATCGGTAGCTGAGGCGATCGAAATCGGCAGGCAGACCGGCGTGACGGTCGAGTTCAGCCATCTGGCGATCAACCGCCCGGAACGCTGGGGGCACGGAGCCGAGCTTCTGACCATGTTCGACGAGGCCCGCGCGGAGGGCATCGACATCTTCTTCGACGTCTATCCCTACGACGCCTCTTCGTCGTCGCTGACGCAGTATCTCCCGCCTTGGCTGCCCGCAGGCGGGACCGAAGCGATGCGTGCCCGGCTGGCGATCCCCGCGGAACGCCAACGTGCCCTCGACGACATGGCCAAGGGCTGGTTCGACGGGATTCCGTGGCTGTGGGACCGCTTCGTCGTGAGCAGCTGTCCAGATGGCTACGGCATCGCAAAGACGCTCGACGAGCTCTCGTCTAGCGAAGGGATCGAACCGTACGAACTGACCCTGCAACTGTGCGAGCGGTACGGCAATGAACTGGCCGTGGTGCTCTTCTATCGCAGCGAGGACGACGTCGAGAAGTTCCTGGCGCATCCGCTGTCGGTCATCGGCTCGGACGGCAATGCGATTCCGCTCCACCAACCCATGGCCTGTCCGCATCCGCGCAACTTCGGGACCTTCCCTCGAGTCTTGGGTGTGTACGCCCGCGACAAGCAGGTGCTCGAATTGAGCGATGCGGTGCGGAAGATGACCGCCGAGCCGGCTCGGCGCCTGGGACTGTCCGACCGCGGGACCCTCGCCGTCGGCGCCGTTGCCGATGTCGTGATCTTCGACCCCGACACCGTCATCGACAACTCCGAGTTCGGCCGCAGCGCCGATCCGCCGACTGGCATTGACGTGGTGATCGTTGGCGGCTCGGTGGTGTTGGATCATGGAGTCATCGGTACCGATCGCCCTGGCCGGGTCCTGCGAAAGGGCTCGAGCCGCGCAATCGACTGACCGGTCGACTCTGTTCACATAGAAGGAACCAAATGCGCGTCGCGACCCTCGGCTTTCACCACGAATCGAACACGTTCGCTCCGGTGCCCGCGAGCCTCGAGCAGTTCCTGGCCAGCGGACCCGATGTCGGTGATGGCCTCGTCGCCAAGTACGCCGAATCACAGGCCACCTTGGCGGGCTTCATCGAAGCAGCGGCGGCGGACGCAGATGTCGAACTCGTGCCGTTGGTGTATTTCGACCTCAATCCGATGGGAACGATCACGGCTGAGGCGTTGGAAGCCATCTCGGCGCGGCTGCTGAGCGCGCTCGATGACAACGGCCCCTGGGATGCAATTCTCTTGGCGCTTCACGGCGCCGCCGCATCCGAGATTCATCGTGACGCCGACGGCGAAATCCTCGAACGCGTGCGGCGGCTCGTCGGCGCCGAGGTTCCGATAGCTGTCACCTACGACATGCATGCCAACGTCTCGGCGCGAATGGTCGACTGCGCCACTGTCGTGAACACGTACATGACCAACCCGCATCTCGATCCACGTCTGCGTGCTCGAGAGTGCGCTGATCTGGCATTCCGCGTCGTTCGCGGCGAGATTCATCCGGTCATGGCTCTCGAAAAACCGCCATTGGCCGTGAACATCTTGCGCCAGGGGACGACCGACTCGCCGATGGCCGAACTCGTCGAGATGGCGGCGCAGGCCGCGACCCGACCGGGCGTTCTGTCGGTCAGCATCGCCGAGGGCTTCCCGTACGCCGATGTGGAAGAGATGGGAATGGCCTTCATGGCGGTCACCGACGGCGACGCCGATCTTGCTGGCCAGATCGCCCGCGAACTCGCTAGCGCCGCTTGGGAGGTTCGCGCCGAACTGGAAGGCGATGGGATCTCGGTCGACGAAGCACTTCGTCGCGCCGCAACCGCAGATGCCCACCCCGTTGTCCTCCTCGACGTTGGCGACAACGTCGGCGCTGGCAGCCCAGGTGATTCGACCCATGTCCTCGCGGCGGCGCAGCGTCTCGAGGTGGGCGGATTGTTCCATTCGTTGTGCGATCCGGCTTCCGTTGCCGTCTGTGCGGATGCTGGTGTCGGCGCCACTGTCGAACTACTCGTGGGCGGCAAGACCGATGACCTCCATGGCGACGCCGTCGCCATTCGGGGGGTCGTTCGAATGCTCGATGACGGGAAGTTCGAGGATGCCGGACCCACTCACGGCGGCTTCCGGTTCTATGACGCCGGTCCACGGGCGCTCGTCCACACCCAGGACGATCACATGGTGCTGTTGACGTCACATCCTCGGGGCAACACCAGTCGAGCCGAACTCATCAGCGCCGGCCTCGACCCATTGGCGCAGCCGATCATCGTCGCCAAAGGCGTTCACTCGCCGCGTGCGGCCTACGAACCGATCGCAGCCGAGATGATCCAGCTGAACACCCCTGGCTGCACGAGCGCCGATGTCAGCGTTCTCGACTACACGTATCGACGTCAACCGATGTTCCCCTACGAGCCCGACACCCGGTACTGACTGCGCCCAGTACTGGCAGCGCTGTGCTCGACCGTCAGAACAGCGTTTCGGCGATCTCGATGACTCGATAGTTGTCGTCGACGATCGGGATCGCGCGCCATTTGTCGAATGTGGTGCACGGATGCGAGATGCCGAAACCGACGAGGTCTCCGACTGCGAGAGGATCGGTGGGGTCGAGGTCCAGATAGGCGTGTTGATCGTTGATATCGACGACGCGGGCCCGCGCCACGGTCTCTATCTCTGTGGATCCGCGGCGACGGACCTTCTTCGGAACCGGCAACAGGCCGTCGGTCGAGGCGTCGCGCTTGCCGATCCCAACCAGGGCTCGGGTGGGCTCAGGACGTGAGAGCACAGCACCCCAGACTTCGATGGCCGGCACGAGTCGGTCGTCGTCGTCGGTGCGCGGCGTCTCACCCATGGGGGAAACCTGGTGCAGCGAACCGTCGTCGTGGCTGATGTAACAGCCGCTGCGGAGCACCACTCGAAGGGGAGACTCGATGTCGACGCGTGAGAACCGGTCGACGACCTGATCGAAGTACGCACTGCCACCGGCGGTGACGATCACCTCGGGTGTCGGCTCGAACCAACCCTTGGCATCGACCGCGTGCGTCAGCTCGACGATCTGATCGAGGAACTCTTCGACCCCTTCTCGCACGGGTCGATCGTGCATCGGCCCGAGTATCCCCTCGAACCCGGAGGTTCCGGTGAGAGCCAGGTACGGGGACTGTTCGGCGGCCGCGGCGACGAGCAAGCCGTCGGCGATGCTGCGTGCACCGGTGCGCCCTCCGGTGATCCCCAATTCGAGCAGCACAGGCAATCGACGAGCTGGCTGTACTCGGGCCAGGGTCTCATTCATGATGTCGACACCTGCGAGGGAGTCGACATAGCAGTACACCTCGAAACCCGCATCCAGCGATCTCGCCAGCCATTCGATCTCGGCGGGGACAACGACCTGGTTCGCAATGAGGACTCGGCTTACCCCGGTCTCCCTCATGGTCTTGGCTTGCCACGTCGTCGCAGCGGTGATGGCCCAGGCACCATCGCTGAGCTGACGACGGAAGATTGCCGGCGCCATCGTCGTCTTGCCGTGGGGTGCCAAAGACACGTCGTTGCGCTCGCAGAAGGCTTTCATTGCTTTACTGTTGTGATCGATCGCCGATTCGAACAACAACGCGGTCGGGTACGACACGTCGGCGTCGAACACACACCACCCGGTCGTGGCGCCCGAGGCGAGCGGCAGCCCTTTTGACTTGGACGCCGACGGCTGCGCGGTGTCGGAAGTCGCTTCGACTACGGCCTGCGAATCAGGGCCCATGGCGGTGTCTCTGCCTTCGGTGAGATGTCTCAGCCTTCAGTGAGCTGGTTCAGCCTTCAGTAAGGAAATCACGAACGAGTCGCTTGCCGACACTGCGAATTTGTTTGGCGACCGCCGGCACCATGTCGATCGTGAACCGTCGTGCCGGCGCGCTCACGCTGATGCCGCAGGGGAAGGGCATTCCGCTGAGTGCCACCGCCACGCATCGACCGTCGGCCTGATTCTCGCAGTCGTCGATCGCATACCCCTGCTGTCGAACCGTCTCGAGAGCGGACAGGTAGGCCTCGGGTGTCGTGATCGTGGTGTCGGTGAAGGGCGTCATCTCGACCGCGTTCAGGATCGCCAGAACTCGATCCTGGGGCAGTTCGGCAGCTATCGCTTTGCCGAGGGCTGTCGAGTGGATCGGGGCGCGCTCACCGGCGCGGGCCGCCAGGCGCATCATCTGGCTGCTCTCGAAGACGAGATTGTGGACCACCGCCGAACCATTGAGCGTGCCCAGGTTCGTGGTCTCGCCGGTGTCGTCTCGGAGTCGTTGGAGCGGACCGCCGGCCTGTGAGAGGAATGCCTCGAGCTGACGTGTGTTGTGCGGTTGGAAGGCGAGCCCGATTCGGTACACAGCGGATTCCTCATCGCGCTCGACATAACCTCGAGCCTCGAGCGCTGACAGGTACCGAAATGCCGAACTCTTCGGCAGTGATGTGACTGCCGCGGTTTCCGGGAGCGAGACCCCGTCGCGTGACCGCTGCAGGAGATCAAGGATGTCGCAGACGCGTTCCACCGCTCGAATGGGGTAGGCGTTCGATGAACCATCCGACGTCGCGCTGCCCGACTTCGAGGACGTCTTTTTGTTCATCGTCTGAGCTCCTCGAGTATGTGAACGCTGCCTGGCAGTCCGGTTCGAAGCGTTCGCCCAGAAAGCGGCTCAGTCGACAGGTAGGCATCCGACGATACCGAAGCTCAACCGCAGGTCGGCCCGGTGCAGCTGGAGCGATGTACCTCAGCTATGCCACAGCGGCCAGCGGTGACGAGGTGTCCCCGGCGATCTCCAGACCTCCCGCCGGCACCGCCGCCACCTCGTGCCACAGACGCAGCTTGACCTCGGGTCCGAGGCTGCCCGCCATCGCCAGGAACGAATGGAAGATCGCGAGGTGCGTCGGATGCGACTTCGACCAGGCCTCCAGCGCCGCCAAATCGGTGAACCAGCCCACGAAGCTCGTGGATTCCAGATCCTCGCCGTCGACGGTCTGCCCTCTCAGGAAACGGCTTGACAGACAGCCGGTCTCGGGGTGCTCCGCGAGAAAGTCGATGCCGGCACGCAGGTGTGGCTCGACATCGGTGAAGTACATCGACCGTTCGGTCTCCTCGCAGTAGTGCCAGATCTGGCCGGAGCGGATCAGGCACAGACTGCCGGGCAGGGGACCGCCCAGATCGGCAGCGAGATCGTCCTTGGCGCTTGCGGGGATCCGATCCCTTGCGGCACCCCAGTACTCGTGCACGTCGGTGACGTCCACCGTCAGCAGGTTGCGCACGCCCGGCGTCTCGATCGGCGTGGAGTGCAGGGTTTCCCATCGTTCAGCGGGGATGAACACGCTCTCGCGGAACACGCCCGGCCGCTCAAGCGCCTCGGAGCGCTGCACCCATCGCCGGTGCGACTCGGGATTGGTCCAGTACCCCTGGAACACCGTGACCGGTTGGTCGCTGTTCTCGATGCGGGCGCGTTCTAGGTGATCGGGAGTGTCCGTGCCCGACGTGAGCTCGGTCTTCAGCTGCTCGATGGCACCGGCAGCGTCGTCGCCGCTCGCGTGCAGCATCCCCAACGCAGTGCATTCGGGCAGGTCGATCGCGCTCCACGCCGGGACGCTCGGCACGTGTCCTTCGGGTCGATTTGCGGACATGGCAACTCCTTTGTTGCAACGGGCGATGTCTCAGTCGGTCGCGACTTCGGTGAGGGCCTCCGCACCGTTTGCCGCTACGACCTGCGCGGGTGCCGCCACCGACTCGCCCACCATCTCGACTGCGGGTCGGGGTCGCTTGTCGAACAGCAGGCGCGTGGCGTCTGGACGTGAGTAGTGGCCGCTGGGATCCGCCGCCATCTTTGCGATCGGGATCAGCGACAGGTCGATATCGGCATAGACGAGGGACTCGGTGTGCTCGTCGAGCAGGTTGGAAATGATCTGGCCGTCGGGCCCGTACACCCGGCTGGCGCCGCCCCCGCCGTTGCCGTTGAGCAGCACAGCGTGCTGCTCGGTTGAGCAGAACAGTTCCATGCCCGCCGGGCCGGTGACCGTGGTGGCCGCGATGGCGAAGTTGCTGCCCTCCACGGCGTAGATCTGCGTGGCAGCCATGTTGACCTCCGGGCCGAGCGCATAGGCACCGCCTCGGTAGATGCAGAAGGAGGGCCAGCTGGCAACGTGGACCTGCTCGCCTTGGCTTTACATGGCGTACTTCGACAGCGGCTGCAGATGCTCCCAGCAGTTGAGGCCGCCAAGCCGTCCGATGCCTGGCACGTCGAGCACGTGCAGGTCGCTGCCGTCGCCCTCGCCGAACATCGCCCGCTCCACATGAGTGGGCTTGAGCTTGCGCCGGGTGAACAGCACCTCGCCGTCGGCGCCGAAGAAGAACTGCGCCATGTACAGCGAGCCGTAGTCCCGTTCGGCAGCTCCCATCACCACCACGATCTCGTTGTCGGCGGCCGCTTTCGCCAGCCGGTTGAAGCGGTCGTCCCCGACCATGATCGAGTTGGCGTGATAGCGGGGCACGAACGCCATGCCCATCGCCGGCGCGTCGGTCCACAGGAAATGCGGGTAGCCCGGAATCCACAGCTCTGGGAACGCCACGAGACGGGCGTCGGCGGCTGCGGCGTACTCGATCAGGCTGACCGCTTTGTCGACCCCAGCATCAACGTCCAGCCAGCAAGGCTCTGCTTGCACAGCTGCCACTCGGTACGGTCCGATCTCGCTCATCGTCGGTCCTTTCGACACTGGCCTAAAGCGGCTGAATTTCGGCCCCGACGTATGTTGAGCACACCGTAAGCAGCACTCCTGCGCGGGCCCTTTCCCGTAAGCGCCGGATGTCTTGCCTGAGAGCGCACAACACCGCCGGGCGACCATTTTTCGGCCGAAAGGGCACTTACTGTCGTCTCGAAGGGACGCATCGGGAGGGTGCGTCATGGACGAATCAGTGAGCACCGAATCGGTATCGGTCAGAGAGCGGTTCGACTTCTGGCATGAGGTGATCTGCAAGGCATTCGTTCGTCTCGAAGCCGAGTCGCTGCCGTCGGAGAACGCGTTTCAAGCCGAGATCGAACAATCAGATCTTGGCCCGCTCACGCTCAGCCGGGTGCGTGCCGAACCCCAATTCGAGCAGCGCTCACCACACCTCATCAAGACCGAACCGCGGGACGAAGTGCTGGTGTCGGTGCAGCTCAGCGGCAGCGCCGTGATTTGCCAGGACGAGCGTCAGGCGTTGCTCACGCCCGGTGACTTCGCCCTCTACGACACCACCCGTCCGTACGACCTCGTGATGCGCGAGCACTTCGAGATGCTGGTGTTCCAATTCGACCGCCAGTTCCTGATGGAGCGGTGCCCGTTCCCCGAGCGGTTGACGGCGATCCGGTTGACGAATGACACCGCCGTGACGACGCCGGTGTCCTCGTTTCTGCGCTCGCTCGAACCGCTTGCGTTGGCCGAAGACAACGCCGTGTCACGGCAGCTGGCCTCCAGCGTCGTCGATCTGTTGGGCTTGGCGCCGGCTGAACGATTCGGTGCCGAGGGCTCGCCGAACTCGCAGCGAACGAAGTATTTCCTGCGGGCCTGCACCTACGTCAATGCGTACGCAAGCGACCCCGAGCTCACGCCGGCTCGGATCGCTGCCGCGGTCGGCGTGTCGCTGCGTTACCTGCACACGATCTTCTCCGAACACGGTGTGACCGTCAGCGAGTATCTGATTCGGCGCCGGCTCGCCCGTTGCATGGACGACCTTCTGAGTCCTGTGCTGGCGTCGCGAATCATCACCGAGATCGCACACAGTCACGGCTTCAAGACGTCGGCGCACTTCACACGGCGATTCACCGAGGCGTACGGCCGGCCGCCAGGCGAGGTGCGTCAGAACGGGCTGGCAGGCTGATCAAGCCACGCTGAGGCTTCTGCGGATGCGGGGGATCACGTCGTTTGCGAAGCGCTCCAGCGAGGCGTTCATCACCGACGGTGGGAGCCCGGGCGGGCCGCCCCAGCTGACCAGATCGGTCACGTCGTGGTCACGCATCATGGTGGTCAGCTCGGCCACGCAATGGTCGGCATCGCCGGCGGTCCACACCAGCGGGTTCAGCGGATCCGGCTGGCGAGGACCGGTCCGGGCCGAACGTTCGGCGGCAGTGGACTTGTGGTCGGCACTGGCCTTGATGATGCCGATGTACACATTTCGGCGGTAGCGCTCTGCAGCGGCGATCGCCTCCCAGGTCGGATCGTCGGCGGGGTCACGCCCGTCGGTGACGTACACCCCGCGGATGATGCCGACGCGCTTGTCGCCGGGGTCGCGACCGTTATCGGCCAGCGCCTGCTTCCACGGCTCCAGCACGGCTGCCTTCGGCCCCTGCGGCAGCAGATTCGTGTCGAACCTGGCCGCCCGCAGCGCCCCCGCCTCGCTCGTGGCTGCGATCCACAGCGGGGGGCCGCCCTCTCGCACCGGATCGGGCGTCACTCGCACGTCTTGGTAGCTGTATCGCTTGCCCTCGTAGCTGAACGGCTCGCCGGACCATGCCAGCCGCAGAATCTCGATGGCCTCCTCGGTCAGCGACACCCGTCGGCTGATCGGCAGACCGAAGCCAGCGAACTCATGCGCGGCGTAGCCCATGCCGATGCCCAGCTCCATCCGGCCGTCCGAGATGTTGTCCAGCACGGCGAGATCCTCGGCCAGCCGGATCGGATCGCGAAACGGCATCAGGCAGATATCGGTGGAGAAACTCATAGTGGTGGTCAGCGCCGCGGCCGCGCCCGCCACCGGCACGAAGTTCGGCAGGTAGCCGTCTTCGATGAAGTGGTGCTCGGTGAACCAGCACAACTCGAAGCCCAGCTGCTCGGCCAGCACCACCTGATCGAACGTCTCGGCGTACACCTGCGGCATCGACACGTCGCTGCCCGGCGGACACCGAAAGTCATGCACGATCCCGAACCTGAGCGACTGAGCCATGCGCCGAAGCTAGTTCGAAGGCAGCGATGCGGTCAGGCCTCTAACTCGTCGAGCGACGCTCTTGCCGTGAGGACCCAGGTCAGCGCCGCGAGATCCTCGGCCGGCCAGGAGTTCGGGCACCATGAGGTCGACGTCAACGCCTCCGGGACTCCGCCATTGACCGGGCTGGCCTTGATGTTTGAAACCTGCGGCGTTCATGTGTCTACGTTCGCCAAGTGTGTTCATTGGTCCTCATCCAATCGAGAAGTGCTTCGCCTTGTGACGGCTCTCGACCCGGTCCCGTCAGCAAGTCGACACTGAGTTGACTCGGTCCGACGCAGCGAAGACCATCGCGGATCGTGGCTCCTTCGAACACGATCGGGTCAAGCGGTTCGAGCAGAACGACATTCGCGCCGGAGTCGACCTCGCGCAGGCCGAGTTCGTGAGCCGCTTCGTATGGGTCCTCGACATAGAGCGTCGCCGTTCTTGCCCCTGCGATCGGGTTGAAGCGCTGGGCCGCGAAGGCGCCGGTGGTTGCATACTTGAACGAAGCGCTTGCGAGGCGACGTTCGGTGGATCGAAGCCCACGCGGATCAAGCAGCATTGACGGCTGGTTTGACGTCAACTGCCCGTAGTCCTCGGCCCACCGGCGGATGGCGGCTTGCCAGTCGACGTCAAGCACGCGTCCACGCGGCTCGCGCGTAATGAGTCCCTCTCGGTCGAGCAATTCAATGACACGCGACAGCGTCGGGGCCGAGGCTGCGGTGGACTCCGCCAACTGCCGGACACCGTAGGGAGGTGAATTGTCGACGAGGGCTCGCAGCGCCACAGCAGCGCCGCGACCGCGGAGGGAACTCAGCGCGTGTTGCGCTGGCCAGGGATCACGATGAGCACCTGCAGCCGAGATGAAGAGTCCGGGCGAGGAGATCTCCAACCGGATGTTGCCCGTCATGTCGATGTATCCGACGCCGAGCTTCGCGAGCGCGTCGCGTGTACGTGGAGAGAGGTATGTAGCGCTGACAACTGGCACTGCCGCCGAGCCCAACGCCGTGCAGAATCGCCGCACCCGCTCAACGACCGACTGCATCATGCGGGGTTCGATGCGCCGTTTGACCTCGATGACGATCTCGGCGGACTGGCCGTCCGGCGACCGCACCTTGACTATGGCGTCGGGTCCGAGCGCCGTTGCGGCGATTCGCGCGTCGAGGCTGATGTCGGCGCTCCAGCCAGTTGGCAACCGAGCAGCGAGGGTGCGCGTGACATCGCGGATGATGCTGGTTTCCTTAGGGAGCATTGTTGACGGCATGGACATTTCGATTCGTGGTGAACTTCTGTCAGCTAAGAGTGTTTCAAATCCTGTCTTGTTTCACTACTCGTGAAACAAGACAATTATTGAAACATCAAAAAGGAACTCGCGAGGAATCCCCAAGACATCGGACTGTCGCAGGCATCCTGCAGTCGGACCTACCGGGTCAGTACCAGGCGTCGGGTACGGCTGCCTTGCGGTCGTCGACGAAAGCCTGCAGTTCACGATCGACTGCCGGGTCGAGCGGTGGGGGAGGCTCGTAGTCGGCGAGCATCTGCTTCCACTGGTGGTTGGCCCGCTGTGCCATGTCGAGGCTGCCCTCTTCGGACCATTGCTCGAACGACGTGGTGTCGCACAGCGTCGCCTCGAAGTTGGCCGTCTCGAAGTTCGCCAGTGTGTGAGCAGTTGCCAGGTAGTTGCCGCCAGGACCAGCCTCGCTGAAGGCCGAGGTACCTAGCTCGTTCTCGTCGATGGTGAGCCCCTCGATCAAGCGGTGCAGCATGCCGCACCGGTCCGCATCCATTACGAACTTTTCGTACCCGAGGGTCAACCCGCCTTCGAGCCATCCGGCGGCTTGCAGCATGAAATTCGAACCGGCCAGGATTCCAGGCGTCATCGCATCGGCCGACTCCTGCATGGCTTGCGCATCGGCAATCTTCGAGGCCGTGTAGTGGCCGCCGCAGCGAAACGGCATGCCTAAGCGCCGGGCGAGCTGGCCGATGGCGAAGGTCGCAAGCGTCGACTCAGCGGTGCCGAACGTGGGCGCTCCTGACTTCAGGTCCATCGTCGTGAGGAAGTTGCCGTAGATCATCGGTGCGCCGGGCCGCACCAGCTGTGTGAGGGCAATCCCTGTCATCGCCTCGGCATGAGCTTGGGCAATCAGAGCCGGCTGGGTGACCGGCCCCATGCCGCCGCCGATGATGAACGGCGAGATCAGGCAGCCCTGGTTTGCCCGCGCGTAGGCCTTGAGCGCGCCGCTCATCGTGTTGTCCCACACCAGCGGAGAGTTCACGTTCACGTTTCCACCGATGACGCAGTGCGACTCCATGTACTCGGCGCCGAACACAATCCGCGTCATCGCAATGGAGTCGGTGGCCCGCTCGGGTGCACGTCACCGATGACGCAGTGCGCATGTACTCGGCGCCGAACCATCCGCGTCATCGCAATGGAGTCGGTGGCCCGCGGGTGCCGTCACGGCGCCCATGACGGCTTGGCCGAGAAACGCAGGTGGGCATCGACCATGTCGAGATGCCGCTTGTTGACCGGCACGTCGACCGGTTCGCACACCGTGCCGCTCCCGTGCGCCAGCCACGGTGACATCCACGTCAGCTTCACGAAGTTCCGGAAGTCCTTGATGGTTGCATACCGGCGACCGTCATCAAGATCCGTGACGAACGGCGGGCCGTAGGTCGGCGTGAAGATCACGTGGTCACCGCCGATCTCGACACGCCGACCGTCGCGGCCGTGCATCGTGAATTCACCCGGCGCCGTCGAGCACAGGTGCCGGGCCAAGCCGGGTTCGAACCGCACACGTACCCCGTCAACTGCAGCCCCGGCGGCTCGGAACAGCTCCAGCGCCTCGTCGTCGCCACGGAACTCGACCCCAATTTCGGACAGGATCCAGTCGGCATGGGTCTCGAGCCGATCCAGCGCCTCGTCGTCGAGCAGCTCGTATGGCGGGATGCGCCGCTGCGGGGTAGCCGCGCCCAGGGACGGCGACGCCCCAGCGGTTCGTGCAGCGACCCGGCTCGACCGTCCACGCCGCACACCGCGGCGCACGCCACGCCCGCTGCCGTTCCCACCAGCCATCGGCACATTGTGGGCTATGTGCAGTCCCGCCGTGACCGCCGCCGGGCTGTGCCGCGGTGTCCGCTTCCATCCACGGCGCCGTGCGGCAGCGTCTGGGTACTGTGCCGATCAGTCGACACCGCCCCGGTTAACCGCGCAGGAGCATCCGCATATGGCAGATACGTACGAGAACCTGACCATCGATACGCCGGCGGAGGGTGTGGCACGCATCACCTTCAACCGGCCCGAACGGCTGAACGCGCTGACGCACGGACTCGTGAGCGACTTCCACGCTGCCCTCAGCGCCACCGATGCCGATCATGACGCCCGCGCCATCGTGCTCACCGGAGCAGGCCGTGGCTTCAGCGCCGGGCTTGATCTCACCGGTTACGGCGGCGTGCCGGGCACCGAGTCCCACGGCGGGCCGCAGCGGGGCATGGCTGTCCAGCAGGAGATCGCCGAGCTGGTGCATCACATGCGTGACGTGCGCCAGCCGATCATCGCGGCGATCAACGGCGCAGCAGCAGGCGGCGGTTTCGCCATCGCCTGCGCATCCGACATTCGGTACTGCGGCGCGTCGGCCAAGTTCGGCACGGCGTTCGTGCGCCTGGGCATCTCCGGCTGCGATATCGGCGTCAGCTGGATGCTGCCCCGCCTCATCGGCGCCTCCCGGGCGTGGGAGCTGATGCTCACCGGCCGGGTGATCGACGCAACCGAGGCCGACCGCATCGGTCTCGTCAGCGCCGTCGTTCCCGACGACGCGCTCATGGACACCTGCCTCGGCGTCGCTGCCGAAATCGTGGGCAACAGCCCGTTCGGCGTGTGGATGACCAAAGAGGTCATGTGGTCGAACCTCGAGATCGGCAGCCTGCGCGCCGGCATCGACCTCGAGAACCGCACCCAGATCATGGCCTCGCTCACCGAGGACAGCCGGGAAGCCATGCAGTCCTTCTTGGACCGTCGCCAGGTCAAATGGTCCAACCGCTGACCCGCAACACCAGCCAGAAATCGACTCGCCGCGCACTCATCGCGCATGCTCTGATGCGGGCATGGCGCAGGCACAAGGTGTAACACATAAGTGGTACATTGGTGGCATGAGCGAAACGGCCACGGTGCGCTTCAACGAGGCGGAACTCGCTCTGCTCAACGAGCTCGCTGCAGAGTTCGGCGGACGATCGACTGCGATCAAACAAGGACTGCGGCTGCTCGCTCAGGAACGCCGCCGCCGACTGGCTCTTCGGAGCTTCATGGCTGAATGGGCGGAACATTCCGGGCCACCCGACCCCGACGGCGTGGCAGCGATGCGCAAACGCTATTTCGCCGACTCGTGATCCTCGATGCCGGAGTGCTCGTCGCCATCGAACGCGACGAATCCGACGCTAAAGACTTCGTGGAAGCCGCACTCCAGACAAGAGAGCCGCTGCGGACGACAGCTCCGATTGTCTCCCAAGTGTGGCGTGACGGTGCCCGGCAGGTACTCCTGACCCGGTTCTTGCCCTCGGTTGATGTGCTCGCGTTCACCGCGAATCACGTCCCGTTGGTCGGCACGCTGCTACGCCATTCCGGAACAGCCGATGTCGTCGATGCCCACATGCTTGCCTGCGCGATCCACCTTGAGGACAGCATCATCACTTCTGACTTGGGCGACTTCGCGCACTTGGCTGGACATCTCGGAGCAGAGTCGCCGAGCATCCATCACTGGCGCTAGCCGGCCGGTTGGGCTACTCGGTCGGATTTGAATTCGGAGGCGTAGGGGTCGAGCGACTCCTGCGCGGCGATTCGGAATTTGTGCCAGTAGCCGCCGCCGTCGCCCGAAAACCATGCGCTGTTGGCGCGCCGCGCGTGCTGTGATGCGCAAGTGTCAACGAAGCGACCCCCGTGCTTGCGGCTGGGCGATTGTGGCATGCGGGGCAGTGTCCTTCCGAGCGACAGCTGCGATAGGGTGACGCACATAGAGCTGGCGCCTCCGATGAGGTGTCTCGCGGGGATCTACATACCCGCACATAGAACTGGCGCCTCCGATGAGGTGCCTTGCGGGGGCCCTAAAGGCCCCCGCTTTAGCGTTGAAGAGGAAGTGTGAATTCGTTTCTGATACTGGTCGACGCCGGATATGTGTACGCCGAGGGTGGTCTGCTGGTTCACGGCACCAAGGCGCGACATGAATTGACCCTGAATCCCTCGAAGCTTCGTGATTGCCTTCTGCCATTCGCCGATGAGCGCTCCGAAGGGCGCTTGTTACGCATCTACTGGTACGACGCAGCGCACGAACGACGCGCGACTGACGAACAGAACCTTGTCGCGGATCTACAAGGCGTCCGGCTGAGACTTGGTCGCCTGACCAATAAGGGAGTCCAAAAGGGGGTGGACTCGTTGATATATCGTGACATGTTCACGTTGTCCCAGTCGGGCCGTGTCGGCGATGTCTTCCTGTTGGCTGGCGATGAAGACTTGCTCGAGGGCGTCCTCGCCGCCCAAGACAAGACTTCGGTGTTCGGGTCAACCTCATTGGTATCGAGCCGAATGTCAGCAACCAGGCCGCAAGCCTGCGTCAAGCGGCAGACTCGATCTACGTTCTGCAGCGTGAACAGCTCGCCGATGTGCTGATCCGGCGCTCCGGTGGTGGGCGGCCAGGCACTTCATCCATACAGCCCAACAAGCTGCGGCAGCTCGAGGGCCGATTCTCGCCCTCATGGCAAGACAGGTCGACGACTGACGCTGACAAAGAGGCGATTCGCTCAACATCGGAGTTCGTCGCCGCCGAATTCTGCGAACAGGCGTCGCCGGATGAGATCGCGACCTTGCGGGAACAGCTTCGGAGCGATCTCGATGTGGCCCGTCGCCGATTGCCGCAGCGCGCAGATGGTTGGCTCTTGAAGGCCTCCGGTGTCGAACTGGACAGATGGCTCACGGAATCCGAGCGGCTGCTAGCGCGTCAGCTCTTTTGGACTGCTGCGTCGACGCTTCTAGAGGGCCTCGAGGGCGTAAACGACGCCGAGGACATCGAAGGTGCATGAACGAGGACCGCGCTAGGAGCCTGCTGAGTAAGCCGTGTCTGGGGCCTGTCAGTAGGTGTTTGTGTCGGGCGTGATTTGGCGGTCCGGTGGGCGGTTGTGTGCGGTGCGGGGTGGTTGGCGGTGTGGGGGTGGCTGTTCGGGGCCGTGTGTGTGGGGTTCGGACTTGGTTTGGGTGTCGCGGTGGGTTGTTGGGGGTGTTTTGTGGTGGTGGTGGTCAGTTGATGGCCCAGTGGCGGCCGTTGTGTGTGATTCCGAGGTTGGTGAGTCGTTTGAGGTTGACTGCTGCGGCGCGGGTGGTGAGCCATTGCCGGTTTTTGTGGATGCCTCGGTAGGGGCATCTTCGGTTGTTGCGCACGAGCCACGCGATGGAGCGTTCGGCCATGGGCCGCCATCGGCGGTAGTCGTGGTCGAAGCTGTCGGTGCGGGCCTGTTTGCGGGCTGTTTTGAGGAGCTGGTGGTGGGGGTGGATTTTGATGGTGCGCCCGGTCTTGGCGGTGGTGCAGCGTGCTCGCGCCGGGCATGTGCGGCAGCGGCGGCCGAACCTGGCGGTGCTGTTGGGGCTGATCGTCACGGTGATGCCTTCGGGGCAGGTCACGGTCCCGGCGTCGGTGTCGATGTCGTCGATGCTGTAGCCGCCGTCGACTGCGGTCTGGATCGGCGGCGGCTTGATCACCGCGGTCATCTCGCGTTCTGCGAGATGGGAGCGCAGTTCCCCGGTGCCATAGGCGCTGTCGCCGTACACCTCGGTGCCGGCGGGCTCGTCGGCGATCAGGCCGGGCGCGGCCTGCGCGTCGCCGACATCGCCCGCGGTGAGGTCGACTGCGGTGATCAGGCCCGTGTCGGGCTCGGCCGCGATGTGGGCCTTGTAGCCGTCCCGGTAGACGCTGCGCGACTTATGCACATGACGCGACTCGGGATCCACCACAGACACCACCCGGCCCGGCGCGGTGCGCCGCGCGATGCGCCACCGCCCCGGGGCGTCGCCGGGCTCGACGTCTTGGCCCGCCACCAGCGCCAGCAACGCCACCGCGTCGCCCTGAGCGTCGTCCAATTCGAGATCTTCTGCTGTGCCGATCAGCTCCAGGGCGTCGTCGACGAGCTCGCTGACGAGGCGTTCCACGTCGGCGGGGTCGCCCCAGTCCACCACCGCGCCGCCGGTGTCGAGGTTGCGGTCGCGCACCCACACATCGCCGAGTTCCCCATGGAGCTTGCGGACCCGCCGGATCTGGTTCACGAGCATCGTGACGGTGTCCTGACGGGCCACCGCGTCATCAAGAACCGTGGAGTCCAGCACCCGCCGATGGCTCTTCGCGACCGCGCCGCACTCAGCGATCAACTCGCTCACCACCCGGAACACCCGATCAGGATCACCGCTCGCACGCAAACGATTGCGCCACAGCGTCAGCACCGTGTGACCGAACGCCTCATCAGTCAACGCCAGACCCGCAGCAGCCTTCCACGCGATATCAGTCGCCAGCCGCCGGCACGCCTGCCGATCCGACAAGCCTTCGAGCGCCTGGAGCACCATCACGGTCGCGACCACCTCACCAGGCACCGACGGACGCCCCCGACGCGACCCGAACAAATCAGCGAACAACCCGTCCGGGAACAACCTGCTGCGATGCTCAGCCAAGAACGCGTGCACCGAGCCCACGCCCACCAGATGCCCGCACAACGCCCGCGCATCCAACAACTCACGATCCAAACGGCACGAACCCTGCATGCCCACATCCTCCCGCGCCAACACCCCCAACACGCGGAAATCCGCCCCAATAAATCAGCACACTCCTAGCCGGCGGGTTGGGCTACTCGGTCGGATTTGAATTCGAAGACGTAGGGGTCGAGCGACTCCTGCGCGGCGATTCGGAACTTGTGCCAGTAGCCGCCGCCGTAGTACGCGAGGCTGCCCGGCTGAGCTTCGCCGTGACCGTTGTAATACGACAGACAGTCACGCAGCGGCGCCGTGGTGATGTCGGCCATTCGGCAGTGCTCGGCGTACTTCGACGCTGAGTCGGGGGTGATGTCGACCACGTTGAGCGCTTTGTCCCGCATCTCGGTCAGCATCCAGATGATGTAGTCGCCGTGCTGGTCGATGGCGTCAGTGAAGTTGAAGCTGCCGCCGCCGCCCTGCGGGCCCGACACGATGAACAGGTTCGGGAAGCCGTGGCTGTGCAGGCCCAAGAACGTCTTGGTGCCCTCGGTCTGCCACTTCTCGCTGAGCGTGATGCCGTCGCGGCCCCGGATCATGTTGAACGTCGCGGTGGCCATCCACTGGAAGCCGGTGGCATAGATCAGCACGTCCAGCGGGTACTCCACGCCGTCGTGCACCACGCCGCGCTCGTTGATCTCCTGCACGCCCATCGGGGCGGTGTCCACCAAGCGCACGTGCGGCTGGTTGAACGTCGGCAGGTACTCGTCATGGAAGGTGGGCCGCTTGCAGCCGTACGGGTAGTACGGCTTGAGCGCCTCGGCCGTGGCCGGGTCTTCGATGATGGCGTCAACCCGGGCCCGGATCTGCTCCATGATCCGGAAGTTCGTGTTGAGCTGCTTTTGCACCAGCTCTTCGGGCGACAGCTTGCGCTCGTGCTCCTTGCGCTCCTTGAAGTCCGCCACTCGGCCGGCGAGGTAGTCGTCGTTGGCCTTGATGGCGGTGCGGCCTGACGAGATGCGTGCGAACCGCTTGCGGCGCGCCCGTGCCCACCCCGGCTCCTTGCTCCACTCGGCGATCTCGTCGGGGTCGGTCGTTCGCTGGTCGCGCACGTCGATCGACGACGGCGTCCGCTGGAACACGTACAGCTCGCTGACCACCTGAGCGATCTCGGGGATCACCTGCACGGCGGTGGCCCCCGTGCCGATGATGCCGACTCGCTTGCCCTCGAGGTCGATGTTGTAGTCCCAGCGAGACGTGTGGAACGACTCGCCTTGGTACTTCGTCATGCCGTCGATGCGGGCCAGCTTCGGGCTGGTCAGGATGCCGTTGGCCAAGATGACGTAGCGCGCCTTCATGGCGTCGCCGCGGTCGGTGATCACCGTCCAGCGGCCGGCGTCCTCGTCCCACTCGGTGGCGTCGACAGTGGTGTGGAACAGGCAATGGTCGTAGAAGCCGAACTTGGTGGCCATTGCCTGGCAGTACTCGAGAATCTCGAAACCCGAAGCGAACTTCATCGACGGGATGTACCCCATCTCCTCGAGTAGCGGCAGGTAGCTGTACGACTCCACATCGCAGGCAATGCCCGGGTAGCGGTTCCAGTACCAGGTGCCCCCGACGTCGCCGCCCTTCTCGCAGAAGCGGACATCGGTGAAACCGGCGGCGCGCAGCTTGTGCCACAGCAGCAGCCCGGCAAACCCGGCACCGATCACCAGCACCTCGCATTCGTCGGTGAGCGTCTCACGCTCGATCGGCGGCTCGGAGTACACGTCTTCGAGATAGCGCTTGAACTCGCCCTCCATCGCCATGTAGTCCGCCGCGCCCCGGCGGATCTCCTTGAACTCCCGGTACTTGGCCTGCTCTTCGGCGTTGAACACCGCGCCCGGCGGGGGAGGCGGCAGCTCCTTGAGATGCTCGTCCGCGTTGACCGAGTAGCCCTTGCCCTGGATCTTCTCCGACGCCTTCGCCGCCCGTGTGTTGAAGATCTTCAAGCCGGTCTCGGGATCAATGCTGATCGCCGGTCGCGTGAACGTGTCCGTTGCCATCTCACTCTGCGTCATGAGTCCCCCGACGTCATTCGATTTGGTGTCCGTGCGATGTTACGTGAGGTGCCGTTCATCGCGCCGGGGCGGTGCTGGCTCGCCGGCGTGTGGCGTGCGCCGGGCGCTGTGACAGCCTTCACTGCGACATGAGACGGGACATCGTTGCGGCCACGCTGGGGATGGGAGCCCTGGTCGGGGTGCTCACCGTCCACCTGCTCGTGGCCTCCTCGGCGGGCGGACCTGTGGCGGTGCCCGACGTGCCCGCCTACCTGAGCATCGCCCAGTGGCTCGGGAGCGGTGGGCTGGCACCCGAGAACCTGCCATTTCAGCCGGGTTTCGGCTTGCTGCTGGCACCGCTCGTGTGGGTGGCGCAGATCTCGGAACTGTCGACACAGGGCGAATCTGTGCACTACATCGCGCTGGTCGCCAACTCGATGGCCGCCACAGCGGCAGTGGCCGTTGCGGGCTGGCTTGGCTGGCGGATGTCGGGTCGCTGGTGGGTGTGCGCTGCGGGCGCGGCCATTGCGGCGGTGCATCCGTCACTGTCGAGCGCGTCCCGCATTGCATGGCCCGAGACGTTGCTGGCGCTGGCGGTGCTCGTGATCGCGGTGGCGATCACCGGCGCTGGCTTGGCAGCGACGAGCCGTTCGAGCCAGCGTTCGTGGGCGGTTGCGGGACTGGTCGCGACGCTGGCAGTTGCGCTGCATGCGCGCGCCGTCGTGCTGGTTGTCACTGTGGTGGTGACGGCACTGGTGATGCGTACCGAACGCCGCGCATGGCTCGGGCTGGTGGCAGGTCTGCTGGCGGGTGGCGGAGCAGCCGCATTGGCGCTCTCGCTGACCGGCACCTGGCCGATCGCCCGGCTCAGCGACGCGGCCGAGCTCGACCGCGGCTGGCAGACGGTGGCGACCGTGTCCGGGCAGCTCCTGGCGCTGGGCGGCGGCACCGTCGGCTTGGGGCTCGTCGGTTTGAGCATGGGCATGGCGGCGGCAGTGCGGCTGCTGCGTGGTCGCCGCGCGCCCGAGAGCCCGGTGGCTGCTGTAGCGGTCTTCGTGTCTGCGGGCGCGCTGGCGGTGGTGCTGTTGGGCGGGTGGACGCTGGTCGGCAGCGACCGTGTCGACACGGTGCTGTACGGGCGCTACGTCGATCCGTGGGCAGTGCCGCTTGCCGTGGTCGCACTCGCATGGATCTCAACGCAGCGGTCGCGCCGCCGCAGCCACGTGCTCACCACGACGACGGCGCTGGCGCTTGCCGTCTACGCAGCCGTCCTCGCCGCACCCGGAATGTTCGACGGCGAGCCGCGGCGCATCATGACCTTGTCGCTCAGCCCCGCGTGGTCGCTGACCGACGGCCGTCTCGGCGCAGTCGCAACGGTCGCCGTGGTGCTGACGCTGGCAGGAGTGCTGCTGGCCGCACTCGCGCTGAAGCGAGCGAACGCTGACATCGGTGCTCAGCCGCCGCAGGGGCCGGGTGCTGCTGTGCCGGCGACCGCCGACGCGCACGACGAGCGCCCGGGTCGTGAACGAACGCGGCTGCTTGCTGCGGGGACGCTGGTGGCTGCCGCGCTGGTGCTGGGGGCGGTGTCGACGGTCTCGAACCACCGTCATCTCGCCGACGTGGGCGACGTCGCCCGCGACCAGGTGGTCGCGGCAGCCGAGGTGGCCGACGTCGCCCGTGCCGGCGGGTTGAGCTGCTTGGCCCACGACCGGGCCGACGTGCCGAGCTATGCGCTGTGGCTGTACCGCATGGAGCTCCCGTCGATCGCCCACGAGCGAGTGATGCTGACCTCCGGCGAGGCGCCGTGCTCGGCATTCGTCATCGCGCACGACGATCTTGCCGAGCACTGCACGAACGCCCGACACTTGGTGGACGAGCCCGCTGGCGCATGGGCCCTGTGGTTCCTCCCCGACCGCAAATGCGCCCTGCCCAGCGCCTAGCGCGCGCCCGGCGGCGCGGAGTTGCCGGAGTAGCGTCGCCTGATGGCAATACGACAGCAGCAATCAGCCCAGCTGAGGTCAACGGCAGCGCGGCGGATTGCTTCTGTGGTTGTTCCGATGTTCTTCTTCGGCGGTCTCGCCATCGGATTGCTGGGTTGCGCCGGCTCATCCGACGACGAGGCGTCGGCCCCCGAGGCCACGGCGGCAGCGACCACCGAGGCCCCATCTGCGGGGACTGCTGCGCCGGCTGCGACGGCCGCGCCGGCTGCGACCACGGAAGCCATGGCGGCCCCGTTGGAGTCGCTCGAGGTCACGCAGATTCCGGGCGATCCGAGGGACGTTTCCATTTCGGCGTTGCGTCAGGGCGCGGATGCACCGCTGCTGCCAGAGCCGCTCGTGGACCCGGCGGCCATCATCTCCGGCGGCCCGCCACCCGACGGGATCCCGCCCATCGATGTCCCCGAGTTCGAGCGTGCCTCTGACGTGGACTGGATCGAGCCCCAAGAAGCAGTGGTGACGATCAACCTCGGAGGCGACGCTCGGGCCCTACCCCGCCCAGGTGATGATCTGGCACGAGATCGTCAACGACACCGTCAACGGTGAACCCGTCACCATTACCTTCTGCCCGCTCTGCAACTCAGCTATCGGGTACTACCGACAGCTCGACGGCCGCACCTTCACCTTCGGGACGTCGGGTCGGCTGTATCTCTCAGCGCTGGTCATGTACGACCGCCAGACCGAGAGCCTGTGGACGCACTTCACCGGTCAAGCCATTGCTGGAGAGCTGACCGGCGCTCAGCTCGAGCTGATCCCCGTCGCGACGGTGTCATTTGAGACGTTTGCCGCCGAGCATCCAGACGGCCTCGTCTTGTCGCGGCCGATTGGGTCGGGGCGCTCCTACGGCAACAATCCGTATGCCGGCTACGACGAGCCCGACGGCGGCCCGATCCTGTTCTTGGGCACAGCCGACCCCCGCCTCGGGCCCCAGACCCGGGTGGTGGTCATCCGGCACGGCGGTGAGGGCGTTGCGGTGGTGCTCGACGCGCTGGCTGCCGAGGGTGTCATCGCGACCGACGTCGGAGGCGTGACGGCGGTGGTGTTCCACCTTCCCGGGACGGCCACGCCGCTTCAGGATTCACGTGTGGCGTTCGGCCGAGACGTGGGCGGCACCGGTGTGTTCAACGCGACCGTCGACGGTCAGGCTCTCACGTTCAGTCGGCTGGCCGGCGCTTCCAGCAGCTCGGTTGGCATCGGAGCATTCACCGATGATCAGACCGGCTCGACCTGGACGGTGCTGGGCAGCGCCATCGATGGTCCGCTGGCCGGCACCCAGCTCGAACCCATCGAGCACCTCGACACGTTCTGGTTCGCCGCCGCGGCCTTCGACCCCGACATCGAGATCATCGGCGCCCCCTAGCGCGCCCGAGCCCGCGCGGGCTCGCCCAAATCCGCCACGCGCATCGGGCGAGAGTTCTTGTCATCGCCGATCTGGCTCAGCAGTACCCCGGGAGTGGAGGGCGGCCGCGCCATGCACACCGGCGCGCCACCGTCTTGACTGAGCATGTTTGCCCCGCAGCGGCGACCCTTCGACGCTCGTCGCCCCGGTCTCTTCGAGAGCTTCGGGATCTTCGCTCGAACGTGACCATCGGGCCAGCGACACACAGCGATGAAGCACGCCCGGCGCAGTCCTCTGTGTTCTGGCGATCATCAGTGGCGGCTGTGCCACCGATCCGGAGTCCCGCCCGCCCGGCTCGCTTCCAGCAGCGACTACCGCGACGGAGCCTTCGACGCCCACTGTTGCCCAATTCGACAGCGAAGACTCAGCTATTCCAAGTGAAACTCTGCCTGAAGCTCCTATCGAGACGGCGGTTCCAACCACCACGGCCGCAGCAGCCATGGCCGACCCCCCCAAGAGCGTCACTGGCGACGATTCTGCGGAAGACACAGCACCGGATGCAGAGCCGGAATCGGAGGTGCTGCAGTCGGATTCGGCGGACACATCAGAAACGCATTCCGATGCGGGGCGAGCCCGAGGCGGAAGCGGATGTGCCGCCTCCGACCGCAGAGGAACTGGTTCGCCAGCGATGGTTCGACATGGAGATTCCGAAGCCCTCTGAATCGGTGCTCGAGGCATTGGGCGACGCTGGCTGAGCTCGGCGTCGCTGTGGAGCACCAGGCGGGGCCCGATGCCTCTGCAACAGCAGCGGCGGTGGCCGAGTACCTAGGAGTGGGCACTGGCGCTGCACCGCTTGAAGACGCTGTCATCGTGGTGAGCGATGCAGAGCCGACTGGCGCTATCGCCGCGGCGCCGCTCGCGGCATTCGGTTCGCTTCCGTTGCTCATCACCTCGGCCGAGGATCTGCATCCCGGCACGGCCGGGTTCATCGCCGACAACGAGATCGGCCGGGTCCTGCTGGTTGGATCGACAACGGATTTCTCGCCCGAGATCACTTCGGCGATCGAGGCTGCGGGAGCCGATGTCGTGCGAGTCGTCGGCGAGACGCCGCAAGATCTCGCGCAGGCCGTCCGCGGCTATTTCGAGGAGGTCCGCGCACACGATTCCCGCTGTTCCGCAGGTCCGAAACAGTTCGCTTTCGCTCTCGCCGATGACCCCCTGAAGGCGCTCGTTGCGGCGCCTCTGCTGGCACAGGCGTGCACGCCGCTGCTGTTCGCGGATGCCGGTTCGCTGTCTCCGCAGACCCGCAACGACATCTACCTCGCGCCGGCACAGTCCCGGCGGCGTGCAAGTACACGTCTTCGCCGACGCTGAGCGCATCCCCGACAGCACCGTCGACGTCGCGCTCCCGCCGATACGACTCGCATTCCCTGTCGATGACCCAGCAGCCCCAGGTCTCAATGACACCTTGGCCGTCATCGACGAACAGCGACAGGTCACGCTCTACCTGCAGGACGAGGGCTTCAGAGGGATCAACTGGCTCGCCTGGTCACCGAACGCACCGCGGCTCGCGTTCGCCGCGACACAAGATGAGCCTTCGTCTTTTGTTGGGATTCGGGCTGCTGGGCTCGGCGGGGTTCATGTTAGGAGGAGGCCGCGGGCTTCGAAGTTGGCGTAGTTGGTGAAGCCGTGGGCTCGGCGTCGCAGGACTTGGAGCAGGTTGTTGGTTCCTTCGATTCGGCCGTTGCTGGGCCGTCCCGTTTGGTGCCAGTTGAGGATCTGGTTGTGCCAGGCGAGGAAGGTGTCGACGGTGTCGCTGAACTCGGGTATGTGCCCGGTGCCGTAGATGTCGGCGAACCGGTCGAGCGCTTCGAGGGCGCCTTCGCGGTCGTCGGCGAGATAGAGCTGGTGCAGCTCGCCGAGCGCGTCCCATGCTGCTTTGAGCCGGCGGTGGGCGGCGAACAGCGCGTCGAGGCGGGACTGCTCGCCGGCGTCGAGCTTGTCGGGCCGGCGCATCAGCAAGAACCGCGCTCGGACACCTCGGGATCGAACGCCGGCACCGAGCCTTCGGGGCGCGCTGGATGTCGCGGCGCACCGAGGTCAGGCCGGCTTGGAACCATCTGACGACGTGGAACCGGTCCAGCACGGTGGCGGGCGTGGCCGAGCCGCGCCTCGATCGCTGCTTTGTACGCCTTGGAGCCGTCGGAGACGACGACCTTCACGGCTTTGCACCATCGGGGCCCTTGGGCGGCCAGGAACGCGCTGAGCGCCTGGGTGTCGCGGTGGGGCACCATGGCGAGCACCTCGCGGTGTCGCCGTTGACGATCACCGTCACGTAGCGGTGCCGTTTGCGGATCGAGGTCTCGTCCACCAGTAGCACCCGGCATCTTTGCCGGCGGCGGTGCTCGCCGACCAGCCCGCCCCATGCGACCACCAGCGAGTTCACCAGCTTCCAGCTCACCTGGTGGCGTTTGGCTGCCGCGTTGACCGTCATCGCACGGGCGTCTTTGACCAGCCGGCGGGCCAGACGCGCCGTGACGCGACCCTCGAACCCCTGATGGCCCTCACTGAAACGGCTGCCGCACGGCTCGCACACCAGCCGCCGCCGCTCCCAGATCAGCGTCACCGGCCGCCCCGACACCTCCAAGTCCCGCACCTTGTTGTCCCGGCGGTCGCGGA
>CBDDDL010000002.1:0-808723 GCA_965226645.1 Candidatus Poriferisodalis sp.
TGACTCCATCCTCGTATCCAAGATCAGGAGCCTCCAACAAAGCCAGTGCGATTCAACAAAGCCAATTGGTGGATTCAGGTTTAGAGCGTTAGCGGATTGGGCGGTTGTGGGGTTGCCAGCGGTTGCGGTGGTCGATGAGTTTGATGGCGATGATCAAGGTGACGGCGAGGGCGAGCTGGGCGAGGCGGTGCTCGGGTTTTCGGTCGGTGTTTCGTCGCAGCTGCCCGTAGTTGGACAGCCATGAGTTGGTGCGCTCGACTCGCCAGCGCAGCCCCAGCGGTGCTGTGGCCGGTTCGGCGGGGCCGTCGTTGCCGGGTTTGCGTTTGGGGGGCCGCACCAGATCGGTGATGCCCGCCTTGGCTGCTGCGTTGTCGACGCGGGCGCCCCAGTAGCCGCGGTCGAGGTGCAAGGTCTCGGTGTCGTGATGGAGGCCTTGTCGTTCGGTCTCGGTGATGGCGGGGTCGAACAGCATGATGTCGTTGCGGTTCGCGCCCGCGGCGGCCCACGCGACCGGGATCCCCGCCCCGTCGACCGCGATCGACCGCTTCCAGCCGAGTTTTCGCCTGTCCACAGGGCTTTTGCCGGTTCCTTCGCCGCCGCAGGGAGCCTTGTGGGTGGACCCGTCGACGCACACGTCATCGAGGTCGAGTTCCACGATCCGGTCATAGGCAGCGATCGCTTCGGCCGCGATCAGCTCGAACACCCCAGCAGCGACCCACTCGTCGCGGCGCGACCGCAGCGTCGTGTCCGACACCTGCGATCCCAGCAGCGCCTCCGCGCACTGCCATGAGCAGTCCGTGGCCAGCCGCACCAGGATCCCCCAAAAGCACAGCCGGTCCGGTATCCGGGGCCGATGCCCCCTGCCAGGGTCACCCACCGGCCGCACCGGCAGCAACGGCTCCACCGCCGCCCAGATCACATCCACCACCTCAGGCTCCAAAGCGCGCATGATGAAACCGGCCTCCACGGGTTGTCTTGTTCAGCACAACCCGACCAATACACCGGGGAACCAGCCAACCCGTGGATGGCCAATCCGCGCGGCCTCTAAAACCTTGGAACTAATCATCTAGCGGATGGTCTGGCAGGGTGGCTCACTGCGACGACGTGCCTACGCCATCGGGTCCTCCTGGGCCGAGTGTTGTGTACGCCTTGGACAAGTCACGGATCGTGTCGCTATCCAAGCCTGCTCGCGCAGCGCGTTTTAGCGCGGCTAGCAGACGACGCTCAGATGCTGGGACCCGATGCCATCCGCGGGTCACGAAGCACTCAAGGCAGAACGGCCAGTATCGGCTCGTGTATCCGTACCACGGCGGATACCACATTTGGTCTCGTGGAAGCCATTTTCCGCACCCCGCAGAGCATCGTGGGATGCCGTGACGTTGGTCAGCCATCTCGCGAGTTTCGCGCGCCACTGCGTGTGTGTGAGCTTGGGCCGCGCCTGATAGCTACCAAGCGAGGCGACGTACCCTTTGTGCTGCTGACGTAGGCGGTTGACATCAGGGTTGGCTGGTTTTCTGTTTGAGTCTTTCATAGGGGGGCGAACTCCACTGGTGGTTGCGACGGTCCGGTCATGATGACCGGGTGTCGATAGCCACAACCGCCAGTGGAGGTGTCAGTATGGCAGGCAGGATGTCGTTGGATGAGCGGGCTCGGATCGGGGCGCACGGGTCGGCTGGGACGGGTGTCGCCGGGATCGCTGTGCTGGTGGGCCGTGACCGCTCGACGGTGTGCCGGGAGCTGGTGCGGGGCAGCTGCGCCGACGGCTCGTACCGTGCCGGTGAGGCCCAGGCGCGAGCGGTTCTGCGGGCTCGGCGGCCCAGGACCCTCAAGCTTGGGGGTGGCCTCGGGCTCGCCGCGGCGGTGCGGTATCGGCTCAGGCATCGCTGGGCGCCGCATTCGATCAGCGCCGATCTGGCGGCCGAGGGGCGGCGGGTGTGCGCGGAGACGATCTATCGGGCCGCGTACAGCGGCTGCGGGCTCGGCGACGACGCGTGGCGAGACCTGCCGCGGCAGCGCCGCCGCCGCAAGCCGCGCGGCCGTCATGCCCAAAAGCGGGGCCCGCTGGGCGATTATCGGCCGATCAGCGAACGGCGCGCCGCTGTCGAGGACCGATCCGAGCCAGGCCGCTGGGAGGGCGACCTGATCGTCGGGCAAGCCAACGCCAGCGCCGCGGCGACCTTGGCGGAGCGCACCAGCCGGCACGCCTTGGTGGTGCCGCTGCCCGACGGCTGCCGCGCCCCGCAGGTCGCCGAAGCGGTCGCCGCGGCTCTGGGCCGCCAGCCTGGCGGGCTGGTGCGCACGCTCACCTGGGACCAAGGCCGCGAGATGGCCCGCTGGGCCGACATCGAGGCCGCGCTCGGCATCGAGGTGTTCTTCTGCGAGCCGCGCTCGCCGTGGCAGCGGCCCACCAACGAGCAGACCAACGGGCTGCTGCGCCGATGGCTTCCCAAAGCACCAGCCTCGACATCGGACAACTGCGGCTCTCGGTCATCGAGGACAACCTCAACCACATGCCCCGCCGACTCCACCACTGGGCATCAGCACACGACATCTACACTCAACTCACTTGCAACCACCGATAGAGCTTGCCGGTCCTTGTGCCCACGCGCTGGTGGCGCACGAGGAGCGACCGAAGCCGAACTGCTGGCTGCGTCATTCGTTCCCAGCAGCGCCTGCGGCACCGGCGACGCCGAAGCCGTCGCCGCTGAATTGCTGGAGACCAGCGCAGGCGTGGCCTCGGTGGATTCGGTTCCGGGCAGCGGCTCCGGGCCCAAGCGATGGGTCGTGGAGACCCGCAAGACGCTCGGAATGCTCACAAGAGCCGAGAAGCAGGCCGTCAGCCAAGCAGACCACGACAAGGCCATCACCGACCGTGCATTCGCCGTTGCATCCTCCGGCCCGTTCAAGAAGGTCCTGTACGTGGGCGGCGGAGTGTTGAGCGACCCCTCGCGCGAGCCATCCACCACCGACCACGGGCCCGGCTCGGGCGGCGGCGAGGAACAGCCCGCCGATAACGATCCGCCTGAGGAACTGCAGTCGGAGGGGCCGGTCGGCCCGGTTGGCGTCACCGGCGCGGCCACATATGAAGCCGTGTGGGTACCTGGAGAATTCGTTCCGACGGCTGTCGAGGTCCTCTCCGACGGACCCGACGTTGAGTTGGTCGAGTTGGAAACTGAGGATCGATCGGCGTTTGCTGCGCTGCTTGTGATCGACAGCCCCGAGGCGGCTACCGAGTACCGATTCGAGAACGCCGTTCCTGATGGCCGCACCGCTGAATTGCTCGAGGACGGTTCGGTGAGGTTCTACGATCTCGACGGCAACGAATCGGGCGGCATCGGGGCCCCTTGGGCCCTGGACGCCAACGGCGCCGAAGTGCCCACAAGCTACGAGCTCGACGGCACAACTCTCGTTCAAACCGTCGATCACGAAGGTGCTGCTTACCCCGTAATCGCCGACCCGGTGTGGTTTGTAGCCGTCGTCTTGGCGGTGCGGATCCTGGCTCCCACAGCTGCGGCGGTAATGTCGCGTTGCGGCCCAGCGCAGTGCGTGGCGGTCGCTCGGGCCACCGGCGGTGCTGTCTACAATCACGTCAGACCCAGTGGCGGATCATCTAGCGGCGGCCGCCCAGGAAATTCGTCGTCGTGCAATGCCAGAAACCGGACCGGATGCTGAACGGGGCGACGAAGCCTCGCATTGTTTCACGGTCGTGTGCCGTGGCACCTTGATGGCGGGAGTCGGTTGAGCCGATGGCGCGGTTGAAGGCGGCGTTGCGAAGAGTCCGCTGGTCTGACGGTCGTCCTGTGAGTTATCGGCAGGACCGTGTCGCGCTTGGCCTGCACCTGTGGTCCCAGGCATCGGGGATCACCGTGACGATCCTGTGGATTATGTCTTCGAGTTGGGCGGCGTGGTGGGTCCTGATCCCAGCGAGTATTGCGAATGGCGTGGGGTTCGAATTCGTGGCAAGGAACCGCTTGCGTCGGGCCGTGCTGCGGGTCGAAGCTCTCGGCAGTGCAGGGGAAGCACTGGTCAAGGTGGGCCACGGGCACTGGATCAACCAGCAGCTCAATCGCTTGGACGACTGGGCGATTCGGAGTTGCGACCGCAAGGCGGAGGAGTTCCAGGCGCGAGCCGAGACGGCGAAGGCCAACGGCGATCAGATATCCGCTGCCAAGTACCTGCGACGAGCTGAGCGTGAGCGCAAGTACAGCGGGTGGTGCAGGCGAATCTCCGAGGACTACCCCAACCCGTTCTGAGCGTATCTTGTCATCGAAACTGCCAGTGCTGCGGCTTGCGCAGCCCTGACAGTGCGCCCGCTCGGCCCATGCAGCTAGCTCGGTACTGAAGCAATGCCTGCGATATTCGCCTATCTGGCCGCCGTGATGGCGACTGTCGGTCTAGCCGTCTTCGCGACGCGGTTCTTGCTGCGACGCTGGAGGAACGCGACGCCCGTCAGCCGGGCGTAATCCTTGGGAAGCGGCTTTGACACCTCCAAGGAGACTGAAGTCGAGCGGGCAGGCGATGTGGCTCGCATCCTGGTATGTCAAGTTGACTATGTGCTGGTCCGGATCTTGCTACCGGGGAGACCATCTGGAGGAAGGCTGATCCATGCGCAGGCCGATGGCCGAGGGTTCGACGAGGGTGTCTCGGTACTGGTGAGGGGGCTAGTGCTCTTCGGGCTGTGGTCGATCGGCGGCCTCGGCGGCTCGGCACGCAGGCGTTTCCCTGCTTGAGGCGTCAAAACACCATGGTTGCCATCCCCGCACACGCCACATCTCGTACGCAGTGCGCAGATTGGTCGCAGGATCAAGCCACGCATCGCAGGGTGAGTCGGGTCGACGTCCGGTGCGGCGGACTTGTTCTTTGGCGTGGAAGCACCATTCAGCCGCCGCAGTGGCTTCGGTCACCCCATCGCATTGCAAGCCTTCTGGTTCGATGCCCTCAGGCAACTGCCTGACGTTCGGAAGGCCGTCGATGCCCTTGCCGGCCCAGCAGGTTGCGTTGATTTGGAGCAGGCCCCAATCGTTTGTCGGGGAGACAGCACGTTCGTTGCACAGGGATTCTCGCCAGATGAATGCCACAACGACATCGGGATCCCATTCCCCTGTGTCTCGGATCTGGCCTCGGTAACGGTCGCAGGCCAGGGGGACTCCCGGCGCGACTGTGCGGCGGAATTCCTGGTTGGGTTCGATGAGGTCATAGGCGGTTGCGATCGGCGAAACGGGCAGATTGGGATGCTCGACCACTGCATCGGTCTCCACTCCCCCTCTGCGAGGCGATGTTGGTTGCTCGGCAATGTCGATTACCACGGGCGGGGCTGTCAGCGGGCTTCGAAGGGCCCTCATATCGCCGGTTCCGTCACGGGCCTCCGGTGTCGGCGGCCATGAGATCCTGCCCAGTGGCGGCCATGTAGCTGCCCGCTGGCGGCCAACGGTTTTGCCCAGCGGCGGCCAGCAGAACTGCCCGCGTTGAAGTCCATTTCCCGTCGGGGTCCACCGCGGCGGGGTGCTCCTCCTACTCGAATGGCCGGTCACCACGACCGTGACCATCGAGCAGGAGGAGCAAGTGAAGTCTCGCGAGGAAATCATGAACATGTTGGAAGCGTTCGACCTGACTGAGTCGTCGCGGGATGCCGGCGAGCTGGCCGGTTGTTCGCATCACACCGTCGCCGCGTATGTGGCCAGACGCGACGAGGGTCGGCTGGGGGGTGCGGGCCCGGTGCGGCGGGAACGGATCATCGATCCGTGGATGGCGAAGATCGAGGAGTGGGTGGAGCGCTCCTGTGGCAAGATCCGCGCCGATCGTTGCCACGACAAGCTGAAGGCGTTGGGGTTCGAGGGTTCGGACCGCACGGTGCGCCGAGCAGTGGCGGAGTGCAAGAACAGCTTCGCGGCGGGTCGGCGGCGGGTGTATCGGCCGTGGATCGGCGAGCCGGGCATGTGGGCGCAGTGGGACTGGGGCGCGGGTCCGGTCATCGCCGGGCGAAGGACGAATCTGTTTTGTGCGTGGCTGGCGTGGTCGAGGTTCCGGGTGGTGATCGCGACCTGGGACCGCACCCTGCCCACGGTGATCGCCTGTGTGGATCGGGCGATGCGAGCCTTTGGCGGCGCGCCGACGTATTGGTTGACCGACAACGAGCGCACGGTCACGATCGATCACGTCGCTGGGATCGCTGTGCGCCATCCGGAGATCGTTGCGGTCGGCGGGCACTACGGGATCACGGTGGCGACGTGTGTGCCGGCGGACCCTGAATCCAAAGGCGGCAGCGAGGCGACGGTGCGGGTCGCCAAAGCCGACTTGGTGCCAACCGACGCCAACCTGCGCGACGACTACACCAGCTGGGCCGAGCTCGTCGATGCGTGCGAGGCGTGGATGGCCGAGGTCAACGGCCGTGAGCATCGGGTGACCCGGCGGGCACCAGTCGAGATGCTCACCGAGGAACGGCACCGGCTGCACGCGCTGCCCGAACGCCCATGCACGGCGGCGCTCGGGGAAACCCGGAAAGTCTCTTGGAGCTCCACGATCAGCTTCGGCGCGGTGACCTGCTCGGTCCCGCACACGCTGGCCGATGAGACGGTGTGGGTGCGTGTCGACGGTGACCAGGTCGTGGTCACCCACTGCGCACCGTGGGGCCCAATCGAGGTCGCCCGTCGCCAGCGTTCGACACCGGGGCATCCCATGATCGACGACGCCCACTGCCCGGCGCGCCCGGCTGGGCCGCTCGGGCGGCGGCCGAAGCCGACGAGCGCGGCCGAGGCCGAGTTCGGCGCCATCGCAGACGGCGCCCGCACCTGGCTCGTTGAACCAGCCGCCGCGGGCACGAGCCGGGTGAAGGCCAAGACGGCCGAAGCCGTCACCCTTGCCCGCCTCCACGGCCAGGTCCGCGTTGACTGGGCGCTCGGTGCCGCCGCGATGTTCGGCCGCTTCGCACACGGCGACCCGGCCTCGATCCTGGCTGCTGACCCGCCCGCACAGCGCCGACGCGCCGATGACGTGCACTCGCTGCAGCCCGGCACCGCCGCCTGGGGCCACCTCGGAGACGACCGATGAACCCAGCACCGATCGACGAGGTCGTCGACCTGCTCCGCGCCCTGCGCCTGGCTCACATGCGCGCCGCAGCACCGGACCTGTCGGCCACCGCCAAAGCACAACGCCGGGAACCGGCCGAAGCAATGCGCGCACTGCTCACCGAGGAGCTCGCCGGCCGCCGAGCATCCTCGATCCGGGCCCGGCGCAAAGCGGCCGGGTTCCCCACCGGCAAGACCTTCGACGCCTGGGACGAGACCGTCAGCTCGATCCCGGCGCCCACCCAGCGGGCGCTGCGCACCCTCGAGTGGATCCACCGCCACGAGAAACTCGTCGTGTGCGGACCATCAGGCACCGCCAAGACCCACTTCTGCGAAGCGCTCGGCCAAGCCGCCGCCGATGCCGGCCACAAAGTCACCTGGTTCAGTCTCGAGCACCTCGGCGCGCTCGTGCGCCGCCGCAGCGCCGACGACACCGCCGCCAAGGCCATCAAGCGGATCATGCGCGCCGACGTCATCGTGATCGACGACATCGGCCTGCTCCCAGTCGCCACCGAGACCGCCGAAGCGCTCTACCGCGTCGTCGACGCCGCTTACGAGAAACGCTCCATCGCCCTGTCAAGCAATCTTCACCCCGCCGGGTTCGACGAACTCATGCCCAACACCATCGCCAACGCCACCGTCGACCGGCTCCTGCACCACGCCCACGTCGTCCTGACCGCCGGCGACAGCATCCGCCTCACCCAAGCCACCGCCGGCAAGGGGGTGACGCCACTGACCAACTGAGCTACGGGCACAACACCCGGCCACCACCGGGCAGTCCTGTTGGCCACCAACGGGCAGTCCTACTGTCCGCCGCTGGGCAGAACCCACCGGCCCTTGACATCGGCGCAACTTGTTGCCCCGCCATTCGCGCCGGTGCGTTCTGCTCTGCTTACGCTGCGGGATGATGGGGAGTTCGCCTGACGCGTCACGCTTCGAGGGTCTTGAGGCGCGCGTCAGGGCTGTGGCGCGGCGCTCCAAGCGCGGCGAGTTCGACGGTCCTGGGGCCCCGTCGGGTCCGGTTCTGTTCCAGTACCCGGCGAGGATGGCGATGTCTGTGCAGTCGGCGATCTTCGACGCGGTTTTGCCTGCGCTCCCTGAGGGAGCTGCCGTGTTGGATCCTTTCGTGGGGTCGGGCACGACTTTGGATGCAGCGCGGTTGAGATCGCTGGAGTTCACTGGCATCGACATCAATCCGCTTGCGGTGCTCATCAGCAGGGTCAAGGCCGGCCCGCTGCGCTGCGCTGATTTCGTGTGGCGGGCCCGGGCGGCCGGACTGGCTGCACGTTCCGATTGCCGCCTGGGTCTGGACCGAGAGTTCGCCGGGCTCGCAAAGTGGTTCCGACACGACGTGGCCGTGGATCTGGCGCGTTTGCGCAGAGCGATCCTCGAGGTGGACGACGAGCCGACTCGGGATTTCTTGTGGGTGTGTGTCGCCGAGACGGTCCGCAAGGTCACCAACTCGCGGATGTCGACGTACAAGCTTCACATCCGCCCTCAAGCTGAGTTGCGGCGGCCGTTGTCGGTCATCGACATATTCGAAGCGGCCGCTGTGTCGTTCGCTGCCCGGCTGGCCGAGCACAAACGGTTTCTGCCCGACTCAGGACGGGACCGCTATCGGCGAGCGCGGCTGGTGTGCGGCGACGTTCGGGCCGCTGATCACGCGGTTCTGCCGCCCCGCGGTTTCGACTTGGTTGTCACGTCGCCTCCTTATGGCGACAACTACACCACCGTTCCCTACGGCCAGGCCTCGTACCTGCCCCTGCAGTGGATCCCAGCGAGCGAGCTTGCCCGCACCACGAACAGCCGCCATCCCAAGACCGCTTACGAGACCGACAAAGGGAGTCTCGCAGGGTCGATGAAGTCTCCGGAGGGTCGGGCGGCACCTGATTCGGCGACCCTGGCCGCGGCGCTGCGGCGTCTCAGTCATGTGCCGGCTGAGCGAGCCAAGCGTGTCCGGCGTTTCGTCGAAGATCTCGACCATTGCTTGGAGCGCATCGTCGAGGCTTCCGCACCGGGAGCAGTTCATGTGTGGACCATCGGCGATCGCCATGCAGGCGGCCTGCCGGTGCCGCTGCGGAAGATCTTCTGCGAGCTGGCTGCTTCGCGGGGGCTCCAGAAGAGGGGTGCGATTACCCGGGCGCTGCCCGCGAGCCGTCGCACGGCTCCTCGCAATGAACACGCCCCGAGGATGGCCGCAGAGGACTCGCTCGTGTTCGTCATGCCGGCAAGCCGCTGAAGCCAGCGAGCCGCGGCATCCGATCACCAGGCGGCGACTGGTTCGCTCGCGTCTCATAGGGCGCGCCGCCACGGATCACGACTCCGGGGATCCCTCGCAGGCTCGACGCCCAAGAGGCCGAATCTCGATGTCCCAACAACGGGCGAACACCGCAGCGACACGCCCCGCTGCGAACTCCCCAGCTTCGAATCGCGCCCAGTTTTGGGGGGCCAAACCACTCTGGCCTGGAGTTATTGCACAAGGCGGCGCTCAAAAAAGGGGGTCGCCAGACGAGCTAGTGCCGCGTCAACAAACGTTTGCGCGGTTGACGATTTTGTTGAGTGCTTGGTTGGTGGCGTTGTCGTTGCGCCAGCGGATGTAGCGGCGGATGATGGATGCCTGTTCTGTGTGGGTGGCGTGGTCGGTGCCGTCGACGCTGAAGCAGCGCAGGGCTTGGAAGTGGGCTTCGATGCGGTTCGGCCATGACGCGTAGTGCGGGGTGTAGGCCAGCTCGACGTTGTTGGCGTCGGCCCAGTCCCCGACGCGGGCATCTTTTTGGGTTGACAGGTGGGGCGAGAAGTTGTCCAGCACGATCGCGATGCGGATCTCGGGCGGGTACAGCGTGCGCAGGCAGCGGCAGAACTCGAGGAACTGGGTGCGGCCCTTGCGTTTTTTCATGTGCCCGCAGAGCTTGTCGGCGGTGACGTCGTAGCCGGCGAGCAGGTGCCGCACACCATGGGGACGGGTATAGGTCGCCCGCCGGCGGCGCCGCGGCGCCCGGTGGGGGTCCGCGCCCTTGCCGCCGACGCCGGCCCAGTGCCGCCCAGGGTGGGGCTGGAGGTTCAGCGGCCCGAACTCGTCCATGCACAACACCGCCACCGGATCGCCCGGGCCCGGTTCTGCTTTGCCGTCCGCGATGTCGTACAACTCCAGGATCCGGTTCTTCTTCGCTTCGGAGTCCGGGTCGTTGGACTCTTCCCAAGTCTTCGCTGCTTGAAACGACACGCCCTCCTCGCGGAGCAAGAGGCGCAGGCCTTCATGGCTGATGTCATCGACCGCCCCCTTTGCGACGAGATGCTCGGCCAGCTTGGCCAAAGACCACGTCGAGAACGGCAGCCCGTAATCAACAGGCCGCCCCAGAGCGACCCGGCGGATCTCGCTGCGCTGAGCGGCGCCAAAACGCGGCGGACGGCCCCCGGCGTACTTCGGAAACAACGAGCCGAACCCGTCACCGTTGAAGTTGTGCAACACCTCACGCACCCGATCCTCAGACGTGAACGCCAACACCGCGATCTGAGCCACGTCCATCCCCTGCGCCGACCACAACACGATCTGCGCCCGCCGCCACGTCACCACCGACCCCGACGAACGACGCACAAACCTCAACAACCGATTGCCCTCATCACCACTGATCTCCCTAACACGAACACGCTCAGCCATACCCCCACAACACCACAACCCACCCGCCAACACGCGGACGCGCCACCCCAAACGCTGCCTGACACGGCACTAGCTCCCCCGCCCGCACGATCCCGGCTTGCCTGCGCCGACGATGCCCGCAGCACCGGCGGCGGCGCTGAACCCCGCAGCCTCGGCCCGCTGAGAACATCGCAGCACCCGCCCGCCGGCGGCACGCCTACGAGCCGGCAGCCTCAGACACCGAACCGGGAGCCGTCGGCTGCGGAACCGCGGGAGCACCGGCCGCTCGAGGTGCAGCGTCCCAGCCGCGCCGACAAGCTCACGCGCTCACCGTTGCGATTCGCCATGTCCGCATCCTGACAGCGCCGCCCGGCTCCCCTGGCCCGCGCGGTACCGGCTTGCTGCGCCGAGGATCCCCGCAGCACCGGCGGCGGCGCTGAGCCCCGCAGACTCGGCCCGCTGAGCATCGCAGCACCCGCCCGCGCCGAACCCGACACCGGCGACCCTGACAGCCTCAGACACGAAACCCGAACGCCAGCGGAACCGCGGAGCTCCGGCCGCTCGAGGTGCAGCGTCCCAGTCGCACCGGGTTCGCGCCGCAGCGTGGCGTACCGTGCGCCAAGACGACACGCTGCGGCAACCCCCGGAAACCCGCGTACTTGCTGAGGAATACGGCACCGCCGCCGCCTCAGACAGCGTGGCGTACCCCCACCAATCCGGGAGCTCTTGAACGCGCCCAGTTCAGAACATGCCCGGGGCGCGCCTGTTACACACCGACCAATCGCTGCGGTGTGGCACCTCGGGGCACGACACCTCGGGCACCTACGGGCCGACAGCACCCGCCGAGGTCAGCCGCCGAGGTCACCACACGCCAGCACGGCACGCCTGAGGCGAATACGCGGCGAACAGCGCAAACCCGTAAACAAGCACATTGCCGAAACAGCGTTGCGTCGGGCACCTCGGCTAATGGCCAGCATGTTGCTGTCAAACACCTCGGCGATGTCCAGCATGTCGCTGTCGAACACCTCGGCGATCAGCGTTGCTGTCGAACACGCCAGGCGATGTCCAGCATGTCGCTGTCGAACACCTCGGCGATCAGCGTTGCTGTCGAACACGCCAGGCGATGTCCAGCATGTCGCTGTCGAACACGCCAGGCGATGTCCAGCATGTCGCTGTCAAACACGCCAGGCGATGTCCAGCATGTCGCTGTCAAACACGCCAGGCGATGTCCAGCATGTCGCTGTCGAACACCTCGGCGATCAGCGTTGCTGTCAAACACGCCAGGCGATGTCCAGCATGTCGCTGTCAAACACGCTCGGCGATGTCCAGCATGTCGCTGTCAAACACGCTCGGCGATGTCCAGCATGTCGCTGTCGAACAGCCTCGGCGATCAGCGTTGCTGTCAAACACGCCAGGCGATGTCCAGCATGTCGCTGTCAAACACGCTCGGCGATGTCCAGCATGTCGCTGTCGAACACCTCGGCGATCAGCGTTGCTGTCAAACACGCCAGGCGATGTCCAGCATGTCGCTGTCAAACACGCTCGGCGATGTCCAGCATGTCGCTGTCGAACACCTCGGCGATCAGCGTTGCTGTCGAACACGCCAGGCGATGTCCAGCATGTCGCTGTCAAACACGCTCGGCGATGTCCAGCATGTCGCTGTCGAACACCTCGGCGATCAGCGTTGCTGTCAAACACGCCAGGCGATGTCCAGCATGTCGCTGTCAAACACGCCAGGCGATGTCCAGCATGTCGCTGTCAAACACGCCAGGCGATGTCCAGCATGTCGCTGTCAAACACGCTCAGGCGATGTCCAGCATGTCGCTGTCAAACACGCTCGGCGATGTCCAGCATGTCGCTGTCGAACACCTCGGCGATCAGCGTTGCTGTCAAACACGCCAGGCGATGTCCAGCATGTCGCTGTCAAACACGCTCGGCGATGTCCAGCATGTCGCTGTCGAACACCTCGGCGATCAGCGTTGCTGTCGAACACGCCAGGCGATGTCCAGCATGTCGCTGTCAAACACGCTCAGGCGATGTCCAGCATGTCGCTGTCGAACACCTCGGCGATCAGCGTTGCTGTCGAACACGCCAGGCGATGTCCAGCATGTCGCTGTCAAACACGCTCGGCGATGTCCAGCATGTCGCTGTCGAACACCTCGGCGATCAGCGTTGCTGTCGAACACGCCAGGCGATGTCCAGCATGTCGCTGTCAAACACGCCAGGCGATGTCCAGCATGTCGCTGTCAAACACGCTCAGGCGATGTCCAGCATGTCGCTGTCAAACACGCTCGGCGATGTCCAGCATGTCGCTGTCGAACACCTCGGCGATCAGCGTTGCTGTCAAACACGCCAGGCGATGTCCAGCATGTCGCTGTCAAACACGCTCGGCGATGTCCAGCATGTCGCTGTCGAACACCTCGGCGATCAGCGTTGCTGTCGAACACGCCAGGCGATGTCCAGCATGTCGCTGTCAAACACGCTCGGCGATGTCCAGCATGTCGCTGTCGAACACCTCGGCGATCAGCGTTGCTGTCGAACACGCCAGGCGATGTCCAGCATGTCGCTGTCAAACACGCTCGGCGATGTCCAGCATGTCGCTGTCGAACACCTCGGCGATCAGCGTTGCTGTCAAACACGCCAGGCGATGTCCAGCATGTCGATGTCAAACACGCCAGGCGATGTCCAGCATGTCGCTGTCAAACACGCCAGGCGATGTCCAGCATGTCGCTGTCAAACACGCTCGGCGATGTCCAGCATGTCGCTGTCAAACACGCTCGGCGATGTCCAGCATGTCGCTGTCGAACACCTCGGCGATCAGCGTTGCTGTCGAACACGCCAGGCGATGTCCAGCATGTCGCTGTCAAACACGCTCAGGCGATGTCCAGCATGTCGCTGTTCGAACAGCCTCGGCGATCAGCGTTGCTGTCAAACACGCCAGGCGATGTCCAGCATGTCGCTGTCAAACACGCTCGGCGATGTCCAGCATGTCGCTGTCGAACACCTCGGCGATCAGCGTTGCTGTCGAACACGCCAGGCGATGTCCAGCATGTCGCTGTCAAACACGCTCGGCGATGTCCAGCATGTCGCTGTCGAACACCTCGGCGATCAGCGTTGCTGTCGAACACGCCAGGCGATGTCCAGCATGTCGCTGTCAAACACGCCAGGCGATGTCCAGCATGTCGCTGTCAAACACGCCAGGCGATGTCCAGCATGTCGCTGTCAAACACGCTCGGCGATGTCCAGCATGTCGCTGTCAAACACCTCGGCGATCAGCGTTGCTGTCAAACACGCCAGGCGATGTCCAGCATGTCGCTGTCAAACACGCTCGGCGATGTCCAGCATGTCGCTGTCGAACACCTCGGCGATCAGCGTTGCTGTCGAACACGCCAGGCGATGTCCAGCATGTCGCTGTCAAACACGCTCGGCGATGTCCAGCATGTCGCTGTCGAACACCTCGGCGATCAGCGTTGCTGTCAAACACGCCAGGCGATGTCCAGCATGTCGCTGTCAAACACGCTCGGCGATGTCCAGCATGTCGCTGTCGAACACCTCGGCGATCAGCGTTGCTGTCGAACACGCCAGGCGATGTCCAGCATGTCGCTGTCAAACACGCTCGGCGATGTCCAGCATGTCGCTGTCGAACACGCTCACGATCAGCACGCCTCACCACACGCCTGAGGCGTCTTAGGAGGGTGGTCGGCAATTGGGTTCTGGTGTGTGTGGTTTGTTGGGGGTGCGCGGTTGTCTGGTCGGTGGTGGTGGTCGGGTTGGGTGCGGGTGTTCTGCTTGATGTTGCCCGGATCTCGTCGGTTTCAGAGGAACGCGCCAGGCGAGCGCATGTACTGTGAGGCTCTACCCAAGACAACGTCCGGAAGATGGAGCGACCTCATGGGCTACAGGCATTACGAGCCTTCGTCTTTTGTTGGGATTCGGGCTGCTGGGCTCGGCGGGGTTCATGTTAGGAGGAGGCCGCGGGCTTCGAAGTTGGTGTAGTTGGTGAAGCCGTGGGCTCGGCGTCGCAGGACATGGAGCAGGTTGTTGGTTCTTATCTGGATGGCTTGGCGCCGTGGTGGTCCAGAGCTGGGGTGTCATGTCGGAGACATGTCGCTGACGGGGTCGGGGATGCGGTTGTGGCGCCGGTGACCGAGGTGCTGGGCGAGGTGTTCTCGGAGTTGGTGACGCCGCCGGTGCATTGCGACGACTGCGGCGTTTCCGGTCAACCAAGACAGTGCGCGACGCTCCACCCGTGCAACAAGAAGAACTCAGCCTCGACATCTTCCTGCTGTCAGAACCGCGGCCGTCAGCCCCAGAGATCCTCGAATATGCATCAGCAGCGCTCAATCGATGCGACCATCGCAGTGAGCAGATCATCCGTGTGCTCGCAGCTGCTACGCGCACAACCAAGGATCTTCCCGTCCTCGAATCCGCCTACCGGAACGCACGCAAGCACAACAGCCGAACTGATCTGCTGGCAGTCGAATACCGGTTCGCATACTTGCGCTTCGAATTCGACCGCTGCCTCGAGACGGCCCTCGAATGGACTCGGAAAGAACCGTTCTCTGCAGAAGCGCACATTGCAGCGACTTACATGCTGGCGTTGCATGCAGGCGACTGCGAGGAATCGGTGCGTGCCGGACAGACAGGGCTACGACGAGGGATCCGCAGCGTGCCGCTCCGCAACAACGTCGCATTCGCGCTCGCTTTGGGATCGAAACCGGACCAAGCAGAAAGCGTGCTTCCTGATCCCTCCGAGAACGAACGGGCTCTCGCGACAGCAGGGCTCATCGAGATGATGCGGGGCAACATCAGCCGAGGCGTCAAAATGTACGAAGCCTGCGCGCAACAGATCCGCTCGGACGGTGATCACAGCCTCGCTGTGCTGGCCAGTCTGCATCAGGTGCTCGCAGAGGTCACAGCGGGACAGAAAATCACCGAGGATCGTCTGGCTGTGGCCCCCAGCCACCTCAAAGACGCCGACCCGGACTTCGCTGTCGTTCTCAACGCCATCAGCCGTGCACAGACGAGGCAGACATAGCGATCCCCCACCGCAGATAAGAATCCGCGGTTCTGCGGATGGTTAGATTGTGGTGCTGCTCGCAGCGGCAACCCTGACGCTCGGTCCCTGTACCACGCGAGGCGAGGCGCAGGTCCAGCCGCCGACATGCGCTGAGCCACAAACCACAGCGCCGAGCGGGGTGGCAGTGCGAAGCGAAGACGACGGCCGGGGATGGCAGTCAGCAAGAACCGATGTATCACATGTGTGGTTCGGCGCTGGAGTGAGCGATACGGCAACCATGATGCTCAGCGAGGACGAGAGGCTGATGCTGGCCGGGGTCGCTGCGGAGCGCGCTGCGGCAGGTCCGGCGCGCTCAAGCAACGGTTGCGGATGCTTGTCGCTGAGCGTCGTCGAGCGCTTGGCTGCTGCGTGGATGAGTGGATTGAGCAATCAGGGCCGTCTGGCCGGACTGCGGTCTGCGGCTTCCGTCGGCTGTCGCGCATGTCTCGATTTCGCCCATCGTTTACGGTGCGCACAGGAGGTGCGAAGTGGCTCAGGCGCTTGACCACGATGAAGCAGCGCTGGCCGGGCGGCGGATGGCTGAGCGGATGGCCGGGGCAAGCGCATGGCTCACAGAGTGGGGGTTCATGGCTCCTGCCATTGTCGCAGCGCGCACAGAGCGTGGTGACGGCGACGCTGCCACGGAAACGGAACTGGGCGCCGAAGAGGTGATCGGGATCGTCGATGGTCGCTACCGGCGCCCTGACATGGAAGTCCGCATCATCAACGCTCACAGAGTGCATGCCTCTCGTCAGTCGTTGCTTGACAGCGGGGCATTCACCGTCAAGCAACTCGCGGAAGCGCTGGACCGGCCTGTTAACACAGTGCGCAAAGTTCTCCAGCGGGCCGGCAAGCGGGGTGCACTGTTCACAGTCACAGTGGGCGGCGAGACTCACATTCCGTCTGTTCTGCTGGACGAGGCGCTTGATGTGCGTTCGGAATGGCAGCCGGTGATCTCCGTCTTGCAGGAAGCCGGGTTGAGCAGCTGGGTGATCTGGGGCTGGATCGCGGAACCCAATGCGGGACTGTCCGGCGAGGTCGCTGCTGATGTGATCACGTCGGACCCCGAGCGTGTCTGCGCCGCTGCCCGCCGTCGGCTGATCCAAGCCTTCGAGTGATCTGTCCCGATCCCGGCAGCTGCCATGTCGTGCAACCCGGCGCACGCCTGCGTCTCCGATCTCACGTCATCGAGGCGGGAACCTCGTGGTACAACGTGTCGCGTCACGACGAAGTATTCAATCGTTCAGGATTCGGCGACAGCAGATTCAGCCCGCTGTTCGCCGCAGACAGCCAGCCGATTCCGCATGCCTGCTTGGCACAGAACCACGTAGGGGCGCTCTTGGAGAGCGCATTGAAAGACATCTGGGGGACCAGCTCCAGGGTGCCGCGCTCCGAACTTCGAGGACGATCGTTGCGCCGCATCACTTGCCACGAGAACCTTCGCGTCGTGGATTTACGCGACGATCAGATCCATCGATACGGCATCAGGCGGGATCATTTGGTCGCCAGCCCATCAGAGCACTATGCATGCACGCGTCGATGGGCACAGCAACGGAATCCAGTATCGATTGGTGGGCAGTCGACTACCGGTTTCATCTGGCACTCACGGCAAGTGGAAGTCGCCGCTGAACATGCGAGTGCGTCAATGCGGATACTGCTGACCGTCGCAGAGCAAGCCGGGCATACAGCGATCATCTACGACAACAACGGCACAGGCAATTCCATCTTCGATGCATCCATCGTGTATCCCGACCTCAGCTCAGGCAGCGGCTTGGCACTCGTAACAGAGCTCGCTGTCGATCTAGGACTTCACGTTGAAGGCTGAGTCGCTCTGCCAACGAGTCATGGCGAACGCGGTGTGCCACAAACACAAGAGCAGCCCAGACAGCAGACGAATTATGCACAGAGTCGAGTTCGGCCGGCGAGCAGCCGTATGCTCGGAGAACACAATCACACGGCTGCTTTCTGTGCCGTGCGGACAACATGCCTGGCAGTATCCGATCTGTCCGTGTAAACCCCTTGCGACAATGATGCCATTAGGGAATACGCATACTTGAGCCGTAACAGTGAGGAATCACCATGAACACCGATAACAGCAACACGAACCGAACCGCACGCAAGTTCCGCAGCATGTTCGCCGCTGCGGTCGCGTTGATGCTCGTCGCGGCAGCGTGCTCGCAGACCGTGGAGGAAACCGCGCAGACTGCTGCCGCGACCACGACAACACCGACTGCCGCGGGAACGACCACTCCGGACGTGACCACAGCGACAACCGCTGACGTTGCCCGTGATGACGGAGGAGGGACAGAAGGGGCGGCTAGCACCGACGCATCGGATGAGGAGGTCACGACCGGCACTGAGGAGCCGGGGGCGCCCGACACGACCGTTGATGTGGGCGGCGAGGCTGATGACACGACCGTTGACATCGACGACGAAACCGGCGACGTTGATGATGTGCCCGCCGGCACCGAGGAAGCTGGCGACGAAGCAGGCGACAGTGAGCCTGATGACGGCGGATCCGATGGCGTAACCCCCGACGACGAGGCCGACAGCGACGGCGAAGAGCCTGACACTGAGAGCGATGATGATGGCGCAGGCGACACCGGCGAGGCCGATGACTCTGCAACAGACGAAGGCGACGGCGACTCAGACAATGAGGGAACCGACGGCGAGCCTGACAGCGGTGAAAGCGAGGACAACAACTCGGACGACACTGCGGGCAGCGAAGACGACGAAGCGGGAGAAACCTCAGGCAGCGCATATCCGCGCACCGCTGAGGAAGCGCGCTCTGCTGGGTTGATTGTCGGGTCGCCTGGCGGTCTGGCGCGTTGGGAAGCGGAACCGCCCCCTGGCGGGATCGTCAATTCGCGATCTGCGGGCTTGAGCTTGCCGGACGGGGAGATCTGGGTGCCGCCGTCAACAGGCAAGTCGGTGACGTGGTACTTCGACCATCCCGAGCAGGGAAAGAAATGCGGACTCGGATTCGACCAGGGCACTTCCGATGTCGGCTCGGTGAGTGTCGGCGACACTCTGACTGTCGTCTCGGGTCGTCTCGACCACAAGCCGACGAGTGCTTGCATTGCTACGAGAGGACAGGGAGGCAATGTCCCCGACTCGTGGCTCAGGTCCACGACTCGGGTGATCGACGTGCGTCGATGGGAAGCGGAGGACGCGACATGGTTCACGCTGATCGCTTGCGACGTCGATCATGACCGGCTGCTGCTGATACTGCTGAACACCCACCTCGGAACCACTTACCACGAATCCATCAGGGGCACGTTTGAGCATCCGGAGCTGTTCTCGTTGATCGGCGGTGTGGCTCCGTTCTTGAATCTGACCACGACGTGTCGAGTGCCGGGGTGAGGCGCTTTCTCGCCGGTTGCGTTGGATGAGGCCGTTGCCAACGAAGCGGCTGATTCTGCCGCGGAGCAGGGCATCAGCATGTCTGCGTGGCTGAACGCAGCCGCGCTGCAGAAGCTGACGATCGAGAAGGGGTCTTGCTGCGGTACGTCAGCGGGAAGCTGCGCACGGAGACATCACCGCTGAGGAACTGGCGTGGGCCGACAATGGGCTTGGCCGCCATTTGGTTGGCATGCAGTGAGATGGCTGGCGCCACCTGCGACACAGGCGCTTTGATAGCGGCGCAGCGCAACAGCAGGCATATGTGGGCACTGCATCAGCGTTTGCTCGGCCGAGGGGTAGTGCCGATCATGCCAGCAGAAGCCCTGGCTCAGCGATGGCGCGATGGGCATCAGCATCCGATGTCGAGGATGTTGTCTGTATGCCGGGCAGAGCCACTTGGCAATGCTCTGGCTCGCTCAGATGGTTCCGCTTGCGCAATTGTCGGCATGGGCGACGTAACGATGCTTCAGTCGCAGTCGTGGCTGCGTCACGCGACGATCTCATCGTCATAAGCGACGAGAACGACATGCGGCCCATAAGAGGCGCGCTCGGCCTCCAGTCGAAGGTTCACGGCGTCTGGGCATTGGCAGACATCGGGACATAGGCCGAACTTTGAACAGATACTGAACACGCAGGTGGCTCAGCTGACGTGCGTTGCCTGATCTGCATGCTGCTAGCGGGCATTTATTGGGGCCTGTCCTCATTCTTGTCGTACCCGACATCGAGGTTGGAACGGCATGAAAAGCCGAGTATCTGTTTTCATTGCGCTGCTGCTGGCAGCTACAACGTTGGTTCTCGTTGCCCCAGCGCCACGCGAAGCTGAGGCGCAGACCCCGCCGACATGTGATGCCAGCCCTGTTCCGAGCGGGGTGACCCCGCCTGTTGCCGGTGCCACATGGGACGGATGCTGGTCCGACTGGGCATATCACACCGTCCCGTGGCAGTGCAAAGTTAAAACGACAACCGGACAGGACACCCTCGAATACGTCTTCGACATAAACGTCGATGCGGTCTATCTGCGCGTCGCTGAATGGGTGTCATGCGGGCCACAAACGATCACCGGCGGTGTCACTCAGACGCTGCGGAACGCATCAGGCAACGCAACCCGCTACACGGCATGCAATGTGTTCGGGGGGCCTGGCAATTCAGGCTGCGGGCACACCACCGCCAATGTGCGAGAGCATCCAACGGGACTCGGCCCGCCGCCAAGCAATCCGACCGGCCCCGTAGGGGCGCAAGATTGGGTGGAATATAACAGTGTCGCCAAATGGCAATACAGGGGGCACGGCAGCGTGCACCATCAGACATGGCGATACACCTACTGCCCACAAGCAGGCATCGACGACAACCGCGGTACCAGCCTGGTCAAGGACGCAGCGACGCGGCACATCGCACCACGTGGCGATCCGTGGTGGGGGAAATCAAACGGGATCACCAGCATCCCCCAGCCATACCAGATGGCCACCAATTACGACGACGAGCCTCGTATTGAGGACGGTTCGGTGAACGCGAGCGATCTTGTCTGTTGGAAAACGGACACTCTGACTGTCGAAATCGGCCCTGACATCTCGGTCGATGAAGGCGATCCTGCGGTGCTGGATGTGACGTTGACTCGTGCGAGCGCGACTGGTTCGTCTCCGTGTGTGGAGGGGACGTGGCTGACCTATAACGGCTCGGCGCGCTCGGGTGCTGACTTCGCCGGAACGCCGGGCATGCCGTACAGGTTCGATGCTGGCGCGATCATGGGCGCTGGCTCGTCAACACAGCAATTGGCGTCGATCAGCACAGTCGCGGACTCGGTCACCGAAGGCGATGAGCAGTTCAAGGTGAAGATTACCAGCGTGGGTCTGTGCCCTGGAGCAACCGGGCCGGATCCGACCGTGATCCGCCCCCAAGCGTTAGTGACGATTATTGACACCCCTGCGAATCGTCAGGTGTCGATTGCGCCGACTTCGGTGACGGTCACGGAGGGCAACCCGGGTGACAACGTGGTTGTGCCGTTCACGATCTCGCATGACGGCAATCCGGGGGATGTGATCTCGGTGCGGTGGAAGCGCATTAACCGTTCAGCGCATCGCAGCAGCAGCACCAGCCCACCGCACGACAATGACTACGTGAAGTTGCAGTACTCGACCGAGCTGCTGACGTTTCCGCCTGGATCGACGAGCATCACCGCGGACATCGAAATTGTGGGAGACACGGTCTGCGAGGCCGAGGAGACGCTCGAGGTGGAGATTCTTGACCCGGTGCCGTCACCTGGCGACGCCGCGAGTGTTGCTACTGGCACGGCGACGGTGACGATCATCGACGACGACTGTGTGCCGGTGGAGGTGCGTGTAGGCCCTGACATCTCGATCATTGAGGGCACAGGCGGCCCGCCGACTGTCGCGACGGTCCATGTGTCGCATAACGGCAGCGCTGGTGATGTGGCGTCAGTGCTGTATCACGTAGTCGCGGAGACAGCGACACTCGGCACGGACTTCACTGGGGTCGCCCCGTCGGGTGCTCGGGCGATCATTCCGGTGACGGCAACATCGACACCGATCAATGTCGATGTTGACCCTGACTCTTTATGCGAACAAGATGAGACGTTCCGTGTAAAGATCTCCCATCCGGAGCCGACCGGTTCAGCAATTACTATCGTTGTGGACGAAGCGCGGGTTCGCATCATCGACGACGACTGTGTGTCGCTGGAAGTGCGTGTAGGCCCTGACATCTCGATCATTGAGGGCACAGGCGGCCCGGCGACTGTTGCGCAGGTCAACGTGTCGCATAACGGCAGCGCCGGCGCGGTCGCTTCGGTGCTGTACCAGCTGGTGGGAGTAACAGCGACCGTCGGCACGGACTTCACTGGGGTCGCCCCGTCCGGTGTGCGGGCGAACATTCCGGCGACGGCAACGTCGACTGCGATCAGTGTCGACATAGACCCTGACTCAGTGTGCGAGCCGGATGAGACGTTCCGTGTGGACATCTCGAATGTGTTGCCGCCCGGTTCAGCGACTATCGCTGTGGCCGAAGCGGGGGTTCGCATCATCGACGACGACTGTCCGCTGACGACGGTGAAGATCAAGGTTGATCCTGACACTGTCCAAGTGGATGAGTTCGATCCTGTCGCGACGCTCACGATCACGCATGACGGCAGCCCTGGCGATGTTCAGTCTGTTCGTTACCGGCTGTTCGACGACAGTGCGGCAGCCGGCAGCGACTACACAACGGTCGCGTCGTCAGGTGTCATCGTGAACTTCGGTTCCGCGACCTCTGTCACGGTGGACGTGCCGATCATCAATGACACAGTGTGCGAGCTTGCTGAGTCGTTCCGCATGGAGGTAGACAATCCTGTTGCGGGGCCAGGTGTCACAGCGACCGTCACCAGCCCGACGGGGCGTGTGCGCATCATCGACGACGACTGCACACCGGTGAAGATCAGTGTTGACCCTGACACTGTGCAGGTGAACGAGCCTGATTCGTTCGCGACGCTCACGATCACGCATGACGGCAGCCCAGGCGATGTGACCTCGGTGCGTTACCGGCTGTTCGACGCCAGCGCCACGGCCGGCACCGACTACACGACTGTTCCCTCGTCGGGGATCATCGTGAACTTCGCCGGCGCAACCTCTGTCGATGTGGACGTACCGATCATCGACGACGCAGCGTGCGAGGGCACCGAGACGTTCACGATGGTCATTGACAATCAGGTCACCGCTCCGGCCGTCACCGCGACGATCAGCAGCCCCACAGGACGGGTGCGCATCCTCGACAACGAGGACTGCGTGCCTGTGATCGTCACTCTCTGCGATGAAGCTCAGCCGGCCGGAGTCCACAGCGAAGGCACGCCGATAGGGACACATCCGAGCCGAGGTTCCTGTCCTGTGCCGTACGGCTGGACGCCTTGGCCGGGAGCCCGTACCGCTGGGCGCGGATCGCCGCCGGCTCGAGGGGCTTGTGTAGGAGCGTTCGCCGGGCATGACGCTTGGAACGTGATAGCCGGACAGACCTACCCATCATTGGACATCTTCGCCAACGACCGGCTCAGCGGTTTTTCCCCCTCCATTCTCATTCGTCCGCAGGAAGGCAGAGTGAGTCTCAGCGGATCAGGAGCGAGATACGTCTCATATGCGTGGGCGCACGGCTCTGACGAGTTCATCTACCAGATCAGATACGGCACCGGCTCGAACGATTTCTGCAACGCCCGTGTGCAGATAACTGTGCTCGACACCGGCCCTGTGACGCTCGGCACCGGCGTGGTGTTCCTGCACCCCGAGAAGGGCGGGTTCGAAGCGGCGAACTGGAAGCCGAGCGTCCGCATCTACAACGACGACGGTGTCGGCATCAACCCCCATGAGGTCCAGACCACTCATCGGCTTTGGACCGAGACACGATGGACATGTCGCCGGCGGGGCAGCGTCAACGCCGGCGACCCTGACTACAAAGGGCACACCGTCCCATCGGGAACTCCGTTCTTCGGAGGGCAAACCAGTTACGCAGGGCCGTTCAGCGTCACCTACTACGAAGGCTGGGGCTCCCAGTCAGGGCGCAGGCAAACAACGGACTTCAGCTGGCAAGAGCCGAGCAGCTACAACCACTCCCATCTCGCCGTCAACACGCACGGAGACACGCATCCCTCCGGGCTGATGGACGGCGATTCGCATTCTCACAGCAGCACCTACACCGCATGGGCGAACATCATCACGGTCAACGCTGTGCAGAACGCGCCGACGTCTCGGCCTGCCGCGTACAGCGACTCGACCACCTCGGCGGCCGGCCCATATCCGTGCCCGACGGTGAATCACAACGGATCGAGTGTCGGCGGATCCTATGTCGGCATCGCATGGGACCCGATCATCGCCAACGCCGCATCCATCGGCGACGCCGGCGTCAAGGACGACCCAAGCGACGATCTCACTGAGGTCTACATCGGAGCGACACTGACAGTAGAGCCGGTGCCGGTCGAGTTCAAGCACTACTCGGGGCTGCGATGGATGGACCCGCAGAGCCTGGCCGTGTTCTGGCACACATGGGAATCGGTGACGTTCCCGGTGGACGACAGCCTGCCGGTCCGACCTGACTCGTGGGTGCGTGACGCTGACGGCGACGTCGACGGCGCCACCGTGGTGCTCGACACCACCAGCGTGCGGTATTTCGACCCGGCCAAAGCATGGCTCGAGCGAGCGCCTTCGAACTGGCCGTATCTGATCTGCGACGCTCGCGCTGTTGCGATTCGTGTGAACTCGACCGGTTGTCATCACAGCACCGGACACATCACCGGTCCGGACATCGCAGAAAAAATGGAAGGGATGCTGTCGGGGCAGATGATCCCCAACGGCGAGATACAGCAGTCCGCATGGAACCAGACTGACCTCACACAGCCGCTCGGCGTCGAGCGCAACCCGATCGACTACCGGTTCTACGAGAGCTACGCCCCAGGCAACCGCAACAACATCACAGGCTCAGCTGACTGCCATGGGCGCACCGAGACGCCGCCGGTGCCAACCCCTGTGCCGGACAACCTCAGCAAAGCGAAGCATGGGCATCCATCAGATCACGAGCAGGGCTCAGCCATCCCAATGTCCATCGGCGATCCTGCTCATGTCCCGTCGATGGACAGCTTCAGAGTGCGCGACGAGCATGAATGGCTGCGGCGACTGTACGGCAGCGACGCGACCCGCATCCATGACCACTTCCACGGCCTCGGCCCAAGCGCGTTCCGATCATGGCACTGCGACCCGTTCAACGGCGTCCCCGAGATCCCCATGTCGCAAGACTGGGACGAGGAATGGCGCTGGAGCTACAACCAGTACAACCGCGCATCCAACGTGCTCGACGAGTTCCAGCGGCGACCGATCCTTCAGGACACCAACACATGGTCGCCGTATCACACCTCAGTGCACTGGATCACCCGCCCAGGCAGCGGCCCGAGCGACAGCGGCTCAGCGCCGCTGTTCACCTTCAACTACGTCGTGTGCGACTCAAGGTTCTCAGCATGGAAAGCAGCCGGGTACCGGTCAGGGTTCATCCCGTGGAACACCAGCGAAACCGCGGCCACGGCCACGTACCGGCTCGTGCAGAACAACATCACCAACTACTGCACCCTGCTGACCGTCGAATTCCACTACACCCCCAACGCCGGCACCAACGGGCTGCTGCGCTGCCGCAATGCGCTCGGACTCATCGGCACCACCTGCAGCGGAGGCAACATCATCTCAGCGAGCTAAACCGATGAACGGGCTGACTGGCTTGCTGAGTCTTCGCTTTAGATGTTGGAGCGGGGCACCTCACTAGGTGTCGCAAGCGATACCACTTCATGTGCCACACAGAATGGTATAGAGGATTTACGCTTCTGTGCGACACTGCGGCTCGAAATGCCTTGTGTGCTTCAGTCCGACAAGGATGGCGCTGGGTCCGTATCGAGCGAGTTCCTGATCTCGATTGCGACGACGGGGCGCTCGGTGACGGTCGCGTGGAAGATGCCCGAGCCGTCGCGAAGCCAATCTCGCACGGATGAGCGGGGTGCCCGTATCGATCTGTGCTCTCAGCGCTGATCTGCGTTCCTCATCGGCACCGTCGGATCGGGACGATGCTGCCCTGTCCGGCGAGCGGTGCGAAGCGTGAGGACAGCCCGGCGCCGACAGCTTGCACGGCTGCCCGTCTGCCGTGTTGCGTGAACCGCAGATCCCTCGAGCCTCGAACCGCCTAGACGGTGCCGTGCCGGCTATTGCCCGCCGATGCCAGAGCGCCGCAGACTTCGCTGACCCGGTCATGGAATAGCGGAGCCATCCCGTGCTCGCCCTCAGCGGCCCACATGATCGCGTCCGCTCGAAGCATCCCTAGATGCCCCAGGCTCTGCTCCGCGTTCCCGGTACGCACAGTGTCGACTGCTTCGCCCCAGGGGATCGGATCGCTGCGGTCGAAGTATCGGACAGCTTCGAGGAGCGTCACCTCCGCAGGCGACAGCACGTCGCGACGCAGATTGCTGCGACGCCGGAACCGCACCGTCGGCCACGGCGAAACCGGAGGCCGCCCCATCACAGCGAAATCGTGACGGCACGGATGCTGGTACGTCCATCGAGCACGATTCACTGCGAACAAACCAGCGCCACCGCCGCCTGGCCCCGCAAGCCTCAGCGCGCCGAGATTTCGGTCGACGAACGGGACGGGATCGTCATCGCTCCACGCCTTGCAGTAGAAGCCGCGCATCTGCCGCTCCACGGGATGCCCAGGGTCCGCAGCAAGCCGAGACAGCAGCGGCTTGACCGAAACCGACTCACCCGGCACTTCGGACGCGAAGAAGAACGCGCCGGCAGGCAGCGAATCAATCCATTCTCGAGCTTCGGAGCGGCTGCGGGCCATGACCGAACACTAAACTCGCTGATCAACCAAATGCAACCTGAACAGTCAACGAGTCAGACATCAAACCGGCACTTCGCTAAGTTTCTTGCGTTCTTGCATGCGAGCACACAGAAAATAATTCGTGCAGCCACGTGTCCAATGAACAGTCTTGCAGCCGGTTCTCGGTTCGCGGGCGTTCTGTGAAAACGATGGCGGGCAATGGTGCTGGGAAGCAGATCTGCAGGAACAGCACAACGCCAATCCGCAGCGTCACGCATTGCCGCAGCCGTGATGCCTCGTCTAGTGACCACGGCCAGCGGTTGCGAGATCAGATGAGCGCGCCGGATGCCTTGACCGTTTCGGCTGCTTCCCGAATTGGCGCAGGAACGCCCAGATCACTGTCGTGGGAGGCTCTCGTTTGCCGCCGTCGGCCCATGGCACGAACGCCGCGGTGAGCTGCACTTGGGGCGCTTCGGCATCTGGATGATCAGGACAGGCCGTGCGGCATGGGATCGGGAACGTGAGCACATCGTGGTCTCGGTAGTGCCGCCAGCACGGCCCGCCTGTGGCGAATACGCGGCGAACAGCGTAAACCCGTAAACAAACACATTGCCGACACAGCGTTGCGTCGGGCACCTCGGCTAATGGACAGCATGTTGCTGTCAAACACGCTCACGATCAGCACGCCTCACCACACGCCAGCACCGCACACCTGAGGCGTCCTAGCGTCCAAGCACGAACGGTCACCTCAGCCGCTCACACGGGCGCACAGCACGCCTCAGCACCCGACAGCGCGCAGGCATCGATCGGCGCGCCAGCAGGCACCTACACGCCGCCCCAGCGCCAGCCGTGCCGGTTCTCACGCCGCGGCGGCGGCATCTTGGCACCGCAACAACAGCGCCGCTGAGGTCGCCGGATATCCCGCCAACGCCACGGTCAACACGGCTCAGAACCGCGCGCCGACGCGCTCCAGCCGGCGCCGAGGTGAACACCGGGAGCGCCTGAGCGCACTACGTCACGGGCCGAAGTCAGCCGCGACGGCCGGCGACACCGCCGAAGCACCGCCCGCGCTGTCTTTGTTCATTTCTCAAGGGTGGGCGGCGGCGGCGACCTTCAGGGAGCGCCCGCCGTCCCCCCTACCCCATACGTACTACTCCCGTAGTTCGTAGTACGTAGGGCGTAGGGACACACATTTCTCCAGCAAGTACACGGGTTTCCGCGAAACAAGGTGGTGGCTGCGGTGCAGAAAGGTGGTGCCTGCAGTGCAGAAAGGTGGTGCCTGCGGTGCAGAAAGGTGGTGCCTGCAGTGCAGAAAGGTGGTGCCTGCAGTGCAGAAAGGTGGTGCCTGCGGTGCAGAGCGATCCTCGCCGATCCTCACCTAATCGGTGTGCGATTCCAGCGCCTCAACGCCGGGTGACTCCCCGCGGATCGGCTGCCAGCGCCTGCCGCCGAGTTGCGTGAATCGCCAACCGGTCGCAGCTACACGATCCATCGCGGCGCGGGTGCTCCTGTACTGATCTTTGACTTTCACGGTGCCGCGTTTGCCGAGGTTGCCGGGGTACGCCATTGAGGCGAGCTGTCTCATGGTCAGCGGCTCAGGATTCCAGCGCAGCGCCCGCCATTTGCCGCCGTGGCCGGTCGGCGCGTGCGATACGCCGGGCCGCCATCCCCACAGATCCATCGCTACCGCCAGCCGGTGCGCCACGGCCGAATTCACGGAGAGCTTGCGGTGCGCGTCGCCGTACAGCGGCCCGGCAGCACCGTCACCGCCGGGCACGTCAACCATGAACGTGGCTACCCCGTCGTCGAGCTGGCGCGGGTTGCCGGGCAGGTCGCGGACAGTCACGACGGAACGCCAGCGAATGTCGTCGCCGGTGCCGATCGGGACACGGGCGGCGCGTGAGCCCAAGAGGTCGGCGGCATCCCAGATGTCGCTGTGGAACGCGAGCAGTTCAGCGTAGGAGGAGCGCGCCCAGTCGGTGCCGGGCCGCAGGCCGCTGAGCAGCTCACGCCACGGGATTGCGACGGCTACCGGGCCGAGCCCGCGTTGCTCGATCGGCAGTCGCGTTATCGCTTCGAGGAGCACTCGTTGGACTAGCGGCGTGGCGCGCCCGCGTTGCTCCCCGACGCCTAGCCGCCAAAGCGGCACCGGCAGCGTCGCTGTATGCCCGACAGCGCGCAGGCATCGATCGGCGCGCCAGCAGGCACCTACACGCCGCCCCAGCGCCAGCCGTGCCGGTTCTCACGCCGCGGCGGCGGCATCTTGGCACCGCAACAACAGCGCCGCTGAGGTCGCCGGATATCCCGCCAACGCCACGGTCAACACGGCTCAGAACCGCGCGCCGACGCGCTCCAGCCGGCGCCGAGGTGAACACCGGGAGCGCCTGAGCGCACTACGTCACGGGCCGAAGTCAGCCGCGACGGCCGGCGACACCGCCGAAGCACCGCCCGCGCTGTCTTTGTTCATTTCTCAAGGGTGGGCGGCGGCGGCGACCTTCAGGGAGCGCCCGCCGTCCCCCCTACCCCATACGTACTACTCCCGTAGTTCGTAGTACGTAGGGCGTAGGGACACACATTTCTCCAGCAAGTACACGGGTTTCCGCGAAACAAGGTGGTGGCTGCGGTGCAGAAAGGTGGTGCCTGCAGTGCAGAAAGGTGGTGCCTGCAGTGCAGAAAGGTGGTGGCTGCGGTGCAGAAAGGTGGTGGCTGCGGTGCAGAGCGATCCTCGCCGATCCTCACCTAATCGGTGTGCGATTCCAGCGCCTCAACGCCGGGTGACTCCCCGCGGATCGGCTGCCAGCGCCTGCCGCCGAGTTGCGTGAATCGCCAACCGGTCGCAGCTACACGTTCCATCGCGGCGCGGGTGCTCCTGTACTGATCTTTGATTTTCACGGTGCCGCGTTTGCCGAGGTTGCCGGGGTACGCCATTGAGGCGAGCTGTCTCATGGTCAGCGGCTCAGGATTCCAGCGCAGCGCCCGCCATTTGCCGCCGTGGCCGGTCGGCGCGTGCGATACGCCGGGCCGCCATCCCCACAGATCCATCGCTACCGCCAGCCGGTGCGCCACGGCCGAATTCACGGAGAGCTTGCGGTGCGCGTCGCCGTACAGCGGCCCGGCAGCACCGTCACCGCCGGGCACGTCAACCATGAACGTGGCTACCCCGTCGTCGAGCTGGCGCGGGTTGCCGGGCAGGTCGCGGACAGTCACGACGGAACGCCAGCGAATGTCGTCGCCGGTGCCGATCGGGACACGGGCGGCGCGTGAGCCCAAGAGGTCGGCGGCATCCCAGATGTCGCTGTGGAACGCGAGCAGTTCAGCGTAGGAGGAGCGCGCCCAGTCGGTGCCGGGCCGCAGGCCGCTGAGCAGCTCACGCCACGGGATTGCGACGGCTACCGGGCCGAGCCCGCGTTGCTCGATCGGCAGTCGCGTTATCGCTTCGAGGAGCACTCGTTGGACTAGCGGCGTGGGGCGCCTGCGTTGCTCCCCGACGCCTAGCCGCCAAAGCGGCACCGGCAGTGTCACGATGCCGTCGAGGTCGTCTAGCACCTCAGCGCTGAACAGCGGCACGGCGACCGGCAGCGTCGCTGTATGCCCGACAGTCGCGTCGTCGGGATCGGGCACGCTCCACGCGTCGCGCGGCGCCAGCATCGGCGATGGTTTCGACCTCGCACGGTGAGACACGGAATTGGGCCGCCCGTGAGCTGCGCCTCGCGGCATGATATGGCCACGGCCCAGGTCAGGCTCAGCGGCCGTGCTGGCGTAATGAGCGCACCACGCGGCGACCAGCGGCGCGAACGGGTGAGATAGCGCCGCCGCCGGATCGGTCGCGAGCCACATGGCGTGGACAAGTTCCGCGTCATGGCATACAGCCGGGTCGGCCGTGACGTCGCGCACTTGCATGCGTCCGTCGCGCACTTGCACGTCGGCTGTTGCCCCGAGCAACTCGTTGGCGTACCGCCCGACCTTCGCCAGCCTCGCCGCGAGCGCAGCGTGCCGTTCGTCGCCGTCGCTCACGGGCGCGTCGCCGGCGGCTTGCACCATTTCGGCGATGTCGGCTTCGTCGGGCACGCTCCACGCCGGACAGTCGCCGTTCCGGTTGCGGCTCCACCAATGGCGGGCGGCGTACGGCCAGAACTCGGCGGCGGTTTGGGGGTCTGTGCTGTCCGTCATTCGAGGTCCATTCGCGGTTCGGCGGACGGTTCGTAGCGCTGTCCGGTGAGGTCCTCAGCCGTCGCGCTGTCGCCGTGCGCATCGCCGCCGGGGAACTCCGCGGCGGCAGTCCATCGCCCGCCGTTGCTGTCGGCCACGTCATGCCACGCGACCCAAGTGCCGCCGGCGTCGTCGCCTGCGCTGTCGCGTGTCAGCGGCCCGTAACTCAGTTTGGTGCGGTCAAGTCGCAACGCCGTCGCCGTGTTTCTCTTGTTCGCTGCCGCCCGCTGAGACAGCCGCCACACGGCACGCGGCGCGGCGTGCCAGTCAGTCGAGCCGGACAGCTCATCGCCGTCGGATTTCGACGGGTGCGCCAGTATCAGGACGGCGCAGTCATGCTTCTGCGCCCACATGTCGAGATAGCCCGCGAACTCTCGCACCGCCGCCCGTTCGATTTCCGAGCCGCCGTAGACAGCGGCCAGCGGGTCAAGGATCAACAAGCGTGCGCCGCGATCCGCGGCCCGTGCCAGCACCTCACCGCCGAACGGGAGCATTTCGGCGCGGGTGGCCATGTGAGCGCCGACCTTCGGCCCGTACATCGGCCCGCGTCCGCGGCCGTCAATGAGCGCCAGCCGGTCGCTGAGCATGTCGCCCAGTTCGGCGGGGTCGGCCGCCAAGCTCACCTCTAGGAGCCGCCGCAGGATTTCGTCGGGATCATCCTCAGCGGACACGACAACACACGGGCTCTCGCACACGTCGGCGTCGACGAGCGGCATGTGATGTCCGCCGCGCGGCGAGGGCGGCAGCCATATCCCGTCGCCGCCGATCCGTGTGAGCGCTACGGCGAGCTGCAGCGCGAGTCGTGACTTGCCGCCGCCGCCGCGGCCGTGCAGCATCGTGAGCCGGCCACGCGGCAGCCAGTCGTCTATCAGCCATTGCCGCGGGCGCAGCGTCCGCGCGGCCCAGTCGGTGATGGGCACCACGGCCCGAACGACAAGCCGCTCCACCTCGGCCCATGCTTCGTCCGTAGCGGCGTCGGCCACGGCGGCGGCGGCGGCGGCTTCGTCCGTCCATGACAGCGCGGCGTCGGCGGCGGCGCTGAGGTCCGCCAGCACGGCCGACATGGCCGCGGCTTGTAATCGGCGCGCTTCGGCGACGGCCGGGATCGCGTCAAGGCTTCGGACGGTTTCCACGGCGGCGATTGCATCGCGGCCCAGCCACGACGGGAACGTGTCGACTTCGTGCGGCGGCATGTCCGCCGTGACGTCGCGGTCAGGCATCGCCGAGCAATCGCCAGCGTGCGCACGCCGCGGCCAAGTCGCGTGGCGCGTCAGCGCCTGAGCTCCACGGGCGCAGCGTCCGCGTGTCAGCACCGGCCGCGTGCGCCGCCGCCGTCGCGGCACCGGCGGCGACGGCACCGGCGCGGTCGCCGTCGGGGATGATGAGCACCCTGGCGCAGTCGCGGGCGGCAACCTCGGCGGCGATGGTCAAGCCGCCGGCGGGCGCGGCCACGATGAGCGCAGCACCGGCAACGTCCGGCCAGCCGTGTATCGCCTCGGCGACCTCGAGCCACGCCATGAGCGCGTCAGCGTCGCCGTCGCCGCTGCGCCACATGTCCGTCAGCCGGTGGGCGGCGCGGTTCTGCGCAGCCTGCGGCCATGCCGTGGACAGCGCCGCGGCGGCGAGCCCGTCGGCCACGCCTTCGAGCACTACGCCGCGCCGGTGCGCACGGTCGCCGGTGCGCAGCGTTGCCGCCCACATAGCGCCAGCGCGCACGCCGAGAGTCCGCCGCCAGCGGCCCAGCTCCGAACCGGGCCGCGGGTCCGGGCCGCATCGGCGGCCGTCGCCGCGCAGGCCTTCGAGTTCCACGCCGACCGGTTCGCCGCCGGGCGATGCGGACAGCGGCCACACCAACGCGCCGACCGCGCCGGCCCGGCCGGCTTTCGCCCAGCCGATCCTGCGCAGCACCTCGGCGTCCGTCGGCGCGTACCACCTCACCATGTCCGCCGACGGTGCCCAGCCGCTAGGCCACACGCCACGCGCCGCGAGGTACGCGTGCGCCGGCGTGTCGGCCACCGGGTGCGCGTCCGCCCAGACACGGCGGGCGGCGGCGACCTTGGCGGTGCGATCCGCTGGCGCAGCCTCGGCGGCGGCGGGCGGTGCGCTGAGGTGCGGCGCAGCCGGTGCGCTGTCCGCCATGTGAGCGCGTTGCGCCGCGGCCCACACGGCGCGGCCGCGGTCCGGGCACCGGCGGCACCCGTAGACACCGGCGGCGGTGACGTGCGCGCGGTCGGTACCGCCGCCGCAGCCGTGGCCGTCAATCTGCGGGCATGAGCCGCTCCACTCGCCGCCGCTGGCGGCCCACGCCTTGCGCCTTGCGCCGTGCGACTCGAGCACGCCTACTAGGTCGCGCTGTCCAAGCCGCTCACGCTCAGATCCGGTCGAGCGCATCGGCTACAGCCGCGCTTCGCTGAGGTGGTCGATGAACGCCTGCACCTCATCGCTGCGCCAGCGCACCATCCGGCCGATCCGCACCGGCGACGGGAAATTGGGGTCGGGATCATCTCCGCTGAGGCGCCGCCAAATTTCGGTGCGGCTCATGCCGAGCGTGTCGGTGACCTGCTGGCGGGTCAGCAGCCGCACGTCGGCGGGTGTGGTGTGTTCGTCCACGGGTTCGTCTCCCTGGTCATGGTGCGAGTCGAGGTCTCGCACCTATCCCTAGAGCCCTAGTAACCCGCTCGCCTGGCGTGACCTCAAAAAAACACGAAACCGGCGTTTCCCCAGGTCAGGCGCACATTTTCCGCCTCAGCCGCTCAACGGCTACCGCGTGATTACAGCGCAATTGGTGCCATCGTCCCCACAAATGAGAGACCGCCCCCAGTTCCTCGCGGGGGCGGTCTCATGGGTATAACGATGCTGGACGAATCAGCTACATCAGTTTAGTGACGCCGGTCGCGAAGCCCGCCCCAATGCGCCCCGTCACGTAGTCGGCCCAGTCCTGCATCAGCGTGCGGCGCTGTTCGAACAGGTCGGTGCGAATGTAAGCGGCTTCAACTTGATTGCCGCCGAGTGTGTGAGCGAGCGCGGCTTCGGCGATGTCGCGGTTCTGACCGGTTTCGAGCGCCCATGTCTTGAAGCTCGACCGCATCCCGTGAGGTGCGCAATCAACGTAGCTCGATTCGAGCGCGTTGCGCAGGGACTCGGCGCTGATCGGCCGCCCGCGGTAGCCGGGGAACACATACGGCGAGCCGCCCGCTGACGTCTTCGCCGCGTCGAGCACTTCGAGCGCTTGACGCGACAGCGCGACGCGGTGCTCCGGGCCTGTCTTCATGCGGTCGGCGGGGATTGTCCACTCGTCGCCCGCGAATTCTGTCCAGCGGGCCTCGCGCGCCTCTTGGCTGCGCACAGCCGTGAGCGTCAGCAGTCGCAGACACAGCCGCACGCTGTCGCCGCGGCCTGATCTGTCAACGATGTCGAGCGCCGCGCCGACTTCGCTGTGATGAATCGAACGGCGTCGCTTGGCGGCGTGCGGTTCGCGGATCAAAGCGTCGTTGAGTGCTTCGCCGGCCGGGTTCGCCGTCATGGACAGCCTGAACATCACGCCGCCTATGACCCGCCGAATGTCGCTGCGCAGCAGACGCGCGGTGTCGGCGCTCTTGACTGCCCTGAGCACGTCGTGGACATCGGCCGGTGTGATGTCCATCACTGCCATGTCGAGCAACTCACCGGCGGAACCGGCGGAACCGTGACCACATCACCGCCTCGCGTTGGGCGGGGTTGCGCCGCCATTTGGTGCCACGCAGCTTCGCGGCGACTTCGGCTGCGGCTTCGGCGAACGTCATCGCTGTCGGCTCCGGCTCCGGCTCTGCATCGGCGGCGTCGCGTATCGCTGCGGCGGCGCGTCGTGCCTGAGCAAGCGTGACCTTCGGATACGGACCCAGGCCTCTGTCTCGGCGTTGCCCGTCGGCGTCGCGGTACCTCAGCACCCATGATTTCGTGCCGCTTTGAGCGATGAGCAACGCTAGCCCGTTGCCGTCCGCGCCGGCTTTCGCCCAGCCGATCCTGCGCAGCACCTCGGCGTCCGTCGGCGCGTACCACCTCACCATGTCCGCCGACGGTGCCCAGCCGCTCGGCCACACGCCACGCGCCGCGAGGTACGCGTGCGCCGGCGTGTCGGCCACCGGGTGCGCGTCCGCCCAGACACGGCGGGCGGCGGCGACCTTGGCGGTGCGATCCGCTGGCGCAGCCTCGGCGGCGGCCGCTTCGCTGAGGTGCGGCGCAGCCGGTGCGCTGTCCGCCATGTGAGCGCGTTGCGCCGCGGCCCACACGGCACGGCCGCGGTCCGGGCACCGGCGGCACCCGTAGACACCGGCGGCGGTGACGTGCGCGCGGTCGGTACCGCCGCCGCAGCCTCGGCCGTCAATCTGCGGGCATGAGCCGCACCACTCGCCGCCGTTAGACGGCCACGCCTTGCGCCGTGCGCCGTGCGACTCGAGCACGCCTACGAGGTCGCGCTGTCCAAGCCGCTCACGCTCAGCGCCGGTCGAGCGCATCGGCTGCCGCCGCGCTTCGCTGAGGTGCGGTGCGGCCGGTGCGCTGTCCGCCAAGTGAGCGCGTTGCGCCGCGGCCCACACGGCACGGCCGCGGTCCGGGCACCGGCGGCACCCGTAGACACCGGCGGCGGTGACGTGCGCGCGGTCGGTACCGCCGCCGCAGCCTCGGCCGTCAATCTGCGGGCATGAGCCGCACCACTCGCCGCCGTTAGACGGCCACGCCTTGCGCCGTGCGCCGTGCGACTCGAGCACGCCTACGAGGTCGCGCTGTCCAAGCCGCTCACGCTCAGCGCCGGTCGAGCGCATCGGCTGCCGCCGCGCTTCGCTGAGGTGCGGTGCGGCCGGTGCGCTGTCCGCCAAGTGAGCGCGTTGCGCCGCGGCCCACACGGCACGGCCGCGGTCCGGGCACCGGCGGCACCCGTAGACACCGGCGGCGGTGACGTGCGCGCGGTCGGTACCGCCGCCGCAGCCTCGGCCGTCAATCTGCGGGCATGAGCCGCACCACTCGCCGCCGTTAGACGGCCACGCGGCGCGCCGTGCGCCGTGCGACTCGAGCACGCCTACGAGGTCGCGCTGTCCAAGCCGCTCACGCTCAGATCCGCTCATGACTGCCGCGCGTTGCTGAGGTGGTCGATGAACGCTTGGATTTCGTCGCTCCGCCAGCGCAGCATGCGGCCGACATGGAACGGTTTCGGGAAATTCGGGTCGGGATCGGTTCGATGGTTTCCGTTGAGCCGGGTCCATATCTCCGTGCGACTCATGCGTAGCGTGTCGATCACATCGAGCTGGCTGAGCAGCCGCACATCGGCGGCTGGCGGCGACACTTCGGTCATGGTTCCTCCTGAGGGGATCGCGCGCGTTCGCGCGCTATCTCTCGGAGTATGTGAACGGGTCGCCTGGCGAGTCCGTTAACGGGGTGGTGCACCCGTCGCGTAGTCGGCCCATGCTTGCATGAGCGGGCAGCGTGCTTCGAGCAGGTCGGCGTCTCGCACGTAAGCCTGTACAACGCTCGAGCCGAGCTTGTGGGCGAGGCTCAATTCGCTCGCTGCCCAGTCTTGCCCCGTCTCGAGCGCCCATGTGCGGAACGATGAGCGAAAGCCGTGGACAGTCGTCCCGCACGCGTTGTCGGTGAGCGCTTGGTTGAGCACGGCCTTGGACAGCGGCTCGCCGGTCCGCATCGGGCTGGGGAACACTAAATCGCCGTCGGTGAGCTGGCGTGCTTCGGCGAGCACTGCGAGCGCTTGGCGGCTCAGCGGCACACGGTGAGTCTCACGCGCCTTCATGCGCTCGGCGGGCACTGTCCACACGTCGCCGTCGATCTCGCACCAGCGTGCCCCGCGAGCCTCAGCCGAGCGCACGCCAGTCAGGACCAGAAACCGCAGGCAAAGTCGCGTCGACGGGTTCGACGGGCACCGGGCGATGATTGCCAGCGTCTCGGCGACTTCGCCGTGATGAATCGCCCGGTGGTGCGCCTTGCTCGGCGCTTGCCTGCGCAGCACGCCGTCAAGCGCATCGCCGGCCGGGTTCGCGAGGATCGATTCGTCGTAGGTCATCGCGTGCCCCATGATCTGCCGGATCGCTTGGCGCACCCTGCGAGCCGTCGACGCCTTGGTGTGCCAGATCGGCAGAAGGATGTCGGCGACTTCGGCGCGGGTGATGTCGGCGACCGGGCGGGTGAGCAACGGCCCGCAGTAGTTCTCAAGGCGGCCCGACCAGTCGGGTGCCTGTTGGGGCGATGTCCACACTTCCCGATTCTGAGCGAGCACGTCGGCGGCGACTTGGCGGAACGTGACCGGTGCCGCCTCGGCTGCGGGTGCGGGTGCGTAGTCGGCTTGGATTGCTTCGGCGATGCTGCGAGCCTGAGCGAGCGTGACGGCCGGGTATCCGCCGATGCCTTTGTCGCGGCGCTTGCCGTCGTGATCGCGAAAGCGCACGATCCAGCTTCGGGATCCGCCAGCCTTCACGAGCAACGTCAGCCCGTGCCGCCCGTCGCTGTGCTTGCCCGCTTTGGCGTTGGTGACTTCAAGCGTGGTGAGCATGTTCCCCCAGCCCTTCGGTAGTGATGTTCGTCACGGTTCCCCCGTGTTCCCCCCAACCCTAGGAAGTGTGGGGAACCAGGCGCACCCGGTAGGACATATCCGTAGGTCAGAGCGTTATCGGATCATCTTACCGGCGCGCCGTCCCTGCCGTGAGGGCAGGGCCAGTGTCGCCACCGGACGTCCCCCGTCGTAGACGACAACAGCTTCGGGCGCCCCAAGCGTTCCGTGGCTGCTCAGCAGCTCGGCCATACGAGCGACGGGCTCGCCGACGCCGACTGCTGGCAGCCGTCCCTCGACAGCGTCCGCCACCTTGACGTCACCACCGAATGCCAGCAGGCCGTCCTGAGCGACCGAGCCGATCACTTGCGCAGCCGCGATCGGCATATCGCCGGTGCAGACCGGCACAGCACGAAGGCCGGCTTGGTCCATGCGTTTGCGTGCCACCGCTACCGAGTCATCGGGCCGCACATAGACGAACTCGCCCTCGACGAGGTCGGCGACGGTGGCGCCGTCAATGGTGCCGTCTGTCTCGAAGCCCATCTGGGACATCCACTCGTCGTCGAACACGCGACTCAGGTAGCCGCGGCCCGAGTCCGGGATGAGCGTCACTACCAGCGACTCGGCTGAGAGGCCCGCAGCATCAAGCTCTCGGGCTACGGCGAGCGCACCCGCCACCGCAGTGCCGCCCGAGCCGCCGATCAGCAGACCCTCGGACTGCGTCACGAGCCGGGCCATAGCGAACGATTCGGCGTCGGTCACCGGGATGACACGGTCGACGACGCCCGGATCGAACGTCGCCGGCCAGAAGTCCTCACCGATGCCCTCCACCAGATAGGGCCGGCCGTCGCCTCCTGCGAACACTGACTCGGGCGGATCTGCGACCACGACCTGGACCTCAGGGTTCTGCTCTTTGAGGTACCGCCCGACACCTGAGACGGTGCCACCGGTGCCGGCACCGGCCACGAAGTGCGTGACGCGACCAGCGGTCTGGGACCAGACCTCCGGTCCGGTGCTCTCGTAGTGCGCCAGGGGATTGTGCGGGTTGGCGTACTGGTTCGGCGAGAACGCTCCGGGCGTCTCGGTGCGCAGCCGTTCGGCCGTCGAGTAGTACGAACGCGGGTCATCGGGCTCGACCGCGTTCGGGCACACCACTACCTCGGCGCCGTACGCCCGCAGCAGCGCAACCTTCTCGGGCGCAACCTTGTCGGTGCACACGAAGATGCACCGATAGCCACGCTGTGCAGCCACCACGGCAAGCCCGACGCCAGTGTTGCCCGATGTGGGTTCGACGATGATCCCGCCAGGCCGCAGGATTCCCTCGGCCTCGGCCGCGTCGATCATCGCGACCGCGGCGCGATCCTTCACCGAACCGCCCGGGTTCGTTGTCTCGAGCTTGGCCACCACCGGCGTTGCAATCCCCTCGGTGACCCGGCTAAGCCGCACGAGCGGGGTCTGCCCCACAAGATCGAGCACCGAGCCGGCAATCGCCAATCCCTCCAGCGCATTCGCCTGCGATGCCGTCATCGCCGCTGAAGGCTACGAACCGAGACCGTGGCGCGTGCTAGGTCCGGGCATCGGATGGCACTCGGCTGATCTTGACGCGCCGACAGTGTCCGGCTGCCGTCGAAATGGCTCCCGCTCCGGCGGGATCAGGCGCCGAGTTCGTTGGCGCGAGCCCGGAAGCGCTCGACGTTGGCTTCCTTGATGTCCTCGTAGCCGCGGACCATGTCGGGCAGCTCTGCAATCTCGACGGCACGGTTGTAGGCGGCGGCGTCGCCGCGTGCCAGCGTGTCGAGCGCCCGGGAGATCATGCCGCGGTACTCGTCGATGAGCTCGCGTTCCATCCGGCGGTGAGTGGTCTTGCCGAACACGTCCAGCGCGCCGCCCCGCAGGCCCTTCATGCGGGCCAGCACGGCGAATGCTGCATCGCCGGAACGGCCGAGGCCAATCTTCTTCTTGACCCCCATGCGCCTCATGATCGGCGGGTGCAGCTTGTAGGTGACATCGGTCTTGTCGCCGAACTGGTCACGCACCGCCTGCTGGAACGCCTTGCTTCGGTGCAGGCGAGCCACCTCGTACTCGTCCTTGTACGCCATCAGCTTGTACAAGTACCTCGCCACGGCTTCGCTGAGCGCTGAAAAGTCGCCCACCGCGGCTTCGGCCTCGCGCACCTTGGCCACGAACTCGGCGTAGGCCGCTGCGTAGTCGACGCTCTGGTAGGCCACCAGGTCGGGAACACGGATGCGCAGCAGCCGCGCCAGCTCCTCGGACGGATCGGGCACCGAACCGATGAGCTTCTGCTCACGCTTCGACGGACCCGTCTCACGCTTCCCCCGGCCGACCCGATCGACGTGCAACGTCGCCAGGAAATCGGGATCGAGCACGATCTTGCGGCCGATGCGGAACGCCTGGGTGTTCATCTCGACAGCGACGCCGTTGAGCTCGATGGCCCGCTCGATCGCCGAAGCGCTGATCGGCACCACGCCCGACTGGTAGGCAGCACCGAGCACCAGCACATTGGCCGGCATGTGCGAGCGGAACAGGTTGTCCGACAGCGTGCCGGCGTCGAAGTAGATGTTGCGCTCCGGTGTAGTTGCGTCGTCGATCGAGCGCTGGAACTCCGTCCACTCGGGGAATTCGGCGGCGGTGTCACGAACCATGGCGCTGGTCGGCACCTTGGACGACGACACCAGCGCCACGGTGCGGCCCGCCTGCGTCTTTTCCAGGTTCACCGGATTGGTGCCCGAAAGCAGGTCGAACACGATGTAGGCATCCGCCTCTCCGACGCCGACCTTGTTGGCCCCATCTGATCCACCGCCCTCGGCTGTGGCGCCCATGCGGCGGATCTTCAGATTCGACACCACCGGTCCGCCCTTTTGCGCGAGACCGGTCTGGTCGAGGCCATCGGCCTGTTTTCCGTCGAGCAGTGCCGCGGTGGCGAGCATCTGATTCACCGTCACCACGCCGGTGCCGCCGATGCCCATCATCAAGATGTTGCCCTCGTCGAGCCGGTCAGGCTCGGGCAGGTCGTCGCCGATGGTGTCCACCGCAGCGGTGGCCTTGGTAGGCACCTTTCCGCCGGGCACCACTTCGATGAAGGCAGGGCAGTCGCCGTCGAGGCAGGTGAAGTCCTTGTTGCACGACGACTGGTGAATCACGGTCTTGCGACCGAACTCGGTCTCGACCGGCTGCACGCTCAGGCAGCTCGACTTCTCGCCGCAGTCCCCGCAGCCCTCGCACACGGCCTCGTTGATGAACACCCGCATCTTGGGCTCGGCCACCTTGCCGCGCTTGCGATCACGCCGGAGTTCGGCCGCGCACGCCTGGTCGTAGATGAGCACGGTGCAGCCCTCGATGTCACGCAGCAGCCGCTGCGCCTCGTCAAGCCGGTCGCGGTGCCACACGTCAGTGTCAGGAGCGAACTGAGCGTCGGCTGGGTACTTGTTGGGATCGTCGACGACAACCATCACCTTGGCCACGCCCTCGGCATGCAGCGACCGGGTCAGCTCGGGCACCGCCATACCGCCGTCCACGTCCTGGCCGCCGGTCATAGCGACCGCCGCGTTGTAGAGGATCTTGTAGGTGATGTTGGTGCCGGCTGCGATCGCTTGGCGGACCGCCAATGAGCCGGAATGGTGGAACGTGCCGTCGCCGATGTTCTGGAAGCGGTGATCCAACGTCACGAACGGTGCTGCGCCGACCCACTGCACGCCCTCGCCGCCCATCTGGGTGGTGCCACGCACGTTGCGGGTCGGGGTCATCGCAGCCATGCCGTGGCAGCCGATGCCGCCGCCGGCCTCGGAGCCCTCAGGCACCCAAGTCGAGCGGTTGTGCGGGCAGCCCGAGCAGAAACCCGGTGTGCGGCCCGCAGCCTTGGCACCGTCTTTGGTCGTGACAGCCAGCGGGATGGTGATGCGCTCTGGCACGGCCGGGCCGATGCCGTCGGCGCCGAATCGGTCCACCAGGAACGGCCGGACCTTGCGAGCAATCAGGTCGGCGTCCATCTCGCCGTGACCCGGGAACCAGAACTGGTCCTGTGCGTCGCGCTTGCCCAGGATTCGGGGGGCATCGGGCATGCCGTAGAGAAGCTCGCGCGCCAGCGACTCGATGATCGACCGCTTCTCCTCGACCACGACGATCACATCGAGACCACGAGCGAACTCCCGCAGGCTGGTGGGCTCGAAGGGCCAGACAACGGCCGGCTTGAGGATCCGGATGCCGCGGCGAGAGAGCTCAGCCTCGCTGAGCCCCATGCGGTCAAGCGCCTCACGCAGGTCGTAGTACGTCTTGCCCGCCGCGATCAGGCCCACCTTGGCGTTCGGGCTGGTGACCGTCTGGCGGTTGAGCTTGTTCTCCGCCACGAACTTGTCGACCGCAACCATGCGGCCCTCGTGGATCTCAAGCTCCATGCGCACGGCATTCGGACCGAACAGTGCATCTTGCTGGGTGTGGGCCCACGGCTTGCCGTCCCAGTCGAAGGCGGGGCGTGTCGCGCTGACTCGACCGGGGCCGACTTCGACGGTCGAGTACCCGTCGGCGACGTTGGTGACGATCTTGAGCGCCGACCAGAAGCCCGAGTAGCGGGACAGCTCGTAGCCCCAGCGGCCGTAGTCGAGGACCTCCTGGACCGAGCCGGGGTACAGGATCGGCGTCTGGTAGTGGATGAGCACCGGCTCGGATTCCGACGCCAGCGTGGAGGACTTCGACGCCGGATCGTCGCCTGCCACAAGCAGCACGCCGCCCTTGGGGTCGACGCCGCAGACGTTGGCATGACGGATGGCGTCACCGGACCGGTCGACTCCGGGCGCCTTGCCGTACCACATGCCCAGAACGCCGTCGTAGCTGCCCTCGAAGTTGCGGTTCGCCAGCTGGCTGCCCCACACCACGGTGGCGCCGAGATCCTCGTTGACGCCGGGCTGGAATGTGATGTTGTTCTCGGCCAGTTCTTCGGCGTTGCCGAGCATGAGGCTGTCGATGCCGCCGAGCGGCGAACCCCGATAGCCCGAGACCATCGCAGCGTTGTTCAGCCCGTCACGACGGTCGGCACGCAACTGGTCGAGCAGGACGCGCAGCAGCGCCTGCACGCCTGACATGGCGACATCGCCCTCGGCGCGGTCGAAGCGGTCCTCGAGCTTGAATTCTGCGAGTGCCATCGAATCCCCCTGATCGGCCGTAGCGGCTCTTCGCGGAGGCTACCCGTCAGCCTGATTTCCTGCCCGATGGGCGAGGGCGCTCATGTTCTTGACGATGCCAGCCAGCCCCGACGACCCAGACTCTGCGCAAAAATGCCGCCACAGGCGGCAAATCTGCACAAAGAATGCGTGGCAGTCGTTCCCCGAGCCGTGACCTATCCGCCCGGCTTCTTGGGCAGCAACACCGGTGGTGGGAGCGTGAACGCCAGGCCCAGCGCGCAGGCATTCGCCACTGCCGCGAAGGAAAAGGTCCACCCGTAGCCGCCGGTGGCGCCGAGCAGCAGCTGCGCGACATACGGACCGACTGCCGCGAACGACCCCGCTGTCGCGAAGAAACGTCCCACGATCGCGCCCGCATGGGTGCGACCGAAGTAGTCGGCAACCAGCGCCGGGAAGACCGCCACACTCCCGCCGTAGGACAGGCCAAAAGCGATCGACGAGGCGTACAGCAACACCAGCCCGTCGGAGAGGGCGATACCGACGAACGACAGCGTCTCGACCGCCAGGGCCAGCATCACGGCCCGGCGACGATCGATGTGGTCGGACAGCGGGCCGGTCACGATTCTGCCCACGAGCCCTCCGACGCCGATGGAGCTGATGACTCCTGCCGCCGACAGCGGAGAGAATCCGAGGCTCCGGGCGTACTGGACGCCATGCGCGAATGGCACAAACACCACCACGAAGGTCAGGGCGAACATCCCGAAAATGCGCCAGAACACCGAGTTGCGCCACGCCTGGTGGGCGGTCCACGCGCTAGCCGGGTCTTCAGTCGCTGAAGCGTCGCTCTGGTCTGCGGTCACGATGAACGCCGCCGGCCGTGACGCAACCATCGACGGCGCGAGCGGGCGGTCATCAGGATCGGGTGTGTCCCCGTCGGGTCGTTGGCCGATCGACTCCGGGTCGCGCACGAACACCGTTGCGGTGGCCGCCATGAGCACGCCGCCCGTTACCGCCATCACGGCAATCGCAATGCGCCACCCGTATTGCTCGACGAGCCACGCGGCGATCGGGGGCGCAACGATCCCGCCGGCACTCCCGCCGGAGCCGACGATGCCGGTCGCCAATCCTCGCCGCGCCACGAACCAGCGCACGACGGTGGCGTTCGCAGGCACCCACGATGACGACATGCCGAGCGGTGCAATCACAGCGAGGCCGAGGAACACCATCGCGAGGCTTCCCGCTGACGACAGCACCAAATAGCCCGCCGCTAGGAGCACCGCTCCCCCTGCGATGACCCGGCGCGGGCCGATGCGGTCGGTGAGCTGCCCGCTCCATGCGCTCACGGCGCTGTAGGTGAGGATGTAGGAGGCGTATGCAAGCTGCAGCCAGCTCGCCGACCAGCCGGTGTCGGCGCTGATGGCACCTTCGAAGGTGCCGTAGCTGAACTGGATGCCGTAGACGATGAACAGCACCCAGAAACCGGCCCATGCCACGCGCCAGCCGTGAAACGGCTGACCGATCAGAAGCCGATGCGGCACGGATCTGCTTTCCGAATCACAGGCTGCCAATCTCCGGGCTGCCAATCTCCGGGCTGCCAATCTCCGGGCTGCCAATCTCCGGGCTGCCAGGGTTGGCCGGCAGCGCTGCCCAACACATCAACCTTGCGCGGGGAGTCAGCTCCGCAGCGGTCAAGGCCCAACGCGGCCGGCGGGTCAACGATCGCCGGGCGTGATGTAGAACCAGATGCCGTGCTTCTCGCCGGAGTCGGCCATCGCCTTACGGGCAGCGACGATGGTGCGCCCCGCTTCGGTGGACTCGAAGAACCAGCGGGTGCCTGCCCAAGCTGACGGAGCGTGCTCGGCGAGCGCAAGCGCCGCTGTCTCGTAGTAGCCGCGGATGTCCTGGGCCACACGCGCCGGGATGCCGGGCACGCCTGCCTGCTTCCACGGCGTGCCCTCGGCGATGTCAACGAACGCCTGCACGGCGGCGGGAATGTCGTCGGCAGACACGGTGCGCCCTGCCCCCACCCGATTGCCCAGCTCGGCCACAGCCCGGTCATAGGCAGGGCGCAGGCCATTGGCTTCGTCGACCGCGACGGGCAGGTTCGGATCGTGGCGCGGCGGCAATGTGCACGCCATCGTCTCGGAACCGTCATCGGCGATCGACTCGGCGAACTTCTCGACGATCGGCTCCGGCGACGACAGCAGGCTGAACGCATGCGTCAGCACTCGATGCTGGAACTCGGCGTCGTTGGGCTTGCCCAGCGGCCGGCCCAGCGGGAAGTCGCACCACAGGCCTCGCGGCGGGGCGCTGCCCTGGATGTGGGCCCCGATGGATCCCAACGTCACCGTTGCTATGCCACCGGCTTCGAAGACGTGCGCGAGCGTACTCACGGTACGCGTGCACAGCGGTCAGACGGGTGTGAACAGAACGACGTCCACTTCGTGGTCTCGCAGCAGTTTCGCCCCCGCCGGACCGGAGTCCATTCGCACCGCTGAGAGGTCGAACTGATTGCCGGCGTAGGACATGTGAATGTCGGACACCTTGCCGATCGTGCCCTCGGCGGCGAGCTCGTCGAGGCGGTCGATCGGGAAGACCGTGTTGATGTCGAGAGCGATGCCCGTGGCGTCGAAGTTCGGGCTCCAGTGACCGCACATGTAGTCGCGGCGACCGGCTTCGAGCACCCGGTAGCCGGTGTCGGTGGGAGCGAAGTCGTCCTGGTCGGGATGGTGCAGCGACGCCGAGGACACGATCGCCACGGTCGCTTCAGCCAGTGGCCGAGGCGTGTTGAACGTCGTGGTTTCGAAGTCGGGCAGCTCGAGCCCGCTCGTCAGTGCCTTTACATCCGCATCAGCCATGGCGGCAACGCTAGGGCACAGTGTTCGTTCGCGCCCGCTGACGCAACCGGTCACGCCCCGTTCGGAAGGTGAATCTCTAGCTGCCGTTTTCGAGGTCGGCCGAGCGCTGGCGCAGCCGGCGCATGCCGCGCAGCCAGCGGTCGGGGTCGGCGGCCTTTCGCTCCACGTACGTCTGTGCTTCGGAGTGCGACAGGATCAGGAATCGCTCTTCGGCCATGGCTTCGGTGATGACCCGGGCGACGAATTCGGGCTCCACAATGCCGTCGGTGCCGCCGTCGCTGAGACGCCTGGGCGCCATGGCGGTGTTGACGCCCTGCGGACACAGCACCGAGACCCGGATGCCGTCGTCGCCGTGACAGATCGCCTCCATCTCGGCGAGCTTGATGCACGCCGCCTTGGTGACCGAGTAGGGCGCTGAGCCCATCGCGGCCAGCAGCCCTGCTGCGCTGGCGGTGTGGACGAGGTAGCCCTCGCCCCGCGCCAGCATCGAGGGCAGCACGGCACGAGCGGCGTACACGTGGCTCATCACATGCAGTTCCCATTGCGACTGCCATGCGTCGTTGGGCGCATCGACGCCCCCCTCGGCACCGGCGCCTGCGTTCGAGAAGAACACATCGATCGGGCCGTGCTCATCGAGCGTGCGCTCCACGAGCGCCGAGACCGCTGCTTCGTCGGTGACATCGAGCCCGACACCCTCGCAGCCCAGTTCGTCGGCGACCTCCGCTGCAGCGGAGGCGTTGTAATCGGCGACGACAACATGGCGTGCGCCTTCGCTCAGCCAGTGGCGAGCGGCGGCCGAACCGATGCCGCCGCCTCCCCCGGTGATGATCGCGACCCGGTCGCGCAGTTCCATGATCTCGCTCCTCGCTGTGCGCTGTGCAGTTGAATTGTGGCTCAGTCGGCGGCGGCTGCTGCGGGCTCCGCTGTGCCGATGCCGCCGCCCTCTTCGCCGTCGTCGATCGCCTTGATGCGGGCGGCATAGGCAGTCTCGGACAGGCGCTCGGCACCGAGATAACGGCCCGGGCTGGCCCCGTCGACATGGCCCATGATTCCCCGGTACAGGCTGAACCCGCACAGGGCGGCGAGCTCTTCGGGCATGTCACGGACGTCTTCGGGGGAGAGGCTGTAGTACTGGTTCTGCTGCTGGCGCATCCAGCCGCGGCAGTACTGCACGCTGATGCCGAGGCGCCAGTCGTTCTCGGAAGAATTGGCGCCGCCACAGTGCCACGTGCCGCCATTCACGATGAGCACTGAGCCCGCAGGCATCGCGGCAGCGATGTGCTCAGGCTTCTCGCCAGGCTGCGGCTCGTGGTCGAACAGGTGCGAGCCCGGCACCAAACGGGTTGCGCCGTTGGCTTCGGTGAAGTCGGTGAACGCCCAGATGGTGGTGACCATGAACGGCGCACGAGGCCGCGGCACGTCGATCTGATCGACGAGCCCGTCGTCAGAGTGCAGTCCCTGGTGCACCTCGCCGGGGCCGATGTGCATGCACGTCGTGCCCGACAGGATGGCTCCGGGCTCCATCAGGCGCTGCGGGAACGGCAGCACGTTCGGGTGGATCGGCAGCTTCCAGAACGACCGGTCCTTGCCGAGCAGGTTGTACATGCGCTTCGTGGCGAATCCCTCGATGCGGTTTCCCTTCGGCTGAACGTTGAGACCCTCTTCAACCCGTGCGACGGTCTCGCGGATCTCGGTCAACAGCTCCGGCTCGATCGCGTTCTCGACGATGCAGTAGCCGTTCACCTCGACATCGGCGAGGTAGCGCTCCAGTGCGGCTTCATCCAATCGCGTGCTCATCCGATGATTGTCGCAGGCTCCCGGTCGCGGCGCAGCCGTCGAAGGCGCGGTGTCGTGAGCAATGCGAGACTGATCCCGTGACAGAGGCGTCGGAGTCGAACGAGGAGCGACCAGGGCGACGGATCATCCTGAATGCGTTCACGATGAACTGCGTCAGCCACATCCAGCAGGGCCTGTGGGTGCGCGACGACACCCGCCAACGGGAGTACACGTCGCTGGAGCCGTGGCTGGAGCTGGCCCGTATCTGTGAGGCCGGCTGCTTCGATGCAATCTTCCTGGCGGATGTGATCGGGCTCTACGACACCTACCAGGGCAGCGCCGACACGTCGCTGCGTGAGGGCATGCAGGTGCCGGTGAACGACCCGATGCTGCTGATCCCGGCCATGGCCACGGTCACCGAGCACCTCGGATTCGCTTTCACCAGCAACGTGCTGCAGGCGCATCCGTTCACCTTCTCCCGCCAGATCACCACACTCGATCACCTCACCGGAGGGCGCGTGGCATGGAACGTGGTCACCTCGTACCTGCAGAACGGTGCGCAAAGCCTCGGCTACGAGCGGCTTCCAAAGCACGACACGCGCTACGAGCGAGCGGAGGACTACTTGGACGTCTGCTACAAGCTCTGGGAGGGCAGCTGGTCCGACGATGCGGTCGTGGCCGACACCGAGCGCGGTGTCTATGCCGATCCCGACGGCGTTCGGCCGATCAATCACGAGGGCCCGTACTACTCCGTGGCAGGTCCGCACCTCGCCGAGCCGTCACCGCAGCGGACACCGGTGATCTACCAAGCGGGCTCGTCGGATCGCGGGCGGGACTTTGCAGCCAAACACGCCGAGTGCGTCTTCGTCGTGGCGGCCTCGCGGGGCCTCACCCGCATCGCCACCGACATCCGGCGCAGGGTGAGCGCCGCCGGACGCCACCCGAACGACGTGAAGATCATCGCCGGCCTGTCCCCCATTGTGGGCGGAACGGAGGCCGAGGCGAAGGCCAAGCACGCCGACTATCTCGAGACGCTCTCGTTGGAAGCAGGTCTCGCACACCTGAGCGGCAACCTCAACGTCGATCTCGGCCGCATCGATCCTGACCAGCCGCTCGAGAGTCTCGCCACCGAGGGCGTGCGGGGACCGGTGAAGTCCCTGCTCGATTCCGCTCCGCCGGGAACGCGGACCTTCGGAGACCTCATCAAGCTCAACATGGCGGGCCAGTTCCTCGTGGGCTCTCCCGAGCAGATCGCCGATGGCATGCAGCGCCGCCTGGACCAAGGGGTGGACGGCTTCAACTTGGTCTACGCCACCACTCCCGGCACGTTCGTCGACTTCATCTCCGGTGTGGTGCCCGTGCTAGCCGAACGCGGGCTCGTCCAACGGGAGTATCAGCCGGGAACGCTGAGGGACAAGCTCTTCGGCCGCAGTCGTCTGCCCGCTGCTCACTACGGCAGCAGCTTCCGCCAGCAGCCGGCGTAGCCGTCCTGCCAGCCGGTCGGCCGCCCTGGCTCAGCCGGCCAGCGTGGCCCGTGAGGGTCCCCGCAAGGTCACGCCGCCGTCGACGATCAGCGTGTGACCGGTGATGTAGCGGGCCTCGTCAGTGCACAGGAATCTGACCGCTGCGCCCACATCCCAGCCGCTGCCTTCGATTCTCAGCACGCTTGCCCTCCGGCGGGCTTCGGCGAGTTCTTCGGGCATGTCATCGCCGCCGACGAGCGGCGTCCGCACGGGACCTGGGGCCACGCAGTTCACGCGCACACCTTCGGCGCCATGGTCGACCGCCATCGCCGAGGTGAGCGACATGATCGCCCCCTTCGACGTCGAGTACGCCGTCATTCCCCGCGGCCGCAGCGCCGAGATTGACGAGATGTTGACGACCGCTCCCGCTCCCGAGTACTCGACCATGGCCGGTATCGCGTGCCGCGAAGCCAGCACCATCGAGGTCAGGTTCACGTCCATGACGCGTTCCCAGCGGTCCACGTCCTCGGTCACCACCGTTCCGCTGCTGCCGATGCCGACGTTGTTCACCAGGATGTCCAGCCGGCCCCAGCGATCGGTCGCAGCCTTGACCATGGCCGCGCAGTCAGCCTCGGCGGTCACATCAGCCTCGACGGCGATCGCGCTGCCGCCCTCTGCGGCAATCATCTCGACGGTCACCTCCGCGAGTTCGAGCTTGCGGTCGACAGCGACGACATGCGCCCCGGCCTCGGCCAGCAGGATTGCCGCAGCCCGGCCATTGCCGATCCCGTCTCCGCGTGCCCCGGCGCCAGTGACCATCGCCACCCGGCCGCTCAGATCCGCACTCGCCCGCGTCGCACTCATCGGCACAGTGTTCCATTCCTGTCCCGCACGCGGGGCAGCGAGAAAGCTCCGCCTGTCCCAGATGTACGCTCGCGGCATGGCCGCGGTTGTTCGAGTGCCGGACATCCTGGCGAAGAAGCAGCAGGGTGAGCCGATCACGATGCTCACCGCCTACGACTTCAACATGGCCCGCCTGCTGGACGCCGCCGGCGTCGACATGCTGCTGGTCGGAGACTCCTTGGGCATGGTGGTGCTGGGCTACCGCAACACCATCCCCGTCACGCTCGACGACGTGATCCACCACAGCGCGGCGGTGGCGCGCGGGGTCGAGCACGCATTAGTCGTCGCGGACATGCCGTTCGGAACGTGCCACACGGGACCCGACGACGCGATGCGCTCCGCGGCGCGTCTCGTCCAGGAGGGCGGCGCCGCAGCGGTGAAGATCGAGGGTGGCCACCAGATCGTCGATGTCGTTGCTCGCTTGACCGATGGCGGCATCCCCGTCATGGCACACGTCGGACTTCGGCCCCAGTCGGTGCACCAAATCGGTGGGTTTCGGCGCCAGGCACGCACGCCATCAGAAGCCGAGCTGCTGCTGCACGATGTCAAAGCTCTTGCCGATGCCGGCGCGTTCTCGGTCGTGCTCGAGGCGATTCCTCACGATGTGGCAGCCGAAGCCACCCAGGCAGCGACGATTCCCACGATCGGAATCGGCGCTGGTCCGCACTGCGATGGACAGGTGCTGGTCAGCTACGACGTGCTCGGGCTGTACGACCGCGCCGTGCCCAAGTTCGCGAAGCAGTACGCCGATCTCGGCCATCAGGTCACCCAGGCGGCCAAGCAGTTTGTTGACGAGGTGACCGCCGGGCAGTTTCCCCCGCCGCCAAGCGAACCGTCCTAGCTGTCTCCATGGCACTGCGGCGCGCGGACACCATTGCGCAACTCAACGAAGTACTCCATGTCGCGCGGCGTGACGGTCAGCGAGTCGCGTGCGTCCCGACGATGGGCGCGCTGCATGCAGGTCACACATCGCTGCTTGACCGGGCCCGCGCCGAATGCGATGTGGTCGTGGCCACGCTGTTCGTGAACCCGCTCCAATTCGACCGCGCCGACGACCTCGCGAAGTACCCCCGAAACGTCAATACCGACCTCGCCATCTGCGAACGGCACGGCACCGATGTGCTGTTCTCTCCCACACCTGAGGTGATGTACCCCGGACCTCAGCAGGTGACCGTCGATGTCACGCCACTCGAGGGCTGCCTCTGCGGCGCCACCAGACCAGGCCATTTTCGTGGCGTTGCTACCGTCGTGACCAAGCTGCTGAACATCGTTGCGCCCCAGCGGGCATATTTCGGCGAGAAGGACTTCCAGCAGCTCGTGATCATCGCCACGATGGCGCATGATCTCAATCTGGACGTCGAGATCGTCGGCTGCGAGACCGTGCGCGACGACGACGGCTTGGCGCTCAGCTCGCGCAACGCACTGCTCGACCCCGTCCAGCGAGCCGCAGCGCCGCTGCTCGCCACCGTTCTGCGCGATGCCAGCGCAGCCGTGGCTGCCGGCGAGCGTGAAGCCTCGAAGCTCATCGCTGGGGCCAGAACCACACTGAACTCCGAACCGCAGTTCGAGATCGACTATGTAGAGGTCGTCGATCCTGCAACGCTCGAGCCCGTGAGCACCATCACCGGCACCGTCAGGATCGCTGCTGCCGCGTACTTGGGCTCAACGAGGCTGATCGACAACGTTGCCGCGTCGCCACTGGGTTGATCAGGCTGGGCTGATTCTGCCGAGCTGATTCCTAGGCCTGGTCGCGGCGCAACGTGCTGCGATCGTCCAGGGGCGTCCACGCATCGGCGTAGTCGTCCTGCAGCTCATCCAGTCCGGCAGCCCAGGCCGTCGGGATCCACGCGTAGCGGGATTCGAACATGAAGGCCAGCATGTCGGCCATCCGGCGGGGCTCCAGTTCGGTCGTGGTGCCGGCGTCGTAGGCGTCGATGTCGGGGCCGTGGGGCAGGAACGCGTTGTGGATGCTGACCCCGCCGGGCAGGAAGCCGTCGAGCTTGGCGTCGTAGGTGCCTTCGATGAGCCCCATCAGCTCGCTCATGACGTTGGAGTGGTACCAGGGCGGCCGGAAGGTGTGCTCCTGCACGGACCAGCGCTCGCGGAACAGCACGAAGTCGATGTTGGCGGTGCCCGGTGATTCCGACGGCGAGGTCAGCAGTGTCCAGATCGACGGCGCCGGATGGTCGAACAGCAGCGGCCCGAGCGGGCAGTAGCTGCGCAGGTCGTACTTGTAGGGGGCGTAGTTGCCGTGCCACGCCACCACGTCGAGCGGCGAGTGCGGCAGGTGCGTTTCCAGCAGGCGGCCGTCGTGCTTGAACACCAGCCGGGTGGGACGATCCGCGGACTCGTAGCCGGCGACGGGATACAGGAAGTCGCGTGGCATCGCCAGCGCGTCGACTCCGATGAGGCCCGGGTCGGGCAGCCGGAACGGCGCGCCGTAGTTCTCGCACACGTAGCCGCGCGACGTCTCCTCCATGAGCTCGACGCGGAACTTGACGCCCCGCGGGACGGTTGCCAGCTCGGCCGGACCGACAGTGAGGGTGCCCAGCTCGGTGACCAGCCTCAGCGCGCCCTGCTGGGGCAGGATCAGCAGCTCGCCGTCGGCGTCTGCGAACACCTCGTCCACCATGGACTCGTTCGCAAAATAGAGGTGCGTGGCCGCTCCCCGCTGCGTGTGCGCATCGCCGTTCGCAGCCAGCGTGCACAGGCCCGACAGCCACGTCGCCGGCTCGTCGCCGACGGGAATCGGGCTCCATCGAAGTTGTGCCACTGGAGGCGCTCCTTCGCGACACGGCGAGGTCCGAATGTTGCCTGGGTCCACGTCGCGCAGCGCGGTCACGTGGCGCACCGACGGGCGGATCCGGTACATCCAGGTGCGCAGCGCATCGGCACGCGCCACGGTGAACGCGCTGCCGGTCAGCTGCTCGGTGTAGAGATCGTGCGCGACTCGCTGCGGGCTGTTCTGACCAATCGGCAGCACGCCCGGCTCGGCCTCGGTGGCGTGCTCGTTTCCGAAGCCGCTCTGATATTCGACCCCGAAGTCGTCCCCCATTGGTCACAACCTAGATGAGCAGGTCCGAGCGGCGGGCAATCGCCAACGGACGGGCACCAACGGACTGGCACCAACGGACTGGCGCAAGCGGAGTCGGCGGGGTTGCCCGCCCCGTGATAGGTCACACTGCGGGGCGGGGGCCGCGATACAGCAGCGCCAACACCGTTGAGGCAACAGCACAGGCACCGAAGAGGAGCCACACAAGCTGGTAGCTGCCTGTCCACTCGACGATGTATCCAGTGAAGAGCCCGCCCACGCTGAGTCCCGACATGAAGCCGAGCATCACGATTCCAGAGGCTCGACCGGCCAGGGCCACCGGCACGCCGGTGATGAGCGCCAGCATTGCCACCGCGTTCCATGAGGCCATGCTGAATCCCGCGAGCGGTGCCATGACCCACAGCAGCGCCCCGCCGACATCGACAGCGGCAAAGAGCAGCGCTATGGCACCGACCGTCAGGGCGGCCTGCAACGCCAGTGCGCGCAGCGGCGCGACGCGGCGCTCAGTCGTGCGTGCCCACCACACGCGTGAGACCACCGCAGTCACCCCCATGAGCGCGGTGACCATGCCCGCCCAGAAATTCGTCCACCCCAACGCCTCTTCAGCGAACAGCGGAAGGAAGCGACTCACGCCGCCCACGATCGACCCCATGAGCAGCGAGTACCAGGTCACGATGCCAATGAGCCGGCGACGCACTCGCCGCTCGGTGGCCTCGAGAAGCTGCGCTGCCGCCGTTTCCGCGTTGCGCGCTGCCTCGGGGTTGCTTCGCTGGATCAGCGGCACCGACTGTCCTAATGCCCGTCGCACAGCCTCGCCTCTGCGGCCGACGGGGACCCAGCCGCCGCCGTTCGCGGCAGCCACCACGTGACGCCCCCCACCGACGAGGAGACCCGGGCCGTGGCGAGCGTGGCCCGTCGCCTCTGAGTGGGTGACTGCCGCAGTGCGACCGCCGCGGTCAGAATGCATGAAAATCTGCACGCCCGTCGCTGTCACCAGCGCGACGACGCCATAGACGGCCATCGCGGCGCGCCAGCCGAATGCAACTGCCAGCGTCGGCAATGTCGCACCCGCCAGGGTGCTGCCGAACATCACGCCGGACTGCTTGATACCGGTGATGGTGCCTCGGCGGCCGGCGGGCACCCGTTCGGCAATGAGCTTGTTGGTGGCCGGGTTGCACCAGCCCTGTCCGAGCCCGGCGAACACAGCTGCACAGATCAACACTGAGAGCCGAGCGGCGTACGCCATGACGATGAGACCCAGACCGGCCGTGGCCATCGTGAGCACCGTCGACAGCTTCGGCCCGAAGCGATCCGTCAGGCGTCCCGACAGCGGCGCGAACACCGCTGCCGCAACGGTGTTGGCGGAGATTGCGATTCCGAACGTCGACGTCGTGATGCCGAGCGTGGAGATCAGATCCACCGCCACGATCGCGGGCGCGATCAATGGGAATGGCCCCAGGATCATGGTGGCCACCAGCACGAATGTCAGGCCGAATCGCTGCAACGGGCCATCCGGGCGTGCCGCTTCGGGCGACGCAGAACTCGGCAGCGCAACGCGCCCGCTCGCAGCTGGCATCCGCCGCACCCTATGACTCGCCGCTATCCGGTGTGGGAGGACAGCCCGCAGTCCCCGTCGGGGAGCGACTACGCAGGCGAGGCCGTGCGGGCTGCGGCTGCGTAGCGTTCAGGCGTGCCTTCTCGTCAAGTCCTGTTGCCCGCCGATGACTACCCGCGCCTTGCCGACCGACTCGCGGCGCTCGACCACGACATCGAGCCGCTGCTGTGGGCTCCCGGCGGCGTCACGCTGGTCGACGGCACATCGGTGGCCGATGGGGCCGGGAACGCCAACGCGAGAGCGACGTTCGCGCCCGAGGCGGCGTGGGTTTCGATCAGCCTGCTGTTCTCCGGGTCGTTGCCGGCCTTTGTCGAGGCTGCGCTTGCGCCGGGAACCCTCCGCTGGACCCAAGCGTGTCTCGCCGGCACCGACGCGCCGCCGTTCCAGCAGCTGCTGGCCGACGGCGTTCAGCTGAGCCGCAGTGACGCTCCGAACGACGCCACCGCCGAGCACACGATGTCGCTGATCCTGCACACCCTTCATGGCTGGGAAGGACGGATCGACCGTCGGCGAGCCGGTGTCTGGCTGCAGGTGCCGTGGCAAGAGGTGCGAGGCAGCCGCTGGCTAGTGATCGGATTCGGCTCGATCGGCCGCAAGCTGGCAGCTCTTGCACGGCCGTTTGGCGCAGTCGTCGTCGGTGCCCGTCGCAGCGTCGCCGATGCCGCCGACCTCGAGGCCGCCGACGCGATGGTGACGATGGAAGCCCTTGCCGATGAACTGGCGCTGGCTGACGTGGTGGTCGTGACGTGCCCCCTCACAAGTGAAACGCGGGGGCTCGTGAATGCCGAGTTCCTGGCGTCGATGCGCGACGACGCGGTACTGGTCAACGTGGCTCGTGGACCCGTCATCGACACCGACGCCCTGCTGGCATGGCTCGACGAGGACCGTCCCGCGACGGCCGTGCTCGATGTGTTCGACATCGAGCCGTTGCCCGCTGACAGCCCACTCTGGAATCACCCCAAGGTCGTCATGACGACCCACATCGGCGGTGCCGGCAGTGGGATGCCGTCTCGCAACGACGACCTGTTCCTATGCCAACTCGATTCGTTCCTCGCAGGCCGCACGCCTCGCCTGCTGGTGGAGGGCTGAGCCATGAAGACTGAGACGCTGCTGCCGCTGGGCAAGCTCGACCCAGGACTGCGGGCGCCGGACGTTCCCCTGGACGTCGCCCGCATCGGCGAGGCAGCCGCTCAGGTGGAGGAACTGGGCTACGACGCGCTGGTGGTGGAGGAGACCAAGGACGATCCCTACCAGATCTTGGCGATGGCAGCCGTCGCGACCACCACGCTCGGACTTGGCACTTCGGTGGCGATGGCGTTCCCCCGTTCACCGACCGTGACGGCGCTGTCGTCGTGGACGCTGCAGAAAGCATCGAGCGGCCGTGCGATCCTCGGGCTGGGTTCCCAAGTACGTGGCCATATTCGACGCCGCTACGGCATGGACTGGTCAGCGCCAGGACCGTGGATGCGTGACTACGTGGGTGCTGTGCGTGCCGTGTGGCAGTGCTGGCAGGACCGCACGCCGCTCAACTACGAGAGCGAGCACTATCGCTTGAGCCTCATGGTGCCGCTGTTCGACCCGGGGCCCATTGATCACCCTGACATCCCGATCCAAGTCGCCGCGATCAACCCCAACATGTGCGGTGTCGCGGGCGAGGTCGCCGACGGCATCCGGCTGCATCCCGTCTGCTCGCCGCTGTTCATCACCGACGTCATGGCACCCGCCGTCGAGCGTGGCGCGGGTCGGGCGGGCCGTGATGCCGCAGAGGTGGACTGGTGCATGAAGCCGCTGGTGGCAACGGCTCCCGACGCAGCGACGCTTTCCAACGTGGTGCGCACGGTGCGCGACCGCGTGGGCTTCTACCTTTCGACGCCCGCATACCAGGCGGCGTTCGATGTGCACGGCTGGACCGACGAGGCACAACAAGCTGCGTCGATGTCCAAGGAGCAGCGATGGGAGGAGATCCCCCGACTGGTCTCCGACGAGATGCTCCACACCATTGCGACCGTCGGGACGCACGACCAGATCGGCAGGCTGCTCGCCGAGCGATACGGCGCACTCATCGACCGAATCGAGTTCTCGCTGCCCGTCAACAACCCCGAAGACGGCGAGCACCTCACGGCGATCCTCACCGAACTGCAGGCCACGACACGAAACTGAGCCCGGGTCGCCGTGCCCGGGTGCAGCGACGCCTCTGTACAGGCCGTTCGTGCGGTCTAGGGTCTCGCCGTCAGCCGTGCGCACGCACGGCTTCGGCGCCAACTGCGCCGAAACCAACCGCATCGACGCATGGAGGCAACAAATGGGTGTTCTAGACGGACGAGTCGCGATCATTACTGGCGGAGCGCGAGGGCAAGGCGCCGTCGAAGGCCAGCTGTTCGCCGACGAGGGTGCAACCGTGGTCCTCACCGACGTGCTCGACGAAGAGGGCGAGCGGACCGCCGGAGAGGTGGGTTGCGAGTACCTGCATCAGGACGTGTCCTCGGAGGCCGATTGGGATGCGGTCGTCGCCGACGTCGTGAATCGGCATGGGCGCATCGACGTGCTGGTCAACAACGCCGGCATCTTCCAGGCTGCCGGGCTGATGAACACCACTGCCGAGGACTACCACCGCATGATGCGGATCAACGCTCTGGGCCCGTTCTTGGGCATGCAGAAGGTCGGGGCCGTGATGGCCGAAGCAGAATCCGGGTCGATCATCAACATCAGCTCGGTCGCGGGCCTCATGGGCACCATGGGATCGTTCGCGTACAGCGCCAGCAAGTGGGCCGTGCGCGGCATGACCAAGTCGGCCGCGAAGGAGCTGGGCCGCCGCAACGTGCGCGTCAACTCGGTGCACCCCGGTTACATCGACACCGAGATGCTGGCGCAGACATCGGTGTTCAACGAGGACTCCGACCGCACCCGCCGAGTACTACGCCACGTGCCGCTGCGCCGCATAGCCGAACCCGCCGAAGTCGGTCGAGTGGTGCTGTTCCTGGCCTCCGACGCCAGCAGCTACTGCACCGGCCAAGAATTCACCGTCGACGGGGGCATGTTCGGTTGAGCTTGCTCAACCGAACCAATGGTCACAGCGGTTGAACTTGCGGCATTTCTCGCGCATCGCCTTCGGTTGATGCCCTGCGCCCCTGTGCGCCTGAGTCCTCTTGTGGGGGGCGCAGCGGGCCGATGAAGCCTTGTCCCCATGACAGCGATCGGGCATCAAAGGGCACATGAGAGCACGGAAGACGCTCCGCGAGTGGGAGCGAGGCAGTGAACTACAGTGACCCGCGGTAGGGCTGACGCGGCGAGGTCTGAAATGAAGTACGGCACATTGCGCCTGCGTTCGGATGTCCGAGGCGGCATCACCGCGGCCGCTGTGGTCCTGCCGCTTGCGCTCGCCTTCGGCGTGGTGTCGGGCCTGGGGCCGGTCGCAGGTCTGTGGGGAGCCGTTGCGGTCGGATTCCTCGCCGCAGTGGCGGGCGGCACCCGGATCCAGATCTCCGCAGCGACGGCACCTGTCGCCATCGCCGTGTCGTTCGTCCTGGTTCGGTCAGCAGACAGTCTCGCCGAGGCGCTGGCCATCATCTTCATTGCCGGGATCATCCAGGTGCTGCTGGGTCTGCTTCGGCTCGGCAACCTTGTGCAATACACGCCGTACTCGGTGACGTCGGGCTTCATCAGCGGCGTCGGCGTCATGATCGTGCTGCTGCAGGTGCTGCCGATCCTCGGCGCATCCGCGCACTTGGGCAATCCTCTGGACTCCATCCGCGCTTGGCCCGACGCGCTCAGTGATACGGACTTCCACGCGCTCGCTTTGGCGACGATCACGATCGTGATTTGTGCGGCCTGGCCTCGTCGTTGCCGTGACTATGTGCCCGCCACCGCGGGCGCGCTGGTGTGCGGGATTCTGCTCGGCGCATGGGTCCTCGACGGTGCGCCCCGTGTCGGCGAGGTCGTCGACGGACTGCCCGATTTCTGGAACATGGAGTTGCCCTCGGGTGGCTTCTGGGGCGCTGTCGGCGCTGCCATGACGATTGCTCTCATCGGAGCACTGAACAGCCTGATGAACGCGACTTCCGCCGACTCCAAGACAGCCCACCAGCACGATCCCAATCGCGAGCTCATCGGCGTCGGCCTCGGCAACGCATTAGCCGGCATCGTGGGCGGACTACCGGGCGCGGGTGCCCCCGCTGCCACGAACGCGAACATCCGGGCGGGCGCACAGACCCGGGTGGCCGGGGCGCTGACGGCAGTGGTTGTGCTGGTGCTCACCCTGGTGCTGGGGGGACTCGTCGACGACATCCCCTACGCCGTGCTGGCCGGGATTCTCGTCTACCTCGGCTTCGGGCTGATCGACTGGCGGCTCATCACCCACCTCTACCGAGTGCAACGCGAACACGTGCTGGTGATGCTGCTCACGCTCGGGCTCACCGTGTTCGTGGATCTCTTGCTAGCAATCGCGGTGGGCTTGATCGGTGCTGCCCTGGCTGCCAGTCGTCGGTTTGAGCGGCTCGAGCTGGACTCGGTGGTGTCAGTTCCGATCCTGGACGCCGTGTTCTTTGCCGAGAGCAAGAATCTCGACATCAGCCAGTTCGATGCCTTCACCGCACGCGTCGGCCTGGTCAAGTTGCGCGGCAGCTTCACCGTCGCCTCTTCGAATCGGCTGCGTATCGCCATCAGCAAGGACATCCAAGAACACCATGTCGTGATCTTGGACTTCTCCGAAACCCTCTACATCGACGACAGTGCGGCGCTCGTGGTTGAACAGCTCATCGACGCAGCGATGGAGCACGACACCGAGTGCATCGTGATCGGTCTCGACTCACTGCCCGCGACCAGCCTGCAAGCGCTCGACGTGCTGCACCGGGTTCCCGGCGATCACTTCGTTGCGGGATTCGACGAAGCCCGGCCGATCGCAGCAAGGCTGCTCAAGCTCTCCACAGAGTCCTGAAGCAGGCCGAGCCGCAAGGCGGCGGGCGTACGCCAGCGGCGCCAGCGTTTTCAGATCCGACTGCGGGGACTCAGTACAGCTCGGGCACGAACGTCTGGTCTGACAGCGGCGGGCGGACGTACCCGGCGGACGGACCTCGCTCGGGAAGCTCGACGTGCGCCCACGGCACTGTCTCGTAGGGGATCTGCGAGAGCAGGTGGGCGATGCAGTTCAGGCGCGCGGCCTTTTTGTCGTCTGCGTTGACCACCCACCACGGCGCTTGCTTGATGTCGGTGTGAGCGAACAGCGTGTCTTTGGCTCGGGAGAAGTCCACCCAACGCGACCGTGCCTCGAGATCCATCGTCGACAGCTTCCACCGCTTGACCGGATCTGCAATGCGGCTCTGAAAGCGTTGCTCCTGCACGACATCGCTGACCGAGAACCAGTACTTGATGAGGATGATGCCTGAGCGCACCAGCATCCGTTCGAACTCGGGGCACGAGCGGAGGAATTCCTGATACTCCTCCTCGGTGCAAAAGCCCATGACCGGCTCGACGAGGCCACGGTTGTACCAACTGCGGTCGAACAGCACCATCTCACCCGCGGCGGGCAGCTCCTCGACGTACCGCTGGAACCACCACTGGGTCTTCTCACGGTCGCTGGGCGTGCCGAGCGCCACCACCCGCGCGACGCGCGGATTCAGGCGATCGGTGATGCGCTTGATGGTTCCGCCTTTGCCGGCTGCGTCGCGGCCCTCGAAGATGACAACCACCTTGAGGCCCGTGTGCCGGATCCAGCGCTGCAGCCGAACCAGTTCCTCTTGCAGGAGTCCCAGCTCTCGCTCGTAGGCGCGTCGCTTCATGCGCCTCGGCGCAACCGTCTTGTCGGGCTCAGCAACAGCGTCGAGGGGACCCGTGGCCGCCCCTTCTGATCCCATGCCAGCCGACAGTAGCAACCAGCCCGTACGCCGGCGCCCGTCGAACTGCTGGCGGGCCGGAGTTCGTCGTCAGTTTCGCCCCGATGCCCCGAGGGGCGCGGCGCCGCTGGAGCCCGAGCCTCTCAGAACCGTGCCGTAGAGCATCCCCGCAACGATCACCACCGCACCGAGGACGGTCGCGATTGTCGGCAGCTCGTCGAGGAAGAGCGCGGCCCATGCGATGCCGGCGACCGTCTCGACGGGAGCGAACAGGGTCACTTCGCTCGCGGGCGCATACTTGGGAGCGGTGCTGTAGGCGAGCCGACCCAGCGGGTTGCAGCACAGTCCCATGGCGAACATCGCCAGCATCGCCCGGGTGTCGAGCGTCGTCGGATCGGCCCAGAACGACGACACCGCGGCCATCAGGGCCGATGACAGCGCCAGCCCGACGGTGCGGCTCATGGTCTTGTACCGCCGCCACAGCACCGTGGTCAATGCGAACGCAGCAACGGCCACGAGCGCCAAGAAGTCGCCCAGCAATTTGGGCGATCCCAGCGAGTCCCCCACCACAAAGCCGATGCCCACCATCGTGAGCGCGATGCCGATCGCCACCCGCGGCGACGTGCGTTCGCGCAGCGCGATCCATGCAATTGCTGCAGCGAGTACCGGCGCCGTGGCCACGATGGCGACGACGTGAGGCACTTCAGTGTGGGTGATGGCGCTGATGAATGTGAGCTGGCTGACCATGCCCAGCACGCCGGCGACCAGCAACGGCTTGGTGTCGGATCGGATTGACGCCCATGACGATGCCGCCGTGCTTGCCCCGATCCCCGCATAGAGCACCGTCGACAGCACGCCGACGATAAACGCGACATCCCACGCAGACGCACCTGACACCCGCACCCACAGCGAATCGGTGGACACGAGCAGCATTCCGAGCGCCGCAAGCGCCCAGCCCCTCGGCCGATCGGCCATGCGAACCGGCGTGATCTTCACGTCACGCAGGATCGGTGCGGGCGAGCGCCAACCGTGCGGCTGCGAGGTCGGAAAGCGCGAAGCCGACGGACTTGAACAGGGTGATCTCGTCATCGGACGCGCGGCCAGGGTGGTCGCCGGCGGCGAGGGCTCGCAGGTCAGCCGCAATCTCGGAGACCGAGATGACGCCGGAGCGGAGCGGCTGAGCGAGATCGCCGGACTGGACTGCGCCGTCGACGGTGTCGACGAACAGCGTCGCCCGCGTCACCGCAGCGTCATCGGACTCTCGCATGTCCGCCCGGAAGCTGCCCACCAAATCCAGATGTGTGCCCGGTGCAAGCAGCTCGCCGCGAACCATCGGACTGGTCGCCCCGGTGGCGCACGACACGATGTCGGCACGGGCCAGGGCTGCGTCGAGTGAGGCGGCGGGTGTGGCCGGAAGCCCTTGGTTTGCAAGCTGTCGGGCAATGGCTTCGGCGCTGTCGGGATTGCGGCCCCAGATCTCCACAGTGTCGATGTCCCGCACGGCGGAATGCGCCAGCGCCATGTTGGGCGCGAGCTTGCCGGTGCCGACGACCAGCAGGCGGGAAGCGTCGGGCCGCGCAAGGCGCTGGGCGGCAATTGCCGAGACCGCCGCCGTTCGGCGCAGCGTCAGCTCGTCACCATCGAGCACCGCTTGCAGCGCACCGGTGCGGCCGTCGAACAACAGATAACCGGCGTTGATGGTCGGCATGTCGACGTTCGAGGGAAAGTACGTGACCGCCTTCACACCGATCGAGTCGCGGTCGATCCACGCCGGCATCACGAGCAGTGACCCGGTCCCGCCGCCGGGAAGACCGACATCATGGACTTGGCGATTGGGTACGGCCGCGTTGTCGTCGACGAGCATGCGAGCGATCGCGTCGATGAGCTCTGGCCACGGCGTGGCCTGCCGGACAGCGTCGCCGTCGAGCGTGCGCATCACGTCACGTCGCGGGCGCCCGCGCCGAACGTGCGGGGAGCACGATACGTGCCGTGCGTCACGACGTCGTCGCGAACATGCAGTTCCCAGATGGACGCCTTCTTGCAGCGACCGAGACCGTCGACGTCCACGCCGCGGTATGCGAGACGCCACAGGACCTCGGGGATCACGTCTCCGTGACTGCACAGCACGGCGGCGCAGTCGCCGCCTGCAAGTTCGTCGATCAGCGCCTCGGTGCGCATGCCGTGGGCGCCTTCGAACAGCTCGTCCGCCAGCTCAATGTGGAGTCCCGTCGCCACAGCAAGCGGTTCCACCGTTTGCACGCATCGCACGGAACAGCTCGAGAGCACACGTCCGATGCGGGCATCGGCGAGGGCCCGAGCGATGGCAGCGGCCTGTGCATGGCCTTTGGGGTCCAGCGGACGCTCGCTGTCATCGCCGCGCCAAGCGTGTCGGTCGCCGGCTGAGGCATGACGAACGAGGTACAGCACGGAGACGAAGCTAGATCCGCGTCGCAGCATCATGGGCCGCCCCTGAGTTGGGGGTGGGGTATGCGACGATGAGCGCAATCGACAAGAGGAAAATAATGGCAGGCAATTCCTCCGATAACGCGACACCCAGCGTCACTGAGTCCGATGCCGCGACACCCAGCCTCACTGAGTCCGATAACGCGACACCCAGCGTCACTGAGTCCGATGCCGCGACACCCAGCGTCGCGGTGCCCGCTCTGCCCGGCGGCGAGTTCTCATGGCATCGGCTGATCGGTGTTGACGAACTCGATGTGGGCCGGGTCACCACCGTGACAGTGGAGCGCGAGAGCCTCTGCGTCACCCGTACCGACGCAGGCTTCGGTTGTCTGGCCAATGTGTGCCCGCATCAAGGCGGACCGCTCGGCGAAGGCAGCATTGAGGGCGGCTGGCTGCGATGCCCGTGGCATGGCTACGACTACTCGCCCACCAACGGCCGTCCCCCGCCGCCGTTCGACGATGCGCCCGAGGCCTACCGCACCGAAGTTCGCGGCGACGGCGTGTACGTCGCGCTGCCGACGCCATCGGTTCGGACGCGCACCGTCTCGGACCAACTCGTCGACACCATGACCGCCTGGGGTGTCGCGTGGGTGTTCGGCATGGTCGGTCACTCGAATCTGGGTTTCGCCGATGCGCTCCGCGTCGCCGAGTCCCGCGGAGACCTCGCTTTCATCGGCGTGCGTCACGAGGGTGCTGCTGCGTTTGCTGCGACGGCATACGGGAAGCTCACCGGCGGATTGGCGGCGTGTTTCGCCATTGCTGGCCCGGGAAGCACCAATCTGCTCACCGGGTTGTACGACGCAAAGATGGACCGAGCGCCGGTGCTGGCGATCTCGGGTCAGGTCCCATCGAAAGTGCGAGGCCGGGGCGCGTTCCAGGACACCGACCTGTCCGCTGCGTTCGCGGACGTGGCGCGTTACTCCCAGACGGTGCAGGCAGGCTCGGATGCAACCGAGCTCATGAACCTGGCGTGCAAGACGGCGCTGGTCGAGCGAGACGTGGCGCATCTCGTCCTGCCCGACGAAGTGCAGGTGCGCCCGGCTTCGGACAACGCATCGACGGCGGGCTCTCCGACAGGACGAGTCGGTTCGCGGGCGGTCTCACCACCGGCCGATGCGCTGAAGGCCGCTGTTGAGATGATCGCAGGCGCCTCGCGGCCGATGGTGATCGTCGGACAGGGCGCCCGTGGCGGCATCGACGACATCGTGGCGCTGGCGGAGTCGATGGACGCTCCTGTCGCGACAACATTCAAGGCGAAGGGACTGATCTCGGATAGGCATCCGCTGGCGTGCGGGGTGCTGGGACGGTCGGGCACGCCGATCGCCAGCTGGTTCATGAACGAAGCCGACATGCTCGCGACGTTCGGCGTCTCGTTCTCGAACCACACCGGCATCGCGTCGTACAAGCCGATCGTTCAGGTGGACTTCGACCCGATGGCATTGGGCCGCTTCCATGCCGTGACTGCGCCGGTGCTTGCCGACGTGGGCGTTGCGGCTCGTGCTCTCGCCGCCGCGGTGCCCAGGCCCGCAGCTCGAGGCGTCTCAGATGAGGTAGCGCAACGCTGGGCGATCTGGCGGGACGAAAAGGCACGTCGGCGCGGCGATGATCGTGATCGCGGCATGAACTCAGCGATTGTGTTCGACACTTTGAGTCGCCTGGTGCCACACGACGCCCTCATGGCTGTCGACGTCGGCAACCACGCCTACTCGTTCGGCCGCTATTTCGAGACGTGCGGCCAGACGGTGCTGATGTCGGGCTACCTGGGCTCGATCGGCTTCGCCCTGCCCGCAGCAATGGGCTGCTGGGCGGCAACCCAACGCGCGCCGGGCATCTCAGGGCCGGACCTGACGGGACGGGCGGTGGTCTCTGTCTCCGGCGACGGCGGTTTCGGCCAGTACGCCATGGAGATGACGACTGCGGTGAAGTACGGCATGGACATCACCCACATCCTGCTCAACAACTCCGAGCTCGGGAAGATCTCGAAGGAGCAGCGCGCCGCCGAGCTGGACGTCTGGCAAACCTCGCTGCACAATCCGAGCTTCGCCGAGTTCGCCCAGCTCTGCGGAGCGGCGGGCTACCTGGTGAGAACGCCAGCCGAGCTCGACGCAGCAGTGACCGCGGCGCTCGCCCACCGGGGTCCGGCGCTCGTCGAGGTCATCACCGACGCGCTGCTTGTCTAGACAACTCCCCGCCGCCGGTCGCTAGCTTCGGCACACGATGAGCGCCAGCGCCGCTCCCACACCCTGTGAGGGGACTGGAGACCGAACCACCACCACGGTCGGACTTGACGACGCCTATGCAGTCGACGGTCCGGAGGCGAACCGCGAGCTGTACGCAGCGTGGGCGCCGACCTACGAATCCGGCTTCATTGCCGAGAGCCGGTACATCTACCACCAGCAGGTCGCGGCAACGTTCTGGGACGGCTTCTCGGACGCCGACCAGCCAGTGCTGGACGCAGGGTGCGGCACGGGCATCGTGGGAGCCGAGCTACGCCGTCTGGGCGTGGCCGTCATCGACGGCATCGACATTTCGGCCGAGATGCTCGCCCTGGCGCGCTCGAAGTCCGTCGACGGGACGGCCGTCTATCGCAGGCTCGTCGAAGCAGACCTCACCGGTCCGATTGACCTCCCCGACGACACCTACGACGGCATCGTGAGCGCCGGGGCGTTCACGCACGGGCACCTAGGTCCCGAGTCACTGGGTGAATTGTTGCGCCTCGGACGCAGCGAGGCGCTGTGCGCCATCGGCATCAACTCGGCGCATTTCTCCGAACTCGGCTTCGGGGAATGGCTGGACTGCCGCGCCGGCGAAGGCGCCATCGTCGGGCTGCACTTCGTGGAGCGACCGATCTACGACGGCGCCGACCTGGCGGACCCAGACAACGTGACCCGGATCGCTGTCTTCCGGGTGGTCTGAGGGCGCACCCCATCACGGACCTGTCAATCCCCTCAGCCCAAGGACAACATCCCCGGTCCTGACAGCTAGCGGCGGTAGGCGAACGTTTCGTCGAACCGGGACTGCAAGTAGGCACCCGATGTCGTCGGCGGGTACTTCGGCCGCTCCCCTGCTTCGAGACAGCTCGGCAGGCAATCCACAGCGGAGTCGTATGACGGGTTCACGAACGTCGGCACCGAATAGCGAGCGCAGCCCACCGGCGATTGCACCCGGTGCACGGTGGCCCGGTACCGATCATTGGTCCAGCGGGCCAGCATGTCGCCGAGATTGACGATGAAGCTGTCCGGCGGGGCGATCACGTCGTGCCATTCGCCGTTCACAGCACGCAGTTGCAGCCCCGATGTGCCATCGGTGTGTAACAGCGTGATGCAGCCGTAGTCGCTGTGCGCGCCGCAGCCAAGCTGATCCGGTGGCGCCTGGTGGGCCAAGCCCGACTCGACGCCCGGGTAGTGAATGAGCCTGGTGCCCACTAGCGGCCTGCGCAGACGCGCGTCGAAGAAGTCTGCATCGAGAGCCAGCGCAGCGGCAACCAAACGCAGCACGCGGTGCGCGGCGTGCAGCACGGCGGCCTGGTACTGCTCGACAGTGTCACGGAAGCCCGCGAGATCGGGCCACTGGTTGGGTCCCTCGAGCGGCGACAATTCGGCGTCGTCGGGTGAACGCTCGACGCCAAAGTCCATTGTCTCCTTGAGATCAGCCTTCAAACCGGGCTGCAGAAGCTCGCCTTCGATCCCGGCATAGCCGCGGTGGTGGTCGGATCGCTCGATTGCGACACGTCGCTTGACCTCGATGGGCTGCGCAAAGAACTGCCGTGCGGCGTCCAGCACCCCGTTGAGGAGCCAAGGCTCGACGTCGTGCCCTGTCACCGCGAAGAAGCCGATACCGCGGCACGCCTCATCGAGCCGGGTGCTCAGCGACGCAGCGGTGACTGGGTCGGCGTCGCCGGAGATGTCCAGCACCGGCAGCACTGCGCTGTCGTCGCGGGCCGCAACCGCTGCAATGGACATGCGACTGAACCTATCTCCGGGGCGGCCGCTGCTGGTGTGGGAAAGATGCTTCCGGACGCGCCAAAGCGGGCCAGCGAGGGAGGGAGGATCCTCACTGGCCCGCTTGGGCCTCCGGCGGGCGACTTCGGACTAGCTGGACATGGCGCCGGACCGGTGCCAGCGGCCTCGCAGTCCTCGCTCGCCGCCGTGAGCGCCGCGGTCGGGACGCTCGCCGTTGACCAAGGAGGTGAACTTCTCTGTCAGCTCATCGGCGTCGACTTCTTTGTCGTGTTCGGCTGCCCGTGCCGTAGCGGCGGCGACCAGCGCATCGATCACATCGTCGACCGCTACGTCATTCGCCGCGGCAACCTCCGCGATCGTCGAACCCGCCTTCAGCTGGGTGCGCAGCTCGGCGGCGTCAATGCCCAGCACCTCGGTCAACGTGTCGATGTTTGCACCGCGACGTCCTTTGCCATCGCGGTCGCGGTCGCGGTCGCAGTCGTGGCTGTCGTCGTCGTCATCGTCATCGTCATCGCTTGAGCCGTCGTCCGCCTGTTGCTCGTCGGTGCCGTCATTCGACGTGTCGTTCTGCGCGCTGGCGCTGCCAGCACTGAAGGAGAGCGCCAGAGCAGCGGCGAGCAATGCTGCGATAAACACACTCGCCGTCTGGCCCCAACGTCGCTTGCGTCGTGCCTGAATTGCGGCCTCGTCTTGAGTCATACCGTCGCTCCTTTCGGAAGGGGATGTGGGACGACCCAAACGATGGCGAACGAACCTGAAGGATCCCTGAAATCAACCTGAGAGCAAGATGAAATCTCGCTGACGGCACAGGTGCCGGACGCGCCGAAGCGGACCGGCGGAGGGGGGACCGGCCCGCTTCGGGAGGCTGCAGCTCTGAGGGCTGCGGTGTTATCCAGTGATCGACGATGCGGTGAAGTTGCCGGAATCGGCGTTCCGTGCCGAGTGGCCTCCGTGATGATCGCAGTCGTCGTGATAGTCGCGGGCTCCGTCTTCGTGATGGGCGCTCGTGCAGTGGCGATCATGTGCGCAGTGGTAATGCCCCGTGCAGTGATGGCCCCTTGCGCTGTCCGCGACGTGGTGTGCCGGCTGTTCCGCGTGTTGCGGTTCGTTGCCGCCGTGATGAGCGCCGCTCAAGGCTGCAGCGTTGCTGACGCTGAGCGAGAGGACGACCACACCCGCCGTCATTGCGGCGAGCAGCCCGACGAGCAGCCGACCTCGACGCCGTCTGGAAGGGGGACTTCCTGTCGGTGCCGTGGTACCGGTCTCAGTCATGCCGTAACTCCTTTCAAGAGGGGGAAGTTCGGGCTCTTGAGATTTCTTGGATTGATCCTGAACACTCCCTGTGACAACCCTGAAATTACGCTGAGACTCACTCACCGCTTGCGCGGCAAAGGAAACAGCTCGTGAACAATTGGAGTCATTGAGGCGTTGTGCTCAGCCGGCTTCGGAGTGGGTGACCGGCTCTTCGCCCATCCACTCGCGCAGCGTGTTCTTGAGCTTCGTCTGCTGGATGAACAGGTCGTGCTCGGGACCGGCCGGATCTGCCGACTGGGGGGCCTTCAAGTAGAACGACAACCACTCCTGCACTCCCCCTTGGTCGGCTCGCTGAGCGAGGTCCAAGAACAAGGCGAGATCCAGCACGATCGGTGCCGCCAGGATCGAGTCGCGGCACAGGAAATCGATCTTGATCTGCATCGGGTAGCCGAGCCAGCCGAAGATGTCGATGCTGTCCCAGCCCTCTTTGTTGTCGCCGCGGGGTGGGTAATAGTCGATGCGCACCACGTGATCGATCTCGCCGTAGAGATCCGGATACGTGTCGGGCTGCAAGATCGTGTCCAGCACGCCGAGCTTCGATGTCTCCTTGGTCTTGAAGTTCTCGGGATCGTCCAGCACTTCGCCGTCGCGGTTGCCCAGGATGTTGGTGGAGTACCAGCCGCGCAGGCCCAGCATCCGTGCCTTGAGGCCTGGCGCGATCAGGGTCTTCATGAGCGTCTGACCGGTCTTGAAGTCCTTGCCGGCGATCGGAACGCCGCGACGCTGCGCCAAGTCAGTCATCACCGGAATGTCCACGCTGAGGTTCGGTGCGCCGTTGGCGAACGGCACATCGCTCATGAGCGCCGCGTAGGCATAGATCTGGCTGGGCGAGATGTTGTCGTCGTCCGCGGCAAGTCCCGCTTCGAACGCCTCGACGCTCGCGTGCACCTCAGTGGGCTCCTGATACGCCTCGGTCGATCCGCACCACACCATCACCAAGCGGTCGCAATCGTTCTCCGAACGGAACCGCTCGATGTCGGTCATGAGCGCCTGAGCTGCTTCGAGCTTGCCCATCGGCGGCTTGGTGCGTGTGCCATCGAGCCGACTCACCCAACGCGAGTCGAACACCGCGTCCATGGCGACAATGCCTTCGAGTTCGCGCGAGATGACGCCGAGGTCGCGTTCATCGAGCACACCGGCTGTGCGCGCCCCCTCAAGTGCGTTGGGTGTGATCGGATCCCAGCCGCCGAAGACCAGATCGTCAAGGCTGGCCAGCGGCACGAAATCGCGAATCAACGGGTTGCGGCCCTCGGCACGGCCTCCGAGGCGAATATGCGCCATCTGGGTGACCGACCCAATCGGAACTGCCAGCCCGGCCCTCGTTGCCAGTACGCCGGCGATGAACGTGGTCGCCACCGCGCCCATGCCGGGCGTCAGCACGCCGAGCTTGCCCGTCGCAGGTGCGATCTGGGGTTTCGTCATACCGCGAACCCTATGGGGCAGCCAAGTCGCCGCGACTGTTGGGCGTCAGCCGTCAGGCCGCCAGCGGCGCCGTCGGCGTGAACTCGGCGTCGAGGTGCTTGACGCCGTGAATGAACGCTGCTTGCAAGGCGTCGGGCTCGCTCACAGCGACGATGTCCGGCAGCCGGTTGAACAGTTCGCGGTACATCACCGTCATCTCACGGCGTGCTAGGTGCGCCCCCAAGCAGTAGTGCGGGCCCGGGCCGCCGTAGCCGTACTGCGGGTTTGGGTCTCGTAGAACGTCGAACTTGAACGGATCTTCGAACGCCGCCGGGTCGCGGTTGGCCGCGACATAGAACATCGCGACCTTGTCGCCCTGGCGCATGTCGCGGCCTTCGAAGACATAGTCACGGGTGACGGTTCTGCGCATGTAGCCAACGGGACTGGACAGCCGCACGATCTCCTCGACCGCAGTGGGCGCGACGCCCTCGAAATCTGCAGCCCAGATGGCTCGCTGATCGGGATGGTCGGTGAGGTACTTGAGACCCCATGAAATGGCGTTGCGAGTGGTCTCGTTGCCGGCCACGACCAGCAGCACGAAGAAGCTGGCTAGGTCGGCATCGCTCAGCTGGTCGTCGGGAAGCTCGGCATTGACGAGCACGCTGGTGAGATCCTTGCCATCGCCGCCGCGTTTTGTCTCTGCAACTTCGTTCATCAAGTTGGCCAGCTGGCCGCCCGCCGTGAGCAGCGCCGTCAGCAAATCGCCATCGGGTGGCTGGTATTCGGGATCCGAGACGCCCAAGATGACGTTTGTCGCATCGAACACGCCTTGATACGCCGACCCGGGAATGCCCATGAGGTCGCAGACGATCTTGAGCGGGAGCGCAGCGGCCACTTCGGTCACGAAATCGCAACTGCCCTTCTCGCACACCGAGTCCACGATCTCTGCCGCCGCAGCTTGGACGCCGCCGTCGAGATCGGCCAGCATCCGCGGCGTGAATCCCTTGGCAACGATGCGCCGCAGCCGAGCATGGCGCGGGTCGTCCATGCCGATCATGGAGCCGAAGAACTCGATGAACTCCGGTGGCGCGTCCAGCATGGTGATGCCATCAGCGGAGCTGAAGACCTCGGTGTTGCGCGAGATTGCGGCCACGTCGGCGTGCCGGGTGACGCACCAGTAGCCGGGACCTGCCGGGACCACGCCGTCGTATTCGGGCTCCTCGAACCAGTCCAGCGGGGCCTCGGCATGGTGTCGAGCGATCACCGCGTCGATCACATCGGCCGGCTGGGTCCAGAACGTCGCCTCCATCATGTTCAGCAGGTCGGTGTTCCACTCGCGCATGGCTGAACGGTAGCGCCGTGGGTCGCGGAGCCGATACGGGTCAATACTCGCCCAAGTCGCCGTCGGGCCCGTTGCCGTTGCATCTGGCACGATGTATCGCCGTGACGACGGACCCTGCCTCGCAGAGCGGCTCTCAACTGAATTACGTGGTGCACGGGGCAGGCGCGATCGGGTGCGTTCTGGGCGCACGGTTGACCAAAGCGGGGCGCCGGGTCGCCCTGATCGCACGCGGGGATCATCTCGAAGCGCTCCAGCGCAACGGCTTGCGGATCTCAGGCCACACCGAGGGCCATTTCGGGCTGCCAGCGGTCCGCACCGCGCACGAACTCGAACTCGACGACGACACCGTGGTGTTGCTGACCATGAAGACCCAGCACACCTTCGAGGCGATTGATCAGCACCGCGATCTGTACGGCGGTGTGCCGCTGTTCTGCTTCCAGAACAGCGTCACCAACGAGGAATGGCTCACAAGCGAGGGTTTGCGCGCCTACGGCGTCATGGTCCGCATCGGCGCACGCATCGATGAGCCCGGCGTGGTCACCCACACCGGCGCGCGAAGGGCAAAGATCGGCTGCTGGCCGACTGGCTCGGACGAGCTCTGTGCACGAGTCGTCGACGATCTCGTTGCTGCGGACATGCGTGCGTCAATCGAAGAGCGGGTCGTGGACGCGAAATGGGGCAAGCTCGTCGTGAACCTGTCGAACGCCTTCGCGGCGCTGACTGACCTGCCGGTCCAGGAGTGGTTCGGCGCCGAGGAGACCCGCTTCTTCTTGGCGGACATTCAGGAAGAGGCAGCGAGAGTGCTCGAGGCGGCGGACATCACGCCCGTCATGGACGACGGGAGCGATTTGCCGTCCTGGATCGCACGCATGCGCAAGCCGGGAGAGCGCGAACCACGCGGCAGCACCGACCCTGACTTGCTCAGCTACCCGTCGACCTGGCAGGACCTGCACTTCCGGCGACCGACCGTCGAGGTGGAGCACTTCAACGGACGCATTTGCGAGCTCGGCGAGCGCTTCGACATTCCCACGCCGCTCAACCAAGTGCTCACCGAACTCTGCTGCGACGCCGCAGCCCGCCGTCTGGGCCCCGGCACCGAGACCGTGGCGTCACTGCGCGCCGCGGCTGCCCACCCGTAACCGCCGCTTCCCGCAGCGATCAGGTGCCCGGGGCGGGATTCGAACCCGCACGCTCCCGTGGGAGCCGAGGGGTTTAAGCCCTCTGCGTCTGCCACTTCCGCCACCCGGGCCGGGCTGCGGTGGTGAGACTACGCCGGTGCTCAAGCAGCCTCGCCCCAAGCTTCGGATGGCTGGCCAGCAGCACTTGTCGGTGACGCCGACGGTTGGCGCCCTCGTGGTTCGCGCCCTACTCGCGCGACTGCCCGCCACAGTTCGTTGCGGACCTCGCCGGCGTCTGTGGCCGTCAAGTCGTTGCACACCACGACGCCCTCAATGGCATCGGCTACGACGGCCAAGAAGGGACGTCCCCGCACCCGGATCGCCACGACGCAGTCACCGGAGCCGGCCACGCGGTTGACGGACCGATCGAGACCCTCGCTGCGCGGTGGGCTCTGGAAGCTGGGAACGCACAAGTCCAATTCGCGGGCCGCTGCGGCAAGCGCGCGGGCGGTGAGCACGAAGAGGCCTGAAGCATCCGCGGCGTCAGCTGAGGTACCTCCCGTGCCGTCGGGTCGAGACGGTGCGGGCCGATGCTGGCGGCCGCGGCTGGGCTGCGCGCCGACCAGTCGCAGTGGGGCGGGTGGATGGGTACGGGGTGTCGCTGCCATGACACACAGACTCACAGGCGGGTGTGACAAGAATGGCGGACAATGAACAACTCGGCCGCTGCGGAGGCGGCATCGACGAATGCACCCAGGGGCGGCGTCCTACTGCCGGCGCAGCGTGCGACGCTAGACGCAATCCGGGTCACACGCGACGAACGCCCGGTGTACAGCCTCGAGCTTGCCGAGGCGATGCGAGCCGACCTTGAGGCCGCTCTCGCTGGGCTGTGTGACGATGCCCGCGAAGTGGACAGCCGCGGACTGTGGATCTCCAAGCGCGACCTCAACGGCGTCTTCGGCTGTGAAGCCCGCCACCTCGCGGACGCAGAAAGCGGTTTCGAGTGGTCGGTGCCCATCGCGCGCGGCACCCTCGTGCACAAAGCCGTCGAGCTCTCGGTCCACTCGGGACTCGGTCCTGTCGAGGCCACCAATGCCGCTATCGAGCGCCTTGTCGACACTGACGAGAATCTGGGCCGCTTCCTCGCCGGATGCAGTCCCGGCGAGCGGGCAGATCTGGAGGCCGACTGCATCACGCTGCTGACGCGGTTCTCCGAAACGTTCCCCCAGATGCAGCGCTCGTGGCGGCCGACCACCGAAATGAAGGCGCGCGTGAGACTGTGCGGTGGAACCTTTGTGCTCAGCGGCAAATACGACCTCACGTTGGGCACACCCGAACCAGTGGGCGCAGATGACCCCAAGCGGGGCGGCTCCCGTGCCGGCAAGGTGATCATCGATCTCAAGAGCGGCGGTCGGACTCCCACCGATCCCGAGGACTTGCGCTTCTACGCGCTCATCGAGACGCTCTCGGTCGGCGTTCCGCCGCTGGGCATCGGTTCGTTCTACGTGGCGGAAGGCCGCATCGAGCACGAGTTCGTCACCCCCGAAGTGCTCGAGAGCGCGCTGCGGCGAACGGTCGACGGCATTAGCCGCTACATCGAGCTCGCATCGGGGGCACGCGAGCCTCGTCGTTCGCCCGGACCGGCCTGCCGCTGGTGCCCGATTTCGTCGGATTGCGGCCCCGGTCAGGACTGGCTGGCAGAACTCGACGACTGAGCGATGCCGCCATTGCGCGCCGACGTCAGCCGTTCTGCCATCTTGTCGCGCCCAGCGGCCCACTCCTCGACGGTCAAGCCGAACCGAACATGGTCCTCCCAGATGCCTGCGATCTGGATGTAGCCCTGCGCGATGCCCTCCGAGCGAAGGCCCAGCTTGTCCACGACCCGCAGGCTGGCGGCGTTTCGGGGCATGATCGAAATCTGCACCCGGTGCAAGCCCACCTGCTCGAACGCGAATTCGAACACCGCAAGCAAGCCCTCAGCGACGAGCCCTTTCCCGGCGAAGCGCTCGTCGATCCAGTAACCCACGTGTGCACTCAGGAATGCGCCCCGAGCGATGTGCGACATGTTGATCTCGCCGCAGAACCAGCCCTCGTGCCACAACCCGAAGTCGAAGGCAGATCCCGACGAGCGCTCGCGCTCGCGCACCCGGCAGCGGTTGGTGAACGCCTGTGGGTCGCGAGAGGGATTGGGTGAACTGGTTGGCGGCCGCGGCTCCCACTTTTCCAGCCAGACATGGCAACGCTGGCGGACTTCGCTCCATTGGGCGAAGTCAGACGGCACGAGCGGGCGAAGCTCGAGCCGCTCGGTGCGCAGGCGACTCACCCCCCGCACAGTAATGGCGCGGCGCCGACGCTCACCGAGTCGCATGGTGCTCTCTAGCGCGTTTCGCCGTCTGTGGGTGGGCTTGCTTCGCGCTGGCGCGGGCCCGAAGAACTCAGCTCTGCAGCGATGCCATCGAGGAGATCGCGCTCGCGCACCACGCATTCGTCGATCTCCCAGTGGCGCATGATCGCCACCAAGATGCAGCAACCGCCGACGATGACTGGCGCGCGATCGGGGTGCAGTCCGGGATTGTGCACCCGGTCGACAAGTGCCTCGGTCGCGAGCGTTCGGAAGACATCCTCAGCAGCGGCACGGGTCAGCGCGAAGCCATCGATCGCCGCCGGGTCGTACGGATCGAGTCCGATCTCCACCGCGGCCACTGTCGTGAGAGTGCCGGCAATTCCGACGAGCTGAGCCGCAGATGCTCCACGGCCGATCACCGAGTGCTCGCGCTCGATGTCGTCGAGATGCAGTCGGGCAACCGAGATGGCGGCGCTCAACTGCTCGGGTCTGGGCGGATCCGAGCTCAAGAAGCGCTCAGTCCATCGCACCGAGCCCATGTCCACCGATACCGCGTCAACAGGCGCAGCTCCGGGGCCCGCAATGCCGTAGGAGAACTCCGTGGAACCGCCTCCGATGTCAAGCACCAGCGCGGCACGCCCGGAGCTGTCGAGGCCAGTGGTGGCACCCGTGAATCCGTACCTGGCCTCCGCAGCACCGTCCAACATCTCGAATTGGACGCCAAGCCGCTCACGCGCCCGCTGCAGGAATTCTGCTCCGTTGGCAGCGTCGCGCACAGCACTCGTTGCGACTGCTCGCGCGTCGGTCACACCGCGCGCCGTCATGACGTCGCGAAACTCCTCCAGAACGTCGAGCACCCGACCAATGGCGTCATCACGCAAGCGACCATCGGCATCGACGCCACGACCGAGCCCGGTGATGCGCGCCAGGCGCTGCCCAAAACCCACGCCGTCGTCGACGAGCAGCCGCGTGGTGTTGGTGCCGCAGTCCACGACAGCGACTGGGCCCCGCTCCGAGCTGTGAGGTGCGCTCACGACTTGGCACCTGGGTTCTCAAGCTGGTGCAGCACCCAATCACCGACGGGGTCGGCGCCGCCCGTCAGCCGGTACGCGAGGTGCGCGTGCAGGCACTTCACACCACGCGCGGTGCCTCCTATCCCGCCGCTCGGTCGTGGCCCGAGATGGTCAGCCGAGATCAACGCGTCCCTGTCGGCGGCATAGCGTTCGTGGGCAGCTGCGAGCGCCTGTGCGTCAACCGCTGCTTGCGCCGCTCGGACTCCCCCATCGCCTTCCAGCTGCGACACGCGGCGGCGAAGCTCGGCGTCGACGAGCCAGTAGCGAGTGGGCATCGGCGTGCCGTCGTCGAGCAGCGGCGCGTTTGCGATGACAACCGGGCGGCCGTCGGGGTGAGCCACCGCCACGCCGAACGAGCACTGCGGCGGCCGGCCGAGCAGTTCCGCGACGGCGTCGAATTGCGCCGGGGTGGGAACCGCGGGATCAGCGGAGCACTCGAACATCGCTCAACTCAGGGACGCAACCAATACCAGCATTTGCTCGGCATCTGAGCCGCACGCGTCTGCGGCCACCGGTGCGAGCATGCGCAATCGTGTGCGCTGCGCAGTCGCTCAGCCTCGAGCCCGGCGCTTGCGCCTGCGCCGACGGCCCAACACGAGGAACACAACGACCGCAATCGGCGCCAGGAGGCGCTTCAGCATGGGCTTGCCAGCGGCGCCGAGCAAGTCGACAGGTTCGGGTTCGGCCATCTCGATCTTGCGAGGCCCGGTGTCCGCTGGCGCTGCTTCGGCGGTGTCGCCATCTGCGGCAGCCTGAGACTCATCGGAATCGTCCGTGCCCTCGTCAGCTGCGGGGGTCGCATCTGCTGCATCGGAAGCGCCGACTTCAGAGAGCTTTTGTTCCAAGGAGTCGACGAACTGCCCAATGAGCTTCTCGGTCACGTCGGCCATCACGCCGCGGCCGAACTGCGCCACCTTGCCGGTGACCTTGAGATCTGTGGTGATGGCGATCACGGTGCCGTCGTCATCAGGTGTCATCTGTGCGGTCACCTGGGCGGCTGCGTTGCCAGCGCCGCGCGAGTCGCGACCGGTGGCCTCAAGCACGACACGGTGGTTCTCTTCGTCCAACTCGACGAAGCGAGCCGAGCCCTTGTACTGCACCGTAATCGGGCCGACCTTGATCTTCACGCCGCCCTTGAACTCGTCGCCGTCAACCTCGGTGAGCTGCGCACCTGGCATGCATGGAGCGATGAACTCGACATCGGTCAGCGTGTTCCACGCCTGCTCGACGGGAATACCCACACGGAATTCACTGTTCAGCTCCATCGGCGCAAATCCTCCACGGTGTCAATGTCGTCTGGGCGACCCTCGCAGGCTACCGGTACCACCAATTCGGGAAGTCTGCGCATGAGGGTTCGTGCGCCTTCGTCGCCGTCGCGATCGAGCAACGGCCATATCGCCCGGGACAGGCGCACCGGATTGCCGCGAAGACCGTCGAATGTCGCGACCGCTATCGGCGCTGTGCTCGACGCGACCGCCTTCCAGGCCGACGTCGGAACAAACGGCTGATCGCCCAGACCGACCACGATCGCATCGTGCCCGCTGCGACGGGCCCAGCCCATCGCGCAGAGCAGCGACGAGGCGATGCCGGAATCCCAACGCTCGTTGTGGAGCAGCGTGACTGGATGAATCCCGGAATCGGTGCGCTCGTTCACCACCGCGGACAACTCGACAGCGCCGGTGACGATGATCGCAGCGTCGAGGTCCGCCTCGAGCAGCGCCTCCAGTGATCGGGACACCACCGTGCGACCGTCGAGCACCGAGAGCAATTTGTGCTCTCGTGCCGCGAAACGCGTTCCCCCCCCTGCCGCCAGCAGGACGCCCGCCGTGGTCATCGCTCGGATGCTCTGTGCCCGAATGCCGGATGGGACGGCTAGTACGAGCGGGGCAGGCCGAGCACCTTTGACGACACGTAGTTCATGACCATCTCTTGGCTGACCGGGGCGATCTTCATGAGCCTCGCCTCGCGCCAGTAGCGCTCCACGTCGTATTCCTTGGCATAGCCGAACCCGCCGTGCGTCTGCATGGCCCGGTCCGTGCACTCAAACGCGGCTTCCGACGCCAGGTACTTGGCCAAGTTGGCCTGCGCGCCGCAGTCGAGGCCGTTGTCGTAACGCCATGACGCGTCGCGCACCACCAGTTCGGCCGCGTGGAGCCGGGCGTAGCTGTCCGCCAGCGGGAAGGCGATTCCCTGGTTCTGCCCGATCGGACGTCCGAAGATGATTCGTCCCTTGGCGTATTCCACCGCGCGTCGCAGCGCAACCCGGCCGATGCCCAGCGCCTCAGCGGAGATCAGGATGCGTTCGGGATTGAGGCCGTCGAGGATGTAGCGGAAGCCTTCGCCCTCCTCGCCCACGCGGCGGCTGACGGGAACCCGCAGCCCGTCGTAGCGGACCTCGCAGGAGACCACGGCGTTGCGGCCCACCTTGGGGATGGGCGTGATGTCGACCGCTGGGTCCTGCAGGTCGACGAGCAGCAGCGTCATGCCTCTCGTCGGGCCGTCGCACTCCTCCTTCGGAGTGGTGCGCACCAGCAGCAGGCACACATCGCAGTAGGGAGCCTTCGTCGTCCACACCTTGGCGCCGTGGATCACGTACTCATCACCGTCGCGCACCGCCCGCGTTCGAATCGAGGTGGTGTCGGTGCCCGCATCGGACTCGGTCACGCCGAACGCCGCATGGATGGAACCGTCGGCCACGCCGGGCAGGAACTCTTTAACCAGCTGGTCCGAGCCGTATTTCCGAACCGGTTCCATGCCGAAAATGGACAGGTGCAGCGCCGAGCAGCCGTTCATGGCAGCACCGCTGGCAGCCACCTCCTCGAGCACGATGGAGGCCTCGGTAATGCCCTGCCCGCCGCCTCCGAACTCTTCGGGAATTGCAATTCCGACCCAACCGCCTTCGGCCATCGCGTTGTAGAAGTCCCAAGGGAATTCGTGGTTCTCGTCGCGGTCGCGCCAATACTCGTCGGGGAAGTCGGCGCAGACCCGTCGAACGCCTTCGCGGATCGCCTCGTGGTCCTCGTTCGTTGTGAAGTCCATCGCGCCGAAGCTACCCGTCCGCCGTGACACGAGGCTGGGCCCGGGTTGGGACTTTGGGACGTGGGGGTTAGTGGATGCGGCCTTGGCCTTGGCTGAGGCGGGGGGCTTTGCGGCCGGTTCGGGCTGCGATGATCTCGGCCACGATCGATACGGCGGTTTCCTCGGGGGTTCGTCCGCCGATGTCGAGGCCGATGGGGGCGGCGACACGGGCAAGTTCGGCATCGGTGACGCCGGCTTCGCGTAGGCGTTCGGATCGCTTCTCGTGTGTTGTGCGCGAGCCCATGGCGCCCAGGAAACCCACGCGTGTCGGCAGGGCACCGACGATGGCGGGAACGTCGAACTTGTGGTCGTGGGTGAGCACACACACGGCGTCTCTGGGGCCCAGGTCGTCGCCGATGCGGTCGAGCAGGCGGTTCGGCCAGTCCACGACCACCTCGTCGGCCATCGGGAACCTGCGCCTGGTCGCGAACACCTCGCGCGCATCGCACACCGTGACGCGGTAGCCGAGCAGCTTGGCCTGGGAGGCGAGTGCACGGGTGAAGTCGACAGCGCCGAAGATGACCATGTGCGGTCGCCGGGCGTGACACTCCACGAACACACTGAGATCCATTTGGCGGGCCTCGCCGTGTTGGCCGTAGTGGCGGACTTCGCTGATGCCGGCGTCGAGCATCCCGAGGGCGTCGCGTTCAACGACTCGATCGAGGTCGGCGTCGCCGAGGCTGCCCAGCGTGGGTCCATCGGGTCGAACCAAGAGCTTTGCTCCGGCATCGGGACCTTCGATGACCGTCGCCAGAGCCACCGGTTCCTCGGCTCGGATGGCGTCGCGGAACACCTCGTAAAGGCAGGTCACCAGCTGAGTTCCTCCACGAACAGGTGGATGGTGCCGCCGCATGTGAGCCCGACGGAAAACGCCTCGTCGTCGCTGTAGCCGAATGTCGTGATGCCAGCGCCGCGGCTGCCCCCGAGCAGCGCCAATGCCTCGCCCACGACAGCGCCTTCGACACAGCCGCCCGAGACCGAGCCAGCAACTTCGCCGTCCTCGTTGACTGCCATCGCCGCCCCTGGGTCGCGTGGACCAGAGCCTTCGATGTCCACCACTCTGGCCACCGCCACTCGCTGGCCCGCGGCACGCCACCGGTCGATGTCGTCCAAGATCTCGTCCATGTGATCAGTCTCGCTGCCTGGTGATGCTTCGCGTCACGGGCGCTCGAGTTGCCAGGATCGCTTTCATGCTGCGATCGTCGCGGCCAGCTGTTCGAGCGAGTCGAACGAGTGACCTTCGATGAAGTCGTCGACGTGCGGCAACGCCGCGGCCATGCCCCGCGCCAGCGGCGCGTAACCGGGTGTGTGCTTCAGCGGATTCACCCACACCAACCGGTGGGTGACCCGATGCAGGCGGGCCATCTGCTCTTCGAGTTCGTCAGGAGTGCCGCGGTCCCAGCCATCCGAGACAACCACCACAATCGCGCCGCGGGCGTGGCCCCGCACGCCCCACTTGTCGTTGAACTCGTGAAGCGTCTCTCCCAGCCGAGTGCCACCCGACCAGTCCTGCACCGATGCCGCCGCATCTCGCAGGCCCGCGTCGGCATCACGCGACGACAGCTCACGGGTCACCCTCGTCAGGCGGGTGCCGATAGTAAATGCCTCGACCCGGGTCCGGCCCACCACCGCTGCATGAGCGAAGCGTACGAGCGCTCTGGCGTACGGCTCCATCGAGCCCGAAACGTCGAGCAGCAGCACGACCCGCCGCGGCTTGCGGTCCCCAGTGAGGAACTCGCGATGGATCGCCTCGCCTCCGGTGCGCAAGGCACGGCGAATGGTGCGGCGCAAGTCGGGTCGACGGGTAAACCGCTTGGCCCTCACGGCTCGGCGCGAGCGGCGCGTCACCGCATGGAATCGAAGCTTGCTCATCAACGAATGGAGTTCCGTCAGCTCGGCGTCGCTGCAGTCGGCGAAGTCCTTGTGGCGCAGCGTCTCAGTGTCGCTGTAGCGAACTCGCAGCGTCGGTCCTGTGTCGGGTTCGCCGTCGTCGTCCGCTGGCGGGGCGGCACCCTCGTCGTCGGTATCGGTGGCAAGCGTTACCGAGATGGGAGGCAGCTCGACAAAGATGCCGCTTGGCGCGCGGCCCTCCCAGAACACAGCGAAGGCCCGGTCGTACAGGACAATGTCTGCGGGACTGCCGACCAACGTCGCTCGTCCCGCCCAGTAGACGCTGTCGCGCCGTTCTGCGCCGAGCAGCCGAAGTGCCTCGGTGAAGGCCATCACCCGACGGATCGTGATGACGAGACCGGCGCCTCGCAAGATGGCGCTGAACGCGGATGCCAGCCGTTCGGGCTCGTTTACTGTCCCGTTAGGCGGCTCGTCGAAACCGTTCGTCGCCCGAGGCGGCGACGGTCCCGCGATTCCCGTACTCCCAGCGGCCGCCATGTTCCGTCCGTACTGCTTCTCGTCCGCGCCAGGCCTCGGCCTGCTCAGGCCTCGGCGACGGCGGCCATGATCATCTCCATGCCCACCGAGGTGACCCGTTGCTGGTCCTCGCGGTATTTGAGCACCGTTCCGAGCGTCGCTTCGAGCATCGGCGGGTCTAGCGCGGATGCGCCCAAACGGCCCAGCGCGGTGGCCCAGTCGATGGTCTCGGCAACGCCGGGCGGCTTGTAGAGCCGCATCTCCCGCATCGCAGACACGGCCGACGCGACCTGCCGGGCGAGCGTGCCGTCCACGTCGGGCAGCTTGAGCTTGACGATCTCGACCTCGCGCTCCAAAGACGGGTGCGCCACCCAGTGGTACAGGCACCGTCGCTTGAGGGCGTCGTGAACGTCGCGGGTGCGATTCGAGGTGACCACCACGAGCGGCGGGCGCGCAGCGGTGATGGTGCCCAGCTCGGGCACGGTGACGGTGAAGTCAGACAGCACTTCCAGCAAGAACGCCTCGAACTCGTCGTCGGCTCGGTCGACTTCGTCGATCAGCAACACCGCCGGTGTGGCGTCGTCGTGGTCGATGGCCTGCAACAGCGGGCGGCGGATCAGAAAGCGTTCGGAGTACAGCTCGTCCTCGATCGCCTCGGCATCAGCCGACGCTCGACCGGCCGCTTCGGCGGTGCGCAGGTGCAGCAGCTGGCGGGTGTAGTCCCACTCGTACAGCGCTTGGGCGGCGTCGATTCCCTCGTAGCACTGCAGCCGGATGAACTCCCCGCCCGTCCAGGCGGCCAGCACCTTGGCCAGCTCGGTCTTGCCGACTCCGGCGTCGCCTTCGAGGAACAGCGGCCGTCCCATCGTCATCGACAGGTACACCACCGTCGACAGTCCCTCGTCGGGCAGGTACCCATGTTCGGACAATGCCGCCGAAACCGCGGCAGGATTACCGGGCACCTGAAACACGATGGCCAAGGCTACGGCCTGGCATTGACGCGGGTGCGGTCAAGCGGATCGCGCAGGCCAGCTAGTGGCCGCAACCAGGCTTTCCTTGTGATATCTGTGCAGAAATACTCGCTCAGCGAACAAATCTGCACAGATATCACGAGCGACCGGAACGAAATCAAGTCGATTGCCAGATTTCATTTTGGTTCAATGCATTTCCGTGAATCATGAACTTGAGATGGTGCACGCGAGAGCAGTCGAACAGGCGCCGGCTGGCAGCAAGACATCGATCAACGAGGCGCGCCTCGAAGCGCTCATGCGTCGACAGCACGGGCTCGTGTCACGCATCCAAGCTCGGTCGGCCGGCATGAGTCCGCAACAGATACAACGCCGAGTCGGCGCCGCCCGCGACTCGAACGGGCCATTGATGCCGTCTTGCGTGACGACCGCCTGCGTTACCAGGACTTGTACGACGTTCTGGATGCCCATGCGCGCAACGGCAGAAACGGCACGCTCCGGCTCCGGGCAGTGCTCGACGAGCGCGCTGACGACGAAGGGGTTCCGTTGAGCGACTGGAGTCGCTGGGTATGTGACTTGCTTTGCGAGTCCGGCCTGCCGAAACCGGTTCTGGAGCACCGGGTGCACACTGCCGATGGAGACTTCGTCGCTCAGGTCGACTTGGCGTATCCGGCCCACCGTTTGGGCATCGAGCTGGACAGCATCCGGTGGCGCCACAACCGAGACTCGTTCGTGAATGACCGACGTCGCCGGAACCGGCTGACGACCGCCGGCTGGGACGTTCTGTCCTTCACATGGCACGACTACGAGGACCAACCCGCTGCGCTGTGCGACATAGTCGCTCGAGTTCTCAACGGCATCGCATCGGGTCGGCGCCTGCACTCAGCAACGGCCTGACCGCACTCACTACCAGCTACCAGCGACTTGTACAAATCTGTGCAGAAAAGTACCGACCGGTGATGCTCAGTCCAAAGAGTTTGATCCGATCACGGCGTTGTCCTCAGGCGGATGCGGTGGCCTCCAACCGGCAGAAGCATGAGGCCGAGATCGGCACGTCGGCCCGGGCGATGGCGAGATTGAGGCGTTGGCCAATGAGCGGTTCCTCGACTGTGTCACCTCGCCGGACGAGGCACTCGTGCAGCCCATGCAGGCTCCAGACGTTGTCGGGATGCTGGCAGGGGCGGCGCAGCTGGTCATCCAAGCCCAGGTCAGCTCGGTAGAGGACCTCGGCCTCTTCGAAGTGCCCTTGCTCTGTCAGCAGCGCGCCTAGCGCATGGCGCGTTGGCTGCATCCAGCCCCAGGGCTCGTCGTACGGCAAGTTGTCGTCGAGCTCGACTGCCCGGCGGAGATGGGCGAAGGCGATGTCCAAGTTGCCGAGCCGGTACTCCATCTCGCCATTCAGCATGGCCTCCGCGACGGCCAAGATGTCCAGACCGGTGTTGTTGAACAGCGTTCGGCTCGGCAAGACCTGAGCCTTGGCTGCCAGGAAGGCTTCGCGTTCGGCCAGCGCGTTATCGACCTGTCTCATCGAGGCATACGCCACCGTCCGTGCGTAGCGCATCATCGCCGTGGTGACGCAGTAGAACTGCTGGTCGAAGGGCAGGTGCTGGTCGAGGATCTCGTGCCACTTGCCGAAGCGTACGAATACGTGCTGCTTGATCGACACGAATCCCTCCAGCCAGTCGGCCATCGGCGGCGAGCCTGTCCGCAGAAGCTCCTCGGGCAGCGTGCGGTTCATCTCTTCAGCCGCCTCAAGCGCCGGGCCGTACTGGCCGGCGAGCATCGCCCCGTACACCTTGAAGTGATAGTCGTGGCAGCGGTAGGCCGAATAGAAGTTCATGGGACCCTTGAGGTCCAGGTACTTCCGATCAGCGGCGATCGCGGCTGAGTTGCGCGCCACGACATTGTGGTAGTGGCCGCACAGCAGGTCGATATGGGTCGCCATGTGGACTAGGTGCCCTGCGTCAGGCGCCAGATTGACCAGTCTGTCGCCGGCTGACAACGCTCGCTCTGGATGCGACGACATCTCCATGAGGTGGATGTACATGTGGAGCAGGCCTAGGTGGCTGTTGGCGCCCGCGGCGTCGAGCGTCTCGAACGCCGATTCGAGCACGTCAACTGCTTCAAGCGTCCCCGCGCCCTCCGCCGGCTCGCCGGTATCCAGGTCCCACAGCTCCCACGGGGTCCGGTTCATGATCGCCTCGGCGAAGAGCGCGCAGACATCGAGGTCATCGCCGTGGACCCGGTACACCTCGCGCATCGCGTCCGCGTAGGTGTCATTCCATCGCCCGAAGTCGTCCTCGTCGGGTACTTGGGGATCCGACGGGTAGCGACGCGCCAGTGCACCGATCAGCGCGTGTTCGAGATCGCTGGTGCCTGCTACGGCATCGCCGGCTGTCGCCACCTCAGCTCGAGCGCGTTCCAGTGAGGTACGCAGATCATTCTCGTCGAAGTCTTTCCACGACTTGTTGTAGTTCGGCCCGATGGCATATGCGATGCCCCAGTGAGCCATTGCAAAGTCGCGATCGTGCAAGAGAGCACGCTCGAAGCAGGCGATCGCCTCCTCATGGTGGAAGCCATAACACCAAGCCATGCCTCGGTCGAACCAGAGCTGGGCTTCTGCATCCTGCGTTGTCACCGGCCACCGGTACGAGCCCAGATCAAAGTAAGCCATTGTCGTTTCTCGAGTCCTCCTGGCCGTATGGCCAGTATTCCTCACGCAACCTGGAAAAACCATGACTATTGCTCATGCGCTATGCCTCACTGCGCTCAGGGCCCGGCAGCCTGAGATGCTCAGCGCGTCCATGGCAGCTGGATCCGGTCACAATCGTGCAGCTAGGGCGGCCCAGCGGTCCCCAGGCGACTTGTTGTCGTTCAGGAACTCGACGTGTTGGTTCCGACGGCTCCCACGAGGTCGATTATCCCGATCGTGGGGCGGACGCCGAATCGGAGCTGTGGGGCATTGCCACGCTCGCGGCCGACGCCGGTTGACACATAGATCGGTGTTCCGTCCAGCTCATGCAACCCGCCTGCGGCGACGTGCCTCGGCACGCTCGACAACGTCAATGGCGGGCCAATGAGCGGGAACGAGACCTGCCCGCCGTGCGTATGGCCGGCAATGAGAAGATCGGCCGGCCATGCGTGCAGTAACTCAATGGCGTCTGGCTTGTGGGCGAGCAGTATTCGAACGTCGGCATGCTCGTCGCCCACGAGTCGTTCAGCCATCCGCCGCGCCGATGCCTCATCGCCGAAGAGCGTCGTCCCGCCGATGCTCAGCGTGGTGCCATTGAGCACAAACGTGTCGATCTCGTTGTCGAGCACTCTGGCGCCGGTGCCCTCGGTGATCTGCCAGAGACCCGCGACGGTGTCGGTGTTGCCGCTCACCAGATAGACCCTTGGCACATCGTCGAAAATCCGCCGGATCAGTTGCGTGAATTGCGGTGCTCGCTCGTCGAACAGGTCATCGTCGAACTGGTACAGGTCTCCAGGCATCACGACGATGTCAGGCTCGAATCCCAGCAGGCGGTCGACTGCCGCGTTCTCGTACTCGCCGACCACTGTGGTCTGCAGATCAGCGAGCACCCCGATCCGGATCCGCTCGTCGACGCCGTCGACCGCGAGCTCCGCAGTGTCCACCCGTAGCCAGAAGGGCTCGACATAGGTCGCATAGACGCCGACCGGAATTGCGACCAGGACGATCACGCAGACGACGGTGATGGCTCGTGGGCGCGTGCGGGCAGCCAGCAGCACGATGCCGCCGGCGATCGGCGCACCGACCGTCCCCACGACATAGGTGACATGGACAAGCGTGAAGCCGTCCAGTCCGGTGATGAACAGCGCTGCGCCGCTCAAGATGAGCGTGCCCACGAATCCAACGGTTACAGCACGAGCAACAACCTGGCCGCTGCGGAGTCCTGCGCGGATCCACTGCACCCCGAGGATGCCCGAAACGACCCCCACGACGACTGCGGCGACGATGGCGTAGTAGTTCAGGAGCATCGGCAACAGACCCTCGCATCCCGAGGGTGCCACAGACCTGTCGAGCCGGCCGGTCGGAAGGGCGCCGGTGCGGCTGCGCTATGCGTTGAGTGCAACCTCAGCTGGTGCCGAGGGTGAGCAGGTTCTCGACGGGCTGGTAGAGCTCGGAGAGGTAGGCCGTGTCGTCGGGACTGAGCTCGATGGCCGTGGCCTCGGCGAGCTGGTCGAGCTGGCTGATCTTCGACACGCCCACGACAGGGGCGGTGATCTCGGGCTTGTTCACCAGCCACGCCAGCGCCACTTGGGCGGGGTGCACATCGAGCCGCTTGGCCACCTCGGACACGCGAGCCGCGATGTCGAAGTCCCGCTCACCCCGGTACAGGCTCTCGGTGCGAGAACGGTCCTGGCCCCGCGACCGGTCGGTGGTGCCGGCGTCGAGGCCGCCCTGATACGAGCCCGTCAGGATGCCCCGCGCCAACGGCGACCACGGGGTGAGCGCCACGCCGGTGCGGGCGCAGTAGGGGTTCATCTCGCGCTCTTCCTCGCGGTAGATGAGGTTGTAGTGGTTCTGCATCGACACGAACTTGGTCCAGCCGCGCATCTCGGCAGTCATCTGCAATTCGGCGAACTGCCACGCGAACATCGAGGAGCCGCCCAGGTACAGCGCCTTGCCCGCCTTCACCACGTCGTGCAGCGCCTCGAGCGTCTCGGTGATCGGCGCCCGGACGCTTCCGGGGATGCCATGGGGGTGGCGGTGGATGATCAGTTGATCCACGTAGTCAACGCCCAGGCGACGCAGCGAATTGTCAACACCCTCCATGATGTGCTTGCGCGACAGCCCGCCCTCATTGGGATTGCGGCCCATGGGCATCGACACTTTCGTGGTCAGCACGTATTTCTCACGGGGCAACAGCTCTCGCAGCAGCTGGCCCACGACCTCTTCGGACGCGCCGACGCCGTAGATGTCCGCGCAGTCGAAGTAGTAGAGGCCACGCTCGATGGCCGCTTCGAAGATGGGCCGGGCCGCATCGACGTCGAGGGTCCAGTCCCCCTGGTGGCCCCGACCGGGAATGCCAAAGTTCATGGTTCCCAAGCAGAGCTCCGAGACCAAGAGACCGCTGTTGGATCCGAGCTGCACTGACTTCAGTTGCGACATGGCCTCGAAACGTATTCGACGGAGAGGCTCAACCCTCGTGTCGACGCCGCCAAAACGATGTGGCGGGCATTACGCGGCGTGCGGCGTGCCCGAGGCGAGAGCACGCCAGAGCGAACGGTAGGTCGGCCACGAAGCCTCAGCGGGCAGATATCCGTCCTCGAGCAGCGCCTGGTTCAGACGCCGCAGATTGCGCGCCGGCACGCCGGAATCGACGTGGTGCGCCAGGTGATAGCCGACGTGATACGGCACGAACAACACCCGGGCCAGCCAGCTCTGGCGAATGTGGTGCGTGGTGTTTCGGCGGTCGGATGTCCGGGTCATGCCGCCGTGCTCGGCGATGGCCCGTAGGCGGTTGATGATCTGGTACCAGGTGAAGAACGGCGCCATCCACAAGAACAGGTACAGCCATGGATGCCCCGCCAGCCAGAACGCAGCGAACACCATTGCTTGGCCCGCAAAAAAGCGCAGGCTGAGCGGCAGGAACTTGATCTTGGCCAAGCCGGTGAACCGGGGCTTGACGATGCGCCACGCCGACACGCCGAGTACATCGCGTGCAAATTTCCGGCGAAGCGACGGCCACGCAATTGGGTAGAACGAATACAAGAGGAAATCCGGCTCGCGGGGGCCGAATTCGTCCCGGTGGTGGATGGTATGGCCCCGGCGGTAATGATGCGCGCCGGTGCCGAACGGGAACCAGCCCACGAGGTTGATACCGATGCGATCGTTCAGCCAGCGGTTCGAGAACAGCAGCCTGTGCGACGCTTCGTGGTGAAGGATGAACATCCGCAGCTGCAATGTGCCGATGATCGGCACGGCAGCAATGACCGCGAGCGGGTGATCGATGGCGATCACTGCAACGATGATCACAACCGGTGCAGTCAGCGTCGCGATGACTTCGAGTGCGTTGATCGCGTTGGGAATCCGACGCAGCTGTGCTCGGAACGCGGGCGTCGGCCGGCCATCGGGCCGCAACCGCTGCGAACCTTCGAAGGAAGCCAAGTCCGGCCGCGTCATGCCGCCGGTCATCTTGGCCACGATCTCGTCGTGCGACATCTCGGCATCCGTCGCCGCCACCCTCCCGATGCTAGGCCGTTGCTTTCGCGTCGGCGGCTCGCAGCGCGAACCCCGACGGCCGGTTTTGGCTACGGTTCCGGGCGGCGCAAGAGCCACTAGGGACACTCGGCGAGGAGGTCCCTTCGGCGGCCAGACAAGGGAGACGGCAATGGACCTAGGAATCGCAGGACGCACAGCGGCAGTCGCCGCGGGATCAGCAGGGCTGGGGCTCGGAGCGGCGAAGGCACTGGCGGCTGACGGCGTCCGCGTGGCCATCTGCGGCCGCGACCCGCAGCGGCTGGCTGCGGCGGCGGCGCAAATCGACGCAGATGTGCTCACCATCACTGCCGACATGAGCGACCCCGCAAGCGGCCGCGGCTTCGTCGAGCAGGCCATCGCGGGACTGGGCTCGGTGGACATCCTGGTCACCAATGCCGGCGGCCCTCCGCCCGGCATGTTCTCCAACACCGAGATGGACTCGTTCCAGATGGCCTTCGACATGAACTGCAAGGCCATGATCGAGATGTGCCGCACAGCCATCCCGCCGATGCGCGAGCGCGGCTGGGGCCGGGTGTGCGCCATCACCAGCGTTGGCGTCAAGCAGCCGATCCCGTTCCTGCTCGCTAGCTCGGTCGCGCGCGCAGGCCTCACCAGCTTCCTCAAGATCACGGCCCGCGAGGTGGCGGCCGACGGCGTGACCGTGAACTCCGCCCAGCCCGGCACTCACTGGACCGACCGGGTGTCCAAGATGATGAACCAGGAAGATGCCGGCAAGAGCAACCCCATGGGCATTTGCGGCGACGCCGACGATTTCGGGACAGCGGTCGCGTTCCTGTGCAGCGAGCAGGCCAAGTTCATCACCGGCACCGGCCTGTTGATCGACGGCGGCCAAGCCACAGGCTTGCTCGACTGAACCTGGGCTCAACTGCGACTGAGCCCGAACGCGACAGTCGCCGCAGCGCGCATGGCGTTGCGGCGACTGCGATCGATTGGAACTGCCGGTCAAGCAACTGCCGCCCAAGAACGGCGGCTCGGTTCGCTCGGCGTCTAGGCGATGCCGGCGGCCTCCAGTGCCCGCCGGGTCAGCACCCGAGCGAGGTGGTTGCGGTAGTCCGGGGTGGCGTTGAGGTCGGTGGGGGCATCTGTGCCCGCGGCCGCCTGCTCGGCTGCCTCAGCAGCCGACGCGCCAGCGGCGAGTGCAGCCTCGGTGGCGGCAGCTCGAATGGGTGTTGAGCCCATGTTCACGAGCGCCACGTTTGTACCACCGTTCACCATCACAGCTGCCGCACCGACGATGGCCCAGTCCTGGGCCCGCCGGTTGAACTTTTGATAGTTCCAACCCGCGCCCGGTGCCTTGGGCACCCGCACCTCGGTCAGCATCTCGTCGTCCGCAAGCGCCGACTCGAAATAGCCGGTGAAGAAGTCGCCGGCTGCGATCTCACGCGAACCGTCGGGGCCTTGCGCGACCAGCCTGCCGCCTAGTGCCAGCACCGCGGCAGGAAGGTCCGACGCCGGATCGGAATGCGCGAGCGAACCGCCGAGCGTGCCGCGGTGACGGACCTGCGGGTCGCCGACCTCTCCAGCGACGTGCGCCAGGATCGGGCACTCGGCCGCCAGCAGCTCGCTGGTTTCGAGGGCCCGGTGGCGGGTCAGCGCCCCGATGGCGATGTGGTCGCCGCCGTCGTTCACATAGCTGAGGTCGGTCACCCGGCCGATGTCGATGAGCACGCTGGGCACCGCCAAGCGCAGCTTCATCATCGGCAAGAGGGAATGGCCGCCGGCGAGCAGTTTGGCCTCGTCGCCGTGCTCGCCCAGAAGGGCAATTGCTTCATCTGCGGAACCGGCCCGCACGTAGTCGAATGCTGCTGGAATCATCTCTGCGTCCCCCTCAGTCCGATGCCTGGCCAGCGCAGGCCAGCACCGACTTGACGATGTTGTGGTAGCCCGTGCAACGGCACAGGTTGCCTTCGAGGCCCAATCGAACTTCGCGTTCGGTCGGGCTGGGATTCTCCTCGAGCAGCGAAACCGCAGCCATGACCATCCCAGGCGTGCAATAGCCGCACTGCAAGCCATGGTTCGCCCGAAACGCCTCCTGCATTGGATGCATCTCGTCCTCCGACGGCGCCAAGCCCTCGATGGTCAGGATGTCTTCGCCGTCAGCTTGCACCGCGAGCATCGTGCACGACTTCACTGATTCGCCGTTCACGTGCACCGTGCAAGCACCGCATGAGGACGTGTCGCAGCCCACGTTCGTCCCCGTCAGCCGCAGGTCGTCCCGCAGCCAGTACACAAGCAGCGTGCGCGGCTCGACCTCGCCAGTGCGGGTCTCGCCGTTGACAGTGACGCTGATCTCCACAGTGACCCCTCTTTGTTCGTCGGCCGAACGGCCGAGCATGTCTCCCGTCGGCCGACGGCCGAGCATGTCACGCCGACCCCGGGGGCCGAGCGGGCACCATCATGCCCTACGCGGCAGCCGCGCGCGACACAAACATGGGCCGGCGGAATCCCCGCATGTGCGACAGCAGTAGGTTGGCGCCGTGGCCGAGCAGGAGGCCGTCGCGGAGAACCAATCGGGGCCGGAGCGCCCTCAGGGTGATGCTCCGGCGGCACAGCCCAACGTGCAGCCGTCCCGCGACGCTCGCGCACCGGCGGACACGAGAGACCAGATCCTGCGAAGAGCGCGGGATCTGTTCGCCAAACACGGCTACCGCGGCACGTCGATTCGCCAGCTCACCTCCGGCCTCAATCTGACACCGGCGGCGCTCTATTACCACTTCTCCGGCAAAGACGACCTTCTTTCCGGCCTCCTCGCCCCGATGGAACGCGACGGCGAGACAGTGCTGGCCCGCATCGCCGAACTGGACCGCAGCCCTGACGCATTTCGCGATGTCCTCGACCGCTATTACGACTTGCTGGCTCGCGACATCCAGGTCTTCCAGCTGGTGGCCGACGATGTCGCCGTCCAGCAGAGCACGATGGGACAACGTCTCCGATCACAGGCAGGTGAACTCTTCGCGTGGCTCGTGGGACCGTCTCCCGACGCCGACGGGCGTATCCGGGCGGCAGCCGCCGTCGGCACCATCCGCCTCTCGCTCGAGCAGCGCGGTGTCGACCCGGAGCTGTACCGCGACACGATCATCGGCCGCGCGATGCGCATCATGACCGACTAGGGACCAGAGCCCCCCAGCAGGTGCGCTACCCCCGGCAGCGGCCACGCGGGCGGCAGACTCACTGCATCGGCTGGGTCCACGTTCAGTCGATACAGCGTGTCGCCGTCGCGCACCAAAGACAGCTGTTCGCGCGCTATCCGCTCAACGACGATCGGATCTTTGGCTTCTGCGACTCGCTGTTCGAGGTGGCTGGTCTCTGCCTGCAGCCGCGCCAGTGTCTCGGTGGCGTGATCGATGCTGCGACGCTGGCTGGACAGGTTCTGCCACGGGAACAGCAGCACAGCGAGCAGACCCACAGCTGCAAGCGCCACGATCATCCCGGCGACCACGGCCATCGCCCGAGGGCGCGCCAACCCTGTGCGAATCGGCGTGGGCCCCTCAGCGTTCATTTCGGCGCGCCGAGGCCTGCGCCGACGAACCCAATACCGCCGAGACTCGTGCCACGTAGTAACGCACCGCCGCCCCGGTAAGCGGCAGTTTCACCCAACTCCTCCTCGATGCGCAGCAACTGGTTGTACTTGGCGACGCGGTCCGAGCGCGCGGGAGCGCCCGTCTTGATCTGGCCGCAATTCGTGGCGACGGCGAGGTCTGCGATGGTCGTGTCCTCGGTCTCGCCCGAGCGATGCGACATCACCGCCGTGTAGCCCGCTCGCGCGGCCATCTCGACCGTGTCAAGTGTCTCGCTGAGGCTGCCAATCTGGTTGACCTTGACGAGCACGCTGTTGGCAACGCCTTCGGCAATTCCGCGCCCCAATCGTTCGATGTTGGTAACGAACAGGTCATCACCGACCAGCTGAATTCGGTCGCCCGTCAGCTCGCCCAATCGCGACCAGCCGTCCCAATCGTCTTCGGCCATGCCGTCCTCGACCGAGCAGATCGGGTAGCGATCGCACAAGTCGGCGACGTAGGCGGCGAACTCGCCGGCATCAAGCCGTCGGCCCTCGCTCGCCAATGTGTAGATGCCGTCGGCGAAGAACTCCGTCGACGCGATGTCGAGCGCCAGTGCCATGTCGACACCGGGCTCGAATCCCGCGACCGAGATCGCCTCGACCAGAAGGCTCAAGGCCGCTTCGTTCGAATCCAGGTCGGGAGCGAATCCTCCCTCGTCACCTACTGCAGTCGACAAGCCCCGAGCACTCAGGACCCCGCGCAGCGCGTGGTACGTCTCGGTTCCCCAGCGCAGCGCCTCGGAGAAGGAAGCGGCGCCGACGGGCACGATCATGAACTCCTGCAGGTCGACGTTGTTGTCGGCGTGCTCGCCGCCGTTGATGACGTTCATCATCGGCGTCGGCAGCACATGAGCGTTCGACCCGCCGACATGCCGATACAGCGGCACTCCCGTCGTGCCCGCAGCGGCGTGCGCAGCAGCGAGGGACACCGCGAGCACGGCGTTCGCGCCGAGCCGGCTCTTGTTCATGGTTGCATCGAGCTCGATCAGCGTGCGATCGACGAGGCGCTGAGCGAACGAGTCGTAGCCGACGATCGCATCCGCTATCTCACCGTTCACGTGGGCTACAGCCGCGCTGACACCCTTGCCGCCGTAACGGGTGCCGCCGTCACGCAGTTCTGTGGCCTCAAACTGGCCCGTTGAAGCTCCTGAGGGCACGATGGCCCGACCAACCGAGCCGCCTACTGTGCGTACCTCGGCTTCCACTGTCGGGTTGCCGCGCGAATCGAGCACCTCGCGGCCTGTCACCTGGGTGATGTGCGTTGCGTTGCCCGTCGGGGGTCTCACGCAATGCCACAGTACCGAAGCCCTGTCTCGACGGTTACCCGGTTCGCGCTGCGCGAGCGGCGATGCGCTCTGCGCGCGCCTTGCGCTCGGCGGCCTTGATCGAATCCCACTGTTTCGACAGCTCGCCCTCAGACGGCTCGGGCGAACCGGGAGCACGTTCAAAAACGTGCGGATGGCGACGCAGCATCTTGGCTTCGACGGTCTCGAGCACTTCGACAAGCGTGAACGTGCCGGTCTGCTCACCTATCGCTGCATTCATCAGCACTTGCAGCAGGACATCGCCCAGTTCACCAACGAGGTCCTCTACCGCAGTCGCTGCGTCATGGTCGGCATCGTCGCCGGCGAGCGCACGATCTGCTGCTTGGAGTGCCTCGGCGAGCTCGGCGGCCTCGTCGAGGGCGTACGGCGCCAGCGACGTGTGCGTCTGGGCGCGGTCCCACGGGCAGTCGCGTCGAAGCCGCTCGATGACCGAGTGCAGTGCCACCATTCGCTCACCCAGGATCCGCGCGCCCAGGTCCGGGGCCTCGAGGTCGGGTGACGAAGTCCCGATCCGGGACACGGCCATCAAGATCCCGGCTGGGGCAGAGCCACGCTGAGGCTCGATTGAGTCCACGTCCCGAGTGCTGGTGCCACATCTACCTCGTAGGTGATCATGAAGTTGCTGAGCACGCGCGGTGCGAATGGACCGATGGACGCCACGTCGGTCTGGTCCGTCAAGAGATCGTCGAGGTGCAGGACGATCCACAACTCGCCAGTGGGGCTGACCCCCGACGGCAGCAGGACAGGCTCGGAAAACTCGCCGACCGGCAGATCGATCAGGATCAACGGGAGCTCTCCGGTGCCGAACTTGTCAAGCGGCAAATCGCATCCGATGACACCGTTCGGCTCAGTGAGACCCTGGGGATTCACCTCCGCGGCGACCTCGGCAAGCGGCTCGCCGCCCCGCACTCGGTCAGCGGCGGCCAGCGCGTCTTCTTCGCTCTCGAGCACCAGCGCGCTGACGCAGTGGGGCGTGGCAAGTCTCTCAATGGAAGGATCCTCGGAGATGCTGCGCTCCTGAGCGACGGCTTCGAACGGTCCCTGAATGTGCGCCTGTGCCATCGTGTTGATGTCAGCGTCCGAAGCCGACACATCGACCGGGAAGCCCAGATCGGTCAGCGCAACCGCCACCAGCCGAAGCTGCAGCATCGAGGTCAGCCGGGAGACGAACTGGTCTCGGGTCGGTTCGTTCGGATCATCCATCAGCCCAGGGGGCGATTCGGCGATGCTCGCAAGAACTTGCTCGATGGTCAGCTGACCGCCGGGAAAGGTCGCCGCGACGGCCGTGCCGTCATCGAGCAGCGTCCGCACCGCGGCTTCCTCGGCGGACTCTTCGAATGCATCACGTGTCACGACGCCGTCTTCGTCGGTGTCGGCCGCAACAATGACTTCGTCGCGGTCGGGCTCCGTGGCAGCTGAGATCTCGCTGCCGCTGCCGTCGTCACCGTCGTCGTCACCGTCGTCGGCCGCGCACGCTGCCGCGCCGACGGCGAGAACCGCGACGGCGAGCGCAGCGAGCGCCCAGCGCACGCGTCGAGGCAGTCCTCGAGATCGGGCAGTCGCAACCGCCTTCGGCTGTGGCACCGCTGTAGCAGCGGCGTCGGAGAATGGCGGCATTGACATAGACACGCAGGGCAGGGTATGTCCTCGCCGCCACCTCGATGATGCTCCTATGGTTCGTCAAGCGGCGGGTTGGAGTGTGTTGAGCCAGTCGCGGTAGGCGGGCGCGAGGGCGTGGTGGGGTGCTTTGCCGCGTTCGATCACCGAGATGGTTGCGGGCCAGGTGTTGAGCTGGTGGGCGGCGTGGGCGAGGCTGAGGCCTGCTGGTTGTCGTCGGTGTCGCAGCTCGCCTGGGGTCGTCTGTGTGGGTGGCCTGGTGGGGGTCGGCGAGCAGGGCGAAGACTTCTCGGGCGATGTAGCGCTTGAGGCATCGGATGATCTCGCGGCGTGATTTGTCTTCTGTTTGGCGGCGGGCGGCGTAGGCGCGTGTTCGGGGGCAGGAGGCGAGGCGGACCATGGCGATTCGCCGCAGGGCGTGGTTGGCCTGGCGGTTCCCGCCGGGGTTGAGGCGATGCCGGGTGGTCTTGGCTGTTGACGCCTCGACGGGCGACGCGCCGCACAGAGCTGCGAACGACGCTTCGCCCCTGAGCCGGGCGGGGTTGTCGCCGGCTGCGATGAGCAGGATCGAAGCCGTGTCGGCGCCGATGCCTTTGGCGGCTCGCAGCGCCGGGTCGGCGGTGCTGGTGAGATCGTCGAGATGGCGGCGCAGCTCGGCGAGGTCGCCGTCGAGGGGTCGAGGGTGGTATTGGCGGGCCAGGGTGCGCAACGCGATCTTTGCCGCCTCGGCGGGATCGCCGGGACCGAACCGGGCGCACCGGGCCGCCCGCTGCGCAGTCGTGAGCGGCTCGGGGGCGCGAGCGCAGCCGGTCGGGAGCGGTCAGTCTCGGCGACTTGGGCGTGGCCGTCTTTGGGTCGGGAGCGGTGACGACGAGATCGCGGATCTGATTGGAGACGCGGGTGCGATGCGCACGCGTCGAGCACAACACGACCCGGATCGCCCGGATCGACTCCACGATCCCGTCGCTGCCCTTGGGAGCCGTGGCCGCCTCGCCGGCGAGCGCTCGTCGCCGCCGCGCCCGCGCCGAGGCGCGGCGCGTGCCGCGGCCTCGGCGTCGACGGCGTCGGACTTGCCGCGGCGGCGACGCATCTGACGGTTCGCCCGGTTCACCTCGACCGCCTCGACGCCCGAGCCGGCCAGGTGGCGCGTCAGCCCCGCCCCATCGCCGATCAGGAGGCGCGGACGCGGCAACCCCCACACACTCAAGAGCCGGCGCCCTCCACGCCGACGCGCACCACAGGCCCGAACGACCCCAGCCACTCTGCGAGCCGGCGATACCCCGCCGGGTCCGCCCCGAACGACTCCGCGCCGAGCACCCGGCCCGCCTGGTCGGCCGCCGCAGCGACGTGGACCTCGTTGTGCGTGTCGACGCCCCCGTAGACGCCGACTGCCTCATCAGCCATGACGAACCCTGCCTTTCTTGCCAGCAGTGAGCTAGGCACCGCCGGCCGGGACGCCAAACAGGACAGCCACGGTGGTCTCCAAGGCTCCTATGAGGTCACGCCCGCCCGACCGGTCGGTGCGCGCCAGCAGCCGGGACACCAACCCGACAGATCACGAACAAGGCACCAAGCCCGCCACACCCCGAGTCAAACCCAGGCCCGACCGCTGACCCTCCCATCATGACTGTCACACCCCGCCCTTGACGCGGGCCAGTTGTTGGGCGCAAAGCGCGGTTTGTCAGTCGGGCGGCGGGCGCAGCTGGCGGCAGAACGAAAAGAGGTGCCCGACAGCGGCAGTCTGCAGCGTTCGCATCGACAGATGCATTTCGGAAGTGTCGGCCTTGTAGCGGGCAGCGTTGAACGGCGTGCCGTCGCAAATACGCCGCATTCGCAATTCCTCGCTCGCAGTGAGCTCGACGGGTGCCAAGCGGATGCGCCCGCCGCCGCTGGGTGCGCGAACGAATGCCACGGTCTCGATGCCCAGTCGGTGACACTCGGTGCGAAGCAAGGCGATGTGCAGCAGGGTCTGCGCAGGCTCAGGCACGGGTCCGTACCGATCGATCCACTCCCCTTCGATGTCAGCTACCTCAACAAGATCGGTGACGGCGCCGAGGCGGCGGTATGCCTCGAGCCGACCGGCCGGATCGCCCACGTAGCCCTCAGGCAGATGCGCTGCGAGCGGCAAGTCGATGACAACCTCGGCCGGTGGCTCGGGTATCTCACCGCTGAGCTCGGCGACGGCCTCGCTGACCAGCTCGCAATACAGGTCGTAGCCAACGGCGGCAATGTGGCCCGTCTGCACGCCGCTGAGCAGGTTCCCTGCGCCTCGCAACTGCAGGTCGCGCATGGCGATGCGATAGCCCGATCCCAGCTCAGTTGATTCGCTGATGGTGCGAAGGCGCTCGTAGGCCTCCTCAGTGAGCACGCGACCATCGGGATGGAAGAGATAGGCGTACGCCCGCTGACCTGAGCGGCCCACCCGCCCTCGGATTTGGTGCAGCTGGCCCAGCCCCAACAGGTCGGCGCGGTCAACGACGAGGGTGTTGACACTGGGCATGTCGATGCCGGACTCGATGATTGTGGTGCACACCAAGACGTCATAGACGCCCTGCCAGAAGTCGATCACAACCTGCTCGAGAGTGCCCTCGTCCATCTGGCCGTGGGCGACGGCGATGCGCGCCTCAGGCACCATCTCTCGCAAGCCCGCCGCCACCAACTCGATGTCAGCAACACGGTTGTGCACGAAGAAGACCTGTCCTTCGCGCAGGAGCTCACGCCGGATGGCCTCGCTGACGGCCCGCTCGTCGTACGGGCCGACGTGCGTGAGGATCGGCTGTCGTTCTGCAGGCGGCGTTTGCAGCAGCGAGAGGTCGCGGATGCCCACCAGCGTCATCTCAAGGGTTCGCGGAATGGGGGTGGCCGTCAGCGTGAGGACGTCGACCTCGGCACGCAGGTGTTTAATCGCCTCTTTGTGGCTGACGCCGAATCGCTGCTCCTCATCCACAACCAGTAGGCCGAGGTCACGAAAGACAACGTCGCCGGACAGCAGCCGGTGCGTCCCGATCACCACATCGACGGTCCCGTCAGCCAAGCCGGCGATGACAGCCCGCTGTTCGGACGAGGTCAGGAAGCGGCTGAGCACTTCGACGCGCACAGGTTGATCGACGAATCTCTCCGCGAAGGTCTGATGGTGCTGCTGAGCGAGCAATGTCGTCGGCACGAGCACTGCGGCCTGTTTGCCGCCGCTGACAGCGCAGAAAGCCGCTCGCACGGCCACTTCGGTCTTGCCGAAACCGACATCGCCGCACACGAGCCGGTCCATCGGAATCGGTGCGGCCATGTCGGCCAGAACGTCGTCGATCGCCTGACGCTGGTCGGGCGTCGGGGTATAGGCGAAGCTCTCGGCCAACTCGGCCATGCCCAGACCATCTGGCTCGAACGGGATGCCCGCCGTGGTGATGCGACGCTGGTAGAGCACCACGAGCTCTTGGGCGATCTCGGCCACCGCGGCGCGCACTTTGGCCTTCTGGCGTTGGAAATCACTGCCGCCCATCCGGCTGAGGCGGGGAATCTCTCCTCCGATGTAGGGGCGGATGAAATCGATCTGCTCGGTCGGCAGGTACAGCCGGTCGGTTCCCCGGAATTCGAGTTCGAGATAGTCACGTTCGTCGTCACCGAACGAGCGACGCACCAATCCCGCATAGCGCGCGATGCCGTGGTGGTAATGCACGACGTAATCGCCTGCGCCGAGGTCTTCGAACGACGGTGCGACGCCGCCACGACGACGTGCTGCGCGGTGGACACGGCGACGGCCGGTCAGCTCGCTTTCGGGCAGCACTGCAACCCCCGCAGCGAGTGCGATGAAGCCCCGTTCGAGCGGTGCCACCACGACGTGACCGCCCGGCGTCGGCTTGAACGACGTGGCGTCGCGGTGCAGGCGCAACGGCACGCCTTCAGCCCCAAGCGTGTCGGCAAGCCGGGTCGCCGAACCGACGCCTTCTGCGGCCACGACGACGACCGGCGGGGTCGCGGAATGTCTCGCGTTGGATGCCTGAGAGCGTGACGCCGCGGCACCGCCCGCCAGGTCGCGCAACTGGCCGATCAAGCGCGACGGGTCGCCCGCTACCGGCGCCCATGACACGGTGGCGATGTGCGGGCCTTCGGAGCCATCTGCGGTCGGCGCGGCGGTGGAATGCACCGACCACACCGCTGCTCGGCACTTGGCCAACAGTCGATCGAAGCGGACGTGGAGCCGCGGAAAGCGCGCTGCGATGTCGTCGGAAGCCCCGCTGCCATCGTTGCGATCGCTGCCTTCGGCGCCCTCGGGCACAGCGCGCACATCCAGGCCCCACGTCACCGCCAGCGAGCGGGTGAGATCGTCGGTCTCAGCCTCTATGTCCGCGGCCCGGTCTGCGAGACGTCGCGGCTCCACGAGCAGCACCAACGCGGTGGGTCCGAGCAGGTCGGGCAGTACAGCGTCATCTGCCATAAGCCACGGCAGCCACGACTCCATGCCGTCGAACAATTCACCGCTGGCAATGCGTTCCATGTGCTCGCGGCACCACGGCTCGGTCTTCGCCAGGCCCGCAGCGCGTTCACGCATGCCGACATCGGGACGTAGTTCACGTGCCGGAAACACACGGATTTCGGCGAGATCTGCGACCGAGCGTTGGTCGGTGACTGAGAACTCGGTCAGTCGGTCGACTTCGTCGCCCCACAGATCGACACGCGACGGTGCGGCGGCCGTCGGACAGAACACGTCGACGATGCCGCCGCGCACCGCGACTTCACCGCGATGCTCCACTTGATGCTCTCGGCGGTAGCCCCAGCTCACGAGCTGGGACACCAGTTCGCCCGAGTCGAGACGGTCGCCGAGGGCGATGCGCAGTGATGGCGCTCCATCGTCTGCGAGAGCATCGGACCCCAGACGCTGGAGCAAGGCTCGGATCGGCGCCACGATGATTTCGGGCGGCGCTGGACCATCTGCCCCGCCGTCAGCCCCGGATCGCACGGCGGACAGCACGGCGAGACGCCGACCCATCGTCTCGGTGGCAGGACTGACCCTCTCGAAGGGCAAGGTCTCCCAGGCAGCGAACAACGAGACCCCAGAATGACCCAGCCATGTCCCGAGGTCGTCGGCCCAGCGTTCGGCTTCACTTGCGGTCGCGGTCACGACCAGGATCGGCGAGCGACGGCCGAGCGTCGCCAGCCCTGCGGCAACAAACGGACGAGCCGAATCGGCGATCGCGATCGATCCCGACGTGGGACCCAGCATCGAGACGAAACCGGGATCGTCAGCGAGGCGTCGGGTGAGTGATCGCAGCGGAGACCGCCGCGCCGGATCGTCGTTACGCAGCGCCGGCACGCGTGCGGCTTCGGAGACGCTCATTTCACCACTCTCACTACACAGCGTCCTCGCGGCCGGGCCGCGGAAGGGAATTCACGCTGTTCATGGCCGCTTGCGCGCCCTCGTTCACCAGAAGCTCGAGCGCGGACACCGCGGTGCTCACAGCGTCGTCGAGCATCTCACGTTCGCGACGGCCCGGCTGTTGCAGGACCCATTTCTTGCCGGCGTCGGGGTGCGGCGGCTTGCCGATGCCCACCCGAATCCGCACAAAGTCGCGTGACCCAAGATGGTTTGCAACCGAGGCCAAGCCGTTGTGACCTGCGATGCCTCCACCGACCTTGACCTTCACTCGCCCCGGGGAAAGATCGAGTTCGTCGTGCACGATCACGACCCGCGCCGCTTCTGTGATGCCGTAGCGCTTCACCAGCGGGCTCACGCTCTGTCCGCTCTGATTCATGAACGTCGTCGGGCACGCCAACGCGATCAACTGGTTGGCGTGCGATGCCACTGCGGCGCGTGCCTGTTCGGGTCGCTGGGCCTTCATCTCGCACCCGAGCTCGGTTGCCCAGCGCTCTACTGCCTCGGCTCCCACGTTGTGGCGCGATCCGGCGTATTTCTCCGGTGGATTTCCGAGGCCTACGACGAGCCAGTCGGCGGCTGTTCCCCGCCGCGCGGCCGCCCGGCGGAACACGGACACTTTGAAGGTCAGTCCTCGTCGTCGAGCGCGTCGTCGTCTTCGCCGAGATCCTCTTCGTCGTCGTCGTCCAGTCCAGCGGCGATGGCCGCGCGCGACCGCTGGGCTATCACCACGAGCGTGTCGATGTCGACTTGGCTCACCATGCCCTCGGGCAAGGGGAGATCGCTGACGCGGATCGGATTGTCCAACGACAGCTCCGACACGTCCACTTCGAATGTCGGCGGAATGACGCCTGCGGGTGACTCGACCGTCAGCGACATCAGCTGCTGCTGCACCACGGCGCCCTGGCGTCCGGCTACGACGGCCTCGCCCACGATGTGCACCGGCACATCGACCACAAGGCGCTCATCAAGCGAGATAAGCAGAAAGTCCACGTGCGTCACACGATTCGCGATCGAGTCGCGCTGCATGTCTTTGACGATCGTGAGGTAGTCGCGGCCCTCGACTTCGAGCGTGATGATCGCGTTGGGGCCAGCAGCGTTGAGTGCTGAACGGAAGCGCAGGCGATCCAATGTGAGCGGCACAGGATCAGTTCCGTGGCCGTACATCACCGCGGGAATCTTGTTGTCGGCGCGCAGACGACGCGACGAAGCCGAACCAATGGCTCGACCAGTCTGGGCGGCGAGCTTCAACTGTTCCATTGCGGCGCTCCCGAGCGGTAGGCGACCAGTAAGCCTACGAGTTCCGGCGCGCAGCCCGGCGGCCGCATCGACACTGCAGGGCTGTGCTGTTTCAGAAGGGGCGGTCTCAGAAGGGGCTGTGTCAGAAGAGGTTCTGTCCGTCGAAGATCTCCGACACTGAGGCGTCCTCGAAGACTGACTCGAGGGCATCGGCGAACACGCCGGCCACGCTCAGCACGACCAGTTTGTCGAACTGCTTCGAGCTTGGAATCGGCACGGTGTTGGTGACGATGATCTGGCTCAGCTTCGAGTTCTTGAGGCGATCGACGGCCGGCCCCGAGAAGACCCCGTGTGTGCTGGCGCACATGACATCAGCAGCGCCTTGGGCGATGAGGGTCTCGGTCGCCGAACAGATCGTTCCCGCCGTGTCGATCATGTCGTCGATGATGACGCAGGTACGCCCCGCCACTTCGCCCATGATCCCGAGCGCCTCGGACTCGTTCGCGCTGTCGGTCGCCCGGCGCTTGTAGATCGAGGCGACGTCACAGCCCAGGCGGGTCGCGTATCGCTCAGCCACTTTGACCCTTCCGGTGTCAGGCGACACGATCACCGTCTCGGGCCCCATGACATCGGCGAGATAGTCGATCAGCACGGGCGCAGCGGTGAGATGATCGACCGGTCCGTCGAAGAAGCCCTGGATCTGCCCGCTGTGCAGATCGATCGACACCAGCCGTTCTGCTCCGGCGACGGTGAACATGTCGGCGAGCAGCCGCGCGGTGATCGGCTCGCGGCCTGCGGCCTTGCGATCCTGACGGGCGTAGCCGTACAGCGGCGCAACCGCGGTGATGCGCTTGGCGGACGCCCTGCGGGCGGCGTCCACCATGATGAGCTGCTCCATGATCGCGTCGTTGAGGCTCATGGTTTCGCAAGCGGCGTGGCTCTGGATGATGAAGACATCGCCGCCGCGGATCGACTCCGCGAACTTGCACTTGATCTCGCCGTTCGCAAAGTCGATGAGCCCTGGATCACCCAGCTCGACACCCAACTGTTCGGCAATCTCGGTCGCCAATTCAGGATTTGCCCGACCGCTGAACAGGTGCAAGCGCTTCTTGGTGACCAGCTCCATCGCGTGTCCCTTTCGCACCTGTGCCGATCGCGCCTGTTTCAGTTGCGCCCGGTTCGATTGATACCGGAGTGAAGGGAGCGCGGAGCGCTCGGGGATGGGTTTTTGCGGCATGTTCTGCAGTCCGACGGCAACCTGAGATTACCTGACGGCACCTCGCAGACACGAGTGTTATAGCCAACTGACACAATTAATTCCGATGCTCCAGCTGGAAATTCCGATGCTCCAGCTGGCAATTCCGGTTCTCTAGCTGGCAATTCCGATGCTCTAGCTGGTTTCGGGCTCAGATTGACGCTGTGCCACCGAACGCGCAGCGAGCGCGTGCTCGCACGCGGCGAGCTGATCTGCGTCGTTCACACCCATGGCTTCGGTTGGGTCGGCGACGGTCACCGCCGAGATCGAAGCGCCGCTGGCAGCGAGAATGCCGATCACATCGGTCAGGTAGTACTCGGACTGGGCGTTCGTCGGTTGCAGGCGACGGAGCGCCGCACGCAGCGGCGCAATCCTGAAGCAGTAGATGCCGACGTTGACCTCGTTGATCTCGGCTTGCTCCAGGCTCGCATCGCGCTGCTCGACAATTTCCGCGACTCCCCCGTCGTCGGAGCGCACAATGCGGCCGTAGCCGGTCGGATCGTCGAAGCGAACGGTCAGCAGCGTCGCAGCCGCATCGTCACGATGATGAACGGACACGAGCTCGGCGATGGTGGACGCGCGCAGCAGCGGCGTGTCGCCCGGCAGCACCACAACGTCGGTGGCTGTCGCATCGTCATCGATTGCCGACAATCCCACCGATGCCGCGTCGCCGGTGCCCAGCTGGTGCGTTTGGTGAGCGAACACCAGTCGATCCGGATTCGGTGCGTCCAAGGTGACCGCTGACCGGACTCGATCCGCTCCGTGACCGATCACCACAACGACCGGATGGGCATCGACGCGAGCGATTGCGTCGAGCACGCGCAGCAGCATGGCGCGGCCAGCAATCTGATGAAGCGGCTTCGGCACATCGGAGCCCATGCGAGTGCCGGCTCCGGCGGCGAGCACGATCGCAGCCCAACGATGTGCGACCCAGTGATGACTCATCGAGGGGACCTGCGCGATCGGCGCAGCGTTGCGGGTTCGGGGAGGAGGGCTCGAACCTCCATTGTCGGGACCAAAACCCGATGTCCTGCCAGTTGAACGATCCCCGAGCGCGTCCGCCGCCGCGGCTGGCTTGCGATGATTCTGAGCGTAGCGAGCGCCAGAAACGCCTTTGCATTCAATATTTGCCTCGTCACCGACTGGCTGAGGTCGTCGGTACTCACACGTTGGAGATCGAACCTCGCCCGCTAGCGTTCACGACTTCATGGGATCGCTGGTCAAAAAGCGCCGCAAGCGGATGCGCAAGAAGAAGCACCGCAAGATGCTGCGCCGCACGCGCTACCAACGCCGCAACCGCTAACCCGTCAACCGGCGCTGCAATTCCGTCTCAGAGACGACCGATCGCTCGAGCGACTCGCGCCGTCACGCCTTCATGGACGGGGAGCTCTCCACTGCCTGCGCTCGGCCGCGGGTGCGGCGCAGCGACGAACCACGTACCGCCGCTGCCGGCCAGTCGCGGTGTACGCGCCATGTGGTTCCCGAAGGCGTGACGCCACGCGATCAGCTCGGGATACGCAGACAGCGCCGCAGGTTCCAGGTCGTTGCCGTGATCGCCCGCAGGACCGCCCAACTCGTCCCAACGCCGATACACCGAAGCGGTGTCAACGTGCACTGACGGTGTCATCAGCACGAATTCCTGCTGCTGGCACGGCAGCGGTTCGACGATTTCGCCGATGCCGCTGACCCGGGCTCTTCCGCCCACCAAGCAGAACGCAACATCAGCACCGAGTGACGCCGCCTGCTGCATCGACACCACCTGGCGCGCCGGCCCGCTCGTTGCGTCGGGATGCCTTGCAGCCGTCTCCGCCGCAGTCAGCTGATTCGCCCAACGCAGCACTGCGGCAGCGTCAGACGAACCGCCGCCGAGGCCGGCTCCCGGCGGGATGCGCTTGCGAATCCGGACGCGGGCGGTACGTCCTGCGAGCTCAAGTGCGCGTACGACCAGGTTGGCGCGATCCATCGGAATATCCCACGACGGCTCGGGTCCTTCGTCGCGTTCTGATCCCGCATCGGCTGACATCCGCATCATCTCAACCGAGTTCGTGGCACTCGGCGTCACCAGCAGTTCGTCGCACAAGTCCAGCGACACCATCTCGGCTTCGATCTGGTGGTATCCGTCCGTACGCGTGCCGGTGATCCGCAGCGAGAGCGTCAGCTTCGCGGGAGCGAGCAGTCGTGCGGGCACGGCCGCCACAGAGGCGGCGGCCTCAGCCATGTCCCTGCGCGCGCAGCGATGCTGCCGCAAGACGCATCCAGGCATCCAGGCTGAGTCGTTCGGGACGGTCGGCGGGATCCACCTCTGCTGCGGCGAACACAGCGTCGGCATCGCAGAGCGCGCTGCGCATGGTACGGCGAAGCATCTGGCGGCGATTGGCGAACGCTGTGTCGACGAGGCGATTGAGCTCAGCACGCAATTCGAGGTCCATCGCGTGGGCGTGCCGCGTGATGCGCACCAGTGCAGACTCCACCTCGGGTCGGGGGTAGAAGACCGTCGGCGGCACGGCACCGGCAAGTTCGGCAGATCCGTGACTTGCGACGCGCACCGAGACGGCTCCGTAGTCAGAGCCACCCGGATCTGCCGCCAAACGCCGCGCCGCCTCCCGCTGGCACATCACGAGCAGCCGGGTCACCGCGGGCACATCGTCAAGGACCGTCAGCACGAGCGAGGTAGCAATGTTGTAGGGCAGATTGGCAACGAGGTGCCATGGCGGTTCCGGCTCTTCGACGATGCCCAGCAGATCGTCCCAATCCATGCGACGCGCGTCGGCGTGCACCACCTGCGCACCCGAGCCGGCAATCTCAGCCAGCAGCGGTACGAGCCGTCCGTCGGTCTCGACGGCGACCACATGTGCACCCGTCTCAATCAGGGCCAAGGTCAGCGATCCCAGGCCCGCGCCGATCTCCACGACACGATCACCGGGCCCGATGCGTGCCAGGCGCGCTATTCGGCGGACAGTATTGGGGTCCACCACGAAGTTCTGCCCGAGACTCCGACGTGGTGCCGTGCCTGCTCGTTCCAGCAACTCCCGCACTGCGGGGCGCGTCAGCAGCGGCTGGGTCATGCCCCCGCTGGGTCGCCCAGCCGGAACACGCGCCGTGCATTGGCCGTGGTCTCGGTGGCGACCTGCGTCACAGAGCTGCCGCGTGCCGCCGCCACCGCGGCGCCCACCAGCCGGACCCAGCTCGGTCGGTTCTGCTTGCCCCGGTTCGGCTCAGGCGCCAGGTAGGGCGCATCGGTCTCGACGAGATAGCAGTCAGCCGGAGCAAGCGCAGCTGCATCGCGTATCTCGGCCGCGTTGCGGAATGACACGATGCCGCTGAATGACAAGGTCGCGCCCCGATCCAGGGCGGCGCGAGCTTCGTCGGGGCCACCCGTGAAACAGTGGAACACGGTGCGCTCAGGCACGCCCTCGGCGTCGAGCACGTCGAACGTGTCCTCCCAGGCGTCTCGGCTGTGAATCACCAGCGCTAGGTCGTATCGGTGCGCCATCGCGATCTGGGCTGCGAACGCTTCGCGCTGGGCCACGCGGTCGGAATGCTCGTAGTAGTAGTCCAAGCCGCATTCGCCGACTGCGACGGGCGCGGCGGCCGCGGCGGATGCGGCCAGAAGGTGTTCGAGCGCATCGAGCGCCGCTGGGCCCTGGTCGGCATCGTGCGGATGCAGCCCGACCGTCGCAGCAACGCCGTCGAGCGTTGTGGCGCGTTCGATGGCCGCAATGCTGCGCTCGACGTCAGTGCCGATGTCGACAACCCATTCCACGCCATCGCGGTGTGCTTCGGCGACCTGGTCCGCGCCTCCCTCCCACAAATGGCAGTGGCTGTCGATCCAGACTTCGGCGGACACAGCGGACGGCGGACGCGACCCCTCTGGCGTCATCGAATCTGGCGTCATCGAATCTGGCGTCATCGAATCTGGCGTCATCGAATCCGGGGATACAGCGGATCGCCCACCGCTACGGGCAGCCCGCCCGGGTAGCCGCCCCATGTCGCGGCCTCCGGCAGACGCTGGTCGGACGGTGAACCGCTCATGCCAATGCGTCGCCACACCTCGTCGCAGCCACGCGGTGTCGCGACCCACGCCAGCACGGCGACAATGCGGAGCGCCTCGAGCGCATCGCCGAGAACTGCATCGACCTCGGGGCCGGGCTCGGACTTCCACGGCTCGGCCTCTTCGAGCAACGAGTTGGTCTCGCGGATGATCCGCCAGACGGCGTCGAGGGCATCGGAGGGGGCGAGCCGCTCCCAGGCATCTGCCGCGGCGGCATAGCACTGGGCCACAGGCTCGGCCAGCGGGCTGTCGGCGCGGGGTGCCGGACCGACGCCTCCGCACTTGCGCTGCACCACCGTCGCCACCCGGCTCATGAGGTTGCCCAGATTGTTGGCCAGATCGGCGTTGTACCGGGCCACCATGGCTTCGTAGGAGAAATCGCCGTCGGGCCCGAACGGCTGGTCGTGCAAGAAGTGATGCCGCACGCCGTCGCTGCCGAAGTCGGCCACAAGGTCGCCGGGCGCGATCTGGTTCAGCGCCGACTTCGCCATCTTCTCGCCGCCGACGAGCAAGAAACCGTGAACGTGCACCCGCCGCGGCGGCAACACCCCGCCGCTCATCAACATCGCAGGCCAGTACACGCAGTGGAACCTCAGGATGTCCTTGCCGATGAGGTGCGTTCCGGGCCAGCGATGCGCGAACTGGGCCTCGTCGCTGGCGTAGCCAGCAGCGGTGATGTAGTTGGTCAGCGCATCGAACCAGACGTAGGTGACATGCCGAGGATCCCAAGGAATCCGGATGCCCCAGTCCAGCGACGTCCGGCTGATCGAGAAGTCCTGCAGGCCGCCGCGGATGAACCCGAGCGCCTCGTTTCGCTTGGTGGCCGGGACCACGAAGTCGGGATGGGCTTCATACCAGTCGAGCAATGGCTTCTCGTACCGGCTGAGTGAGAAGAAATAGTTCTCCTCGGTGACATGCTCGGCGGGGCGGCGGTGGATGCGGCAGTTGCCGTCGTCGAGATCGTCGTCGGTGTAGTACGCCTCGCAGCTCACGCAGTAGAGGCCCTCGTAGGTCTGCAGCGTGATGTCGCCGTTGTCGTAGCAGGCCTGCAGCAGCGTCTGGACCGAGTGGTGGTGGCGCGGCTCGCTGGTGCGGATGAAGTCGTCGTTGACGATGTCGAGCTGCTGCCACGCCTCCTGGAACCGCACCACGGTGCGGTCCGCCCACTCGATGGGCGTGCAGCCGTTCTCCGCCGCGGCCCGCTGCACCTTGAGACCATGCTCGTCGGTGCCGGTCAGGAACATGACGTCGTCGCCGCAGAGCCGCTTCCAGCGTGCGATCGCATCAGCGGTGATCGTCGTGTACGCGTGCCCGATGTGGGGAGCGTCGTTCACGTAGTAGATCGGCGTCGTGACGTAATAGGAACCCACGCGGCAAGGGTACTGACGGGGTACTCGACGCTTGTGGCCCTTTTCGGGACGCACCATTTCGGCCCAGCGCTCAGAATCAACGTCCGTCTCAGTCAGCGCCTTCCCCGGGATTGCTCGACGGCCACGGGATAGACGCGATTGCGTCCGACAGAAAGCCGTTCGGCGACCGTGGCAGCTGCATCGCGGGCGCTGAGGCCGTTCGCGAGCTCGATGCGGACCTCGTCGATGATTGCCGCGTCGGAAACGGCTTCAGCAGACGCTGGCCCGACCACGATGACGATCTCGCCCTTGGGCTGGTCGGCGAAACGGATCGCCAGCTCACCGAGCGTCCCGCGGCTCACCTCCTCGTGCAGCTTGGTCAGCTCGCGCGCCACCGCTGCGGGGCGACCGCCGCCGCAGGCCCCCGCCAGGTCAGCCAGCGTGGCGCCCACCCGTCGGGGCGACTCGAGCAGCACCACAGTGCGCTGCTCGGAGGCGATCTCGCCAAGCCGGCGGTCGCGGGCTTCGCCCTTGCGCGGCAGGAATCCCTCCATGACCCAGCGATCTGTCGGCAGGCCCGACACCGCAAGTGCTGCAACTGGTGCAGTCGGCCCCGGCACGACGCTGACCGCCACACCCGCAGCCGCCGCGGCTTCGACCAGGCGCTGGCCCGGATCAGAAATGGCGGGCATCCCGGCGTCAGTCACATACGCCGCCGATTCGCCCTCCAGCAGCCGGCCCACGATTCTGCTGCACGCCTCGGCCTCGTTGTGCTCGTGCACGGCGACCAATGGACGCCTGCCGATGCCCAGTCGCTGCAGCAGCAAGCCGGTGCGCCGCGTGTCCTCGCAGGCGACGAACGACACGTCGCTCAGCACTTCGACGGCTCGCGGCGCGATGTCTCCCAGATTTCCGATGGGCGTTGCGACCAGCCACAGCGTCGGTGACGCAGGCGGACTCGGTGTCCCCGGCGTCGTCATCGCGGCACCCGTGAGGCGGTCGCATCGTTCGCGGCGTGCTGGGCGGTCTTCATGCGTCGAGCCGTACGTCGAGGACTTCTCCGATGGCGACGCCCCAGCTTTCGAACGCGCCGGCGCGAGCCTCCAACACCGATCGGGCTCGGGGCCGCGGCCGTCCTATTCGACCTGGCGGCATCGTGACGATGTCGAGTACCCGCCGACCGCCGTCGAGATAGGCGATGTCGACGTCGAAACGCATGCCGATGGTGTGCACCGACCAGCAGCGCTCGATGAGCAGCGCGCCTGTGATGTCGTCGCGGCCGCGCAGCCCGCGCCGACGATCCTTGCCCACGCGAGCGATCTCGAGACTCGCAATGACGCGATCCTCGCAGACCAACCACGGCATGACTACACGTTGAAGCGGAACTCCACGACGTCACCGTCGCGCATCCGATAGTCCTTGCCCTCGACGCGAAGTCGCCCCACGTCGCGAGCGGCCGACCACGAACCCAACTTGAGCAATTCGGTCCATTCGATCACTTCGGCTCTAATGAATCCTCGCTCGAAGTCGGTGTGGATCCGTCCGGCACACTGCGGTGCACGCCAGCCCTGCCCGAACGTCCACGCCCGCGACTCCTTCTCGCCAGTGGTGAGAAACGTGCGCAGGCCGAGCAGCCCGTGCGCCGCGGAGACGAAGCGCTCCAGCGCACCCTGTCCGAGGCCCAGCCCTTCGAGCAGCTCAGCGCGTTCGGCACCGGTGAGCTGTGCTGCCTCAGCTTCGAGCTGAACGCACAGCGGAAGCACATGTGCTCCGGGCAGCTCAGCGACAATCGGCTCGGCCAGTTGCTCTGCATCGTCGAGTTGGTCGTCGCCGATGTTCAGCACTGCCATCACGGGCTTGTCGGTCAGCAGGAAGTGGCTTCGCAGCGCATCACGGTGGGCATCGCCCCCAGACTCAGCGCACGCGGCGTGCGGCCACGCTCGGTAGAGCGGCGTACCGGCCTCGAGGTGCTCCAGCGCCGCTTCAAGCGCCGCCGCCTCGTCGACGAGCGCTGTGTCCGAAGGCTGGCTGCGCGCGGCCTTGCGCCGCCGGATGATGCGCGACTCGACCGATTCCAGATCGGCCAGCGTCAGCTCTGTCTCGACGATGCGGAGATGCTCGATGGGGTCGGCCGGACCTGGAACGTCGGGATCGGTGAACGCGCGCAGCACAAAGACGATGGCGTCCGCCTCTCGAATGCCAGCGAGAAACCGGTTGCCGAGGCCCTCTCCCTTGCTGGCTCCTTCGACCAGGCCGCCGATGTCGATGAACTCGGTGGTCGAGTGCACCACTTTGCGACTCGCGCTCATCTCGGCCAGCGCATCGAGCCGAGCGTCAGGCACGCGAGCCACCCCGATGTTCGGGTCGGTGGTTGCGAACGCATACGGCGCCGCCAAGGCTCCCCCGCCGGCGAGAGCATTGAACAGGGACGACTTTCCCGCGTTGGGGAGGCCGACGAACCCGAAACGCTCCATCGCCGGGCGAGGCTAGCTAGCCGGGCGACCGGCCCCAGCAGCCGTGGCAACGTGTGATGCCACCGGCGGCCTCTCACCTCTGGGCGGCGTCTGGTGCGGCGTGCCAGACTTCGAGAGCATGACTTCGACAGCTTCAGCCGCTTCGGCCGATAGGGAGAAACCGATGGGACCACTGCAGGGAATCAAGGTGATCGAGCTGGCCGGCATCGGCCCAGGCCCGTTCTGCGCCATGCTGCTCGCCGACCTCGGCGCTGACGTGGTGCGGATCGACCGCATGGCGCCTGCCGATCTGGGTATCGACCGAGGCCGCAAGTACAACGTTCTCAACCGCGGCCGTCGTTCGGTGGCGGTCGACCTGAAGTCACCCGACGGTGTCGAGACCGTGCTGAAGCTCGTCGAACAGGCCGATGCACTGATTGAAGGCTTTCGTCCCGGCGTCACCGAGCGGCTCGGACTGGGTCCCGATGAGTGCTTCGCCCGCAATCCGAAGCTGGTGTATGGCCGCATGACCGGCTGGGGCCAGGAAGGCCCGCTGTCGCATGCCGCAGGCCATGACATCAACTACATCGCGCTCACCGGCGCACTGCATGCGATCGGCCCGAGCCATGCGCCGAGCCCACCGCTGAACCTCGTCGGCGACTTCGGCGGCGGCGGGATGTACTTGGCGTTCGGCATCGCAGCGGCCTTGCTGGAGGCGCGCACGTCGGGCGAGGGCCAAGTTGTGGACGCCGCCATGACCGAAGGTGCTGCATCGCTGATGGCTGCGATCTACGGCATCTACGGATCGGGAGGCTGGGCGAACGAGCGCGAGTCCAACTTCCTCGACGGCGGGGCGTACTACTACGGCACGTACGAGACCGCCGACGGCAAGTTCGTGTCGGTCGGCTCGATCGAAGGCAAGTTCCACGACGAGCTGCTGGAGCGGACGGGGCTCACCGAGTCCCCGACCGTCGATCGCAACGACCGCGAAGCGTGGGCCGACAAGCGTGCCCGGCTGGCTGAGGTGTTCAGGACCAAGACCCGTGACGAATGGGACGCGATCATGGCCGGCTCGGACGTCTGCTATGCACCGGTTCTGGACCTTGAGGAGGCACCGCTGCACCCGCACAACGTGGCGCGAGGGTCGTTCATCGAGGTGGAGGGCGTGACACAGCCTGCGCCCGCCCCCCGCTTCAGCCGCACCCCGGGTTCGGTCGCACGGCCCCCCGCAGCTCCGGGCGAGAACACCGACGAGGTCCTCGCCGACTGGGGCTTCGACACCGACGGCATCGCGAAGCTGCGCGATGTCGGCGCCGTGTCCTGATAGGCGCTTTCTGACTGGGCGCCCCTCTGCTTCAGCGCTTCGTTGATTGCCGGCGCGGGCCGGTAGCCTGCGACACCTATGTCGAAGCGCACCAACAAGCGAAAGCTCCGGGCGCGCCGCAACAAGGCCAATCACGGCAAGCGGCCCAACTGCGGCCGCGGCTGACACGTCACTGTTGAGCGGGGCGGCGTACGCGCCGCTGCGCCGCTGGTCGGGGTGCCTTCGCACCGCCAGTTAGCCGCTGCGACGCTCAATCGCAGCGAGGACCGGCTCAGTCAGCACGAGCCCGCCGTAGTACGTGTAGTGGATTCCGTCGCGCGTTCGAATGGTCCGATTGCCGTGCTCCGGTCCCTGCTGTCGGGCATACGCGCCATCGACCGCCATGCTTTCGAAGGTGTCCACGTAGATCGCTCCGTCCACCTCGGCTACAGCGGAGGCCGCCAGCGGATTGACCACCCCGGGCAGAGGGGCGAAATACTTCGGCTGCAAGGGGGGCAGGCCCATCCAGATCACGAGCCGGCCAGGCCGGGCGGCGGCGGCAACGAGATCGCGGATCCGCGTTCGGTAACGCTCGGTCCACTCGTCCTCGCCGAAACGCGCTTCCAACCCGCGAAAGCGCTGCTTGTCATTGGCTCCCATTGCCAGGACGATGACGTCGTAAGGACCCTCGGCGATCTCGGTGGCCATGTAGTCGATCCAGTCGAAGAACCATTCGGTGACAACGCCTGAGGACGTGACGATCCCTTCGGTGAAGCCGAATCTTGGGTCGTTGGCGATGAGCTGACGGAACCCATAGACCGGGCCGCCTGACATGGAATCTCCCCCGGCCCACACATGCAGCGGACGATCCGCTGTCGCCACGGGCAAGAGCGATCGACGGTCGTCGCGGGCAAACCAGTAATAGGTGGGCTCGGTGCCCAGCTGGGACTCTGCGAGCGGATCGGGCCACCGAAGCACCGGGTCGGCCCAAGGATCGTCGGTGTGACGCGGGGGCGGCTCGGAGACTGTCCGCACTTGCTCGACCGGCACCTGCTCGATTGGCACTTGCTCGACCGGCACCTGCTCGACACCCTCTGATGCCGTGTCGTCGGGCTGCGCCGATACCGGTCCCCCAAACAGCAACGTCGCGACAATGCACACAGCTGCGCACACAGCCGCCCCTGCGGTCCACCGCAGCCGTCTGGCACGGCTTGACGACCGTGCCTGTCGATATGGCCGATGTGGTGCGAGTGGCCCTAAGCCGCCGATCACGAAGGCGCACCAGATTCGAGGTCGACAAACATGCCAAGCTCGTCCAACAGCACTTCTGACAGCCAGCGGCCACCGATGGTGCTGAGGTGAACGCCGTCGGTCAGGCGCACGTCAGTTCGCTGGCCGTCCTGGCCGATCACGTAGCGGCTGAAACCGCCGTCGGGTCCACGGAACAAGTTGCGGGTGTCGACGTAGTGCACCTGGGGACGTTCAGCCGCCTCGGCGGCATAGATCGCGTTGATCTGCTGCATCCGCTCGTCGTAGCTGGGATCGCGCATGATCGGCTGACCGACCCAGATCAGGATCCGCTCAGGATCGGTCGCGACGAGGTTCATCGCATGGCCGACGCGTGTGGAATATTCCTGCACCCACGCCTCGGAGAATGGCCGTGCGATTTGGCCGTCCACCACCAGCGCCTGCGCGTCATTGCCGCCGAACATGAGGACGACCGCGTCGGGGTCGTCGGCGACCATGACCTCGATGATGCGTTCGGGCCAGTCGTAGAAGTCCGGGCGCGTCAATCCGCTTGAGAGCACGTCCTCTGTCTCGGCCTCGATGACCCCGGTTGCCTCGGCGAGGCTGACCATTGTGTCGCCGAAGAACTGGACCATCGAGTCGCCCATCACTCGCAACGTCAGGGGTTCCGCAGACGTCGGAAACCACGGAATCGTGGTGGCAGACACGTTGGCTGCCGGGGCATCTTCGGTCGATTGCGCCTCGCCATCGACCGTCGGATCAACCGATGCGTCCGCGGTGCTCCCACCTTGTGTCTGCGGGACCGGAACCGAGGCAACATCCAGGGTGCTTCCGGTCTCGATGCCTCCGGTGTCGGCTATCTCGGCCACCACGACGCCTCCGGACGCCGTCGGGGTCTCGGGGACCTGAAGCACCTCGTGGACTGACTCACCTGGATCCTGCTTGGTCCGGCCCAGCGCCTCGTCGGCCCACAGACGCGGCAGGTGCAGCCCGACAGCACTGGAAACTCCCTCGATCGGCTCCCACACCGCCACGGACGCGTCGCGTTCCCAGCCGAAGGGCTTCTGCTGCGCTTCCCGAAGAAGCTGCTGCGCATTGAGCGCCACCGCCAGCAGGAGACCGAACGCACCTGCTGCGAGGACGCGTCCAGCGGCCACGCCGCCTCGACGGTCGGTTGCCGACAGTGCCGGGCCGGAATGCTCACCGGATGGTGATTGCAGAATCGCCATAACCAATCAGAACTGGAAGTAGATGAACGGGGCCACACCTGAGGGGCCAAGGACGTCAATGGCAACCAGCCCGAGGCCCACGACGGCGCCCTGAGCCAGCCAGCTCAGGTCAGCAAAGCCGTCGCGAATCTGGGCAGTCCATCCCTCCGGCATGAACTGGAATGCGAGAGCACCGAAAGTGACGGCGATCACCAGCGGGGTTGCAGTCCCCGCGTAGTTGTCGAAGTTGGCGATTGCGCCGAGCATCTCGAAAGAGGCGGACAGCGACTCAGACCGGAAGAAGACCCACGCCAGACACACGACGTGGAACGTGACCAGCCACCGCACGACCTCGCCGATGCCGGCGGGCAGGATCGGACCCAATCCAAGCCGCTCGCGTCGCTCGCGGACCAGTCGCTCAACCGCCAGCACGACGCCGTGGATGCCGCCCCAGATGACGAAGTTCCAGGTGCTGCCGTGCCACAGTCCGCCCAGCAGCATGACCAGCATCAAGTTTCGGTAGGTAGCGACACGGCCGCCGCGATTGCCGCCAAGCGGCACGTAGAGGTAGTCGCGCAGCCAGCGTGAGAGCGTCATGTGCCAGCGTCGCCAGAAATCCTGCAGCGTCAGTGCCCGGTACGGCGCGTTGAAGTTCTGCGGAAAACGGAAGCCGAGCAGCAGCGCAACTCCAATGGCGATGTCGGTGTATCCCGAAAAATCGGCGTAGATCTGCACCGCGTACGCATACACAGCCAGCACCACCTCGGGGCCGCTGTGCCCTGCGGGGTCGGCAAAGACACCGTCGACGATTTCGCTGGCGAGGAAGCTCGAGACGACGACCTTCTTGAACAGGCCGTTCAGGATCAGCCCGAACGCCTCTGCGGCAGGGACGTAGCGCGGATCGGGTCGTGCCGCCAGTTGCGGCGCCATCTCCGACGCCCGCACGATGGGGCCAGCCACAAGCTGGGGGAAAAACGAGAGGTACACAGCGAAGTCCATCGGAGCCATCTCGCGGACGTTTCCCCGGCCGACATCGATGATGTAGCTCATCGCCTGGAACGTGTAGAACGAGATGCCGACCGGCAGCGTGTACTCAAGGATCGGCAAACTGCCCGAGATGCCCACGCTCTCAAGCAGGTTCGACAGCTCGACGGCGAAGAAGTCCCAGTACTTGAAGACGCCGAGAATGCCCAGATTGGCCACGACTCCGATGCGAACCCACCGGCGCGCAGCGCGTACGTCGTGAGCACCTTGTCCCTGCAGGCATGCTGCGGTGAGGTGCCCGACCAGCCAGTTGATGACGATGGTGGCGACCAGCAGGAGCACGAAGCGCCAGCTCCACCAGCCGTAGAAGAAGATGCTGAAACCGAGCATCAACGGCTTCCACAGCGCGGGGTGCGGCCGCGTGAGCCAATTCACGACGAACACGACGACGAAGAACACGCCGAAGGCAAACGTCGGAAACAGCATGACGCGAGCGAAACTACCTTCGCCCGCTTTGCCACCATGGGCATCAGTGACCTACGAACCTCGCCTTCGACGCGCTGCGGTGCGACGTGGACGAACTCGATGCGTCGGCGAGCACGCCACCGACTCGGCCGGCTGGCGAGCTGGCGATGAAAGCTCAGATGGGATCACCTGAACTGCTCGATGTCTGGCTCGCCGCCGACCCTGATCGGTGGATGCGCCGCGCCATCGAGGACCGACGCGATGACGCCGCTTGGGTGAGCGAACATTTCGGCAAGATGCTGCGCTTCGGCACGGCGGGAATTCGTGGTGCGACCGGCCCCGGGCCGGCACGCATGAACCGCGTCATGGCCCGGCTGGCCGCACGAGCCGTCGGCGCCGAGCTCATCTGCGAAGGACTGGCCGAACGAGGTGCCGTTGTGGGCTTCGATGCACGACCCGGCTCGCAGGTCATGGCCGTCGATGCCGCACGCCTGCTGGCCGGCATGGGCATCCCGACGGCGATAATCGACGGCGCGGCACCGACACCATTGCTCGCCCGGCAGCTGCTCGCGCGCTCAGCGGGCGCGGCGCTCATGGTCACGGCCAGCCACAACCCTCGTGGCGACAACGGACTCAAGGCGTACTGGGCCGACGGCACCCAGATCCGGCCACCGCTGGATCGCCGCATAGAAGCCCGCATGGACCTCTCGTCGCTGCCCGACGATGGCGATCTCGCAGCGCGACACGAGGTGACGAACCTTGACGTGCGTTCGGTTATTGCCGAGTACGTCGGCGCGACGATCCGCCCCCCCACCTTCAGCTCTGCGAACAGGCCAGCCGACCCGCCATCGGAGACGCCGCGGGTCGTCTACACGGCGCTCTGCGGCGTCGGCTCGCAGACACTTGGCCACGCGTTCGCGGTCGCGGGCTTGCCACCGCCGCTGTACGTGGAGCACCAGCGACACCCCGACGGTTCGTTCCCGGGACTGCCGTATCCGAATCCCGAGGAGCCGGGCACGCTCGATGACGCGCTGGCACTGGCCGACGAGCAGGTGGCCGATCTCGTGCTCGCCAACGATCCCGATGCGGACCGGCTCGCAGTCGCCGTGCGCGACCGGCGCGGCGAGTGGTACCGGCTGAGCGGGGACGAACTGGGCGTGCTGCTGTGCGACTGGCTGATCGGTCTGGCGAGCGACAAGAGGCAAACGCGACCGCTCATCTCGGCTTCATCGGTCGTGTCAGGGCGGATGGTCGAGGCACTCTGCACCGCTCGGGGCGTTGCACACCACCGAACGCTGACCGGTTTCAAGTGGATCATGGAGCCCCGGCTGGCACGGCCCGAGGCTCACTGGGTGTTCGGCTACGAGGAGGCGCTGGGTTACTCGGTCACCGATGCCGTACTGGACAAGGACGGCATCTCAGCGGCCGTGGAATTCGCGCGGTTGGCCGGCGCATTGGCTGCTCGCGGCATCGGACCGCTCGAACGGCTCGATGAGCTAGCTGCCGAGGTCGGTCTCCACGTCACGGCGGCAGCTTCAGTGCGCGCCAGCGCCGGTGCGATCGCCGCCGCCATGGTGGCGTTGCGAACCAATCCGCCCCGCACGATCGCTGGCCGCTCCGTTACGAACATCACGGACTGGCTCGACGCCGGCACTTCTCACCCGGCTGACCTCGTCGAACTGGAACTGGCGCCCGCCACGGCGGACGGCTCCAACCACGACCCGGAGGCGCTGGCACGCATTTGCATCCGGCCGAGCGGCACCGAGCCCAAGGCGAAGATCTACCTCGAAGCCGTGAACCCGAACCCTGGTGACATCCGCGCCGAACGCCGCCGCCTGCGGGCGCTGCTCGACACCATCGCCGCCGAAACCCGGGACTCACTCTTCACTATCGAATGACAAGGAACTAGCGTCGCCCAGAACATAGAGCTACCCGGGGGGCACAATGTCTCAACGTTCATGTATTTCTACGAACGGCCGGAGTGGTCACCGACGACGCCGCGGCCTGCTCATCGTTGCACTGCTCGCTGTGATGTCGCTGCTGGCGGTGTCCTGCGGCGGGGATGACGATGCAGCCGATGGCGCCGTGGACACGCCGAGTGCGGACACCAGTGCGGCAGCAACCGGAACTGACGACACTGACGACGCAGCGCCGGAACCAGAGCCGGACGAAGGAGCGGCACCGGACGAAACCGCCGCCCCCGAATCCGAGCCGGAAGAGTCCGCGCCGGAACCCGAAGAGACGGCGCCCGAGGTCCCTGCACCAAGCGGCACGGTCCGTTCAGCACCGGCCGTTTCGCTCATCACGATGGATCCGCACAATTTCCAGGGCGGCGGCGTGTCCTGGCAGACGCCGGTGTATGAGCCACTGTTCCGCCAAGTGCGGGGCGAAGGCGGCGGGATCAGTCCACTCCTTGCGACTGGCTACTCCGTGGACGGCCTGGATGTCACCATCACACTGCGGGATGACGTCACCTTCTCCGACGGCGAGCCCTTCAATGCTGCAGCTGTCAAGGCGAACCTCGAACGAGGCAAGGCAGTCGGTGTCAGGGCTGAGTTTGCGGCGATCGACTCGGTAAGCGTGGCTGACCCCTTCACCGTTGTCGTCACGCTGGCGCACCCCGCCCCGGCCTTCATCAGTGACCTGGCGTCGATTCCGGGATTCATGATCAGCCCTGCGGCCTTGGACGATCCCGCACTCGACCGCAACCCAGTCGGCACGGGTCCCTGGGTGTACAACGCCGCAGAGAGCCGCGAGGGTGACGTCCACGTCTACACGCTGAACGACGGCTACTGGAATCCGAGCGCCCAAGGTGTGGAACGGATTGAGGTCTACGACATTCCGGACGCGCAAGCCCGACTCAACGCTCTCAAGACCGGCCAGCTCGACATCGCCCATGTCGCCGGCCCGACTGCTGCAGAGGCAGGCGCCGACCCCTCGCTCGGTCTGATCGAAATGGGACCGAATCTCGTACTGGGAATTCCCATCCTCGACCGGGACGGCACCGCCGTGCCGGCGTTTGCCTCTCCACTGGTCCGCGAGGCGATGTCGATCGCCATTGACCGCGATGCCTGGGCACAGGTGATCGACTTCGGCCTCGGTACTCCCAACCTGCAGCCGGTGCCGAAGGGCCACTGGGCCCACAACGACGCGCTCGACGGGCAAATCGAGTTCAACCCCGAGCGGGCCCGGCAGTTGATGGCGGACGCGGGTTACGGCGACGGGTTCAGCTTCACCATGCCCTCCATCGGATTCTTCGGTCGGCACGTGGAAGTCCTTGGCGAGTTCTGGCGAGACATCGGCATCGACATGAGCGTCGAAGTGCTCGAACCTGGCACGCTCGCCGGCCGCAGCCGGAGCACCGAATTCCCCATCACGATGCTGTTCTGGGTTGTCGGCCGTGACGTCTCGGCATACCCAGGCACGTATCTCAACGTCGGCGCGCCGTTCAACCCGTTCGGACATGAGCCGAATCCGCGATTCGCTGAGCTCAACGAACTCGGCTCGGCGAGTCTCGATCCCGCCGAGCGCGCTCCCCACTACCACAAAATGTGGGAGATCCTCGCCGAGGAGAGACTCGTCATATTCATCACGAGCAGTGACGTCGTGCTGGGCGCATCGGCCGAGCTGGCGCAGAATCCGACGATCCGGATCGACGCCGCGCAGGCGGAGGCGCCGATCTGGCATGGGCTCCGGCTCGGCGGGTAGCCGCAGCCTGTCGGGACCACAGCCGGTCCCCGACGCCGGACTTCGGCGCTCATCGATGAACTTAGGCAGCGCCGCATGCTGAAGCTCGCTGCACAACGGCTGGTCGCGCTCGTCCCCCTGCTGCTCATCGTCTCGCTGCTGACGTTCTCGATCACCGACCTGCTCCCGGGAAATCCCGCCGACCTCATCGTGGGTGACGACGCCACCCAGGAGCAGGTCGACCTGGTGCATGAGCGGCTCGGCCTCGACCAGCCATGGCCCCAGCGGTACTGGGACTGGCTCACCGATGCGGTCCGTGGCGACTTGGGGACATCGTTCTTCAACAGTGTCGAAGTGACCGATGCCGTGCTGCTGCGCCTGCCGGTGACGCTGTCGCTGACGCTGGCAGCTGTCGTCGTCGCGCTCGTCATCGGCATCAGCGCGGGTCTCATTGCCGCGTTGCGACCGGGCGGCTGGACCGACCGGGCCGCCACGGCGGGCGCCACCGTCGGCCAAGCGTTGCCGAACTTCTGGCTCGCGCTGATGCTGGCCGTTGTCTTCGCCGTGAAGATCCGGTGGTTTCCTGCGACCGGGTACACACCACTCACTGAGTCGCCGGGCGCGTGGCTGCGCAGCATCACCTTGCCGGCCATCGCGCTCGGAACGGGCGCCGCCGCAATACTCGCCCGCCAGACACGCAGCGCCATGGTCGGCGTCCTGCAGACGGACTACGTCCGTGCCGCCCGCGCGCAGGGCCTGAGTTCTCGCCGGGTGGTGCTGAAGCACGCGCTGAAGAACGCCATGCTGCCCGTCGTCACCGTGCTGGCATTCCAGGTCACTGTGCTGCTGGGGGGCGCCATCATCGTCGAACAGGTCTTCGCGGTGAATGGCCTCGGCTCGCTCGCTGTCACTGCCGTGCGTCGCCAGGACGTGCCGCTGGTCCAAGGCGTCGTCATCGTCTCGGTGATCGTCGTGGTGCTCATACAACTCGCGACTGATCTGCTGTACGGCTATCTCAACCCAAAGGCCCGGCCCTCATGACGCTCGTCTCGCCCGATTCGGGCCGCGGGGCTTCGCCTGTTGCTGGCCCGCAGGCCGGCGCGGCGGGTCATCTGCTGGGCTCTCGGCAGCGTTTCGCCCGGCGCTTCTTCGCCAAGCGTGCGGTGATTCCCGCTTCGCTCATCGTGCTGGCCGTCTTGGTAGCCGGGATCTTCGCGCCCTGGCTCGCTCCCTACGACCCGCTCGACCAGAGCCTGCTCGACACGATGCAGGGTCCGTCTTCGGAGCACTGGCTGGGGACCGACGATCTCGGCCGGGACGTGCTCAGCCGCCTCATCTTCGGCGCTCGCATAGCGCTGATCGCCGTTGCCCAAGCGATGACGGTCGCCGTGGTCATCGGCGTGCCGATCGGATTGTTCATCGGTTACGTGGGCGGTTGGTGGGACCGCATCGTGATGCGAGTCGTCGAAGCCGTTGTCTCGGTGCCCGGGATCATGGTGGTCATCGTCATCATCACGGTGCTCGGAACGGGTCTCACGAAGGCGATGATCGCCCTGGGCCTGCTGTTCTCGACGGCCTTCCTCCGACTCGCCCGAGGCCTCGTCATCGCGGAGCGCGAGGAGCTCTACGTGCGTGCCGCACGCGTCGTCGGCGCAGGCACTGTTCGAATCGTGCGCAAGCAGATCCTGCCCAACGTTGCCGCTCCGCTCATCGTGCAGATTACCTTGACGACGGGCGCTGTCTTGCTCGCCGAAGCCGGCCTGAGCTTCTTGGGTCTCGCGGTGCAGCCGCCCGACGCCAGCTGGGGAACGATGCTGACGACAGCGTCGCGGTTCATCAACCTGCACCCCTGGCTGGCCCTGCCGCCCGGCATCGCCATCGCACTCGTTGTGCTCGCCGTGAATCTGCTCGGTGACGCCATCCGCGATTCGATTGGACGCGGCGTCGGCGAGACAGCCACCTTGCGACCCGGTGCACGACACAAGTCCGCTGCCGGCACGGGCGCGGGCGACGCTTCGGCAGGTCAGCGGCAGCGAGTTGGCGTGCCGGCCGATGCAGTGCCGGCCGATGCAGTGCTGGCCATCTCGTCGCTTCACGTGCAGTTCCCCTCGCCGCGCGGCGTGCCACTGACCGTTGTCAGCGATGTGTCTCTGCACGTGCGGACGGGCGAAACGCTCGGCCTTGTCGGTGAGTCGGGGTGCGGCAAGAGCGTGACCGCTATGGCGGTGCTGGGTCTGGTGCCCGAACCCGGGGCAGCAACCGCCGAGGCGATCCTGGTTGGGGGCCAGGACGTGTCTGCGATGTCGCGCCGGGACCTCGAACGCCTACGAGGTACGCAGGCGGCGGCAATCTTCCAAGACCCCACCACGAGCCTGAATCCGGCCTTCCGGATCGGTGACCAGCTCTCGGAGATCCTGCGGATCAAGCGGGGCATGAGCCGCAGGGCCGCACGCAAACGCTCCATCGAGTTGCTGGAGATGGTGGGGATACCTGATGCGGCGGCCCGTGCCCGAGCCTTCCCTCACGAGCTCTCCGGAGGGATGGCGCAACGAGTCGCGATCGCACGGGCGTTGTCGTGCGAACCGAAGCTATTGATCGCCGACGAGCCGACGACAGCGCTCGATGTGACGGTCCAGGCGGAGGTTCTGGCTCTGTTGCGCGACCTGCAACGCGAGCTCGGCATGGGGATGCTGTTCATCACCCATGACCTCGCAGTCGTCGCGGACATCTGCGACCGGGCGGCTGTGATGTACGCCGGCGAGATCGTGGAGGAAGCCGAGGTAACCGAACTGTTTGCGAACCCGCGCCATCCCTACACCGAGGGCCTGCTCAGCGCCGTGCCTCAAGCCGCCCATCGCGGCACCGCCTTGCGCTCGATACCCGGCGTGGTGCCGCAGCCGGGCGAATGGCCGACCGGCTGCCGCTTCGCGCCGCGTTGCCCCTACGCGACCACTCAGTGCACGACTGCACCGGTCGCGATCGAGGCAGACGGCGTACACCAGGCTCGTTGCGTGCGCGCGACTGAGCTCACCTTGGAAGGTGCCCAATGAGCGGCGCCGAATCGCTTCTCGCCGTCCGGGACCTGTTCGTCACCTACCGGAGTCCTCGCAGCCTCTTTCACCTGGCCGCGATCGATGTCCACGCGGTCAACGGTGTGAGCCTTGACATTGCCCAGGGGCAGACGCTGGGCCTCGTCGGCGAGTCCGGTTCGGGAAAATCGAGCACGGGCAACACCATCTTGGGCATGGTGCGGGCCGAGTCCGGCTCGGTGCGCTTTGACGGGATCGAGCTGACTGAATTGGACGGCAAGTACCCCAAGGACATCCGCCGCGACATTCAGGCCGTCTTCCAGGACCCTGCCTCGTCGTTGAACCCTTCGATGGTCATCGCGGACATCGTGGGCGAGCCGCTCGACATTCACGAGCGCCTCGACAAGGCGGCCCGGCTCGCAGCGTGTGAGGAGTTGCTGGACCTCGTGGGGTTGTCCCGTGAGCATCTCGAACGCAAGCCGCACGAGTTCTCGGGCGGGCAGCGCCAGCGCATCGCTATCGCTCGAGCCTTGGCGTTGCGCCCGCGCTTGCTGATTCTGGACGAGCCGGTGAGCGCCCTGGACGTGTCCACCCAGAGCCAGGTGATCAATCTCCTCGAGGAACTTCAGGAACGGCTCGGGCTCACGTACCTGCTGATCGCACACGATCTCGCCGTGGTGCACCATGCCAGCGATCGCATCGCGGTGATGTACCTAGGCAGCATCGTCGAGGAGGGCCCAGCCGACGAGCTGTATGCGGAGCCAGCGCATCCCTACACTCAGGCCCTGCTCGCGGCGGTGCCGGTCGCGAACCCGGTTCGCCAGCGCGAACGGCGACCCGCTGGCCGCATGAGCTCGGGGGAGATTCCCAGCCCGCTCAACCTCCCGTCGGGCTGTCCGTACCGCACTCGCTGCCCTCATGCTCACGATGCGTGCGTGCACGAGCGGCCTCCGATGATCGATCTGGGCAATGACCGACAGGTGGCCTGCGTGCTGTACGCCGGTGACGGCAAGGAGATGCCTCGATGACCATGAATACGGCTGCGGCCTTCGCGGGCACTGGCCCACATACCGTCGGGATGGTCGACCACCTCACGGTGGTCGACCCCCAGCGTGACCATGAGATCGAGATCACCTGCCGCTACCCGACTGAGGCCGGGTCGCACAAGCTGCTGGTGTGGTGCCACGGGTTGGGCGGGACGCGCCATGCGAGCGTCGACTTGGCCGAATTGTGGGCGAGTCACGGGTTCGTGGTCATCCAGCCGATGTTCCTGGACTCGATTGAGCACGTCGCGCGGGACTATCCCGAGCTCGGGCTCGAACGGCACCACATCGACAACAACGAATGGGCCACGGTTCCCGAGTTCTTCGACTTCATGATCGGCCGCTTGCTCCAGCCCCCGTGGTGGCTGGCCCGCGTTGCGGACGTGAAGGCTGTCCTAGATCAAGCTCCCACACTGCTCGACGAGGTCGCGGAATTCGCCGGAACCGTCGACGGCGAGCGCGTCGGCGTCGGCGGTCACTCCTTCGGCGCCTACACCAGCCAGCTCTTCTCGGGAGTCACGATCGACCTGCCTGGCGAGGGGCCCACATCGTTCCGCGACGACCGGGTGGGTGCCGTGGTGCTCGCCAGCGGCCAAGGCCGCAACCAGCAGGGCCTGCGGGACGGCTCATGGGACACGGTGGTTTGCCCGATGCTCAACATCACCGGCAGCAAGGACATGGGAGCCACGACCGACGATCCGAATTGGAAACGTGAGCCGTTCCTGTTCGCACCGCCCGGCGACAAGTACGAAGCCTGGATGGAGGGTGCCGACCACGGGCTGGGAGGCATCGGCGGGAACATTTCGATGTTCGTCGAGAACGACGACCAGAAGAGGATCGTCGAGCAGACGACGCTGGCGTTCTGGCGGGCCTACATCGCCGACGATGCCGAGGCGAAGGCGTGGCTCAACTCTGCCGCGCCGAGCGAATTCGGCGCGCCGATCCTGTCCTTCGCGCGGAGATGACCGCGTGACACGACCGGCACCGACGACATGGGTCCGGTGAAGGTCGGTTCCACGTCGACGAAGGTCCAAGTGCCGGGCATCGGCTTCCGTTTGAACGGGGACCGCCTGGCACCGCGGCGTCCACCGCAGCCCGCCGGAAGCAACAACGACGACCGGATCTAGATCAGGTCGGCGGCCAGCTCGTTGAGGGGGACGCGCGGTCGGGTTCCGACGTGGGAGATGACCTCGGCGGCCGCCCTTGAGCCGAGTCGGCCGCATCGTTCGAGGTCGTATCCCCGAGCGAGGCCGTAGAGCACTCCAGCGGCGTACAGATCGCCGGCACCGGTCCGGTCGACCACCTCGTCGACCGGCTCGATCGGAACGTCGACGATTTCGTCGGGGGTGACGAACACGGCCCCCGCAGCCGACAGCGTGACCGATGCAATGTCCACTCGGCCCTGCACCGCCGCGAGCGCTTCGTCGAGGTCGTCGGTCTCGAACAGGGCCTTCAGCTCGGCTGCGTTGGCGAACAGCACGTTCGTGCAGCGATCCACCATGTCGATGAACTCACGCCGGTGGCGCTCCACGCAGAACGAGTCAGAAAGGCTGAGGGCAACCTGGCAGTGGTTGCCGGGCGCGGCACAGTGCTCAGCCACCTCGCGCAGCGCAGCCCGGGCCGCCGTCGGATCCCAGAGGTAGCCCTCAAGCAGCATCATCCGAGCGCGACCCACCATGGCCCAGTCCACATCGGCCGTCGCGAAGCCGGCAGAGGCCCCCAGATACGTGCTCATGGTGCGCTCGCCGTCAGGGGTGATGACGACGGTGCAGCGGCCTGTCGGATCGTCGGCCGGCGCTCGTACGGTGGCGTGCTCGACCCCATGCGCGGCCATATCGGCGATGAACAGGTCTCCTAGGGCGTCCTCGCACACGCGGCCCATGTACCCGGCCCTGCCGCCGAGCGCCGCGATGCCCAGCATCGTGTTCGCGACCGAGCCCCCAGGCGTCATCTCATCGGCTCCCCCGAGCATCTCGACGAGCGCCGTGAGCTCGACCGCCCGCTGGGTATCCACCAGCGTCATCGCTCCCTTGACGACACCCAGCTCGGTGACCATGGATTCGTCGGTGCGCAGGAGCACGTCCACCATCGCATTGCCGATGCCAACGACATCGAGTGCATTGCCGGCTCCGACGGCATCGGGTGCGTTGCCGGCTCCGACGGCATCGGGCTGCTGGGTCTCCACCCCTGTGGGCTTAGCACCTCGGCTGGCCCACTCGCAGGTTCGATTCGGATGAACACGTGGCGCCAGCAACGAGCGCGCACCTCGTCGGTAGTGTGCGCGCCGTGACGTTCTTGCTTCCTGGCCCGAATTCTGGCGCAACTGCTGACGGTTCCCCGGCAGCCAGTGCAAACCCGTATCGCTTGCCGCGCGACGTGCGGCCAGTGAGGTACGACCTTGTCATTGAACCCGACCTCGATGCCGCACGATTCGTGGGCGAAGTCAGCATCGAAGCGACGCTGTCGGTGCCAGTCGACAGCGTGACCATGAATGCCGCCGAGCTTGAGTGCTCCGATGCGACGCTTCGCCAAGGCGACGCGACCATCCCCGCCGAGATCTCGTTCGATCCGCAGACCGAGCGGATGACGATGCGCCCCGCGGACGGAACCCAGCTTCAGCCCGGCAACGTACGCATCGACTGCAAGTTCGCTGGCGAGCTGAACGACAAACTTCGCGGCTTCTATCGCTCGACGTTCGTCGACGACGCCGGTGAGACCCGCACCATCGCCACGACGCAGTTCGAGTCCACCAACGCGCGGCGCGCGTTTCCGTGCTTAGACGAGCCCGACTTCAAGGCCGTCTTCGGCGTCACGATGATCGTGCCAACCGACCTCATGGCGATCAGCTGCGGCGAAGTCGTGTCATCCGAGACGACGGCCGACGGACGGCGTCGCGACACCTTCGCCGACACCATGCAGATGTCCACCTATCTGATGGCCTTCATCGTCGGCGACCTCGAAGCGACTGATCCGGTGGACGTCGGAGGGGTGCCGCTGCGGATCGTTCACGTGCGCGGCAAATCGGCATTGACCGCCTTCGGACTCGAGGCAGGAGCGTTCGCTCTGGCGTGGCTGGTCGACTACTACGGCATCGACTATCCGGGCTCCAAGATCGACCTGATCGCAGTGCCGGACTTCGCGTTCGGCGCAATGGAGAACATGGGCGCCATCACGTTCCGCGAGACGCTGCTGCTGGCAGATCCCGCTAAGGCGACCACGGCAGAACTGCTGCGCATCGTCGATGTCATCGCGCACGAGCTGGCGCACATGTGGTTCGGGAATCTTGTGACCATGGACTGGTGGAACGGCATCTGGCTGAAGGAGGCCTTCGCCACGTTCATGCAGGTCACCACCACCGACGCCTTCCGGCCAGATTGGCAGCGCTGGGATGAATTCTCGATCGAGCGCGGTGCGGCATTCGATGTCGACGCATTGAGCACGACGCGCCCCATCGAGTACGAGGTGGTCTCCCCCGAAGACGCCGAGGGCATGTACGACGTGCTGACGTACGAGAAGGGCGCCGCGGTGGTGCGGATGCTCGAGCAGTACCTGGGCGCTGCGGAGTTCGCGGCCGGCGTGCGGCACTACCTGAGGTCGCACAGCTACGCAAACGTCACAACGACCGATCTGTGGGACGCGCTAGAGGAATCGAGCGGTGAGCCGGTCCGGGCCGTCATGGACGGCTGGATCTTCCGGGGCGGCTACCCGATTCTCGCTGTCGAGTTGCACTCGCAGGGTCTGGAGATCTCGCAGCATCGCTTCATGTATGGCGACAGCGGCGGCGATGATGCAGCCGCAGAGTCCAGCACGTGGAGCGTGCCGGTGATAGTGCGCGCTCGCATCGACGGCGAGACCATCGAACGACGGCTGCTGCTCGAGGGGCGATCGGTACGACTCGACCTGGGCGGGCACGTTGAGTGGGCCGTTGTCAACGCCGGCGGCCATGGCTATTACCGGGTGCGGTACAGCGGCGAGCTGCTGGCTCGCACCGCGCGCCAAGCGCTGGAGGTCATGGCGCCGATCGAGCGATACGGCCTGGTCGACGACACCTACGCCGCTGTGGTGGCTGGTCACGCACCGGCCTCAGAATTCGTGCAGCTGGTCACCGATCTCGCCTCCGAAACCGATTTGCATGTCTGGCAGCGGATGATCTGGGGCTTGAAGGGGCTGCATGCGATCGCCGAGCCGGACGGTCGTGAAACCTTGGCGGTGCTCATTCGAGATCTGGCCACCACTGCCCTGGGAGTGCTGGGCTTCGAGCCCCGCCACGACGAACCGGACCTGGACCGCGAGCTGCGTGGAGTGCTCTTCGAAGCCGCCGGTGGTCGCGGTCGCGACGAATTGGTTCGGACCCGCGCCCGCGAGCTGTTCGACGCTGCAGCCCAGAACGGCGGCGCCGCGGTCGAGCCGAACCTCGCCGCAGCGGCCGTACAGGTTGCCGCGGCGGCAGGTGACGAGACCGATTACGAGCGGATGGTCGAGATGTACCGGGGTGCGGACACGCCGCAGAGCGAGCTGCGCTACCTCCAAGCGCTGCTGCTGTTCGACAGACGTGACCTGTTCGAACGGACGCTCGAACTGTTCGCCACCGAAGTGCGCACCCAGAACGCGCCGTACCTGTTGAGCGCTGCGATGACGCACCTCGATTGGGGCCCTGTCGCCTGGGAATTCGTGCGGGATCAGTGGGACGATCTCATCGAGCGCTTTCCTCAGAACTCGGTCGCTCGCATGGCAGGCGGTGTGCGCGGGCTGTCTACCAGAAGCCTCGCCACCGAGGTCGAAGCGTTCTTCGCCGATCACGAGGTGCCTCAAGGAGCGCTCACTGTGGCTCAGCATCTGGAGAAGATGTGGGTGAACGTGAGACTGCGCGAACGCGAGGGTGCACGCCTCGGACTGGCCACATGAGCATGGGCCACATGAGCATCGGCGGCACTGCCCGCAGCAGCGCAGGACGCTGATGTTCGGGCGACCGCCTCGCCGCCCGATGCGCGCAGGTGATGAGGCGTGGCTGTCCGTGCGAGCGATGATCGCGGCGGCCGCGCTCGTCGTGGTGGTCGTCTACTGGGCGGTGGTCATCGTGGACTGAGCCCCGTACCCGGGCTCAGCGGCGAATCGCCTCGTCAATGGTCGCAGGCGGGCCTCACGCGCCGGTTCGAGGATCAACCGATGGTGCCGGCCGCGGATCGCCGTCTGAAGCACGAGACTCGTCGGACCAGCGCATCATCATGGCGATGATGGTCCCCCACACGATCGGGATGCCGCCCAGCTTCATGATGAGTCCCGCCATCTGCTGGTCCGTAGCGGCATCGAGGCCATAGAACCTCGGTGCCAACTCGTAAGTGGCGTACAGCGGAAATCCCGCGAACGTCAGGAATCCAGCCGGAACGGCGGGCACCACGCCCAGCGCGAGGAACAGATAGACCATCTTGGCGGGATAGCTGCGAAGCCGATGCTCGGCCAGCGGCGAACAGATCGGAAGCCACACCAATACGCCCGACACGAGCCAGATCAGGTCCATGACGAAAGACCCGAACTGGTTCGCTCGCAGGTTGTCGACGGCCCACGGCGAATGCGTCGCGACCAGGCACACGTTGAAGACAACACCCGCAGCGACCGGCTTCGTCAGGCGGGTCATGATGCGGTACATGCGCAGCCGAGCGAGTATGCGGCGGGCCATCGGCTCGGGCGTTCCCAAGATGAGCAGCGGCGCCGCAACCAACGTGTACAGCATGAACTGGAGCATGTGCGCAGAGGCCAGATAGCTGGCACCGAGCAGGCCCAACGGCCAATCCGACGCGATCCAGAACGCCGCGACTCCCGCCAGGAACAGCCACGTCTGGCGCCGCTGCTCGGCCTGTCGCCCCGTGCCTGGATGCATGCCGGCTCCGCTGTGAGGTTGCCTCGCCCTGCTCCGGCGGCGCCGTGCGACGACGTAGGGCACAGCAATGGCCAACGACATCAGCCAGACGCCGGGATAGGCCCGCCATGCCCACGACCACGGCACTTCGATGGTCGAGCACCAGAACCGCATCAGGCTGCCCTACAGGCCCGCGTCTCGGGACGCGTCCGGCTCGATGCCCGCCAGCATCGGAAGATCGTGGTCAAATTGGCTTTGACGCGTCGGGTGGGGGTACTGCACATAGCCGTAGCCGTTGGGCGCATAGGCGAACACGCGAGCATCGTGACCGATGTCGTAGTCGACATCGCCGTGGCCTGCCTCCTCACCGTCAGACATTTCCATATCGCCCCCGTCCAATGCCATCTGGTGGGGTTCCGTCGTGGTGGTGTCGAAGATCTTGATCGAGGATGACGCTCCCAGCGCGTTCTGCAGTTCGGTCAACTGCTGCTCGCTGTCGGGAATGAGCCCGACAAAGTCGTCGCTGAACTGGTCGAGGTAAGCACGCAGCACCGCAGGCGTGTCTCGTTCGGAATCGACCGTCACCGCTATCACCTGCACATTCTGCGGCACACCCGCACGGTTGAGCACGCTGGCAAGTTGCGCTAGCTGCACCCCGCAGATATCGCGGCAGTTCGTGAACATCTGGTAGACGAGGCGCACCTTCCCCTGGGTGTCCGCCGCCAGGTCGAAGTCGTTGCCTCCCGTGTCGGCCAGCACCATCTGAGGCACTTGCCGCAGTTGGTCTTCGGGCACCGCGAGACCCTCGTAGCGCGACTCGGTGTCACCGGCCGAGCAGGCCGCGAGAACCACCGCAACCGCGATCAGCAGCGCTCCCAGCTTCACCGGTACGCCGCACACGCGCCGCACGATCCAGCGGCTGCGATGGGCTTGCTCGCGCATCTCTGACTGCCGGTGGAGGTGAGGAGAAATGGCAGGTGCAGGTCAGGGGTCATTTCTGCTGTTGGTTCCCTTTCGGTTACCTAGATCGGCTCGGGCATCGGTTACCACGACGCGTGCGAACGGCCCGACGCGTGGCGCGGCGTGCCGCCTGGTGCCCCAGCATTCTGCCGCGCCGGAAAGTGTGTGACGTCAAGACCCCCACATCGGTACCTCGAGGGTGTCGAGAAACCGGCGGTTCCATCACGGGCGAGGCGAGTAATGATATTCACGGTCATGACGGGCAGGGTGACATGACCAGCCAGCGCGCCGCTGACCACAAAATCGAGCGCCCGACAGACCCTCGGCGGATCCGGGCTCAGGGGTTGGCGAGGATGCGGCGTGCGGCGCGTGCGGCGGTGTCGATGCGGGTGCTGCCGGTGATGCGCCGAACGCTCGCATCGGCAGATGCGGTGTCGGTGATGGCTTGGCGCACCTCGTTGGCGACCGCAGCGGTGCCGCCCACGATGATGACCTCGGCGGGCCGGTAGTCGCGGATCAGCGCCGCTGTGGCGGCGGGCAGCGCCGCCTGGGAGGTGTACGCGACCGCCGAGTTCTCAGTGGCGGCCGCCAGAGCAGCCGCGACGCCCACATCGGGCGGCGACCAGCCGTTCGCGATCACCAAGGTGACACCCTCAGGCGCCCCGGCGGGGCTGCCCAGCACCCGCCGCGCTGCCTGGGCAGCTGTGTCGACACGATCAGCGCCGGTCAGCCGCGACACACTCGCCCCGGTCCCCGCGACGATCGCGTCGTGCACCCCAGCGCTGATCGCCGCAGTGCCCCCGACCAGGATCACCCGCGCCACGTCGTAGTCGCCCAGCAGCGCCGCCGACGCCTCAGGCAAACGATCATGCCGGGTATAGACCACCGCGGAGCGGCCGCTGCGCGCAGCCAGAGCAGCCGCCGCGCCGACATCGGGCGGCGACCAGCCGTTCGCCACCACCAAAGTGACACGACCGGCTCGAGCCGGATCGCCCAGGATCCGCCGAGCCGCGCCGGCCGCCGTCGCGACACGATCCTCACCGGCGACCCGCGAAATCCCCGACTCAGGCGACGCCGCACGCATCTGAGCACGCACATCAAACGACACCGCCGCAGTGCCCCCCACAATGATCACCTCAGCAGGCAACGCCTCGCGCAACAGCTCCGCAGTCGCCGCGGACAGCACATCTCCCGCCGTGTACACCACCACCGCGCCATCAACACGCGCCGACAACACCGACGCCACCCCCACATCAGCCGCACTCCACCCATTCGCCACCACAAACGTCGCAACACCCACATCCAAACCGCCGCCGCCGCCGCCGCCGCCGCCGCCGCCGCCGCTGCTGCTGCTGCTGCTGCTGCTGCTGCTGCTGCTGGTCGCGGCGCGATCGATAGTGATGGTGTAGGCGCGGATGCCGCCCACCGCGATGTCAATGGTGTTGGAACCCAGGTCCAGATCGCGAACCGTGTACGTGTAGTTGCTGCCGCTGTGGTCCACAGTCGCTTCGGTGTCGACCGTGACCGTGACCGTCGCGTTGTTCGCAACGGTGGGCGTCACCGTCAACGTCACCGAGTCCACCGAGTTGGGCACGCTGGCGGTGTAGATGCAGGTGCTGGAGGCGAAACTGGGAAACAGGAAGCCCTCGCTGATGGTCAGACCGCTCAGCTCCTCGGACTCCGCCCGGGTCACCGTCACCGTATAGGTCTGGGTCGTGAAGTCCTGGGCCGTCACCTCGATGGTGATCACGTTGCCACCCACATCCAAGGTCACCGTTTCGGGATTGCCGCTTTCCACATCCGTTCCGTCCACGGTGATCATCGCCGCTTCGTGGTTGGCCTTGGGCGTCACCATCACCGAGGTATCCACGCAGACCACGCTGAGGGTGTAGTCGCGGGTGCCCGAGGCGAAACTGGGAAACAGGACGCCCTCGCTGATGACCAGATCGCTCAGCGTCACATCCGAGGACGCCGCCCGGGTCACTCTCACCGTGTAGATCCCGAAGGTCGTGCCGTCTTGGGCCGTCACCACGATGGTGATCACGTTGGGCCGCCCCACTGCCAGGCTGACCGAGCGGCCCCCGCCGCTGGCCACAGGCGTCTCGTTGACCGTGACCGTCGCTTCGCCCTCGCTCACCGTGGGCGTCACCGTCACCGATTCCACCGAGTTGTCCACCCTGGCCGTGTAAGTGTCGCGGGCGGCGTCGAACGTGGGCGACAGGACGACGCCCTCGCTGATGGTCAGACCGCTCAGCGTCGCATCCGAGGACCCCGCCCGGGTCACCGTCACCGTATAGGTCCGGGTGGCCACGCCGTCCTCGGCCTCCACCACGATGGTGATCACGTTGGACCCCACTACCAGGCTGACCGAGCGGCCCCCGCTGGTCGCGGCGCCTCCGTTCACCGTGACCGTCGCGTTGTTCTCGCTCACCGCGGGCGTCACCGTCACCGATTCCACCGAGTTGACCACCCCGGCCGTGTAGGCGACGATGCCCGAGGCGAACACGGGCAACAGGGAACTCCCGCTGATGGTCAGACCGCTCAGCGTCGCATCCGAGGACCCCGCCCGGTCCACCGTCACCGTATAGGTCCGGGTGGCCAGGCCGTCCTCGGCCTCCACCACGATGGTGATGGGCTTGGACCCCACGTCCAGGCCGATCCTGTGGCCCGTGCCGCTGGCCACAGGCGTCTCGTTGACCGTGACCGTCGCGCCGCCGTGGTTGGCCGTGGGCGTCACCGTCACCGAGGTCACCTCGTTGTCCACCATGGCGGTGTAGGCGGGGACGCCCGGGTCGAACACGGCCGACAGGTCGAACGGGTTGATGTGCAGATCGCTCAGCGTCGCATCCGAGGACCCCGCCCGGGTCACTCTCACCGTGTAGGTCCGGGTGGCCACGCCGTCCTCGGCCGTCACCACGATGGTGATCACGTTGGACCCCACTACCAGGCTGACCGAGCGGCCCCCGCTGGTCCAAGCGACCCCGTTCACCGTGACCGTCGCTTCGCCCTCGCTCACCGCGGGCGTCACCGTCACCGATTCCACCGAGTTGACCACCATGGCGGTGTAGGCGAAGTCGCCCGAGGCGAACACGGGCGACAGGACGACCGGGGAAGACACGCCGCTGCTGATCGTCAACCCGCTCAGCCCCGCGTTCGAGTCGGCCGCCCGGGTCACCGTCACCCTGTAGATCCCGAAGGTCGTGCCGTCTTGGGCCGTCACCACGATGGTGATCACGTTGGACCCCACTACCAGGCTGACCATGTGGCCCCTGCCGCTGGTCCAAGCGACCCCGTTCACCGTGACCGTCGCGTTGTTCTCGCTCACCGCGGGCGTCACCGTCACCGAGTCCACCGAGTTGCCCACCCCGGCCGTGTAGGCGACGATGCCCGAGGCGAAACTGGGAAACAGGGAACTCCCGCTGATGGTCAGACCGCTCAGCGTCGCATCCGAGGACCCCGCCCGGTCCACTGTCACCGTGTAGGTCTGGGTGGCCAGGCCGTCCTGGGCCGTCACCACGATGGTGATGGGCTTGGACCCCACGTCCAGGCCGATCCTGTGGCCCGTGCCGCTGGCCACAGGCGTCTCGTTGACGGCGATCGTCGCGCCGCCGTGGTTGGCCGTGGGCGTCACCGTCACCGAGGTCACCTCGTTGACCACCCCGGCCGTGTAGGCGACGGTGCCCGAGGCGAAACTGGGAAACAGGCGACCGCGGCTGATGGTCAGACCGCTCAGCGTCGCATCCGAGGACCCCGCCCGGTCCACCGTCACCGTATAGGTCCGGGTGGCCAGGCCGTCCTCGGCCTCCACCACGATGGTGATGGGCTTGGACCCCACGTCCAGGCCGATCCTGTGGCCCGTGCCGCTGGCCACAGGCGTCTCGTTGACCGTGACCGTCGCGCCGCCGTGGTTGGCCGTGGGCGTCACCGTCACCGAGGTCACCTCGTTGTCCACCATGGCGGTGTAGGCGACGGTGCTGGAGGCGAAACTGGGAAACAGGACGCCCTCGCTGATGGTCAGACCGCTCAGCGTCGCATCCGAGGACCCCGCCCGGGTCACCGTCACCGTATAGCCCTGGATCGCGCCGTTCTGGGCCGTCACCTCGATGATGATCAAGCTGGACCCCACTGCCAGGCTGACCGAGCGGCCCCCGCTGGTCGCGGCGCCTCCGTTCACCGTGACCGTCGCGCCGCCGTGGTTGGCCGTGGGCGTCACCGTCACCGCGGTGACAACGTTGTCCACCATGAGGGTGTAGGAGCCGGTGCCCGGGCCGAACAAGGGAGACAGGACGCCGTCGCTGATGACCAGACCGCTCAGCGTCACATCCGAGGACCCCGCCCGGGTCACCGTCACCGTGTAGGTCTGGGTGGCCGTGCCGTCCTGGGCCGTCACCACGATGGTGATCACGTTGGACCCCACATCCAGGCTGACCGAGCGGCCCCCGCTGGTCGCGGCGCCTCCGTTGACCGTGACCGTCGCGTTGTTCGCAACGGTGGGCGTCACCATCACCGCGGTCACCTCGTTGTCCACCATGGCGGTGTAGGCGAACTCGCCCGAGGCGAACACGGGCGACAGGACGACCGGGGAAGACACGCCGCTGCTGATCGTCAACCCGCTCAGCCCCGCGTTCGAGTCGGCCGCCCGGGTCACCGTCACCGTATAGGTCCGGGTGGCCACGCCGTCCTCGGCCTCCACCACGATGGTGATCACGTTGGACCCCACTACCAGGCCGACCATGTGGCCCCTGCCGCTGGCCACAGGCGTCTCGTTGACCGTGACCGTCGCTTCGCCCTCGCTCACCGCGGGCGTCACCGTCACCTCGTCCACCGAGTTGCCCACCCCGGCCGTGTAGTCGACGATGCCCGAGGCGAACACGGGCAACAGGGAACTCCCGCTGACGGCCAGACCGCTCAGCGTCGCATCCGAGGACCCCGCCCGGGTCACCGTCACCCGGTAGATCCCGAAGGTCGTGCCGTCCTGGGCCGTCACCACGATGGTGATGGGGTTGGACCCCACTACCAGGCCGATCCTGTGGCCCGTGCCGCTGGCCACAGTGCTTCCGTTCACGGCGATCGTCGCGCCGCCGTGGTTGGCCGTGGGCGTCACCGTCACCGAGTCCGCCGAGTTGACCACCCCGGCCGTGTAGGCGACGGTGCCCGAGGCGAAACTGGGAGACAGGCGACCGCGGCTGATGGTCAGCCTGCTCAGCGTCGCGACTCCGGAGGCCTCCCGGTCCACCGTCACCGTATAGCCCTGGATCGCGCCGTCCTGGGCCGTCACCTCGATAGTGATCACGTTGGACCCCACTGCCAGGCTGACCATGTGGCCCCTGCCGCTGGCCACAGGCGTCTCGTTGACCGTGACCGTCGCTTCGCCCTCGCTCACCGTGGGCGTCACCATCACCTCGTCCACCAAGTTGCCCACCCCGGCGGTGTAGGCGTCGGTGCCCGAGGCGAACACGGGAGACAGGTCGCCCTCGCTGATGACCAGACCGCTCAGCGTCGCGTCCGAGGACTCCGCCCGGTCCACCGTCACCGTATAGGTCTGGGTCGTGCCGTCCTGGGCCTCCACCACCACCCTGATCACGTTGCCACCCACATCCAAGGCCACCGTTTCGGGATTGCCGCTTTCCACAGGCGTCTCGTTGACCGTGACCGTCGCTTCGCCCTCGCTCACCGTGGGCGTCACCATCACCTCGTCCACCAAGTTGCCCACCCCGGCGGTGTAGGCGTCGGTGCCCGAGGCGAACACGGGAGACAGGTCGCCCTCGCTGATGACCAGACCGCTCAGCGTCGCGACTCCGGACCCCGCCCGGTCCACCGTCACCGTATAGCCCCGGGTCGTGCCGTCCTGGGCCGTCACCACGATGGTGATCACGTTGCCACCCACATCCAAGGCCACCGTTTCGGGATTGCCGCTTGCCACATCCTTTCCGTCGACGGTGACCGTCGCGCTGTTCGCAACGGTGGGCGTCACCATCACCGCGGTCACCTCGTTGTCCACCATGGCGGTGTAGGCGAACTCGCCCGGGCCGAACACGGGCGACAGGACGACCGGGGAAGACACGCCGCTGCTGATCGTCAACCCGCTCAGCCCCGCGTTCGAGTCGGCCGCCCGGGTCACCGTCACCCTGTAGATCCCGAAGGTCGTGCCGTCCTGGGCCGTCACCACGATGGTGATCACGTTGGACCCCACTACCAGGCTGACCGAGCGGCCCCCGCTGGCCACAGTGCTTCCGTTCACCGTGACCGTCGCGTTGTCCTCGCTCACCGCGGGCGTCACCGTCACCTCGTCCACCAAGTTGCCCACCCCGGCCGTGTAGTCGACGATGCCCGAGGCGAACACGGGCAACAGGGAACTCCCGCTGACGGCCAGACCGCTCAGCGTCGCATCCGAGGACCCCGCCCGGGTCACCGTCACCCGGTAGATCCCGAAGGTCGTGCCGTCCTGGGCCGTCACCACGATGGTGATGGGGTTGGACCCCACTACCAGGCCGATCCTGTGGCCCGTGCCGCTGGCCACAGTGCTTCCGTTCACGGCGATCGTCGCGCCGCCGTGGTTGGCCGTGGGCGTCACCGTCACCGAGTCCGCCGAGTTGCCCACCCCGGCCGTGTAGGCGACGGTGCCCGAGGCGAAACTGGGAGACAGGCGACCGCGGCTGATGGTCAGCCTGCTCAGCGTCGCGACTCCGGAGGCCTCCCGGTCCACCGTCACCGTATAGCCCTGGATCGCGCCGTCCTGGGCCGTCACCTCGATAGTGATCACGTTGGACCCCACTGCCAGGCTGACCATGTGGCCCCTGCCGCTGGCCACAGGCGTCTCGTTGACCGTGACCGTCGCTTCGCCCTCGCTCACCGTGGGCGTCACCATCACCTCGTCCACCAAGTTGCCCACCCCGGCGGTGTAGGCGTCGGTGCCCGAGGCGAACACGGGAGACAGGTCGCCCTCGCTGATGACCAGACCGCTCAGCGTCGCGTCCGAGGACTCCGCCCGGTCCACCGTCACCGTATAGGTCTGGGTCGTGCCGTCCTGGGCCTCCACCACCACCCTGATCACGTTGCCACCCACATCCAGGCTGACACTGTGGCCGCTGCCGCTGGCCACAGGCGTCTCGTTGACCGTGACCGTCGCGTCGGCGTGGGTAGCCGTGGGCGTCACCGTCACCTCGTCCACCAAGTTGCCCACCCCGGCGGTGTAGGCGTCGGTGCCCGGGTCGAACACGGGATGATCCAGGACGCCGTCGCTGATGACCAGCCTGCTCAGCGTCGCGACTCCGGACCCCGCCCGGGTCACCCTCACCGTATAGCTCCGGATGGTGCCGTCCTGGGCCTCCACCACCACCCTGATCACGTTGGACCCCACACCCAAGGCCACCGTTTCGGGATTGCCGCTTTCCACATCCGTTCCGTCGACGGTGACCGTCGCCTCTTCGTCGGCGGCCGTGGGCGTCACCATCACCTCGTCCACCAAGTTGCCCACCCCGGCGGTGTAGGCGACGGTGCCCGAGGCGAAACTGGGAGACAGGTCGCCCTCGCTGATGACCAGACCGCTCAGCGTCGCGTCCGAGGACTCCGCCCGGTCCACCCTCACCGTATAGGTCTGGGTCGTGCCGTCCTGGGCCTCCACCACCACCTCGATCACGTTGGACCCCACACCCAAGGCCACCGTTTCGGGATTGCCGCTTTCCACATCCGTTCCGTCGACGGTGACCGTCGCCTCTTCGTCGGCGGCCGTGGGCGTCACCATCACCTCGTCCACCAAGTTGCCCACCCCGGCGGTGTAGGCGACGGTGCCCGAGGCGAAACTGGGAGACAGGTCGCCCTCGCTGATGACCAGACCGCTCAGCGTCGCGTCCGAGGACTCCGCCCGGTCCACCCTCACCGTATAGGTCTGGGTCGTGCCGTCCTGGGCCTCCACCACCACCTCGATCACGTTGGACCCCACACCCAAGGCCACCGTTTCGGGATTGCCGCTTTCCACATCCGTTCCGTCGACGGTGACCGTCGCCTCTTCGTCGGCGGCCGTGGGCGTCACCATCACCTCGTCCACCAAGTTGCCCACCCCGGCGGTGTAGGCGACGGTGCCCGAGGCGAAACTGGGAGACAGGTCGCCCTCGCTGATGACCAGACCGCTCAGCGTCGCGTCCGAGGACTCCGCCCGGTCCACCCTCACCGTATAGGTCTGGGTCGTGCCGTCCTGGGCCTCCACCACCACCTCGATCACGTTGGACCCCACACCCAAGGCCACCGTTTCGGGATTGCCGCTTTCCACATCCGTTCCGTCGACGGTGACCGTCGCCTCTTCGTCGGCGGCCGTGGGCGTCACCATCACCTCGTCCACCAAGTTGCCCACCCCGGCGGTGTAGGCGAACTTGCCCGGGTCGAACGTGGGAGACAGGTCGCCCTCGCTGACGGCCAGACCGCTCAGCGTCGCGTCCGAGGACTCCGCCCGGTCCACCCTCACCGTATAGGTCTGGGTCGTGCCGTCCTGGGCCTCCACCACCACCTCGATCACGTTGGACCCCACACCCAAGGCCACCGTTTCGGGATTGCCGCTTTCCACATCCTTTCCGTCGACGGTGACCGTCGCCTCTTCGTCGGCGGCCGTGGGCGTCACCGTCACCTCGTCCACCAAGTTGCCCACCCCGGCGGTGTAGGCGAACTTGCCCGGGTCGAACGTGGGAGACAGGTCGCCCTCGCTGACGGCCAGATCGCTCAGCGTCGCATCCGAGGACTCCACCGGCACGGCGTCGACCGATTCCCAGTCGTTGTGGGTCTCAGAATTGTGGGCCCGGACCTGCACCCGGTAGGTCTTGCCGTTGGTCAGGCCGGTTATCTCCTCGGAGAGCGCCTCGGGGTCGGCGCGGCTCACCGTGGAGATGGTCCCCTGCATGTCGTCGGCGTCGAAGTAGCGCACCGTGTAGCCGGTGATGTCGCTGCTCCCCCTGTGGCCCGGAACGCTCCATCTCACCGTCACTGAAGCATCGCCGGGGGACGCGTTCAGACCGGGCAGGGCACCGGGCGGATCCGGCAGCACTCTCGGAGTGATCGAGTCGGTCCAGGCGTCGGCAACCCAGAGCGTGCCGTCCCCGCTGGACCAGACATCCTCCAGCTCCACCTCAACGTCGAACTCGATGTCCCGTAACGGGTCGCGCTGCTTGTCGCTCATGCGGTAGGCGTAGATGCGGTCAGTGACCTCGTCGACCACCCACATCGTGGTTCCGTCGGTCCACATGCCGCCCGGCCAGACCTGGCTTCGTGCCGCGAAATCCTCGTAACGGGGTTCCACCATGTCATCGAAGTCCTGGTCGGGCTTCCGGGCGCCGGTATCGATGTGATAGGCGTAGGCCTTCGTGTCGTCGCTGTCCGCGATCCACAGCGTGGATCCTTCGCCCCAGATTCCGTTGGGCCAGGCGTTGCCCGCACGGTCGAGCAGGGAGGACCCGGTCTGCGGGTCGTACTCGGAGAAGACGGTCTCGACGTACCGGCCGTACCGGCTCGGCTCCATGTCAAAGGAGGCGACCCTTCGAGACGTGAAGAACGTGTCGTTCACGACCCACATCTTTTCGCCGTCGGACCACAGCGAGGAAGGCTGGCTGATTAGCTTCTCTTCGAGGCCGTGGAAGTCGCGCTCAGGGATCCGCTCCTTGGTCGCCATGTCGAAGGCGAGGATCCTGCGATTGCGCGGGTCCGAGACCCACATGATGTCTCCGTCGCTCCAGATGCCGCCCGGCGAGGGCGGGAGGGCGTAGAAGCCCCGTCCGGCCCGGTTCGACGCGGTGGCCCACGGCCCGGCCACACCGGCGTTCACGGCCCGCACCTGCACTTCGTAGCGGGTGCCGGCGTCGAGTCCCGCGATCCTCTCGGAGGTGCCGGTGACCGTCAGCGTGGTCCACGGCTGCGGCGTCGAACGGTCGGCACGGTACCTGGCCTCGTAGGTGTAGGTGGCCGCGGGCGGTCCCGACGGCGGGTCCCACTGCACCGACAGCGCCCTGTCGGCGCCGCCCTCGTCGGCCGTCTCGGTCACCCCGTCGACCGCGAGGTTCTGTGGCGTATCGGGCGCCCCGGCCGGCGCGGGACTCCCGGTCGCTGTCGTCCAGCGGCCGGCATGGCCTGAGTCGGACACAGCCCGCACCCGGAGCCCGTAGTACGCGCCGTTGGTCAGCCCGGTCACGGTCTCGGCCCGCGCGGCCGTGCCGCTGCGGGCGACCGCGGTCCATGCGCCCATCGGGCTGTCCTCGCGGTACTCCACCTCGTAGGTCGGATCAGCGGGGCCGTCGTCGGGGTTGCTCCACTGGAGCGAGAGCTCGGTGTCGCCGACCTCGGCCGACAGGCTGGGGACCGGGGCGGGGCGGCGCTCCAGCGGCGACGCATCGATCAGATAGCCCTGATGGTTGTGCAGCGACCACATCGTGGCGCCGTCGGACCACATCCCGAGCACGTAGTTCTCGAAGATGGTGTTGTCGAGGTCGGCGTCGCGCGACTTGGTTCTCAGGTTGAACGCGTGGACGACGAATCTGTTTGTGTTTTTCTTGCGGCCGCCCAACCACAGAGTCTCGCCGTCTGACCACATACTGCTGTAGACGGCGTCGCCCGCTGCCACATCCAGGTTGAGGTCGGGTCGGGGCAGCCGCGACTTCGCTCCGTAGGCGTAGACCTTGTCGGTCCAGAAGTCGAGGACCCACATGGTCTCTCCGTCGGAGTAGATGTCCTCTGGCACCCAGCCGTCGAATTGGCCCTGACCCCGCGGCGGCGAGCTGACCCCCACGTAGTCGAGATCCGGTGCCCGCTGCCCGGTGATCCGGTTGTAGGCGTAGATCCCGTCGTGCCAGTCGAGCACGTACAGGGTTTCGTCGTCGCCCCAGAACGCGCGGATCGCGTTGTTCTCGCGCTCGAGGACGATGTCGCTTTGGGACGCGCGGGCGCTGGTGGCGAGGTCGTAGGCGTAGGCCTTCCTGGCTGTGGAGTCGCCGATGTAGAGGATGCTGCCGTCGGACCACATGCCGATGGCCGCCCCATTTATCGACAGCGCTCCTGCAGTGGCGGTGACCCAGGGCCCCGAGCCCTCGTCGTTGGCCGCACGGACCTGCACGTCGTAGGGCTGGATGTTCATCAGCCCGTCGATCACCGTCGTCATCCCGACGACAGCGCTGTCGTGGGTGGTCCAGGCTGTTGCACTCGACGCGGCGCGGCGATAGCGGACCTCGTAGCCGTTGATGGCGCTGTCGCCGGTGTCGGTCGGCGCCGCCCAGGAGACCGTCATGTTGGCGTCGCCTGGTCCTGCGACCAGATCCGACGGCGCTCCGGGCGCCCCGTGGGGCGGGATGTAGTCGGTGGCGAAGACCGGATCGGCGGGCACCCATTCGCTGGACGCCTCGGAGTTGCGGGCCCGGACCTCGAACCGGTAGACAGTGCCGTTGACGAGCCCGGTCACGGTCTCGGCGACCGCGGCCGAGTCGCCGCGGAGCACCGTGTGGCGCAGGCCGGGCCGCTGCGGGCGCGTGTAGCGGACGTCGTAGCCGGCGATGCTGCTGCTTCCGCTGTCGGCGTCGGCCACGCCCGTCCAGCTCAGCGTGATCTGGCCGTCGCCGGACTGGGCTGCGAGTCCGGTGGGCTCGCCCGGCGGCTCGGGCAGCGTGGTCGCGTAGATCTTCTCGCTCCACGAGCTGGCCGCCCACAGGGTCGTGCCGTCGGACCACAGGCCCGCCAGGCGCCACCCGAAATCCGGGAAGGTGGCGTCGTGGCCGGGTCGGCGTCGCCCGGATGTCAAGTCGTACGCGTACGCAGTTTTTGCACCGGTGCGATCGAAGTCGGCGACGTCGCTCACCCAGATCGTGGTGCCGTCGGACCACAGCCCGGTGGGAGACGTGTGAAGGTTGTCCCGGAGCGTGTTGATGTCCTTGGCGCTGTCGTGCTGGCGGGTGGACCGGTTGTAGGCGTAGACCTTGGCGTCGTTCTCGTCGGCCACCCACATCGTCGTGGAGTTGGCCCACAGGCCGGTGGGGACGGCGTTGCCCGCCGCCTGCAGCGAGTCGAAGTCCTCGGACGCGACCCGGGCCTTGGTCTCGAGGTCGTAGGCGTAGATCTTCGGGTTGTCGGCGTCGCCGTCCACCACCCACAGCGTCGTGCCGTCGGACCAGATCCCGTAGGGCTCTGTGTTGTCCGCGTCGAGGTCAGAGGACTCGAAGTCCCTGTCGGGGTCGCGCGAGCGCGTCGCGTGGTCGTAGGCGTACACCTTGCCGTCGACGGAGTCCGCCACCCACAGCGTCGTGCCGTCGGACCAGATGCCCTGCGGATCGGTGTTGCCCGCGTCCGCCAGCGAGTCGAAGTCCTTGTCGGGCAGTGCCGCCGCGGACACCATGCCCGGTGCCGACAGCGTGGCGGGAACCGGCGATCCGACGGCCGCCGCCGCTCCGCTGCCAGACTCGCGCACAACGGCTGGCGCAGCAGGCGCGAGCGACAGCACCAGCACCCAAGCCATACACATCGAGACACAACGCTTCACTGCGACCTCCGAACTGGTAGTTGCTGCGAACATGGATGAAGGCGTTGTTGCGGGCGAGGCCTGACAACAGCGATGCCGCCTTGGCCTCGGCGGTGGTGTCGAACTCCTCTGGAACTCCGGATCGTGGCGGCGCCGTTCGACATGCTCGCTACCGGGAAGACCGATGACCAATGCAGAAATGAGCCCCGCCGCGCTTATGTGCCATGAAGCGTCCTCCTGCCATTAGGTGAAACCGCGCCGCTGCGCAGCCAAACAATAGTCACGATTATGACGGACAGGGTGACATGACCAACCCGCGCGCCGCTGACCACAAGATCGAGTGTCCGACAGACCCTCGGCGGATCCGGGCTCAGGGGCTGGCGAGGATGCGACGTGCAGCGCGTGGGGCGGTGTCGGTCGCCGCTGGCCCACAAGACAACCAATTCACGTGCGGCTGCCCTTCACCGTGCCGCAGCTCCGCCGTCGCGCGTCAGTCTCACTTCGCCTTCGCACATGTCGCGCTCTCCGGGGCTGAACCGCCCCGCACGCGCCACGAGCACCACAGAGCGCTATACGGTGCTCGATCTTGTGGGGTTAGCTCGCGTGGGCGTGGGCAACCAGGTGGGCGTGCAGCGCTGCGCGCACTGCGTGGGCCACAGCGACCTGCATGTCTTCGAAGAGCCCGTCGATGATGTGACCGCAGGCCTCGAACGCCACGACCGCCTCAGCCACCGACGCGGCAGGATCGCCTCCACCGAACGGCCCGACGCGTGGCGCAGCGTGCCGCCCAGTACCGCTGCATTGTGCCCGACCGGAAAGTGTGTGCACGCAAGGCCCCCTCGCCGGTAGCCGCCCCGAAGCGTTCGCCGGTCGGTGCCATCCCGCCCGTGTGTAAAGCGGGATGCCCACTGCGCACATCGGCCGCGTATGCACGGCTCCGTCCGCCGTGATGAAGTCCTGTGCACTCGCTGGCACCAGGCGCAGGTCGTTGACGACGGTCTGCGAAATCATGGTGCCTTGGGCGCCCGTGTCGACGACTCCCTTGTAGTCCCGGTGGACGGCACCTGTGCCACCGATAGGGATGACCGTGACCGGCAGAACGATTTGTCGGTCCTCGACAAGGACCGATGCGGTCTGGGTCAAGACGAGCGAGCGGCCAGTGCGCCGAAGCCGAGATGAATGGGCTTCGCGCCGATGACCCCACCGGAAAAGTCTCCCTCTCCGTACTCGGCGATCCCGTGCTTGGCGGCCTCGAAGAGGTTGTCGAACAGTCCGATGATGCTGCCGTCGCGCATGAGCGCCGTTTGTCCGAGGTGCTCGGCCTCGAGCCGATCCGTGTGGCGATCCTCATAGGCCTGATGATTGATGAACACCTGATCCGCCATCGTTGTTCCTCCCCTCGCACAGTCTGGAATAGCCGTCGTGCTCAACCGCAGCAGGCGGGCCCCGCAGCACCCCACAGCACCCGCCCCGCCCGCGGAGGATGCCGCTTGCCATTTTCTTCGCGGTCGAGGGCTCTTCATCGGTCGAGATCGAGCCGCTGTGGCACTGCAATGGAATGACTGGAAGTGGAGGTGAGGGGAATCGAACCCCTGGCCTCTTCGATGCGACCGAAGCGCTCTACCAACTGAGCTACACCCCCGACGGGAAGTCCGGTCGAATATATCTGTGCGGCTTGGCGGCCGATCCGAGCGCGCCCTGTGCGCCGCGCAGCACAAGCCCGCTGGTTCGCAGTCCGGCGCAGTCCTACTGGTTCGCCGTCCGGCGAATCATCATCACCGCGGACGGCCCGGTGCTGGCTTGGGGTAAGTAATGGACTTGCGCAGTCGGCGCGGCGCGGCGCCGTCGCAGAACGCCGATGCCGTAAGCCGTCGCGAACACCAATGCGACGACGCAAGCGACGAGCGCCCACGACGAGTTCGTAACCAGAACACCCGCAAATGTCACGCCGACGCACAACGCCAGCAACGTGGCGATGTCTCGCCTGCGAATCGCCGCCTGCTTCGCGCTCATCGGCATCGCTGTCGGCGGCCGCGACCAGCGCTGCGCATCGTGGATGCTCGGTGCATTCGCCACGCGAGGAATGCTCACCGCAGCGGGTACGGATCGACCGAGCGAGTCGAGCTGCTGGCGGAAGTGATCGACCGACGTCCGGGCTTGCTGCCGTGGACGGAAGAGCCGCGCAACGTCTGGTGCAAGCACGACGATCCACGCGATTGCCAAGAGCACCAAGACCAGCTGTGTCACGCATCACCTGCCTTGTCGGCGGGCCTGCCCACAAAGAGTGCCAGTCCGCCGCGCACGCACCGTGCATTTCCGCTCGACGCGCACCTCCGCACACTAGTGTGCCGAAACTTCCGTCATCCATCGCGCGCTCGTTGGCTGAGCTGACGAGCTGGGGTGAGTCGGGAAGATCAGTCAAAAAGATCAGTCGGAGGCGTCCGCCTCACGGCGATAGGTCCCCGACTTGCCCCCCGTCTTCTCCCACAGCGTGAGATTGCCGATGACCATCGTGCGGTCTGCCGACTTGCACATGTCGTAGATCGTCAGCGCCGCCACTGAGCACGCCGTCAGGGCTTCCATCTCTACGCCGGTGCGGTCGACGGTCTCGACCTGAGCCTCGATCTCGATCCAGCTGTCGGCGATCGCGAAGTTGACGTAGACCGAACCGATCAGCAGCGGATGGCACAGCGGAATCAGATCGGGTGTGCGCTTGGCGGCCTGAATGCCTGCTACCGGGCGACGGCGATGACATCGCCCTTGGCGATGGCGCCGCGTGCCACCTGCGACGCGGTGTCGGCGGTCATGTGGACCCGGCAGCGGGCGATGGCCCGGCGATGCGACGGCTCCTTCGGCGTGACATCGACCATGCGCGCGCGACCCAGCGGATCCAAGTGCGTAAACGGTGAATCGGTCATGACCTGTATTCCTCGCCGATGTGCCCAGCTTCGGCAGGTTCAGCCACCGATTTGACTCATCGTTCTCTTTGGCCTGATGAAGTTGACCTGGCCGATCGAATGGCCGGCCCACTTGGTTCCCACCGCACTGCGGATGGCCTCGGCGAGTTGATCGTCCAACTCCCTGCTGACAGTGCCGCTGCGCAGGATCGAACGTATATCGAACTCTCGCAGTGCGAACAGGCACGTCCGGAATTGGCCTTCGGCGGTCAGGCGCACCCGGTCGCAGTTGCCGCAGAAGGGCTTGGTGACGCTGGCGATGACGCCGACCTGGCCGCCGCCGTCCAAGTATCGGTACCGCTCGGCGGGTTCGTTCGAGCGCAGGATCGGCTCGGTCGCAAACTCGGCCGAGATATCCGCCAAGATCTCGTCGGCCGGCACCACCACGTCGCTCGTCCACACATCGCCCGCTTCGAGCGGCATGAACTCGATGAAGCGGACCTCCACCCCTCTTTCGCGGCCGAAGCGGGCGAAATCAACGACCTCGTCGTCGTTGATGCCCCGCATCATGACGGTGTTGATCTTGACCGGCGCGAGTCCAGCGTCGATCGCGGCATCGATGCCGTCGAGTACCCGGTCCAACTCGTCGCGGCGCGTGAGCTCCAGGAAGCGTTCGCGCTGCAGTGAATCGAGGCTGATGTTGATGCGGCTGAGGCCGGCATCTGCGAGCGACTTGGCGTGCATTCGCAACGTGGCACCGTTGGTCGTGAGTGCGACATCGACGCCGAGCCCGGCCAGGCGTTCCACCAGCCGAGGCAGATGGGCGCGCACGAGGGGCTCGCCGCCTGTCAGACGGATGCTCCCGAAGCCGAACCGCTCGACGCAGACACGAGCGAATCGCTCGATCTCTTCGAAGCTCAGGATCTCCGAACGCGGCAGCCACTTCATGCCTTCGGCGGGCATGCAGTATTGGCAGCGGAAATTGCAGCGGTCGGTCACCGAGATGCGCAAGTCGCCGACGGTCCGACCGAACGGGTCGACGAGGTCCTCAGCCGGCCTCTGCGCGGTTGCCGCAACGCTCACAGGCCTGAGCGTACCTAGATGATTAGTTCCAAGGGGTCGGGTCCACCTGTGGTGGGGTGAGGGCGTCCAAGCTCGGGGTGTGAAACAACACCTCGATCTTGGAGGACCGGAGCATGAACCCGGACTTGGACACCCTCGCGGCCGCGCTGTATGTGAGGATCGATGACCTGTTGGCACAGAACCCTGGGTGGGCGCCGCGGCGGCCTGTGGCGGGGTTCGCCCCGAAGCTGTCGGACGCTGAGCTGGTCACCCTGGCGGTGATCTCGGCGCTGCTGGGCTATGACAACGGGTCGCAGTTCGTGCGCTACGCCCACGCGCATCTGCGGCCGTGGTTCCCGTACCTTGCGAACCGCGACGGGTACAACAAGCGGCTGCGGCGCAGCGGCGAGATGATCGCTCGTGTCATGGGATGGCTCGCACGCGAGTGCGAGTCGTGGCATGACGACGTGTGGCTGGTCGACTTCGACGCCGGTCGAGTGCGGCCGAAGCCGCGACACCCAAAAGCGCTCCGGCCTCGCGGGTTGGGCCCAATACGGCTGGTGCGCGTCGCATTCCCGCTGGTTCTGGGGCCTGCGCCTGCATCTTGTCGCCACACCGGCGGGGCTGCCGATCGCGTTCGCGGTCGCAGGCGCGAAAGCCGACGAACGCGAGGTCTGCGCAGACATGATCGACGCGGCCCGCATCGCCCGGCCGGGCCAGACCCTCATCGCCGACAACCGCTCTGCCGCTCTGCTGCGTTCGAAGCCGACCTCGACGACGCCGGCATCACCCTGCTGCGCCCCGCCACCCGATCCGAGGCCCCACGGCCCGGCGCGAGGCTCCTGCGGCCCCTGCGCCAGATCACCGAATCGATCATCCACACCCTCAAAGGCCCGCTCACCCTCGAACGCCACAAAGCACGCACCAAAGCCGGCATCGCCGCGCGCATCGGCACCCGCCTCCTCGCCCTCACCGCCGCCTTCTGGCACAACGAGACCTACCGACACACCCGACCAGCACGCTCACTCACCGCATACGACCACTAAAACCTTGGAACTAATCATCTAGAGCACGAGGGGACACTTCCGCGCGACTGCCGGCGGGCCGATGCAACAAATCCTCGGCACCGAATGACGCGCGACGTTCAGTCGATCAGCAGCACGTCCACCGGTTCACCCGCACGCACTCCGTCGCCATCGGGCACGACGGCGAGGGCGTTCGATTTCGCCATCGCCCACAGCATGTGCGAGCCCTGGCCACCCGCAGAGCGAACCTCGACCCCACCGTCGACGTGGACGGCGTGAACACGCATGAAGTGCGTCTTGCCGTCGGCGCGGCGCAGCAGATCCTCGGCTGCGGTAGCGACCACCGTGGGTCGCACAGGCTGGGTGTGTCCCATCATCGAGCGGAGGCCTGGCCGGGCGAACAGCTCGAACGACACCATCGAGGAAACTGGATTGCCGGGCAGGCCGAACACCGGCACGCCGCCGATGGTGCCGAACGCCAGCGGTTTCGCAGGCTTGATCGCCACCTGCATCCACCGCATGTCCGCGATGCGGTCGAGCACAGCCTTGACGTAGTCGAAGTCGCCCATCGACACACCGCCAGACGTGACGATCGCATCACACGTCGCGGCGCCACCGCTGATCGCCTCGGTGATCGTGTCGAGATCATCGGGCGCCAGGCCCAAGTCGATGGGTTCGACGTCGGCCCGCTCGAGCAGCGACAGCAGCGTCCGCCGATTGGAGTCGCGGATCTGGCCGGGGCGCAACAAGCTGCCGTCGTCCACCAGCTCGTCACCGGTTGAGATCACGCCGACTCGCAGCCGCGGATACACCTCGACGTCGGTCATCCCGAGGCTGCACAGCACGCCGAGATGGCCTGCAGTCAGCACTGTTCCGGCTTCGAACACCAGCTCGCCTGCCCGGATGTCGTCACCGGCCGGACGAACGTGGTTGCCGGGCGGCACGCTGATCTCCACTCGGACTGTCTCGTCGCTGCTGTTTTCGCTCGCCGTCACGCTGGTGCGTTCGACCATGACCACCGCGTCTGCGCCGGGCGGGATGATGGCGCCGGTCATGATCCGGCTGGCCTCGCCCGCCCCGACCGTCACTTCCGGCGCGTGTCCCGCCGCGATGGTCTCCACCACCCGCAGCTCTCGTGGCGCCTTCGCAACATCTTCGGAGCGCACGGCGAAGCCGTCCATTGCTGTGTTGGGGAATGACGGGATGTCCTCGGCGGCGAAAATTTCGCTCGCTGTCACCAGGCCCAGCGCATCCGCAACCCGGCAAAGAGCCGGCGGGCGCGCTGCGCATCGCTCCAGAACGAACTTTCGGGCAGCTTCGAGCGGCAGCACGCTGCGAAATGTACCGTTCAATTTGTATAGAAGGCTGTTCCTTCTCGGCGTCCTGAACGATTTAGGTCCGCCTGTGCTGTTTTGGCGAGTGTCCGCTGCGGAGTCTGCACGCCACATCGGGGTGGCGCTCGTCGCGTAGCGTTGCTTGCTTGGTCAGCCATGCCAACGGTGTCCGCGTTCGGCTCTGCGGTAGTTCCCGCTTGACGATGCTGCTGCTCGTCTCGCGGATTGCCGTTTCGTCGCTTAGCGCTGTGCCCTTGGCTTCTTCTCCCGATCACCACAGCGGCAGCCTCGTGAGAGTTGCCTTGTTGCGAGCGGGACTGATTGAGGGGCTTTTCCCAGAACTGGGCTCCCCATCGGCTGGTGTAGGCCGGATCGACAGCGATCACGGCCATGTCGTGTTTTTGGGCATTCGAGGTGAGCGCCGCCATGAACTGTCCGGTGGGGATCCCGGCGGTCTTGCGGCGAGATGTGCGACCCGGTTTGCCGCGTCGAGGTCGTTGGCGGCCCAAAGCCCGTATGTCGGCGAAGTCGAGTTTCTCGACAGCGGAGAACGTCACACCGCGTTCCTTGCCCCACCGGTGCAGGTCATCGACGGCTTCGCGTACCCGTCCGAGGCGTTGCGCTCTGCTGCCCTGCTGGTCGATTCTGACGGTGAGCGGGGAGCCCGCCGGGTTGCCGTGCGGGTCGAGCACGCGGGCGGCAACATGGCCGGCGTTGAGGTCCATCGCCAGGCAGTTCCCCGAAGCGGCGACCTCTGCCACGGTCGCCGGTTCGTCATCAGCGGCGGGCTGCAGCCGCCATGAGCAGGTGATGTACCAGCGTTGCTTGTCCGTGTCGTAAATGATCTGGTAAGCGAGCGCCGCCCCGACGATCGCTCGGTTGCGCCACTGGCCCGCCCGATGATTCCATCGCAGCGGTTCGCTGATCCGCAGATACGGCCCGTCCGCCGTGTGCGACAGATGTTCGAGGTTCTTGGGGAGCCGTATCACAAGCTCGCAAGCGCCGTTCTCGCCCGGGATGACACGGATCGTCTCGTTCCCGTACCGTTTGCCGGTCTCCCCATCAGCAGCGATGAACATGCGCCGTGCACGCCACTGCTGTTCCCACTGCTCCACGGTCAGCCCCGCAGCTTCGAGATTATGGCGTTTGTGCAGCAGTTTTCTGCCGCCGATCACGACCTGCGGGCGCCCCGTCTTGATTCGTTCCTGCGTCTTGACGGTGCGGCTGTGCAGATTCGACAGGCGACGCTGCTTCTGGAATCGCTCACCGCGCGACACGTACCCCTTCGGCTTGCGACCCCGCTTGCGCACGGGCCCGGCGTCCTGTTGCCGGCGGCCGTCGTGGAGAGTGTCGAATGTCGGCAAAGCCACACGGGTCTCGATCTCCGCGATCTCGATCAGGTCGCGTGCGAGCAGAGCCTCGTCGTTCAGCATTCCCCGTCCGTACAGGTCCGCGGCGCGGCGCGTGATCGCTCCTGCTTGGCGTGACGTCACGAACCGTGTCAGGTCACGTTTGATCTCAGCGCGCCCCAAGTGCTTCGGACCAGCGCCCAGACGCAGACGTCGCCCCAGAGCGACACCCACCAAAGAACCCAGATGCTCCCCGACCTCCCGCAAAGCAGCGTCCTCGCTCGGTGAGACCCGCAACGACGTGCGTATCGACACCGCCGACGGTCCCGCCGCCACGAACGGATCGCTCAACGCATGCCTGGTCACTCTGACGCCGCCTCCAAAGCACGTTGCGCACGCCTGGCGGCCGAGCGTTTCCCGTACAGCCGGGCGCACATCGAAGTCAGAACCTCAGTCACGTCACGCACCAGGTCGTCCTCGACCTCATCAGGGTCGATCACCGCCACCTCACCGCCGGACCCGCGCACACACGCTTCGACCATCTCGAAACCGAACCTGGCCAGCCGGTCGCGATGCTCCACCACCAAACGCAGACGCCCGCCCTGCCCCAACACCCGCAACAGCTTCCGGCGCTGCCCGTCCAGACCTGAAGCTGTCTCCAGCACCACTTCGTCTACAACCCATTCCCGGTCACGAGCGAAACGCTGCAAACGCTCAGCCTGCCGCACCAGATCATCAGACTGGTCGCTGCTCGAAACACGCGCATACAGCACCGTCCGCACGACGCCCAGCACAGCCGACTTGTCCCGCACATACCAGATGCGGCCCACCTTCCTCGCCTCAAGCTCATCAGGCAGGCGGCCATCACGCACCATCTCCCACGACGCACGCGGGGTCCGACCGAACTGACGCCCCCAATCAGACAACCTCAACCAACCAGACTGCTCAATCACAACACTATTACAGCACCAAACACCATCAAAAATCATTCAATTCCGAACTGTTCACAACCCCTCGCAGCTGACGCTGGCGTCGAGGGCGTCACGTCCACACGGACACACTCGTCAGTTCAGCCGGCGCGGCGACGGGCTAGGAGATCGCGCCCCGGGCCGTGAGGATGTCGGCGATCTCCCGGCGACGGGCAGCAAGCTCTACGGGGTCCTTGACCGGCTGGAAACGACCGTCGAGGCCGTCGCGGTCGACGAGCAGCATCGTCGTGTTCACGAACGCAGACAGCTCACCGATGAGACGTTCGAACTGCACCACCTCGTCAAGGCCGACCCTCTTGCGAACTTCGAACCAGGTGAGCGGCCACTGGGCCTCGAACACCTCCACGTCAACGATCAGCGAGTTGGTGTTGACCACACCGGCGGCCGTCGGGTCGATGCCGGCGGGCAAGCGGAACGATTCCAAGATCTGCAGATGACCGTCGACACGCCACGGTGCTCCACCCGGCGCGTCCCCGGCGACAACCTCGCACGTGAGCGGCCGCTTGTGCACGAGATGCGCGCCGATCACCGCCGGGTCGAGCGTGGCTGCAGCGTTGTCGACATTCGTCACGAATACGTGTCGGCCACCGTTTGTGGCGAACTGTTCGAGCATCCCACTTCGCCGCATTGCCCACGGCGCGTCGCCGTGGCCTGGCGCATACAGCGAGACAGCCCCTGACGTGTCGCGAAACAGCTCGCCGTCAGCTCGCAAGCGCATCGAAACGCCCTGCGGGGCGATGCCGACCCGCACATGAGGCGGCACGCTGCTGTCACTGCTGTGTGTTGCGGCCTCGGCCCACGAGGCGAGGGCGTCGTCGGACTGGAAACTCGTCATGAGCGTCAGCGGGATCGAGCAGTCCAGCTCGCGGGCCAGACGTCGAAGATCGGCGAGTTTGGCGTCCACGAAAGTCAGGCCGTCGAGAACTTCGGCGAGCGCCTTGACGCCGCCGCCGAAACGCGTTGCCATGCCGCCAGCCAGAAGCAGCACGCCAACTCGGCCCCGCGCGATTGCCTCGCGACCGGCGTCGGCGAACCGGCGGCGCTCGGCCGAGTCCGGTGGCGGCAGCGCGACAAGGTCGTCGGGATGCGGGGGTTCGATGTGGCCCCGCACCCAGTTGTCGGCAACGATTCCGTCACGATCGTGTGCACGGTTGCCCAATCGGCTGCGCAGCTGATAGAAGGTGCCGGGGTCGAAGCCGTAGCGCTGCAGTGTCGCAGCGGTCGTCGCGTCGAGTTCGTAGCGATCGGCCATCGCCACAGCAGCCTCAGCGTCACCAGCACTCACGCCGTCGAAAGTTAGAGGCGGCGCAGACAGATCGCGACTCGGGCAACGGCTGACACGCCTTCTGTGTGCATTCTGTGCGCAGATTTGCCGTCTATGGCGCCATTTCTGCACAGAAATGCCGCAGTCTGAGCTGGCGGGCGTCGCCGCGGCGAAAGGACTGAGCTCTCGCACGTTCAGCGTCGCTAGAATTTTCAACGGTCCGAATCCCGCCTTCATCACGCGGTTCGGGTCGCTGGCTGGAAACCGCACCGGAGACCTCATGCCGACCTACCAGTACCGCTGCGTCGATTGCCGGCAGTCGTTCGAGCGCTACCAGAGCTTCACCGACACCCCGATCACGATCTGCCCGTTGCCGCTGGACATCGAAGCTGCCGACGACACCGCCGCGACCTGCGGCGGCGAGGTGCGCAAGGTGTTCTCGAACGTAGGCATCTCGTTCAAGGGCAGCGGCTTCTACCGCAACGACAGCAGGTCTGACGGCGGAACGAAGTCGAAGAGTTCTGACAGCTCGTCAAGTTCCACGAGCGACTCCGAGACCAAGTCGACGCCGTCGACGTCATCGAGTTCGTCAGGCTCTTCAAGCTCGTCGAACGGCAGCTCGGAGCGGAATACTCCGGCCGTTGGGACCCCTTCGGCGTCAGGCTGACGCCCATCGCTTCGGCGCCGTCGCCAGCAAGGTGACGCCGCGCCAACCCAACACTTCAGACACGCCGCATGCTGCTGTGCCGGCCGATCGTGCATCGCCATCGGTGCGCGCACGCAGTGACGCGGCTCACTGCGCAGCAGTGCACGCCGATTCGTCGACGTCGCCGCTGCGGCCGATGCCCCGCGGAGGCTTCGATGACTCTTATCTCGCACATTGCCGGAATCTGGCAACGACGACCGAACATCATGCACTGGGCTGCGATCGGGGCCGTCGCGCTGGTTGCGGTGATCGTCGTCGGAGGGACGCAGGGCCGGGCGCGGTCGGCAGCAGCAGCGTGGGGCACACCGGTGAGAGTGCTCGTTGCGCAGGCGTCACTCGGCATCGGCGTCACGCCCAGCAGCACGCAGGTTGTCGCAATGGAGGTACCAGCCCAACTCGTTCCCGACGGTGCACTCAAGAGTTCGTCCCAGCTTCGGGAGCTGGCACGCTCGGTGCCCGCCGGCGGGATCCTGACGATGCTCGACATCGACCCGGCGTCGTCGGTCAGCGCGGGACGGCGGGGCATCGGCATCGACGCGGCCCAGCACGCGCCCGAGGTCGCGCCAGGCACCGCGGTCGAGCTGTTGCTCTACGCGGATGTGGATCCCTTCGCGCCGAGCGTCGCTGCAGCCGAAGCTGTGCGGGTTCCGGCGCATGTCCTGGCAGCTTCTGCGGAGCGCTGGTTCGTGGAGATCGAACTCGAACACCTCGACGCTGTTGCTCGCGCCAGCGCGACGGGCATCGTCGTGCCGGTGGTGGTGGGCGTCAGCGCAATCCGGTGACGATGACAACAAGGACCGCCAGAGCAACCGCAGTCCGATAGCCAGCGAACAGGGCGAACGGTGATCGCCGCTCGTGTCCCGACCCGCAATCCGTCCGACGCAACAGCCACAGCATCATCCCGACGCCGGCCCATGACGACACCGCGGCCGTGAGGCCGCCGACGATCAGCATCGCGATCTGTTCGCCTGTCGGGGCAGCCGACAATGTCCCAGCGCGGTACACGCCTGCGCCGGCAATGAGCGGCAGGCTCATCAGAAATGCCAGCCGTGCCGAGGCAGCGCGATCGAAGCCCCGCCACCGTGCCGCCGTCATGGTGATGCCTGAGCGGCTGACCCCAGGCAGCAGCGCGGCTGCCTGCGCGATGCCCATGGTCAGCGCATCGCGGATCCCAAACCCGGACTGTTGGCGTCCCGCGGTTGCGCTCGCATCCGACCACCACAGCAGCCAGCCGAACGCCGCCAGCAACGCCGCGATGAGCAGCGGCTTCTCAGCCAGGCTCAGCAAACGATCCTCCAGCGCGACACCGACCAGCGCCGCCGGCACCGCCGATACCACCAAGCTCAACGCGGCCACTGCATCCGGGCGATCTCGGACGCTTCCCGACTTCGCGGCGTGCCACAGCGCACTCCCATAGCGAGCGATGTCGCGGCGGAGGTATACCGCAGCGCCCACGAGGGTGCCGACATGCACTGCCACGTCGAACGTGTTCTCCAGTTCTGTGTCGCCGTCGAACAGATCCCAACCGGCCAACCACGGAACCAGCTCAAGATGCGCGCTTGACGAAACAGGAAAGAACTCGGTCAAGCCCTGCAGCAGGCCCAACACGACTGCCTGCACGAGGCTCATGACTGCGTCAGTCGTCGCTGCGAACGGACGGCACGATTCTGGGTCGCCATCGGCGAGGCGGGTCGTAGTGGTGGCCCACCGCCCAGCCCTGACGCATCGATGCGAGGAAGGTTGCGGGATCGTCGTCGTCGAAGTCAGGCATCTCGAGGTAGGCGCCGCCGAGTGCTTCTGCCACATGGGCGTCGCTGCCTGCGCCGGGTGCGAGCCCATGCTCACCGGCGTAGCGAGCAGCCCGAGTGTTCATGCTGGCGAGGCTCGTTTTGGCATTGAGAATCTCGACGCCGTCCACGAGGCCTTCGTCTACGAGCTGATCGAGGACATCGGCGCGCAGGTTGTTGCGCAGCGGGTCGAACGGATGCGGGATGTAGACCAAGCCGCCCTGGTCGCGAATGGCGTGCGCCGCCTCGGCGGGCGGCAGACCCTGGGGCACACGCTCGGACAGGAACAGGCCGATGATCTCCCCCGCGTGGGTCTTCATCTCCTCGCCGATCACGACACGGGCTTCCAGTTCGCCTTGCAGTTCTTGCGCTCCACGCACGGCGTTGTGATCGGTAATGCACACCACGTCGATGCCTGCTTCGTGCAGGCATTGAGCGAACTCGTCAGGCGTCGTCGTCGAATCGCCTGACCACATCGTGTGGGTGTGAAAATCGACGCGCACCCAGCCATCGGGGCACTTCTCAGCGAGGTGTGGGTGACGCTCCACCGCAGACGGGGCCGGAGGTTGGGGCATCGCTCACACTCCCGACAGCGCAACGTCGGCGATGACCAGCGGCGGCATGGCCATGCCGCCTGCCAGGCGCTTCGCCTCGGCACCGATGCCGCAGATGTCGAGCAGCATGCGCTGCAAAGTGGACGCGATCGTGGCCTCCCGGAATGGCTCCGCGAGTTCCCCGCCAGCGATGCGGTGGCCCCAAGCGCCCACGGAGAAGTCGCCGCTTGTGGGGTTGACCCCGCTGTGCAATCCGTTGATGCCACGCACCAGCACACCATCGCAGACCGAGGCGAGCAGATCTTCTGCGGCGATGTCGCCTGGTCTCACCTTCATCGCGTGCAGGCCGACGCCCGGCATCGAACGCGTGCTCCGAACGGCTGAGCCCGTCGAAACCGCCGCTGAGCGCCGTGCCGTGTACGCGTTGTGAAGGAATCCCTGCAGCACGCCGGCGTTGATGAGCTCGTTGCGCCTGGCCGCGAGCCCCTCACCGTCGTGATTCGTGGCGCCGAGCGTCCTGGGATCGGTCGGGTCGTCGGCCAAGTTCAGGCGTTCGTCCGCGATTCGTTCACCGACACGATCCGCGAACGGCGATCTGCCCTTCAGCACGCTGTCAGCGGTCAGCACGCTCGACACGACGCGTAGGAATGCCGCTGCGACGCTGGGCTCGAGCACCACAGTCAGCCGTTCGCTGCGCGGCTTGGTGGCGCCGAGCTGACCGGTCGCCATCTCGGCAGCCTCGGAGATCACTCGCTCAATATCCAACTCGTCAATTCGCCGAGCAGCATCGCCCGCGTAGCCGATCTGCGTTTCGTCACCTGAGACTGCGAGCGGCTGAACGCCCACGGAACAACTGCCGCCCTCGCTCTGGGCGCAGATACCAGCGCTCGACGCCAACGCAGCCTGAGACCAAGCGTCGCTCCACGCCGCCACACGCACGCCGCTGATGCGTGGATCCGCCGCCAAGCAGCGCCGTTCGAGGTCAATGGCAGTTGCGATCTTGTCGGACTCTGGGATCGACAGCACGCTTGCGTCGCTGAGGTCCAGTCCAGGCGGCAGCGCTCCGTCAGGCTGGGCGAGGGCCTGGTGCGGGTCAGGCTCACCGAACGAGACGTTGCGGCGTGCCGCCTCCAGCGTGTCGGCCACAACGTCGTGGTCCAACGAACCGGCAGAGGCAAAGCCCTGGCGACCGCCCGCGACGATCCGAACGCCGATTGCGGCACTCACACCGGACTTGAGCGACTCGACTTCGCCGAGGTAGGCACGCACCGTCGTCGAGCGACCGGTTGACACGCACACCTCGATCTCCTCGTGCGGCGTGGCGCGTTCGCACACACCCTGCGCTAGGCGGGCCAGCTCGTCGGTGTCGTACCCGCCGTGACCGCTCACGCGCGACCACCCGCCGCCGCTCACGCGGCGGTGCCCCCGACGGTCAAAGCGCGTACACGCAGCGTGGGCTGGCCGTCGCCGACCGGGACACCCTGGCCGTCCTTGCCGCAGGTTCCGGGGCTGCCCATCGCGAAATCGTTGCCGATGGCATCGATCTCGGCCAATACCGCTGGACCATTGCCGATCAGGTTGCCCTCCCGCAATGGCTCCGTAATGACCCCATCCTCGATGAGATATGCCTCGGTCATGCCAAAGACGAAGTCACCGGTGGCGGTGTTGACCTGCCCTCCGCCGAGCTGTGCCACGTACACGCCCCACGGGGTATCAGCGATGATGTCGTCGGGATCGATCTCGCCATTCGTCACGAATGTGTTCGTCATTCGGACCATCGGCAGGTGGGTGTAGCTCTGGCGGCGGCCATTGCCCGACGGGGAGCGCCCTTCGTCGCGCGATCGCAGCCAGTCCCACATGTAGTCGGTCAGCACACCGTCGGAGATGAGCACGTTGCGCTGAGTGCGGTGGCCCTCGTCATCGATGGCCAGCGCTCCCCACTCGTGGCCCATCGTGCCGTCGTCCACCAGCGTCACGCCAGGCGCAGCGACCTGCTCGCCGACCCGGCCAGCGAACACCGATGCACCCTTGCGCACGAGGTCGGCTTCGAGGCCGTGACCGCATGCCTCATGGAAGAGCACGCCGCCGCCGCCACGAGCGATGACCACGGGCACTTCGCCGCTGGGAGCTGGCCGCGCCGCCAATTTCGTGACTGCGCGCCTCGCGGCACGACGTGCGAGCTCCGCCGGATCGTGGCTGTCGAAGAGTTCCCAGCCGACCGTGTAGCCGACCGTCTCGCGACCGGTCTGCAGACCTCCATCGCCACTCGCGACGCAGCCGACCGAGAACAGCGTCCGCACCTGATCGTCCGCGGCGCACACCCCGTCGGTGTTCGCAACCAAGATCCGCCTGCGACCCTCGGAATAGCGAACGGTGACTTGCGTGATGGCGCTGTCAACCGAGCGCGCGGCATCGTCGGCCGTCCGCAGCAGCGCTACCTTGCGCTCGGCTCCGATGCTCGCGGGCAGCACCGCAACCCGTGCGGAGGCAGTGCCCGGTCCTGCAAGTGGTGTCATCTTGACGATTCCGCCACGACCCGCTGCAACAGCCGCAGCAGTTCGCGCCGCGTCAGTGAGGCCCTGCGCCGAGAGATCCGCCGTGTGGGCGTAGCCGGTCACGTTGCGTGTGGTCACCCGTATGCCGACGCCGCGGTCACGGCCCGAATTCATCTCCTCGACCCGGCCCTCGTCGAAAACCGCACCGGCCGATTCCCGGTCTTCTGCGAAGAACTCGGCCCATTCGCCGCCGGCGTCGAGCGCCGCCCGAAGGGTTGCCTCGACCACATCGAGATCCACCAGCGGCCCTGGGCTCGAGCTGCCGGAAATCGCCGTATCCTGAGCCATCTTTGCCGTTTCTTGTTGGAATCTTGCGGAGCGATCCGACCTCGTCGGCCGACATTGTGTGCGTTGTGATGCGGGTGCGCTGCGTCGTGTCGTAGGTGTGGAATCTAAAACCGCAGCACCGGCGTGGCGTCGGTCGTTCTAGCGTCCAGTCGAGTGCCGCCGGGGTGCCGGCCACACTATTGTGCGAAGCCACGTGAAACGCTTCGTCGGGCCACTGCGCCACTGGCTGCGCGCTCCAAGCGTGGCAAACGGGCGACGCGGAAAGGCCGCCTGAGTGCGCATCCCGCACCGCCTCGTCACGACGATTCGCGTCAGCGTCAGCGCCGGCCTGCTGGCGGTCCTATTTGTCATCAGCCGCGACAAGCTCTCGGCACTGGAACTCAATTCCAAAGGTGCCGCTGCGGCCTGGCTGATCGCCGCCGCCTTCGTCACGGCTGCCGCATTTGTTACCGCCGCCGCCCGATGGTGGCAAGTGGCATTCACGCTTGATGTGAAGGCGTCGCGGCGTTCGTTGCTGTCCACGTACCTCGCTGCGCAGTTCGTCGGAAACTTTCTGCCCACGACAATCGGCGGCGATGTCTTGCGCATCAACCGCCTGGGGCGAATGTGCGGCAGCCAGACCAGTGCGTTCGCGACCGTCATCATCGAGCGGCTCACCGGCTGGATCGTGCTGCCGTTGATGACGTTCACCGCGTTGGCATCCCAACCGAATCTTCTTCGCCATTCGGGAGGTCAGATCGCTGCGGGTCTGGCGCTGGGAACGCTGGCGCTGCTCGGACTCATCGTCTGGGTTGCCGAGCACCCCCGCGGGCTCGGCAGGCTCGGCGGCGGCAGCCGCATCCGGGACGGTCTGGGCGCGATCCACATGGGCCTGAGCGTGTTCCGACGTCACCCCCGCTCAGCCGCGCGCCTGCTGGCGGTGGGTTTCGCCTACCAGTTCTTGCTGGTCGTGGCGACCGCGCTGGCGGGTGCGGCAATCGGTGTCAACCCGGGCTTACGCGCCTGGATGGCCTTCGCGCCGATGGTGCTGATCGTGCAGGTGCTGCCGGTGGCGATCGGCGGCCTCGGCGTGCGTGAGGCCGCGCTCGTGCTGTTCCTGGACGCACACGGCGTCAGCGACGCCGAGGCCGTCTTGGTGGGCTTGCTGCTGTACGCGCTGACGCTGCTGGTGAGCCTGGCCGGCGCGCCGACGTTGGCCTTCGGAGGCCGCCGCAGGCGCGCCAGAGTGAGCGCGAAGACCCAACTCGACGCCTGAGTACCCTGAGGGGTCGAGCGAATAGGCAGCACGCCAGCAGCGCAAGCACATTGCCGACCGCGAGGCTGTGGCCCAAACGGCCTGTGAGCGAAGCGAACGAGAGTGGGACACACATGGCTGCACCACACAAACCGCCACCCTTCCGCGGTGCCCCGTAGGCCGAGCATGCACCTCGACAAGATCACCAGCCCAGCTGATCTGCGTGCGCTGGACTCCACGCAGCTCGATGAGCTGTGCGCGGAGATCCGCCACTTCATCGTGCAAGCGGTGTCACGCACCGGAGGCCACCTGGGCTCGAACCTTGGCGCGGTGGAGCTCACCGTTGCAATCCACCGTGTCTTCGAGTCGCCACGTGACGTCATCATCTGGGACACCGGCCATCAGGCGTACGTCCACAAGCTGATCACGGGTCGCAAGGACGGCTTCGATCGCCTCCGCCAACGCCATGGTTTGTCCGGCTACCCCAGCGCAGCAGAGTCCGCCCACGACATCGTCGAGAACAGCCACGCGTCGACGTCGCTGAGCTGGGCCTCAGGCCTCGCTGCAGGGTTCGCGTTGACCGGCCACGAGCACCGACGTGTGGTGGCCGTCATCGGCGACGGCTCCATGACCGGCGGCATGGCCTTCGAAGCGCTCAACAACCTCGGCCATTACGCCCAGCGCGCACTCATCGTGCTCAACGACAACGGACGCTCCTATGCCCCCACGGTCAGTCGGCTGGCGACGGCGGTGTCCCGAGTGCGCCAGTCGCCGCACTATGTGCAAGGACGCCGGGCCGTGGATCAACTGTTGGACAAAGTGCCACTGGGCGACGGCGTGCGACGGGGCATCGAAAGCGCCGCAGCCGCGATGCGAGAGATGTGGGAGCCCCCGGCGTTCTTCGAAACGCTCGGTGTGCGATACCTCGGCCCTGTCGACGGTCACGACATCGCAGCAATGGAATCGGCGCTGCGCGACGCCGCCGCATACACCAATGGCCCCATCGTCGTGCATGTCGTCACCGACAAGGGCCGCGGGTACGCGCCTGCGGAACACGACACCGAGAAACACCTGCACGACATCGGCCTCTTCGACCCGGCGACCGGCGGTGCGCCGGCGCTCAGCACGGGCACATCGCAGCTTGCCGCGAACACGGCAGCGCAGGCCGAGCCTGATGCAAACACCGACTCGGAGCCGGTTGCCCAATCCCAGCCGACTGCACCTTCGGAGCCAACTCTGCGCGACTACACGGCCGTGTTCACCGAGACGCTCATCGCAGCGGCACGACACAACCGCGACATCGTCGCGATCACGGCCGCCATGGGTGGCTCCACCGGATTGCTGCCATTCCAACGCGAGTTTCCCAGTCGCTTCTACGACGTCGGCATTGCCGAGCAGCACGCGCTGACGTCAGCCGCGGGCATGGCGCGCGCAGGCCTGCGACCGGTGGTCGCGGTGTACTCAACATTTCTGGCACGAGCCTTCGACCAAGCGCTCTACGACATCGGCCTGCATCGCCTGCCCGTCATCCTCTGCGTCGACCGGGCCGGCATCACTGGACCCGATGGTGCCTCGCATCACGGGCTGTACGACATCGCCATGTTCACGCGCGTGCCGGGCATGACAGTGTTCGCACCTTCCTCGCCGGACGAGTTGCCGCTGGCGTTCGCCGCAGCACTCGAGATCACCGACGGCCCCGTTGCCATCCGCTGGCCACGCGGCAAGGGCCCGGTCACCGGCGTACGTGATGCATTCGGCAGCACTGCTAGCGAGCGGCTGCACGCACGCCAGACCAGGTCTGGACCTGACGCCTGCATCCTGGCCGCGGGCCAGACCTTCGCAGCAGCGACGCAAGCGGCCGAGCTCCTCAGTGCCGAAGGCGTCGAAGTCTCGCTCTGGGATCCCCGCGTGCTGAAACCGCTCGACCGCCAAATGGTGCTCGACGCCGCCGCTCACCCACTCGTGGTCACTGTCGAGGACGGTGTCCGCGTCGGAGGCTTCGGCAGCCTCGTCAACGACGCACTGCAGCAGCTCGACGCCCCAACGGTCCCCCGAATCAGCCAGCTAGGCACCCCCGACGCCTACCTCCCCCACGGCGAAGCCCGAGAGCTGCACGCCGAACTCGGCCTAGACGCCATAGGCATAGCCGCAGCAGTGAGAAAAACCCTCGCCCGAATAACCACCTGACCCCCCGAGGCACGACAATCCCGCGCACCCCGGACAGGCGCACTCCGGACAGGCGCGCAACGGCCCGGGAGCAAACGCCCCCGGGCCGTTCAGCGAATTCAGTTGTGTGTGGCCAGATCAGCCCAGCTCAGACCCGACGACCGAGACGAAGCTCACACAGGCACCCGGCTGGCCGCCAAGGTTGTGCGTGAGGCCCAGGGTCTTGCCCTGCTCGGTGACCGAGGCGATCTGCCGCTCAGGCGGTGCCTGACCTCGAAGCTGCAGCCAGCATTCGAACAGCATCCGCAGGCCGGATGCGCCGATCGGGTGGCCAAAGCTCTTCAAGCCGCCATCGGGGTTGACCGGGAGGTCGCCGTCAAGGTCGAACGTGCCGGCCATGGCTTCCTTCCAGCCCAGCCCGCGCTCGGCGAATCCCAGATCCTCCATGAGGACCAGTTCGGTCGGCGTGAAGCAGTCATGCACTTCGGCCATCGCGATCTGCGAGCGGGGATCGGTGATGCCGGCCTGCTTGTAGGCCTCTTTCGCCGATGCCTCCACCTCACGGAACGTCGTGTAGTCGTAGGTGCTGTCGAGTGCGCCGGTTGCGGGACCTGAAGCGAAGCTCAGCGCCTTGATGTACAGCGGGTTCTCGCAGTACTTGTGAGCGTCTTCCGCCCGAACCAGGACTGCGGCAGCCGAGCCGTCGCTCACGCCGGAGCAATCGAAGATGCCGAGCGGACCAGCGATCAGCGGCGAGCCGGCGATGGTCTCCTTGGCGACTTCCTTGCGGAACTGAGCCCGTGGGTTCAGCGCCCCGTTGCGGTGGTTCTTCCACGCGATGCGGGTGAGGACTTCCTTCATGGTGTCGGCGTCGAGCCCGTACTTGTGGGCGTAGGCCGGCGCCAGCAGGCTGAACGTCGCCGGAGCGGTGATCGATGAATCGGTGCCGTCGCTGGGCGGCCGGGCGCCGGTCAGGCCCGAGTAGCCGGAGTCCTTCAGCTTTTCGACGCCGATCGCCATGACCATGTCGTAGGCACCCGATGCGACTGCGTATGCGGCGTTGCGGAACGCCTCCGAGCCGGTGGCGCACATGTTTTCGATCCGGGTGACCGGCTTGTAGTCGAGCTGCAGCGGCTTGGACAGGGTGAGGCCTGAAACGCCCGAACCCATCGTGCCGAGCCAGAAGGCGTCGACGTCGTCTTGTTTGACGCCCGCGGATGCATACGCCGCGTGGGCGGCGTCGGTGAGCATGTCATCGACGCTGCGATCCCAGTGCTCTCCGAACTGGGTGCAGCCCATTCCGACGATCGCGACCTGGTCGCGAATGCCATGTGAAGCCATAAGTGCCTGCCTTGTGGTGGGTTGGATTGTGGGTGATGGACCAGTGGATGCTCTGCCAGTGCTCGTATCGCTCGCGCACGGCGTGTGTCGCTGAGCATGGCTGCGCCGGATCTCCCTGCAACATTATGGCCGCTGGGCACTGTGCTCGCTTGCTGCCGCTCGCGCGGCACGGGCTCGCTTGCTGCCGCTCGCGCGGCACGGGCTCGCTTACTGCGCTACGAAGCGGCCGGGCGTGCCTTCCAGAAGTAGTTGTGGATTCCTTCGGCGCTGTAGAAGCGCCGGAACGTCATCTCGACACGGTCGCCGATCTTGACCGCGTCGGGGTCGACATCGGTCATCTCGGCCTGGAACCGTCCGCCGCCGTCGTAGTCGATGACTACTGCAACCATCGGAGGTGACAGCGAGAAGGCCAGCCGGTCGACGGTGAACGTGGCAATCGTGGCGGGAATGTCCGCCATGCGGATGCGCTCCATGTCGTCGAGGGCGCCGCCGTCCATGGACACGCGCATCGGCGGCATGTGGATCGCGCCCGAGCTGCGGTCGCGGGAGCCGACCAACGCGTACTTCCAGTCCTCGGAGCGGAACGCGGGCGGTGCGCCCGGTCGTTCGGGATCGGGACGGCGAGGCGGCTCCCGATCGAGAAAGCCACGCCACGTCAGGTACTTGTTGTAGTCGAGCGCGTCGTTGCCGCGATCGATCTGCGACTGCACAGACGCATACGGCGTATGGTTCGCGATCGCGTCGGTCGTACGCAGCACGTCGACCGTTGCGCCGTCGGCAAGATGGACGAGCAGGATCGTTTCGCCGGGTGCTGCGTTGTCAAGCACCGACGCGAGCACGACCGCCGGGTGCGCAGTGCCCGTATTGCCGATGTCGCTGGTCAGATCCGCAACGAGCTTGTCGCCGGCGAGTCGAGACAGGCCGCGAGCCGCCCGGGCGTGCAGGCCCACGATTGCGATCCTGTCAATGTCGTCGAGACCGACGTTCGCGTCCTTTAACGCCCGTTCGATGGCGTCATTCGCGAGCGGCAGGTACACCTGCTCGCCGAAACGTTCCTCCCAAATCCGCGAGTACGAATCGCCCGGTTGGCGATAGCGGTCGGTGAACTCGGCCGTCGACACCGCTCCGCCGATCCATTCGCACAGCACCGGAGCGACCGAGTCGTCGCCGAATACGAATGCCGCCGCGCCGTCACCGCCGTTTGCCTCGTCGCTGCTCGTCGGGCGACCGGTGCGCAGGTCTGCCGCAATGGCGAGGTTGGTGCCGCGATTGGCTGCCGCGAGCGCCCATACGGCCTCCGACGAACGGGGCGCGCCGCCTGCATCCACAGCCCACGATGATTGGGGCAGGTCAAGCGCCGCGTGGATGGCAGTCGCGTTGGTCTTGTCGAAATAGGCGGGATTCGCCGTCGAGAACAGCACCGAGTCAGGCACCAGATCGGTGCCGCGCAGGGCGTTGCGGGCCGCTTCGACGCCCATCGTGGTGGTGTCCTCGTCGTAGCTGGCAACCGCACGATGCCCGCGGCCACCGCCCGAGCCCATCACCGCAGTGATCTTGGAGCGGTCCAGCCTCCAGTACGGCACGTAGGCCCCGTACGCAATGATCCCTCGTCCCATCGTCTCCATCCCCATCGTTGCAAGTTGCCGAGCGGGCAGACCGGCCGCAATCCAGCGCACCAGCCAGCGCAGGAGCCTATGTGCCCCGGCTGTCCGCGCGCCCGACGAGGCGCTCTCGCCCCGGCGAATTGGCACCGGGAATATCCGCAGCACAGTCCGGGCTGTGTCCCGCCGCGAGGCGATATTGGATCGCCATCGTGCAACGATTCGCAGCATCGCAGCCAAGAACAAGGCGACTGCCATTGCCTTGGCCGGCTCGGTCGCACGAGGCACAGACACGCCCGAAAGTGACTGCGACTTCGTGTGCGAGTTCAGTTCCGACGCGACGCTGCTCGATTTCGCAGGTCTTCAGCTCGACCTGGCCGATCTCCTTGGGTGCAATGTCGACATCGTCGATGCCCGAGCGCTGAAGGCACCGTTCGTGTCACTGCTCGACGATGCCGTTCCGCTGTGACCCGCAGCCAGCATTAGCGCATCGCCGACATGCTCCGCGCCGCCGAGCGTGCAGCGCGCATCCTCGACGAGGGTTCCGAGGCGTTCGCAGACGACTGGAGGCTGCTGGCCGCTGCCGAGCGCATGCTCGAGATCGTCGGAGAGGCAGCACGGCACCTCGACGACGAAATGGCCGCGCAGATGCCCGACGTTCCATGGTCGAGATTGCGCGGGATGCGCAACTTTCTCACGCACGAATACCACCATGTCCGAGCCGAAGTCATTTGGCGGACACTCGAGATGGACATTCCGCCGCTGATCCGGCAATTGTGTGCCGCTCTGGACAATGTTGTGCCGGAATGAGGCGAATCACCTCCACGTGAGACTGCCGAACATGTGGGAGGTGGTGGGCCGGGGACGCATGAAGCGAAGCTCGGTGCGTGCCCCAAACCCTCCGTTCCACCAATCCCCGAATGGAGTCACCCCAGCCACTTGCCGAAACAGAGACGGTTCAGGGCCTACGCGAGCGAACCGACAATTGCGGCTCGTCGCGTCGAAGCTGGGACCTAGGCGTTGGGTTACTCGATTCGCAGCAGGGGGTGGTTTGCAATGTCGAAGCAGTCGTCGCGGCCGTGCATGTAGTAATCGTCATGGCCCACGTCGAGCTGTAAGTTGGTCCAGTCGGGGACGCCAGACCCCTGCCAGATGACGTCGCCGTCGTCGTCGGTGACGTGGGACCCCCCGTCGTTGTTCGGAGCGCACTTGGGTGCGGCGCCGAGCAGGTGGGTGAGTTCGTGCCCGGTGATGTACGTGCTGCCGTAGGGCCATTGTGCTCGTGCGCCGACTTCGAGTGTGAGGCCGCAATTCGCGATCGGGACCACGATGAAATTCTTGGACGTCCATCCGCAAGATCCGAAGGTCCCGAATCTTCCTTCCATGAAGATGAACAGCGGCACGTAGGGCGGCAGGCCGAGGGTCGCACGGATCTCCGCGACCATGGCCTCGCTGTGCCCCGGTTCTCTCACCGTCGGCGGCGCGCCCACTCGGATGGCCTTGACGTCGATCGAGTTCCCGATTCGCGCAAAGACGGGATGTCGGCCGTTCGTTTGGGATCGGAACCACGTCTGAGCTGCCGAGACGTCTGAGCTGCCGAGACCGCGTCGGCGATCCCGTCCCTACGCGTGCTGACGGGCGATTCACCGTCCGGGACGGCGTACACGGCTTGTACCGCGACACTGTCGCCGTCCGGGCTGGGGTTTGCCCAGCCCATGTCACGGACGGCACCGCGGCATTCGATCGAGCCGTCGTGTCGCAGGGCGCATGTATGCAGCGATCCTGCGGCCACTGCGGCGAGGCGGCCGGTGGGCGCTTCTAATTGACGGCTTGAGTTGAGGCCCCAGCAGCTCGCCGTGTGGTCGTCGCGTATCGCGCAGGTGTGCCAATCGCCGGCCGATATCCCGCGGTACGGTCCGGCGGGCGCGGCGAGCTTCCCTCCGGTGCCGTCGCCCCAACAGGCGATCGTCCGGTCTTCACGAATACCGCACGTGTAAAAGCTGCCTGCAGCTACTTCAGTGAACGTTCCGCTAGGAGCTCTCGTCTGACCGAGGGCCTCGTAGCCCCAGCAGGCGATCGTGCGATCATCGCGAAGCCCGCATGAGTGGTGTAGCCCTGCGGTCACCTTGATGAAGCTGCCTTCGGGAGCGTCGGTCTGGCCGGATTCGTTGCTGCCCCAGCACACGACGGCAGCGTCGGCGCCGATCGCACAGGAATGATCGCCTCCTGCGGCCACGTTCGAGAACGCACCGCTGGGTGCATCGGCCTGACCGGATTCGTTGCTGCCCCAGCACACGAGTGTCTTGTCCTCACGGATCGCGCACGCATGCTCGCCCGAGCTGCTCCCCGTTCCTGAGGACACGGCGTCGAATCTGCCGTGGGGTGTGCTGGCTGTGTCGTCGACATCTTCGGACCAACAGATGAGCGCTTTGTCGTCGCGCAGTGCGCACGATCGTCGATCTCCGGCAGCGATTGCAGTGAAGCGCGGTGGCGGCTCGATATCCACAGCCTCATAGAACACCTGAACAGGCGTTGTGATCCGAGCGACGGTGCCTGCTGAACGTGCAAGCTCGGTGCGCAGTTCGGCGCTGAGAGACGCTTCGTCGCCGACCAGCAGAATCCGATCCAGCCGTGCGTCGCCGATGGCTTGCTCGGATGCTTCGCCGAGCACCGCAGCACCCTCTGTGTACACCACAGCGCTCTCGGGCAGAGCGGCCGCCAGCGCCGCTGCAAGTCCCACGTCGTGCAGTGACCATCCGTTCGCGACGACCGCTGTCTGCGCGCCGCCGTCGATTGCATCGCGTGCGACCAGCGCCGCTGTCTCGACGCGCGTTGCGCCGCCCAGACGGCGCGACTCGGCACCCCCCGCCGCGGCTGCGGCCTGCGACTGCACCTCGGGCGTCAGCGCTGCAGAACCGCCGACGATGAGCACGAGGCGAGGACGATGGCGCGACAGCACACTGCGGGTCGGCTCACCGAGGTCGTCACCGCTGGCGTACAGCACGGCATCTGCGGTTCCTGACGCCACCGCAGATGCAGCGACGCCGACATCGAGCAACGACCAGCCGTTCGCGATGATCACCGCATCGGCAACCGAGCCCTCCAGCACCCGCTCGGCGGCCAGTGCCGCCGTATGAATGCGATCGTCGCCGGCGAGCCGCGTGATCTTCACGCCCACAGAGAGCCGACGCAGATCGTCCTCGACACTGCCGGCGATTGCGCGTACACCGCCGACGATGAGCACCCACTGAGGCTGCCACCGAGCCACGGCGTGCGCCGTCTCGCTGCCCAGCGAATCGGTCGACTCCGCGAACACCACCGCGGCGCTCTCGCCCGCTGCCACCAACGACACAGCCGTGCCCACATCGGACAACGACGACGCCAAGGCCACGACCAGCACTCCGCCGTCACGGTCCACGGTCGCCCCAACAGCGGCACCAGTGGACCATGCGCTCGGGACGACCGCCAGCACAGATGCCACCAGCGCACAGCCAGCGAGCGCAGCCGCCGTCTGAAGCGCACGGCTCAATTGGCCGCGTCGCTACGGCAAAGCTGTTCGATGAAAACTTGTACGTCTCATGCCGTCGCTCCCATCGCCCGCCGGGGAAGCTTAAGACAGTGTGGGCGCGCAACCGATTGTTCCCGGGAACGAGCCACCAGTGTCACCGCCACGGCTTCGGCGCTTCTTCGATCTCAGGAAATGCAGGCTCGTCGCCGACGTTGCCATCTCGCTCGCGATGGCGTGAAATGGCGCAACACGATCGACCTGCGTCAACCGAGCGTTGGCAAGCAACGTGAGCGCCACGGCAGCGAGAGCCGATGCGTTGGCCGCGGTGCCGCAGTGCGCCCTTCATGCGGCTGTGGAGCCTACGCAGTAGCGCAATCGGAGGCAGACACCGTCGAGAGTTCGGCGGCGGAGGCAGCAGGGGCGTCCAACTGTCGGTGGTTGTCGTAGCCCCAACCGGGCATCGCCGATTACGCAGGGACGTTCGGCAGCTCAGTCCCGCGATGCCAGACAGGTTCAAGTTCCTGAAGCGCCCTTCTACCGTTCGGCAACGGTGAATTCGGCACGTGCCCAGGCGCCTGGGCCGTGGGCGTTATGGCCGAGCACGAAAACGACGTAGGTTCCGGGCCCGAGCGAGTAGTGCTCACGTTGTCGTTGCGCGTACGGGCAGGTACTCGTGAATGAGACGCTCCGAATCCTCACCTTCGAGATGGTCATCGAGGACAACCTCAACCACATGCCCCGCCGACTCCACCACTGGACATCAGCACACGACATCTACACTCAACTCACTTGCAACCACCGGTAGAGCTTGCCGCCCTTCTACCGTTCGGCAACGGTGAATTCGGCACGTGCCCAGGCGCCTGGGCCGTGGGCGTTATGGCCGAGCACGAAAACGACGTAGGTTCCGGGCCCGAGCGAGTAGTGCTCACGTTGTCGTTGCGCGGCGGGCAGGTACTCGTGAATGAGACGCTCCGAATCCTCACCTTCGAGATGGTAGGTCCACGCTTCGATCATCGAAGCGCCGGTGTCGGCGTCCCAGCTCACGGTGACTCTCGATCCGTCGATGGCCACAGAGACGCTCGGTTCGAGGGGCGTTCCGGGTGCCGGTTCGGCGTCGCCGATGGTGAAGGTGTAGGCGTTGGGCTCACTGCACCCGGCGGCGTTGCAGGCGGCCGCGAGGACACGGTGGATGCCTTGCGGGGGGTCGTGCCACATGTAGCCCCAGGCGAATGCAGGCGGCTCGCCCGCCAGCGCGCCGTCGTCGATCTGCCAGTGCGTGATCGGCAGATCCGAGGTCGTGGACTGCCATCGGAGCCGGAACCGGTCAGCCCAGGCGTTCACGCCGAGCCGAGGCTTGGTCGGCGGCACCTCGACGGGCTCGGCGGGGTAGGACGAGAAGTTGTGGGTGACCATGATCTTGCGCTCGCCCACCGCGATGCCGATGCCGACATCGGTGAACTCGGGGTTGACCATGTTCGAGAAATGCGGCGGGCTGTCCCGGAACCCCTCGAAGGCCGCCTTGACGGCCTCGTCCAGCGTTCCGGCCACGTATTCCCGAGCGACGTTCTCCCCGTACAGATGCCACCCGAGGGGGTACTGGTCGAGCCAGTCGGGGTTGTGGCCGAACCTGCCGTCTTCGGGTATCTGTTCGGACCAGTCACGTGCGACCCTGCGCAGCCCAGCGTGGTGACGGAGTGGTTCGGCGCCGAATCCAGCACGCAACTCGTTGACGAGTGTCACCATGTACGCCTCTGCCTGAGCCCGGCCGCCGACGCCGCTTTCGGCGACGAGCCCGTTGACCGCTTGCGGCGACACCGCAGCCGACCCACCGAGCACGATCAGTTGGTTGGTGTCGGGGCCGAGCCATTGCGCGGTGGCATCGGGCACCGCGGCCGGTTCGGTCAGCAGCAGCGGTGCGCACAGGCGCCCCAGCAGCGGCCCGGCGGTGAACGCGTCGTACGGTGCCCGTGCCGTGGTCAGCCCGACGATCTCGTCGCTGAAGCACTCGCCCTCAGCGGTGCACGAGTACCGGTCCCGCAGATAGTCAGCTGCGGCGACCGCTGTCTCGAACCTCGTTGCACCCGCCAGGCGAACCACATGCTTGTCGGCCGACTCCACAGCAGCTTCCACCTCGGCGGAGAAGGCCGCATGACCGCCCATGATCACCACGCGCTCTACCAGATCAGACCTGATGAACGCCGCGACAGCAGGGTGCAGCCGATCGCCGGGCGTCAGCAGCACTGGGTGGGTGCCACGTGCGGCGAACGTGCCCGCCACCATGCCGTCCACGAACACGTCCCCGTTGGCCAGGATCACCGTGCGAGCAGACCCGAACCCATGCCCGCCTGCACCCATCCGCCGCGCCACCGCAACCGACGCCGAGTATCGGTCGGCCGCGGAGATCCGCTCAATGTCAGGATCGATGCGACGAGCAACAGCCAGCGCACCAGGCGGCAGCACCGACTCGCTGCCCACCGCAATCAACTCCGAGACCCCGGCCCGCTCCAAGAACTCCAGCGCCTCCGTGCTCAACCCGCTGGGACTCACCAGCAAGATCGGCCCATCGACCAGCCCGGCCAACCCGGCTGCCGTCACCGCATCGGGCCAAGACATCCCCGACACCAGCACTGCTGAATCCAGGTTCCCGCCGCGCTCATCCGCATACGCCCGAGCAATCTCCAACGAGGTCGCATACCGATCCGCACCCGCCAGCCGTTCGACATACGAGGTAGCGGAATCGAAAGCCCCAACTGGAGGTGACAGCCCGATGCCCGCGGCGACGGCAATCGACGCGACGCTCCAGCCCAAGACTGATCGCACGTCACCTCCAAACAGCGTCGCTGAGCTACCGGCAACGGTCTCATTTGGACCGCTCAATCGAATCGCGTGCAAACGCCTGCGTTTGCACGCCGCCATTTCGCCCTACGGGATCAGAGAATCAACATCGATGTTCGGGTCTGCGGCGACTGCTCCGACGAGGCGGGCTGTGTGCCACCGATCAGCACCGGCTATGCGCTTCATCGACCGACCAGCAGTCTTCGACGCCGGCACGGCAGCGGACCCACCGACAATCCATCCTCCAATCAACGCCTCGCCAAGGCGCTCGCGCTGATCCCTCGGCATGTTGGCATCATGCGGGCCGGCAAGGACAATGCAATCGGTGTTGAGAACGCCAGCAAGCGTGACTGCACTGTAGATATCTGGCTCTACGCAACCAAGCTGAGACGTCGGGTTCTGATTGGTGTGACGGGTTGAGTTTGGCATGGTTGGCGGCCGGCGGCGAGCAGGATGCGGAGCCGGTGGATGCTCCTATGTGTGTCAAACGCCTGCGTTTGCACGCCGAGTGGGGAGTTGCTGTGTGGCGAGGTGTTGTTGGTAGCGCTTGGCGAGGTCGTTGTTGTGGCGTTGTTGTGGTCGTAGGCCTCTTTGGAGTTCTGGGATGCGGGTGAGTGGCACGTTGAGGGCTTGGCTGGTGTCGCGGTGGGTGAGTCGGGCGCGTTGGCGGGCTCGGCGCAGGTCGGCGCCGTGGGGGGTTTGGGGCGGGTCGGTGAGGAGCCGGTGGATCTCGCGTGCGATGTGGCGTTTGGGGCAGCGGATGATCTCGCGGCGGGTTTTGCGGTGGGCGCGTCGGCGTTGGGCGTAGTCGATGGTGCGCTGGTCGACGCGCAGCCTGGTGATGGCGATGCGCCACAGGGCGTTGTTGGCGTGGCGGTTGTGGCCGCGGTTGAGGCGGTGGCGCACGGTGGCGCCTGGTGACGCTTCGGTGGGGCTGGCGCCGCACAGCGCGGCGACCGACGCTTCGTTGCGCATGCGGTGGGGGTTGTCGCCGGCTGTGGCGAGCAGCGCGGCGGCGGCGTCTGGGCCGACGCCGCAGGCGCCCAGCAGAGCGGGGTTGGCGTGCTCGCAGAGCTCGAGCGGCTCGGCGTCGAGGTGGGCGGTCTCGCCGGTGAGGGCTTGGTGGCGGCGCGCCAGGGACCGCAGGGCGGTGGTGGCGGCGGCGGTGACGTGGTCGGGGCTGGGGTCGGGCCGCCAGCGGGTGCATGTCTCGACGAGCGAGGCGGTGCCCTGCCCTGCTGGGCGGTCCTTGAGGTGCTCGCCGGCGGTGACGATCAGGCCGGCGATCTGGTTGGCGGCCTGGGTGCGGGACTTGACCGCGGAGCGCCGCGCCACCGAGAGCATCCTGATCGCCTCCACGGGGCCGTCCGCGGATTTCGGCACAGCAGCGGCCTGGCCGTTGAGTGCCGCACGCGCAGCAGCCTCGGCGTCGACAGCGTCGGTGTTGGCGCGGCGGCGGCGCGTGGGGCGGTTCGGGCGGCTCGCCCTCGACCACGTCGACGTCGGCGGTTGCGAGATGGCGGGCGAGGCCGGCGCCGTACGAGCCGGTGCCCTCAACGCCGACGCGCGTGACACGGCCGTGCGAGCTGAGCCACCCCGACAGATTTGCGTAGCCGTGGGCGTCGGCTGCGAACTCAGCGGTGTCCCCCAGCCGCCCCGCGGCGTCGATCGCTGCGGCGACATGGATGTTCTTGTGGGTGTCGGCCCCCGCCGAATATCTCGGTTCGGTCCTGTGTCATGACCCCAATGCCTCCTTGTGGTCATCCAACTCTTGGGGGCACCACCGGCCGCGACGGCGCACAGAACACTCACGGTGTGGGGTTCAAGGCTCCTATCAGGTCACGTCCGCCCGACCGGTCGGTGCGCGCCCTGCCGTCGGCAACGAGCCGACAGATCTACCGAACCGCATCACCAAGAGCCAGTTGTCGAGCGGGTCAGACCCGTCCCGACGGCAAGGCCCCAACAGTCTGAGTGTTTGATGGTGATAATCAAGGTGACGGCGAGGGCGGACTGGGCGAGGCGGTGCTCGGGCCGGCGGTCGGTGTTGCGTCGCAGTTGCCCGTAGTTCGCCAGCCACGAGTTGGTGCGCTCAACGGTCCGGCGCAGCCCCAGCGGCGCGCTGGCAGTCTTGGCGGAGCTGCTGTTGGGCTTGCGTTTGGAAGGCCGCACGATCCTCGTCGGCGAAGCGCACCACGCCTCGCGACGACCCCGCGGAGCCATTGCGCATGCAGGCGGCGAGCACTTCGCGGGTGTCGGCGCGTGCAGCGCTCAGCATCTCGACATGATCGATGTGGCTGCCGCCAGCGAGCATCGTGGCGACCACGGTGAGGATCAATGATGCCCAAGTCGTTCGCGAGCGATCCCGCCGCAGTGCGCTTGCCCCGCGGCACCAACCACGGAAGCGAGCCGCCGACACCGCTAGCGGTGTACGCGCCGCCCCTCTACTGGCGAATTTGCCCTACATCTAATGCAAGGCTTGCCAGAGACCCAGTGGTGCGTCCGCACTTGCCATGGCCTCGAATTCGCATTGACCTCGCCGAACCGGCTGCCGCAATCGGCGCGAGGGTTGCTGGTGGCGGGACTAGAAAACGACCGGTATCAGGCCCATGTTGGCAGCCGGGATCTCGACCGCGAGCCCCACTCCAATCGCAACGGTCCATCGGCTACGGCGCTGAGCCGTCTCGGCATCGGCGGCACGCCACTCCGCGGCTTCACGACGATCCGCCTCACGCCATCTCGCATATTCATGACGATCCGGCTCACGACACTCCGCAGCCTCACGACGATCCGCCTCACGTCGCTCATCGGCCTCACGGCGGTCGGTGTCTCGCCATTCCTCGAGGCGATCGAGGCGGCCGATCATCTCCTCGCGTAATGCGAGGAGATGCGCCGCCAACTCGGCACGATCCGCAGCGCTATGTACCGCCAACTCGGACCGCAGAAGGTCCTTGGTAACCAGATCGGACACCGGTGCCGGCGGCAGGCACGACATCAGGTACTCCGCAAGCGGCTCGTCGGTCTGCTCACAGAACCAAGCGTAGAGGCGGGATCGATTCTGCTCCGACACCGACGGGCTCCTTGCGCAGGCTCATCTGCGACATCAACCCACGGCGGGCTGACCGTGCGCCGACCGTAGAGGAATCCCAAGCGATCACTCAGCGAATTTCGATGGCTGCCAGCCAATCTGTGCGGCCGCGTGGGATCCGAATTCGCGGAGGAACTCAGCGGACACGAACTCTTCGTGCACAATGCTGCGGCGACGGTCGAATTCGGCTTCGAGCGCCGGGTCCCAAGGTGTCGGCCCGGCGGTGGCGCTGTCGTGGAGCACCGGAACGCCTTGTGCAGCAGCACGTTGCACGGCTCGGCGGTAGTCAGCGGCCGACATCATCCACGGTGTGCAGCCACGCTCGAGCATTCGCCGACAGATGGCGATGCCTGCTGCATCGAAGTCGCCGTGGTAGCGCAGGCTCGCGCCACTCGCGGCGAGCTGGTCGATGAGCTCGGTCACCGCCGATGACGGGTTGCCGTTGGTGCACACGAGGCCAAAGGCGGCTGACGTTTCGGCGGCGGCCTCGACGACGCTCGGATTCTCGACAACCAGTACCGGCGTGGCTGCCGCCACCTCGATTCGGTGCTCGCGCAGTACTCGCAGGCTGACATGCATCGGCACGCCGGCGTCGGCCGCGGTGCCCAGCATCGACGCAAGCGGCGAGGCACCCTGCGGGCGCAGACCCCAGGTGAGGGCCGGAGCGGAGACCGAATCCGCAGCAATTCCGGCCGAATCCCAGAGTGCGCGGCCTTGGAGCGTGTCGTCCGCAAGGCCCAACGAGAGGCGCAGCGCCCGCTCGGCCGCCGCAGCGAGCTTCGTGCCCGGATCGAGCGAGTGGGCCGAACCGAACAGGTGCGCCGCCAACTCAGTACGCGATGTGTCGCGGTCCGCCATGTCGACGCGATGGTCAAGGAGCCGCCGGACATCTCCGAGCAGCGCGATTGCCTCGCGTGCATCGAGGCCGCCCAGCAGCCCCGATCGGAGCATTTCTTGACCCCAATCGACGGACCAAGTTTCAGGCCAGCCTTCCAGTGCCGATTCCAGCTCTTCGCGCACCTGGCGCACCCGCGCCCGGGCTTGACGCCGTTCGCGGCTAGCCGGATCGGGCGGACATCCGAGTCGGGCCAACGCGGCGTCGAGATCATTTCCGACGCCCAGTCGAGCCAGGCCGGTTTCCAGATCCGCGAGGTCGAGCCGCGATGTCGGCGAGCGGCCGATGAGCGCAGCCACTGCCGGCTCGCAGCGCGGCTCGATGTCGGGCATCCGGATCGCGCCACGCGCTGACGCACCGCCGCGATCAAGCCGTTGCCGCACCGCAGCCCACAACGGTGCGAGGCCGGAATCGACCAGGGACTCCGGAACCAGCGGCAGGCTCACAGCATCGACAACAGCCACCGCATCAACACCGTCACGGTCTCCAGTTACCGGAACAGGAGCAGGCTGCTCGCTCACAGCATCGACACCTCTTCATGGGAGACATCGAGGCCGTAGCGCGCCGCGGCGGGCAGCACGACGACCTCGTCACCGATGAGCTCGACGAGCCGGTGGTCGGCAAGCAATTCGAGAGCCTCGCCGGCAAGTCGCTCGGGACTGTCGGCGAGCTGCGACCAGTACGAGCGATGCTCGGCTGCCAGGTCGGCGACGATACCGACCACCGCGTCACGGCCAACTGGCGCATCCCCGCCCTGCGCAAGCCGGTCGGCAAGCAGCAACGCCGCGTGGCCGACAGTACCGGTCAGCGGGAACCGCACATCGGTGAGCTCGCCGCTGGGATCCACGGCCATGACGCCCTCGGCGCGGGCCTCGATGTGTAGCCCGAACATCTCATCGAAAAAGCCAGCCTCTTCGCTGAGACGCCGCCGCAGCTCCGACCACTCGCCAGCATCGAAATCACTGCGATATACGACAGGATCTTCCACAAGCCGGGCACGCATCCAGGCGCGAGTCGAGTTGCGGCCCTCAGACCGATCAAACAGCTGCTCGGCGGTCGCAGCACGCGCCAACACCGGCAACGGCAGCATCGCCACGCGATCGGGCCGGATCGCGAGCACCGCGTCAGCCTCGGCGTCGTGTGCGTATTCGTCGATGCGTTCATGAAGCTCGGTCGCGAGACCTTGGGCGATCATCCAACGCAACGCCGTCACGAACGCCCGCCGGTCCGACGGTTCGCTACCGATCTCCACTCCTGCCTCCGCAGCGGCGCCCCGCAGCGCCTGCACCAGGTCGCGCAAGCTGATCACGCTGGGGCCTGACACCACGACTGCCAAGGTGAGCGACAGCATCAGGTACTCCGGGATGCTGAACGGGCGTCGCTGTGCTGTTGCAGTGCGCAGCGGACGACGGCGCACGGTGGCAGTCGTCTTGAAGAGCCGGGCGGTGTCGGCAGTCACCTGCAGGCGGTAGCCGAAGCGCTGCGTGAACCACTGATCGAGCTGCTGGCGGTGACGCCGGATGAGAACGAAGTCATCAGGGGAGTGCTCGGCCGTAATGAGCGGCCGGGCAATCAGGGAACGCGCTGCTTCGCGGAGGTCTGCTGCGAGTTGGTCGGCATCGGTGCGGGGACTCATGCCGCCGTCTCCGTCGGAGCGGCCGCTGCCGCCGCTGACTCGGTAACTCGCCGCTCACCTCCGGCGTCCGCGTCCGTTTTCGCTTCAGCGTCCGCCGCGATCGAGATCGTCAAGCCATGCAGCCAGAGCCGTCCTTCGGGGCACCCCACGACCGTGTTCGCGTGCTGGTCGCGCCGCAGTTCGCAGCGAAGACCGGCCGACTCCGCCACCCGCGCGCCGGTGTTGCCGGCCGCTTGGTGCCCGCACTGCTCGATGAGTTCGCGGAGCAACCCGAACGCAGCAGCCGACAGCGACACCCCGTTTATCCAGCCAGCGCCATCGGCCCCCGACAGCAGCTCGCGTGCCGCCGCATGACGCTCGACGCGCTCTTGATCGAGTCGTTCCCGAATGATCCGATGCTCGGCGCTGCGGTCGCGCACCGGCGTCGTATGACCGCGCTGGGTCCGTTCGCCCCGTTCGCGCAGCGAGACCGGCACCGTCGCTCGGGGTGCGCTCGCCCACGGTGTGGTGGTGGGTGCGGGATCGTCGGCGTCCGCGGCGAGCGTCCCGGCGTGACGGCACGAACCCAGCCCAAGTGCCGCAGCTGCCACATCGTGGGCCTCGTGCGGCGTCGTCGCTGCTTCGAAGAACGTCGCTAGCAGCAGGAAATCGGCGCGTCGCGATGTCGTTGCAGTGCCGAGGCGAGAGAGCCGGCTGAGGTTGGAGGTCAGCGTTCGCACCGCCGCCAGCGCTTGGTCGGTGAGTTGGCTCAGGCGGGCCGGACGCCCTGGTGCATCGCTGAACCAACGACTCAGCAGGTGCCAATCGTCACGTTCCGAACCGCGAAGGCGGCGGGCCGAGAACTTGTCGGCGAGCCCAGCTTCGTCGACGCGCTCGGCAAGTCCAGCGTCGATCGACGAGAGCAGTGCGTCAAGGCGCGGCATGATCTGCTCCAAACAGCGCGAGATCGGCCGCTGTAGTCGCTCGATCTGGGCAAGCTGCTCGCTGACGTAGCCGACGATGACGCCTGCGAGCACCTGGACCTCGTCGGCGTTGAGGTCGTAGCGGCTCTGCCATTGGGCAAGCTGCCTGAAGAATCCGGTCAGCTCCTCGGCGAATCGCTCGTGGATGTCGAAAACAGCGCGCACCGCAGAGGTCGTGTCCTCGATGCCCAAGTCTCGATAGCCGTTCCGGGCGTGATCGGCAAGCAATTGCAGGTGGCCCCTCAGATCGCTCAGCCGGCCGGCCTGGGGGTCAGCAACCTCGTCGATGCTCGCAAGCATCCGCTCGGTGAGATCAAAGACCTGCTGACCCGCAGGAGTGATCAGGTAGCGGTGGCGCCTGCGGTTGTAGTCCTCCAAGCTGGTCGGATTGCCCGCATCTGTGGACACCGTCAGATTGCCCCAGCGCCGCAGGCTGTCGAGGCGGTCCCGCACCACATCTGCGCTCAGACGCACGCCCACGAGGCGGGCTTGCACCTCTTCGGGACTGAACTCGGTGAAGAAGGTGTCCGCGAACACGGCGAGAATGGAGCGGTACTCCGCCCACTCCTCGCCGCCGAGGTACCGGAACAGGTGACGGACACGCTGCGCGTCAGCCCCGCTGCTGGCTGCTGGCGCCACATCACCCGAGCGGGCAGCGGTTTCGCTCATGGCGTGACGACGCGTTCGAGCGATTCGCCCTGCCAGCTATAGCGATCAAGCAGGATCGATTTCAGGCCGGCGTCGCGCACGATCTCGACGATGGACAGCTCGGGCACTGTTCGATGATCGCCCCACAGTCGTTCGCTGGTGGCGATGAAATCAAGATCCAACGAGACAAGCAGCCCGAACAGGCCAGCGTGATTGTCCGCGGAAACCTTGGCGAAGGCGTCGTCGAGCAGCACGAACCGAGCAATTCCGACTTCGTCGACGCCTGGCCGAGCGCCCGCTTCAGCCAAAGCGTCGTAAGACGCGGCCACCGCCACGAACAGCGGCAGGTACGTCACGAGCTTCTTTTCGCCCTCCGACAGCGGCGTGCGGCGGCCGAGCCGGCGCTCAGGCTCTTCAGGGCGTGTCACCATCACGGCGAGGTCGTGCCACGTCTTGTAGTCAAGCGTCGCGGCGATGAGCTGGCGGTAGGACACGTCGGGCTGATCGGCACGCGCAGCGTCGAGCCGTTGTGACAGTGCGTCGCGGACTTCGGCGTTCTGTTCAAATGTGCGAAGGTCGGGCGGCTTGGCGAGCAACTCGACCATGCGCGCTGTCGAGGCGTCAAGCTCGGGCGAGCGTCGCCATCGCAGCCGTACGCCTACCCGGTGCGCTGTGGCAACCGAGCGGAGCCGCTCATTCGTCAGTTCGATCAAGCGCCCGGCGCCGTGCATTTTCTCTGCGATTTCCTTGGCGATCAGCCCTTGCAGAAGCTCTCGCAGTGCGTCCTGCTGCTTGCGGTCGAGCAGGCCCGCGAGCTGCTGGTGCTGCGACTCCGCGGACCGCAATGCGACGGGAAGGGTTGCGGTACCGAGCGGCCCGGTGACCTCGACGGACAATGGCCTGCGGGGATCGGGTTGGAGTGCGACAGCATCCCACCCTGCGCCGAGTGAGTCTCGGCGCTGCTGCAGCGACTGGCGGACACCGTCCGCTGTAACCGCAGAGTCGGCTGCGGCGACGCCAGCTCCCCCGAAACTGAGCCGGCTGATGTCGTCGAGCAACGCCGAGAGCCCCGCCGAACCGCTGGCGTCCGCCGCGATCGGTGACACCGCCTCATCGCTCACGAGAGCGTCGAAGTAGCCCGGGACCCGGAGAACCTCTTCGAATTCGACCCGACATGTCTCACACGACCGCTCGCTCCCTGATGCTGCGCGCCCCGCATTCGTGGCAGCGGCGCGCGCAGCGGCCCGGCGTTCGACGGCGCCGTCCTTCAGCTTGCGTGTCGCGGGCAGCTGGCGATCGAGCTTCTCGAGATCAGCAGCGAGCCGGTCACGCTCGCTGCGAACTCGCTCGTAGTCGGCGCCGACGGTTCGTTCGAGCATGTCGAGGCGGGCTTGCTCGCGATCCCGTTCCGACTCGGTTTGAGCGAGCCGAGTGCGCGCCTCATCACGTTGAGTGAGTTCGCCGCGGATCTGAGCCGTCATGCGCTCGCATTCCTGAGCGGACCGTTGCAGCGTCGTCAGCCCAGCGGCGCACGAGGCCACCAGTTGCTCGAACTCGACCAGATCGGCGGCAACACCGTCCAATCCGAGGCGGTCTCGCGGCAGCGACAGTGTTGTGGCGGTTCGACGCAGCGCAGTGTCAGCGTCGTTGACGGCTCGTTCCGAATCTGTGGCTTCGCGGGCCGCGTCGCCGTGCCGGGATTCGGCAGCCGCTAGTTCGCTCGCCGCTGTCTCAGCGGCGCCAGCCGCGCGTTCAATGCTGCGGGTGTCCGGCAGTGCGGCGCTGTGGCGACGGAGGGCGTCGAGCGCTTCCTGCTGGCTGGCAAGCAGATGCGCCACACTCTGCTCCTGCGCGCGCAGCGCTTCCAGTTCGCGCCGTGCTGCGGCGCGCTCGCGTTCGAGGGCGTCTCGCCGGGCTGCCGCGCCGATGAGTTCTGCGCGCTCCTTGGAGTGCCGACCGTGTAGCAGACCTGATCGGAATGACCCGTCGGGGCCCGCGACGGTAGAGCCCTGGGCATTCACGTCACAGCCAATCGAGTCGAGCAAGCGAGCGATGACGCTCTCGTCGAACAATTCGGCGAGATGCGCAGGAATCGCGGGACGCAGCAAGCGGCTGAGGGGGCGTCGGACAGGTGAAGCGGGGACTGCGACAAGTTCTCCGTTGGCAAGTTCCAGGGCTCCGCCGTCCACTACCCGGGCTGCAAGCACGCCCGACGCCTCAAGGGCTGCTTCGATACCGGCGCGCTCCGGCGCGCCAAGCTCGGGAGCGAAATCGACAAGATCTGCGAAGCAGTGCTCGGCGGGGAACTGCCAGTCGAACCGAGGCGGATCAGGCTCGGCTCGATCCATGAGGTCGTCGAGCACGGTTTGCTGGTCGCTCAAAGCGCCGCGAGCGAGGCTCAACGCTTGCGCTGTCTCAGCGGCCGTGCCGGTCTGTGCAGCCAATGCGGCATCGAACTCGGCGAGCAGTTCACCCCGCAAGGCCGCAGACGACGATGTCGGGTCACTGTCCGGCAATTCAGTGAGATCTGCGGCCGCTGCAACGACCTCCAACGGCGCACCGACCGACGCACATAGCGTCGCGGCTGTCGAGGCCCACGCCCCGACTCGGGTTGCCCAGTCCCGGTTGGCCGCCCCCAGTGCCCGAAGCCGTTGTGCATGCTGGTCGATGGCCCGTTGCCTGGCATCGACTGCGAGCCCGAGCGCGTCGGTTGCCCGGCTGAACAGCGCTTCGACCTGATCGCGCAGCGACAGCGCATCGGCGACCTGTTGGATGTCTCGCCGTCGCTGCTGTGCGGCGGCTGCGGTTCCATCAAGACGACGCTTGGCAACGGTGGCATCGAACGGCTCAGGAACGGCTACGTCGAGATCTGCGAGCCGGCGGCGGTCGAGATCCAACGCCGTGGGCGGACGTTCGCCAACGCCGCATCGGGCTGCGATCTGCTCGGCTTGCGCGAGTCCGCCGTTCAGATTGGCGAGATCGCCGTCGCAGCGACGGACGGCCTCAGCGAGATGCTCAGTGGTGCGTCGCGCCCGTTCGGCGGTGCTGTCGACGCTGCGTTGCGCTTCGTCGTGCTGCCGGCTGAGATTGGCGACGAGATCGCGCACGCCGTCGAGCTGGCGTCCGTCCTGGTAGGCGCGCGACTCCTCAATCGCAGAGATTTCGCTTCGCAGCAGTTCGGTGCCACGCTGCTCGTCTGCGATCTGGGCATCAAGCCGTTCCACCTCCGCGTCAGCGCTGGCGGTGGCCTTGCGGGCAGTTGCTTCGTCGCGACGGCAGCGCTGGGCTTCGGCAAGCTGGCGACGCCCTTCGGATGCTCGCTGCGCCAGATCGCTCGCGCAGTACGAGCGGTACCGATCGAGCAGCCCGCCGACGGCCGACACCGTCCGTTCGAGTTCGGCGACGTTGCGGCGGTGATCTTCGAGGTCGTCAAGCGGCGCCGCTGCGTCTATGAGCGCCTGTTCGGAAAGCTGCGGCAGCGCATCGGCGAGATCGAGCGGCAAATCGACATCGATCCGGTCGCCGACTCGCGGGTTGCGAACCTTGTCGATGAGCCGGATGTGCTGGTCCAAGCTGGCACCGCCGAACAGGCGCGCTTCGATGAGGCGCCGGTATTCCCGTCGGTCGCGCTCGGCAAACACCGGGTCGCCGTCAAGTCTGTCGCGCAGTACCTCCGCTGACAGCGGAACGCCGTCGACGACGAGATCGATGTCGATGCCCGGTCGCTGCGAGGTAGCGAACCACCACGTCGCGACGTTGTTGGCCGCCCGGTTCGCCTTGATGCCGCAACCGCAGACGAAGAACTCGTCGCCGCACCGGAACTCGATCCACAGGTACCCACCAGGCTGTGGGTCGTCGCGTCCGCCGAGCATCCATGACGCCAGCAGCCCGCTCTGTTCGCGGGCGGCGTCGATATTGCGCTGACGGGCCGTGAGCAAGAACGGGAGCAGCATGTTCATCGCTGTCGACTTGCCTGAGCCGTTCACACCACGCAACAGCAACCTGCCGCCCGAAAAGTCGAGCACCTCGTTGCCGTACTGGTAGACGTTGATGATTCCGGCACGTTCGAGCCGCCAGCGAGTCGGTGGAGCGTCAGCCGCGGTGCTCACGGCGCAGAACGTAGCCACTGTTTTTCACATGAACACGCGTCTCGTTTGCCATGCGGGCTGTGCTCGCCCAGACGGAAAACGACGGTGTCGAATTTCGCCCAACAAAACTCAGGGTGTGGCGCGCTGCCTAGCCCTGATTTTTCATCGGGGTTGTGGGTGTGGGTGTGCGCGTCCGCGGAAAGGCTCTTCTGACCTGCAACGATATGTGTTGTCACAGTACGCATTGTGCAGAAAAGAAGGGCATCTCCGGGGTGAACGTTAGCAGTGTGGAAAATGTGGGTCTCGAAGGCGGCGGGGGGCGGGTCGCGTCGTATGGCGGGTTGTTCGTTCTGGGGGGTTTCGCGGACTCGTTGGGGCTGGGCGATGAGCTGTCGGCGGCGATAGGGCGCAGCGGCGAGCGAGCACCGGTCCATGACCGGGGCACGGTGGGGACCCAGATGGCGCTGGTGCTCGCCGGCGGCGGGGACGCGTGCAGCGATATCGAGCATCTGCGCGCCGAGCCGGCGCTGTTCGGGCAGGTCGCGTCGCAAACGACGGCGTATCGCACGCTGACGGGCATTGACGACGCCCGGCTCGACGGGGTGTGGGACGCCGCAGCGGCCGTGCGCGCCCGGGCGTGGGCGGGTCGGGTCGTCGATCGGGAGCGGCCGCTGGTGCTCGATATCGATTCCACGCTGGTGGAGGTCCACTCGGAGAACAAAGCCGGGGCGGCGCCCCATTACAAGGGCGGCTACGGGTTTCATCCGATGCTGTGCTCTACCGGCGACGGGGAGCCGCTGTGGATCAAGCTGCGGGCGGGCAACGCGGCCGCGAACAACATCGCGGATCATCTCGAAGTGCTCGACCGCTCGATCGGCCAGCTCCCCGACGCGTTCGCCGCAGGGCACCGGCGCGGCGACGACCCCGCAGCGGCGGCACAGCCGATGCGGCTGCGCACCGACTCCGCGGGGTGCTCCGCGTCGATCGCCCAAGGCTGCAGGGACCGCAACATCACCTATTTCATGACCGCACGCCACAACACCCAGACCACCGCCGCGATCGCGGCTGCGCGCACCGATCCCGACCGCTGGCAGCCCGCCGTCGGGGGTCCCCAGTCGCGTCGCGCTCGTTCCCAGGCCCGCCGCCGCGCACGCGCCCAGGTCACCGAGCTCACCGAAGCGGTCGACTTGTCGCACTGGCCTGCGCGCACACGGCTGATCGTGCGACGCGAGCCGGGCCACCCCGGCGCGCAGCGCACCTTGTTCGACTCGCCCAACTGGCGCTACTGGGGGTTGGTCACCGACGCCGTCGGCGACCCCGCACGCCTCGACGCCGACATGAGAGCCCACGCCCAAGCGGAAGACACCATCGCGAGGCTCAAAGACTCCGGGCTCGACAAGATGCCGTTTCGCGCCTGGGCCGCCAACGCAGCCTGGACAGCCCTGTGCGTCATCAGCCTCGCACTGGTCAGCTGGTTCCAAGCCCTGCGCCTCACCGGCGCGCTCGCAAACCCAGCACCCAAACGGCTCCGCTGGCAGCTCCGGCACACACCGGCACGAATCGTGCGCACCGCACGACGCACCACCGCACGCCTGCCTGACCACCACCCCGGCACACCAGCACTGCTCGCCGCAGCCGCCCACACCTGACACCGCCACAACGGCCCCCAGCAACACCCCACCTGCCGACCCCGCACGCCCCCACACCCCCAACACGCCCACAACCGGCCCCCACACCAGCACCGCCTGCCCGAGCCGACCACCGCCAACCCAAAAACAAGCCACCACAAGCAGCTCAAACCCTCAAAACACCCGCCTCGGCATTCTCATGAAAAATCAGGGCTAGCAGGCAGGAACCACCCTGAACGCTTCAGCGAGGCGACCGTCCGCGAGTCCGCCGGCGCGGGCCGTCTCGGTGCTCCACTCACGCAGGCGGCCGTCGAGGTTTTCCATGTGCTCGGTCTGGCTGCGGTGCTCTCGCAGCGCCGCCACTTTGGTGTCGAACGTGTCGGTGATGTCGATGTAGCGGTTCGGTTCGGTCCCGATCAGCCACAGCTCTTCCACGGTGTGCGGCTGATGGCCCTCGTCGAGCAGTTCGGGAAACGCGCGAGGGTTCCGAGAATCGGGGTAGACGGCAGCCAGCGCGGCAGTCGCGGTGGCCAGATGATCCGGATGCGAGATGTAGATCCGGTCCCAATCCGGGATCGTCGTCTGGCAGATCACGACATCGGGGCGGACCATGCGGATCACCCGTGCGATGTCGCGCCGCAGTCCGAGGTCGGCCACGACCATGCCGTCGGGATGCCCCAGCCAATGCAGCTCGCTGACGCCGACACGCGCAGCGGCGGCGGTCTGCTCGGCCTGCCGCAGCGCCGCGAGTTCTTCGGACGTGTGTTCAAGATCGTCACCGCCGGCATCCCCGCTCGTCGCCAAGCAGTAGGCCACGAGACTGCCCGCAGAGGTGATCTGCGCGACGGTCCCCGCCATCCCGAAGTCGATGTCGTCGGGATGCGCGACGACGATCAGCACCCGCGACGGCGCTTCGATCTCGCCCTTGTCGGTCAGGATCACGCCCACAGCGAGTCTCCTGGTGGAAGTGTCACCACAAGCGCGCTCAAGCGGCGAAGGCGAACCACCTATTCGCCTCGGCGCCACTGGTCGAGGCCGCGCAACAACGACTCTTCGAGCCAGCGATCGAAACGCTGCTCGACCGATACTGAGGCTTCCTTGTAGTTGAACTGGAAGAGTTCGCCGCACACGGGCTCGAGTTCGATGATCTGGTGCTCGATGTCGTCGCCCTTCTGCCTGCGGTACAAGCACATCGAGACGCCTACTAGGCCCCGATATTCCCAATTGACGCCATGCAGCGATAGCAAGACTTCAGAACGTCCGGCCTCGGTCACAAGCCCCAGACGAACCCACGAATGGAACTCGCGAAGGTTGACGTAGTAGTCGAGGCTTGGGTGCCGGGCCGTTTCGATGACTTGGTAGCGATGCCACGAGCGACGGTCTGCATCGTCATCGGTGCCATCGTCCACGAACACACGGCGGGCTCCGCCGTCTGCACCGATGGCTGTTCCGATTTCGTTCCGAAGCGTGTCGAATCGTGTGCGAGCCGTCTGAGCCAGCGTGTGCGCGGTCTCCTTGGCCTGCTCTATGTCAACTCGCGTCTGCGCCCGTCGCTCACGAAACTGCTCGCCGATGTCCGCTATGAGCTGATCGGTTCGCTCAGCAGCGCGCCGCACTTCCTCGCCGATGCCGATCGCCTTGCGAAACCACTTGCGCTGCACGGCCGCGAACTGCGCGGCAAGCGGACGCACGTCTCCGGCATCCGCGGCTGCCAGGTTCTCCAAGTACTTCGGCCGATCAGGAACGGTAATGACGAGCGGAAACCAACCCTCGCGGATCAGAACCAGCGACGCGAGCGCTCGGGCCACTCGCCCGTTGCCGTCCTGGAACGGATGGATCTGTGCGAACCGATGGTGCAACCACGCCGCTTCTAACTCAGCGTCAACGCCAAGGGCAACGTGGGCCATATGCAATTCGACGAGCCGGTCCATCTCTGAGGCGACTTGCTCGGGTGGGCAGTACTGGAACACACGGCCGTCAGATTGCGTTGGATTGTTCGGCCAGCGCTTGTACTCGCCGTGCTCTAGCTGAACCTCGCCGTGATTCCCAAACTGGTCGATGCCGGACGCAGTGGCCTGCTTGCGAGTCATCAAGGCGTGGAGTTCCTTGATGTACGACGTCGACAGGACCCGCTGCTGGCCGACGAAGTCAAACAAGAAATCGACCGCTTGGGCCTGGTCGGCGATGATGCCAGCCACCAGTTGCGGCGACTTGTTGGTGGCGTCGTGCGGAATCAGCGACGCGTCGATGCCTTGCTCGATAAGCAATTGCGTAATGCCAGCTTCAAGCGTGTAGATGCGCTCGATCAGTCCGGTCTCGATCGCCCACTCGCGTTTGAGCCGTTCGTTGAAGTCGTCGACCTGATCGATCCGGAGATCGGCCTTGACATCGTCCCAGACGCTCGACAATGAGAGCAGTTCGGCGCGGTCAAGATCCTGATCGGATCCCGTCAGGTCAGTGATCGGCGACCAGTGGTGCGCAATTTCGGCTTCTGCCATCGCGGCGACGCCGGATCAGTCGAAGTAGGGGTTCTCGCCGGAAGCGTGATCGGTGAGGTCGACTACTCGCTCGACCTCGGGGATCAGCTCGCGCAGTGTCTTCTCGATGCCGGCGGTGACCGTGGCGTTGGCCATGCCGCAGCCCTGGCAGCCCCCGCCGAGTCGAACGACAACAGTGTCGCCCTCGACGGTGACCAGTTCGGCGAAGCCGCCGTGGGCGGCAATCGACGGATTGATGCGCTTGGTGAGCACTTCGCGGACGTTTTCCTCGACCGTGCCGTCAAGCTCGAGCGCAGCATTGGGGCCAAGGTCGGGCCGGTTCGGGTTGCGCAGCACCAGGCCCGGCTGATTCTGATTCGACGGCAGGTCCAGCGAGGCGCCGTTGAGCTTGACAACGTCGCGGTCGGGAATCAGCACCGTCAAGCCGCCGCCGATTGCGAACGGCACGTCGGACGAGTCGGCTTCGGTCAGCAGCTCGAAAGCGAGGTCGTAGGTGTAATCGACGCCTTGCGCGCCCGTTATCTCGATGCGGAGCGCCAGCTTGTCGCCGTCGACCTCGCTGTCGCGCAGTTCGATCACCTTGGAGAGCGCAGCCGGCGCGACTTCGAAGGTCTCGCGCCGCGTCTCCATCATCGACTCGCGCACAGTGTCGCTTAGGGTCATGCGGTCAGCCTACTGACGACGCCTGTCGAGTCCGAGGGCAGACCGGGGCTGAGCAACGACAGCGCTGTAGTGTCCGGCCGGTTCGTTGGGGTGCGTGGGCTCGGATCCGCTACACCGGCCCGGCGAAGCGAACGCTAGGAGGACGACCGATGGCATTCCGTGCGCTGATGCTCCATCAGCAGGACCGCAAAGTCACCGCTGAGCTTGCCGATGTCGACGAGTCCCGGCTGCCGGACGGCAACGTCACCGTTGCGGTTGACTACAGCACCCTCAACTACAAGGATGGGATGATCCTGGGCGGCATCGGCCGGCTGGTGCGCAACTATCCCCATGTGCCGGGCATCGACTTCGCCGGCGTGGTGGAAGCGTCCGACGACCGCCGATTCGCGCCCCGAGACCGCGTGGTACTGACCGGTTGGCGGGTCGGAGAGGTGCATTGGGGCGGTTACGCCGAGCGGGCAAGGGTGAGCGGCGACTGGCTGGTTCGGCTGCCCGACGGGCTGTCCACCTTGGACGCGATGACGATCGGCACCGCTGGGTTCACCTCGATGCTCGCTATGGCTGCACTTGAGGATCACGGCATCGGTTCGGGGCCAGTTCTCGTGACCGGCGCCGCCGGTGGTGTCGGCAGCGTCGCGGTCCAGTTGCTGTCCGCCGCAGGACACGAAGTCGCCGCCTCAACAGGTCGACCGCAGACGGCTGACTACCTCCGGAGCCTGGGGGCCACTGAGATCATCGACCGGGCCGAGCTGGCTGAGCCACCACAGCGACCGCTGGGCAGCGAACGATTCGGCGGCTGTGTGGACGCGGTCGGCGGTACGACGCTCGCCAACGCGCTGACGCAGATGTCCTACGGATCGAGTGTGGCGGCGTGCGGTCTCGCAGGTGGCAACGGCCTGGACACCACGGTGATCCCCTTCCTGCTGCGCGGCGTGAACCTGCTGGGCATCGACTCGGTGATGTGCCCGTTCGAGCCGCGACAGCGCGCCTGGGAACGCCTCGATCAGCTGGCCGACCGTGACCTGCTGGCCTCGATGGCCACAACCGTGGGCCTCGGCGACGTCGCTGCGCTGGGGCCGAAGATCCTCGCCGGTGAGGTCCAGGGCCGAACAGTCGTAGACGTGCGCGCCTGAAAGACCGCTGGGCTACGCGGCGAGGCCCTGGCTCAAGCGGCCCGTAAGCGCAGCACGCAGGAGCGGGAGGCAAGCGGCTTCACCGCGCAGGCCGTGACCTCTCCGCGCGGCGTCGCCGCCCTGGTCAGAGCACCGACGTGATCGCGGCGAATCCAGTGAGCAGCATCGCTGCGACAATCAGGATCGCGGTCCACCACAATCCTGGGCTGCGCTGGCGCAGGGGGCGGAGATTTCCCGCAGCGTCGTATCGATTCAGTGGCATCGTTGCGTCCTACGAACCCTTCAGCTTCCAGTCAGTGGCGCCGATCTCGTTCTGGACCTTCACCTCGATGTCTTGAGTGAGACCCGTGTCCGATTGCTCGAGCGTGCACAGGAACGTCTGGCCGACCGGTACCACCAGATACAGGCTGTTGCCGCAATCTGCCTGAACGTCGAAACCCAGGTCGACGGCGGCTTCGGCCGCCAAGCCTGTCTCCTTCGCGATGACCTGCATCACGGCATGACGAGGACGGATCTCCTTGCGGCCCTGCGCATCGATGATGGTGACTTGCGCCTCGTAAAACTCGTTCTCCACCAGACCATCGCAAAGGAAACTGGATCCGGGCCGGATCGGGGCATCAGGTGGACAGTTGATGTCTGCGATCTCAGCCGGAGCCACCACGCTTTGCAGGTAGTTCTGCACCTCACGCTCGATCGAAGTCTGTTCCGGCTCCCCGCCGCATGCAGCTGCAAGCATGCCGACGGCGGCCACAAGCGCTGCGAGAGTCGCCGACCGCTTCTTCGGCATCGGCGACGCCATCCGCAGCCGCGCAAATCGCCCTGGCATACAGCCTGACTCCAGTGCGGACGGTCTCTGCAATGTGCCGACCTCTCCCTGGGGCTCACGGGACATTAGCTCATCGCAGGAATCACTCATGCATTCAGCAGACGGGACGAAACCGCAGGTCACTGGCAACATCTGCGAAACGTCGCGTCGCAGCCCACCGCAGGTGTTGATCAGACGAAAGGGCGCTCCTGAAAACGCCCGAACACTTCGGCCAGCGTGTTGGTGACTTCGCCCACCGTGGCACGCGAACGCACCGTCTCGATCAGTTGCGGCATGAGATTGACATCGGTCTCGGCGGCACGTCGCAGCGACACCAGCGCTTCGTCGACCGCTGCCTGATTGCGGTCTGCGCGCACCTGCGCCAACCGCTTCATCTGGCGCTGCTCGTCGTCGCTGGTGATCTTCAGCAGGTCGATGTCGTCGTCGGAGCTGCCCTCGGTGAATGCGCTCGCCCCGACGACCACACGCCTGCCGGCATTCACCTTCTTTTCGAACTCGTACGCGGCATCGGCGATCCCGGACTGGTACCAGCCGTCGTCGATCAGCCGGAACGCACCCTCGAGCATCGAGCCGTCTCCCGCAGCGTCGATGTGGGCGAACATCTCCTCGGCCTCGGCTTCGAGCTTGTCGGTGAGCTCTTCGATGAACCAGCTGCCGCCGAGCGGGTCGATGACGTTGGCCACCCCGCTCTCGTGAGCGATGATCTGCTGAGTCCGCAGCGCGATGCGAGCTGCCTTGTCGGTCGGCAGCGCCAGCGCCTCGTCCATCGAGTTGGTGTGCAGGCTCTGGGTGCCGCCCAGCACGCCGGCGAGCGCCTCGATAGCGGTACGGGCGATGTTGATCTCGGGCTGCTGCGCCGTGAGCGACACCCCCGCCGTCTGCGTGTGAAAGCGGAGCATCATCGACCGCTCGTCCTGGGCGCCGTAGCGAACGCGCATCCAGCGCGCCCAGATGCGCCGCGCAGCGCGGTACTTGGCGATCTCTTCGAAGAAATCGATGTGCGCGTTGAAGAAGAAGCTGAGCCGCGGCGCAAACTCGTCCGTGGAAAGCCCTCGCTGTGCTGCGGACTCGACGTAGGCGAAACCGTTCGCGAGCGTGAACGCGAGTTCCTGTGCCGCCGTGGACCCGGCTTCTCGGATGTGATAGCCGCTGATGGACACCGAGTTCCAGCGCGGCATCTCGTTGGTCGCGAACTCGATCGTGTCGGCCACCAGGCGCATCGACGGGCGAGGCGGGTACACCCATTCCTTCTGCGCTTGGTACTCCTTCAAGATGTCGTTCTGGAGCGTCCCTCCGAGATTCCGCCGGTCAGCGCCCTTCTCCTCGGCATTCGCGACGAACATCGCCCAGATGGTGGCCGCCGGGGCGTTGATGGTCATCGACGTCGTGGTGCTCTCAAGGTCGATGCCGTCGTAGAGCGCAGACATGTCCTCGATGCTGTCCACGGCGACGCCGCAACGGCCCACCTCGCCGAGGGACATGGTGTCGTCGGAGTCGAGGCCCATGAGCGTGGGCATGTCGAACGCGGTGGACAGGCCACCGCCGCCTGCGGCAAGGATTTCGTGGAACCTGGCGTTGGTGTCGGTTGGGGTGCCGAAGCCGGCGAACATTCGCATCGTCCACAGCCGGCCCCGGTAGCCGCTGGCGTGAACGCCGCGCGTGTATGGGTACTGCCCAGGCCAGCCGACTACGGCGTCAGGTTCTGCGTCGGGCGCGTAGAGGGGATCGAGCTCGATTCCGCTCATCGTTTCGAAATCGGCATCACGTGTTTGTGTGGCCGCATATTCCGACTGCCAGCGCTCGCGTGTCACCCCGTGCCTCCTGTCGCCCGCGGCCTTGTCGATGTCTCTCCGATTCGACGCTCGCAGTGTACGCAACGGGTGCGATTGGCTCAGAGGCCGAGCGGAACCGCGGCGATGGGGTCAACCGGTCCACGGCCGCTTCCGAGCCGCCGTCCGCTCGATGCGGCAATCGCACGGGCGGTGAGGGCGTGTGCGCTTTCGATGGCGGCCAACAGGCGGGCACCCTTGGCAAGTTCGGCGCAGATCACCGCAGAGAACGTGTCGCCAGAGCCTCGGACGTTGCGCGTGACAATCCGGGGACCCGTCAGCAGTCGAACGCTGCCGTCGACGAGAGCGATGTCGGTGATCGAGTCACCCGATTGCAGTCGACCCCCGGTGATGATGACGGCCTCGGGCCCAGCGGCCGCAAGCTCGTGCGCAGCGTCGATCCATGCTTCGGGATCGTCTCCGAGTTCCCGACCGAGCAGCCGTCCGGCTTCGAGATGGTTGGGCGTCAGAACACGTGCCCGCGGCAGAAGCCGCGTCGCGACGGCGCGCTCGGCTTCAGCGGAAAGCATGGGTGTTCCAGCGCCGTTGACGAGGACGGGATCAACGACCAGCTGGGGCAGCCGACGTGCTGCGATAGAGGACACGGCGGCGATGGACTCGGTCGTCAGCAGCAGGCCCGTCTTGGTCGCCGTAATCGGCATGTCGTCAAGCACGGCCACTATTTGCGCCACGACGAACTCGGCATCGATGGGCTGCGCGCTGCGGAACTCGACGGTGTTCTGAGCTGAGACCAGCGTTACGGCGAACGCGCCGTGCACGCCGCACGCCGCGAACGCCCGCAGGTCGGCTCCAAGACCGGCCCCGCCAGATGAATCGGCACCGGCAATGGTGAGCGCCGCTGGCGACCAGGACCGCGTTGTCGGCAGCTCTGCGGCGTCAGTTGCCGTTCGCGCGGGCATGTCACCAGTACAACAGTTCAATCGCGTTCCCATCGGTCACAAAACGAACGGATTTGGGCCAAGAGAATCGAGCGGACCGATTCGGGCGAGCGGGTGCGGGCGAGCGGGTGCGGGCGAAAGGAATCGAGCCGACAGATTCGGGCGTACGGGCGCAGGCCGACGGATTGTCGCGGGCGGACTTGACGCGAATTGCCCCGACAGCGAGACCCGCGCGGTCAGGTGCTGATTAGGGTCGCCCGCAATGGCTGGGAACGGTGTCGTCGGGATCATTGCGAACCCGGTCTCGGGGCGCGATATCCGGCGCGTGGCCGCACGCGGCGCAGTCTCAACGACCGAAGACAAGCGCAACCGGATCGCTCGAGCCGTGATCGGCGCGGTGACGGCGGGTGCGACACGCATCGTGGCTATGGCTGAGCCGTTCGGCATCGCGACTGGCGCACTCACCGACCTTCGCATCGAGGCCGACATCGAGATCGTGGACGTCGCCGCCACGGTGTCGCCCGCGGACACGGTTCGGGCCGTCGAGGCCATGCGCCTGCGCGAGGTCGGCGCGCTGGTCACGCTTGGAGGCGACGGAACCAACCGAACGGTCGCGAAGGTGTGGCCCGAATCCACCCTCGTACCGATGTCGACCGGCACCAACAACGTGTTCCCCAGCCTGACTGAGCCGACGGTTGCCGGGGCCGCCGCGGGACTGGTGGCGTGCGGAATCGTTGACGCCGACGCCTGCGCCCCCCGCTCGAAGATGATCGAAATCCACCTTGGGGACGGATTGACCGACATTGCGCTGATCGACGCTGTCACCATCGCCGACGACTTCGTCGGAAACCGAATGCCAGCCGACGGCGCCCTGTTGCGACAGGTGCTGGTGTCACGCTCGCATCCGGCGAGCATCGGCCTGAGCTCGCTGGCAGGGCTGCTGCTCCCGTGCGGACCCGAAGAGGACGCCGCGGTCATCGTGGAGTGCGGGCCCGGCGGCCGTCCAATGCGAGTGCCCCTTGCGCCAGGGCTGTACCGCACGGTGCCGGTGCTGGCTCATCGCTGCGTCGACTTGGAGACGCCGGTCGAGCTGCGCGGTCCCGCCGTGCTGTCCTTCGACGGCGATCGAGAACACGTCATTGGCGCCGACGCAGCGGTCACAGCGGTCGTTCGCCGCAACGGACCCCGCGTCGTGAACGTGGAACGGGCAATGGAACTCGGCGCCGCAGCCGGCGTGTTCACCACCGACGCCGCTCCCACCGGCAACCGCGCACTGAACGAGCTGGGCACGATCCACTACCACCATGCCGACGGCACCCCAGTCCGCGATTGCTGCTGAGCAACTCGCACCCGTCCGGGCCCTCTGCCGCACCCAAAGTCAATTCCTGACTAATCCAGTCGGATTTGTCACAGATCGGCGCTAGCCTGCCCCGCGACACCCGTGCACTCTCACGCACGGCACCGCCCACTGGAGGAATTCCATGGCTCTCCGCCTCAACGACATCGCACCTGACTTCACAGCCAACACCACCGAAGGCGAGATCAGCTTCCACGACTGGATCGGCGACGGATGGGCGCTGCTGTTCTCGCACCCGAAGGACTTCACGCCGGTGTGCACAACCGAGCTTGGTGCCGTCGCCGGGCTCAAGGACGATTTTGCTGCCCGCAATTGCAAGATCATCGGCATCAGCGTCGACGGCGTAAGCGACCACGCGAACTGGAAGGCCGACATTGCATCTGCCACCGGTCACGAGGTCAACTACCCGCTGATCGGCGATCCCGAGCTGAATGTCGTGAAGCTCTACGACATGCTGCCCGCCGACACCGGCAGCACCTCACAGGGTCGCACCGCGGCACAGAACGCCACCGCTCGAACCGTGTTCATCGTCGGGCCGGACAAGACGATCAAGGCATCGCTGACATACCCGATGACCACCGGCCGCAACTTCGCCGAGATCCTGCGACTCCTGGATTCGTGCCAGTTGACGGCCGCCGAACAGGTCGCAACGCCTGCCAACTGGCAACAGGGCGACGACGTCATCATCGTGCCCGCAGTGTCCAACGAGGCTGCCGCCGAGAAGTACCCCAACGGGTGGGAAGCCCCGCTTCCGTACCTGCGCCTGGTGCCGCAGCCGGGCACCTGAGCGACGCGCCAGCGTCAAAGACCAAAGCGGCACCACAACAACACAGTGCCGCAGCCGGGCACCTAGCAGTCCCCCGGCGCAACGCCGGGACTCAGATCATTTCCGGGTCAACCGCAACCTCGGCTTCGAAGGCCGGGGCTCCACTGAGACTGCGCATCGATGGCGGCAGTTCGGCACGAACGCGCTGGTGGAAACGGCGGTCTTGGCTCAGCGTGTAGGGGTAGACGACTCGACCTGCGCGCACGAGCGGTACATGCAATGGCCGGCTGTCGGCCGGACCGGGCCGATCCCGCTCGACAAGCACCTCGGCCGTCGCGATGCCGTCGCGGAGCACCCGGTACGGCCGTACGACGCCGCCGCGGGTGGCCTTGCCCTCGGATTCCTTGTGCACCGGGACGACCGGCTCGAACGTTCCCGAGCGGCGGGCTACTGCCACCGCCTTGTACACCATGCCTGCGGTGGCATGACCCGAGCCCACGACGAGCTGAGTGCCCACGCCGTAGCCATCCACCGGCAGATCGGCAAGGTCGGCAATGCGGTACTCGTCGAGATCACCCGACACCACGATGCGGGTCGCTTCCGCGCCGGCATCGTCGAGCCACTGGCGAACCCGCGGGACTTCTGCGGCCAAGTCGCCGGAGTCGATCCGCACGGCTCCGGGCACACCGCCGAGCCGCTTCGCCGCGGCGAGACCGCGTTCGAGCCCGGTCCGCAGGTCGTAGGTATCGATGAGCAGTGTGGTCTCGAGGCCGTGGGCTCGCATCTGAGCCTCGAACGCCGCCTCTTCGTCGTGATGGGCCAGCGTGAATGCGTGGGCCGCAGTGCCGGCGGTCGGAAGCCCGAATTGCCTCCCGGCCAGCAGATTCGAAGTGGCGTCGAAGCCGACCAGCCACGCGGCCCGTGCCGCTGCAACGGCCGCCAGTTCGTGAGTGCGCCGCCCGCCCATCTCAATGAGGTGCCGACCCGTTGCAGCATCGTGCATCCGGGCCGCCGCCGAGGCCACAGCGCAGTCGTGATTCAGCACCGACAGCACCAGCGTCTCCACCAACAGCGCGGCACCGAACGAGGCGTCCACCCGCAGCACCGGGCTGCCGGGCACGTAGAAGTCGCCCTCCCGGTAACTCCAGACGTCGCCGTCGAATCGGAACGTCGCGAGATGTTCAAGCACCCCGTCGCTGAAGCGGCCCAACCCAGCGAGATAGTCCAGATCTTCAGGTTCGAATCGGTAGTCGGCGAGCAGCTGAGCCAGACGGCCCGGCCCCGCCACGACGCCGTAACCGCGACCGGGCGGCAACCGACGAGCAAACACCTCGAAGCACGAGCGACGCGAGGCGACCCCCGACTGCAGCGCTGCATCGAGCATCGTCAGCTCGTACAGGTCGGTCATCAACGCCGTGCCCATACCCAGAGTCTGCCCCGCGATCAGCGCGTCCCGACCGTCACCGACCGTCTCGAGCTTTGAGAAGCGGCACGAAGCCGTAGGGCGATGATGTCGTCGCAGGCCCGATTAGCTTCGTGGCGATGGGCGCTCGCTGGATGGCGTGGATGGTGGCTGGGTCGCATCTGGCCTTTGTCGCCTTCCTCATCGCGGGCGGGTTCTTGGCATGGCGGAAGCCAAAACTGGTCAAGTGGCATGTGGGCGCGATCGTCGCCACCGCGGTCGTCAACATCACTGGCTCGGACTGCCCGCTGACGGTCTGGGAGAAGTGGTTCTTGCGCCAGGCCGGCGACGATCCATACGAGACGGGATTCATCTCGCACTACCTCGTCGAGCCGATCTACCGGCCGGGTATCAACGGCCGGGTCAACTTCGTGCTCTTGGTGAGCCTGATTGTCCCGATCACGATCAGCTACTGGCGGCTACGCAAGATGGGCGAAGCGACCCAGATCGCCTAGAACACGTTCTCAGCAACGTCTCGACGCACATCAGGTCGAGTGCCGCGCCGACGTAGATCTGCGCCCAGCGAGCGCCGCTCAACCGATCGAGTTGTACGTCTCGTCGCCCCGCACCGCACCGCGGGCAGGCTCCGAACGCAGTGCAGGCACCTCCCGGCGGGGCCTCTTAGCCTTGCTGGCCATGCAGCGAGGGACCAGCACGTGGCAAACGGTCTGAAGGTTTCGAAGCGGGCCGACATTTCGCCGTTCTTCGTGATGGAGATGATGCGTGCGGCTGCGGACCGTGAGAACGCTGGCGGCGATGTCGTGCACATGGAGGTCGGCCAGCCCTCCACCCCGGCTCCGGCAGGGGCTCGCGCAGCTGCCAAGGCCGCTATTGACAACGACGTGCTCGGATACACCGCAGCCGTCGGTATCGATGCCCTGCGGCAGCGCCTCAGCCAGCACTACGCCGACTGGTACGGCCACGACGCTGATCCGCGGCACATCGTGGTCACTCAGGGCGCCAGCGGAGCGTTCACGCTGGCTTTTCTGGCGTGCTTCGAGGCCGGCGACCGGGTGGCGGTGACCGCACCCGGTTACCCCTGCTATCGCAACACGCTCACAGCGCTCGACGTCGATGTGGTCGAGGTTGGTGTGACGGCTGAGACCGACTTCCGCCTCACAACCGAAATGCTCAGCGAGCTTGGCTCGCTCGACGGCGTTGTCGTGGCGAGCCCCGCCAATCCCACCGGCACGATGCTCGGCGCCGACGAGCTCGCACGGCTCGCCCGCTGGTGTCACAGCGCCGGCGTACGGCTCATCTCTGACGAGATCTACCACGGCATCTCGTATGGCACGGAGGCAGCGACGGCAGCCGCGCACAGCTCCAGCGCCGTCGTGGTGAACAGCTTCTCGAAGTACTTCTCAATGACTGGCTGGCGGCTCGGCTGGCTGCTCTTGCCCCCCGAGTTGGTCGCTCCCGTCGAGCGTCTGGCCCAGAACGCAACCATCGCGGCCGCAACGGTCTCGCAGTACGCCGCCCTCGGAGCCTTCGACAGCATCGACGAGCTTGAGGCCAATGTCGCCCGATACGCACAGAACCGCCAGATCCTGCTCGAAGGGCTGCCCACCGCCGGCATCGACCGCATAGCGCCCCCCGACGGCGCCTTCTACATATATGCCAACGTCGACCACCTCACGCACGACAGCGCAGAACTGGCTGCTACCTGGCTCACCGACCTTGGAATCGCCACCACACCTGGCCTCGACTTCGACCCCGCCGAAGGCCACCACTACATCCGCTTCTCGTTCGCGGGCAGCAACGACGACATGCACCGCACGGTCGAGCGTCTCGCCGCTTGGGTCAAACAGCGAAATTGAGCCACGGGCGCAGCGCGAGCCCCACCGCTAGCGTCGCTGCGCATGGAATCCGCAGAGCTGGAAACACTCGTCATCGACGCCGCGGACAACGGCGTCGTCACCATCACAATGAACCGGCCGCACCGACTCAATGCGGCGAGCCCCGCGATGTTTACCGAGCTGCGCGAGACGTGGAACGCGATCGGCGGTGATCCCACGGTGCGCTGCGTGGTGATGACCGGCGCCGGTGATGCCTTCTGCAGCGGCGCCGACCTCGCAAGTGATGACGACGGGCCCCGCAGGCATGCGCTGCAAGGGCTGAACGTGATTCACCAGACCGTGTCGGCGCTTTACTCGATCATGGTTCCCGTCATTGCCAAGGTGAACGGTGTGGCCGCGGGCGCCGGCATGAACCTTGCCCTGGCCTGCGACTTGATCGTGGCTTCAGACCAAGCGCGCTTCAGCGAGATCTTCGCCCGCCGCGGCCTCTCGGTGGACTTCGGCGGCACTTGGATCCTGCCCCGCCTCATCGGCTTGCACCGCGCCAAGGAGTTGGCGTTCTTCGCGGATGTCATCGATGCCAAACAGGCGGAGGACTTCGGCATCGTCAACAAGGTGGTACCCCACGGCGACCTCGACGCTTTCGTCGATGACTGGGCCAAACGTCTTGCCGCCGGACCGCCCATTGCAGTCGCAATGACCAAGCGCCTGCTCACCCTCAACGCCTCCGCCGATTTTGCCACCGCGCTCGAGGCCGAAGGCATGGCCCAGTCGCTCAACTTCACCACCGAGGACACCAAAGAGGCCGTCAAGGCGTTCCTTGAGAAGCGGCCCCCCACCTTCAAGGGCCGCTAGCAGCGGTCAGCCCCCGGCGACCGGTCAGGCGACCGAAGCGCGGCTCTCTGCCCAAGTCTTGCCGGACTCCGCGTCGACATCGTGGGGCAGGCCCAGCACGCGCTCGGCGATGATGCCCAAGTCTTGCCGGACTCCGCGTCGACATCGTGGGGCAGGCCCAGCACGCGCTCGGCGATGATATTGCGCTGCACTTCTGAAGTGCCGCCCCCGATCGTGAGCGCCGGGCTGAACAGGTATCCCCCATGCCAGCCGTTCCAGCCCTCCACAACGGCCTGCGATTTCGGGAACTCCGGCGACGTGCCCAATGGCCCGGTGTTCGCGAGCAGCCCGTGCGTGCCCGCCAAGTCCTTGGCCAGTCCCATGACGTGCTGCCCGTGATCGTCCGCGAGGGCCTTGCGGACGCTGGCCTCGGGGCCGGGCTGGCGGCCCTGCAGTCGGGCCGAGAGCGTCCGCAGCCGGATCAGGCGCAGCACCTCGCCCTCGATGTGCAGCCGAGCAGCCCGGTCTCGCATGACCGGGTCGGAGAGCCCGCCCGCAGAACGCACGACGTCAAGCAGGTCGGCTGCGCTGGGACCGCTGCCCCACAATGCGCCCTCACCCGACAGCGACACTCGCTCGTTGCCCAGCGTGACCTTTGCGAGACGCCAACCATCGTTCTCGTCGCCGATTCGGTTCTCGACCGGCAGCTCCATGTCGGTGAAGAACGTCTGGTTGAACGAGTACGCCGTGGTCATGTCGATGATCGGGCGCAACTCGAGACCCGGCGTGTCCATCGGGCAGATGAAGTAGGACACGCCGCGGTGCTTGGGCACGTCGGGATCGGTGCGAGCAATGAGGATGCCGAACTTGCTGCGGTGCGCCCCCGAGGACCAGATCTTGGAGCCGTTGACGATGTAGCGATCGCCGTCGCGCACTGCCCGCGTGGCCAGGTTGGCAAGGTCAGACCCGCTGTCGGGCTCTGAGAACAGCTGGCACCAGACTTCCTCACCGGTGAGGATCGGCCACAGGTAACGCTTCTGTTGGGCCTCGGTGCCGCCGAAGAGGATTGTCGGACCCGCCCAGCCCAGTCCGATGCCGCCAGCGAGTCGGCGAACACCGGCTTTGGCGAGCTCTTCGTCAATCAGCAGTTGTGTGATGGGGTCGGCCCCGAGGCCGTATGGCTTCGGCCAGTGCGGCGCCGCGTAGCCGGCGTGCGCCAGAGCTTCCTGGCTGGGGGCGCCGTCGTGGTCGTCGAGCCAGTCGCGCACCGCGACACGGCGAAGATCGTCATCGTCCGGCCAGTCGAAATCCATGCTCGGACCCTAGTGGTGGCCTGTGCGCTGGTCCTCGCCCGTTCGCTCCGGCCGGACGCGCACGGGCCCCGGCATTGCTGCCGGGGCCCGCGGTTACCCGAAGACTTTGTCTCGCGCCTCCGCTGTGTGGCGGGGCGGCGGCCACGTGAGGACCAGCACGCGGATCTTGTGGGGTTCGGTGGTCCGGGTTGGAGTCGCCACCTGATGGAGGCGTCCCCGTCTCGGAAGCGGGTCGCCTCAGCGCCCGGCCACCTCCAGAGTCCTCTTGCGTTTCGGCATTGTGTGGACCACCCCCTTTCTCTGGTGCGCCCAGAATGCCACACCGAGAGTGGTCAGGTGGATATCGCGGCTCGGATCGCAGTCGCGACCGCCTGGGCGCCAAGCAGAGCCACCAGGTCGGCACGCGTCTCCACCTCGCCGGTCGCAAGCAGAAACAGGGCGTCTCCGTCGAAGTTGGTGTGCGGCGGCTCGACGGCGCGGGCGATGCCGGTGTGCGCCAGGTCGGCAGCACGGCACGCTTCGGGCTTCGTCAGCCGCGCGTTGGTTACCAGGCATCCGATGGTGGTGTTGGTCCGCTCGGGATGGTCGGGCGTCGCGGTCGCGGTCGCCGCGTCGGCCCCTTTAGGCACCGCGGTGCCGCGTCCGGTGAACCCGGCGATGAGTTCGATTGGTGCGTACGGGTAACGATCCATCTCCGGTGACGCCGTGTTGCCAGCGAGCACAGTGCCGTCGTCGCCGATGACGTCACCAAGCGCATTCACTGCCATGACGGCGCCCACCACCACGTCCCCGGAGCGCACGAATGCCGTGCCCAGTCCGCCCGGCACGGAGAAATCCCGCCCCGCGATCTTGCCGATCGTGCAGCCGCGCCCGACGCCGACCCGGCCATTGGCGGGCTCCGCCGTCGTAGCCGCTTCGCACGCGGCCCAACCGGCCTCTGCTGTGGGCCGAGTGCTCTCGGGCGAAGCGATGTCGTAGACCACAGCGGCGCCGATGACCGGAACGATGCTGTCGCGGATGTTGAGCCCGCGGCCTTGCTCAGCGCACCACCGAACGACGCCGTCGGCCGCGGCGAGTCCGAAGACGCTGTTCCCGCACAGCACCACGCCGTGGCACTCCACGCCAGCACTCGTCGGGCCAAGCGCTGCGGCTTCACGAGTGCCGGGAGCTCCCCCACGCACAGCGATCGCTCCCAGAGTGCCGGCCGGAGGCAGCACGACCGTTACGCCGGTGCCAGCCTCATCGTCAGTCCACGAGCCCACCAGCACCGACTCCAGCCCCAACGCCATGGCCGGGGACCCTATGCGCTGGGATTCCAAAATGCCGGGCCGCGCCCCAGCTTGCTCCGACATCGCCCAAGAGCATTCGGGCAAGATTTCTCGGGCGGCAGCTCGGACTCAACTGATTCGCCAAAGCCGCGACGCGCAACGGCCAAACGGACACAAAACCACTCTTGACCGAACGCCAGGTTGCGACAGTCTCACCGATGTGCGTGCGCAGACCTCAGACCGTGATCGACCAAGCTCATTCGGGCCGCGCCCTCGAGCACCGAGAACTCGCCAAACATTCGGCCGAGCCGGACAGCACGGTAAGGGTTTGGTCATTTCGCCACCTATTGTTATAGACAGAACTGCGACAGAAGTTACGACATCCAAGCGTGTCAGCATCCTCCCGAAAGGAATGGCTCCATGGCGGCAGGAATCGCCGAACGGGTTCGGGAACTCCAGGACGCAGCCCGGCTTACCCAAGGTGACATCGGGCGCGTCGTCGGTACATCGGCGCGCACTGTCGCCCGTTGGGATCGTGGCAGTTGCGCACCCCAACCCGGAGCCCGCCAGCGACTGCTCGAGCTGGTGTACGTCACTGACCAGGCGTCCACAGTCATCCAGCCTTCGGAATTCTCGCTTTGGCTGTTTGCCCCAAATCGGCTGCTCGACCACGATTCGCCTGCCGACCGAATCGCTCAGGGCGAATACCGATCCGTTCTCGCCCTCATCGAGGCGCTCGCAGACGGCATCACGGTCTAGGGACAGCGACGATGCAACCGAGACGGCCGTGGACGGCCCGCTATCGGCTCTGAACTCGCTCGGCGCAACACCACTTGATCTCATCGCCTACCGGCACACGTCCCGCAACCGTTCGCCCCTGTCCGGTCGCGGCGCACAAGCCCTCGGCGGCCGCTGGAATCGTCGCGGAGGGAGCGCAGCTATCTACCTCACAGACTCTGTGCCTGGGTGTGCGGCGGAATTCCGTCGGATGGCAGCAGGACAAGGCCGGGGGAGCTCCGCGCTGCTGCCCCGCGCGCTTCACCATGTGCACCTCGATCAGATTCCGCTCGTCGATCTTGCAGCATCCGGCGCTCTCGACGCACTCGGACTCAGCCGGGACGACATCCGTGCCGCAGACTGGTCCAAGTGCCAGCTGATCGGCGAGACAGCTGCGCTGGCCGGTTACGCCGGCCTACGCGCACCGTCCGCTACCGGGATCGGGCACGTGATCGTCCTCTTTGAGGCTCTCATACCCAAGGGCCGAGTGCATCTCATCAAGTCGGAGGATCTCAGCCCATACCTGTGAACTCACACAACTCGTGCTTCCAGCAAAGCATCCACAATCGATCCACGACCGCTGACCGCAATCTTCAGCAGATCGGTGGCGCGAGTCATGCCGACATAAAGCAGACGCCGGCGCAGGGTGTCATCGGTGCTCGGACCGCCCCGGATGTCGTCCACTCCGATGATGTACACCCGTGCGAACTCGAGGCCCTTGGCGAGTTGCATCGTCGACAGGCGCACTCCGTCATCAGTTTCGGTTCCGTCCGGATTGAGGTCGACAAGCTTGAACGTCGGAATATCCAGCTGACGGGCCTCCTGCTCAATTTCGTTCAGTGCGTCCCAGTTCCCAGCCAGAATCGCCATGTCCGACCAAGGAACCCGTTCGGCATGTGATCTGCGTAACGCTGCACACACAGATTGGTACCCCTCGAGGTGCGATTGAAATGGGCGCACATCGGGAGCGGGGCCCGACCGTTCAGCGGCTTCGGGCGGAATGAATGTCGCCGGGTCTTCTTCATCGCCACCCTCAGGCACGCCGCCAGCCCGAAGAAAGTCATCGGCGAACTTCAGGATCTCGTAGGTGTTGCGGTAGTTGACTCGAAGCACTTCGGTCCGCCCGCGGCCGCTGATTTCGGTGGTATCGGTCGAGTCGGGCCGGTGCTGCGCAGGCGGCGGCAGTCCAGGCTGACGCCGATAGAGGTTCTGCGCAGAGTCGAGGGCGACCACGAAATCACTCCACGGATACCGCAGGAGCCCGAACACCATGCGTGTCCTGCTTGCGTCGAGATCCTGTGCCTCGTCGATCATCACGGCGTCGTAGCGATAGCGCTCCGGCACTCGACCAGCATCGAGCGCTTGGTTCACCTCCTCCACATGACGGTCAAACCTTGAATTTCCGAGGTGTTCGGTCTGGATTTCAAGTGTCCTGCATATGGCCGATGCCAGGCTGTCGACGGTTCGCACACGGACATTGGGACAATCCCCGAGTTGCCGGGCCAACGAGAGTGCCAATGGCCGGTTGAAGCAGGTCAGCAGGATTCGCCAATTGGGATAGTGCCGTGCAAGGTGCCGTGCCCGGAACACCAGCACCAGCGTCTTGCCAGATCCGGCTACGCCCTTGATGACCCGGTAGCCGTCTCCGAGATGTTCGGCAAGACGTTCCTGCTGGCGGTCCAGCACTTGCGCAACGTCTTCACCATCCTTTGGTGGCCGGAAGACCAGCTGACCCTGCTCGGCCTGCGCAGCGCTGTTCACGAGGAGTCGCGGATTCAGCGCTGCTCGTGCCCGGCGCTCTTCGGCCGCGCTGAGGCCCACGTCGGCGCGCCGTCGCCCGCCATTCGAAGTGGCGAGCACCCGCTCGAGCGCCGATTCGATCGATGAGGCGGAGAAGTCTTCTTGCAGCAGGAACTGATCCACGCCGGACTTGCCCGCGGCCAGAACCTTCGCCCTCGTCAATCGAGGCACCGCCACCGCGAGCGCAACCGGAACTCTCGCTTCACTGAGACCCTGGGCAACAAGCCGGTCCCGGACTTCCTCGGACAGTTGCCCCAATCGGCTCCGTGTTTCTTCGGCGAGGGCGGCGTCCCGTGGAGTGGTGGGTTTTGGGGTTGGCCTCGGTGTCAGTTGCCGGGTGTGAGCTCGGCTGTGGCGATGGTATCGCGCTCGGTTGAGGTCGCCATGGAGTGCTCTGGTTCCACCGATTGGTGGGTGTGTGGGGGTGGTCGCGTCCGCGAAAAAGGCCTCCTGCTGCGACGATTGTGGTGTTGGACGTCACAGTCTCAAAAACAGGAGGCACTTTTTGTGTCTGCATCATCGCGCAGTCCGGACCGGTCGCAACGAGTTCGACATGAGGGTTTGGTGGCCAACGCGGGGATCCTGGCGGGCACGCTGATGGCCCGTCTGGGTGTTTGCTCGAGCGGTGGGTGCGCACCTTGCGAATCGGGGCCCGAAGATTCTCACGGTGGTCGCCGCGATGCTCGCAGGGGTCATCGATCATGTCGGGATGCTGCGCGCCGGCGCACCGGGAGGGTGCTGGGATTCCGCCCATGGCCGTCGACGGTTGCTGCCGGAAGTTCGGTCAGTCCCCAGCTCGAAGCGGTACCTGCGCTGCACCTTGCCGCCAGCTGGGCGCGGCCCCGGCACTGCCGCTGGTTGATTGGACAAGATCTGCGCAGGTCCACGGCAAGAGCCGCGTACGGCTACACCAAGAGTCGGCTATTCACGCTGCTCGCCGCACGCGCCGACACCGGCGAGGTGCTCGGCGCCCGCATGCGCAAAGGGTCCGCGGGGTCCTGCGAGGCGATGTCGATCGAGCTGCGCGAACCTGCGACGCGCCGGGGCTGCCGGGGAACTCCGCCGACTCGGGCTGGTCATGGAAACTGATCGACCGCCTCGACGCCCACGAATGTGGTCGATCACCGTACCCTCATACCCGCTGTTCGCGCAGCGTTTCCAACGATCCCTGCCACCGCATGGACCGACATCGACTGCGGCCTCGCCCAAGTCGCGAGACGCTGCCACCGGAGCGCACAAGCGCACCGTTCGATCGTCGTGCGCCGCACCCGCGCTCGCCGAGGGCGCAGCGAGACGGCCCGTACACCACCGGTGTGTCACGCACCGCGGAAGCGACGAGTTCGTCGCGGCTCGTGCCCTCGCCGGACTCCCCAGGCACAGGCACTCGTTCGCATGCGCAGTTCGCGCCGCGACGGCGACCGGCGGTTCGGATCGCCCGGCGGCGACCTCGCCGCGATCTCCAAGATGACGACTCCGCCGCGTCAACGGCTTTGGCAATGTGAAACACAATTCCGAGACAATCACGACCTGTTCCCGGACGGCTCGTTCAAGATCGCCCCTGCACACAAACCCAGCGTCGCACGCACCACAGCTCAGACGCTGCAGCCGCACCGAGATACCCTCGAGCAGCGACTCGACGGCGGCAATCGTGGCAGGTTATCTCGATAACGCTTCGCCAGGTCGCTCCGAGAGGCGGATGCGAACGGCACGCGCGTGCGCGTTTGATCTCGAGTTCGATTCGCCGATTGCCGCCCGAAGTCCGGAGGCTCCCGGGGATCGCGCTGCCATCGGGCGCCGAGCTGGGCGGAGACCTCCCATGCCGTCAGTTCGACGGTTGCCTCGGCCATGACTGAGGTGCAACCAGCGCCTCGATTCGAGTCGGCGCTGGTGGTGCGACGCGGCGGCCAGCTCCGCGTGGGCCCAACCAGGCGAAGCCCCGAAGCGACCGCTCGCTCACTCCCTCAAGCGATGTTCAGGATCTCGCGCGCACCGGTCCTCGCCATCAGCCTGTCCTTGCGCCACGTCCACTCGGAACGACGTGATCGAGGCGCCGAGCCGCAACGGGCAGGACCCGAACGATGCCCTCTTCGATCATGTCCTCGACGCGCTCGAGCACACCCATATGCTCAACGAGCAGATGCGCAGCGAGCTCGAGGTGAGCCCTGCTGTCCCTGTCCTGGGCGCCCAGCAGCGCGGCCGGTCCCCGTTGACCCGAGTCAGCGCTACCGCGCCCGCCCGTGCGTGGCCTCAGCAGCGATCTCCAACGCACCTCCACCAGCTGCTTCACCTGTGTCCAGAAAGGGTCATCGGTGTGTCCTCCTCGATGAGTGGGTGATTTCTCTCACCGAGGATCACGCCGATGGCCCCCCTACTGGTGGACCCCTGCGACTACCTCAAACCCCACCACTCGGTGGGACACTGCCCAGAATGCAGCGTCCAAGGCTCGGTCCGCTGCCAGCAGTGGCACCTCGCGCCGCGCGTCCCACCTCCTGCACGTAGCTCTCGACCGAAGCGGGCATCTCGACATGGACGACCACTTCCACATCAGGCTTGTCAATGCCCAAGCCGAATGCGTTGGTGCCGACAACGATGTCGATCTCCCCCGCACGGAAGGCTTCCTCGGTGTGCACCCGTTGCGCCGCCGACATGCCGCCGTGATACGACCGTGCCGTGTGACCATCGAGTCGCAAGAGCTCTGACATGCGTACCGCCGTCGCTCGGCTCGGCACATAGACAATCATCGCCCGACGCCGGTACGCCTCAGCGATCCGCATTACGACCACATCGCGGTCGTCGAGCGAATCACAATCCTCGACGTAGTAAAGGAGCTCTTTGCGGTCAGGGTCCAGTTCGTGCCGGCGCAACGTTCCGCCGATGCCGAGGCACGCCACGATGTCTTCGGTGACCTCACGCGTGCCCGTGGCTGTCACCGCCAACACTGGCGGGCGCCGCGACGGCGACAGCTCAAGCAGTGCTTCGGCGATAGCTCGGTATTCGGGGCGGAAGCTATGGCCCCATTGGGAGACGCAGTGCGCCTCGTCGACTGCTACGGCTGAGATCTCGACGCCCTCCAGTGCCTGTCGTAGGCGGCTTGACCACAACCGTTCTGGGGAAACGTAGAGCAACTTGTACTCGCCGTCGCGTGCGCGTCGCAGCACCTCAGCCTGCTCAATTTGACTCTGGCCCGAACGCAGTTCCGCCACTCGGGTCAACCCTCGATCGCGCAGACCCTCGACCTGATCGCGCATCAACGCCACCAACGGAGACACGACCAGTGTCAGGCCCGAACGCAGCATTGCCGGCAACTGGTACGTGAGCGACTTGCCAGCCCCAGTAGGCATCACCGCCAGCGTGTTGTGGCCCTCTGCGAAGCTGCGCATCACTTCTCGCTGGCCCGGACGCCACTCTTCGAAGCCAAGCAACTTGCGCGCGCTCTCCAGCAGTTCGTCGAGGTTCCCCAATTGGGTCGCATCATCGCGTCCATCCGCCAACATCTCGAGCTCTCGCCACGGATCGGAGGATGGCAGTGCACGCAGTTCGGCTTCGTCGGATGCGCTAAAGGGGAGTCCCAAGTGCCGGGCGACCGTTGCATAGGCCGCGCTCGCCGTATGAGGCCGCTCTATTGACGGCGGGCCGGGCAGCGAGTCCAGGAACGCGTTGGCATACGGCGCGCTGCCTCGAATCCGTTTGTCAAGCACGACGCACACGCCACGGTCCGTCTCCGTTCGCACCAAGCGGCCAACTGCCTGTGTGAATCGGAGCACGGCCTCGGGCACGAGATAACGGCTAAAGGCATCCTCTCCTCGGCGTTCAAGTTCGGCCATGCGTGCCGCGACCACCGGATCTCCGAGCGCAGCAAACGGCAACTTTTCGATGATCAACAGGCTCAGCGCTTCGCCGGGCACATTCACGCCTTCCCAGAACGAGCGTGTGGCGAGCAGGCTCGACGATGCGTCGGTGCGCATCCGCTCCACAAGCTCACCCGATGGGGCATCGCCTTGGCACATCACACCAAGTCCGTGCAATCGCAGCTCGGGCACGCGCCACAGATGGTCACGTGCATGTGCCATGCGAGCCGAGGCGGTGAACAGCGCGAGTGTCCGACCGCGTGCGACCAAAACAAGGCGCGCTATCTCGTCGGCCTCTGCCTTGGTGAACTCCGCCATCAATCCTCCGCGAGGCACCGGCAAGTGGCGTGGAAGCACCAGAAGCTCATTCTTTGAGAGATTCTCGAACGGCGTCTGCAAGGCGAGTCGCTGCGCATCGGACAACCCGATCCGCTCGAGCACGTAGGAGAACTCGCCGTCCACGCGCAGTGTGGCCGAGGTAAGCACGACCGAATCCAGTTCTTCCCACTTAGCCCGCAAGTGGTCGGCAACGGACACCGGCACCCGCCGCATCGACCACTCCCAAGTTGTCTTGCCGTCGTCGACAGGTCTGCGACAACGGAGATCGACAATGCTGATCCAACTGTTGTCGTCGCGTGCCGATGTGGTGTTGGCGAGCACTTCGGCTGCGGTTCGCGCGTGACGACCGATACAGCCCAGCTCTGACTCGATGTGACGCCAACGAATGCTTCCGAGCGCAGCTGCGGGCGGCTCTAATGCCATGCATCCGCTGAGCCGCCGCAGATATTCGGACAATGCCCGCGCCGCTCGGCGCGCGGGCGCGAACTCAGCCCGACTGGTATCGAGTCCCGGCCTCAGCCGGTACGCGACTCCGAAGCTCGCAGCTGCCTCGACGGTTACCTCTGTACGACCTCGTATGTAGTCGACGATGCGTCGATCCAGATCTGTCAGCGCCTCACGGCACTGCGACAAGGCATCCAGAGCCGCGGCGACTTGCTCGGTTGACGCGTCGCCCGTTGCTGCCACCGAGTATCGACGCAGCACGCCGGCACCGCTGTCGGCGTGCGCGACGCAGTCGAACAACGCTGCAAGTGCCGCTCCGCCCGTGGTCTCGGTCAGCGCACTCGTCGCGGCGTCTTCGAGGTTGTGGCCTTCGTCGACGATGACATGCGGCACCTCCTCGACGAGCCTGCCGAGCGTCACGAGCACGGCGTGGTTGGCGACCACAATGTCCGCCGAGGAAATGCCGGCGAGTGCGCGGCGATAGAAGCACATGCGATCAGCGTCGTCAGCGGCGAATTCACGTACTTCATCCACGCTCAGGCGCGATCGCAGGGCCACGAGCTGTGGCCATGAGATTTCAAGCTGTGAGATGCTCAAGTCATCCCAGTCGCCGGTGACTGTCTGAGCGGCCCACCCGGTCATCACCGCCAGCCCGAGCGCTTCGACCGGTCCGTCGGGTCCGGCTCCGACGGCTGCGTCAAGATAGGCGACGGAAACGTAGTTGGCGATGCCCTTGAGCAGCACCCATCGGACGCCGCCAACAGCCCTGCGGTAGAGCTCGATGTCGGTGAGGAGTTGATCCTGGAGCACCTTGGAGTGCGTCGCAATCGCAACCGGGTGCCCTCGCGCTTGCGCACATGCCACAGAAGGCACCAGATACGCCAACGTCTTACCCGTGCCAGTGGGCGCTTCGACCGCCAAACGTCGCGTCCGGGCAGTCGAGTCTTCATTGTTCACGCCGAAACCGTCAGCGAGCGACCTGAGCACCGCAGCGGCCATCTCACGTTGCTGGGATCTGTAGGCACGGCCATCACCGGTCACCAGTACTCCGCCGGGGCTCAGCGGCGCCAGAACCGCCGCTTCGTCGAGCGTTACGACGGGTTCAGCGCTTGCCGCGTTGCCCTTGTCGTCGCGCATCACATGATCCATGTCGACGGCGCTCGACTGACCACTCTTTGGTGCAAGATCACTTGCTTCGGCGTTACTCAAGCAATCGATCACCGATGTCCCAGCAGGAGATGCCTCCATGAAACGCGCCCACGGATGACGACCAGCGTGCAGGAGCCAGCGCTGCAGCCGGCGTGCGGGCGACGGGTCAGAGACCATTTTGAGCATCCGATCGATCAGCACCGCCGTCAGCTGCGCATCGGGCACGGCTCGGTGCCGCTCCGAAGGCCGAACAGCAACACCGAGCCACGCTGCAAGATCGTCAACACTGCGACTCGCCGGTGGCACTGAGCCGTCGGCGTTCGGGCGCATCTCGCTTCCCACTCGTGGAGCAGCTAGGTGAGCGAGATCCAGGCTGTCGAGCCGGTTGTCGTGAAGCGCCGCGACATCGCAGCGGCGACAGGCTTCATCGAGCACGGCAAAATCGTGAAGTCGCCCGTTGTGAGCGACCACGGAACTTCCGATGCAGTACTGCACCAAGTCCCGGAGTGCGTCCCGGCAGGCAACCAAGCCGGCGCTCAGATTCGTGGATGCAGTGTCCGCCGCTGTGTACGGAACGGATCCCGTGTCAGTAGCTGCGCCAAAGAACTCGCTGCGTACTAATCGGTGGAATACATCAGGACGCGCGATGTGCGTGCCATCAGTCAGGACTTCGACTCGGCATGCGCCGATCTCGCGGATGTCTTGATTGGGGCCGAGGCCCACCAACGGCATCGTCTCGATGTCGAGCACAACGTATTGCCGCACACGCGGCGTCACGTCATCCGCGGTGGCCAGCGACCTCGAATTGCTCACCCGTCTTAGGTCAGATCAACTGTCGTAGGGGCCTACTCGCCGTCCTGGGCGTCGTTCGAGCTGCTTGCCGAAGCGGTGCTCTCGCGGAACATCTCGCCCATCGCTGCCACGGCGCCGAGCACGCCGCTGGTGTCAAGCGGCAGGAAGATCTTGGTGGCTTGACCGTCGGCGATGCCCTGCAGTGCTTCGAGGTACTTGATGGCGATCAGGTCATCGGTGGGGTTGCCATTGTGTATGGCGGTGAATACCCGCTCGATGGCTTGGCCCTCGCCCTCGGCCACCGTCAGCTTTTGGTACTTGTCGGCATCGGCCACTCGCTTGATGGCTTCAGCCTCGCCTTCGGCACGCAGAATCTGCGATTCCTTCACGCCCTCGGACTTGAGGATCGCGGAGCGCTTGTCGCCCTCGGCCTCGGTGACCACTGCGCGACGGTCGCGTTCGGCCTTCATCTGGCGGTGCATCGCTTGGGTGACGTCGGGCGGAGGCTCGATCCGCTGGATTTCGACGCGCACGACGCGTGTGCCCCACTTGTCGGTGGCGTCGTCGAGGATCTGACGCAGCTTGGAGTTTATGAGCTCGCGCGACACCAGCGCATCGTCGAGCTGCAAGTCGCCGATCACGTTGCGGAGATTCGTCTGCGCCAGCTTGGTCACCGCGACGATGAAGTTGCCCACCGCGTACTTCAGTTTCACTGGGTCGGTCGGCTCGTAGTAGATGACGGCGTCGACCGTCACCGCCACGTTGTCCTTGGTGATGACCTCCTGGGGCGGCACGTCCACGACCTGCTCGCGCATGTCCACCTTGAGCATGCGCTGGATGAAGGGGACCACGAACCGCAGACCGGGATCCACCGTCGTGCGGTACTTGCCCAGGTTCTCGATGAGGCCCTGCTCGAAGGGGCGCACGGTGCGCAGGCCCTTGGCTGCAATGACGAGAGCCGCCAGTGCGATGATTGCCAGGAGGATCACTCCCGGGCTGATGTTGTCCATCACTCGCTCCTCGGAGACTTGGTCTCCTCTTGGACGTCTTGGTCGTCTTCGACGCCGCCCGCGTCGCTCACATCGCCGTCCGCAGCAACCTCGCCGGATGCAACCGGATCTGGTGCAACCGGATCGGGGGTGGCACCGTGGCGCACGTAGTCGGGCGGGGGAGACCCGGTGAGTTCGACCAGCAGCTTTGTGCCTTGAATCGCAGTGACTCGCACCAACGATCCCTCTTCGACCGGGCCGGTATCGGTAACGGCTCGCCATTCGTCGGACAGGACACGGACGCGTCCTGTGTTCTCGACGAGGTCGATGTCTTCAATGACCCGAGCCTCCATGCCGATATAGCGATAGGCGCCGACCGGAAGATCGTCAGGGCTGTCCTGGCGGCCCATGAAGCGCCGCAGCACCAGCATCGATGCACCGGTGCCCCCGAAGAAGAACAGCCACTGGACGGCGCCGTGGAGATCCAGCCACGCTGCGGCTGCCGCTAGCACGCCGCCGATCGCGAACGGCAAGAGAAAGAAACCCGCGGTGAAGATCTCGCCGAGGCCCATGACCAGCGCCAACACGACCCAGACCCACCGCCACACTTCGTTGTCCACGCCGACCCCCGATCACGCGATGGGCGTGCCGCCAGTATGCCCCTCGGCCCCGGCCTCGTTGGCGCGTCAGCGGCGTTGACAACTGGGACACCAAGTGCTGGAGCGTTGATCCAGCACTCGCCTTCGAAGCTCAGCACCGCAGCGGATGCACGGCTCCCCGGCGCGGCCGTAGCAGACAAAGTACTTCTGATTGTCCCCGGCGCCCGCAAGGCTGTAGTAGTCGCGAAGCGTGCTGCCACCACGCTCGATGCTGGCAACGAGCACCTCGCGCAACGCCGCAGCGAGGCGCTCGGCTCGTGGCCTCGAGATCGAGCGCGTAGCTGGGTTGATACGGGCCAGGAACAGCGCCTCGTCGGCGTAGATGTTGCCGACGCCGGCTACGAGTCGCTGGTTGAGCAACTGCGTCTTGATGCGTTGGCTCGAACGCATGCTCGCGCGCCAAAACGCCGCTGTGTCGAAATCCGAGTCGAGCGGCTCAGGGCCGATGGCTGCCAGCGTCGGCAGCTCGCGGTAGTCGCCGTGGTCGCAGACCGCGACCCGGCCGAACCGGCGTACGTCGTGCAGGCACAGCACCTCGCCGTCGTCGAGACGCCACCAAGCGCGCACGTACGGATCGGCGGCGCTGATCCCACGCAGCGCCATCGCGTCAACCGCCGGTCCGTCGACGGGCCGAACAGGCAGCGCTGCATCGCCGTGCCGAGGTCCGCGATCATCGAAGCACAACCGACCGGTCATGCCGAGATGCACGATGAGGTCGCGCTCGCAACTCAACTCGGCGATGAGGTACTTGCCGCGCCGTCTGAGTTCATCGACAGCGCTGCCGGTCACTTCACGCGCCGAGGCGAATTTCGCAGACGGGTGACTGCCTGCTTCGACGATCGTGCGGCCGACGAGGAGCGGCTGCAACTGGCGCCGAACCACCTCGACTTCGGGCAGCTCTGGCATGCGTGGTTTCCCGCCCCGGTGGGGGCTAGCGGAACTTGGGCGGACGCTTCTCGAGGAATGCGGCAACGGCCTCGCGGTGATCGTCCGAGGCACGGGCCACGTTCAGCGCCTCCAGCTCGCGACGCTGCACCGAAGCGAGATCGGTGTCGGAGCCGTTGCGGGTCAGCAACTGCTTCGTCAACCGCAGCATGGTGGGCGGGTTCTCCGCGTAACTGCGCGCTCGCACCATCGCCGCTTCCAGCACGTCACCATCGGTGACTTCGTCGACGAGGCCCATCTCGGCCGCCTCGACTCCCCTCACGATGCGTCCTGACAGTGCCAAGTCGGATGCCGCTCCCCAGCCGCAGCGCTGGATGAGCATGTGCGACGAGGCCAGCTCGGGAGTCACTCCCATCTTCACGAAGCGGCACGACAGCTTGGCTTCGCTGTGCGCCACCAAGAAGTCCATCGACAGCACCATCGTCAGGCCGATGCCGATGGACGCGCCGTTGATGGCTGCCACGATGGGCTTGGAAGCACGCACCAGCTCCACCCAGTCGTCGGCTGCCGCGTCGTCGGCTGCGGCGGCTGTCCCGACGTCGCTTCCGCTGTCGTCCGCCGCGCTGATGCGAGCGGCAAAGACCTCGCCGATGTCGGCGCCTGCGCAGAATCCGCGGCCTGCGCCCGTGATGACGAACGCCCCGATGGCGGGATCGTCATTGCCCGCTCGAACTGCGTCGGTCATCTCGGCGTGCATGCGCGGCGTCCAAGCGTTCAGCTTTTCTGGCCGGTTCAGCGTCAGCACTTGAACGTTGTCGTGGTCTTCGACAGTGATCTGCTCGTAATCCATTGCGTCTCTCTCGCTGTTCTGAGTCGATACGGGCCTACAGCATGGCGCGAAGCGCCGTCGCCATGCAGTGCCGCTCACGCAGCGATCAGCACCAACACGGCACCGCTCCCGCAGCGATCAACACCACATCGGCGCCACTCAAGCAGCGATGCCGTGCCGACGTTGGTGCTCGACCTGGCCCTCAGGGCAGTCGGCGCGGTAGGGGCACCAGCTGCACAGCGGGCCCGGTTTCGGTTCGAAACTGCCTGTCTGGGCCGCGTCGCCGATGCGTTCCCAGGTGTCGCTGTGCTCGGCGACCGCACTGTTGGTCGCAGTCCGATCGAAGCGACGGGAGATCTCGGTGGGCTGTCGGTCATCGCGACCTCGGGCCGTCTCGCCGAGGTACAGCAGCCGCACCTCGGAAACGTCGTCGCCCACCGATTCGATTGCAGCGGCATACAGCCACACCTGGTTCAACCGGCTGTCGACGAACCGCGTTCCTGGCGCCCGCCCTGTCTTGTAGTCGTTTACCCGAAGACCGTCGGCCGTGCGATCGACCAGATCGATCACACCGCGGAACGGCACACCGTCGAGTTCGGTGCGCACATCGCGCTCACGGTCCACGACGTCGACGTCGGTTGGATCGACGAGCTGGAAATAGCCCTCGACGTCCCGCCATGCATTCCAACGAAACGAGCGCTCGTCGTCGGTGCTCAGCTCAAGCGCCTCGAAATCAGGGTCCAACGCTGTCTGCGGCCAGACATCACGGCAGATCGAGCGGGCTCGATCGAGCGTGCGCTGTCCGGGCGCCACGGCAAGCAGTTCCTCGAGCACCCGATGCACGAACGTGCCGCGCAAGGCCGGCTCGCCGGGCGGGTCGGGCAGCTTGTCGATGTAACGAAGCTTCCAACGTCGCGGACATTGCCGAAATGTCGAGGCGCCGGATGGGCTCAGGCTCTGGGGCGTCTTCGCGACATGAGAACTGGCATCCACCGTCACAGCGTGGCCCATCCCGAGGCGGCGGACGCGGATATTTCCACAACGCAGTTCTGTCTGCGCTCCGCGCTGGGCTGGTTGGGTCTGAGCATCGTTCGTTGTCGCAGTTCTGGGTACGGGTCTCAGCGACGACGCCAGCGTCGCCACATCCACCACGCCAGCGCAGCGACGAGGACCCCGCCGAGCGCCATTGCCCCGCCGAGCGCGTACAGCAGCTGCGGGTCGACAGGCTCGGCCTGCCTCGGCAGAAGACGTGACGCAGGCGCGGTCGCGGGATCCGATTCGGGCTCCGGGTCGCGCTCTAGTGCAACTTGCGAGGGCTCCGAACCGCCGGGTTGCGGCGGATCTCCAGGCAGCAAGTCCTCCGCATCGATCTTCGGCCGTGGTCGGTTCGGGTTGTAGCTGACCATGAGCAAACCTTGAGCACCGAGTCGAGGCCGCAGCAGATGCGTTGCTGATCGTACCGCTCGAGGCTCAAACCAGTCGTCGCTCCAAGGCGGCCCAGAGCTCGTCGAATGCCGCCACTGCCTCCGGCGCTCCGGGGCGCCTGCGGAGCGCTCTCAATGGCAGCGACTGCCCGGAAGCCTCAGCGACGGCGGCTCGCTGGGGCACCGCCGGGAGCAAGTCCGTCCCGAATCGCTCAGCGAGCTGAGCAAGCCAGTACGTGTTGTCGCGCGTCCGGCCCACCCGGTTGGGCACGATGCCTGCGACTGTGGGTGTGCCCTGCCGCTGCGCGATGCGGGCGATCGTGGACCGCATCAAGTCGACGCCGTCGGCAGCCCATGCTGCGGGTTCAGTAACGATGAGCGCCCGATCTGCCGCGAAGAGACCATTGATGCACAGCAGACCCAACGACGGCGGGCAGTCGATGAGCACGAGGTCATGTGTGATTCCTGCGAGCGCGATACGCAGCCGGTCCTGCGCCCCGACCAAGTCGGCGGCCATCTGAGGCTCACGACTCGCGAGCGCGTAACTGCCGGCGATGAGCTGAGGTCGAGGACCGTCGGGCGGCCATTGCGAGTCCACCACCGCCGGGACGGCGGATCCGGGCGCGGCATCCGCGAGCACGTCGTCGATGTTCGGAGACACGTTCCAGACGCCAAGTCCCGCCGACGCGTTGGATTGCGGATCGAGGTCCACCACCAGGACGCTGCGACCCTGCGAGCTGGCGGCTTCGGCCAGACCGACGGCGACAGTCGTCTTGCCGACGCCGCCTTTCTGGTTCACTACCGCCAGCGTCGTCATCGCCTCTGCGAGACCGGAGCCGCGGCCGTTGTGCGGCTCACGGCGGTCCCTCCCCCATCGTCGTAACGCGCAGGTCGATACCGCACAGCAGCGCCGCAGCACTCAGTTCGTCACTCAACGTCGGGCCCGCGCCGCCGCGTCGGATTGCGGCTGCGGCGCCGAGCATCGCATCCCGGGCCGCCGGCGCATCGAGATCGTTGTCCAGAGCGGCACGCACGTCGGCAACGAGACCCGCCGCGCTGTCGAGTGCCGGCGTACGGCTTGCGGCGTCTGCCAAGTCCTGCAGGTCGCGTTGAGCAGCCATGGCTTCGTCGTCGAACCACTCCCACTCGGACCGGTAATGGTGCGCCATCAACGCGAGGCGAATGGCGCGGGGATCGATACGTGTGCGCAGGTCAGAGATGAACACGAGATTGCCCAGCGACTTCGACATCTTGTGGCCTTGATAGCCCACCAGGCCGGCATGGACCCAATAGCGCGCGAGCGGCGCGCCGTGCACGGCTTCGCTCTGCGCAATCTCGCACTCATGGTGCGGGAACACCAGATCGCCGCCGCCGCCGTGGATGTCGATGGTCTCCCCCAGTGCGGTGAGCCCCATCGCCGAGCACTCGATGTGCCAGCCCGGCCTGCCTGGCCCGAACGGCGATGGCCACGCTGGCTCGCCGTCGGCGCTTGCCTGCCACAGCACGAAGTCGAGCGGGTTCCGCTGCCGGGGGTCGCCGGGCGTTCCGCCCCGTTCGGCAGCCAATTCAGTCATGTGATCGGCGCTGTAGCCCGACAGCTTCCCGAACTCTGGAAATGTCGAGACGTCGAAATAGATGCGATCACCGGACGTGTACGCATGTCGGGATTCGAGGAGCTTGCCGATCATGGACACCATGGCCTCGATGGACTGCGTCGCACGGGGTTCGTGCGCTGCCGGCCGTGCCCCCAATGCCACCATGTCCGCGCTGAACCGGGCGATCTCGCGTTCGGCCAATGACAGATAGTGCTCGCCAAGTTCCGCCGCCTTCGGCAGGATGCTGTCATCCACGTCTGTGTAGTTGCGCACGAGCGTGACGGTGTGACCGATGTCCTCAAGGCGGCGGATGACGAGGTCGTACGCGAGATACGTCGCGGCGTGTCCGAGGTGCGTGGCGTCATATGGCGTGATGCCGCAGACGTACATGCCGACGTGATCGTCGAGCTTCACATCGACGACCGATCGCCGAGCGGTGTCGAACAGGCGCATTCCCACGGTGGTGTCGCGCTCCCTTGACGTCGTAGTAGCGGTCGCTGTCGCTGCGCCCCAACAGTGGAGGGCAGGCGTGCTCGGAACGGCGACCACCATACGCGCCAGTGCCGCGGGCGTCCGAATCGGGCCCGGTTCTGGTTCCCGCATGACTGAACCCGGTACTGTTTGCACAGGTGGAGAGGCAGCTAGGCGACCGCGCGTTGCTCGAGCGGATTGCCATGTACCGGCACCGTCGCGAGCTGCCGCCGATCCAATCGGTGTTGCTTCGTGAGTTGGCGGAATGGCTGCAGGCGCACGGCGCAGACCCGCTCAGCTACGTGTGCGATCTCTTCGATCGGCACCAGGTTGTGTTCGTCGGGCACCAGACGCCGACACGGCGCGCGGGGCTGTTCCTGCAAGATCTCGTGGCCGCCGCGTACCGCCGAGGCGTCGACATCGTGGCGATGGAGTACGCATGTGTTGACGACCAAGCGCGCCTCGACGCTGTCGTCACGGGACCGACCTTCGACGAACAGCTTGCACGCGAGGCGATGCTGCGCTGGGGAATCCGCCACAACTTCGCCTACCGCGAGTACTTGGACGTCCTTGGCGCCGTCTGGGAGGTGAACCGGCGATTTGCTGGGCAGAAGACGTCGCCGATGCGTGTGCTCGGCCTCGATTACGACCTCGATCTCGACGCCGTCACCGATACTGCCGACTTGCGCAGCTCGTTCGCGTGGCCGCACCTGCGCCACCGCGGGCCGGTGTCGGCGCACATGTCCGAGGTGCTCCTGCGGGAGGTGATCGAGCCCGGTCATCGTGCGCTCGTGCTGACGCGCACGGCGCACGCCATGACTCGACTGCGGCGGCTGCCGCATCGCGTCTGGGACGCGATCGACACCGAAGTGTCCGCTGGGCACGTGGTCGGGGCGGCAAACCGGCTCTACGAAGTGGTCGCAGATCGAGCGGTCACCGTGCTGATTCATGAGCCGCTGCCCGCGGACGGCGAACTCTGCGACTACGCCTTGGTTGCCGACGGTGTCTTGGACGCCGCGTTCGCGATGAACCCAGACCTGGCCGTGCCGCTTGCCTTCGACGTGGACCGCGGCCCTGCGGCGAGGTTGAACTGTTCGAGCAGCCTCGATCGCCAGCCGCTCGGCGCGTTGGCCACGGGCTGGATCTACCTCGAGCGCGATTACGAACGTCGCGCCCCGACGCCGCTGCCCGAGCCTGTGCCCGCTGTGCATGTCCGCAATGCGCGCAGGTACGCCCTGGATCCGGCGCTGCGCTGCGAGCACTCGACCGCGCTCGACTTCGCTGCGGCGGTGTCGGCATCGGCCGCAACGGCCGAGCTCGCGTGGACTCAGGTGCTCTAGCCGGCACGACTGACGCCACAGATCGGGCACACTCTCACCGGTGCCGGACGCAGTGACTCCCGACGACGAGTCGTCCTCGTCCGCTCTCCCCTCGCCGGAGAGCTACCTGGCCGACATATGCGGCCGCCATCAGATCGTGTTCCTCGGGGACCAGATCGGCGTTCAGCAACATCTGCGCTTTCTGGCCGGTTCGTTCGCCGAGCTCGCCGATGCCGGCCTGACAATTCTGGCTTGGGAATTCACCAACTCACGAAGCCAGGCTGCACTCGACGAATTGCTTGCCGCGCCTGAATGGAATGAGCGGGCGTGCTCCGATCTCTTCGTAGACCTGCTGGGAGCTGGCTTCGGCTATGAGGAATACGCCGGGGTGCTGCGGGCCGGGTGGGAGCACAACGCCGCCGAACGAAAACGCAGCTCGGATCATCGTCCCATCCGCGTCGTCGCCTTGGGAATGCCCAGCTACGTCGAAGATCCCCAGTTGCTGGACGGTCGATCCGCCGCGGAGCTGGGTCTGCGCAATTGGTGGCTCGGCGGGCATTACCGCGACATGTCGGCGTACCACGCCGCAAATGTGCTGACCAATGAGGTGCTCCGGCAGGGTGAGCGCGCACTTGTGTACATGAACGTCGGCGCGACGACAACGAGACTCATCGAGTGGGCCGACGGTACGCCCACCGCCAGCGCCGGCAATCTGTTGTGGCGTTGGATGGGCGACGGCTGCCGGCGAGTCGTGTTCCACGGCGTCATTGCTGACACGGCCGCCACCCAGCGCGTCGAAGACCTGGTGGCCCAGTCACCGGAGGTTCGCGGCCGTTCCGGCGTCCGCTTCGGCTTGGATCTGGCGGCGTCGCCGCTCGGCAGCGTCGCTGCGGCATCCGTGCGAGGCACGATTGACGGCAGCGACACTGGGCTGCGGCTGCGCGACCTCGCCGATGGCTACATCTATCTCGGCCCACGCGAGGACTGGTCACCCTGCACGCTGATCGGTGATCTGCTCACTGACGAGAACTTCGACAGTGCCGAGGCGCGCTACCGGGCACTCGACCCGCGTCCCGAGCCGTACAGCCGCGACGAACTCGAAGCCGTCCGGCGTACCGGCCAGCAAGAACTGTCCGAATCCTGGCCGCCACTTCCCGAGCCGCCGGAAGAAACCAAACGCCGGCTCTTCGGCCGCCGCACGACGCCCGAATAGCCGCTGCCAATGCTCCACCGCATCGATGAGATTCCCCTGCTGGCGCCCGCACGCGCCGGGCGCTTGTTCGTCACCAACTTCTCGGCCGTCGGCCCCGAACCGCAAGCAGCGCTCGATCGCGTTGGTGCCTCGTTCGTGGTGTGCATGCTCACGCCCAGCGAGGTCGAGCTTCGGTACCCGGACTACGCGGAATGGCTTCGGTCCCACGAGGCTGTTGTTGAGAACGAAGACGTCCGGGCAGCTTGGTTGCCGACCCCTGATGGCGGTGTCATTGCCGACGAACCCGTCCTCGAGCTCGTCGGGGCGGTCATCGCCGCGCTCGACACCGGCGACAGCGTGCTCGTCCACTGCGGGGCAGGCATGGCGCGCACTGCCGTTATCGGCATCCTCACGATGATCGCCTTCGGCGCCGATCCCCAACACGCCCCGCTCGATTTCAGAGCGGCACGACCAGGCGGCGGACCCGACGGCCCCGCACAAGAACATCAGATCGCCCGCCTCGCCGAACGAGCCCGCCGCCTCGGAGCCATGAGCTGACACCAGCCAGCGGGGTTCAGCAGCCGGATTCAGCAGCTGGTGTCAGTAGTTGGTGTCAGCGGCTGGTCTCAGCCTGCTGAGATCAGCCGGCAGCGACGCCGTCGCCGTCGTGTTCTTCCCAGCGCCAGCCGGAGCGGACCATGACGCAGCGGCGGCGCGAACCGGGGGCATCCAGATCCCCGTTCGGAAACGCGGCGTCGCCGACGTAGACGGCAATGTGGCCGGGGTCGGCCTCAGGTGACTGGATGATCTCGGTGTGGAAGCACTTGTGCCCGTTCACCGAGGCCAGCACATCGGCGGAGCGCGAGAAGCCGGTCAACCAGGTGAGCGTCACGAACGTGGGCGTGACAAATTCGATCTCCCCGGCTGCCCGCCGTTCCAGCGCCGCCGCAGATGATACCCAAGCGTAGTCGAGGATCTCGCTGCCGTCGACGCGGATCTCGTTCAGATCTGCCGGTGCCTTGCAGACAAAAAAGTGCGTCGAGAAGCGCTTGGGTCGGATCGGCGGCGGCAGCCAATGGGCGAAGTGGGTCAGCTCAGCGCCCGACAAGTCGATGCCCGCCTCCTCTTCGGCCTCGCGGACAGCAGCTGTGCGATACCCCCGGGCGTCACTGGAGTGCGGGCCAGCGGAACCGGCGGCAGTCCGTGGGTCGCACGGGCGGACCATGTCGCCCGGCACGGCACGGTCAGGCGGATCCACCCGGCCTCCGGGAAAGACCCACATGCCACCGAAGAACCCCCGCGAGTTGCGACGCAGCATGAGCACCTCGATGTGCGCCCCTACATCGCTGGGGGCGAGATCGAAGCCGTGTCCCGGTGCAGCAGCGGGCGCGGCGTCGCGCAGGACCACCACCGTTGCCGCGTCGATTGGCGGTGGCGGCGTGATCGATTCGGTTTGGGTACTGCTCATGCCCTGTCCTGGGTGCGCCGTTCCAGCCTGTCCGAACCAGCGTCAATCCCCGGCAGCGGTCGCGCCACCGCGCTGCCGGCCGCCGCCATCATCTGCACGATCATCTCTTCGACCTCGGTCCAGTTATGGGCGCGGGGGGCGGCGAGGTGCGTGTTGTACGGCTGGTCGTAGACAATGACGTGGTCGCCCGCAGCTCGGATGGCGTCGATGTTGTGCGGCGCATCCTCAATGTGGGCATCGGCATTGATCACCGACTTGTCGGCGAGGAAGCAGATGTCCCGGTAGGGAATGCGCTGCCGGTCAAGCCACTCCACCGTGTCGTTGACGGTGACCCGGTGACCCCAGCTGGTGTAGAGCCGGTGAGTCACAATCCGGATCCACACGCCGGCATCGGACAGCCGCCACAGCGCCTCCGAGCAGCCTTCCATCGGTTCGATGTCGCGGAACATGCGGTACTCGAGGACTGCCAATCGGTGCATCTCCTCGAAGTCGCCTTCGCCAAAGCCCCACTCGGAGAAGCTCCAGCTGCGCAACAGCGGCAACGTGTCCTCGCTGACGTTGCGCTCACGGGCGACGACACGTCGAAATGCCTCGGTGTGCTGGGCACAGACCCCGTCGAGATCGACGGCCAGTACGAACTCGGGCATCCCCGCAAGCTAACAACCTGACTGACACAGACTCCGGTGATTGCGACCGGATGCCGCGAACTGCGGCGGCCATCGCTACAGGTGCAATGCTGGGCCCGATGCAGCCCAGTGGTCACGAGCGCAGCGTGCACGACCTCGGTGGCGTCTCCGGATATGGACCGGTGCCCCACGAACCAGATGAGCCGCCGTTTCATGCCGACTGGGAACGGCGTGTCTTCGGCTTACTCGGCGCTGTCACGTCGGCGACTGCTCGGCGGCCCGGCGAGTTCCGATATGCGCTGGAGCGCCTGCACCCCGACGACTATTTCAAGAACGGCTATTTCGGACGCTGGCTGGCGGGTTTCGAGGTGCTGCTCGACGAGTATGGCATCGTCTATCGCGGCGACTTGGCCCTGCGGATGGCCGGGCTCCGGGACGTGGCCCTGCGGGCGGCCGGGCGCGCGGACCTGACCCCTACAGCTGTCTCAAAGGCGACGCCGGCGCGGCTGGTCTCCCCCGTCGCCGACCGTGTCCCGTCCCTGCTGCCCCCCGATCGCCCCACACCGGCGCCGCAACGCCGGACGGTCCGGCGCGAACTCGCTGAGCCACCTCGGTACAGCGTCGGCGACCGCGTGGTTGCCCCGGCACCAATCCAGCCCGGCCACACACGGCTGCCCGGCTACGCCGTGGGCAAGCCGGGCATCGTCGTGAAGCTGCACCCGCCCGAAGTGCTGCCCGACAGCACGGCACACAACAGGGGCGAGCGGCCCCAGCACGTGTACTGCGTGGGTTACGACGCCCGAACGCTGTGGGGCGACGACGCCGAGCCGAACGCGACGGTCCACGTCGACCTGTACGAGTGCTACCTGACCGCAGCGCCGGCTGACCGCTGAGGCCCCGCCGATGGAGGAATTCATGCAAGACGACCACTCCCACGGACACGGACACGGACACGTCCATCACCACAGCCATTACGACGCGTCATCGCCGGAAGTCCGCGTCGAAGCGCTCGAAGACCTCCTGGTCGAAAAAGGCCTCGCCGATCCCGAGCGGATCGATGCGACCATCCGGCGGTTCGAGCACGACATCGGACCGATGATCGGAGCGCGGCTGGTGGCGCAGGCGTGGACTGATCCCGCACTGCGACAGCGACTGCTGGCCGACGCCGACGCCGTCGTCGCCGATATGGACATCCGTGGTGCCGAGATCGAGCACATCGAGGTGAAAGCCAACATGCCGGGCATCCACAATGTGGTCGTCTGCACGCTGTGCTCGTGTTACCCGTGGGCGCTGCTGGGGCTGCCGCCGAATTGGTACAAGAGCCCCGAGTACCGGGCCCGCGTGGTGCGTGAGCCGAGAGCCGTGCTGGCCGAGATGGGCCTGGAGCTCGAGACCGACACCGAGGTGCGCATCTGGGACTCGAGCTCTGAAACCAGGTTTCTGGTGCTGCCGGAGCGACCTGCCGGCACCGAAGGCTGGCCGGCCGAGCGACTGGCCAACCTTGTGACGCGCGACTCGATGATCGGCGTAGCCCGTGCCGCGCAGCCCGACAGCCAATGACGGCCAACAAGCTGGCGGGACAGCCATGAGCATCGAATTGCTGGAGGGCACCACGGCCGCACCGCCGCGGGACAACGGCGAACTGGTCTTCGCCGAGCCCTGGCAGGCGAGAGCATTCGGCCTCACCGCAGACCTCGTCGAGGGAGGTCACTTCACCTGGGACGAATTCCGCGAGCACCTCATCGAGGCAATCGCCGGCGCCGAAACGGCCGCTGCGAACGGCAACGCACTCGAGGCCTGGGACTACTACCGATGCTGGCTCATCGCACTCGAGCATGCGGTCACGGCCGGCGGGCTCCTGCACGGAGAAGCACTCGCCCATCAGGCCGAGCAGTACGCCGCCCGACCAACCGGCCACGACCACTGAACGCACCGCCGACCAGGACGATGCGGCGGTGCTCTACCGTCCAATCCGCAGCACAGACTGCGCCCGTTTTGTCCCACAAGGTGCGTCCGTTTTGTTGACGCAAACGCACGTCTCGCGTGCAGGTGTCAGACTGGACCCATGAGCACCCTCACCTTCCACGATCCGCGAGGCGAGGCCAAGACTGCGCCCGAGCCATACAGCTTGAGCACACGGCTGGACCAGCCGATCACCATCGGCCTGGTCGCCAATGGCTTCCCTGACAGCGTCCGTTTTCTCGACCACATCGAGAAGGTGCTGGCCGAGCGCCTCCCGTCGGCGTCGTTCAGCCGCTACGACAAGGGCGACGCCTCGTCGGTTGTCGGCGAAGGAATGCTCGCCGACATCCGCTCCGAGTGTTCCGCGGTGATCGCCGCGTACGGCCATTGAGGCAGCTGCACCTCTGGCACCGTGCGTGACAGCATCTCCGTCGCCCGGCAGGGCATTCCCGCCATCGCACTCGTCACCGATGCGTTCTGGCCGCAAGGCGACTTCGTAGCCGCCGCCACCGGCATGCCGGCAGTTCCCCGCATCCGGCTGCCGCATCCGATCGCCGGCAGCGGCGAGGACAACATGGCCAAGGTGGCCGCCGACATTGCGCCACAAATCGTGGCGATCCTGAGCGGCGCAGTCACGAACTGATCAGGCCGTGACGCTCTTGGAGGCCCGCAGCGAGGCCGACGCGCTCGAACAGCTGCACGCGCTCGGGCTCACCGACGGTCTGCCGGTGGTCATACCCACTCCTGAGCGAGTGGCCATGATGGTGCTCGCCAGCGGCCTCGATCCCGACCTCGAGCTCGGCGTGATGGGTCCCGCTCACGGCGTGGCAAGCGTCGAGAAGATCGCCGCTGCTGCGGTGATGGCCGGCTGCCTGCCAGATCACATTCCCGTCGTCGTGGCCGCCATCCGGGCGGTGTGCAAACCGGAATTCGACCTGACCGAAATGCAGAGCACGACCCACTGCACCGCGCCGCTCATCGTGGTGTGCGGGCCCGCTCGGCACCAGTGCGGAGAGGTTGCCTCGGGTTTCGGGGCGCTGGGTCCGGGTCACCGGGCCAATGCCTCCATCGGCCGTGCGCTGCGACTGGCGATGATGAACATCGGCGGCGCTCGCCCCGGCGTGTCTGACATGGCGCTGCACGGGCATCCGGGCAAGTTCACCTACTGCATCGCGGAGGACACAGAGAACAGTCCGTTCGCGCCCCTGCATACGTCGTTCGGCTATGAACCCGACCAGAGCGCAGTGATCGTGACGGGTGCCGAGGCGCCCCATTCGACGTTCTTCACCGGCGACGCCGACGATCCCGAGTCGGCCAACCGACTGCTGAACGTGATCGCCGCCGTGATGGCGAATCCAGGCAGCAACAACGCACACCTTCGCCACGGCTCGCTCGTGGTGATCATGAATCCGGACCACACGGCCGTGCTGGCTCGGGCAGGACTGAGCCGTGAGGACGTCCAGGCCGAACTCGCTGCTCGGGCCGCCAACTCGACGGCCATGCTCGTCCGCATGGGGTCCGTGTTCCATCTTGGGAACGACTCGCCGCCTGACGAGATGGTGCCGATTCTCAAGGACCCGAGTCGGATCGTGGTATTCCAGGCAGGCGGCAAAGGCCTGTACACGATGGTGATGCCCTCGTGGTGCGCCGGCCCGCACCAGAACCCGGTGGTCCACGCCGAGATCGACCTCGACCAGGCCTGCGAGGTGCCCGGCATCGCCGAAGCACTGGGCGACGGCACATCAGACACAGGCGAAGCACTCGGCGTCGGAGGACTCAGATGAGCAGTGCACCACGCCCGCACGGCGGCTTGTGGTTCGAGGAGCTGACACCGGGGATGGTGATCCACCACCGGCTGCGGCGCAGCATCACCGAGGCCGACAACGTCATGTTCACCACCATGACGATGAACCCCGCCGCGCTGCACCTCGACTTCGAGTACGCCCGCACCGAGACGCAGTTCGGCCAGCCGCTCGTGAACTCGATGTTCACCGCTGCCGTCGTCGTCGGCATCTCGGTGCATGAGACGACGCACGGCACCACGGTGGCCAACCTGGGCTTCGAGCGCATGGACTTCCCGGCACCCGTGTTCCACGGCGACACGTTGCGCGTCGAGACCGAGGTGATCTCGGCTCGGGCGTCGAAGAGCAAGCCCGACCAAGGCATCGTCCTGTTCGAGCATCGCGCCTACAACCAGAGCGACACGCTGGTTGCCATCATGCGGCGCAATGCCCTCATGTGGCGCCAGCCTGCCGAGGGGACGAACGCCTGAGAGCGTTGGTTCGTCGTATCGATTGACCCGAGGCATGTCGCTATCGCTGGTGCATCCTTGAGCGACATGGATCCCGAGGCACCGTCAGACGCAAACGCGTTGCTGCACACAGCACGGCAGCTTGCGGACGAGGTGCTCTTCGAGTGCGCGCTCGATGTGGACGCAGCCGGAACGGTGCCCGAAGACAATCTGGACTTGCTGCGCGACGCCGGTTTCTACGGCTTATGGACGCCACGTGAGGTCGGCGGCTGCGGCTTCAATGAACTCGAACGGCTCGCTATTCTCGAGGCGCTGGCTGGTGGCTGCCTCACTACGGCATTCGTGTGGGCGCAGCACGGCGGTGGGTCGGCGGCCGCTGCGCGTATGCCGCCCGGCTCGCCGCTGCACGATCGCTGGGCACGTGCCCTCGCGACCGGCGAGTCCCGCAGCGGCGTGGCGTTCGCGCACGTGCTGCGGCCCGAACCGTGCCTGTTCGCCGAACGCTGCGGCGACGGCTGGTCGCTGCGCGGCGTCGCACCGTTCGTCACCGGGTGGGGCCACATCGACGCCGTGCTGACCGCTGCCCACACTGCCGATCGTCTGGTTTGGATGCTGATCCCGGCGACCGAGCCGCCGACGTTGCAGTCACGCCGGCTGCGCCTGGCCGCGGTGGACTCATCGGTCACCGTCGAGGTGCATTTCGACGGTCACATCGTCGGCGACGACCAGGTCGTCGAGGTCATCGGTTACGACGAATGGCTGGCTGGCTACCGCCTGGGCTTGCGAACCAATGGCGCCCTCATGCTGGGTGTCGCCTCTCGGGCGCTCGCGCTGCTGGGCCCGTCGCCGCTCGACGCAGAGCTGGACACCGCGCGCCGTGCTCTGCACGCCGCCGAGGTGGACGACATGCCCGAGCGCCGCGCTCAGGTGGGCTACGTCGGCATCCGCGCCACCAGCGCGCTGGTGTCATCGGTCGGCGGCAGGGCCATCACGCTCGGCAATCACGGACAGCGGCTCGCCCGCGAGGCCTTGTTCTTGCTCGTCCAAGGCCAGACCGCCGAGATCCGCTCGGGCCACCTGCGCCGTCTCGGCGCCGCAGATTCGAACCGCTAAGGCAGGCCCGCTCCGGGAATCCCGACTCGGACGGTTTCGATGCGGCCCCGCGCGGGTTGATCCGCAGGTGGGCGGGATGTCGGCGCGGTGACCATGTAGAGGGTGCGTCGGTCGTCGTCGCCGAGCATGCACGCGAAGCAGTTCAGCTCCAGCTCAATGACGTCGGTGACCTCGCCGCCGTCGACGACCCGGAAGCAACTGGCGTTGACGGGATCGGCAACCCAGATGCCTCCTTCGGCGTCCAAGCAGATGCCGTCGGGCACCCGTTCGCCGAGTTCAGCGAATGTGCGCCGCCCGCTGAGCGATCCATCGGGCTCGATGTCGAACGCTGTCATCCGGCGGCCGTAGCTCTCGGCGACGACCATGTGACGTCCGCTGGGATCGATCACCGTCCCGTTCGGGAAGTCGAAGCCGTCTGGACCGGGCCGTGCTGTCCCGTCAGGGGAAACAATGGCCAGGGTGGCCTGCGCGAACGTCTCCCCCGCACTGTCGTCGAAGCCGAAGTTGCCGACGTAGGCCGTGCCGTCAGCCGACACCACCATGTCGTTGCAGGGCCCGCCGGCGATGTGCGACAGGTCGGCGTGCAGCGATTCGTTCCCTTCGGCATCGAGCCGTCGAAGCTGTCGGTCCAGCATCGAAACGAACACCAGGTCGCCGCCCGGCAGCCAGCCCAGCCCCGACGGCTGGGTCGGCACGGTGTGCACCAGCTCTTCGTGCCCATCGGGGGTGGCGGTGAAGATTCCGTGGCGGTAGAAGTCGCTGTACCACAGCTTGCCGTCGTGCCAGCGGGGACCCTCGCCGAACCTGAGCCCGGTTACCACTACATCGGTCGTTGTCATGGACGCCGACGCTAATGCCGCTCCAAGATTCGATCCGGAGCCGCCGAGACACCGCCATGCAGCAACGGACTACGCGGCGGAGGCTTCAGACCCAAAGAGATCGCGCAGCGTCCAGGCGAACACCTCGCGCTCGGACTCGGCCGCTTCGTGGAACGATGCAGAAAAACCGCTGGCGGACAGGAAGAAGAAGGGCGCCGATGGTCGAAGTGCCTCGCGCGCCCAGCCGCGACCGCTCGCAGCAAGGCGCCTCAAACCCTCTTGGTGCTCGATGTAGGTGCGGGCGTTGGCTTGACGTCCCCGGTATTTCACGGAACCAGTCACGATCTGACCGTGGAGCGTGCGACCGACCATGTCGATGTCGACTCCAACGCCGGTGCGGTCCCTGCCTTGCCATCGCTGCCACTGGGGCACGAGCGGAAGTCCAGCCACCGTCGCCCAGCGCACGTACGCCTGCCGAGCGACGTCTTCGAAGACATGCTGGCCGACGTAGCTGGGAAACACTTGGGGCGCGATCTGCTCATTCCATACATAGTCCGCACCGAGGGCTACCGCAGCCGATTCTTGAGGCAGCGCAATGCGGTAATGGAAGCGCGCTGCGGGGTCAGCGAGGCGGTATCGAACGCCACGATTCCGGGACTCCTCAAAATCCAGTTCCGACGTCAGGTACGACATGTCCTCAAGCTGGGCCACGATGCGCTTGAGGCCAGAGTCGGCTCTGCGTCCCATTTTGGCGGCGATCTCGCCGACGCTGCGCGCTCCAAGCCCGACGCTGGCGAGCACGGCTCTGTACTGGTGGGTCTCGCGCAGGCCTTCCTCTTGGTCGAGTTGGGTGTTGACGCGGGTGCGCACAATGCCGTCTGGCGCCAAGGCGAGCCTGACGATGTTCTCCTGCGCCGTGATCGTTGTGTCGATCGCGGCGAGATTGGCGGCCAGGCCACCCAGGGTTGCGTAGAGCTCGATGCTCTCGCGCATCGAGTAACCGGGTGCCATCTGTGCGCTGTTGTAGTAGTCGAACGGGGCCAAGGTGATTGACGCGTCCAATCTTCCGTAGAGCGGCGAGCCGCCCTGTTCCAGCGCCGCCAACGTCCGCACTGCCGATCCGCACAAGACGACCAGTACCCCAGCGCGCCGCTGCATCTCGCTCTCCCAGACGGCGTTCAGTTCCGAGGCCACCTCACGCAGACCACCTTCGCCAGTAGCGAGATATTGGAACTCGTCGAGAACGATGACGATGGGCTCGTCGGGGCGCAGGGCGAGCAGCGAACGAAAGACCAACCGCCATGTGGGGTGGTCTTCAGGGCGCAGTTCGACTCCGGCCCACCGAGCCGCGGTGCGCACCAGCGTCTGACGGTTGATCTCAGGGGCCGTGGCGGAAGCCACGAAGTACAAGGCGCGGCTTGGGCCCCACAACTGAGACAACAAGTACGTCTTGCCGACTCGACGCCTGCCACGTACGAGCGCGAGCGCGGGCCGGCCCCGGTCGGCCAGACGGTGCAGGGCAGCGGCCTCGATCTCACGGTTGACGAGTCGTGCGGACTCCATGGCGAGCAAGTGTAGTAGTAGACCACCATGTAGGTAGACCTATGTGTTGGTCTACTCATATGTTGGTCTGCTCGCTCAGAATTCGGTCTCAGCGAGCAACTGCCATCTGGTGCTTGATGGGGCCGACATGGAGATGACCGATGCGGCTCTGGGCGCCTTCGAGCCGCAGCCCGTCGAGCATCGGTGCCACCACCTTGAAGAACGCTCGGAGCTCCCAGCGGGCCAAGTGAACGCCAAGGCAGAAGTGCGCCCCATGACCGAATGCCACGTGATCGTTGGGGGTGCGTCGCACGTCGAAGCGATATGGCTCGGGAAAGCGGCGTTCGTCGCGGTTTGCCGACGGGTACCACACGCCGACGTGCTCGCCGGCCTTGATGGTCTGGCCGCGCAGCTCGGTGTCGGTGGTGCAGGTACGGGCGAATTGGATGACGGGCGAGGTCCAGCGCAGGATCTCCTCCACTGCGGTCTCGAGCGCATCGACATCGTCGGCTTCGATCCGCTCGTTTAGCGCGTCAAGTTGGTCTCGGTGCTCAAGCAGGGCGATCGTCCCGCCGCTCGCAGCGTTGCGGGTCGTCTCGTTGCCGGCTGCGATCATCAGTCGCAGGTAGCCGACGAGCTGCTGGGGTGTCAGCGGACCCGACGAGGTTTCCGAGCGCAGCAGGATGCTGACGAGGTCACGGCCCGTGGCACCTTCGCGACGCCGCTGCTCGATGAGTCTGGCGATCCACTCGTCGAACTCGGCGATCATGCGCGCCCGCATGTCGACGTGCGCCTCACCTGGCAGGCAGAAGCGATCCAGATCGGGATCGTCGAAGAGAACCGACGTCCACGCGTGCACCTGGGACCAGTCGTCGGCCGACACGCCCACCATCTCGCAAATTGCGGCAAGCGGGAGCTTCACGGCCAAGTCCTCGACGATGTCGGCACTGCCCTCGGCGGCAATTCGAGCCACGAACTCGTCAGCGAATCGCTTCGCGTGGTGCTGCAGCGATTCCGAGCGTGCACGCATCGCTTTGGGGGTGAACTCCGGCACGACGAGGCGACGCATGTCCCAATGGTCGGGGCGGTCCTTGAAGATGAAGTCCGGTGGCTCGTCGGGCTCCCAGCCCATCTCGGCGGCTCGGCGCCGGTACTTGGACCAAAAGCGCAGGTCGCGGTCGGCGTCGGCGAGACGGAGTCGCCCGCCGCCGTTGATGAAAGTCTTGTTCTGCCCCGAGACCCACTTCACGTCCTCGTAGCGGGTAATGGCCCAGAACGGAACGATGTTGTCCCGCACGTACCAGTACACGGGCGCTTCGTCACGCAGCAAATCCCACTCGGGCCACGGGTAGCCCTGCGCCGCGTAGCGATCCGTGTCGTGAATAACCACATCGTCGACCTGCATGAACGCTCGTTTCGTCTCGGTGGGCAGCACCGCTGCTCGGCCACCGTGCCTGCTAGCGAATGTACTGACCGACCGGTGTTGCGTGCCCGGCTCAGACTCGACACAGCATCATCGCAAGGTGCATTCGTCGCGCCGTGTCCCACAGACTGTGCACATGAGCACACCATCGAATGCAGGATCGGCAAACGCAGGATCGGCAAACGCAGGATCGGCGAACGCCGTCGGCGGCAGTGAACTCCCGGTCGTGTGGTTCGACCGCCCAGTCGGACGCTTGCAGCGAGAACTGCTCGAAGGCCGGGCACGCATTGCAGACGTGCGCGGCGACGACCCGCTGGAAGGCATCGAGACTGCCGAAGGCGCGATCGTGGGTGCTGCGATCCGCTACGACCGCAACGTCTACGAACGGGCTCCCAACTTGCGCGTCATTGCGCGGGCCGGGATCGGCTTCGACAATCTCGACCTCGACGACGCCACCGAGTTCGGCATAGCTGCCTGCAACACGCCCGATGGACCGACCGTGTCCACCGCCGAGCAGGCCGTGGCGCTGATCTTCGCAATCACCAAGGGGGTGCGGGAATCGGTTGATCGGCTGGAAGCGGCCGAGGGCGACTACTGGGCACGCCACGGCCACCTCGAACTGCGCGGCTCGACCCTCGCGCTGCTCGGCCTCGGCCGCATCGGCGGCTACGTGGCCCGCGTGATGTCGGCGGTCGGCATGAACGTGGTGGCGTACGACCCGTATGTGAGCGACGAGCGCATCGCCGAACTGGGTGTGCGGCGAGCCAGCACGCCTGCTGACGCCGTGTCCGTGGCGCACGTGGTGTCTGTGCACGCGCCGCTGAGCGATGCGACCCGCCATCTGGTCGACGCCGACTTGCTTGCGGCGATGATCGACGGTGTTTACGTCGTCAACACCTCCCGCGGTGGCCTGGTTAACCAAGATGCCCTGCTGGTCGCGCTAAATGCCGGCAAGGTACGTGGTGCTGCGCTCGACGTGACCGAGCCCGAGCCGCTGCCAGCAGGCCACCCGCTGCTGGGACGCCCCGACGTGGTCATCACCCCGCACGTGGCATCGGCGACCGTGGCGGGCCGACGGCGCATCTTCACTCACGCCGTCGCAGAGGTGATGGCGGCGCTGGACGGCAACCAGCCGCCGAACATGCTGAACCCACGAGCCTGGCCAGGCCGCAACGCTTGACTCCCCGAACGCCTGCAGCGCAAGTAGGGGTGGCGCAGGAAGGCGCAGCGCGGGAAGCGAGTTCAGTGGCGTAGCCGCTCAGGTACGAGCCCAGAGGCGGAAAGTGCGGACGTGGTACGGGGCGGCTCAATGCTGATAAACAATGTGGCCGTATGTTGCTCGCTCATGTTTTCGTGAAAGCTGGGGCGAGTCAGGTTGTCCGTTCGGACGGCGTTGGTTGTGGTCGCGGCGTCCGCAGAAGGAGTCCGCTATGACCCCCCTCCCCCCCATCGCGAGGTGTAGGGCGAGCTAAACGCAGCCGCTTGGGCCGTTTGGCTGCCGCGGCGTTGACGGTGTTCGCCGCTGGTGCGGTACTGGTGGCAGTGCCCACCGGCCCGGTTGCTGCGCAGTCTGTGCCGTCGAGCGGCGGCGTGGTGGTGATCGCGAATGGCTGGTCGTCGGCCGATGTCGGGGCGGCTGCGCCGTTGGCGGGACGTCTCGACGCCAGTGTGTTGTACGCGTCGGCATCGTCGCTGGGTGACGCGACCGAGCAGGCGTTGGAGCAGCTGGCGCCCTCACGGGTCATTCTCGTGGGCGGCACCGGCGCCCTCAAAGCACGCGTCTCCTCGGAGGTCCGCCGGCTCCTGCCCGATGCGAGGGTGACGCGGCACAACGGCAGCGACCGCATCGACACCGCAGCCAAGGCCGCGCTGTCCGCGCCTGCGGTGCCCAGGGGTCGCCCGGTGGTGATCGCGAACGGCTGGTCGCCATCCGATGTCGGCGCCGCAGCACCGCTTGCCGCGTCCCTGGGCGGCAGCCTGCTGTTCGCCAATCGCAACAGCCTCGGCGACCCCACTGTCACCGCACTGAACCGGCTTGGCCCTTCGAAGGTCATCATCGTGGGCGGCACCGCCGCTCTCAGCACACGCATCGAGACAGAACTCGCCGGCGTCGTAGCGGGCGTTCGTACCCAGCGTCTCGGCGGATCGGACCGAGTCGACACCGCAGCACGCGGCGCCGAACTCGCCGATGTGGGCCTCGGCGAGCCGGTCGTACTCGCGAATGGCTGGTCCGCCGCCGACGTGGGCATCGCAGCACCCTTGGCGGCGGCTCTGGACGGCAGCGTCCTGTTCACCGGGCGCAGCGCTCTGGGAGTGCGCACCGCGCGGGCACTGGAACGCCTGAGCCCGTCACGGATCATTCTGGTGGGCGCCAGCACCCGGCTCGCCGAAACCCTCGACGCAGAACTCGAGCGGCTGCGGCCGGGCACACCAAGGGTCAACGTCGTGGGCCCGGACCGCATCAGCACCGCCGCGCTGGCGGCACTGTTCGCGGTCGAGTTCAACGCCGAACAGCAACGCTTCGAAGACGCCGTCTCCACCATCGCCCCGGGAGGAGCCGACTGCGACGCCGCCCCCCAGTTCGACGTTGCCGACATCGACGTGGTCGATCCCCCCGCCGACCTCAACGACCCCACCGCGCCCCTCACCGTCGCCGAGGTGGTGCGCATCGCGGGCGGCTGCGCCCTCGTCGACTACGTGATGCTCGACGGTCGCACCGTCGCCGAGATCCGCAACCTGCTCGCCGACGAGCCCACTGTGTTCGCCGTCGGCGAACCACTGCGTGGCTTCGAGCCGAACCATGACACCGGTGCACACAGCGGATACGCACCCGACTCAGGCAGCCACTACGACGACGGCGCCGGCGAACAATGGCACCTGCCCGCCGACTACATGGAACAACTCTGGGACGGCTGGGACTCAGCCAATCCGATCACCGTCGCGGTGATCGACACAGGCGTAGACGTGACGCACCCAGACCTCGACGACCGGATTGCCGACGATCCCTTGGGCGACTGTCACGACACTGACACCGATGGCCACGGAACTCACGTAGCTGGAATCATCGCCGCAGAGAAAAACGACCAGCATGTAGCCGGGGTTGCACCGCAAGCGAGCATTCTCCCTATCGGCGGTGTGGTAACGGGCACGACATGCGTCATCGTCGGCGCACCGGTAGCGATCATCGACGCGCTCAATCGATCCGAAGAGAGTCGCCCCAAGGTCATCAACATGTCCTTCGGCGCGGACTTCGCGGCGCGCCCGCCGGATGACTCATGCGGAGAGATCGATCGCGGATGGCGCTTGGGGGACCTCGCTGACCGGGTCGACAATCTGGAGATGACCGTCGGCGACCTCACGACAGCGATCGACAACAGCTGCGATGCATTCCGACAAGTACTCAATATCGCCGAGGAACTCAACGTGGTCGCGGTCGCAGCGGCAGGCAACTGCTTTGAGAGCTGTGACGCATGGACCCTGGACACCACAACCGACCCGGCTACATGGACGGAACAACCGAACGTCGTCAATGCCTTGTCACTGCCCGCAGCATTCGACACAGTGATCGCGGTCGCAGCCGTGGGCCAAGACGGCAACCGATCCAGCTACAGCAGCGCCCATGACTACGTGGACATCGCCGCGCCAGGCGGCAACCACGATCCCGGCATCTTGTCCACAGTGCCGCTCCTGACATGCGTTACAAATACCCACCCGGAATCAGGCTCCGACTACTGGTCGCCCAACGGCTGCGGAATCGACAATCCCCCAGCCGAATGCGACGACGTTGCAACGCTCGATCCGAATCAATTCAACGAGCCCACCGACTGCGCACACCACGTCGGCTACGCCAGCGGCACGTCGATGGCCTCGCCCTTCGTGGCCGGTGTCGTGGCGCACATGCTGAACCGCCACCCCGATGCCACACCCGAGCAAGTGCGCCTCGCTCTCGCCGAGTCCGCGCAGGATCGTGGTGACCCGGGCAAAGACGACGAATACGGGCACGGCATCGTCCAGCCGCTCGCTGCGATCGACCGGCTCGGCGAGATTCTTGCCGGTGTGAACGTCAATGTTCGCGAGGACACGCCCGCACCATCGCTGGAGGCCCTCGACGTCTACCCGCCAGGTCTTGCGGGCATTTCGCCCCCGATTTCGCTGCAGCCGACGCTTTCGCCTGAAACCACGTCCTACACCGCCACCGTCCCCGCCGGTACCTCATACGTGACCGTCGAGGCGAGAACGGCAAGCGGCTTTCGCTTGGAGGAGCCGTCTTCGCCCCCAGACGCTGACCCCGGGCGTCCCGGATACCAGGTCAGGCTGGATGCGCAAATTCGGCCTCCGTCCCCTGACAGCGCCGACAAGCCCGGCACTTCGGCGGCTGTCGGAGAGCGTTTCTTGGAAGTAGTCGGCGACGAATGGTCGGGGTCGGTCATCGTGGCGTCCAGCGAGAACTTCCCCGACGGGCTCGCAGCAGCGTCGCTGGCCGGTGCGCTGCGAGCGCCGATCCTGCTGACCCCACGTGACCGTCTCGCCCGCAGCATCGCTGACTTCGTCCGAAATGAAGACGTCACAGAAGTGGTCATCATGGGTGGCGGCGCCGCCGTGTCCGAAAGCGTCGAACGGGCGCTGGGCGCCATCGTCGGGAGTTCGGCCGTGACGCGTTTGTGGGGCCCCGACCGCTACGAGACAGCGCTGCGAATCGCCGAACGAGTCGCAGCCGAACCTGGCGGCCTCGGCGACCTGTGCGGCACCGACGAGCGCTCCGTGTTCATCGCCACCGGCAGCGGCTCCGCCGACGCGCTCGCCACGTCGCCCGCCGCATACGCCGCCAAGACACCCGTGCTGCTGGTGGACCCCAACGCCAGAACACTGCACAACGGCGTGCGCGCCTTCATCCGAACTCACGGCATCGAGGCCGCCGTCATTCTTGGCGGCACCGGTGCAGTGCCCGAGCACCTTCGCCAAGAGCTCTTACAGCTCAGCTCGATCAACCGAGTCCCCCGAGTCGCAGGTGACGACCGCTTCGAAACGGCAGCGCAACTCGCGACCGAAATCGTGTCCAAGTGCTACGACAACGTAGAAACGATCGGTCTCGCCAACGGCCAAGGCTTCGCCGACGCACTCGCCGCCGGACCACTCACCGCCGAACTCAAAGGCGTCATGCTCCTCACCGGCCCAGACGACGTGCCCCCAGCAACCCTCGACGCCATGACCCAGATCGGCAAAGAAGCCCAACTCGTCAACATCACCCTCGCACTGCTCGCCGTCGGCGACATCGCCGAAGCCGACAACGCCGTCACCGAAGCAAACAACACCGCCGGACAACAACTCCACGGCCAGCCAACGCTTGGCCCCGCAATCGCCATCAGCACTGGCCTCTGGTATTCGTGTGGGATCAGGACCAGCGGCACAGTCCAATGCTGGGGAGACAACTCCAATGGTGAATCAGATCCGCCATCAGGACAATTCACCGCCATTGACGCTGGCATCTGGCATTCGTGTGGGATCAGGACCAACGGCACCGCCCAATGCTGGGGACAAAACGCCTTGGGCGAATCAGATCCGCCATCAGGACAATTCACCGCCATCAGCGCTGGCGGTTGGTATTCGTGTGGGATCAGGACCAACGGCACCGCCCAATGCTGGGGACAAAACGCCTTGGGCGAATCAGATGCACCATCAGGACAATTCACCGCCATCAGCGCTGGCGGTTGGTATTCGTGTGGGATCAGGACCAACGGCACCGCCCAATGCTGGGGTGAATCAGATCCGCCATCAGGACAATTCACCGCCATCAGCGCTGGCGTCATGGCATTCGTGTGGGATCAGGACCAACGGCACCGCCCAATGCTGGGGACGCAACACCTGGGGTGAATCAGATCCGCCATCAGGACAATTCACCGCCATCAGCGCTGGCGACATGGCATTCGTGTGGGATCAGGACCAACGGCACCGCCCAATGCTGGGGACGCAACACCTGGGGTGAATCAGATCCGCCATCAGGACAATTCACCGCCATCAGCGCTGGCGACATCCATTCGTGTGGGATCAGGACCAACGGCACCGCCCAATGCTGGGGAGACAACTCCCGTGGTCAATCAGGTCCGTCTTCCGGACAATTCCAAACAGAAACGTCGCGTCCCCCCGACGTCGATGCTCCACCCCTGACAACTGACATCGAGACAATCTCCGTCCCCGCAGACAGCACTTCCACCACAGGCGGCACTACAACCGTCACCTTGGTGGTCGCTGCCACGGACGAGTCAGATCAAACGACGACCTATCAACTCGCCATCAACACCGAATAGCAAACACTCAACAGCCATTTACATTGTCGGAAGAATATGGGGAGGACGCAACCATGACCGATGAACAGAAGAGGATCAAAGAACAGAAGAGATTGCTCGCCGATCTGCTGTTTAATGAAATACGGGATCGGACGCCAGGCGGAGACGGTGTGGCTAGATCTCGAGAGCTTGACCAAGACGCCATCAAGCAGAAAAAGGCTATACGCAATTGGTTGAAAGAACAAGGCCGATTTGAGCTAGTGGCACTCCAGACCGTGCAGGGGTTCCCGCTCACTTCTACAGCGCGACCCTCGCCAACATCCCGGCCTGTTGATCTCGCGGTCGCGATAAGGGGTTCTCTGTCCGAGAGTTGGGCAGAGCAGAGCGCAGATGCATTACTCGCCGGCGTGAAAAAGGGCATCTGCCCCGAAAAGGGCATCTCCCCCGATCAGTACACGCTCTTGCAACGGTATGCCGCGGCACTTCTACTCGAATTCTTGCCCTTCGACTGGCCACTCGAACTAATCCTAGAGAGTGTTCCGAGCATTCGTATCATCTTGGATAAACTGGATTCGTTCAGCGACAAGGCCGAAGTTCAACAACGTGCCGATTTGGTCCAGAAATACTGTCGGCGCCGTGCTCGCGCGAAACTGAGTATTCGCACCACGGATAAGACAAAGAACTTGAAGTTGGTTCTCGCGTTGGAGGAGCTGGTCGGACAAGGCGAGCAGCCATCGACAATATCGGACACAATTTGGAACTTCATACGTCTGCTTCTTGAATTTCTTAAGTCCCTTGGAACGGGTGATGCGTGAAATTGGAGCTCTCGCGGTTTTGTGCAATTGAGCGGCTGAGGATCCCTGTGTAACGGTAGAACGACCGTTACGGCGCTCGTCCGCATCACGCTCACACCATCGCACGCGCTCTGACATCTCGACGCCTCAGGAGCGGACAGCGAATCCGGTACCGCTCCGGGCTTCGCTGCTGGAGCGCCCGCTGGGTCGTGGACGTGGTTGAGTTTGGGCCGTCGCCCGACGGCCAAGCGACGACCACATGCATGGTGCTCAATCTGCGCGCAGATGTCCTGCTTGGCATCGGTTTCCGAGCGCAGGCTGCGGGTGTCGGCAGCGCGTCTTCTTCCTCGTCAGCGCTCCGCAGACACCAGCCGCATCCTGGTGGTCCACGGCGGTTTCAGCAGGGAGGAACTGCAGGCTGGCGACGGGCCGACGTAGCTGGCCTCCAGCGGGATGGCCATCGACTTGGAGCTCATCCAGTTCCGCCGTTCGCGCAGCCTTCCGGCGATCGAGTCGTCTCCTCCGATGAGCGTGTGATGAATGTCTTGAATGTCCTCGACGGTGATCTGTCTGCCACTGACCGCCACTCCGCAAGCGTGACTCGCCACGGCGATATTTCTGAGTGCCTGCATCTCCACGCTGGGCGGCTTCTCGCCGAACAAGCCGAGCTGCGCCTCGGCCCGACGGCACGATTCCCGCCGGAAAACCACTGTCCCTGACATTGGGCCACAAGTAGGGTTGGCGCATGGACTGGGGGTCGGTGCCGCCGCTGCTTACCGTCGTTGTTGCGTCGGTCGCCGCGCTCGCAGGTGCGATGTGGGCAGTCGTGAGAGTGATCCGTGCCGAGGTCTCAAACGCCATCCACTCCCGCTTCGACGCTGTGGAGTCACGCTTCGACGCGATGGACTACCGCTTCGACGCCATGGACGCGAAGTTCGAAGCCCGCTTCGACGCCATCGACGCCCGTTTCGACGGCGTGGACGCGAAGTTTGAAGCCCGCTTCGACGGTGTGGACAAGCGGTTCGACGGCGTCGATCGTCGACTCGACGAATTGCGCGTTGACTATCGCACCCTGGCCCAGCGAATCGACCGGATGGTCGAGGGGCTTCCAGCGTTGCAAGTGACCTAGCTCGGGCCACCGTCCGATTGTCCTCGTGCATCACATTGTGCGGTTGTGCTTCACATTGTGAGATTGTGCACCGCAATGTGTTGGCGTCAGGGGGCATGGGAAATCTGCTGGGCGACCCCCCCCCCCCGAATCTCTTCACACCAGACTTCGGACAGCCGCCTCACTCCTACGTTGGGCGTGACGGCACGCTCGCCGAAATCCGGGCGGGACTCGGTGACGGGCCACGCGACCCCAGGCTTACGTCGCTGTTGCTCGGCCCGCGATGCTCCAGCAAGACCGTCACATTGAGGGCGTTTCGCGTCTGAGCGGGGGTTTGTGGCGTGAGGGACGTGGGCAGCCGTCGTGCGGGGCAACTGGTGAATGTCTTTGCCGTTGACGACGACATACGGCAAACTCGGGCGCACCAGCTCCCTGACTTTGCCGAATGCCAACTGTGGCGGCAATGTTCAGGCACCAACGAGGAGTGCCGACCATGGGAAGAACTGAGAAGCGCTTCTGGGACAGCCGCACCAGCACTTCGAGGCCTGCTCGTACCGGAGACCCGCACGACTCGCTGTTCGACGCGTTCGTGCCGCACCTCATCAACGGCTGGGAGCCCGCACTAGAGGCCAGTACGTGGGGGCGGGTGTCGTCCGCAGCGCAACGATGCCGCGACCTCGACCATGCGCGCGCTCAAGACGGCATGCCGGCTGATTGGCTGCTGAGGCGTGCCGAGAGCATCGCATCGAGCACGATCGAAGAAATCCGCCCGTCGGCCCGCCGAGTGGCTCGAGCGGAAGCGCAACTGAGTCTGTTCGGTGAACGGCCGCCGGATACCGAGATGCAGGCGCTGCGCAACATCGGCGTCACGAAGCACGCATCAGATCTCGCACAGTCGGGTGTCGACCTCACCGTCGACTCATTGTGCGAGATGCACGCGACGCTCATGGGAGACGACCCGATTGCTGGGCAATTGCGAGATCGTCAGAACTGGGTGGGAGGAGGTGCACTTCGCGGGCCGATCACAGCACGCCACGTCGGACCGCCCGCCGAGTTCGTGCCAGAACTGCTCAACGATCTCGTCGGGTACGTCAACCGAGACGACGGGCTGGCGTTGGTGCGTGCTGCGGTGGCGCATGCCCAATTCGAGACCATCCATCCCTTCCCTGACGGGAACGGCCGGACGGGCCGCGCACTCATTCAGTTCATGTTTCTGCGTGAGGGCGTGATCCGGCGCGGCACGCTGCCGGTGAGTTCCGCTCTCATGCTCGACAAGTCGCGCTACTTCGACGCGCTGGATGAGTTCCGCGTTATCTGCGGCACCGACGACGCGAGCCGATCGCGTTCGGCCCAGCCCTGGATCGAGATGCTCTCCGACGCAACGTTTCACGCGTGCATTCTCCACGAGCGCCTGAGCTCCCATGTCGAAGCGCTACAGCAAAGATGGGCAGCCCAAGCGACGTCGTACCGGATTCGACCTTCGAGTGCGGCCTTCAGGATGCTCGAACACCTGCCCGCCAATCCGGTCGTCACAGCGGACAGCGCGCGCGAACTGCTGAAGACGAACGAGCGCACAGCCCGTCACGCCGTCGCCCGACTCGCTGACGCAGAAATCCTGGTGCAACGCAGCGCCGGCCGTCGCAACAGAGTCTTCGAGTGCAGCGACATGATGGACGCCTTCACCGAATCGGCACGCGAACAGCCTGCCGCCAACCTCACGCTCGCCACCCCTGCGTCTGAGCAATCCGCAATCGCCGCTCGGCGCGCAGCCAGCAGCGCGAACGACAACGGCGGAGGCATCTGCGGCGCGCTGACACGCAGCAGAAGACCCTGCGGGCATCCGCGCCCGCGACCAGGGGGGAAGTGCCCCGCCGGGCACCACCGCCCAGGCGGGTAGATATCGGATCGCGCAATCACTCTCGCGTCCCCTGAAATGTCCGTAAGCAGTTCCATGCGGACATTTCGCTGGCTACGTCACGCAGCAAAGCACGAGTCCGAAGACACCGGAAGTCAGATGGCTGGACTGCCATCGAAACCTTCCACTGGAGATGGCGCTCATCAATGCGGCCGTTCGCGCCTCCGGGTGGAATCGGTGATGCTCAGGCGTCTACGAGCCGCGAGTTGACGTACAGGTTCAGGCTGACCCCGTTTTCTGCGGCGCGCATAGCAAGCCGGCGATGCACATTCGCGGGCCTGCAGCAATCCACGACGGTTTCGCACACTGCATTTCATGGGACGCTTGCTGCATCGCGGGAGGGCGATAGCAGCCATAGCCTCCGGTATCGATGGCAGACGCGGTATCGGCGGCAGGACAGCTGGCGACGTACCTGCCCGGCGAGCCCGACGCCGACTCGCTGCTGGACGGTTTTCTGGCCTACACCGACGAGATCGGCCTGGAGCTCTATCCGGCTCAGGAAGATGCGATCCTCGAGATCTTCGGCGGCAACCACGTCATCATCACCACGCCTACCGGCTCTGGGAAATCGCTCGTCGGGCTTGCTGCGCATTTTGAAGCGGTCGCCCGCGGCCATCGCAGCTATTACACGGCGCCGGTCAAAGCGCTGGTCTCAGAGAAGTTCTTTGCGCTCTGCAATGAACTGGGCGCAGCCAATGTCGGCATGGTCACCGGCGACGGCGCGGTGAACCCGAATGCGCCGGTGGTGTGCTGCACCCAGGAGATCCTTGCCAATCTCGCGCTCAGCCACGGCACCGACGCTCACGTCGACAGCGTCGTCATGGACGAGTTCCACTTCTATTCCGATCGAGATCGGGGCTGGGCCTGGCAGGTGCCCCTGCTCGAATTGACCCGCTCACAAATGGTCTTGATGAGTGCGACGCTGGGGCCGACGACCCGATTCGCCGAGGATTTGCGACGTCGCTCGGGCCGGGAGGTCGCCACCGTCACCGGCGCGGAGCGTCCGGTTCCGCTCACCTTCACCTACCGAGAGACGACCCTGCACCAGTCGCTGGAAGAGCTGCTGGAGCTGCGGCGCGTACCCGCCTACATCGTCCACTTCACCCAGAGAGCCGCCAACGAGCGTGCCCAGGCGCTGACCAGCATGAAGGTGCTCACGAAAGACGAGAAGGCTGCGGTCGCCGCCGAGATCGTCGGATTCGGCTTCGATTCGCCGTTCGGGCGCGACGTTCAACGATTCGTCAAGGCCGGCATCGGCGTACACCACGCGGGGATGCTGCCCAAGTACCGGATGCTCGTCGAGCGGCTCGCCGCAACGGGCCTGCTCAAGCTGATCTGCGGCACCGACACGTTGGGCGTCGGCGTGAACGTCCCGATCCGAACGGTCGTGTTCACACAGCTCTGCAAGTACGACGGGCGCGACACTCGCACCCTGACGGTGCGCGACTTCCAGCAGATCGCCGGACGGGCCGGCAGACGAGGCTTCGACCACGACGGCTTCGTGTGGTGCCAGGCCCCGGAGCACGAAGTGGAATACGCAATCGCGCTCGAGAAGGCCCGTGAGAAGTTCGGCGACGACGCGGCCAAGCTCCGCAAGGTGCGGCGGCCATCGGCTCCCAAACGCGGGTACGTGGCGTGGAACGCCGACACCTTCGAACGGCTGGCATCGGGCCAGCCCGAAGCCCTGCGGTCCCGCTTTGACGTCTCGCACTCGATGCTCATGCATGTGCTGGACCGGCCTGGCGACGGCCGTGCCGCAATGAAGCGGCTGCTCACCGACAACCACGAGACCCGCAAGTCCAACCGCAACCACATCCGTCGTGCGATCTCGATCTACCGGGCGCTGGTCGCCGCGAACGTCGTCGAACAGCTCGACGAACCCGACGATGAGGATCGGTTGGTGCGCGTCAACGTCGATCTTCAGCTGGAGTTCGACTTGACCCAGCCGCTGTCGCCGTTCGCGCTGGAAGCAATCGAGTTCCTCGACTCGAACGAGCCGACCTACGCACTCGACGTGCTCAGCGTGCTGGAGTCGACGCTCGAGAATCCCACCGTGGTGCTCGAACGCCAGCGAGACATGGCGCGCACCGAGCTGTTCGCCGAGATGAAGGCCGAAGGCATCGAATACGAAGAGCGCATGGAACGCCTCGACGAGGTCGAATGGCCCAAGCCGCTGCGCGACTGGCTCTACGACAGCTTCAACGCCTGGTCGACCAACCACCCCTGGGTCGGCAGCGAGAACATCCGCCCCAAATCAATCGCCCGCGACATGTCCGAACGCGCCATGAACTTCCGCGAGTACGTCAACTACTACGGCATCAAAGGCTCCGAAGGGGTGCTGCTGCGCTACCTCAGCGACGCCTTCAAAGCGCTCTCGCGCAACGTCCCCGAACATCACCGCACCGACGATGTCGTGGGGCTGACCCGCTGGCTCGGCGACACCGTCCGCACGACCGACAGCAGCCTCATCGACGAATGGGAACGCCTCCAGGCACTCGCGGTCGAGGCCGGTTCGCGCCAAAAGGACGGGAGCGCTTGACCGGGTTGTGGTGCGACCGGCGCTAGCCCTCGCGCTCAGAACGACCCGTGGCGCCTGTCACACCGCTTGGGTCGTCGGCGTGCGAATCGTGTTCTCGTCGTACCCAGTCCCGCATGGCTGCATGCACGAAATCCAACCGGCTCCTCGCAGGCCGGTGGATCACCCCGGCGTCGTCAAGGCGCTTCAGGTAGGTGGAGACATACCCGGAACTCTTGCCCATGGCCTCCACGAGATCGCTCCGCTTGATCTCCGAATCGGGGAACCTGCTCATCTTGACGATCACTTCTCGGTCCTTGTCGGAGAGGTCACGCCACACCGGTTGGAGTACCTGCTCCTCCATCGCCCGTTCTGCGGCTTCGACACCGAGACGCACATCTTCCAACGACAACCCCCGGTCATGATCCGAGCAGAATTCCCACGAGTGAAAGCCAACCAGTTGGACCATGAACGGGTATCCCGAAGTAACCGCTGCGGCTGCTGCGAGGGCAGCGCTATCGATTCGGCTCCCCGTATCCACGATTGGAGACCGGATCGCTGTCATCGTCTCCGATTCCGTCAAAGGTTCGATGCGGATGCGAGCGATGCGCTGAAAGAACGTCATGGCATCGTCTTCCAGCACTGTGTACTCCATCATCGGAAGTCCGGCGCCCACGAACATCACTGGCATCGCTGCGACCTTCGACACCGACTGCAGCGCGTGGGCAAATTCGCGCACTCCGTCGACGTTGGCCTTGTGGAACTCATCCATGGTGATGAGGACACCGCGCCCCTTCTGATCGCCCAACTCGCCCAGCGCCTCCATTGTCCGCAGCATCCGGGTCTGACGGGGCGGTTCATGAGGCTGTTCCGCCAACGCGACCCCGCCGCCGGTTCCCAGTATCGAGAGATTGAACGTGGAGATCCTTCGCTTCTTCCCACGATCTGCGAAGCCTTGGGCCGCGTGCGCCATCTCTTCGGAGATCAGATCCGACAGCGTGTCACGGGGTGTCGCTGTGATTGGCGCGGTTGCCCAGCCGGCATCCGTAGCGACGTCGCACATCGCGCTCAGCAGCACTGTCTTGCCAGATCCGCGTGGACTGCTGACGAGCATGGTGAAGTCCGGATGCGTCGGACCAGCCGACATGGCGTTCCGAAAACGGTCGAGCACGCCGTCTCGTCCCACCAACGTGTGTGGAGCTGTGCCGAATGAGGGCCTGAAAGGGTTGGCGAGAGCCACGGGGGCCGATCCTCCAACGCAGTGCCAGCGCTACGGGCGCAATGTTATCGCTAAATATCGCTAAAACTCGCTAAACATCGCTAACGAATGCTCTCGGCCGCCAGGTGATCAGGTCGGCGCCTGATAGTTGGGTGCTTCTTTGGTGATGATGATGTCGTGGGGGTGGCTCTCGCGCAGTCGGCACCCGCGGCGTCGTGCCCGGGCGGGCGAGATACAGCGTGCAGGGCCCCGAGCTACAGCACGCGCCACCAAGGCGCAGCCAACACGCCGGGAGCGAGCCATTCGATGGAAGTTCCGGCGTGCAGCAGAAGACCTGGCCGGGACCGGTCACCGTATTCGGCTCGAAAGGTGCGCAGGTGGGCAGCGTCTCGCAGCCGAGGGCGTTCAGTGGCCTTGACCTCGATGGGCAGCAGACGGTCGCCAGCTTCGACGATGAAGTCCACTTCGTGACCGCCCACGGTGCGCCAGTAGAGCACCTCCGCAGGTTCCCGGCGAGCGTCTCGCCAGGCCAGCAGATCGCTGAGCACAAGGTTTTCCAAGTACGCGCCGTCGGGTTCAACCTGCTGCGCGAGCTGCAGTGCAACGCCGGTGTCGCTCCAGTACAACTTGGGTGTCTTGATCAATCGCTTGGTGCGATTGACGGCGTAGGCGGGCACGCGCACGAGCAGGTGCGAGACTTCCAACAGATTCAGCCATCGTCTCACTGTGGACTGGTTCGAGGCGACATCCCGGGCGAGCTCGGTCTGATTGACCAACTGGCCCAGACGTCCGCACACCGCACGCATGAGCCGCCGGAAATCCGGCAGCTCGGCAATGCTCGACAGCGCCTGCAGATCGCGCTCCATGTACGTCCGCAGGTATCCGTCGAACCAGATCGAACGGTCCCCGGGGGTTTCGAGTTGCAGCGCCGGCACCGGCAGTCCGCCACGCCGCACGTGAGCGCGCCAGTCCTGGGGCGCGCCGGGCTGGTCCGTCACGAGATCCAGCCACTGTTCATCGCCTGCGTCAAGCATCTGTTCCCAGATGCCTCCCTGTCCGAGCCCCTGCCGTTCCCGTCCGGTCATCGGCCACAGCGTCAGGTAACCCGCACGGCCTGCCAGCGACTCCGAGACCTGACGCATCAGCAGCAGGTTGGCCGAGCCAGTAAGCAGGAAGTGTCCGGGTCGACGGTTGCGGTCGATGGCCTGCTTCACCGCCTGCAGCAGCCGGGGTTCACGCTGGACTTCGTCAATCGTGACGGGCCGGTCGCCGCCAATGAGAGCCTGAGGATCGTTCCGAGCGGCGTCCGCGGCGTCGAAGTCGTCGAGGGACACATAACGACCATGGCGTGGCACGAGGTTCTGTACCAGTGTGCTCTTGCCGGTTTGCCTTGCGCCGGAAACAACCACTGCCGGCATGACACGCAACTGCTCGAGCAGGTTTGGCATTACCAACCGAGGCAGCGCATGATCATTCACAGGACACATGATAATCAGTTATGGCACGCTTGATTATCCAACGCAGGCGCTGCCGGGCAGCGGGGGCATTCCCTGCCGGCTAGTTCGGAACGCGGTAGTTGGGTGCCTCTTTGGTGATGATGATGTCGTGGGGGTGGCTCTCTCGCAGGGCCGCCGCGGTGACACGGACGAATCGGGTACGCGTGCGCATGTAATCGATCGTCGAGGCGCCGCAGTAGCCCATGGCCTGGCGCAGACCGCCAACCAGCTGGTGCAGCACGCCTGACAGCGGGCCCTTGTAGGCCACACGTCCCTCGATGCCCTCGGGGACCAGTTCGTCTGCGTCTCGGCCGTCCTGGAAATAGCGGTCCTTCGAGAAGCTGCGGCCCTTCATGGCGCCGACCGAGCCCATGCCTCGATATTCCTTGAAGCGCTCGCCCTGGTACAGCACGACCTCGCCCGGCGACTCATCGGTGCCGGCGAGCAGGCTCCCGACCATCGCGCAATCGGCGCCCGCTGCGATCGCCTTGGCCAAGTCGCCGGAGAATTGCATGCCGCCGTCGGCGATGACCGGCACGCCGGATTCCGACGCCGCAGCCGCACAGTCGAACACCGCAGAGACCTGCGGCACGCCGACGCCGGCAACGACGCGCGTGGTGCAGATTGAGCCTGGTCCGATGCCGACTTTGACCGCGTCGGCACCGGCGTCGATGAGCGCCCGGGCCGCATCGCCGGTGGCCACGTTGCCGGCCACGACTTCGGTGCCGTAGTTGGCCTTGATCTTCGCGACCATTTCCACAACATCACGGCTGTGACCGTGGGCTGTGTCGACCACGACGGCGTCGACATCTCGTTCGACGAGCGCCGCCACCCGATCCAGCGTGTCGGGTCCCGTGCCGACGGCTGCGGCGACAAGCAGCCGCCCGTGCTCGTCCTTTGACGCGTTCGGGAACTGGATCCGCTTCTGGATGTCCTTCACCGTGATCAGCCCGACGAGGCGAAAGTTGTCGTCGACGATCGGGAGCTTCTCGATGCGGTGGCGTGCCAGCACGACTTGGGCGTCTTCGAGCGTGGTCGGTGCTTTCGCCGTGACCAGCCCAACAGAGGTCATCACTTCGTGAATCGGTCGTGACCAGTCAGTCTCGAAGCGGAGGTCTCGGTTGGTGAGGATTCCCACCAGCTTCCCCGCTGGGTCGGTGATGGGCACGCCGCTGATCTTGAATCGCGCCATCAGCGCTTCTGCATCCGACACCAGATCGTGAGGCCCAAGCGTGATGGGTTCGACGATCATCCCGGATTCGGAGCGCTTCACCCGATCCACCTCGGCTGCCTGATCGGCAATCGCGAGATTCCGGTGGATGACCCCGATGCCCCCGTGGCGGGCCATGGCGATCGCCAGCCGGGCCTCGGTCACAGTGTCCATGGCGGCGCTGACGAGGGGCACCGCGAGCGTGATCCTGCGGCTGAAACGGGTCGCTGTGTCCACCGTGTCGGGCACCACGTCGGATGCTGCGGGCACCAGCAGCACATCGTCGAACGTGAGGCCGTCGGCAGCGAATTTGGCCTCCAGAGACGGGAAACCGACCGGCGGTTGCTGCGGTGTCGAGACCATGGCGCACGATACCGCGCGGCCCTCCGCGACCTGGCGACTGGCAGAGGCGGGCACGGTAGGTTGCACACGGTCAACCGGCGGGGTGCGATGTGGCCGATTTCCAGCAGCACGAGTCGATCGCAACGCTCCACCGGCTCAGCGATCGCCCCGTCGAGAGCTTCGAAGCAGACTTGTTCGAGCGCTCGCGCCGCAGTCCCATCGCCCTCATCATTCCGGCGCTGTACAGCGAACTCGGTGGACCGGCGCTCAGCCACATCGTCGACGAGATCGCCAAGATTACGTATCTCGACGAGATCATCATCGGCATCGACCGAGCGAATGCAGCGGAGTTTGCCGAGGCAAAGCAGTTTTTCTCTCGCCTGCCGCAGCGAACCCGGCTGCTGTGGAATGACGGGCCTCGGCTTCGCAGCATCGACGAGCAGTTGGCCGATCGAGTGCTCGCACCGACCGAGTCAGGCAAGGGCCGCAACGTCTGGTACTGCCTCGGCTACTTCCTGGCGTCAGGCCGCTGCCAGAACGTGGCGCTGCACGACGCCGACATCCTCACCTACGACCGCGGAATGCTGGCCCGGCTGCTGTACCCGCTCCTGAACCCCACCTTCGGCTACTCGTTCTCCAAGGGCTACTACTTCCGGGCCAGCGGCGATGTGTCCGCAGACGGCCTCGGCGTGAACGGGCGGATGAACGGGCGCGTGGTACGCCTGCTGGTCACGCCGTTGTTGAGAGCACTGCGCGCCACCATCGGTGAGCACGACTACCTGCGATATCTCGACGGGTTCCGCTACCCGCTTGCCGGTGAGTTCGCGATGAAGCTCGACATGACGCGCAGCATCCGCATACCGAGCGACTGGGGTCTCGAGATCGGTGTGTTGTCAGAGGTGTATCGCATCTACCAGGGGCGTCGGATCTGCCAGGTCGACATCGCCGATCGGTACGACCACAAGCATCAGGAGCTGTCGGTGGCCGATGCGAACGCCGGGCTGCACAAGATGAGCCGCGACATCGCGAAGGCCATCTACCGCAAGCTGGCCATCGACGGCACGGTGCTGGGAACCGAGACGTTTCGCACGGTAAAGGCCGTCTACTACCGCAACGCTTTGGACCTCGTCAGCCACTACCGCAACGACGCCATCTTCAATGGCTTCGACTTCGACTTGCATGCCGAGGAGACCGCCGTGGAATTGTTCGCGGCGGCGATCATGGAAGCGGGCGACGAGTTCCTGAACGATCCGATGGAAACACCGTTCATCCCGAACTGGTCACGCGTGCAAAGCGCCGTCGACGGAGTGCTCGAACAGCTCTACGACGCTGTCGAAGCAGACAACGCGCCGCCGGCCGGCTAACTGGCTGGCGTCGCGCGAGAAGAACCGGGAGCCGAACCCGGGGGCCAGGGGGGGCCGCGAGGTCAGCCGTGAACCACTGGTGCGCGCCGGTCCTTTGGCGAGCAGAGCCACGCAGTTTGGCCGGCGGTGAGCTCGAGCCTGTCGCCCGGGGGGTGAAGGCGGTCCTCGATCAGGTCGATGCAGCCTTCGGGGGCGAAGCATGTCGCAGCGTGAGTGGCTTCTGCGGCGAGTATTTCGAGGTCGACTTCGATCCGTTCGTGGCTCACGTTGGTCAGTGAGACGATGGTTTGGCCCCACCCAGGGCTGCCGCGGATGACGCCGAGGACACGGGATCCCAGTTCCAAGGACTGCTGGGGACTGTCAGGGTGGAATGCGGGCTGCTCGCGGCGGATGAGCATGCGCCGGACCAGCTCCACCAGAACTTTGCGGCGGATGCCGCCCTGGGAGCCGAGCAGGTCGACGGCCTCGTCGAACGTGAGCTTGCGCCGGTTGATCGTGCGCCGATTTCGCTCCACCGGAGGCAGGCCGTGCTCGGTCACGATACGAGGCGGGCCTTCGATCGGCGCCCAGTAGCTCGGTGTTCCCAACATGGCGTGGACGTACAGCGCGGGGACACCGGCAAGGCTCAGCATGATCGTGTGCGCTGCCAGGAATTGGGACACTCCGAGCGGATCTGCGTCGCCGGCGAACAGGTCCCAGAGCGAGACATTCAGCTCGTAGGCACGCGGGCCGTGCGAGGTGTCGAACTCTGAATGGGTGCCACCGGCGGCGTGGGCTGCGGCGACGAGGCGGTCGATCTCGGCGCCGGTGAGCAGTCCCTCCACCGGGCGTAAGCCGATGCCGTCGTGGCTGGCGATGAAGTTGAAGAACGTGGTGCCTGCGGGCGGAGCCTCGAGATCGCTGAGCCACTTCTGCATCTCGTGCGCCGAGCCGGACAGCAGGGTGTGCACCAGCAGCGGGGGCAGGCTGAAGTTGTAAACGAGATGCGCCTCGTCGCCGCCGCCCCAGTACGAGACGTTCTGGTCATGGGGCACGTTGGTCTCGGTGATGATCACCGCATCCGGGCACTTCGCGTCGAGCAACGTGCGCAGCAGCTTGACCACCTCATGGGTCTGCGGCAGGTTCAAGCACGTCGTGCCGAGCTCCTTCCACAAGTAGGCAATGGCGTCGAGGCGGAACCAACGCACTCCTGCAGCGACGAGACAATCCAGCGTCCGCAGAAGGTCGATCAGGACGTCGGGCTGGCGGTAGTCAAGATCCACTTGATCGTGGCTGAACGTGCACCACAGCAGCCGGGCACCGTTCGGCGTGTCGACATCTCGCAGCAGCGGAGTCGTCCGCGGCCGCGCCACGTTCGACAGGTCGTCGCCGGGCTCAGCGGTGAGCAGGCAGACGCTTCCCGGCAGCTCGCTCCGGCAGAACTCGTGCACCCAGGGGTGGTCGGCGCTCACATGGTTGACCACAAGGTCGGCCATGACGGTGTAGGTGTCTGCGAGGCCCCCGATGTCGTCCCACGACCCCAGCCGGGCATCGACGGCTCGGTGGTCGCTGATCGCGAAGCCGCCGTCGGAGCTAGCGGGATAGAAGGGCAGCACGTGGACCACGGTCACCACGTCACCAGCAAGGTCGTCGAGCGTGCGCCGCAGGGTCTGCAGCGGAGTACGGCCAGCCTCAGTGATCGAGTCGGCGTACGTGATGACAGCAACGTCTCGCTGGTCCCACCTCGGACCGCCTTCGAGCACCCCTGTGGCCTCTTGCAGCCCTACGGCGGCGAGCACTCGGCGGGCGAGATCCTCCGCGGGCACCGACGGGTAGATGAACTCGAGGTGCCGCCGGACACGGCTGCGTAGATCCCCCTCGGTCACGACCTGCGGACTCCCATCATCAGCCCGTTCGCCTGCCCGTCGGGTGCGGAACCGTACCGGTCGAGAGTACCGGCCGGCACGGCGACGGCCGCGTATCGCAGGGCGGACGACGTAGCGTGATCACATGACCGAAACCCTGCTCGATCGGCCCAGCGATGACGCCGTCACGCCGTCGCGTCATCCGCTGTCGATGATGACCGAAGCGGAAGCCCATGCCGCCATCGAGGTGCTGCGCCGCAGCGGACGCATCGGCGACAGCGCACGCTTCCATGGCTTTTGCATCTGGGAGCCGCCCAAGGCTGAAGTCGCGGCCTGGACGCCCGGCTCGGACACCGACCGCCGCTTCGAGGTGGTGGTACGCGAGAACGGCGAAGTGCACACCGCCGTGGTGTCGGTGACCCGAGGTCAGGTCGACTCGTGGGTGCACCATCCAGGCATCGTGCCGCGGGTCGGCATGGCGGAGCTGTTCGCGGTGATGGACGCCTGCCGGGCCGACCCGGGATTCGCTGCGGCGATCGCCAAGCGTGGCATTGCGGACACCTCGCAGGTGCAGATCGACCCTTGGCCGACGGGCGACTACGGCTTCGACTTCGAAACGGGTCGGCGTGTGCAACGCTGCATCGCCTTCTGGCGCCCGAACCCTGCCGACAACGGATACGCCTACCCCCTCGACGGGTTGATGGTGCATATCGACGTCGACTCGCTGGAAGTGCTCCACATCGAAGACTTCGACCAATGGCCGGTCGCGTCTGAGCGAGGCAACTACGACGTCGACGCCGTCACCGAAGATTTTGGGCCAATGCGAACCGACTTGCGTCCGATCGAAATCACCCAGCCCGAGGGCACCAGCTTCACACTCGACGACAACGAGCTGCGCTGGCAGAAGTGGTCGATGCGCGTCGTCATGGATGACACCGAAGGCCTGGTGCTGCACCGGATCACTTATGACGACGGTGGCCGGGTGCGTCCGATCATCGACCGGGCATCACTGGCCGAGATGGTGGTGCCCTACGGCGACACCCGTCCGTCTCAGACGTTCAAGCACGCGCTCGACTCTGGGGAGTTCGGCCTCGGCCTGATGAACAACTCACTCGAGCTGGGCTGCGACTGCCTCGGCGAGATCGCCTACCTCGACTCCACCCAGGTGTTCGACGATGGCTCCGTGGTCACCACGCCGAATGCGCTCTGCATCCACGAGGAGGACTTCGGCATCGGCTGGAAGCACTTCGACTGGAATGCCGACACCACTGAGGTGCGTCGATCTCGCCGGCTGGTGGTGAGCGCCATCCACACGGTCGGAAACTATGAGTACGGGTTCTTCTGGTACTTCTACCTCGACGGCTCGATTCGCTATGAGGTGAAGCTCACCGGCATCCTCACTACCCGTTCACACCGCGACGGCGACGACATGACCTTCGCCCGGCAGGTTGCCCCGCACGTGTCCGCCCCGATTCACCAGCACATCTTCTGCGTGCGATTGGACATGGCGATCGACGGCACTGCCAACACCGTGGTCGAAGTGAACGCCGAAGCGCTGCCGCCGGGCCCCGACAATCCGCATGGCACTGCGTTCGCCGCACGTGAAACGGTGCTCGAGAGCGAGTTGGCTGCTCGCCGCGACGCCAACTCGCCGTCCAGCCGCTACTGGCGGATCGAGAGCGCCGACCACATCAACCGGCTCGGACGCCCGACGGCATTCCGGCTCTTGCCGTCGCCCACGACGACGATGTTCGCTGCGGCCGACAGTCCGCACTCCGAACGCGCCACCTTCGGCCGGCACAACCTGTGGGTGTCGCCGACTGATCCCGACGAGCGATATGCCGCCGGCCGGTTCCCGACGCAGCGCAACGCTGGCGACGGGCTGGAGCGCTACACCGCTGGCGACCGGTCGATCGTCGGCACTGACGTCACGGTGTGGCACACGTTCGGGATCACCCACGACGCCCGTCCCGAGGACTTCCCGGTTATGCCCACCGAGTACATCAGCTTCGGGCTGGTGCCTGACGGCTTCTTCGACCGCAATCCGATGCTCGACGTGCCGCCATCTGCCAACGGCCACTGCGGCTGATCCCGCCGCGGCCTACTGTGGCCAGATGGCGGGAGCACCCGAAGTCGAAGAACCGAGCCTGACGTCCCCCGACGACGCCGGTCTATCCGGCGCTGTATCCGACGACGCCGGTCTATCCGGCGCTGAACTCGTCGAGCACTTTGCCCCCGCACCGGCCGAGGGACTGCGCATCGAACCGTTCTTGGATGCGATCGAGGCGCAGGCAGAGACGGCCGACCGGACTCGATCCGTCTCGTCGGAGGTCATCGAAGCGATCCGCGGCACCGATTTCATGCGCATGTCCGCCACCCGGAACATCGGCGGGGTTGAGGAAACGATTCTCCACATGGGCCGCGAGCTCGAAGCAGTTGCCGCCCGATGCCCGAGCCTGGCGTGGTGCCTGTGGAATCACCTGTGCGTGTTCCATCTGTTTGTCGGTTGCATGGGTCCCGAACAGGAGGACTTCCTCACCGACATCGTGACCAACGGCCATTGGGTGTCGTTTCCCGGCGGTGCCCGTAGTTCGGTCTACGGTCGCATAGAAGGCGATCAGGCCATCTTGAACGGCGCTGGTCGTTGGGGCACGGGCGCTCGCTATGCCGACTACTGCGGGGTGGCCTTCGCCGTCACCGGCGACGACGGCAAGCCGATTCGGCCGATGGACATCCGTTTCACCATCGTGTCCACCAACACCGAGGGGATGAAGATCGATCCGTCGTGGGACGGAGCAGGATTGCGGGCCTCGGCCACCGATGACGTTCATTTCACCGACGTGCCCGTCAACCTCGGCGACTGCATGCAGTGGCACGGCGTGAACCGCGCAGAGTCGCTGCGCAGCGTGCCGGTGGTGCATGACCGCTACCGCGAAGACTGGGTGGGCATCTCAGACCTGTGGCTTGCGTGGATGGGGGTAGGCCTTGTTCGCCGCGCACTTGCCGAAGCGGCTGACGCTGCTGGGGGCCGCCGGGTGATCATCGGCGGCAAGATGGTCGAGCGCCCCACCGTGCAGGTCAACTTCGGGCGAGCAGCATCGCTGCTGGCTGCCGCGGCTGCGGCGACAGAGACCGCCTGCAATGACGTCGACCGTCGCATCGCCGCCGGCATCACCCCCGACGAAGCCGACTACCTGCGGCAGATGGCAGTGACGACGATGGCAGTCGAGCAGCTCGACGAAGCCATGTCGCTGCTGCATCGCACCCAGGGCGGCACGGCGCTGCGAGAGGGCGGTCCATTCGAGCGCCGCTACCGGGACTTCCGGGCCATGCCGGTGCACATCAACGTGCATACCGATCGCATCACCCATCAGCTGGGCCGTCACATCCTCGGACTCGAGCTCAACCCGTTCTAACCCCGGGGCCCTGCGGGGCGGCCCACCAAGCAGCGTGAACGGGATACGAACCGGCCGTCTTTAAACCACGGCCTTGTAACAGCCACCGTTGGCCGCGCGCCAATGTGAGCGAGATTAGGCTCGTTGACCGTCGCCCGGGTCATTTTTCGCGGGCGCTAGCGGAGAGGGAGATCATGCGTTCGAGGATCTTGACAAGACTGGGTGTCGCACTGGTGGGCGTAGCGCTGCTCGGCGCCGCGTGCGGCAGCGATGACAGCAACCCGGAGGACGTGACCGCGGCATTCGTGCTGGTCGGCCCGGTGGGTGACGCCGGCTGGAACTGGGCCCACGATCAGGGCAGACAGTACGCCGAGGACCAGACGGGGGCCACGACGCTATTTGTCGAGAGCATTCCCGAGAACGCCGAGGACTTCAAGGCAGTCGCCATCGACTTCATCGAGAACGAAGGCGCTGACGTCATCTTTGGCACATCGTTCGGGTACATGGATCCGATGCTCGAGCTCGCAGAGGAATACCCCGACGTCGTGTTCGAGCACGCCTCTGGCTTCAAGATGAACGACGCCAACTTCGGTAACTTCTTCGGCCGGATTTATCAGCCCCGCTACCTGTCGGGCCTGGCTGCGGGCGCGGTGACCGAGAGCGGCCAGCTTGGCTACGTGGCAGCGTTCCCCATTCCCGAGGTGATCCGAGGCATCAACGCCTTCACCTTGGGCGTGCGAGAGACCAACCCGACTGCTGAGGTCAACGTGATCTGGACGTTCACCTGGTTCGACCCCGCGGTCGAGGGCGACTCGGCCAAGGCCCTGCTCGAGGCCGGCGCGGACGTGATCGCAATGCACCAGGACTCGACTGCCGCGGGCGTCGCCGCCCAAGAGGCCGGCGCACGCTGGATTGCCTACAACTCGGACATGCGTGACTTCGCTCCGGAGGCCTTTGTCACCGCACCGGTGTGGAACTGGGGCCCGCGCTATGCCTTGATCATCGAAGCGGTCGCCGCGGGCACGTACGAGCCTGGCGCGTACTGGGGCGGCATGGACGACGGCATCGTCGATCTCGCACCGCTGGCAGACGATGTGCCGGGCGACGTTGCCGACCGCATTAGCGACATCGCCGACCAGCTGCGCGACGGCGAGTGGGATGTGTTCACCGGCGAGATCCGCGATCAGGACGGCAACGTGCGTATCGCCTCCGGCGAGACCCTCGACGATGGCTCGATGCTGGGCATGGACTGGTTCGTCGAAGGCGTCGTGGGTGACGCCAGCCCCTGATCCGACTGATCGAATCGCACTGACATCGCCGCTGGCGCTGGACGAGACAACTGACTTGATCAGTATCGGTTCGTCCAGGGCCGGCGGCAGTGCCGCGCCCGCAACTCAGCCGGGCGTCGTTGCTGCGAGTGTCCTGGCAACGTGAGCTTGCCTGACGCCTCCAGCGGCGCAGACGCGTCGACAGCTCTCGCGGTGGACCTGCGCGGAATCCGCAAGGAGTTCCCCGGTGTCGTGGCCTGTGACGGCGCCAGCCTGGCCGTGCGCGCAGGCACCATCCATGCGCTCTTGGGCGAGAACGGTGCTGGCAAGACGTCACTCGTCAACGTGCTGGGCGGCGTCTATCTCCCCGACGGCGGCGAGATCTGGGTGCATGGCGAGCAATGCCGGTTCCACTCTCCGGCGGATGCGATCGCTGCCGGCATCGGCATGGTGCACCAGGAGTTTCGCTTGGTGCCCACGCTCACTGTCGCAGAGAACGTGGTGCTGGGTTCGGCGCCCCGCTATCTCAACATCAACCAGATCGTCGAGAGAGTTGCCCATCTGGCTTCGCTGTACTCACTCGATGCCGATCCGACTCGACCGGTATGGCAGCTGTCCGTCGGCGAACGGCAGCGCGTCGAGATTCTGAAGGCGCTGTGGCGCGACGCCGATGTTCTGGTGCTTGACGAACCGACAGCCGTGCTCACGCCGGCCGAGGCCGCAGACCTCGGCGAAACGCTGCGGGCGATGGCCGACCGTGGCCGCTCGGTGATCTACATCAGCCACAAGCTCGACGAGGTGCTTTCGGTCTGCGACGAGGCGACGGTGCTGCGAGGAGGTGTCACCGTTGCGCAACCGGGCAGCCTTGTGGGAGTCGATCGGTCCGACCTCGCCCAGATGATGGTCGGCGAGGCCGCAGCCGAAGTGCATCGCCCACCGGACCACCCGAGCGGCGACGTCGTGCTCGCGCTCGAGGGCGTGTCGGCGCTCAGCGATCGAGGATTCCCGGCGCTGCACGCTGTCGACCTCGACGTGCGCGCCGGCGAGATCGTGGGAATTGCCGGCGTGTCGGGCAATGGTCAACGAGAGCTGGCCGAAGCCGTCGCAGGCTTGCGGGCCACCACCGAAGGAACAGTGCGGCTCGCCGGCGCCGACATCACCGGCGCATCGCCGAGGGCTCGCTCTCGCAGCGGTCTGGCCTACGTGCCCGAGGATCGGCTGGGTGTGGGCCTCGCTCCGCACATGTCGGTTGTCGACAACTCTGTCGTGCGCTCGTACCCGTCCCTGCGACGAGGTGCCCTGCTCGATCTGAAGCGCTGCGAAGACTTCTGCAAGGGACTCGTCGAGCGCTTCGGCGTCCAAGTGGGTCGGTTGCACGAAGACGTCAGCGCCCTCTCGGGCGGCAATTTGCAGCGCCTGCTGCTGGGGCGTGAGCTGACCGGTGAACCGCGAGTACTGGTGGCGGCGCAGCCCACGCGGGGTCTCGACGTCGCAGGCATCACCGCCATTCAGGAGCAGATCGTGGCGCAACGCAACGCAGGTGTCGGCGTGCTGCTCATCTCCGAAGATCTCGACGAGTTGCTCGCGCTGTCGGACCGATTGGTCGTGATGTACGAGGGCCGCATCGCTGCTCGGCTCGACCCGTCCTCAACGACACGAGGCGAAGTGGGTGCAGCGATGGCCGGAGGCGGCGGCTCATGACGACGCAACACTCCCCAACCCGCCGCCGACCCGAAGGCGCAGCCACAACACAGGGCGGCGGCTCATGACTGATCCCACCCACGCTCCGCTGCACACGGTGGCCCGCGGGCGAGCTCGCTGGCATCAAGGCGTAATTCGGCCGGTGCTGCAACGACGGGCGAGTGTCGCGCCCGCTGCGCAGGCAATCGCCTTCGTGATCGGCATCGCTACGGCGCTCATCGCGGGCGCGCTGCTGCTGTGGGCAGCCGGCCACGATCCTGGCGTGGTCTACGGCCGGATGATCGACTCGTCGCTAGGCGGTGCGAATTCGATCTCCCGAACGCTGTTGCGAGCGACGCCGCTGGCGCTGGCCGGCCTGGCTGTCGCAGTGGCCGGCTCGATGGGCTTGTGGAACATCGGCGCCGAGGGTCAAATGATGGCCGGCGCCACCGTCGCCGCAGGTGTGGCGATGGCGGCGGGCGACCTGCCCGGTCCTGTGCTGATCTTGCTGATGATCGGTGCGGGAGCACTCGGCGGCGTCATCTTGATGATCGGCCCGGCACTGGCTCGGGCGTACCTCGGCGTCAGCGAGATCATCACGACCCTCATGCTCGTCGAGGTCTCGATTCGGATCGTGGAATGGCTCGAAACGGGGCCGTGGAAGGATCCCGAGTCGCAGGGCTTCGCGCTGATCGAGCCTCTGCCCGATCAAGCCTCGCTGCCGGGCCTGTTCGGCCGCGCGCATATCGGCGTCCTGATTGCGATCGCCTTGCTCGCCACGTTCTGGTTGGCACTATCAAGAACGGCATGGGGCTACGAGTTGCGGATGGCCGGATCATCGCCGGCGACCGCTCGCTACGCAGGCATCTCGCTGCAGCGCAAGGTGCTGACCGCACTCTTGCTCTCAGGCGCGCTGGCGGGCTTGGCCGGGGCCGTCGAGCTCACTGGCACGGCTACCCGGCTCGATCCCGGTCTGTCCAACGGCTACGGCTTCGCTGGCATCATCGTGGCCGCTCTGGCTCTCATGCGACCGTCCGGCGTAGCAGCAGTGGCGTTCGTGTTTGGCGCAGTCCAGGTCGGGGGCCAATCCATCCAGACGCTCGGAGTCACCAGTTCGATCGCCACGATCCTGCAGGCGATGATCCTGATCGCTGCACTGGTCGCTGCCGTCTTGTTGAACTACCGGATTCGCTGGGTGCGTCCGGTGGGAAGCGACACCGACGTGCCTGAGGCGGGGAACACCGCCGCGGCCACGGGAGCAGCAGGTGTCTGAGGCCGCGATCATCGGGCTGCTCGTGGCCACCGTCCAGTTTGCCACGCTCGTGTATCTGGCCGGGCTGGGCGAGCTGATTGCTGAGCGCTCCGGTGTGTTGAACCTCGGCGTCGAGGGCATGATGGCCATGGGTGCCGTCAGCGGCTTCATGGTGGCGCTGGCCACTGACCGGCCATGGATCGGCTTCCTGGCCGCAGCGCTCGTGGGCATGGCAGTCGCAGGCGTGCATGCGATGGTGAGCGTCGTGATGGGTGCGGGCCAAGTCGTGTCCGGTCTGGCCATCACGATCGGCGGTCTCGGTTTTGCCGCATTCATTGGTCAGGATGCGGTGCGTGAACGGGCCGACGCAGTGTTCACCGATCTGGGAATCGCTGGTCTGGCCGATATCCCCTGGGCCGGCCCGATCCTGTTCAATCAGCCGCCGGTGGTGTATCTGGCTGCCGGGTTAGGCGTCACAGTTTGGTTTGTGCTCAATCGGACCCGGCTCGGCCTTGCCCTGCGGGCCGTGGGCGAGTCCGCTTCCACGACCGACTCGGTGGGCCATTCGGTGGTGCTGCTGCGATCGGGTGCCGTCCTCGCCGGGGGAGCCTTCGCCGGCGCAGCGGGCGCCTTCCTGTCGCTCTACATGGCCGCCGGCTGGACCGAAGGCCTCATCGCCGGCCGAGGCTGGATTGCCGTCGCGCTGGTCATCTTCGGTGCCTGGCGGCCCGGGCGGCTTGCCGCGGGCTCGCTGCTGTTCGGGTTCACGCTCGCGTTGCAGCCCCGCGTCCAGACGTTCGACCTGAGCATCTTCGGTTTCGAGGTCAACACGATCTCTCCCGCCCTGCTCGGCATCCTGCCGTTCCTGCTAACGGTGGGGGTGCTCATCGCAATCAGCTTCCGGTCTCGGCATCGACCGAGCCCAGCGCCCGCCGCCCTGACGCTCCCCTATCGACGCGAGGAACGCTGAGAGCGCTGCTGCGCGCTGTAAACACCGCAACTGGCTGCGTCAATGAGACGGGTAGCGTCTCCGGATGGCCGAGAGCAACCCGCACGAAGCGCTACCGGACGGCACGAAGCTGCAGATCCGACTGCCGCCGGAGCTCGAGGCAGGAGTGTGGTCCAACTTTGCTGTGGTACGCCACTCGCCCTATGAGTTCACGCTCGACTTCATCCGGCTGGACTTCAGCGGCACGCAGTCACCTCGGCGAGGCGTCGTCGTGCAGCGCGTCAACATGTCGCCGCAGTTCGTCGAGCAACTCATCAGCGCCCTGGGCGACAACATGTCCAAGTTCGCCTCGAACCTTGCGCCGTCCAGTGTCGAATCGCTGGATGCGCCTCAGGACGACCCAGACGTTTGAGCGGGCTCAGCGCTGGGGCGAGCGCTGGTGACCTTTGGACCTCGAACGGTTGTTGTTGCTTCGACGGTGCTGGGATTGATTCTTGGCCGCCGGGCGCTCAAGCGTGCGACGCCGCGACTGCGAGCCTGGACGCTGCCGGTTCGCGTCGGCGCTGGGTTTGCGGCGCTCAGAGCGTGACTGAGGTGCGTCCGCGGCGGCCCTGTGGGTCTTCGAGCCTTGCGATCCAGAATCGGTGGCGAGTCCGCGGGTGTTGGCGCTGCCGTTGCGTGGAGCGGCTGTCCGGATCGCGGCCACGTCCACTTGGGTGATGGGCTGTTCCAGGCCCATCTTGCGCTGCATGGACTTGAGTTCTTTGACCTGCTCGGGCTGAACCAACGAGACCACTACGCCACCCAGACCGGCCCGGGCGGTACGGCCCGATCGGTGAAGGTAGGTCTTGTGGTCGGCCGCGACGTCGTAGTGGACGACGGCGCCGATACCTTCGACGTGAATGCCGCGGGCAGCAACGTCAGTCGCGACGAGCGCCTGGACCTTGCCGGCGGTGAACTCGGCCAGTGCCCTGGTGCGCTGGCTCTGGCTGCGACCGCCGTGAAGTGCCGCCGTGTGGATGCCTCGGCGATCCAGCTGCCGGGCCAGGCGATCGCAGCCATGCCGGGTTCGACAGAACACGATCGTCGATCCTGCGGCGTCGATCGCTTCCGCGCAGATGTCGGTGCGATCCGTCTTGGCCACACTCCAAAAGACGTGATCGGCAGCGCTGACTTCGGGGGTCTCGTCGCCGACCTCGTGACGTACGGGATCGTGCTGGTAGTCGCGTGTCAGTGTTGCCACGTCGCCGTCGAGCGTGGCCGAGAACATCATCGTCTGACGCTGTTTGGCGGTCTGGTCGAGCAGGCGCCGCACGACCGGGATGAATCCCATGTCGGCCATGCGGTCGGCTTCGTCGATGACGACCTTGTCAACGGCGGACAGGTTGACATGGCCCTGTTCGATGAGGTCTTCGAGGCGTCCCGGGCACGCCACGAGAATGTCGACCCCGCGGCGGAGGGCTCCGATCTGTGGGGCGTAGCCCACGCCGCCATAGGCAACGCTGACTCGGCGCTTGCCTGCGAAGGTGCGCAGCTCGGTCATGATCTGATCAGCGAGTTCGCGGGTGGGCGCCAGCACGAGCGCTCGGGGCTTGTGCGGCTGGGCGTTGCCGACGCTGGCTACCAGCGGAATCCCGAACGCCAGCGTTTTGCCGGATCCGGTGGGCGCGCGGCCGCAGACGTCGCGTCCGGCCAGGGCATCGGCCACGGTGGCCGCCTGGATGGCGAACGGCTGGATGATGCCACGTTTGGCGAGCGCGCTGACGATGAAGTCGGGGGCGCCCAGTTGGGCAAAGGTGGGGGGCATGTGTCTCCTGGCCCGCTGCGCGCGGGCTCTGGGCAGGGTTCGGTGGCGCCTCATCAGGGGGTGAAGAGGTCGGCGATAGCTGGGGTCTGGTTCACGTTGACAGGAAGAACCAAGACCGGCCTGCGAACCCGTCGGCCGGAAATACCAGCCAGACGCAGCGAGGGTACCGGCGCGCGCTGCTCAATACTCGTGGAGCAGAACGCGGCCCGGTGACCTGAGATGTGTTGGAAGCACTGGCGCCAGACGACGCACGTGCCCGATGAGATCGCCAAGGGAACTCTGGCCGCGGTATGTCGGGCCAAAGCTCCGGGCGCCGCCTGCCGGTTCGGCGGGCGACTGCGAATGGCGGGTGCGCTCAGTGGCGAGCGCGCTCAGACAGGCTTGACGTTCTGTGCTTCGTCACCTTTGCGGCCAGGTCCGATGTCGAAATCGACCTCCTGGCCTGCTTCCAGCGTTCGGTAATTCTCACCGACGATGTTGGAGTAGTGGACAAAGACGTCATCTGCTCCATCACGGGAGATGAAGCCGAAGCCTTTTTCACTGTTGAAGAACTTAACGGTTCCGCGCATTTAATGTCTTTCGAAGCTCGGCCGAGTCGGCCAAAGGATGCAAGGCTACGGCGTGAGCGCGCCAATCAGGCCGACACTCACCTGACCGGCACGAAATCGGCAAGAAAACCCAGTGTCGCCTCGACAAATACGTCGTTCCGATCGCCGGCGACCATGTGTGCCGCATCGCCCACATTCGCGTAACGGGCATGGGGAACCGTCGCCAGGAACGCTTGCGCGCCCTCCTCGGAGAGCACGTCGCTCAAGCCGCCGCGTACCAGCAACGTCGGCAGCGTGAGGTTCTCCGCGGCGGCTTGCTGGCGCGGGATCCGCTCGGCGAAGCTGCGCGGCCGGTGCATGAACGCCGGGTCCCAGTGCCAGCGATAGCGGCCGTCGGGCCACAGGCGAACGTTCTTGGCGAGGCCGTCGAGGTTGCGCGGACGCTTTCGGTGGGGCTGATAGTTCGCGATGGCCTCGGCGACTTCTTCGAGCGATGCGAAACCGTCGGCCCCTTGAGCCATGAAGTTGCGGATCTTGCGCACTCCGGCCGCTTCGATCTGAGGCGCGGTGTCCACAAGCACGAGGGCTCTGGCCTCCACGGCGCTCTCACCGACCGCAGTCAGTGAGGTGCCGCCGCCCATCGAGGCACCGACGAGCACCGGCATCTCGCCGAAGTGCTCCACGATTGCCACCAGGTCGGCCACGGACGCCTCGGTTGTGTAGTCGCCGTCGGGCGACCAGTCGGAGTCGCCGTGGCCACGAGCATCGAGGCTGACGGCCCGGTAGCCGCCGTCAGCGAGCGCTTGACCCGCGCCCTTCCACGCGTGGCGTGTCTGGCCGCCGCCGTGCTGCAGCAGCACCAACGGCCCGCTGTCGCCGTAAACGTCGGCCGCGACGCGCACGCCTCCCGAGGCCTCGATCATCAGATCCGGGTCCGGTGCGCCGGTGATGCGATCTCCGTGCTCGGAGGGATGGGAGTAGACGTCGGCACCGGCTGGTTCGGACGGCACGAAGTCGGGGGCGTCCTCGTCCTCAGGGTTGACGAGGGCCCGGTGCTGCTGGCCGGGCGGTTGCTGGGTCATGTCGAGTCTCTCGTTCGCTAGAGCGCAGTTTGTGGCCGCGCCAAAGGAGTCAGCCGATGCGCGGGGCGCTCAGGTGGCCCGTGCGCGGCCGTCGGCCTTGGCGGCGGCCTGATCGCGTCGACGGGCCTCGCCCGCCGCGGCGAGTGCCGCCCGGTTCGCGTCATCGACGCGCATGAAGTGGTCGCGCCAGCCGTCGTTGTCGTCGGCATCCCACACGTAGGGCGTCTGCACGGTTGTGCGCGGGAGCCACGCACGCTCGAGCAGGTCGAGCGCCGTACCGACAATGCTTCGCTGCATTGCCGCGTCTCCCGGCTTGCCAGTCGGATTGCCAAGCGGGAAGTCGGTGAACACGAAGCGTGCGACCCCGCACTCCTCAACGATGTCCCGCGCGCTGCCGGCGACCACGGTGGGGATCCCCGCTTCTTCGAGGTGTCGTGCGATCAGACCCACGGTCTGATGGCAGACAGGTCAAAGCGGGACCAGCAGCGCTACGTCCACACCGTCTTCGCGCATCCACTCTTCGATGCAGGGTGAATCGTTGCGCTGCGTGCGTCTATGGCTGTAGTCGGTGGGAATGCCGTAGAAGCGCTCTGACACAGCGCCGATGCGGCCTTCGGCTGCGAATTCGCGCAGCCGGTTGATCGGCAGGTAGGTATCGAGGTCGTTGGTGTGGGTGTTGTCCTTGTCCCAGAACAGATCGCTGTTGTAGAGGCCTTCGAGGGCGTCGTCGCAGCGCGCGGCATAGGGTCGCTTCGGCCGGGCCGCGGGCACGCCCGCAGGTTCGCTGCCGGCCCGGAAAAATGACGTCGTGACCACGCCCACGGTGCTCTCCGACAGCGGCTTGGACAGCGGGGTGAATGCCACTTCGTGGCTGTAGGCCCATTGGTACGGCTGCGGATAGCCGTGCGCTGCGTAGTACTCGCGCGACTTGTCGATGTAGCTCAGATACGACCGATGTGCCCGCCGTCCGTCTGACATGCCGTCCCCTTCTTCCGGACTCATACCCGAAGGCCGCAAGCCCTGGCTCGTGCGCCGCACCTCGTCAGATGCGAGCCGGCCGCAGCGGCCGACGCGCGCAAACTGTACGCGCCGACGCCAAGGTGCTGCCTGCCAACCGCGTCACGCTGCGTGCGCGAATGCTCCGCCGTGCGGCAGCGAGCGCGAACGGGCTCGGCCGAGCGCGGGCGCCCAGAGCGTCAGACGCTCGGGCGTTTTGCCAGTCACCTCTCCGCTCGGCCTCTTAGCCTGATCGCCGTGACTGACGCCGACGCCACCGAGTCGAGCGAGACTGCCGGTGCCAGCGAGGGGTCCGCGTGGGGAGCCGGCGGCCTGACGCTGGACGGCAAACTGGCCGAGGTGGTGGAGCAGCCGCCCACCGTCTACGCCGCGGTCGGCGGTCAGCTGTTCTTTGACGAGTTGGTGGACCGGTTCTACCGTCTACGCCGCGGTCGGCGGTCAGCTGTTCTTTGACGAGTTGGTGGACCGGTTCTACGACGCCGTCGAGTCGGACCCGTTGCTGCGACCCATGTACCCCCGCGACCTCACGCCGTCCCGGCGCCGACTGGCGGGTTTCCTGGCGCAGTACTGGGGCGGACCCGCGGATTACAGCGCCGAGCGCGGCCACCCGCGGCTGCGCATGCGGCACATGCCGTTCGCTATCGGCCAGGCCGAACGCGATGCCTGGATGCGCCACATGCTGGCCTCCCTCGAAGCGGCCCAGCTGCCAGACGGCGCGAAGCTGCCCGCCGACATCGCGAGCGCCATGTTCGCCCACTTCGACAACGCCGCCACACACCTCATCAACCAACCCAGCTAGCCCAAGTCAGCCGCAACAGGGAGTTCTCGGGTGCACAGAGCACGACGGATGTGGGAGTGCGTGGAGCGCTACCACCAACTCTGCTACTGGGCGCCAGAGGTGCGCGAGACGGGCGCTGCGACCGGTTTGCGGGGGTTCTGGATGAACTACTTCGCCACGCGGGTGGCGCCGCTCGGGCGGGTGCCGGCGTCGGTCGTGGAGTCGCTGTTCTTCTATTACGCACCGGCGCGAGTTCGGCGCGCGATCCCGGATGCTTGGGCGTACTCGGCACCTGCAGCGGTGCTGGCGGCGCGCTACGAGGGCATGGACGTTGCACTGAGACGTGAGCTGGGCGAGATGGTTGACGCCGACGAGGTGCGTCACTGCGCCGACATCGTGCGAGCGGCTGCCGACGCGGCCGAACCGGTCGGCCGGACGCTGTTCGCTGGATGGTCGTCGCTGGACTGGCCCGACGAACCCCATCTGGCGCTGTGGCACGGCTGCACCCTGCTGCGCGAGTACCGCAGCGGGTGCCACCTGATCGCACTGGCGGCGGCTGGCCTGGGTGGCTGCGAGTCGGTGGTGTCCCAGGTCGCCGTCGACGAGGCGCCACACGAGTGGATCAGCCAGGAAGCCGGCTGGACCCCCGAAGAGGCTGCCGAGGCGTGCGCGAGCCTGCGAGCACGCGGCTGGGTGGACGCGGACGGCTGGGCCACACAAGCCGGACGCGAAGGCCGTGCCGAAATCGAGGCCATGACCGACCGACTCGACGGCGCCCACTGGGCCGCTCTGGGAGACCACACAGCCGATGCCCTGCTCGCCGACATGGCACCCATCAATGCGTTGCTGCCCAAAGACGACCAGATCGACTGGCGCGCGCTGTACCCGTCCAACGAAACCACCGCCGACTGAACCGAGATCGCCCGAGCAACCGCAGAGCAATGCGGGCAGTCGGCGACATCTGCAAGGCTGCGGGGCATGAGCGAGCAACTGCCTGGACACGTCGACAACCCGGTCATGGAGCACAGAGACGCCATCGACATCGCCGCACCTCCCTCGAAGGTGTGGGGAATGGTGACGGCGCTGGATCGCTACGGCGAGTGGAGCAGCGAGAACACCGGCGGTTATTGGCGCAAGGGCCCCGACGGCGAGCCCGGCACCGGCCAGGTCGGCGACATGTTCGTGGGCATCAACAGGCTCGACGGCGAGGAATGGAAGGCGCCCGTCGAGATCATTCGCCGGGTTGAGAACGAAGACTTCGCGTTCGTGACCGGCGGCCTCGAATACAACATTGTCCTGTGGCGCTACCAGCTGGCGCCCAAGGGCGACGGCACCACGCTGACAGAGACGTGGACGCTGCGGAAGCTGTCGCCCCGCATGGTCGAGCACGGTCAGGGTGAGGTCGATCAACGAGCCCACAACGCTCGCACCAGCATCCGAGCGACGCTCGAAGCGATGAAGGCGGCCGCAGAGGCCTAGCCGGGAATTCCGATCATTTGGGTGCGTGAACGAAGGACCACCATGCGCTTGATGTCGACGAAGGCGCCAAAGCCGTCTTCGGTGACCGTCGACTTGTACGCCTCCCAACCGTCCGGGTCGGCGAAATAGAGCTCGGCCATGCCCATGTAAGGCTCGTCGGCGGGATTGACGCTGTGGTTGACCACGTAGCGCAACCCGCCGATCTCTCCCATGACGCCGCGCACATTCGGTGCATGCGCTTCCAGCCAGTGCCGGAACGCCTCGTCGACGTCGACGCCGTCGCGGGCGGGCACCAGGAACGTCACCTTGTAGAAGCCCGAACGCGTCGCGGGGAACGGCTCGTTGAGCGTGTTGGGGACGACGGGGAGGCTGCCGTCGAGCACCACGTACTCCGTCACCGGCCACTGCACATACGGCGCAGCCTTCTGCTGGAACGTGTCGGCCGGCGTGGTCCCGTGCGGCTCGGCGGGGGGCGGGAACGACCGCTCGAACCACAGCTGTGCCATGCCGTCCCACGCGGCCTCGCTGCCGTCATCACGACGCTCGAACAGCGTGGCGATGTACTTGTGCGCGTGGAGCTTGCCCGCCGCGGCCTGCCGCTGCTGGCCCTCGATCACGTTCGGCATGTGGTTCTTGAACCAGTTCGCCACTAGCTCGTCACGTGAGGCTTCGGGACGCCGCTTGATCAGGAAGATCATCTTCGCCGCTGGGTTGGCCGTGATTGTGCCCGACATGAATGCCTCCTCGACAAGGGCGGTAGGGCGGCACGTGCGTGCTGCCCGCGTGCGGAGATCCTGCCACTTGGCCCCGGCCGTCGCAGCGCCGCAGTCGCGTCGGCGCTGCGCCGTCAGGCGCCCAACTCTGCTGCGAGCGCCTCGGCCAGGCGGTCGTAGTCCCCGGACTGGTTGTAGAGGTGGGCAGAGATCCGAAGGACGCGGTCCGGCGGGGCGGGCCACGTGAACACTGGCACTTCGATGCCGTGCCGGTCCCGCAGCGCTCCCATGAGCGGGTCGAAGATCGCGGAACCCGAGTGAGCGGCCGGCGGCAAGGGCACGCTCGCGATCGCGCCGATCATGTCGGCGGGTGCTGGCGGCTCGATGCTGAGAGCCTCGATGAGCACGTCGCGCCCCCGAAGGCACATCTCTCGGATCGCGCTCCGCACGCCGGGCCAGCCGTCAGGGTGCATCGCCCCCACCGCGGCCAGCGCATCGGGGATGGTCAGCCATGCGCTTGGGTCATGCGTGCCGGTCCAGTCGAACTGGGCGTGCAGGTGGCCTCCTTCAGACGGCCAGCCGCCGTTGTACCCGTGGCTGATGACGGCCGGGTAGACGTCATCCCGCCGGTCGGGACGCACCCACAAGAACGCGGCACCCTTGGCCGAGCACATCCACTTGTGGCAGTTCGCCGTGACAAAGGACGCACCCAACCGGGTCACGTCGAAGTCGATCATGCCGGGAGCGTGCGCAGCGTCGACCAGTACCCGTACGTCGGGCTCCAGGTGTGCCGCTAGCTCGGCAACCGGCAGCACGAGGCCTGTTGCTGACGTCACTGCGTCGATGAGAAGGACACGCGTCCGGTCGGTCACGGCGGCGAGCACTGCATCGACCACATCGCGCCTGTGCTCCAGCGGGAAGGGCACGTGCGCTGTCGTGACCACCGCGCCAGCGCGCGACGCCGACACGACGGCGGCGTTGGCGCAGGCATTGTATTCGTGATCGGTCACCAGGATCTCATCGCCGGGCTTCAAGCTCGGCTCCAAGGAACGCAGCACCCCGTTCACGCCCGCTGTCGCATTCGTGACGAACACCAAGCCTGCTTCGTCGGCGCCGACGAAGCGCGCCACAGCCCGCCGTGTCTGGTCCAGCCGTTCCTGGTACTCGCCTTCCAGGAAGAACCGTGTGGGATTCAGCTCGATGCGCTCCTGGATCCGTTGCTGGGCCTCGAGCACCGCTGCAGGGGTCGCGCCGAACGAACCGTGATTGAGGTGCAGTACTCCCGGGTCGAGTAGCCAAGCCGTCACGATGCGCACGCTAGGTCAGCGAACACAGAGGCCGCGCGGAGAATTGCTGCCACGCTTTCTGTGTGCAAGGTTGCCGACTGAGGCGGTGTTTCTGCGCTAAGTCGCGGCAAACGGGGCTGACGCGCGCCGTCACCTCTCCGCCGACGCTCATAATGTCTGAGCACCGGAGGTCGTCATGAAGAAGCTCCTGGTGGCCAACCGAGGCGAGATCGCCATCCGCGCCTTCCGTGCAGCAACCCAACTCGGCATCCGGACGGTCGCGATCCTGCCCGTCGAGGAAGAACGCAGCGGCGCCTTGCACCGCATCAAGGCAGACGAGGCGTACGTCATCGGCGAAGAGGGTCGACCGGTTCGGGCGTATCTCGACCACGCCGCCATCGTGGCCAAGGCCGTCGAAGTCGGTGCCGACGCGATCTATCCGGGCTACGGATTCCTGTCCGAGAGCCCAGATCTCGCAGACTCGTGCGCAGCGGCAGGTGTCACGTTCGTCGGGCCGAGCGCCGAGGTGTTACGCCTCACCGGCAACAAGATGCGGGCGCGCCAAGCCGCCGACGAGGCGGGCTTGCCAGTGCTGCACCAGTCGGCACCCATCGACGACGACGCCTCCGACGGTGACATCGTTGCTGCCGCGCACGAGATCGGCTTCCCGCTGTTCGTGAAGGCGGCATCGGGCGGCGGCGGTCGTGGCATGCGGCGCGTGGAGCGCCCGGAAGATCTGGCCCCCGCAGTCGACGCGGCGCGGCGCGAGGCGCACAGCGCTTTCGGCGACGACACCGTGTTCTACGAAGAAGCCATGACCGACGTGCGCCATATCGAGGCACAGGTCCTCGCCGATGCGAGCGGCAATGTCGTGCATCTCTTCGAGCGGGACTGCTCGGTGCAGCGACGCTTCCAGAAGGTCGTCGAGATGGCTCCCGCTCGGGATCTCGACGAAGCGGTCCGCCAGCAGATGCTTGCCGATGCCGTGCGTTTTGCCGAGGCGATCGGCTACGCGAACGCCGGCACGGTTGAGTTCCTCGTGGGTCGCGATGGCCGCCACGTGTTCATCGAGATGAATCCCCGCATTCAGGTCGAGCACACCGTGACCGAGGAAATTACCGACGTCGATCTGGTGGAATCGCAGCTGCGCATTGCTTCGGGCGCCACGCTGGCGGACCTCGGGCTCGCCCAGGAACGCATCAGCCTGCGTGGTTTCGCGATGCAGTGCCGGGTCACCGCCGAGGATCCCGCCAATGATTTCCGGCCCGACACCGGCCGGATCGTGGCGTACCGGCCCGCCAGCGGTGCTGGGGTTCGTCTTGACGGGTGCGTGTACCAGGGCGTCGAGATCACGCCGCACTTCGATTCGATGATCGAGAAGATCACCTGCCGGGGCCCCGACTTCGACACGGTGGTGCGCCGCATGCAGCGCACGCTCGCGGAGTACCGGGTTCGGGGCGTGTCCACCAACCAGCCGTATCTGCAGGCGATCCTCGCTGACGAGCAGTTCCGGAACGAGCCGGTCACGACGACGTTCATCGACGATCGGCCCGAGCTGACGGCTGCTTCCGTCGGGGCTGACCGAGCGACGCGCCTGCTGCGCTACCTGGCCGATGTCACCGTGCACCTGCCGAACGGCCCGGCGCCGACGCGTGTCAGTCCGGTGTCGAAACTGCCGCCGCGGCCGTCGGGCGCGCCGCCTGCGGGATCCCGGCAACGGCTCGTCGAACTGGGTCCGGAGAAGTTCGCGGCAGATCTGCGGGCTGCCACAGCGGTGGCGGTCACGGACACGACGTTGCGCGACGCCCACCAGTCGATCTTGGCGACCCGGCTGCGCACGATCGACCTCGTCGCGGGTGCTCGCCAGATGGCTCACGCGATGCCGCAGCTGCTCAGCATGGAGTGCTGGGGCGGCGCCACGTTCGATGTCGCGTTGCGGTTCCTTCACGAGGACCCGTGGCAGCGGCTCGCGCAGCTTCGTGCCGCGGCGCCGAACATCTGCACCCAGATGCTGCTGCGTGGTCGCAACACCGTCGGATACTCGCCGTATCCCGATTCGGTGGCTGGCCACTTCGTGGCGGAAGCGGCCGCGACGGGCATGGACATCTTCCGGGTCTTCGACGCGTTCAACTCCATCGAACAGATGCGGCCCGCTATCGACGCCGTTCTGGATGCGGGTGCCGTCGCTGAAGGCACGATCTGCTACTCGGGGAACCTCTCGAGCCCCCACGAGGACCTCTACACCCTCGACTACTACTTGAATGTTGCAGAGAAGCTGTCGAATGTCGACGTTCACATTCTGTGCATCAAGGACATGGCCGGGCTCTTGCGGCCTGCCGCCGCAGCGACGCTGGTGACGGCGCTGCGGGAACGCTTCAGACAGCCAGTGCACCTGCACACCCACGACACCGCCGGTGGCCAGCTTGCGACGTATCTCGCTGCGGTTGACGCGGGCGTGGACGCCATTGATGCCGCCGCGCCGCCGCTGTCGGGCATGACGTCGCAGCCGTCGATCGCTTCGGTGGTGGCCATGACCGACGACACCGACCGGACAACCGGGCTGAGTCTCGACGCGATCGGCGATCTCGAGCCCTACTGGGAGGCAGTACGGCGTGTCTACGCGCCATTCGAGGCGGGGCTGCCGTCGCCGACCGGCACCGTGTACCGCCATGAAATACCCGGCGGGCAGCTGTCGAACCTGCGATCTCAGGCGCGTGCGCTCGGGATCGGCCACCGCTTCGAAGAGGTAGAGCGGCTGTACGCAGCGTGCAATGAACTGCTCGGACGCCCCATCAAGGTGACGCCGTCGTCAAAGGTCGTGGGCGACCTGGCCCTGCATCTCGTCGCGTCAGGCGTCACTCCGGCTCAGCTCGCCGACGATCCCGCAAACGTGGATTTGCCTGACAGCGTCATCGGTTTCCTGCACGGCGAACTCGGCACTCCCCCGGGAGGATTCCCCGAGCCGTTCCGCTCGCGTGCGACTGCGGAACGCCACTGGTCGCCGAAGACCAAGGATCTCACTGCGGACGACGAGGTGGGCCTTGCGGGTGATCGTCGGATAACGCTGAACCGGTTGCTGTTTCCCACACCCTCGGCAGCCCAAGCTGAGAACGAGCACCGCTACGGCGATCTCTCGGTGCTGCCGTCGCTGCTGTTCTGGTACGGGCTCGACGCCCACGAAGAAGACACCGCCGTCGTGTTCGGCCCCGGGGTGAGGTTGCTCCTGGGCCTGCGGTCGATCAGCGAGCCGAATGACGAGGGCATCCGCATCATCAGCTTCAGGGTCAACGGGCAGCCTCGCGACATTGACACCGTCGATCGCAACGTCGCCTCGGATCGTCCCGAGCACGCACGAGCCGACCCGAACGAGCCAGGTCAGATCGCAGCGCCGTTCCGGGGTGCGATCAGCGTCTCGGTCTCCGTCGGCGATCAAGTGACGGCGGGCGACACGATCGCCGTGATCGAGGCCATGAAGATGGAGTCGTCGATCTCGACTCCGGTGACGGGAACGGTCGGCGCCATCGCTGCGGCGCCCGGCGCGCTGCTCGAGCCCGGGGACCTGATCGCGGAGATCCGTCCCGCCGGTCGTTCAGCCAGCCCCGAGACCGAAGACGACGCGTAGCTCGCATCGCCGCTAATTTCCGCAGCATCATGCTGCAGCCGTTCACCATTGCCGATTGCGTCGCAACGAACGCCAGGTCCTTTCCAGACCGGTGCGCGATCGAAGTGCTCGACCCACGCCGAACCGGAGGCGTCGAGCCCGTCGAGACGTGGACGTATGGTCAGCTCTGGGCCCGAACCGAGGCCCTCACGGATGCGCTGGGTCCAGTGGCGGCTGGTCCGCACGGGCCGATGGCGGGATTGTTGCTGCCCAACGGCGCCGACCACGCCGCCGCGTACCTCGCATGCCAGCTCGTCGGCGCAGCTGCGGTCCCGGTCAACAGCCGGCTTGCCGAGCCTGAGATCCACTATGTGCTCGAAGACTCGGGTGCCTCGGTGCTGCTGGCCGACGAGCCGTTCATTGGCATCGCCCGCCGGGTGACGGCCGATCTCGGCATCAGGCTGATCGACGCCGCAGAGATTCCCCCCTCGGCGCCATCGAGGTGGTCGCGACCCATCGGGCCGTATGCCAACAGCGATCTCAGCACGGGTCGGCTGGTGCCGAGCGTCGCGCCGAGTGACACCACCACCGATGAGCGCGTCGCGATGATCGCGTACACATCAGGGACGACCGGTTTCCCGAAGGGGAGCATCAACACCAACGCTGGATTCCTGTCTCGACTCATTCACTGGAGCTGGGCGTTCGGGCTGTCTTGCCGCGAGGTCGTCTCCACGCCAGGTCCGATGTTCCACCTCTCCTATGGCGGCCTGACACTGGCGCAATTGGTGGCTGGCGGCCGTGTACGGGTCATGACTGCGTTCGAGCCGCAAGCCGCCCTCGACGAGTACGCCAAGCACAGCACCTGGGCGTTCTTGGTGCCCTCCATGACCGCTGCGATCGCCGAAGCGTGGCGGCGGGCGGGTCGCCCGTCGCTGGGCGCACTGCGGTTCCTGGTCTCCGCAGGTGCGCCAGGACCGATGTCGTTGCTCGACGAGGCGTTCGATATCTTCCCGAACGCCGAGATCACCGACGGCTATGGCTGGACCGAAGCCGGCTGGGTGACGTACGACGTCAAGGACCGTGCCACTCTCGTGCCCCACTGCGTGGGCGTCCCCATGCCGGGCTCGGTCGTCAAAGTCGTCGATCCTGACACCTGCGACGAGGTTTCCGTCGGCGTCGCCGGTGAAGTGGTCGCTATGTCGGTGGTGCCGTTCGAGGGCTATCTGGGTCGGCCCGAGGCAACCGAGGCGGCCCACACGCCTGACGGATTCGCCCGCTCGGGCGACATGGGCATCATGGCGGACGACGGCCGGCTGGCGATCGTGGACCGCGTCAAGGACATGATCATCAGCGGTGGAGAGAACGTGTACTGCGCCGAGGTAGAGCGGGTTCTCGTCGAGCATCCGCAGGTTGCCGAGGCGGCCGTGGTCGGACTGCCCGATGAGCGCTGGGGCGAGCGAGTCGCAGCAGCCGTCGTGCCGCACGAGGGCGAAGAGCCCGACCCTGCTGCCGTCATCGCATTCGTGCGAGACCGGCTGGCCCACTACAAGTGCCCAAGGGAGCTGATCGCCCTGGCCGAATTGCCTCGCAACGCCATGGGAAAGGTGCTCAAGCCGCTTCTCGCCCAGGAGTTCGGCTGACGTCCGCGCACTAGTGTTCGGCGCAATCTCCCAGACGCGGTAGAACTACTCAATGGCGACTCCTTGGACACCGCCGGAGGCTGACTGGATACCGCCGAACACTGGTTGGACCCAGCCGGAGTCCGATTTCTGGGCTCCCAATCGCAGCGCAGTCGGCGCGTCGTTTGCCATGGCGCCCGCTGTCTACGCTGACGAGAGCTTCTTCGCCGCGGAGCAGGAGCGGCTGTTCGGCCGTGCTTGGGTCTGCGTGGCCCTGGCGGTCGAGCTAGCACGACCAGGCCGGCTGCTGGTGCGGTCGATCGGCAGGCGATCGGTGCTGCTGACCAGAACCGACGACGGGCCCGTCGGCTTCCTGAACTCGTGCCGCCACCGCGGCACCGAGCTTGCCGAGGCCGACTGCGACATCGCACAGACCATCCGCTGCCCGTATCACCGCTGGCACTACAGCGTGGACGGGCGGCTCGTGGCCACCCCGTTGTTCGATTCGGTGCCAAGGGACGACTTCGACCCAGCAGACTTCGGCCTGGCGCGAGTGCGGGTGGACTCGTGGGGACCGCTCATTTTCGCGTGCCTCAACGCCGACACGCCGCCCCTCGCAACATGGCTGGGCGACCTCGACGAACGCATGGCCTGCTACCGATTCGACGAGTGGGAGCCTGCAACACGCTCGCCGGCTGACTGCACGTTCGGGCCAGCCGCCAACTGGAAGCTGATCTTTGAGAACTTTGCCGAGTACTACCACCTGGCCTGGGTGCACCCCGAGCTGGCGAAGGTGTCCCGGGTGGAAGACCACTACCGCTACCAGGGGCCGGGCATGTACTGCGGGCAGACGACCACGCCCATTTCGGGCGACGAGCGCGACGACTGGCTGACGCTGCGGGCCGCAGACGGCCTCGATGCGTCCGATGCCGCCAGCGGCAGATTCATCGCGTTGTTCCCGAACGTGCTGGTTGCGGTGCTGCCGAGCCACGCTTTCGTGATGCGACTCGAACCGGTGTCGGCGGGGCGCACCATCGAGCACTGCTCATTCGTGTTCCCGCCCCGCACACGGCCAGCATCCGACGAGGCGGGTGCGCAACAGTTCTCCGAGGCGTTCGAGACCACTCGTCGCTTCTGGATCGACGTCAACGACGAGGACATCGACATTTGCGAGCGTGCCCAGCGCGGCATTGCGCGCGGGGGCGCGCCGCCGGGTCCGTTGGCGCCGCGCTTCGAAGAGCCCCTGAATCGCTTCCACAAGATGACCGCCGATCTCATGACGCTGCAGACGGTCGCTGACCTCGCAGTGCCAGCAGGCGACCGCCCCGGCGGCATCGACCTCTACGGAAGCGATCCGAACCCCATGCCGCCGGCCGCCGAAGTTGCAGCAGCCCCGAGCGCACCGGAGGCCCCGGCGACGGCGACGTCATGACCGACCGGGTGCAGGCGGTCGTCATCGGCGGCGGCGTCGTCGGCGCCAGCGTGCTGTTTCACCTGACACGTGCCGGCTGGACCGACGTTGTGCTGCTGGAACGCTCCGAGCTGACTGCGGGCTCGACGTGGCATGCGGCGGGCGGCATGCATCCGATCAACTCGGATCCGACGGTGGCCAAGCTGCAGCAGTACACGATTGGGCTGTATCGCGAGATCGAGGAGATCTCTGGCGGGGACTGCGGCATCCACCTGACCGGCGCCATCAACCTCGCAGACACGCCCGAGCGACTGGACTGGCTGCGGATGACCCATGCCCGGGGCCGCTACCTGGGCATCGAGTCCGAGATGATCTCGGCGCAGGAGGCGGCTCGGCGCCTGCCCATCATCGATCCCAGCCAGTTCGTGGGCGCGATGTACGACGCCGATCACGGACACGTGGACCCGACGGGCGTCACGTTCGCATATGCCCGTACCGCAATGGCTGCGGGCGCAGAAGTGCGCCGACATACGTGGGCGCGGCGGATCGAGCGGGCGCCGGCGGGGCACTGGCGGGTCGGGACCTACGACACCTCTCGAGGTGATCTGGCCGGGGGCACCGAGGCGGGCGAGGTCGACGACTGGCTCGAAGCAGACCACGTCGTGAATGCAGGCGGACTGTGGGCGCGCGAGGTAGGGCGCATGGTTGGCCTCGAGCTGCCAGTGCTGGCCATGGAGCACACCTACGTGCTGACTGAGCCAATGGACGAGGTAGTTGCCAACAACGAGCGCACCGGCGATGAGCTGATGGGCGCGATCGACTTCGGCGGCGAGATCTACCTGCGCCAGGAAGCCCAGGGGCTGCTGGTAGGCACCTACGAGCAGGCCGCGGTTGCTTGGCAGCGCCGCCAGACACCGTGGGACTTCGACAAGCGCCTGCTGACGCCCGACCTCGAGCGAATCGCTCCGTCGCTGGACACGGCGTTCCGGCACTTCCCCGCACTCGCCGATGTGGGGATTGCGCGGGTGGTCAATGGACCGTTCACGTTCGCGCCTGATGGGAATCCGCTTGTGGGGCCGATTCGCGGTTTGCCGGGGTTTTGGTCGGCGTGCGCGGTGATGGCTGGTTTGTCGCAGGGCGGCGGTGTCGGTCTGGCGATGGCGAACTGGATGACGACGGGCGACCCCGGCTTCGACGTGTGGGCCATGGACGTCGCCCGTTTCGGCGACTGGGCGAGCCGTGCGTACACCGCCACGAAGGTGAGCGAGAACTATCGGCGACGCTTCAGCATCAGCTTCCCGAACGAGTTCTTGCGTGAAGGTCGGCCGCTCGCAACCACTTCGATCTATGAAGAGCAGCGAAGAGCCGGGGCGGTGTTCGGGGACGTGTGCGGCTTAGAGGTGCCGCTGTGGTTCGCTCCCGAAGTGGGGGCGGTTGAGGACGTCACCTTCGGCCGATCTAATGCATGGCCCCACGTGAGGGCCGAGGTTCAGGCCGTTCGCAACGACGTGGGGCTGATGGAAATCTCGGGGTTCGCCAAGTTCTTGGTGGAAGGACCTGGGGCACGGGCCTGGCTCACGCACTTGGTGGCTGCCAGGTTGCCGCGGCCGGGGCGGATCGCCCTCGCGCCGATGTGCAACGAGCGGGGAAATCTCACCGGCGATCTCACCATTGCCCGCCTGCCGCCTGCGACGGGGCGGGCTGACGGAGGGGTGCAGGCGGTGACCGGAGGCGCCACGGCGAATACATCGAGCAGCGAGCGCTTCATGATCTTCGGTTCGGGCGTTGCCGAGCGGTACTACGAGCGCTGGTTCGATGCGGACCTCGCCCGCTGGCGGGGCTCAGCGCCACGGATGGACCGGCGTCACTGAGCACTGCGCCGGATGGACCGGCATCGCGGGAACCCGGGAACCCGTGTGGTACCGCACACTCGGCGCGGGACTGTGCGGCGTGGCCATCGCAGGACCGAAGTCGAGATCTCTGCTGGCTGAGGTCACGGATACCGATGTGTCGCGAGAAGCAATGGGCTTCGGCAGTTTCACCGCCCTTGACGTGGGTTGGGCACGAGTTTGGTGCGGTCGCCTGAGCTACACGGGTGACCTCGGCTACGAGCTGTGGATGGATGCAGGCCAGTTGCGCCATGTGTTCGATCTGCTCGTCACGCACGGCGCTGCACATGGCCTTCGATTGTTCGGCCTTCATGCGTTGAATTCGCTTCGGCTGGATAAGAGCTTCGGCAGCTGGGCACGTGAGTACCGACCGACCTATGACCCCTTCGAGGCGGGGCTTGGTCGCTTCGTAAGGTTCACGTGGGCGAGCGACGATGGCAGTGACTTTGTGGGGCGCGCCGCTTTGATCGACAAGTACGGGGGGCAGCTGCCTGAGGCGGGCGGCGGCTCTGCTGCGCCGAGTGCGATGAGGCTGCGCACGTGGACCGTTGATACGGCCCCGGGGCGCTCGGGCATCGATGCGGTGGGCGATGAGCCGATCTGGTGCAATGGCGAACCGGTGGGCTGGGTGACTTCGGGCGGCTACGCACACCACAGCGACACATCAGTGGCGATGGGATACGTCCCGGCTGCGCTCGCGTCGCACGACGTTGAGTTCGAGGTCGAACTCCCCGGTGAGCGTCGCACGGCTCAGCTGCTGGATGAGTGTCTCTGGGACACTGCCGGCGCAGTCATGCGCTCCTAAGTGCGCCAAAGGACAGCGAGGCCGATCGGCCGATGGCGAGACGACATGCGCTGGTTGACAACGTCATTTTGTTCGATTTTCGGGCGATCTACGTGACGAATATAGAAGCTAGTGCGGTCATTGCGCGACTGCCGTAAAGTCTTAGATAACGGCATTTCTTGTGCTCTCTAGATGTATATGGAACTTCCAGACAGCTCTCAATACAGCAGTCAATCGGCCACACAACGAAGCCAACATCCGGTGAGGCCGGCCGCGACTGCTCAAACTCATTCGTTTAGAGGCCGCGCGGATTGGCCATTCACGGGTTGGCTGGTTCCCCGGTGTATTGGTCGGGTTGTGGTGAACAAGACAACCCGTGGAGGCCGGTTTCATCATGCGCGCTTTGGAGCCTGAGGTGGTGGATGTGATCTGGGCGGCGGTCGAGCCGATGCTGCCGGTGGGGCCGGTGGGTGACTTTGGCAGGGGGCATCGGCCCCGGATACCGGACCGGCTGTGCTTTTGGGGGATCCTGGTGTGTTTGGCGACGGGCTGCTCGTGGCAGTCGGCGGAGGCGCTGCTGGGATGGCTGGTGTCGGACACGACGTTGCGGTCGCGCCGCGACGAGTGGGTCGCTGCTGGGGTGTTCGAGCTGGTCGCGGCCGAAGCGATCGCTGCCTATGACCGGATCGTGGGGCTCGATCTCGATGACGTGTGCGTCGACGGGTCTACCCACAAGGCGCCCTGCGGCGGCCACGGCACCGGCAAAAGCCCTGCGGACAGGCGAAAACTCGGCTGGAAGTGGTCGATCGCGACAGACGGGGCGGGGATCCCGGTCGGGTGGGCTGCCGCGGGCGCGAACCGCAACGACATCATGCTGTTCGACCCCGCCATTGCCGGGATCGAACGACAAGGGCTCCATCACGGCACCGAGACCTTGCACCTGGACCGCGGATACTGGGGTGCCCGCGTCGACCGGTCAGCCGCCGCTGCGGGCATCACCGATCTGGTGCGGCCCCCCAAACGCAAACCCAAACCCGGCAGCGACGGCCCCGCCGAACTGGTCACAGCGCCGCTGGGGCTGCGCTGGCGAGTCGAGCGCACCAACTCATGGCTGTCCGACTACAGGCAGCTGCGACGAAACACCGACCGAAAACCCGAGCACCGCCTCGCCCAACTCGCCCTCGCCGTCACCCTCATCATCGCCATCAAACTCATCGACCACCGCAACCGCTGGCAACCCCACAACCGCCCAATCCGCTAACGCTCTTAATAAGATATGTGCATGAAAGAGTGCGTTCGTTCTGCAGTGACTTCATAGAGGACTCACGCACGCTTCTGTCACAACTTTGTCCGGACTGTGTAACCCCAAAGACGTGATCTATACTGCCTAACCCTTCCAATTGGCCGTTAGATTTGCGGGGAATTCATCCGAATGGGCGCACCACTGCTGAGTAACGTCGCGGTACAGACCGCACGACAACGGCCCTCAATCGCGAGAATTTTGGTCGCATCTGATCTCCATTTCAAAGATTATATGTACAACGTTCAACTGAATCATCGATTTGATTCACATTGTGCAATCAACCGAACGGGCTGGTCGCCATGACTTCGCGCCTGGAGATACATCACTACGAGACGATTGTCGCGGTATCGGACACTGGCTCAGTCACTGCTGCAGCAGGTCGACTTCACGTCAGCCAGTCCGCCGTGAGCCATCGGTTGGCTGAAGCCGAGCGGCGGCTCGGCGGCCGATTGTTCGAGCGACGACCGTCGCGGGGCATGCAGCCGACGCCGGCTGCTTTGGCACTGTGCCAGGCCGCCCACCGCGCGATGCCGCACTTGGCCCGCGCTGAACGCGACTTCATGCGCAGCGTCGGCGGAACAACTGCGACCGTACGCATTGGCGTCGGCTCGTACGACTGCTACCACTGGCTGGCGCCGTTCGCTGCGGCAGCAGGCGAACGGCTTCAGAATCTGATGCTTGAACTGGTTGTCGTCGGCGATGCACCGGTACAGCGGCTCGCAGACGGCACCGCCGATCTGGTGCTGGCCCCTGGGAAACCGCAAGGCGTGTGCACGTCGCAGCATCTGTTCACCGACGAGCTGGTGCTCGTCACCAGCCCGGATCACCGACTCGCCGACAGAACATGGATCGGACCTGAAGTGGTCGGCGAGGAGCACTACTTCACTTACTGTCGTCAGCCTGCACCCGGCTTTGAGTACGAGCGATTCGTGCGACCAGCAGGCGTGTCACCGCGCACCATCACCGTGCTGGAACAAACCGGCGCTATCGCAGAGATGGTCGCCGCAGGATTCGGCGTATCAATCCTCAGCCGTTGGGCGATGTCGCCGTGGGTCGGAACCGGGCGGCTCGCCGCAGTTCGCTGTGGTCGTCGCGGTCTCGACATGGAGTGGTCAGCCTTGACCCGGATCGACGCGCAGCTCGACTCACCTGAACGGCAAGTCGCCGACGCCATCATCGGGTGGCTCAACAACACCGAGAGCCCGTCGGACTGACGCCGCACGAACCGGCATCCGGATCGGCTGACGAGCGCCCGCTCGCGTCAACCCCAATCGCGTCTGCGCCGTCAGCTCAGCAACGCCTCGCTGAACGGCGACGCCGATAGGACTTCGGGACCCGTCGGCGTGATGAGGACCTGTTCCTCCAGTTTGACGGCTTCTGGGCGACCCGGCGGAGCCACCAGGCTCTCCACGCACAGGACCATGCCAGGCTCGAGCACGCCGTCGTAGCCGTCGGAGGCGAACTGGTCGTGATTGAGAATCAGCGGATACTCGTTGCACAAGCCCATGCCGTGTGCAACGCAGGCGTTTGCAGGTGAATGCATCCCGTCGGGGGGAAGGTGTGCCTGTTGTGACAATTCGGCGAAGGTCACTCCGGGTCGAAGCAACTCGATGTTGCGTTGCACCTGCTCGTACGCCTCGGCATACATGTCCCGTTGCTCCGCCGTGCGCTTGACGTCGCCGGCGAGCCACGTACGCGAAACGTCCACGGTGTAGCCGTTGAGCCCGACCTGGTCGGTATCGAATGCCACGAGGTCTCCGGAACGGATCACTCGGTCCGAGCACTCCTGATACCACGGGTTCGTACGCGGCCCCGACGTCAGCAACCGGGTCTCGAACCACTCGCCGCCGCCCGCGATGGCCACCTGATGCATGACCGACCAGAGCTCTTGCTCGGTGACGCCCGGCACGCACGCCGCCTCCATCGCTGCAATGGCCCGCTCGCACACCTCGAGTGCGGCACGGATGGCTGCGATCTCGCCGTCGCACTTCACCGCCCGTGCCAGACCGATGGCATCACCGCCGTTGACCACCTCCACGCCGAGACGCTCAAGAGCCCACAAGCCCAACGGATCCAGCCGATCGACAGCAAGCCTTGGGCGCGTACCCCGGCGCCGGCCCGCGAACGTCCCGAGCGCCGATGCGATCTCAGCGGCCCAGCGCTCGGCGAACTCCTCGGTCCGCGGACCGGTGATGAAGTGGTACCAGCTCATGGCATTGCGGACCTCGCCCACCGCAGGGTGGCCGTCGGAGAGGTGCTCGCACGTCTTGAAGTCGAACAACGTGACACGGCCCTGCGCAGGGACCAGCGCGTAGCGGCACGGATGATGCAGCGAGTACACCGACATGTTCGAGGTACCGGTGGCGTACCGAATATTGATCGGGTCGTAGAACAACCCAGCGTCACAGTCCGCTGCGACGAGTCGATGCTGCAGTCTCGCGAGCCGCTCGAGCTCCAGATCGGCAGCCGGCGCGATCACAAGATCAGCCCGTCACCCGACGGCGGAGCGAACTCAGCCGCGAGCAAGTGAGCCTCAGTGACCCGCCCGTACACCGACCGAGTCCGGTCGACGGGACCGATGACGCCTGGCCGGTTTGCGTAGCCCAGCACGCCGACACAACGCGTCGTGTTCCCGCGCACTTCAGTGACACGGTGTAGCGAATATCTACCCAGGAAGATCTGAAGGTCGCCTGCGTGCATCTGCAGCGTCCGCACGGCTTCGGGCGATTGGCCGCGCAGCACCCTTCCGAGTCCGCCGACGTTCTCGTTGCCAGGGCCCCGAAGCCACGGGCAGTATTCGAAAAGTCCGCCTTCTTCAGGTTCAGAGACCATCAGCGTCACCACGAACTCGTTGGTGTCGTAGTGCCAGTGAAGCTCGCCTCCCGGCGGCACGACCGTGACGATGAGTCCGGCCAGCGGATCGGCGTACTCGAAGATGCGCTGCTCGCCGACGCACGCAGCGACGAACCGCTTCACGCCCGGTGCCGCATAGAGCCGGGCCAGCACGGTGTCAGGCGGGATCTGGTCACGTGTGAGGTGCCCGATGCGACGCAAGAGCTGAATGCGTCGCGGATCGTCGGGGTCGAGGTCCTTCTCGGCATCGGCACGTGCGTACACATTCGAAATCTCGCTGCGTATCGGTGCCTTCGGCACGATCGACTCGATCTCGCTACGCGCCTGCCCCAGGCCAGCCGGATTCAGGAACCCCCGAAGGGTGGCGCAGCCATGCTCGGCGAGCGCTGTGCGTGCGGCCTCCACCGCTTCATCCCAGCCCACCCGATCGATGCCGTCAGCGCTTCCGCCGACGGGATACCGCTCGGCATCGACGATGTCGTCCAGAGCATCCCCTTCTGGATTCGCGTATAGCACTGTAAGACTCACAGCCTCCGCCCTCTCAAATACTTGTGTTGAAGACGGAAACCGGGCCGGCTCGAGTGAGCCGCGACATCGGTTGGTGACCGCCTGTACGCCTGGCTAACACCCATTTGAGCCATGAAACAACTGCATTCTTTGGCGGATTTTGCATTAAGAGTGTGCACGGTCCCACGAGGGACGGGCTGCTGAAGGTCTGAGCTGGTCCCCTGACGGCGGGCGCTGCTTCGGGGGCCGTCGCGGTGGCGGCGAGACGCCTCGCTCAGTCCAAGAGTGACCGGCTGATGACGACGTCCTGGATCTCCGTCGCACCGTCGAGGTAATGCGTCAGCCGGGCGGTTGCCAAGTGGCGAGGAAGCGGATGGTCCCGACGAGCGCCGTTGGCTCCCATCACCTGCATGCAGTCCGCCAGCCGGCGCTCCGCGGCCCGGGTAGCGAATTTCTTCGCATGCGCCGCCAACACCGCTGCCGGTCGCCCCGCCGCAAGAGCGACCGCGGCTCGGTAGGTCAGAAGGCGAGCAGCTTCAAGATCGGTTGCGACATCGGCCAGCCGGAAGCGCACGCCCTGCAGATCGGCTATCCGGCTGCCGAATGCCTGACGTTCTCGCACGTACGACGTAGCGGTCGCCAATCCGGTGCGTAGCATCCCGCAGCACATCGCTGAAACGAGGATGCGGGCTAGGTCGATGCCCTCCATGGCTGCAGCGAAGCCCTGACCGACGGGCACGAGCGTGTCCGCATCGGGCACTCGGCACTCGTGGAAGCTGATGCCATTGGTGCCCAGCCCGTGGCCGCCGAACAAGTCGTAGCCCTCGGTGCGCTCGATCCCGTCGGAGTTCCCGTCAACCAGGAATGCGGCAATCCCACGATGCCCTGCAGCCGGATCCGTCTGCGCGTACACCGAAAGGAGCGACGCGGCGGTGCCGTTGGTCGCCCACGCCTTCGCACCGTCGAGCACCCACTCGTCGCCGTCTCGTTGCGATCGGGTCGTGATGGCCGCCGCATCGCTGCCGACCCCTGGTTCGGTGAGCAGGAATGCACCGACTCGCTCGCCCGACACGAGCGACGGCAGCGCTCGTGCGCGCAACTCGGCCGGAGCACGCCGACTCACCGCGCCGGCCAAGTTGTTGTGACACACCAATGAGAAAGCAACAGCGAGGTCGACTGCGGCGATTTCTTCGAGCACACGGGCGAGCGCTACCTGACCGATGCCCTTGCCGCCGTCAGCCGCCGGTACCAACAAGCCGCAGAGGCCCTCGGTGGCGGCGCTGGCGAACGCCTCGGATGCAAATCGGCGTTCCCGTTCCCAGGTCTCCGCACGAGGCGCGACGTACGTCCACGCCCATTGCGCGGCACGATCGATGATGGCCTGCTCGGATGCGTCGACTGCTGCGTCATCGACGACTGGTGTCAGGTCTGCGTTCAGGTCAGCTGCGGGCACAAGGCCAATGTCGTTTCCAAGCGATTCCATGACGAGCAGTATTGCCCGACGACGAACGAGCAGCGAGGTAGCGGCGTGCGTCCGAATCAGTCTCATAGAGTGCGCGTCGAGCGCGGCCGCCGTCACTGACGGTGCCAGCACACTCACAAGGCCAGGAGCACCGCAGCGATGAGCGAGCAAGGCAGCGATCCCTCGAACGGCGACCGCGTGGGCGACCGCGCCGGAACATTGGTCAAGGCTGACGAAGCAGTCGAACGCATCCCCCGGCGAGCCCGCGTCTACGTCTCCCAGGGATCAGCGACACCGTTCGGCCTCCTCGAAGCCATCGACGCTGCCCACGACCGCTTCACAGACATCGAATTTGTCAGCGCGTTCCTGCTGGCCCGGCCTGCGCCGCTGGACCATCTGGGAAATCCGTTCCGGTGGACATCGCTGCAACCCAGCGGCGCGATGCGCGATGCGCTCGACAGCGGTCACTTCGGCGTCGTCCCGGCTCGCTATTCCGACATCTCGGGACTGGCCGGCCCCGGCGGCGGTCTGGAAGCCGATGTGCTGCTGTGCCAAGCCAGCCCACCCGACGCCGATGGCTTCATGAGCCTCGGCACCGGTGTCGGCGGTCACGTCGAACTGCTGCGCTCAGCCCGACTGGTCATCGCGCAAGTCAACCCACAGATGCCGTACGTACTTGGCGAGGGCGAGTGTCACCGCAGCGACTTCGACGCCCTTGTCGAGATCGACGAGCCGCTCGCCGAGCTGGCGCCCGCCGTCATCGACAACACGGCACTCGCGATCGCATCCCACGTCGGCCCGTACATCAACGACGGCTCGACGCTGCAGTTCGGCATCGGCTCGGTGCCCGACGCGGTGCTGTCCAGCCTCGCGGACCGCCGACACCTGGGCTTGCACGGCGGCATGATCAACGATGCCTGCATCGCGCTGATCGAAAGCGGCGTGATCGACAATCGGCACAAGGGCACCGACACCGATCTCGGCGTGGGAGTGAGCGTCGCAGCCGAGGTGATGGGGACAAGGCGCCTGTACGACTGGGTCGACCGCAACCCCAGAGTGCGGCTGGTGCGCGGCTCGCTGAGCCACGGCATTGAGGGCATCGCTCAGATTCGCAACTTCGTCGCACTGCAATCGACCGTCCAGATGGCTCTCGACGGCTCAGCGAATTCGGAGATGGTTCGGGGGCGTTACATCTCCGGGCCGGGCGGTGCGCCCGACTTTGCCTTCGGGGCGTCGATCGCTACGGCGGGCCGCGCCATCGTGGCGATGCCGTCAACGGCGGCCGGAGGCAAGATCTCGCGGATCGTGCCCCGGCTGGACCCGGGCGCCCCGACGACGCTCCCGGCCTACGTCTCCGACGTCGTGGCGACCGAGTACGGCGCTGTCGAGCTGCGCGGACGCACGCTCGCCGAGCGCGCCGAACTGCTCATCTCAATCGCACACCCAGACCATCGCCCCGAACTCGAAGCATCGCGGCCGTAGCGACTGCGGCCAACGAAAGCTGGCTGCACGAGGATCACAGGCGGCGAACGGACGCAGCTTTTCCCGTCGTCCCGTAGGCCATGCCCGACATGCGGTGCAGGTTGCGAGTGTTGTGCATCTTGCCGTGAATGCGGGGGCCCGCAGCCAGCATGGCGCCGTCCACCACAAGCTGCTGACCGCTCACGAACTTGCTCTCGTCACTGGCCAAGAACAGCGCCATCGCCGCGATGTCGTCACCCTCGCCTCGATCTGGCCACGGCTGCAGCTCGGCCATCACCTCCGCAGCTTGGGCCTCGTTGCCGCTGTGCATGAGCGGCGTGAAGATCAGACCTGGGCAGATCGCGTTGACCCGGATGCGATGCGGTGCCAGTTCGAGCCCAGTCGTCTGGGCGAGGCTGATGACCGCGGCCTTCGCGGCGGAATACGCCTGCGGGCCGGCACCGCCGCCCACACCCGCGATTGACGCGGTGTTGATGATCGAGCCGCCCGTCTCCTGCGGGATCATCACGCGCGCCGCGTGCTTCGTGCCCAGCATCACCGAGCGCACAAGGATCGCAAACGTCTCGTCCCAGGCGTCGACATCCAATTCAGTGATCGGACCGAAGGCGCCGCCGATTCCGGCGTTGTTGAACACCACGTCCAGCCGACCGAAGGCCTCGACTGCCAATTCGGTCATGGCGGCGACATCGTCCTCGACCGCAACATCGGTGCGCGTGAATCGCACTCGATCGCCGAGGCCGGCCGCTGCGAGTTCGTCCATGAACGCGTGTCCCGCGTCGGCGTTCAGGTCGCCGACGACGACAGACGCTCCCTGCGCCAAAAACAGTTCCACCGTCGAGCGTCCCATTCCGCTCGCGCCGCCGGTAATCACCGCCGACTTGCCGGCCAGTCGCCCCTCGCCATTGCTCATGTCATTCTCCTTGCGTCTCGATCCCCGGTCCGACCGCGCTCGGATCCAGGTCAGCACGAGGTGAACTGCTCCCCGCCAGACGAGATTGTCGCCGATGACGCGTCTGCGTGCCCGTCCCGGGTCGTCGACCGACGGCTCGGCCGCCCCCGCCGGGTCGCACGCGCTGGGTCGCACGCCGCGGCGCGTCACTGCTCGCCATGCGAGAATGCAAGCGGGTATGCACGCTCGCGGACCGGGGCGAGCATGAAGGGGCCAGCATGAGCACGACCATCCAACGAACCGCGGCAGCCGAGGGCGGCCAGCGGCACATGCACGAGGTGCACAAGATCGCGCACGTCGGCGGCGTGGACGCAGACGGACACATTCTCGAGCCACCCGACCTGTGGGAGGAGTACCTCGAGGACCGCTACAAGGACCGAGCGCTGCGCATCGACGTCGAGGACGAGCGAGGGCTCGAGATCCTGATGATCGACGGCAAGCGGAGCAAGCTGGCCCGACCGGGGATGGTGTCAACGCTGGGCGCGATGGGCGCGCCCGATCTGCCCGACATCATGTTCAACCCGGATCGCACGTATCTCGGCGAAATCCCCTACGGCGCCATGGACCCTCACCAACGCATCGATCTGCTCGACGCCGAGGGGCTCGACATGGCGATCCTCTACACGACAGTGGGGCTGCTGTGGGAGGCCGAACTGGAGGACCCAGAGCTGAGCCAGGCGTACACACGCGCCTACAACCGTTGGATCTGCGACTTCTGCCGCGACCACTCTGATCGACTGATTCCCACAGCACATCTTTCGCTGACCGACCCCGTCGCTGCTGCGGTCGAGCTGCGGCGCGCAGTGGCTGACGGGGCGCGTGGCTGTTTCGTAGCGCCGTTCACCCACACCACCAAGCCGCTGGGCCATCCCGATCACCACCCGGTGTTCGAGGCCGCACAGGATCTCGGCGTCCCCTTCGCCATCCACCCGACGTTCGAACCGCAGTGGACGAAGGGCACTCGCATGGGCACCTGGGAGCACGTCCGGGACCTGCGGCTGACGGCATCGATGACGGCGTCAGATGGAGTGCGCCACCAGTTCGTCTCGCTGTTCGACTACGGCATCTTCGAGCAATTTCCCGAGCTGAAGGTGTTGGTGCTCGAATCAGGCGGCGGGTGGATCGGCTACTGCCTCGACCGGATAGACGCTGTGTTCGCCCACACGTACACCGGCACCCGGGTGCCGCTAGAAATGAAGCCCAGCGAGTACTTCATGCGCCAGGTCTGGATCTCGTGCGACCCTGACGAGCGCACAATTCCTTCGCTGGCGGAGCGCTTTGGGCACGACCGGTTCATGTGGGCAAGCGACTTCCCCCACGCTGACCACACCCCCGAATACGTCATGGACCTTGACGATCTGGTGGACATGTTCCCCGCCCAGCACCGATCCGATTTCATCGGCGGGAACGCCAAGCGCCTGTTCGACCTGTAGGGCACCTGTTCCGATCGTCGCTTGACTCGGCATGCCGAGCAGATTGATGACGTTGCGGCGCTCGCGGTCGTCGACGAACGCGAAGCTCATTGCTGCAACCTGTTGCGCGGCCAAATGACGCCACGACGCAGCTCAAGGTGTGGATAGCGCGCGAACAGCTCTAGCAGCGAGCCTCGACTTCGTTGAGCAATCCGGTCGTCACGTCGAAGACGAAGCCGCGGATGTCGGTGTCGAACTCGATGAACGGCGATGCGCGCAGTTTGGCGATTGAGTGCCGTACGTCGTCTGCGGGGTCTGCGAACGAGCCGAGCTCCCAGTCCGGCTGAGCACACACGCGTTCGTTGAGATGCGAGCGAAACGACACCTCGTCGAGTCCGCACAGTCCGCACTCGGAATGATGGACGAGGATGATCTCCCGCGTGTCGAGCGCCTGCTGAGAGACGCACAACGACCGGATCATGTCGTCGGTGATCACGCCGCCGGCGTTGCGGATGATGTGTGCCTCGCCCATGTTCAAGCCGAGGGCGGCAAGTGGGTCGAAGCGGGCGTCCATGCATGCCACCACGGCGAGACGACGAGACGGCGGAGGGGCCAACACCGGCGATTTCACGAGGTCAGCCACCTCTCGATTGCGTTCGAGGAGCTCGTCGGCGCAAGGTTCCCAATGTTCGCTGTCCATGGTGCCCTCAAGTGTGTCGTCGCTGGTCACAAGACGTGCAGTCAATCCATGCAGACGGGGATCGACAATGCGACTCATCATCTCGACACGTCAATCAGAGTCGATAATCAGACACGTCACGGCGTGCGTCGCCCAACAATCACGACCAGGTCCACCCGTAGTTGTCGATGAGTCGAGAGAGGCTGACCAGAGCTGCAAGTTGACCAATCGTTGCGGCTGCTCCGAGAACGTCACCGGTCACTCCGCCGAACGCGCGGCGGGCTAAGGCGCCTACCAACAACGCCCCGACACCGGCCGCACCTGCGGCAACCGCACCAGCCGGCCCGGTACCCATGGCTGCCGCGTAGGCAATCAGTACGGCCGCGAGGCAAGGCCCGGTTCGCAGATGGGCTGTGTAGCTACGGCCCAGGCCAGCGCCGTGGGCAGACGGCGTGGTGAGCATGACGACGACCGCCGCAGCTCGGCCGAGACCATGAGCGAGCACTAGCGATGCGGCGCCGTCGAGCGGTGGGAGCGGCAACAGTGCGAACACCCCGACCAGCGTCGACAGCAGCAACGCCAGCGTTCCGAACGTGCCTAGGCGAGAGTCCTTCATGATCTCGAAGCGCTCTTGTGGAGTGGAGCCTCCGAGAGCATCCGCTGTGTCCGCGAGGCCATCCTCGTGGAAACCTCCGGTGAGTGCGATTCCGGTCGCGATGGCTGCAATTGCAGCGAGCGGTGCGCCGAAGGGACTCCACAGCGCCCAGAACACGGCACCGGACAACGCGCCGACAAGGGCACCGACCAACGGGAACCACGGGACGCTGCGGCCGAGATCGGCGTCGTGGCGCGGATGCGCGCCGCCGGGGAGCCGAGTAAGGAAGGCCCACGCGAATCGCAAGCTCATACTGCATCCACCACGCTTCGCAAGCTCACGCTGCATCCACCACGCTTCGCAAGCTCACGCTGCATCCACCACGCTTCGCAAGCTCACGCCAGGCCCCACTCTTCGAACGTCGCCACTTCGGTCACGGCGGCAGCTGCGATCCGTACGAGCGGCACTGCGATGAGTGCGCCGGTGCCCTCCCCCAGCCGCAGGTCCAAGCGCACGAGCGGTTCGAGACCAAGTTGTGTCAAGAGCCGTCGGTGGCCTGGTTCGGCGGAGCAGTGCCCGGCGATGCAATGGTCGAGACTGCCCGGTGCGGCTATTGCTAGCGGTGCCACCGCTGCGGTTCCAATGAAACCGTCGAGGATCACGGGGATGGAACGATGCCGCGCCGCCGCCGCCGCTCCGGCAATTGCCGCGAGCTCGCGACCGCCCAAACGGCGCAGCGCATCGAGCGGCTCGACGTTGCCGACACGCACAAGCGCATCGCGCACGACGGCTCGCTTGTGATCCAACGCAGCCCCGTCGACACCGGTGCCGGCCCCGGTCCATGCGGCGGCAGTCTGGGCTGCGTTGAGCGTCGCGCTGGCGGGGAACAATGCCCCACAGACAGCCGCTGCAGCCGTGGTGTTGCCGATCCCGAGTTCTCCGAGCACCAGCAGATCGGCCCGGTCGGTGCCGACAGCACGGTCGACAGCGGCCACACCAGCCGCGACTGCCGTTTCGAATTCGTCGTGACTCATCGCGTCGTGCGTGCGGATGTTGCCCGTCGGCTTGCCCACGCCGACATCGTCACATCGCACGGTTGCCCCCACCTGGCGCGCAATGGCCGTCACGGTGGCGACGCCGCCGTCGATTGCGGCGACCATCGCTGCGGTGACTTCGGACCGATACGCGCTTACGCCCTCGGCGACCACACCGTGGTCAGCGGCGAAGATGAGCACGTGTGGCCGCTGGACCGCTGGCGTGGAGGTGCACTGCCAGCCGGCAAGCCATTCGGCAACCTGGTCAAGCCGTGCGAACGCTCCGGCGGGACGCAACACCTCGGCTGCACGCCGGGCCACTGCGGCGCAAGCGGTCTGGTCGGGGCCGGGCAGGTCCGCCAGCATGCTCGCGAGCAAGCCGTCCTGCGATGCTTGAGAACTTGGTTCAGACGCCATCGTTCGGGTCCCGCAGTTCCAGCAGCCGGCCCGCGACGACGAGATACGCGTGATCGGCCGACGCCGTGACCGCCTGGTTCACGGATCCGAGGATGTCCCGAAACGCGCGGCCCAGCGGTGTCGCCGGGACCACGCCCGAACCCACCTCATTGGTCACCACGATCGACATGCCGTTGCGAGCCGCCAGCGTGCCGCCGCAGTGCCGAGCCTCTGTCTCGAGCGTCTCTGCCAACTCGCGGACGCCGTCTGCGGTCCGTGTCGGATCGGTGACCGTCTGGCCCACGTCAGTCAAGTCCGGCGCCACGGCGAGCAGCCGATTCGAGACCCACATCGCAAGGCAGTCGATGACGATCGTCGCGCCCGGATCGACCGTCTCGACGGCTGCAGCGAGGTCGCTCGGTGCTTCGAGCGTCGTCCAGCCAGCTGGGCGCCCCGACTGGTGCGCCTCGATGCGCTCGGCCATCTCGGCGTCTCGTGCCTCGGCGGTAGCGATGAACGTGACGGCTACCCCGGACGCCTTCGCAGCAGCAACCGCCGCTGTGGACTTGCCGCTGCGCGCTCCGCCGGTGAGCACTACGAGCATCGAGCGGGGGGCATCAGTAGTCGATGCCCTTCTTGGCGGCGATGCCGTCGTCGTAGGGGTGCTTGGTCTTTCGCATCTCGGTCACCGTGTCGGCAAGGTCGATCAGCCACTGCGGCGCGTCCCGTCCGGTCAGCACCAGCGAGACCCGCTCGGGACGGTTGCGGAACGTCGCCTCGACGTCCGTGGCATCGATCCAGCCCCAATTCAGCGGATAGGTGATCTCGTCAAAGACGACGAGTCGATGGTTGCCGGCATTGACCAGCTCCTTGCCGTGGCGCCAGGCCTCGCGCGCTTCGGCTTCGTCGCGGGTCAGATCTTCGCTGTCCCAAGTGAAGCCTTCGCCGAGAGACCAGAAATCGATGCCCAGCGGTTCGGCCATCAACTGCTCGCCGGTGACCCAATCCGGCGACTTCAAGAACTGCACGACGGCGACGGGCCACGCGCGCGCCCGGGCGCGCATCGCCACACCGAACGCCGCCGATGACTTTCCTTTGCCGTCGCCGGTGTTCAGCACAACCAGGCTTCTCGCAGTGCGCAGCTGGTCGGGCCGAGGATCGGTTTCCGGCGGCGTGTCAACGGCGCTGTCTGCAGTGTCTGCGCTGTCTGCGCTGTCTGCGGCAGTTGCGGAGTCGGGCTGGTTCATCGATGTCCTCCTGTGGGGACGGCCTCGGGCGACGGGACGCGGGGTGACGGGTCTGGCGAAGATGGGACTGGCGAAGATGAGACTGGGCTCAACGGCGAGGCGGGGTTCATCGACGATCTTGCCGCCGAGATGGCGGGAACGATGACGGGCCCTTGCGGATCGTCGATGATGCGCACATCAGCTGAGAAGTGTTCGGCGATATTGCCCACGGTCAGCACCTCGGCGGGCGATCCGGTCGTCACGAATCGACCTGCGGCAAGCATGGCGATCCGATCGCCGTATCGGGCGGCGAGCGTCAAGTCGTGCAAGGTGGCGATCACGGTCAATTGCCGCTCACGCCGGAGATCGTCGACGAGGTTCAGCACCTCTTGCTGATGACCCAGATCCAGCGCGGTGGTCGGCTCGTCCAGCAACAGCACGGCAGCCTGCTGCGCGAGCGCCCGCGCCATCACGGCCCGCTGCCGCTCGCCCCCCGAGAGCGAGCGCACCTCGCGCGCGGCAAAGCCCGAGAGGTCTAGCCGCTCCATGACCTCTGCGGCGACGGCGCGATCTGCGCCCGTGATTGCAGAGAAGACACCTCGGTGCGGCGTGCGTCCGAGCAGGACATAGTCGGTAACAAGCATCCCCGCAGGAATGACCGGAACCTGCGGCACGTAGGCCACTGTGCGGGCCCAAGTCGCCGGGCGCCGGTCGGCCAGGCCGTCGATCTCGACTCGGCCTTCGACCGTTCCCACACCCTGCAACGATCGGCTGAGCAGGGCTCGCAGCAGCGTTGTCTTGCCGGCGCCATTCGGTCCGATGACATTGATCCACTCGCCGGCGGCGACTGAGAGATCTACACCGCGCAGCACCGGGGTGCCGCCAAGACTCACCTTGAGCCCCCTGACATGCACCGAGGCCATCACCAGACCTCCCGGCGACTCGTGCGCAGAACCAGAACGAAAAACGGCGCGCCCAAGAACGCCGTCACGACGCCGATCGGCAGCTCTGCAGGCGACACGATCGTGCGCGCTGCGAGATCCGCCAACACCATGAACGCGCCGCCCACCAGGACCGTCAGCGGGAGCAGGGTCCGGTGGCTCGCGCCGAAAGCGAGCCGCACCGCGTGGGGCACGATGATCCCGACGAATCCGATGAGACCGCTGACCGACACCGCCGCTGCGGTGCCCAACGAGGCCGCCACCACGACGACGACGCGAACGCGCCTCGCATTGAGGCCCAAGGAGGTGGCTTCCTCGTCGCCGACAGCCAGGACGTCCAACGCCCGCCGATATCGCAGTATGACGGCGGTGGTGAGCACGAAGTACGGCGCCATCAACGCTGGCTCGGACCAGCCTGAGGTCGCCAACCGTCCCAGGATCCAGGCGTACACCTCGCGAAACGCCTCGTTGTTGGCTTGCAGCACATAGGTCTGGCATGCAGTGAGGAAGCTCGCGACAGCAACACCCGCAAGCACCAGCGATGCGGTCGACCGTCCGCCAATGTGTCCGGCGACGTACGAAACCGTGACCGCCACAATTGCGCCGCAGAACGCTGCGAGCGGCACGGAATCGAATGCGCCGGCACCGTCGCCGAGGTTGGAGGTGATGGCGATGGTCGCGCCCAGTCCGGCGCCGGCCGCAATGCCGAGCAGGTACGGGTCAGCGAGCGGGTTGCGGAACGCGCCCTGGTAGGCGGCGCCGCTCACCGACAGCGTGGCACCGACCAGCAGCCCGAGGACGACACGAGGCAAGCGGATTTGTTCCACGATTGCCGCGTGGGTCACGGACAGACCCGAGTCGGCCGACACCCACGGCAGCGCGTCGAGGAGTTCGAGCGCAACCCTGTGCGGCGCTATCGAGACCGGGCCGATCGTGAGTGCAGCTACAACCGCAACCGCCACGGCGAGACTCCCGACGGCGAGCGCCCCCGTGCCGAGCCGGCTGCCGTTGAATGCTGCGGGCGCCGTCGCCGTCGATGCGTTCACCTGACGCCTGCCCTGTCCTCGAGGGTTGGTTCGTCGCTCGACGGCCAGGCGATCGGACTCGTCTCGGTTCCCCGGTCCTTGCGGGCCGGGGTGTCCGAGCATCACCGCTGCGGGACAGTGCCGGAATCGCACCAGCTTCGCTGCCCATCGAACATGGCGAGTGTAGGCGCCCACGGCAGGTGCCGGGCCGCTGCTCCAGACGCGCAGCGTCGACGACGCTTCCTAGCAGCGAACCAGAAGCAGACCGGAGCGGGCTTTGGGCAAGAAGTAGGTGGTCTTGGGTGGCATCACGCCGCCGAAATCCGCCACGCCGAACACGGCGTCGAGACACACCGGGGCAAGCATGATGGTCACCGGCGTGTACGCAGCAGCGACCGTCGACGGTCGATAGCTCAACCTCGGATCGGACGGGCTCGTCACCCCGAAGACGTCCGCCAGCACGAAGTCGTGCACAAAGGCCGCGTCCAGATCGGCCGGCGACGTGCGCCCGGCGTCGCCGAGCGATGGCGCGTCGGACTCGCGGCGCTCGGCGCGGAACCAGTGATCGGCGACGCCGATGCCGATGCTGCCTGGTTGCTCGGGCCTCGCCTCGTCAGCATCAGCCACTTCGGTCACGTCGCAACGTGCACTCAGAAGTTCAGCGACACGACGCGGCATGATGTCGAGTTCGGTGAGGGTGCGATCAAAGCTCGCGAGGTGCAGCTCAGCCGGCGGTGCGCAGGCCACAAGTACCCGACGGAAATTCGCCTGCCGCGCCGCTGCGATCCGGTGGTGTCCGTCCACGATGTACAGCGGCCCCTCGACGGCTACGCCGGTGCTTGCAGCAGTGGTCGCGGCCCGCCACAGCGTGACCCGCGCGCCGTCGACGGTCTTGGTGTCGAGTACTGGGGCCAGCGGAGGATCGGTCTCCGCTGCAGACAACGTGGCCTCGATGACTTCGGTGACTGCGACAGGGCGCGGCGAGGTCACGACCACCGGACTCGACATGCGGCCCACTTCGTTGAAGTGCATTGCAAGTCCGTGTACCCGGGCAGGCTGCGTGTCTTCGTGCGGCCGTAGCTCGTGCTCTTCGAGTCGGACGGAACCGAGGAGCGCATGCTGCGCATGCCCGTCAGCCTCGACGCGCTGCACGTACAAGCACGGTTCTTGTTCCGTGCCGAACGCCCCCCGACCGATCAGCCGTTCCAGTGCGCGGGTGCTGCGAGTGGCGTGACGAAGATGCTCGGTCGGGTGCCCAAAGCTCCCCGACGGCGAGCCAGCGACATGCGCGAAGGAATCAGGATTCTCGGCGAGATGCTGGGCTTGCTCGTCGGCTGTCAGCGAATCGTACGGCGCGGGGATCACCGTCGGCGCCCACTCGGACGCCAAGATGCGAGCGCGTACCGGCTCGATCATCAGCTCCCTCCCCGCGCACGGCGCGTCGGGTCCGTGCAGCGAATCGAAGTTATCTCACTGCTGGAGGTGCCTTCTACCGCGGGGCCCAGGGCGCTCATTCGTGCGCACGGGCACCGTTGGGCGACAGGACGCTCAGGGGATGACGCCCGCCTGCTTCAGATCCGCAATCGTCTCCCACTCGTAGCCGTGCTCAACCAGGATCAGCTCGGTGTGCTGGCCGAGTTCCGGCGACGGCCCACCGGGAACCCACGCGCTCTCGGAAAAGTCCACCGGCGTCGCGACCATCTCGGTGGTGTCGCCGTCGGGCGTCGGCACCGACACCCAGCATCGCGCATCGTGCGCCTGGGGATCGGACCGCAACTCCAACGTGGATTGCACTGATGACCACCACACATTGGTTGCATCGAAGATCTCCCCCCACTCGGCGCGCGTGCGAGTCACCATGACCGCGTCCATTTCAGCAGTGAGGGCTGCCGCGTTCTCCAAGCGGAGCACGATGTCGGCAAAGCGCGGGTCGTCGCCCCATTCGGGCCGATCGAGCGCACGGACGACGTTCGGCCAATGTCGATCACCTTCGAGACCCAGCATCCAGAGCCACTCGCCGTCACCGCAGCGGTAGCAGTTGATCAGCGGGTTAGGCGGGCTGTCACGGCCCCACGCCACGGTGTCCTGGCCGGTCATGGCCGTGACGTTGTGGTCCCATCCCAGCATGTATGTGCCGAGACGCAGCAGCGAGGCCTCCACCAGCTGGCCCTTGCCGGTACGCGTGCGGTGGAACAGTGCTGCCGCGACCCCTGCTGCAGCTGACAGACCGGTCATGTGGTCGCCCATGCCGCCGCGCTGATAAGGCAGGTCGGCGCCGTCGGGCGTCAACGACCGCGCGATGCCCGCCCGTGACCAGAAGGTGCCGACGTCGTAGGTGTGGCGGTCTCGCTCGTCGCCGTGCAGCGATAGGCCCGTGACGCTGGCGTAGATCAGCCGCGGGTAGCGCTCCGCAAGCGACGGGTAGTCGAGGCCCATCCGCTCGAGCCCACCGGGCCGGATGTTCGACAGGAAGACGTCTGCGGTGGCCAGCATCGAATGCAGCGCGGCGAGACCCTCGGGTTGCTGAAGATCCAAGGCGATGCTGCGCTTGCCACGATTGTCGAGGTCGAAAGGCGGGTTGCCGGCACCGGGATAGAGCCACTCCAGCGAGCGGAACGGGTCACCTTCGGGTGTTTCGACCTTGATGACATCGGCACCCCAGTCAGCGAGGATGCCGCCGCATGCCGGGCCAGCGACCCACACCCCCAGCTCCACGACGCGGATGCCTTCCATCGGCCCGGCCATCGATGCCTCCCTGCGATCAGCACGACCCGTCTTGCAGTGCCGACGCAGGGTACTCAACGCGAGTTCCAGCGATCACTGCAAGGATTCCGCGGGCATGTTGTAGGCGTAGAGCCGGTCGTGGTGGTTGTCGACCACCCACATGATGGCCCCGTTGGACCAGATGCCCTTGGGACTCCGGTTGCCCGCCGCATCCAAGGTGTCGAACTCCAAGTCGGACTGACGAGCCCCGGTGGCCAGGTCATACGCGTAGATCTTTTTGTCGACGTCGTCAGCCACCCACAAGGTCACGCCGTCAGACCACAAGCCCGCAGCCCTGCCGTTACCCGAACTGCCGAGATCGTTGATGTCGCGGCCGGACCGGCGGGCCCCGTCGGCCAAGTCGTACGCATAGATCTTGTCGTCGTCGTGGTCGCTGACCCACATCGTGTCGCCGTCAGACCACAAACCCTTGGGATGGCGGTTGCCGGCAGCCTTCAAAGTGTCGAAGTCGCGGCCGGGCCGGCGGGCCCCGGTGGCGAGGTCATAGGCATAGACTTTGTCGTCGGTATCGTCGGACGCCCAGATCGTGACGCCGTCAGACCACAAACCGTTGACGCTGTGATTGCCGGCAGCGGCCAGCGTGGCAACGTCTTTGTCCAAGTCGCGCGCCATCGTGGACAGCACATAAGCGAACAGGCGACCGCTGAGGTCAGTGACCCACACCGTCACGCCGTCAGACCAGACCGCACGAGAGGTCCCATTACCGCTCGCCAACGCCTTGAAATCCGGAACCACACTCCACACAGACGCCCCATCCACATCGCCGGACACCTCCTCGACATCGACGGACGCCTGGTCGACATCGACGGTGTAGATCTCAGTTACGTTGCCATCGGAGGACACCACGGTGACAGTGACGCGGTTCGCGCCTTCGACAAGATCGACCTGATGGCCGTCGAGCTGATCATCGGCATCGACAGGGTCAACGGTGACAATCGCGTCTGAATCGGTGCCAACAGCAGTGACGGAGGTGCTGGCAGCACTGTTGGGGACACTGGCCGTGTAACTGGTAACAGCGCTGGAGAAAACGCCGAATTCGACGCCTGCAAGCGATAGCGCACTGAGCGTCGCTTCATCGGACAGGGTCACGAAGCTGGGCCGGGTGATGACCACGGTGTACGTCTTGGTGTCGGCACCGCTGGTGACGGTGACCGTGACGGTGTTGACACCTTCGACGAGGTTGACCTGATGGCCGTCGACCTCGTCATCGGCGTCGACAGGGTCAACGGTGACAATCGCGTCGGTCAAGACCGCCTCAGCGGCGACCGTCGTGGACGCCGTCGCGCTCGGCACTTCCGCCGTGTAGCCAAATTTTTCCGGGAGGAACAAGCCGATGTCGATGCCAGCGAGTTCCAGCGACTGCAGCGAGGCGTTTGCGGGCATGTTGTAGGCGTAGAGCCGGTCGTGGTGATTGTCGACCACCCACATGATGGCCCCGTTGGACCAGATGCCCTTGGGACTCCGGTTGCCCGCCGCAACCAAGGTGTCGAACTCCAAGTCAGACTGACGAGCCCCGGTGGCCAAGTCATACGCATAGATCTTTTTGTCGACGTCGTCAGCCACCCACAAGGTCGCGCCGTCAGACCACAAGCCCGCAGCCCTAGCGTTACCCGAACTGCCGAGATCGTCGATGTCGCGGCCGGACCGGCGGGCCCCGGTGGCCAAGTCATACGCATAGACCTTGTCGTCGCCGTGATCGCTGACCCACATCGTCACGCCGTCAGACCACAAACCCTTGGGATGGCGATTGCCGGCGGCCCTCAAGGTGTCGAAGTCGCGGCCGGGCCGGCGGACCCCGGTGGCGAGGTCATAGGCATAGATCTTGTCGTCGGAATCGTCGGACGCCCAGATCGTGACGCCGTCAGACCACAAGCCGTTGACATTGCGGTTGCCGCTAGCAACAAGCGTGGCGATGTCCTTAGCCGCGTCGCGGTCCATGGTGGACAGGTCGTACGCGAACAGGCGAACGCTGAGGTCAGCGACCCACACCGTCTCGCCGTCAGACCAGATGGCACGAGAGGTCGCATTATCGCTCGCCAGCGCCTTGGAATCCGGAACCACACTCCACACGGACGTAGCGGCCGAGGCCCGATTGACATCGACGGTGTAGATCTCAATGACGGTGCCGTCGGAGGACGCCACAGTGACGGTGACGATGTTCGCGCCTTCCGCGAGGTCGACCTGATGGCCGTCGGCCTCGTCATCGGCATCGACAGGGTCAATAGTGACAATCATGTCGGCCGAAACCGCTTCAGCGGTGACCGTCGTGGACGCCGTCGTACTCGGCACCTGCGCCGTGTAGTCAAGTTGTCGCGGCAGGAACGAGCCAATGTTCATTCCGGTGAAATCCAGCGACCGCAGCACGGCGCTCGCCGGCATGTCGTAGGCGTAGAGCCGTTCCTGGTCGTTGTCGGCCACCCACATGATGTTGCCGTTGGACCAGATGCCGTTGGGACTCCGGTTGTCCGCAATCAGCGTGTTGAGCTCCGAGTCGGGCTGACGGACCCCGGTGGCCAAGTCATACGCGTAGATCTTGCTGTCGGCATTGTCAGCCACCCACATGGTCACGCCGTCAGACCACAAGCCAGCAGCGTCCTCGTTGCCCGAGCTGTCAAGATTACTGATGTCGCTGCCGGGCCGGCGGACATCGTTGGCCAGGTCGTAGGCGTAGATCTTGTCGTCGCCGTGGTCGCTGACCCACATCGTCTCGCCGTCAGACCACAAACCCTTGGGATGGCCGTTGCCGCCCGCGGGCATTAATGAGTTTATCTCGCTGCCGCTCTTGCGGGCCCCGGTGGCCAGGTCATAGGCAAAGATCTTTCTGTGGAGATAGTCGGACGCCCAGATCGTTGCGCCGTCAGACCACAAGCCGTCGACGTCGCGGTTGTCGGCAGCGGCCAGCGTGGTGATGTCCTTGTTCGAGTCGCGGCTCATGTTGTCCAGGTTGTAGGCGAACAAACGATCGCTGGCATCGGCGACCCACATCGTCACGCCGTCAGACCAAATGGCACGAGCGGCGGCGTTGCCGCGGGCCAGCGCCTTGAAGTCGGGACGCGCACCCCACGGAGGGGCGGCGGCTCGATTGACATCGACGGTGTAGGTCTCGGTGACGGTGCCGTCGGAGGACTCCACGGTGACGGTGATGCGGTTCGCGCCTTCGGCGAGGTCGATCTGATGGCCTCTGGTCTGGTCATCGGCGTCGACAGGGTCAATGCTGACAATCGAGTCGGTCGAAACCGCATTAGCGGCGACCGTCGTGGATACTGTCGTGCTCGGCACATTCGCCGCGTAACGGAGATGCCCGAATGAGAACCTGAGGTTGATTCCGGTGAGTTCCAGCGAGCGCAACAAGGAGTTCGTCCGCGATATCGCCCGCGGCATCTTGTAGGCGTAGACCCGGTTCCTGAGATGGTTGGTCACCCACATGGTGCTCCCGTCGGACCAGAGGCCCTTGGGATTCTGGTTGCCCGCCGCACTCAGCGTGTCGAACTCCATGTTGGACTGGCGGGCCCCGGTGGCCAGGTCATAGGCATAGATCTTGTTGTCGAGATCGTCGGTCACCCACATCGTCACGCCGTTAGACCACAAGCCAGCAGCGTGCATGTTGCCCGCGTTGGAAAGATAGTTGACGTCGCTGCCGGACTGGCGGGCCCCGGTCGCCAAGTCATAGGCATAGATCTTGTTGTCGGCGTAGTCGCCGACCCACATCGTCACGCCGTCAGACCACAAGCCCGTGGGATTGCGATTGCCGGCAGCCGACAAGGAGTCGATTTCGCTGAGGTGCCGACGGACGCCGCTAGATAGGTCGTAGGCATAGATCTTGTCGTCGGAATCGTCGGACACCCAGATGGTGGTACCGTCAGACCACAAGCCGTAGGCGTTCTGATTGCCGGCATATTCCAGCGTGACGATGTCATTGGACGAGTCGTGGTGCCCGCTGGACACTTCGTAGGCGAACACGCGTCCGCGGCTATTGACGACCCACATAGTCTCGCCGTCAGACCACATGCCGCGCGCGGCCCTGTTGCGAGAATCCAAGTACAGAATCTTAGCGGTTATTCTGGAGAAGGCCGCAACGGGTTCGTAGAAGTAGAAGCCGAACAGGCGTCCTCTGGTATCGACATCCGACATAGTCTCGCTGTCAGACCACATGCCGCGCGAGGCCTCGTTGCGAGAATCCAAGTACAGCGTCTTAGCGGATATTCTGGAGGAGGCCGCAACGGGTGCTTCGGAGGCATCGGCGACTTCGATGTTGACAATCGGCGTCAAGACTGCGACCAATATAGCTAGAGTGAGTCCGACACAGATTGGTCTGTTTCTAGAGCGGATCCTGCGGCTGGCGTAGTCGGAGAGGATGTGCTTAAAGCAGACTCTTGATCGCATAGCTCTGTACCGCCGACTGGCTAGGGAAACTGGCTGCGTGACTGTATTGCATGATTCATGCAAATGAATTGCATGAATCATGCAAATGACTGCCTTCTGGCGACGGATTGAGCCGACGTGACAGTGCGCTCGGTGTTGATCATGGTGATCCCGGACTGCGAGCGTTCCCTGCGGTCACATGGCGAGTCGATGGGCGACGTTGCGCTCGACGCGTTCGGCCGGTGCCAGATCACGGGTCGTCGCGGCTTCGATCCACTCCTGCGGATCGGAGGGAATCGTCGGTGCGTCGGAAGAAAGCGTGACCGTGACTCCGCGGCGCAGCAAGCTGGCGAGCGGCCACAACCAGCTCTGTTCTGTAGCGGAAAGCTGTTCGCGGTACTTCTGCGCACGCCGGGTCACGAAGCTGGGTTGGGTAACCACGGCAACGCCGAGGCGGGCGATTCGATCGAGCTGCTCTGGCAGCGCAAGCGCACAGTGTTCGATGCGATCGGGCGCAATCCGCTCAGTTCCAAGCCGGCCAGATGCGGCGGACCGGGCCGTCTCACGGACCGGCGGATGCGCCTCGAGGGCATCGATGGCCGCCTGCAGCGTGTCGATGTCCATTGCATGGATGGCGACCGGAAAATGGTGGGCGCGGGCGGTCGCGACCAGTTCGGAGATCGCGCTGTCGTCGTCGTGCGGCGGCATCACCTTGGCGTGACCGATTCGCACTCCAACCTCATCGGTCAACGCCGACGAGCCCGGCACGGTCATGCCAAAGGTCAGCTCCTCAAGCGAGTCGAGCCGATCAGCGCCCACCATCGCGGTGATCTCCACAGACGGCACGCCGAAGGTCGCTTCAGCCAGCAGTTCCAACGCAGCGAGGTCGTTGGTGCACGTCGCATCAGTGCATGCGCTGATGCCAACGGCGGCCAGGTCGGCCAGCACAGCAGTGACCGCTGCCACAGTCGTCGCTCGGTCGGGCCGCGGCACCGCCGCCAGCACATCGTGGCGCTCCACGAGCACCTCACCGGACGCGAGGCCCAGTGCCCGGCCCGCGACGGTGTTGACCACGGCCACATGGCCGGTGATGTGGTGGAGCACAGCCGGACAGCCCTCGGTGACGGAGTCCAACTCGGCAACCGTGGGGTGGCGTCGCTCATCGAGCAGCGCATCGTCGTAGCCCCACACGCGCAGCCACGAGTGAGAGGTGTCACCCACCGGCGCGGCCCCGCTTCGGCGGCGCGCAGCCAGCTCAGCGGCGCTGCCGCGCCGAACGGCGGCCAGCAACTCTTCCATTGACGTAGCAGCACTCACGTCGACTGACCGGCGTGCTGCGGCGCACGCCAGCAGGTGCAAGTGATCGTCGCGATACCCCGGCGCCGGGGTGGTGCTCACAGACTGAGCGAGCCCGGAGCGCTCACGCCCAGCCTCAGATCGAGCCTCAGACGCCCAGCTCTTCAAGCATCGGAATGAGGGCGCGGCGCAGCAGCTTGCCAGTGGAGGTGCGCGGCAGCTCGTCCATCAGGTGCACGAACTCGGGCCGCTTGAACGGGGCCAGGCGCTCGCGGGCGTGCGCTACTAGGTCGTCACTGGTGATACCACTGCCAGGACGAATGACGGCAGCGGCGGCGACACGCTCGCCCCACTCCTCGCTGGGAAGACCCACCACGGCGGCTTCGAGAACGGACGGGTGGTCGTACAGCACGCCCTCGACCTCGTCGGGAAGCACGTTCTCGCCGCCACGGATGATCATGTCGCCGGTGCGGCCGGCCAGGAACAGGTAGTCGTCATCGTCGAGATAACCGAGGTCACCCGTGTGCACCCAGCCCTCGTCGTCAATCGTCACCCGGGTCTTCTCTTCGTTGCCCCAGTAGCCGTCCATCGCCCGGAACGTGTGCAGCTGCACTTCGCCGATCACGCCGGGCGCGACCGGCTCGCCGCTGTCGGCGTCGACAACGCGCACCTGCACGTCCTCAAGCACCTGCCCCACCGACGACAGCCGGTGCAGCTTGCGCTCTTTCTCCTCTGCGGTCCCTTCGATGCGGTGATCGTCAGGGTCCAACACCGCCACGGTGGACGTCGTCTCGGTCTGCCCGTATGCGCCGGCGAAGGCCACGTTCGGCGGGATCATGTCGATTGCCCGGCGGATCACCGACGGAGGCATGGGCGCTGCGCCATAGGTGATCGCTTCGAGGCCGCTGAATGCCTCCGGTGCGAAATTGGGCGCTTCGAGCACTCGGGCCAGCATCGTGGGCACCAGGAAGGCGTGGGTCACCGAGTGCGCCTGCACGCAATCGATCCACGACGACGCCTCGAACTGCGGCAGCAGCACCACGACGCGCCCGCTGTAGAGCGCATTCAGCATCGAGGTCAAACCGGCGATGTGGTACAGCGGCGCCGCCACGGCCATGCGGCCCATGTCCTCGCCGGTCGCGGCGTCGTTGGTGCCCATCACGTAGCCGGTGATGGCGCCGTTGGTCAGCTTCACGCCCTTGGGCATGGCCGTGGTCCCGCTGGTGTACAGCAGCGTGCACAGACCGTCGGAGTCGACGTCTTCGGGCACGGGCAACTCGAAAGCCTCGTCACGGGCGGCGGCATACGACGACGGATCGTCCAGCAGATACACGTGCTCGAGGTCGGCGGGCTTGTTCTGCTCGATCAGGTCGCTGTAACGAGACTCGGTGAACAGCACGCTGATGCCGCTGTCGCTCAGCAGGTGAGCCGTCTCCTCCGCGCCGGCGCGGAAGTTCATCGGCACCACGGTGGCGCCGACGAACGCTCCGCCGAATATGGCTTCCACGCACTCGACGCTGTTGGTGGCGAAGATGCCGACACGGTCGCCGACACCGACGCCGAGCATCGTCAGCATCCCTGCGGTGCGAGACACGTTGTCGAGCAGCTCCTGATACGTGACTTCGCGTGCGGTGCCGTCGCCGGCCTCCAGCGAGGTATCGATCAAGATGACCTGTTCGCCAGCAATGGTCGCTGGCATGAAGAGCAGCATTCCAAGATTCACAACAGCCCCCTGTGGCCCGCACGGGCAGAGATCAAGCCAGATACTCGCAGGTGTCGTTGCCAGCGCGCCATACGGGGCGCAAGCAGCGACACAGTCTGCCCACAGCCTGCGCCGATGACTCGCCCGCCCCCTGCACAGATCCGTACGCTTCGCGCATGAAGCGACTCGCGTCCGCCCTGCTGGGTCTCGTCCTGCTGGTAGCCGCGTGCAGCAGCACCGATGACACCTCGCCGGACACGGCGAGCGACGGAACAACCCAGGCGCCGACCACCGAAGCAGCGGCTCCAACCACGACTGCCGCTCCGGCGATTGCGGCCCCGCCGGAGACCACCGGTGCGCCGATCCCGGCGACGGACCCGCCGGCTCCGACGACTGTCGCGGCACCAGCGACGACGGCTGCACCCGCGAGCGAACCCGAAGTCGCCGCTGAGCCGGACGACGAGTCTGTCGACCCGCTCAGCCTGAATCCACCGATTGGCCTTTGGTGAGCGTGGGGTTCGCGGGTCGGTGGCGGTTGGGGGTCGTGTCGGGTTGTTGGGGGTGTGGTTTGGTGTGTTTGGGCGTGTTGGGCTAGGGGTGGGGGTGTGGTTTGGGTTGTGTTGGCGCTGGGTTTGTGTGGGGGCGCCGGTTCCGGGGGGTTCGGGGTCAGCCTGAGGGTCCGGGCAGGGCTCGCAGGGCTGCGAGTGTGGTTGTGAATTGTGTGGCCCAGGGCCAGCGGGCGGGGTATCGCAGGGTGGGTGTGCCGGAGCGGTTGACTGCTACGGCGGCGAGGGCGACGAGTCGGGTGCGGCGGGAGCGGTTCGTGGCCGGCGACGCGCCCGCGAGTGCTGTGGTCCAGTGGCCGATGTTGTGGGCGAGCGCTGCGCATGCGAGCCATGCGCAGTTCGCGCTGTAGTGGCCTGAGGTGGGTGTGCCGGAGCGGTTGACTGCTACGGCGGCGAGGGCGACGAGTCGGGTGCGGCGGGAGCGGGACGTGTTCGAGGCCGGAGCCTTCTTTGAGGTCGCGGATGGCGAGCTCGACGACGGCGTGGGCGCGGTGGAACCGGTCAGCTTCGGCGGTGTCGTGTTCGGTGTTGGTGATGAATGCGTGGTGTCGCCAGTCGGGCCACAGCTGTTGCTGTGCGCCCTCGGTGAGGCGGGTGCGGCGCACCACGAGGCGAACGGTGCGTTTCTGTTTGCCGCGGCCGGTGGCATAGGTCGTCTCGGCGACTTGGGCGTGGCCGCCTTTGGTGTAGGCGATGTCGGCCCACGCGTCGTCGCGGATCGCTTGGATCGCAGCGCGAACAGCGGGTATGAGGGCGACGGTGATCGACCATTTGATGTTGTGGGCGTCGAGGCGGTCGATCAGTTTCCATGACCAGAATCCCGAGTCGGCGCGCACCGTGGTCGGCCCGACAGCCCCGGCGCGTCGCAGGTTCGCGACGAGCTCGTCGACGAAGCGCACCACGCCTCGCGAGGACCCCGCGGACCCTTTGCGCATGCGGGCGCCGAGCACCTCGCCGGTGTCGGCGCGTGTAGCGAGCAGCGGGTGATAGCCGAGCACGCTGGTGTAGCCGTACGCGGCTCCTTGCTTTTGTTTGCCGTGGACCTCGCAGATCGTGGAGTCCAGATCGACCACCAGCGGCGCCTTGCCGGGGCCCGCGCCCAGCCCCCATGCACGCGCCAGCGTGCGCGACAGCACCGCTTCGAGCTGGCGGACGTGGCCGAACGTGAACGTCCGCAGGAACGACCCCACCGTGGACGGCGCCATCGGGCGGAACCCCAGCACCCTCCCGGTGCGTCCGGCGCGCAGCATCTCGACGTGATCGATGTGGGTGGCGCCCGCGACCATCGCGGCGACCACTGTGAGAATCTTCGGGCCCGGGTTCGCCGAACCGGTGCGCACCCACCGCTCGATCAGCGCCGACAGACCCAAACGGGCCATCAGCGTTCCCGCCAGGATCAGGCCCGCGTTGGCCACCAAACCCTCATGGTCGAAGGTCGTTGCGAACCGGTCCAGCTTGCGCGATGATGCAGACACAAAAAGTGCCTCCTGTTTTTGAGACGAATGTGGGTATTGACATCACAATCGTCGCAGATCAGGAGGCCTTTTTCGCGGACGCGGCAACCCCCACACACCCGACACACCGGTGGATTCAGGCTCAGTGCTGCCGTCTTGGGATGGATGGACGAGACCGGGGCTCCGGGCGTCGTGCTGGCCGTCAGCTCTCGAGGCGCCGAGCCCGTCGCCTTCGCCTGGGGCGTGAGCGACCTCGCCACCGGCGCGCCGATGACCCCCGATCACCACGTCCGCATTGGCTCGGTAACCAAGTCCGTCACCGCTGCAGTCATATTGCAGCTCGTCGCCGAGGGACTGGTCGAGCTCGACGTGCCCGTCGCGCACTACCTGGGCGACGACTGGGCGCCGGGGTACGAGCACGCCGCGGCGGTCACCGTGCGGGACCTGCTCGGGCATACCTCAGGCTTCGTGGAGTTCGCCGTCGACCCGAGGTTCTTCCAACTTGCGGCGTCACGGCTGGATGTACCGATAGCGCCCGAGGAGATCCTGGAGTTCGCTGCGGCTTACGGACCAGTGGCCGAGCTGGGCACTGAGCGCCACTACAACACCACCGGTTACGTCGCGGCGGGCTTGCTCATCGAAGCCGTCACCGGCAACACAGCCGTCGATGAGATCCGGACTCGGGTGTTCGATCGACTTGGCCTGTCGCACACCTACCTGACTCCCAGCGAGTTCCCGCCCGAGCCAACCTCGAACGGATACGTCGGCGGCACGTTCGCCTCCGTGCTCGGATCGATCCTAGGGACTCACCGGCGACAACCGGATCTCCCTCCAAGGCGCCATCTACGTCGACATCGGCACGATGCCCCAAGAGCTCGCCCGCTCCGCCGGGTGGACCGGCGGCGGCATCGAAGCGCGCATCGGCGACGTGGCGCTGCTGATCCGAGGCCTCTTCGCAGGCAACGTCCTCGATGCGAGCCAGATCGCCCTCATGACGACCGGCCATCCGGATCTCGCCGACAACAACGGCTTGGGCATCAATACCGACGAAATCATGGGTCTGACGGTCTACTCTCACGGCGGCGGCGTGCCGGGCTTCCGCACTATCGCTACATATGTGCCCGCGCTCGACCTCGGCATCGCCATCACTGCCAACCTGCTCGGCATCGACGGCGACAACGACGTAGACGAGCTGCTCGTCACGCTGGCCCCGTTGCTGGCAACCATGGGCTGACCGACCGCCGGGCTAACGAAACTGGGAATCGGCAATACTGGCGCCGTCAGGGTGGGCCCTGCCAGGGCCGTACGAGGGGGCAGCGGTGAGCCAATTGTTGGCAGGCATCCGGGTATTAGAGCTGGCGACAGGAATCTCGGGTCCGTACCTGGGCAAGCTTTTTGCCGACCACGGCGCCGACGTCATCAAGGTGGAGCCGTCCGGTGGTGATCCGGCGCGGCGCCACGGTCCGTGGGGCGCTTCAGGGACGCCGTCAGGGGCCGGCAGCCTGGAGCGCTCGCCGCTCTTCCTGCACCTGAACACCAACAAGCGCAGCGTGATCGCCGACCTCGGCACGCCGTCGCCGAGCGCTGACGACGTCGAGTTCATCCGGGCGCTCGTGGCGGATTCCGACATCGTGATCGAGTCATTCGCTCCTGGACACCTCGATGCCATCGGGCTCGGCTACGAGACGATGTGCAGTCTGCGCCCTGGCATCGTGCTGTCCTCGATCACGCCGTTCGGCCAGTCCGGTCCGTATGCGGAGGCCGGCTATCAGGGCAGCGACATCGTCACGTACGCGATGGGCGGGCCGATGTGGGGCACGGGCATCGACGAGCGCGAGCCGGTGAAGCTGAGCGGTGATGTCACCTCGTATCAGGTCGGCAATCTGGCGGCCGTGCCAACGCTGGCTGCGTACCTCATCAGCCGGCGCAGCGGACGGCCTGCACATGTGGACGTGTCAGCCTTCGAGGCACAAGCGGGCACGATCGACCGGCGCAGCTCGTACCTCATCTACCAGGCGTACACCGGTACCGATGTGGCACGCGAGCCCCGTCAGCCTCAGCGGGCATCGCCCGTCGGCTTCTACCCCGTGACGGATGGCTGGGCGCTCGTGTTCACGCTCCCCACGTGGGTGCCCCGGATGGTGCAGACGCTGGCTGCGGCCGGGCTGGGGCTTGGCGATGGCGAAGACGGCAGTTCGCTGGCCGAACGCTTCGCGAGTCCCCGGTGGGTGTTCGATCCCGACCTGCCCGACATGGTCGAGACTGCCTTGTACCCGTGGCTGTTCAGCCATTCCAAGGCGAGCGTGGCGGCGGCGGCGCAGGTCCATAAGTGGGCGGTGACGCCTCTGACCGCACCGGTCGATGTGCTCGACGACGAGCATTTCGTCTCCCGCGGTGTCTTCGTCGACGTCACCCATCCGGTGGCTGGGACCGTGACCCAGCTCACAGCGCCATTTCGCTTGCACGCTGGCTCGGATTCGCCATCGGATGCTGGGCCCGAAGTGCCGGCGCCGGCTCCGTTGCTCGGCGAGCACGACTTTGTTACGCGTGCCCGCGCCGCTGAACGCTCAGCCCCCGACGCTTCGGCAAGCGATGCCTCGGCCGGCTCAGCCGGTTCGCATGCGCGGGCCGATCGTGAGCCTCCGCGGCTGCCGCTCGACGGCATCCGAGTCCTGGACCTCACGGTGGTGTGGGCAGGCCCCGGCTGCACGATGTACCTGTCCGATCTCGGGGCGGAGGTGATCCGGGTCGACAACCCGTTCGTCTTCCCGACCGCCACGCGGGGCCTGATGGCGCGTCCGCCTTCCGAGATTGTTCACGAGCTGGGGCCGCTGTCCGGCTACCCCGACAACGATCCGGGACCGCGGCCGTGGAACCGGCAGAACATGTTCAGCTCGCACGGCCGGGGCAAGCTGAGCTGCACGCTGGACCCGCGCACCGAGCTGGGCCGCGAGACGCTGCAACGGCTGTTAGGTCACGTCGACGTGATCGTGGAGAACAACTCCATCGGCGTGCTGGCGAAGCTGGGCATGGACTGGGAGACGGTCCACGCAGCGAACCCTCGGGTGATCATGCTGCGGATGCCGCCCATGGGCCTCAACGGCCCGTCGGCCGATTGGCTGGGATTCGGCGCCAATTTCGAGGCGATGTGCGGGCTGACCGGGCTGCGCGGCTACGCCGACGACGACCCCACAAGCCTGACGTCGGTCTTCCACATGGATCCCGCCAGCGCTGCCACGGCTGCGTTCGCCGTGCTGGCAGTGCTGGCCCGCCGGGACGGCGCCGATGGGGGCGGAGGAACGGGCATCGGCGAACTGATCGAGTTCTCCCAGTCAGAAAACGTCATGCAGCACATCGGCGAGTACTTCATCGACGCTGCGGCCAACGGAACCCGTCATCAGCCGCTCGGCAATCGGTCCATCGCACGTGCACCCCAGGGTTGCTACCGCTGTGCCGTGGATCCGGCTCGGCCGGACCAGGACGACGAGTGGGCGGTCATCGCGTGCGAGAACGACGCCGACTGGCGGTCGCTCGCAGCGCTGTTGGATCGGACGGCCGGCGACGGCGCGCCGCCCCTCGCATCAGATGAACGGCTGGCCGCGCGTGAAGGCCGCATGGTTCACCATGACGAGATCGACGCCCGCATCACCGCCTGGACTGAGCAGCTCACCTCAGCCGAGGTCTTCCATCAATGCCAAGCGGCCGGCGTACCGGCTGGTCAAGTGCTGCGCGAGTCACAACTTCGGACGGATCCGCACATTGCAGACCGCTGCTGGTTCCGCCAGAACGGCTCGGTCGAGCAGGGCTGGCACAGCTTCCCGGGTCGCCAGTGGCGGTGGGATGGACCGGAGATGCCATGGAGGCCGATCGGCATCCTGGGCGACGCCAACGAGTACGTGTTCCGGGGACTCCTCGGCATGGACGACGACGAGTGGCAGGCGCTCTGCGACGAAGGCCACATCAGCCGCGACTACAAGCATCCCGACGGCACATCGATGTAGCCGGAAGCGCGACTTGGAATGCCCGCGTCGTCCTAATCCGCCTGCTGCCCACAGATACGCGTCACACACCACGGGTAGATTGCCCGCATGGCAACTGACACGGGCACTGACGCGGAGGCCGCGACCAACGACATCGAGTTCTGGGTGGACCCCATCTGACCTTGGTGCTGGGTGACGGCCAGGTGGGTCGTCGACGAAGTCGCCTCCAAGCGCAACCTGAATGTGAAGTGGCAGCCGATCAGCCTGCTCTTCAAGAACAATCCGCCGACTGACAGTCCGTACTACGACGCGGTCGTGGGCACCCACGGGCAACTGCGGGTGATGGAGTCGATCCGCGCCGCAGAGGGCGACGATGCCGTGTTCGGCGTCTACTGGGACTTTGCGAGCCGCATCCATCACGACGGCGACCGCGATTTCGACATCGCGAAGGCGCTCGAGGAACTGGGGATCGACCCCGAGCACGCCAAAGCAGCAACTGACGAGTCGTGGGACGCCGAGATCCGTACGCGCATGGACGAAGGTTTGGCGCTCGTCGGCACCGACGTCGGCACGCCGATCATCGCTCTGGACCGCAGCGACGGCGAGCGCGTCGGCATCTTCGGCCCGGTGATCACGCGGGCGCCCAAGGGTGCCGATGCCCTGAAGCTCTGGGACGGCATGATCGCCATGATGGACGTGGACGGCTTCTGGGAGCTGAAGAAGACGCGCACCGAGCGCCCCGAGTTCGGCGAGCGTCCGGTAACCGTCCCGCCGGTGGGCTGAGCGCGCTTCATCGCACCGGCTCACTCCCGACACACCAACCCCCAACGGAGCATCGCGATGGCTGGCACCATCCTCGACGACCTCAAGATCATCGACACCGACAGCCACTGGTCCGAGCCCTACGACCTGTGGACGTCGCGGGCGCCCGCGAAGTACCGAGACCGGGTTCCGCGGATGACCACCAAGGACGGCAAGCGCCGCTGGTGGTTCGACGACTCGATCCCGATCGGCCTGCCGATCGCGTCGTCGGTCGTCGGTCCTGACGGCGAGAAGGTCACCGGAACGGTGTTCTTCGATTTCGACAACGACATGGTTCACCGCGCCAGCTACGACGCCGAGGCCCGGGTTGCGATGCTCGACGAACTCGGCATCGAAGCGCAGATCATGTATCCCAACGTTGCTGGCTTCGGGAACCAGAACTTCCTGAAGTCGCCGGATGATGCGCTGCGCATCATCTCGGTCGAGATCTACAACGACGCATTGGCTGAGTTCCAGGAGGCCAGCGGCCAGCGAGTGTTCGGCATGGCGCTGCTGCCTTGGTGGGATCTTGACGCTTCGGTGCGCGAGATCGAGCGCTGTCACGCAAACGGCTTGCGGGGCATCGTGACGTGCTCCAACCCCGAAGAGGCAGGCCTGCCCGACATGGCGATGCCGCACTGGGATCCCGTGTGGCAGGTGTGCTCGGACTTGGCGATGCCGGTGAACTTCCACATCGGGTCGTCGAAGGGCAACCTTGACTACTACGGCAAGGCGCCGTGGCCGTCATTTGGGCCCGAACGCCGTCTCGCGGTCGGCTCGGCGAACCTGTTCATGGGCAACGCCCGGGTCGTGGGCAACATGATCTACTCCGGCGTGCCAGAGCGGTTCCCCAATGTGAAGTTTGTTTCGGTCGAGAGCGGCGTGGGCTGGCTGCCGTTTTTCCTCGAAGTGCTCGATCACCAGATGCACGAGACGGCGCCCAACGAGCTTGCCGAGCTGTCGATGCTGCCCTCGGACTACTTCCGACGCCAGTTCTACGGCTGCTTCTGGTTCGAACGGTCCACGGTGCGACCGACGGTTGAGTACCTGGGCGCGCAGTCGCTGATGTTCGAGACCGATTTTCCGCACCCGACATGTCTGTACCCGCGCGACGATCACGATCTCGTGAAGGCGCTCGAGGGCATTCCGCTCCACGACGTCGAGCGGATCATGTCGCTCAACGCCGCCGAGCTCTACCGCATCGACATCTGAGCCCACGGGGCGCCGACGACGCTCACCGGGAGACGTCAGCGGCGTTGGGCTAGAACTGCGCGATGAAATTCGGGATCTTCTACGAGCTGTCGGTGCCGAGGCCCTTCAGCCGAGCCAACGAGTGGTTGACGTACCACAACGCCCTCGAGCAGTGCAGGCTGGCCGACGAGTTGGGCTTCGACCACGTCTGGGCGGTGGAGCACCACTTCCTCGAGGAGTATTCGCACTGCCCTGCGCCTGAGGTGTTCCTGACGGCGGTCGCCGCGCAGACCCAGCGCATCCGGGTGGGCCACGGCGCCGTGGTCTGCGTACCGGAGATGAACAATCCGATTCGAGTCGCTGAGCGAGCCGCGGCGCTCGACATCATCTCGAACGGCCGTCTGGAACTGGGCACGGCACGTTCGAGCACCTGGACCGAGCTAGGCGGATTCTGCGCCGACCCTGACGACACCAAGAAGACGTGGGACGAATTCGTCCGGGTGATCCCGAAGATGTGGACCGAAGACGACTTCGGCTGGGAGGGCGCCCGCTTCGAGATGCCGGCCCGCAACGTGATCCCCAAGCCCTTCCAGGAGCCACACCGGTGTCGGTGCGTAAGTCCAAAATCGTTGAGATTGCAACGATTTTGGAGTCCGCGATGAGCGGGCTGTAACGGATTTTTGGAATAGCGAAACGGATTTTTGGCGATGGGGCATAGCGTATGCGCGAGTTTTGCTCGCTCTCTCGCCCGCCGCAGCTCCCGGTTCTCCTGCTCCAACGCCTTGATCCGCTCAGCCTGCTCGCTGTTCACACCCGGGCGCACCCCCGCATCGACCTCGGCCCGGCGCACCCACGACCGCAGCGACTCCACCCCGATCCCCAACTGGGCCGCGACCCGCCCCGCCGTCCCGTGATCGGTGCCCAGCTCCTTACGAAACTGACGCACAGCACGCTCGGACTCCGCCTCGCTGTACCGACGCGTCGTCGGCTTCCCAGGCGACATCTCATGTGGCATGACTCCATCCTCGTATCCAAGATCAGGAGCCTCCAACCAACAGTGAAGATGTGCGCGGGGAGCGGGCCGTCGACATCTGACTTGCCAACAAACTGGCCCTGCGCGTTGTGGGTGCCTTGCCTGGGACGCGTCGATGTCGCCGGCCCGCTCCTCGGACTTGTCAGCTGCGGCCGGTCCGGAACGAGCGACGTGACCTCATAGGAACCTGCGCAAACAGATGCCTCATCACTGTTATGTCCGTCCCGTCCCGGCACGCCAGCCGCTCCGAGATGAAGGACAACAGCATGCCAGATCCACAACAGGCGGTGATCGGCGGGATTGAGGGCCACACCGACTTCCATGTCGTGGCGGCGCTCGACCCGCTCGGCCGAATACTGGGCACTCAGTCGTTCCCGGCGACCCGTGCCGGCTACCGCTTGACCCACACATGGCTCGCGTCGTTCGGCCCGATCACCACGGTCGGTGTCGAGTCCACCGGATCCTACGGCGCGGCCCTGACCCGGTCGCTGATCGATCAGGGCTGCGGGGTGATCGAGATCAACCAGCCGCACCCGCATCTGCGCTCGCGTCGCGCCAAGAACGACACCATCGACGCCGAGGCCGCTGCGCGCAAGGTGCTCTCGGGCGAAGCGACCGCAGCCGCCACCGACACCACCGGCATCGTCGAGGCGATCCGCCAGCTCAACGTGACCCGAAACAGCGCCGTCAAGGCCCGCTCCGCCGCGTTGTGTCAGCTCGGCGACCTGCTCGTCACCGCTCCGGCTGCGTTGCGCGAGCAGCTCGACACCCGCCGCACCCTCGAGGGCAAAGCCGCCGTGTGCGCCCGACTGCGGCCCGACACCGACCGTCTCGCCGATCCCGCCCAGGCCGCCAACCCAGCACTGCGCAGCCTCGGGCGTCGCATCGCCCAACTCGGCGCCGAGGCCGACGAGCTCGGTCGCCGGCTCGACCGGCTCGTCGCCGCCGCAGCACCCACAACGCTGTCACGCCTGGGATGCGGCACTCACCACACCGCGACCCTGCTCGTCGCCGCGGGCCACAACATCGACCGGCTCGGCTCCGAAGCGTCGTTCGCTCACCTGTGCGCAGCCGCGCCGGTCCCCGCATCGAGCGGGCGCACCCAGCGTCACCGACTCAACTTCGCACCCAACCGCGACGCCAACCGCGCTCTGCACATGATCGTCATCGTCCGGCTCCGCTACTGCGAACGAACCCGCAGCTACACCGACCGCCGCCTCGCCCAAGGCAAGACCAAAAAAGAAACCATCCGCTGCCTCAAACGCTTCGTCGCCCGAGAGCTCTACCGCACACTCCGAGCCGACCTCTCCACCCTCACAACCCGCACTTGACATCTATAGGAACGTCCCAGAGCGGTTCACTGGACGGTCGTCGGTTGGTCACAATCGACACATCCGAATCTGGACCAGGTAAACGTGAGGACGCGCTGGCCGCTGTTGACGTTGACCGTGTAGGTCTCGCCAGACCTCAGCGGAAACCGCGTCATCCACAATTCCGCTGTGAGCGTGACATCGCGGCCAGTGCAGTCCTGCGCCCACGGCGTCGGGCTCGGGACGAGTGCAGTCACCGTGACGGCAATATCGGTGCCGTCGATCGTGATCTCCTCCTTGCCGATGTGGTGGCAGCCACCGGTGCTCGAGGCGCGGTGCGTGACCTCTACGAAGAGGCCGGATACCGAGACAATCTCGACTGTGTAGATGTTGACATTAGCTTCGACTCGTCGGGGATCGCTCGAAGTCCAGCCTTCGGGCACCAGATCCGGTGGCGGCACCACCATCTTGAGCGTCAAGTCTTCGCGTGTCGAGTGGCCGTAGGTGATCACGTCGCCTGAAATGTCGTTGATGAATGCGAACCGGCCGTCGGACTCGGTGATCTTCGCTGACACCGCATACCGGTTCCTCGTGTCGATGTCGCTGCTGGCGTAGGGCACCACGTAGTCGAACGGCACCTGGCCTGGGTTGGTGATGGTGCACCCCGCAATAACCACGCTGGCGGAGTCCTGACGGCTGATATCGCTAAGCCGCATCGTCACAACAGCGCCCGACGTCAGCTCAATCCGCTCCCTGTAGGTGATAGTGCCCGATACGAAGGCACTATCAGCCGGTGGCTCGGACGGGCAGCTGTCTTGGTGCGCTGGCGTGACGGGGTCCGTTCGCGGGACGGGGTCCGGAGGGAACACAGTCGCGTCGTCGGATCTGTCACCGGAAGACCGGCTGGAACCGCTGCCCGAGGCACCACTCGCGCTGCCTCCGCTGCTGCTGTGGGCACATGCGTCGAGGCCCCCTTGGAGGGCACGCGCGGCAGCCTCGGCTGCATCATTGACGCGCATTACCGGAAATCCCTCGGCGACAAGGTCGTTCTTGAGGGAATCGGCAAGCGCGTCGATGTCTCCGACGAACAACACAATCTGCGGTCTGACGCGATTCAGCGCCAAGCGCGTCGTCGCGCTGAGGTCGTCAGCGCTCTGGGCGTAGAGCACGACGCTGTCATTCAACGCCGCAACGAGCCCAGCGGCGATTCCCACATCAACATCGGACCATGCGTTCGCGATCACTGCAGCCTCGACGCAATCCGCGGCCGCACTTCTTGCCACCAAGGCGGCTGTGTGCACCCGGGTTGCGCCGCCGAGACGCTGCACCGAAGCACCGCCTGCCGCCGTTGCCGCAGCGGCAGAGAAGTCGTCGGACAGGGCCGCAGTGCCGCCGACGATCACGATGCTGTCCGGGCGCTGCGCGTCCAGCAGTTCCGTCGACGAGGCGGCGAGTCCGTCGGAGGCGCCGTACAGCACGACATCTGCTCCGCCCGACGCAACCAACGCAGCAGCGACACCCACATCCGCCGCCGACCAGCCATTGGCGATCACAATGGTTTTGCCGCGCTTGGCGCCCAGTGCCCGCCGCGCTGCGATCACGGAAGTCGCCACGCGGTCGTCGCCGGCCAACCGCTCCAATGACGCACCAGGAGCAGCGGTGCTCAGCTCGGCTTCGATATCGGCAGATAATGCAGCCGTACCGCCCACGATCAGCAGCATCTCGGGCGCGTGACGCGAGACCACCGCCGCCGCCGCATCACCCAGCGATGTCGGGCCCGAAGCCAGCACCACCGCATCAGCAGCACCAGCGGCTACCAGCGCGGCGGCCACGCCTGCATCAGGCAGCGACGATTCGAGCGCGACCACAAGCGCCCGACCGCGGTTGATCCCGCTCTCAGCATCGGGAGCAGCCGATGCAGCGGGCACGCCCGCTGACATCACGGCTACTGCGCACGCGACAAGCACTGCTCCAAAGCATCGAGGGCGTCGAAGTGCGGCAATTGTCAAGGGTTTCGGCTTTCGTACCTGCAATACCCTTGTCATCGGATTGCAGCGATGGGTGAATTCGAACATTTCGGCACCTTCCTACGACGGTTCGTTGTCGATCAATGTGACATAGGTAAGTGACTGAATGCCAGCTGAAACGTCCGTAGGTAACTTAAAGAAATTCAGTCCGATCACCTCGTCGTCATAGTCGATGTTGTTCTCGACGGCTCTCACGATGAACGTCTGCGTCGTCTCGTTCGCTGCGAAGGTGATCTCTACCTCGTGCTTCAGGCTCATCAGGTCAAAGCTGTAATGGTCCGGGGGGATGGCATCGCTACCGGCGTAAGTGGCGAGACGCACTTTCACCCTCACCTCGCGCTCGGGCATCGTTGACAACATCACCGTCACGGTTGCATTAGCTCCGCCCTCGAACGCCTCATAGGTCGAACTCGCGAACTGCACCGTCACCGGCTGAAGTTCATTGTCAACGATAGTGACGGTAAGTTCGTCGTTTCCGGCCGCCGTGACGCCCGCAGACAGAGTGCCGAACCCGATCACGAAGGACTCATCGTCACCAGGCTCGTAGAGCCGGTCGTCGATCGCTTTCAATTCGAACGTCTGTGTCTTCGTGCCTTCTTCGAACGTCAGTGTCGTCGGCAAGTAGATCTGCTGAGTCTGTCTACCTTCCTCGGCGTCTATCGTATCTACGTTTCGGTAGCCGGTGAAGTCCTCGGCGCTCGCAGTGGTGAGCGGCTTGACTTCTATCTCCACGTCAAACTGACGCTCAGGAACCTCCGAAAGCTCGACCGTAATCGTCTTCGAGTCGCCGCCCTCCTCGACCTCGGCAGTGGCGTCAACGAACTGCACGGTGACTTCCTGGGGCTCGTCATCAACGAGATTGATACGCCTAGCAGTCGACATGTCATAGGGAGAGATCCGTTCGTTGCTCATTTCTTGGATGCGGCTCTCATGCCCCCCGAACTGGAGAGATAGATACTTGCCCCCATTGAAGATGAGGTTGTCTATTGCTGTCACCGTGAATGTTTTGACCGTTTCGTCCGCCTTGAACTGTAAGTAGTCGTTGTCAAGCAAAGAAGACTCATAGTAGTCGGACGACGCGACGCCCTCCAGCTGGAGCCCAACGCCCTCCAGCTGGAGCCCAATCGGGATCAGCACCGTTCGCTCGGGTATTGCGGACAGCCTCACCGTCACAGTTGCATCATCTCCGCCTTCAGTTGCCGTGTACATCGGAGCGTCGAAGCGAGCCGTCAATTGCGGAAAGTCGTTGTCGCGGATGTTGATTACGGCGGAATCGGTGGTGCCGAGGTTGATGCCCGGGGGCAGCGTTCCAAATCCGATTTCTATGCTTTCTCCGTCATCGTCGATGTCGTCATCGGTACTTGTGTCGGTGACGGTGAAGGTCTTTTGGGTTTCGCCCACGGCGAAGGTAACGGACCGCGGCGGTTCGATGTAATCCGATAGCGTTGCACCGCCACTGAGGGCAGTCACAACTATGGGCACGGTCACAGCCCGTTCGAGTGCGATTGACAACTCGACGGTCACTTCCCCTGACGAATCGGCGCCCCCCTCGTGAGCGAAGTAGATGTCCTTTCTGAACTGCACCGTCTGCCGCTTTTCGGTGACAAAAACCTCAACTGTACTGCCGTCGTCCCGTAACACCTTGACGGCCAAATTGCCGAACCGTAGACGAAACTCCTCCAGGGCGATGTCGACATTGCCGACATCGGTGCGTGCGTTGTCGTCGACAGCCGTTACCGAGAACGTTGCCCTGTCCTGGCAGCGCTCAAACGTAATTGCTTCCACCGACAATGAGACATCGGCCGGGTCAGGGCCGCGGCCGGACTCCGGCCAAGGGATGACTTCTACCGGCACCATCAGAGTGCGCGTGGTGGCATCGGACCGCCGTGCAGTCACCATGGCGGAGTCTCCCTCGGCCAGATTGATGCGCGCAGTCACGAAAGAAACCCTGACAGGAATAGGGTTGTTGTCGTTGTCCGAACGACACACGGGATCGTCGTCGGCGAGCGTCACGGTCGTTGTGTTCTGGGTGCCTGCATTGACGCCCGTCGGCAGATTTTCGAAACTGAGCGCGACGTATTCGCCGTCGTCGTCGTACTCGTCGTCGGTTGCCGTCACCGTGAAGCTCTTGGACATCTCGGTCGCAAGGAACGACACTGTCGTGGGCAGGGGCGCCGTGAGGTCATCAGCGGTGGCGGACCCGCCGAACGACACCTTCAGCGGCACCTCCAGCGGCCGCCCAGGCGCCGCTGACAGCTGCACCTCCACCGTCGCCGCCGTGCCGCCCTCGGTCGCCGTGTACGACGGCGCTGTGAACATCACCGACACTTGCCTCAGCAGTGTCGTGACCGGCGTCGTAACCGGCGTCGTAACCGGCGTCGTAACCGGCGTCGTAACCGGCGTCGTAACCGGCGTCGTAACCGGCGTCGTAACCGGCGTCGTAACCGGCGTCGTAACCGGCGTCGTAACCGGCGTCGTAACCGGCGTCGTGACCGGCGTCGTGACCGGCGTCGTAACTGGTGTCGTAACCGGTGTGCCGCCGCTGCTACTGCCGCCGCCTGTACCTCCGCCTGTGCCTCCGCCGCCTCCGCTGCTGCTGCCGCTGCTGTCGCCGCTGCCGGTGTTGGTGCAGTTGTGGGGTGGGTCTGTGAGTGCTCGGCGTGCGGTCTGGTGGGGGTCGGCGAGGCGTTGCGCGCTGCGGCCGGCGGGCAGGGCGTCTCGGAGCGTTTCGGCGAGGGCGTCGGTGTCGCCGACCAGGGTGATGGCCTGGGGGGCGATGTCGGCGATGGCCTGGCGGGCCGCGTCGCCGAGGTCGTCGGGTGACTGCGCGTAGAGCACGACGCTGTTGCCCCACGCGGCCGCGAGCGCAGCAGCCGCGCCCACATCAGGGGGTGACCATCCGTTCGCGATCACCGCAGCAGCCACACAGTCCCCGGCCGCGACACGCGCCACACGCGCTGCGGTCTGTGTGCGCGTCGCGCCCCACAGCCGCCGCGACGCCGCCTGAGGGCCGGCCGCGGCGACCGCCTCGGCGCGTACCTGCTCGGACAGCGCCGCGGGGCCGCCCACCAACTCGATCCGCGTCGGACGGTAATCGGCGAGCACCACAGCGGTCTCGTCGCCCAGGCTTTCAGGGTTCCCGTAGAGCACCGCGTCAGCGCCGCCCGCCGCCACCAGCGACGCCGCCGCGCCCACATCAGCCAACGACCAGCCGCTCGCCAACGCCACCCTCACACCAGAACTACCGGCTTCGAGCACCCGACGCGCCGCCACCGCAGCGGTGCCCACCCGCGTCGAGCCCGACAGCCGCTCCACCACAACACCAGGCGACAGCACGCGCAGATGAGCAACCACGCCATCGGACACCGCCGCCTCACCTCCCACCACCAGCACACCCGAAGGCAGCACCGAAGACACCACACCAGCCGCGCCCTCGCCCAGCGCACCAACCGAATCAGCCACCACCAACGCATCGACCACACCCCCGGCCACCAAACCCACCCCAGCACCCACATCAGACGGCGACCCGCCATTGGCCAACGCCAGCCTCACACCGCCCTCAACCGGCGCCGACTGAGAACCCGCACCCCCCACAGGCACCAACACCGACAACAACACCACAACCACAACACAAGCCCTCAAACCCAACCGACGATCCAACACCCCAACCCCCCCGAATTCCAAGCCAACAGCAGCAGGACCCACACCGACCCAAGACAGCCGAGATCGTCGGTGCCGTCCCACCCCGGACACTAAAACACTAAGAATGACACATAGATAAAGTATCATGCACACTTGCTGATGTTCTGATGACAACTTGGATGGTCCCCAAACCGATCGAACAGCATCGGTTTGAATAGCCCCGCGTCGAACCCGGCGGCAAGGAATTGCAGGGTGCGTTCTAGAATTGGCGCGGCCGAACCGCCGGGGAGACCCCGCTGGCGGGCGGCTGAGCGAATAAACGACCACGGCCCACAACGACGCACGACACTGAGGGGACGACATGAAGGTTCCGTTTACTGTTTCCGACTTCCTGTACCGGGCCGAGAACGTCTACCCGGACCGGGTGGCATTAGCCGACGAACCCGAGGCGCCCGGCGGCGGGCTCGGAGAGATCACCTACGCCCAGTTCGGCGAGCTGGTGCGTGCCCAGGCCGCCAAGCTGGACCAGTTGGGCATCGGGCACGGTGAGCGGGTCGCGATGGTGTCCCAGAACGCCGGACGGCTCATGACGTCGTTCTATGGCGTGTCGGGCTACGGCCGCGTCTTCGTGCCGATCAACTTCCGCCTCAGCCACGACGAGATCAGCTACATCGTCGATCACTGCGGCGCCACGATGCTGCTGGTGGATCCCTCGATGGAGGACACCTGCAAGGACATCGATATCGAGCGCTTCGTCGTGATGGGCACCGACGCCGACAGCCAGATGTACGCCACCGGGGTCGAGCCGGCACCGTGGACGCCCGACGAGGACGTCACCGCAACGATCAACTACACCTCCGGCACCACTGCTCGCCCCAAGGGCGTGCAGCAGACTCACCGGGCGCTGTGGGTGAACGCCACCACGTTCGGCTGGCACTCGGGCGTCAACGACCGTGACGTGTACCTGCACACGCTGCCGATGTTCCACTGCAACGGCTGGGGCATGCCCTACGCCGTCACCGGCATGGGCGGCAAGCACATAGTGCAGCGCGAGGTGCGCGGCCCCGAGATCCTGCGCCGCATCGACCAGCACGGCGTCACGCTCATGTGCGGCGCTCCGGCTGTGGTGTCGGCAGTGCTGGACGCCGCAGCCGACTGGGAGGGCGAGATCCCCGGCAGCGGACGCGTCCGGATGGTGGTGGCCGGCGCTCCGCCCCCCACGCGCACCATCGCACGGATGGAGACCGAGCTGGGCTGGGAGTTCATCCAGATCTACGGCCTGACCGAAACAGCGCCGCTGCTCACCATGAACCGCTGCCGCCCCGAATGGGACGACTTCGATCCCGACGAGAAGGCCCGCAAGCTGAGCAGGGCGGGCGCCCCGGCGATCGGCGTCAATCGATCGACATCGACAACCAGGGCGAGATCCTGGCCCGTGCCAACGTCGTGCTCGAGGGCTACTGGGAGCAGCCCGAAGCGACGGCCGAGGCCATCACCGACGGCTGGTTCCACACCGGCGACGGCGGCTCGATGGACGCAGAGCACCACGTCACGATCTCGGACCGCAAGAAAGACGTGATCATCACCGGCGGCGAGAACGTGTCCTCCATCGAGGTGGAGGACGTGCTGTTCAACCATCCGGCGGTGACCGAAGTGGCCGTGATCGGCGTGCCCGACGAGCGCTGGGGCGAGACCATCAAAGCCCTCGTGGTGATCGACGCTGCAGTCGACGCAGTGACCGAGCGCGAGCTCATCGATTTCTGCCGCGACCGGATGTCGCACTTCAAGTGCCCCACCAGCGTCGAGTTCCGCGACGAGCTGGCCCGCACCGCCACCGGCAAGCTGCAGAAGTTCAAGCTCCGTGCCCCCTACTGGGAAGGCATGGAGAAGCTGATCAACTGAGCCCAGCGGCCCGGAGCTAGATGATTAGTTCCAAGGGGTCGGGTCCACCTGTGGTGGGGTGAGGGTGTCCAAGCTCGGGGTGTGAAACAACACCTCGATCTCGGAGGACCGGAGCATGAACCCGGACTTGGACACCCTCGCGACCGCACTGTATGTGAGGATCGATGACCTGTTGGCGCAGAATCCTGGGTGGGCTCCCGAGCGGCCTGTGGTGGGGTTCGCCCCGAAGCTGTCGGACGCGGAGTTGGTCACTCTGGCGGTGATCTCTGCGCTGCTGGGCTATGACAACGAGTCGCAGTTCGTGCGCTTCGCCCACGCGCATCTGCGTCCGTGGTTCCCCTATCTGCCGAACCGCGACGGCTACAACAAGCGGCTGCGGCGCAGCGGCGACATGATCGCAGGTGTCATGGGATGCCTCGCACGCGAGTGCGACTCGTGGCACGACGACGTGTGGCTGGTGGACTCCACGCCGGTCGAGTGCGGCCGAAGCCGCGAGACCCAAAAGCGCTCTGACCTCGCGGGATGGGCCGAATACGGCTACTGCGCGTCGCATTCCCGCTGGTTCTGGGGTCTGCGGCTGCACCTTGTCGCCACACCCTCAGGTCTGCCGATCGCGTTCGCGCTCGCCGGCGCGAAAGCCGACGAACGCGACGTCTGCGCAGACATGATCGACGCGGCCGACCTCGCCCGGCCGGGCCAGACCCTCATCGCCGACAACCGCTACCGCTCCAAAGCATTCGAAGCCGACCTCAACAACGCCGGCATCACCCTGCTGCGCCCCGCCACCCGAACCGAGGCCCCACGTCCCGGCGCAAAACTCCTGCGGCCCCTGCGCCAGATCATCGAATCGATCATCCAGACCCTCAAAGGCCAGCTCACCCTCGAACGCCACAAAGCACGCACCAAAGCCGGCATCGCCGTGCGCATCGGCACCCGCCTCCTCGCCCTCACCGCCGCCTTCTGGCACAACGAGACCTACCGACACACCCGACCAGCACGCTCACTCACCGCATACGACCACTAAAACCTTGGAACTAATCATCTAGGGGGAGAAGGGCGGTGTCGTAGGACTGCCGACACTGAATCTGAGTTCGGTGTTCGAATTGTTCTCGTCGCCGTTTCGCCACCCTGCTGTGCGCGACGAGCGAGCCCGTCAGGCGACCCTGTGCACGGCGGCACCGGTTCGACCGCGAGTCCAAGTTCGCCCGCTGGAGCGGCACCGGCGCCGTCGCCTTGTCTTCAGGCGAAGGCTCAGGCAACCCGGTCAAGCACCGGCTCGACTTGAGAGGCAACCGCCGCATCAACAGCGGTGCTCTGCTTCGCGTCGGTCACCCAACAGCGCAGCCAGCCCGGCGCTGTGGCCTGTCTCCCCCGCAAAGCCACCGAAGGCAAGACCCGACGCGGAGCTCGCCGCGCACTCAATCGCCACCTCGCCGACCGGATCATCCGCTACCAGCGACACGAAGTCAGCTCCGTCTCAGTTCGTGGTGCGGTGCTGATCGTGGGGGTCGTTTGGGTGTGCGGTGTTCGTTGCCCCATAGGTCTGTGCCGAGTGTTGTTTCGAGCCGGGCGATGACTGGCAGTGTGCCCCATGACTGGCCGCGTTGGAGCCGGTTGATGGAGGTCTTGTTGACTCCGCTGAGCTGTTCGATTTCTTCGAGGTTTCTGCCGTCTATGGCGTTGTCGAGGCGTTTGGCGAGCTCTTGGACGAGGATGGCTTCTTTGGGGGCGCCGCGCACGAGGCGGCCATCGGGCCAGGCGTGCCCTGTTTTGAGGTAGTCGCGGGGCTGGCGGCGCAGGCCGAGGCGCGTGTACTTGCTGGCGGGGCCCTCAGCGGGCTGGTCGGCCACAGGCGACGACGGTAACGAAGGCCGAGGCGCACTGCAACGGGCCGCGGCGGCGATCCGTGTCACACCCCTGCGACAGTATCTGCATATGCAGAACTTCCGGGAACGCAATTGGGGTGTGTGGCGCGGCCGCGGCGCGCCATCGGCCTCATCGCGGCAGCAACACGCGGCGATCGGCCAAAACGCCCGTGTTTGCTGGCCTTTCGCGGTCCGGCGTGGCCGCGCGGCGCTGTCGGCGAGCGCCGCGCGGCCGGGTCGCGTGCGGGGAGCCGCCATCGTGGAGGCATCTGCACGCGCTTCCGCGGCGCCCAATCCCGCAAAGAAATCGGCGCCGCGGACAGACCCAGAAGGCCAAATTGCACTCTAACCCTGGACCGCTCCCCGGCGCACGCCAACCGCCGCTGTTCGACGATGCCGCTCCTCGCGGCGGATTCGCGCAGCGGCTGAGCATCGCTATGTCTGGCTGGGAGCTGTCGGTGGCCGGCGACGAGTCGCTGGCTGCGTGGGAGCCACTGGTGCTCGCGGAGCTGAATCGGCGCTACGCGAAGAACGAAGCCACCGCGCGCAAGATCATGACCGACGGTTCGCGTTTGTTCAGGTTCTGGGCCGTCAACGACGCGCGGACGTGGGCTGACCCTGACGCTGCGCTGACCACGCGGTGGTGCTGGACGGCCCGGCCCGGCCGCGGCGACGTCTTCAAGCGGGTCAGCCAGGCGACGGCTCGTGACCGGCAGTTGACAGCGATGGCGCTGTGCACCGCGGCAGCTGATCTGGGAGCGCCGATCGACCCGCGGGCGATGATCGGGGAGCGCATCGCGCCCGCGACCGATTTCACGTCGGTTCGCCCGCTCACGGACCACGAGGCCGCTTTGGTGCGCGACCGGGCCGAGTCAGCGCTCGCGTGGTCGGGGCTGGGCGTGCTGGTGGCCGCCGCGTCCAGCGGCGGCACCGCCAACGAGATCGCCGCGTTGCGCCTCGCCGACGTCGACCTCGACGCGGCCACGATCGCGTTCGGCGGGCCCGCGGCGCGCCTGAACCCCCTCGACGCGTGGTCCGCGGAAATGATGAAACGCTTTTTCGCCAACCGGCGCTACGAGCCGCTGAGCGACACAGACCGGTTGTGCGTCGGCACCGACGCCGATCCGGCACGCGCCGCTCACTCGATCACCGTGCGCCTGGGCGGTGTTCTGAGCGACACAGGCCTGCGGGGACGCCCCGGTGTGAAAGCGCGGTCGATCCGGCTGACCACGGCCCGCCGTGTGCTCGAAACCGACGGGATCGCCGCGGCCGCGCGTTTCCTCGGGGCCGTTTCGCTGGACACCACAGCAGCAGCGCTGCGTTACAGGTGGCAGCACGACGATGGCTGACGGCGGATTTCGCAACATCTACGCGGACGGACCGGCGATACGCGTCACCGACATCGACAAACCCGCTCCGCCACGCCCGCCCGCGAAGCGCCGCGTCACCGGCGAGAGGGAGAAAATCGACAAATTCGAGCGGCTGTTGCTGGCCGTGTCGTCCGGGGCGTTCTGGGCCTGCGTCGCGTACCTGGTGGGGCACGTCGCGACGTGCCCGAAAAAGGGCCGCCCCCGCGAGCACACCATCGCCGAGTGGGCGCTGTTCTGGCTGCTCAGCGACATCGCCGGCGGCCTGCGCCCCTCCGACGACGTCCTCGCACGGCTCACCAACTGGGACGAGGCCCGCAGCGTCGTCGAGAGCATGGGCCGGGACCATCCCGAGATGAAACTCTCCGACAAAGCGATCGACCGCCACAAATATTACCGATTTCGTGGACGCTGCATCGGGGACGACCAGATCACAGAGCTCGGCCGGATCATCAGCGCTCACGCGGTGCGCGATGCACGCGCGCTCGGCCAGTTCGGCCACAGCGGAGGCTCGCGGCCCACAGTGAGCCCCGAGCACGGTGTGTACGGCGACGGCCCCCAGATGCCCACCCGGTTCGACGCGCGGCACAAACGCGTCGACTCCGACACAGGCGAGGTCACCTACAGCCGCCACGACCCAGACGCCATCGCGCACCACCACCACCTCTGGGCCGAGGACCCCGAGAGCGGCGACGTGCGATGCAAGATCTGCGACTCCAATCGGCGACAGGCCACAACCGGCAGCGGCAGCGACGGGCCTCAGATCCACGAGGCAGTAACGCTGCTCACCCGCGCTGACGAGCGACAAGGCCGCCTCATCCTCGGCATCGGCCTGCGCCACGCACACCAGACCGACGCGAACATGTTCACCGACATGGTCCTCGACCTCAAACACAACAACCCCTCGCTCAGCGACGCGGCGCTGATGTGCGTATACGACCAGCGGCTCAACGCCACCGACTTCGACCGGCTCCAGGACGACGGGAACATCCCCATCAGGAAAGTAGGCCACGACCCCGGCGGACGGAAAAAGGTCCGGGTCTTGCACGACCAGCCATTCGAACTCGCCGACGGCACCAAAGCCGCCCACGACGTCCACGTCGCCAACGGCACCCCCAGCCTGCGCGTCCACGACGCCGACGGCGTCGAGTGGCTCATCGAAACGGTCCGAACCAAGATGCAGAGAAACCGGCTCAAGAACTCCCGGGTCATCTACTGCGAATGGCAGGTCGCTGATCACGCACTCGCCGGCGACCTCGCCGGCGCGACGGCGCGCATCCGCCACAACAGCAAAAAACGCGAAATCGAAACGGGCCGACGCCGCAGCGTGTACCTCAGAGTCTGCCCCGAATCCAGCCCGGAACATCCCGAGGTATTCGGCCTGCGCGAAGACGCCGAATCCCACAACTCGACACAAAAGCGGCAACTCATCGACGGCCGCGTCCGCTCCGTCGGCAGGACCCGAAACGCCCTCAACCTGCTCGCGTTCCAGATGACCTGGAACGACACAGCGATGTACGCCCACTACATGCGCCACGCCAACATCGACGCATACGCCACGCGCTTCGCCTACAAACCCCCGCGACGAGCGGACCCGCTACTCGCGGCCGCCTAACAGCACGCACGACAAACACAACACACCACCGGCTGCCCCAACACGCCCCAACAGCGACCACACACCCCGCCAGTCGCCAAACACGCCGAACAACCAGCCAGCGGCAAACTCCAGACCCCCCAACACCGCCCCCTCAGGACTTACGCACCGCAATACGCACCGGCCTCGCCACACCCACCGATGTGGGTCACGGTCACCACGCCCGGCACCGAGTTGGACGCGGCTGCGCGGGGCCTGGGATGCCTCGGCGTGAGCGCTGCGCCGTTCGCCGAGCAGGAACGCCGCACCGCCGAGTACTACCGCCGAGTAGCCGATTGCGATCCGGTCGGCAGCTTCGTGAACGACCAAGTGCACACGCTCAACTTCCTGTATTGCCACGAGGACTATCGCCAGGCCGCCGCGCTGGGTCTCCCGATGGTGGGCGCGTTCAGCATGTCCAACGCGCACCTGTACTTCACTCGCGAGGCGTACCCGACCCGGGCCTACCAGACGCTCGGCAACGCGGGCGCTGCGCTGCGCAGCCGCGCCGCACCGAACGGGGCTGCTGCGGCTGACGACCCGAGTGCAGCCAAGGGTCTTCCCGAAGGCGTCGGCATCGGCGATCCCGACCACCTCATACGCACGATCCGCAAGTGGGACGACGTCGGCGTCACCGGCATCAACTTCCTGCTCAACGCCATGGAAATGATCCCCCAAGAACAAGTGCTCGACAGCCTGCGACTGTTCGCGACCGAGGTCATCCCGCAGTTCCAGACCCCGGCCGAACGGGCGCAGCCAGTAGCGACGCCGACCACCATTCCGGACGTCAGCCAATCGAATGCGGCCAGCTCGTCGACTCCCGCCGGGGCGAGCCGATGATCTCGGGAACTGCGCCGATCGACGAGTTGGCGCGCAACGTGGCAGAGATCGAAGCGTTCAGCAGCGAACCGATCACGCTGAGCGGAGTCACCGGTCTCTCGCTGGTCGCCGAGCTGCGTCGCGGCGCCCGCGAAGAAGTCCTGCCGCCCGGCTTGCATCCCATCGTGCCGCCCGCAATGTCGCTCGTTGCCTGGGATGTCGGCGACTCTCCCTGGGGGGCGTTCAGCGCCGCGTTTGTGCGAGTCGTGTGCCGCAGCGGCGCCCGCGCCCGAACGTTCTGTGTCGGTGCAGCAGCTTCCACGCAAGACGCCATCGACGGCTTGCGGTCGCAACTCGGCTTCCCGGCACAGCGCGCCGAGGTGGCGTTGCGCCGCCACTACGACGGCGTCGACCTGACGGTCGCCCGCAGCGGCGAGGCGGGCGACGGCACCGCAAGTCGAAACGGCGCGGGGCCGATGTTGGCAGTGAGTGCCCTCGACCCTGATCCGCTGTCAGTTGGCGACCTCCAGCAGGTCGGCTCCATGAACCTGGCGCACACCCCGTTGGGACTGCGGCTCGTCCAGGTCGAGACCCATCACATGCCGTCCCGCGTCGAGCGACTCGCCGCCCGCATCGACGCATTCGATGCCGAGGCCTGGGGTCAGCGGCTGCTCGATCCCTACTGGGTCGTGAGCTGTTCGGTATCGCTCGAGGACGTCGAGATTCCCGCGATTCGATTCGTCTGCGACCCCGCCAAGCCAGCCGCTGAGGGCACCGAACGAGTGCAGTAACTTCCGCTGCCATGAGCGAATCGGCCCCCGACACCACTGAAATCGCCACTGAGACGAGTTCGCAGCTGCGGGCCGTCGGCGTAACGATTGACTGCGCCGACCCCGAGCGAATTGCCGATTTCTGGCAGGCCGCCCTTGGGTTCGCACAACGAGTCGGCAACGGCCGTCCCTACATCACCCTGTCCGACGGAGGCGGCAGCGCTCGCATGCTCAACCATCTGACGATCCAGCGGGTGCCCGAGGCCAAGACAGCAAAGCTGCGGGCGCACCTGGATCTGTTCACCGGTGACATGGGCACCGAGGTAGCCCGCTTGGTGGCGCTTGGAGCGACCGTGCTCGTGCCGGCCAGCACCGAGACCGAATCTGGCGGTCACCTCGGATTCCGCGCCACCGTCATGGCCGATCCCGAAGGCTCCGAGTTCTGCGTCGTGTCCCGCTAGACGCAGCGCCCGTCTCGCACTCCGTCACCCCCGCGCGGCCTGCTAGGAGAATGTGACTCGCTCACGGAGCCATGCTGCGAGGGAGTCTTCGTCGATGTCCCCAGCTGCCACGGCGAGCATTGTCTGTTCTGCGTCGTCGACATCGGGTGGATCGGGATCCCAGCGTCCGCCATTGAGATCGATGAACATGACATGTGCTGCCCAAGCTGCTCGCTTGTTGCCATCTGGCAGCGGATGGTTGCGTGCCAAGCGCCAGCAGAGCACCGCTGCTTTGTCCATCAAGTCCGGGTAGAAATCCGTCCCGCCGAAACTCGCTTGCGGGGCGTGCAGCGCCGAGTCAGCCAATTCGATGCGGGCAGATCTGGATAGTTCTTCAGCCTGAATTCCGGTGACCTGCTCGGCGAGCCAGAGATACTCAGCGATGCTCAAATACCTGGTCACCGTGCGAGCCGCTCGAGCAGCTCGCGATCTCTCTCAAGCAGACGTTTCGCCGTGGAGGTGAAGTCGTCGTCTGCGCGTACCCGGCCGATCTCGGCGCGCAACGAGTCGACGATGAGCTGATTCATGCTCGAACCCTGGACGCGGGCGACGACCTCAGCTTCCTGTGCCAGATCGTCCGGCAGCCGGACCGTCGTCTGTTTTGTCATGGGATCATGATATCGCGATACCATGCACGAGTTCTCGCACGCGCCCAGGAGCAGGCACCCACGCAGGCTGCCTTGCGCGCTCAGGCGACGTGACGATGAGCGGCAGTCAAGAACACCAGCAGAGTTGCTGTCCCTCAGGCGTCTGCGCCAGCGGCGACGAGGCTGGCCCAGCGGTGCTCGGTGGCCAGGCCGTGCTCGAGAGGAAGATCATTCGCGGCGCGTAGGCAGCGACGAAGCGCCCGCGCCATGGGTCGATCGATGCGTGCGAGCTGGCCCGCCATCTCGGCGGTGCGGCCGTCGAGGTCATCGGTTGGCACGACCTCGCAGATGACGCCCAGACGGTGAGCCTCGACGGCGTCGATGTTTCGGCCGCTGAGCACCAATGGCAGTGCCGCATACGCGCACTCAGAACCAGATCGAACACACCCGCACTACTCGCGTAGCGCCAACCGGGCCGATGCCGCAGCGGTGTCGATGCGTGTCATACCGGCAATGCGTTCGATTTCGGCGTCGACGGGCACAGCCGCTGCGATGGCGTCCCGTACAGCGTCACTGACCGCAGACGTGCCGCCGATGATGACGACGCGATCTGGGCGATACTCAGCCAGCAACTCCGCAGTAGCGCCAGAAAGCTCATGCGCAGCGGTGAACGCGACCGCAGCGCCAGGTGTGCGCGCAGCGAGCGCCGCAGCGACACCGACATCGGGCGGGCTCCAGCCATTCGCGACCACCAAGGTGACACTGCCAGCAGCGCTCGCGTCGCCGAGGACACGGCGAGCAGCCGCAGCAGCCGTCAACGCGCGATCCCCACCCGACACGCGATCGGTCGTCGCGTCTACAGCGGCCGCGGCGATGGCGGCTTGGACAGACTCACTGACCGCAGCTGTGCCGCCGATGACGATGACGCGACCAACGCGGTACTCGTCCAATAACTCGGCGGTGGCCGCAGAAAGCTCATGCGTAGCGGTGAACGCGACCACAGCGCCAGGTGTGCGCGCAGCGAGCGCCGCAGCGACACCGACATCGGACGGGCTCCAGCCATTCGCGACCACCAAGGTGACATCGCCAGCAGCGCTCGCGTCGCCGAGGACACGGCGAGCAGCCGCAGCAGCCGTCAACGCGCGATTCCCACCCGACACACGATCGGTGTCGATCCCCTCTGACGCGCTGCGGACTGCGGTGAGCGCCTGAGCAGAAACGGCCAGCGTCCCGCCGACAGCCACGACACGCGCAGGCCGCAGTTCACGGATGAGCCGCATCGTGTTCGCCGACAGCGACTCGGCCGACGTGAAGGCGACCGTGGCCGCCGGGATGCGCGCAGCGAGCACTGACGCGACACCAATATCAGCCGGACTCCACCCGTTCGCCAAGTACACCACCGCATTGGTCGGGTCGGCCTGTGTCTGTTCGACGCCGCTGCCGCCCCCATTGCCACCGTTCGTAACGCCTCCGCTGCTGCCGACATCGCCATCTCCGGTTGCGGGGGTGCCGTTTCCGGTGGCTTGCGCCGTCTCGTCTTCAGGTGGAGGCTCCACGAGACGCGCGGCTGTTGCAAGCCCGTCGGGCTCGGCACTCGATGCCCACGGCTGATCGCCGATGAACTGCGCCTGGGACTGCAGGTCGCTGAGGGACAAGTTGTCCGGAACATGTCGGCCGACAATGACGCGGAGACCGTCGAGCCTGGTTGCGACCTCCCATCCTGCGAGCGCCTCAAACTGTGATACCGCATCATCGACGGTGTAGCCATCGGCAACTGCGACGATGACTCTGCGCAAGATCACGCAGGAATCTCCGTCGATGGCTACTCGACCGTAGTCAAGGCCGTCATGACACTGCAGACTCGACAAGTGAAGCCAGCGCGTCTGGGGGCTTCCGTCCGTTGGGGTCACTACCACTTCTAAGGAGCGGTCGGTCGGCACGTTGCGCAGCGTCACCGCTTGTCCCGGTGCTCCGCTCACCGAGTCGCCGCGCGGTTGCAACCGCAACTCCACTGCGGCCACGTCTGACGGCTGGATCGAAACTGAAACCGACACCAGATTGGGCTCTAGCTGCACACTTCGAGCGGCAGGGTCCGCAGCAGCGAAGCTGAACGTGGTGTCGCTGATCTGAGATGTCCAACCAGACCCGAGAGGGCTGTTGGTGTCGACCTTCTCGCTGATCGTGACTTCGAAGCTGAGCGCCGACTCATTCACCGTTTGGGCACGAACAGGGGACACAAGCACGATCAAGCCGAGCAAAGAGGCGAGCGCTATCGTGCCGATTGCTGATCGATGTCGTCGATTGAGCTTCATTGCTCCAACTCCGATCCACTCGAGCCTCATGAACAGTAGTCACACGTTCATGTACCCCGAAACGATTACCGTGTACTCGCTTGCTCAAGCGTCGGTGGCCGCCGACGCAGCCATGCTGCGTTCAGTCGCTAGGCCTTCAGCGAGGGGAAGATCGTTCGCGGCACGAAGGCAACGTCGCAGAGCGCGGGCCATCGGTCGACCGATGAGTGTGAGCTGGCTAGCTAGTTCGGCCGTTCGACTGTCAAGATCGTCGGTCGGCACGACTTCGCACACAATGCCAAGGCGGTGAGCCTCGGCGGCGACGATGTTGCGTCCGCTCAGCACCAGAGGCAGTGCTGCTGCATGACCGATTGCAGCGGTCAGGCTCTGGGTGCCTCCAGCGGCGGGGAGCATGCCGAGCTTCACTTCTGGCAAGCCCAGGAGCGCATCTTCGCTGGCGATCCGCAGGTCGCAGAGCAGCGACATCTCCAAACCCGAGCCAAGGGCGTACCCGTGCAACGAGCACAGCGTCGGCACGGGCAGATTCAGCAGCGGCAGCCATGGGTCACGATCCCAGCGGATCCGCCGGGCGTCGAAGATGGACTCGGCCGTGCCGAACTCGGACAAGTCAGCGCCGACGCTGAAGTGCTTGCCGTCGGCGGCGAGCACCACACAACGCACATCGGGAACGTCGCGGACCGCCGTGATGGCTTCGATCAGCCCGTCGCGCATCGCGAGGTCGTAGATGTTCAGCGGCGGATGGCACAGCGTGATCGTGGCCACGCCGTCATGGCCGAATATCAGCCGGACTCGTTCAGCCATGAAGGCTCCCATCGGTCCGCGCACCTGCGGCTCGGGAACACCTGGCCCGAGCGGCGAGCGGTGCGATCGCACCTGCGAGCGACACCCGCTGGTGCGATGGTCCGCTGCCAGAGAGCTCATCCAAGGCAGAGGCCGCGGCCGCGAGCCCGGCGAGCGGATCGGGATATGAGTACGCAGGCGTCTGCGGCTCGTTGTCCAGCCAGCCCAAGCCGGAGACTGCATGTATGCCCGTGCCGTACGCGATCCAGTCGCATTCAGGCGAAACCAGTTCGAATGCGGTGATCGCCACGGTGCGCAGGCTCGGGTGGTCCTGACAAAGCTGTTCCCCCAGCAGGTCGAGGTTGGCGAGCGCTCGCGGCGACAGCGAGGTGACCAGCAGGTCTGCGGAAGCCAGCATCTGATCGAGGGAGCGTCGGTCTGCTGCAAGCCGAAGGTCCAGGTCGACCACGGTCTTGTGGGTGTTGAGTTCGGCGTACATCGGTGAGCCTGCCAAGCCGTCGGGCCGGGCAGCGGAGATGACCTTGTGCACCTCGGCACCTGCACGGCCCAGCAGCTCTGTGCACAGCGGACCCGCCCACATCGAGGTCAGGTCGACCACCGTCGCACCGTCGATGCTGACCCGGGCGGCTGCGGTTGGCCCCTCGTCTGACGGCGCCGCCACTTGGCGAGCCACGGCTGCGGGCAACCGGCGATACGGCGTGACCGGCAGGCGCCATTCCTGCGCGGCGGCAGCGACAGCCTCGGGATCGGGCTCGTCTCGGTGCACTTCGGCGAACCGTTCCCACGTCCCGGTGTCATCGGGCCCGAGGTCTACGCAGAGCGCCCCATCACTCCACGGAACGGGTTCGCTTGGAACATCGGCAGTCGAGAGCCGACGGGGCATGTCGATCCACGTCGCCCCGTCGCCCACCAGCGTTCGTCCCAGTCGACTGTCGATGCCCGCAGCAAGCTCAGCCCCGTAGGCGAACAGGCCCGGCGGCAGCCAGTCGCTCATCGCCCACAAAAGTCGGGCGGGCGCTTGTCGAAGAAGGCGGCTAGGCCTTCGGCGCGGTCGTCGGTGGCGGCTAACTGGTGATTCAGGTCGCCTTCGAGGCGCAAGCCGTCAGCAAGCGGCAGTTCCGAGCCCCGATGGATGGCTTCCTTCGCGAACTCAAGTGCTAGCGGGCCTGCACCGGCAAGCTCGTCCAACCAGCGCTCGACGGCATCGTCGAGGTCCTCTTCCACCGCGTGCGTCAGGCCCCATTCCAACGAAGTCGGAGCGTCAATCTCAGTTCCCAACAACAGCATCGTGCTCGCGCGTGACGCTCCGATCGCACGAGGCAGGCGCTGGGTGCCTCCCCACGCGGGCAGCCGGCCATGGAGCGGGTCACGCATGGCGAAGCTCGCCCCTGGGGTGCACAGGCGCACGTCGCAGGCAAGCGCTATCTCAAGGCCCGGACCGGAACAGCTTCCGCTGATGGCGCAGATCACCGGGCTCCTTATTGCGGCCACTGCCGATGCCGGATCGGGCTGAAGTTCGAGCGGATCGAAGCTGATGCCCGAGCAGAAATCAGTGCCGGGCTGATTGCGCAGCACCAGCACCGCCGTCTCGCGCGCCTCGCGCACCGACACGTACAGATCAGCCAGCGCACGCGCCGCGGCGTAATCGAGTTCGCCGCCGCTCAGTGTGTGGTCAATGCGTCTCAGGGTGCCACCACGCTCTCCGGTGGCCGGCGCGAGTTACCTTGCCGAGTCGCCGGCCTCAGTCGGCCACGTGTCTCATGATCGGCCTCAGTCGGCCGACTTGGTCTTCTTCGGCTCCTGCAGCGCCATGTCCTTGCCGTTGCACTGCAAGGTCACCGCACCCGGCTTGGTGACGAGCACCTCAATGCCGGAATCCTCGTCCTGGTAGCGCTTACCGACCTTCAGGCCGTCGCCACCACCAGACGCTGAAATTTCAGCCTCGCCGCCCTTGGTCACGATGACCTGAACGCCACCGTCGAATTCCAGACGCTCTCCAGCCTTGGTCGCCACAGCATCCCCCTGGTTCTCGTTTTGGAAACTGGTACGGCATTTGACGCTACACGACGCATCTCATCAAGACATCCCGACAGCACACCGTGGCCGGCGGCGTGCTTCGCTGTGGCCATCGGCGTGGTTCGCCGTGCCCACGGGGCAATGACAGGGCCAACGGCGACAATGTCTCGATGAGAGCAGCGGCAAAGACAGCACTGGTCATCGGCGGCACCGGGCCGACAGGGCCGCTCGTCGTTGACGGATTGACCGAACGCGGCTTCGAAGTGACCATCGCGCACACGGGACGGCATGAGACCGAGCTGATCGGCTCTGATGTGCGCCACATTCATACGGACCCGTTTGACGGCGAGGCCACCAACGAAGCGCTCGGCAGCGAGGAATTCGATCTCGCAGTGGTCATGTACGGGCGGCTGCGGGTACTCGCAGCGCTGCTGGCAGGCCGTTGCGGACACTTCGTCTCGATCGGCGGTGTCGGCGTGTACCGGGGCTTCGGCAGCCCGGACGATCTGTTTCCGCTCGGCATGCCGGTACCGCTTGCCCACGACGCGCCGCTGGTGGGCGACGGCGAGGAGTTCCGCAAGCTGCGGATGATCCGCGTCACTGAAGAGGCCGTGTTCGAGCATCACCCCGAAGCCATCCACTTGCGATATCCGCAGCTCTACGGGCCTCGCCAGCCGCTGCCCCGCGAATGGCCGCTTGTGCGCCGGGCTCTGGACCGGCGGCCCCATGTGGTGGTTCCCGACGGCGGCTTGACCGTCAAGAGCCAGGGCTGGATCGGCAACGCGGCGCACGCCACGCTGCTGGCGTGCGATCGGCCGGCGGCAGCCGTTGGCGGCATCTACAACGTGGCCGACTCGGCCGCCTTGTCGATCGCTCAAATCGCCGAGATCATCGCCGACGAGCTGGGCCACCGGTGGGAGCTGGTGTCAATGCCCTACGACCTTGCGGCTCCCTCTCGCCCGATGGTCGGCAGCTGGTCCACGACCCACCGAGTGCTGGACATCGGTCCGACCGTGCGAGATCTCGGCTATGCCGATGTGCTCGAACCGACGCAGGCATGGCGCGCCGCTGCACGGTGGCTGGCCGAGAACCCGCCGGGGCCGGGCGGTGCGATCGAACAACGCCTCGGCGATCCGTTCGACTACGACGCCGAGGATCGTCTGGTGGCGGCCTGGTCGCAAGCTCGCCGGGACCTTGACACCGCCGTCAGTGAGATCGCCTGGCGCTTTGAGCCCAACTACGGCAGTGCCTACACCGGCAATCGTCCGAACCCTGGCGTGGGCTGAACGCGCGCATCGGGGCGCGGCGTCCAGTGCTGGCAGTGGGTGGCCCGAGTTCGGGCTGCTCAGCGAGCGAGCGGGCCGCGCAGCAGTCGGCCCGGCACGGCGCCGGTCACCTTGCCGTGCTCGGTGATGACCTCACCGTTGACGATGGTGGCGGCGAAGCCGGTTGCAGTCTGCCGCAGACGGGGTTCACCGGCGGGCAGGTCGTGCACCAGTTCGGGCAGATCGGGCGAGACCGTCTCAGGGTCGAACACGTTCACGTCGGCTGCCTTGCCGACGGCCAGCACGCCACGGTCGTCAAAGCCCCAGGCCGTCGCGGGCAGCTGTGTGATGCGGCGCACCGCATCAGCCAGCGTGAACTCCTGACGGTCGCGAACCCAGTGACCCAGCAAGTGGGTCTGCAGCGACGAGTCCATGATCTGGGTGACATGCGCCCCGCTGTCGGAGAACGTGGGGATGGCGCGGGGGTGCTTGAGCAAGCGCAGCACCAGGTCTTGGTCCTGGTTGGCAATGGCTTGAACAAAGAACAGCTCCAAGTTGGCGTCCAAGGCGAGATCGACGAAGGCGTCCATCGGCGTCACGCCCCGCTCGGCTGCGATCTCTTCGATCGTGCGGAACGGCGGCAGCGGCTGCGTCAGTGGGTAGATGTGCGCCCAGATCGGCTTACGGGCCTCCGGCCCGAGCGCCCGGCCGTAGTCGCCACCCGTGGCCTCTTCGACCAAGCAGGCACGAATGGCGGGGTCGGCCAACGCAGCCTTCTGTTCAGCCAGCGAGCCGGCGCGCATGTCGTGCCACAACGGCAACGCGTCGAAGGGCAGAGCCGTGCGGAACGACAGCAAGGTGCCGAGGCAACGGGTGTGAGCTTGGCCCCACGAGATGCCACCCGCAGCGTTGATGCCGTCGAGCAGCTTGATCACCGGCTTCCAGTGGTGGTCTGCGCTGGAGGGAGCCAGCATCCCGTAGGTGATCGGGACACGGGTGCGTGCGCCCAGCTCGACGATCTTGGCGACGTAGGCATCGTTCCGCTCGGCATCGCGTGAGCGCAGATCGCCGTGGTTGGCCAACTCGAAGATGCCAGCGCCCATGACGCCCATCTCGCTGACCAGCGCATCGATCTCGGACCATTCCGCCATCCGCGAGGCAACCGGGCGGTCATCGGCGGTCTCGTGGTTGTATGAGATCGACGTCGTAAAGCCGACGGCGCCGGCGTGCAGCGAGTCACGCAACTGCCCCAGCATGAGCGCGAGCTCGTCATCGTTGGCACCGCGATCGAATGCCGCCTCGCCCATCGCCCAGGTCCGCAGAGCCGAGTGGCCCAGGTAGCCGGCGTAGTTGATGCCCTTGGGCGTGGCCTCGACGAAGTCCAGGTACTCGGGAAAGGTCTCCCAGGTCCAGTCGATGCCTGCGGCCATGGCCTCGGCGGAGATGTCCTCAGCACGCTCCAAATTGCGCACCACCAGGTGGCGAGCGTCGGAACGGGCTGGTGCCAGCGTGAACCCGCAATTGCCCATCACGGCGGTGGTCACGCCGTGGAAACACGAACTCTCGCCCATGGGGTCCCACGCGATCTGTGCGTCCATGTGCGTGTGGACATCGATGAATCCGGGCGTGACGGCATGGCCCTCGGCGTCGACCGTGCGATCGACCCGTCGTCCGGCCAGCTGGCCGGGAGATTCGCCGATCTCGGCCACGACACCGTCGGAGATGAGGACATCGGCTCGGCGCGGCTCGGCACCCGTGCCGTCCACCAAAGTCCCGCCTCGAATCAGCAGGTCCCCCATGGCTGTTCCCCCTTGCCGCGGCCTCGCTCGCCGTCCACCTGCACGGTAACGACAACGAGACTGTGATGCGTGACGTGCCTCGCCTTCGGCTTCGAAACTCGGCTGCAGCTAGCTTCTCGTCGGCAGAAGACGTGTCTTGGCAGGGCCGCAATTCGCTCTGGAATCCAGCGTGACACGCACATAAGGAGGCAGCAATGTTCGAGGAGCACGTGGCGTTGGACACCGGCGAGGGCACGATGAGCACGTTCATAGTGCGTCCCGAGACATCTGAACACCGGCCGGGCCCGTTTCCGACGGTGCTGTTCTTGATGGATGCCCCGGGCAAGCGCGAAGAACTGCACGACATGGCGCGTCGTATCGCGGCCGTCGGGTACTACGTGATGCTTCCGAACCTGTACTACCGCCAAGTACCGGGCTTCGTCGCCCAGCGCGACGACCCCGCAAGCGTCCAATTCATGTTCAAGCTGATGTCGGGACTGTCCAACGCGATGGTTGCCCGCGACGCCGAGACGATGCTGGCCCACGCCCGCTCCGACAGCGCAGCCAGCACCGAACGCGTCGGCACCACCGGCTACTGCATGACCGGCCCCATGGCGCTCTGGCTCGCGGCCGAGTTCCCCGACATCATCACTGCGGCCGCCTCCGTGCACGGCGTCCGACTCGCTGTGGACGCTGACGACTCGCCGCACCGCCGCGCCGGAGACATCTCCGGGGAGGTGCTGGTCATGTCCGCGGAGCACGACGACTACGTCGACCGCGCCCACTTTGACCGGCTCTGCGCAGCGTTCGCCGAGGCCGGCACCAACGCCGACACCCACTGGGTGGAAGGCACCCACCACGGATTCGTATTCCCGCAACGGCCCGTGTACGACAAGCCAGCCGCCGAGCGCCACTGGGAGCTCCTGCACGATCTCTTCGACCGCCAGCTCAACTGACGCTGACGAGGGGCGGTCCGAGCAACACGGCCCGAATTCAGCACGCCCTGAATTCAGCACCTCCTGAACTCAGCGAAATATGCTCCCGGCCGTGACTCTCGAAGATCAAGCATCACGTGTCATCGCCCAGCTCAACGCCTTGGGCCGTCCGACGTTTCAGGACGTCGGCCCCGAACGTGCCCGCAAGGGCTTTGAGGAGATGCCGCCCGCCGGCGAGCTCGTCGACGTTGCGAGCACGCAGGACCGCACGATTCAGGGACCTGACGGCAACGACATCGCGATACGCATCTACCGACCCGGCGACGGAGCTGCGACCGCTGACGACAACGGTGTGCTCGGCTGCCTCGTGTACTTCCACGGCGGTGGCTGGGTGGTCGGCAGCATCGAGACCCACGACCGGACATGCCGATCGCTGACGATGCTGGCCGGGGTCGTCACGGTCTCTGTGGACTACCGAATGGCGCCGGAAGACCCATTCCCGGCACCGCCGAACGATTGCTGCGCGGCGACGCAGTGGGTGTGTGACAACGCTGCCGAGCTGGGTGTCGACCCGCAGCGTGTCGCTATCGGCGGCGACAGCGCCGGGGGCAACCTGGCGGCCGCAGTGGCACTGATGTGCCGCGACGGCGCAGCGCGAGGCGACGCCTGCGCTCAGCCCGCGCTGCAGGTGCTCATCTATCCCGTCACCGATTTCGACCGTGACACGCATTCGATGATCGCCAACGCCGAGGGCCACCTGCTCACCCGCGACACGATGGCGTGGTTCGACGACCTCTACTGCCCGCAGTCGGAACGCCAAAACCCCTATGCGGCCCCGCTCGCGGTCGACGACCCGTCGGGAGCGGCGCCCGCGTTCGTCATCGTGGCCGGCCACGACCCGCTGCGTGACGAAGGGGTCGAGTACGCGCAGAAGCTCGCCGATGCGCAGGTGCCCACCACACTGATCGAGTACCCGGGCCAATTTCACGGCTTCTTCGGCATGACCCGCTTCTTGGACCAAGCACTCGAAGCCCAAGAGATCACTGCTGGGGCCATGCGCCAGGCCCTTGCGCCAACTGCCTCGCAGGAGTAGCGGCATGCCGTTGCGAGACAGCTATCCGACCGGGACGCCCTCGCGGGTTGACCTGATTACGAGCGACGTCGAGAGCGCGTTCGGCTTCTACCGGGCGGTGCTCGGCTGGGAGTACGAACGAGATCCCACCGGCGAGATCAGCTATGTCATGGCAACGGTGGAAGGACATCCCGCTGCCGGCGTGATGGCACTGCCGACCGAGATGATCGATCAGAACGTCCCGCCGTGCTGGAACGTGTACATCACGGTCGACGACGCGGACGTCACGGCGCAGCGCATCGTCGACCTAGATGATGAGTTCCAAGGTTTTGAGCCTTCGTTTTTTTGGGATTCGGGCTGCTGGGCTCGGCGGGGTTCATGTTAGGAGGAGGCCGCGGGCTTCGAAGTTTGCGTAGTTGGTGAAGCCGTGGGCTTTGCGTCGCAGGACTTGGAGCAGGTTGTTGGTTCGGTCGATGCGTCCGTTGCTGGGCCGCCCGGCGTGGTGCCAGTCGAGGATCTGGTTGTGCCACGCGAGGAAGGTGTCGGCGGTGTCGCTGAACTCGGGTATGTGCCCGGCGCGGTAGATGTGGGCGAACCGGTCGAGTGCTTCGAGGGCGCCCTTGCGGTCTTTGGCGAGGTAGAGGTCGTGCAGCTCGCCGAGCGCGTCCGGGGCTGCTTTGAGCCGCGGGTGGGTCTCGAACAGGGCGTCGAGCCGTTTCTGCTCGGCGGCGTCGAGCTTGTCGGGCCGGCGCATCAGCAAGAACCGCGCCCCGAACACCTCGGGATCGAACGCCGGCACCGAGCCCTCGGGGCGGCGCCGGATGTCGCGGCGCACAGCGGTGAGGCCGGCTTGGAACCATCTGACGACGTGGAACCGGTCCAGGACGCGGCGGGCGTGGCCGAGCCGCGCCTCTATCGCTGCCTTGCGCGCCTTGGAGCCGTCGCAGACCACGACCTTCACGGCTTTGCACCACCGGGGCCCCCAAGCGGCCACAAAGCCGCTGAGCGCCTGGGCGTCGCGGTGGGGCACCATGGCGAGCACCTCGCCGGTGTCGCCGTTGACGATCACCGTCACATAGCGGTGCCGCTCGCGGATCGAGGTCCCCTCCACCCCCAGCACCCGGCACTTTTGCCGGCGGCGGTGCTCGCCGACCAGCCCCGCCCATGCGACCACCAGCGAGTTCACCAGCTTCCAGCCCACCTGGCGGCGTTCGGCTGCCGCGTTGACCGTCATCGCACGGGCGTCTTTGACCAGCCGCCGGGCCAGACGCGCCGTGACGCGGCCCTCGAACCCCTGATGGCCCTCGACGAAACGGCTGCCGCACGGCTCGCACACCAGCCGCCGCCGCTCCCACACCAGCGTCACCGGCCGCCCCGACACCTCCAAGTCCCGCACCTTGTTGTCCCCGCGGTCGTGGACCTTGCCGCTCGGGGTCCCGCAATCGGGACACCACGGGCGGCGAACCGTCGAGGCCACCCGCACCACCAGCTCCCCGGGCGCAACGGCGATCACCCCCAGCACCTCGATCCGCAACAGCCACAGCCGCACCGACACAACATCACGCTTCACCGAGGCCCTCCAGAGCTCGGCGTCCAACAACACCGATCCCAGCACGGCCCCGACCCCTACAAGCGGACCCTCAACCCACCCTCATCCCAACAAAAGACGAAGAGCCGTAAAATCAGCTCGCTACGCCGTACGCAAGAGTCGGCTGGCGGCAGTAACGAGACCCCAATGTCGATGGAGATGCCGATCAGAGAGTGGGCGCGCACCATCGACCAAGAGATCCCTGCGCTGAGCGGACCGATTGAAGTCTGACGGGAACGACTTGGTCGTCAGCCACCGGGTTTCGTGACGCCAATGACCCGCACAGAGATCTTGCGCGCTTCATCGATGCTGAGGTCTTGCTCGAGAAGCTCTCGCAGTTCGCCCGGAGTGCTGGGTCGTTGACCAGATGGCGGCGTCGGCATGCCCTTGCCGTCAAACCACAGCACAAGGTAGATGCCGTGGCTATCGGTGGCCGGGTCGGTCGTGTACTGGTTGATGAGCTGGTTGTGCATCGCGTGCCACAGATCGCGATGCGACTCACGCTTGATCTCGATGGGCACGTTGAAACCAGCGCCGCTCGCGCGGATATCTGCCCGCTTGCCAGCCGCGTAGCTGCCTTCACGTACAACCTCGACCTCAGGTGGCAAGCGCTCCCTCAGCGTCGCCAGCAGGGAATCCCGGCATGAATTCTCCGATTTCGGGGGTTCCGGGCGACCGTGTGAATCCTCGTTCCAGTACGGGCGCCATGGATCGCTGGCGCCGCCCCGCATCTCATCGGCGATGTCATCGAGCCGATCGAGCAGCAGCGCGGCCAAATCGGCAGCATTAGCCGGGGCGCCACCACTGAGGGTTCGCTGGACATCTTCGACAGTTGGGTGGCGAAACTCGGCGTCGCGTCGGATGGCGCTCTGTTCCTCACGCCTCCATCGCAAGACGTCATGCCACTCATCGAGCTCGGGGTCATGCGCTAAGCGTTGGAGCGCTTCAGTGGCCTCGGCGTCCGGCATCTGCGAGAGCTGGTGAATCATTTCTCTGAGCCGATCTACCGCGTCGATCTCGACCGTTATGAGCCCATCTCGATCAAGCGGCCCAAACGCGCGTCCGAGCAGCTCGATGAGTACCCCAAGGGTGTGTGAGCTGAGACTTGCCGTCAGGCGAAGGTGCCCTGACACTCGTGGACCATGGTCCGCGTGGAGGAATTCTGCGACGTGACGCGCCCCCGATCGGTGGCGCTCGACGTGCTCAACGAGTTCAGAGACGTAGGGACCCTCGAACAGCAACGCCGCCGCCGTGAGCCAGCGAGTGCGTTGGGCAACCGTGATGCTCGCTAGTGCGAGTTTCTTGTCGATGAGTTCTTGGAGGCCATGTGTTCCCGGATACGCCATAGCACCAAGCAGCAACCGATCGAGCAACCGGAGCTGAGTGTTCGAGCCGCGCGGCGGAAAGGACTTCAACAGTCGTAACTTGACGATGTGCTTGACGTCCTCATCGTCGCCGACGGTGTCAAGTTCGTTGAGTCCCGGCGGGTGTTCATCGCCGCTTCGGATCGCAGCAGTTGCACACCGAATCGCTACTTCAGCGACGAGCGGTGGATTCTGCTCGAACCAACGCTCGAACCAAGGCGATAGCGACGAAGAGTTCGTTGGGACGCAGAACAGAAGAGCCAGCACTTTGCGCTTGAGCTGGTCATCCAGCTGATCGAGCAACGCTGGATCCTCGCGGTCAAACAACCGAAGACCCGCGAGCGCAGGAAGCGCAAGCCACGAATGCTTCGACTCGTTGTGAAGTGCGATCGTCTCGTCAACACCGGATAGGTCGGGTCGCCTGATGGACTCGCGGAACGCCTGCAACACAGCTTCTACCAGATCTGCTTCACCGCCGATGAACTCACTGAGCCGGTCCGATTCGGTCAACTCGTCATCGGTGTCCGCATACAAGCCCAGGAAGGCGAGCGCGAGCTGATGCAAATTGGGTGCCGGGAACGAGTTGTCGCGGAGTTCGGCCAAACTTGAGCGCAGCCCGACGGCCCATTCCGCGGAACGTCGCCGCTTCTCCTGTTCTCGCTGCACAACGCGCTCGTCGTGTTCCTTCAGCATCCGCTCGACGTTTGGATCGCGTTGCATCGGAGCGGAAAGCGCTTCGACAAACCTTGAGAGTTCGCGTGAACCGCTGAGCGCCTCCCGCATGCCGTCGAGCGTCAGGCCCTCATTCCTTGCGGGGTCATCGAGTGCCCCATGCGCACTCCGAACGAGTTCACGCGCAAGTTCGGGCTCCGACTCCGCCAAATCGACCGCGCGTACGATGCACCAGCGGCCTATGTCGGAAGGGATTGTGCTTCCATGTAAGGCGAGGCAATGATCGTATGGCTCGAATCCCAGGGGACCGTTCGGGTCACGACGGTGCAACCATTCCAAGAACACGCACCGTTGGACACTCGGACGAGCTTCCAGCCAATCTCGAATGCCACGAGCAGCCAAGCTGTTCGCTGGCATCACCTGGGGTTCGCAAGCGCCTGCGACGCTGAGCCACGCGAACAGCCGGTCGAAATTGACTTGATCGCCCAATTCGCTCGTTGCTTGTGCCAGCAGGTCGACCGGAACGCCGTCGAGGTGCTTTGCTCGCAGGACCGGAACTAGCCGAGCAGCATCCTGATTGAGCGCATCCAAGAGCTCGCCAGCTTGCGCGCCAGACGAGTGCTCCGAAAGTTCTCGGTGCCAAAAGCCTTCGAAGAGCCCGAAGATTCGAGTGCGGCTGCAGTGATCTACGTACCTCCAGATCTCTGCCGGTCGGATCGTGTCGGGATAGAGCTCTCCCAGCAATGTGCCTGCGAGCTGACGGTCGGGATCCGAAACGTGTCCGGCAAAGATGTCATCAAGCAGGCTCCGACGATCTCGCTGTCCTTCAATGCCTCCCAAATCGAGACGAAGTTGTGCATCGAGCGCTGCGAGCCGGACACGCGTTGAATTGCGATCGTCGCGTACGAATGTCGCGATCCGCGGCGTCAGTTCGCGCAGCACGCTGAGCTGGCCTTCATCTGCGGCGGAGAGGACCTTGAGCAGAAACTCAGCCACACGCTCGTTCTCCGGGACATCGGGACTCGCACTCAGAAGGTCTCCGACAGCTTCGATGGTCTCAGCGTCGATGATTGAACGAAACGCCCACGCTGTCGTGTCCCGAAATCCGGTGCCCCGTCCGTCGCGCCATTCGTTGCGAAGCAATGGACCCTCGGCTGCGTAAGCCGCCAGCGCTCGCAGAAGTCGCCGCTTCTGGTCGCCGTTCAACTGGCTGATGTCGCCGTACAGGCCGATGCCTACCGGATCGGCGTCGATCAGTAACGGAAGTGCCTCTGGCGAGTTCGCGGCAAACCAAGCCGAGAGTCCGCGCAGCGACGTGACCACGCGGCCGTCATGCGGACTGACCATGAGCGCTACGGCTCGCCGTGCGGGCAGGCCACCTGCAACCAACTGCGCCAAGTAGCGACCGCCGAGGTATTCGGCGATGTGCCGATGCAGGGGCGCCAGCCTCGGCCAGTTGCCAACCTCCCCGAGCACGTGAGTCGCCGAGAACAGTTTCGTGGCAAGCGCTTGATGCAGGAGGGCCGGGTCGGCACTTGCGTCGCCGACATCGTCGACAGACATGCAGCGCGATGTGTCTTCGGTCGGGCCGCGAGAGAATGCCTCAATACCTGCGAACAATTGAATCGCGCACAGTTCGCCAGCAGCCGTCAGCACAGCCTCAACAGGGCGCGAGACCCCAGCAGCAGCGACGTGTTCGTCATTGTGTTCGCGTGCCATGCGCTCACAGGCGAGCTTGAACGTCTCGCGTCGGGTTGCCGGCCATGCCTCGCCTCCCTGCGCCACCGCACCAGCGAGCAGTTCCAAGGTGAGAGGGTTCTCCAACATGCCACCGAGGCCGCGCCTTTCGGCCTCGTCCAAGAATTCGGCAACGTCTTCGACTTCGATGTGTACCGATACGAGCGCCTCTTGGGCTCCGCGACCGAGAGGGTCGAGCCGGAGGGCAGTCACAGTGCTACCTGGAGTCGATCGCTCAAGACTGTGACGATCGTTGCTGCCGAGCCAATCGGCTTCTCGGCACGAGATGCGGTAGTTCGGCCAATCAAGCTGGTCAAGCCGATTGCGAATCTGGTCCATCGCCGTCCTGCCATCGGACGAACCAGCGCGGATCTCGTCGAGGCCGTCGATGAACACCGTCTTGTCGCTCCACTCAGCTCTGACCTCAAGGGTCACGAGATCACGGGCAGTGCAATAGACCGCCTCGTCGCCTAGGTCGGCGCATTCGTTGCGGAACTCAGTCGACTTGCCGGAGCCGGCATCGCCCAGCAGCACGTAGGCCCGCTCGCCTCGGAAGTCGCTCAGCGGTTGCGGCACTTCCAGCGCTGCGCCATCGTCAGCTCCACCCGAAAGCCGGGTACAAGTGCGCTCGACGTACGTTTCGCTCACGCTGCCTCGATCCATTCACCAGCGGGCACGGAGAGGAATTCGTCTAGCGGCACACCGCCATCGCCGACCACGAGCGAGCGGGCACTGAACCGTCGCTCAAACTCGTCAAGTCCGGGCAGCGAATCGCGCGCTGCGCCGCTCTTGACTTCAATTCCGATGAGATGAGGCCCCCGCTGTAGGACAAAGTCGACGTCGACGACGGACCGACCTCGTCGATCTCGCCAGTACTTGACTTCTCCGCTCGACGGCATCGTGTTGATGAGGTGTGCACCGACGGCGCTCTCGACGAGACGACCCCAGAAGGTGCGGTCAGCGCGCGCTTCGTCAAGCCGGTACCCCCAGACCATCGACATCAGACCGGTGTTGAGGACGTTGAGCTTGGGTGTCGAGGCCTTCGCCGAGACAGCGCGCTCGACGTGCTTGGCCAATCCGGTCAGCAGTCCGACCTGTGACAGCAAGTGGAGGTAGCGCACCAGCGTCGTGACGTTCCCAGCGTCCTGCAGCTGTCCGAGCATCTTGTTGTACGACACGACCTGTCCCGAGTAGCGAGTGCCCACCTCGAAAAGGCGTCGCAACAGGGCGGGCTTCCGTACATCCGTCATCATGACGACATCGCGCTCGATGTTGGGCTCGACGAGTCCGCTTCGGATGTACCGATGCCATTCCTCATGTACAGACAAGTGACTCGTGGCACCTGGGTAGCCCCCGTAGAAGACGTACTCCTCCAAGCTGAATCCGAACGCCGTGGCCATTTCCGTAAAGGACCAATGGGGGGACACGACCGGCTCGAATCGGCCCAGGAGGCTCTCGTTGAGTCCCGCCTGGATTTGCAGTGGGGCCGAGCCGAGGAGGACGACATGCAACGGACAGCCCGATGCACGATCGGCGTCCCAGAGGCCTTTGACGGCAGCCGACCAATTCGGCAGTTCTTGTATCTCGTCAAGCACCAGGACATAGCCACGAGGGGACGACATTGCCCGGTGGCGGCACTGCTCCCACAGCTCAATCAGCCACTGGAAATCTCGCGGTGCCGAGGCCAAGCGCGCTTGGTCCCCAACAGCATCGTCCGCGTCGAATGGCCCCGGCGCATCCGACGACAGGTCGGTACCGCCGGACTCAACCGCAACCATGCGCCAACCTTGCGGAATCGCGTCAAGGGCTTGGCGAACCGCATACGTCTTGCCCGACTGTCGCGGTCCGAAGACTGCGATCAGACGCTCTGGCGTTGCGGCGAACCGCTCTATGATCGTCGCGACCAGCGGCCGCTGATACTTCGGCATGTGACCAAGATAGCGTCATGCGTACGCTATTGAGCAAAATTGATCAATAGCATACGCCAACTCCACGTCTCGCGCCGGGGGCGCACCAAGGGCGGCTGAGTGCACACCCTGGTCTAGCTGCCACGTGGACTCTGCTTTTCAGAGGATGTGGACTCTGAATTTCAAGAAATCTGCACTCTGAATATCAGACACGAACGTTATTGAGCAAGACTGCTCAATAACGTTCGTGGTCGCGGTAGCGGCGGTTCGCAGCGATGAAGCGGCGCGGCCGGTTCAGCGCAGGACGCCGGCCTGTTCGAGCGCTGCGATCTCGGTGGCGCTGAGCCCCAGGATCTCTGTGAGCACCTGTTCTGTGTGCTGCCCGAGCGTCGGCGCGGGCGCTCGCACGCCATTGGAGCCGTCGTGGAGCAGCCAAGGGACGCCGATGTGGCTCATCTGGCCCACCGCGGGGTGGTCTAGGCGTTCGATGAGGCCGCGAGCCGCCAAGTGGGGATTGACCTCGATCGAGCGGGGGCTGAGCGACGGGTATGCAGGCACGCCGACGGCCTGCAGACGTTCGGTGACCGCCCATTGGTCGCGTGCTGAGGTCCAAGCCGCGATGATCCGATCCAGCTCGACCTCGTTGGCCTTGCGGTCGGCCGCGGTTGCGAACCGCGCATCGGCAGGATCGAGACCGATCTCACCGGCGAGTGCTTGCCATTCGCCGTCGTCGGCGCAGCAGACAGCCACCCAGTCGTCATCGCCGCTGCAGCGATACATGTTGTGCGGCGACATCAGCGGATCCCAGTTGCCCATCGGCTTGGGTTGCTCGCCGGTGAGTGCGGTTTCCATCCAGCCTTCGGCGATGCACGCTGTCGCGGCCTCCCACATGGACGTGTCGATGAACTGGCCCTCGCCGGTGCGCCGGCGCGCCACCAGCGCAGCCACCAGGGCGTATGCCGTCGCGATGCCGGCGGCGGGATCGCCCAGCGACACGCCGAGCTCGCTGGCACCGCCGCCGGGATAGCCGGTCAGCGATGCCAGGCCCGACAGCGGCCCGGTCGTCGGGCCGTAGCCCATGTAGGACTTGTACGGGCCGTGCTGCCCGTAGCCGCTGATCGCGCCGACGATCACGTCAGGCCGCTGCGCCGCCAGCGCCTCGTAGCCAAGACCAAAGCCCTCCATCACGCCGGTGGCGTAGTTCGACACCACAAGATCGCAGCTCAGCGCAAGCCGCTTGGCGATTGCGGGGCCCTCAGCAGTGCTCATGTCAATGGTGATGCTGCGCTTGCCTTGGCCGTACTGGTTGAAGTAGCCGTTGGTGTCGAGCGTCTCGTCGTGATGAATCGAGTACGTCGGCAGGCGACGACCGAGATCGGGCCGGGCAACGGACTCGATCTTGATCACCGTTGCGCCCAGGTGGGCCAGGTGCAGCGTGCAGAACGGACCCGCCCACACCCATGTGAAATCCGCCACGGTCACACCGTCGAGGGGCCGATCGCCGCCGGGTCGGGTCGGTGCCGCCGACGCGGCGCACGCGCTGGATGTCGCGAACGCTGCGCCCGCATGCTCGCCGAGCGCCGGGGCCGGACTTCGGATGGACCACCACGGATTTGACAGTCGGGACGGCGCGCCGGGAACGGTGATGCGGCCCAGTCCCGGCTGGTCGTACGTCACCAGGAACTCCCGGGCCGCCAGGTGCGGATCCTCGGACATCTGAGCGACGGTGTTGACCGGAGCGAATGCCAGTCTTTGCGCCTGACCGCGATGGAACAGTTCCATCACCGTCTGACCGGCAATCCATTCGCCCAGCCACATGTGCAGCAGGTCTTCGTTTTCGTAGCGGCCCTCGACGGTGTCGAAGATCTCCATGTCAGCCCACTCGGGTCGGCCCATGAGATCCTTCAAGCGCTCCCACTGATCAGCCTCGACGCACACGAGGAAGATGTGTCCGTCGGCGGTCGGCAGTATCCGCCAGGGATTGAGAATGCGTGCTCCAAGTCGAGAGGGGTTCTGGCCGGTGTAGGACCAACCGATGAAAGCGGCCTCGAGCATTCCCGCCACATAGGCCATCGTGGAGAAGTCAATGTGCTCGCCATGGCCGGAGCGTTGCGCCCGATCAACGGACGCCAGTGCGGCACACGCCGCGGCAGACGCGGCCTGGAACGCCGCTTGGTGACCGTGAGGCTTCAGCGGCGGCAGGTCAGGATCGTTCACGCAACCGGGGGCCAGCCAACCCCAGCCGCCGCCGTGGACGACTTGCAATTCCTCGGCTCGCCAGTGCGCGTACGGCCCGGTCTGTCCGAACGGCGTGATCGACATCGTGACCAGCGACCGATGTCGGGAGCGGAGCTCGTCGGCAGCCAGGCCGGCGTCGGACGCAATCGGTGGGGCCACGTCATGCAGGAACAGGTCGGCTTCCGAGAGCAGGTCTTCCAGGACGGCGCGGCCACCCTCGCTCGACACGTCTGCGGTCACGCTGCGCTTGTTGGTGTTCAGGGCCGCGAACAGACCGCCGATGCCCTCGCCGCCGGTTCCGTTCTTGGCGCCCTCACCGGGTCGAAACGGACCGCGCCGGCGCGCTCGGTCGCCCGTCGGCGGCTCCACCTTGATGACATCGGCACCAAGGTCGGCAAGCAGCTTGCCTACCCATGGAGCGGCCACCATCTGACCCAGCTCGACGACGCGAATGCCGTCAAGCCCGCGCGCGGTCACCATGTCTGCCGATCCCTCCTCGGAGGCGGGACTCAGCCGGATTCGTGCTTGAACGACAGGCGGACCTTGGTGCGATAGGCAGAGATGACGCCGTCTTCGATCACCACGTCCTGTTCGATGACCTCGGCGACGCGCAAGTCGCGCAAGGTCTTTGAGGCCTCGGTGATCGCGTTCTGCGTGGCGCGCTCCCACGACTCGTCGCTCGTCCCGATCAGCTCGATCACGTTGTAGACGCTCATTGATCTCTCCTCGCAACGGCCGTATCGGAATCGATCCCGCCGACGGTGTCGTGTGGGGGCATTGTGCCGCCCAATCGAAGTGTGACCTACAGTTTGCCCCACCGCGACCCTTCACTCCCCGCTGACCAGAACGGGCACCACTGTGAACGAAGCACCCTCCCGCAATCCCAACGCCGTCGAGAAGGTCGTCACGCTCGTTGCGGCCAGTCCCGTCTCGTGGGAAGACGCGGCTCGGCGCGGCGTGGCGGAGGCCACCAAGACGATCCGCGACCTGTCCGTGGCGCACGTCGAAAAGCGCGACGTGATGATCGTGGAAGCCGAGGTCGCTGTCTATCGCATCAGGTTGCGGCTGGCGTTCCGAGTGGACCGGATGCGTCCCGGCCTCACACCCGGTGCACCCGACGTCGAAGTCACGCGCTGGCTCATCGTGGCGAACCAGACACTCGGCACCGGCGAGGTCGTGGCCGAAATCGACCGCCTCAACTCGCACGGCCCCTGCGAGTTCCACCTGCTGGTGCCGATGACACATTCGAAGAGCTACGCCAGGGCGCGACGTCTGTCGATGCTGGCCGCAGACCCGGTCACCGGCATTCCGTCTGAGCACCTGCCCGGCGGCGCAGACTTTCTCGGCCCCGACAACGAGGGCATGGAGCAGGCGCAGAGACGTCTTGACGCTCAGCTCGCCAAGATCGCGGCGGCGTCGTACGCGGCGACCGGCGAGCTTGGCGATCCGGATCCGCTCCGCGCGATTCAGGCGGTGTTGGCACGCGCCAGCTTCGACGGGATCATCCTCTCCACGCTGCCCGCCGGGGCATCTCGGCTGGTGCGCGGCGACCTGCCCAGCCGCGTGCGTCGCATCACCAACTTGCCGGTCACCTACCTGCCCGGCGCCGCGCCCAACGAGCTGTAGCACCAAGGCTTCTCTGAGACGGCCCAGTGGGAGAGACCTCTCTGGGAGGGCCCTCTCTGCGAGACGGCGGACGCTTTGACGTCGGCCTCTCGGCGACGCGACGCACCCGCAACGTGGCACGAACCCCTCGGTTGCGGCGATGATGGCGGACGCAATTCCGCAAGACGTCCGATTGAGGGGGACGACCATGGCTGACTCAGATGCACGAACACACGCCGAGCGGCGCGCTGCGGCGTTGGAGGTCTTCGAACGCTTCACGAACGGTGAGGTGGACGCCGAGCGAGCGCAGCGCTCGATGCAACGTCGCCTGGGTGCGCTCGGAACGTTCGCTTTCGACGTCGTCATGGGCGACGTGTGGGCGCGGCCGCAGCTGTCGCGCCGCGATCGCAGCCTCATCGTGATCACCGTGCTCGCCACCATCGGCTCGGGTGAGGAGTTGTCGCTGCACACAGAAGTCGGACTGAATCACGGCCTGACCCGCACCGAGATCGAGGAGATCCTGATCCAGGTCGCCGCCTATGCCGGGTTCCCAATGGCCATGGCGGCGTCTCGGGTCATCGACGATCGCTTCCGCCAACTCGACGGCGTGGACCGGCTGCCCGAACGATCCGCTGGTGCCGAGCTCGATGACGACGAACGAGAACGGCGAGCCGTCGAAGTTCGTCAGACGCTTACCGCTGGTCGCGCCTCGACAGATCCCACCGAGGACATGGAACGGCTCGTCGAGCATCTCGGCGAGGTCGGCCGCATCGCCTATCACTGGGCGTTCGGCGATGTGTGGTCGCGCGAAGAGCTGTCACGCCGCGACCGAAGCATCGTGGTCATCGCAATCCTGACGGCGCTGAGCCGCACCGACGAATTGGCCTTCCATATGCCCGCCGGTCTGAACCACGGTCTGACCCGTACCGAGATCGAGGAGATCATGGTGCAGATGACCATCTACGGAGGCATTCCCCGCGCCGTCGAGGGCACCCACGCCATGAAGGCCGCTTTCGCGAAAATCGACGCTCGCGGCTGACGCCGCTACGGGACCAGCAACCGTCGCCCGTATCGGGTCGATCTCAGAACGTGCCGAAGCGCGCCTGCGCGTCCTCGGTCCGAATGGCTCGGACTGACGCATCACCGTCGAACTCGGATAGGTCGCCAAGGCGCGCCAGCTGGCTGTAGCCGCGCAGCTGGTACTTCGTCATCTGCACCGAGAGCGCCGGCAGGCCCAGCAACCGGTCCACCCAGCGATCCACGGCCTCGTCGAGTCCTGATTCGTCATCGCAGACCTCGTGCGCGAGGCCCCACTCAGCCGCCTTCAGGCCGTCGATGCGTTCGCTGGTCATGACGAATTGGCGTGCCCGCGACATGCCAATCTCCGACACCAGCCTCGGCGTGGCACCCCACGGCAGCGGCACGCCGAGCTCTACCTCGGGCACGTACCAGAGCGCATCGGCCGAGGTCACCCGGAAATCGCAGCTAGTGGCGAAGCAGCACCCTCCGCCGATGGCATGGCCGTGCACCCGGGCGATCGTGGTGACCTCGCAGTCCTCAATCGCGCGGGCCGCTCGCCGTCCCATCTGGTTGACGTAGCGGGCCTCTCGCTCATTCGCAGCCGCGGGCGGTGCCTCCTTGCGGTCCGCCCCAGCACAGAACGACTTGCCCCGGCCTGCCAGCACCGCAACCCGGTACTGCGTCTGCCCGTTCAGAGCCAGAAACAGGTCACCGACCTCACGGATCATCAGCTGATTGTGCGCATTGCGCGACTCGGGCCGGTTCAGCCAAACCCGCAGCGTCTCCCCGTCAGGCTCCAGCTCGATGGTCTCCAACTTGGGCAGCTCAAACGGCAACAAACTCATGCCGCCCATCCTTGCCGACCCACGGAGCCGGCGTTGCGAGACCCCTTGAAGCATGGACGACGCTCACGGCCGGTCAGAGTCGCGTGCAGCAAGGATTTCCGCTGCTGTCACCCGAGTAGCGGCAGCTTCCTTGCGGCGCCGAATCTCCTCCAGCAACGTCGACACTGATGGCGTAGCGGCGAGGCGCTCCAGTTCTCCCCGCAGATACTCCTGCATCGACTGGTGCTGGAGCACCGCTTTGGCGGCCAGCTTGTCCCGAACGACTTCAGGGACACTCCGGATGGTGATCGCCACTGACATGACGGCACTCTGCCATCATCGCCAGCGCTTTGCATCTCCATTGGGGGAGAGCCGAGCCGTCACATTCTCCGTCATCGCAGCTCTGTTGCGACTGAGTTGAGTGTAGATGTCGTGTGCTGATGTCCAGTGGTGGAGTCGGCGGGGCATGTGGTTGAGGTTGGTCCTAAGCGCGTTGGTCTGCTCGTTGGTGGGTCGCTGCCACGGCGAGCGCGGCTCGCAGAAGCCTGACCAGCCGCGGCATCGGAGACTTGGCGGATTGCATCGCGTACCGCCTCCACCTGACGGACAGCATCGTCCAACACGTGCTCGTACATCACGCCTGTCCTCAGCAAGATGGGTACCCAGAGCGAACCACCGGGAACCAGCTCAGCAGATGCATCGAGTTGCTGGTGGAGCGCATGGAGATCGACCAGCGCCGAATCCCAGATTCGCAACCAGATCGGTGTCTCACCATGAGCCGCCCACTGCGGATAGCTGATGCCGATCCACTGTGCTTCCTGCATCTTGGGGAACCGGAAATATCGGCCATGCCCGTCACTGGAATTCGTCACGGACAGCCCCTTGCCGTCCATCCAACCTCCAGGTTGTCCGTGTGCCCAGTAGATGTCGCCGACGAACAGGTACGTGTTCGTCATGCGGAAGAAGCGGCCTGCGACGCCTTCACCGGCGTGGAAGCGGGCACAGATCGCCGCGAGCAGCTCCCGCTGATCGTCCTTTTCGCTCAGCACGTACTCATGCGGCCACGTGTCCCGGTAGGTGACGGCCTCGCGCCACGGGGCGTTCTGGATGAGTTCAGACAGTTGCAATTCCACGGCGATCAGCATCCCAGCGAGGTGTGACAAGTTCGCCAGTGCGCTGTGTCCTGGCAACGCCGAACGGTTCCTGCGAGGTCAGGAGGTAGACGTCGCGGCGGTGTCGGACTCGGTGGACGATGGCAACTCGAGCGTCATCGTTCACTTCGTACACGCTGCGGTAGTCCCCACGACGAGCGGATCGGAAGCCGCACAGACTTCGGGCGAGCACCACGCCGTCGATACGGTGGACCGCTGTGAGCGTCAAGGAGACTCTGATCGTCGCCGGGCCCAACGGCGCCGGAAAGACGACGTTCGCGCGCGATCACTTAGATCTCGAAGCGCGCGGACTGACCTACCTGAATGCCGACCTCATGGCTGCGGGGCTCTCTCCATCCGAACCCGCTCTCGCAGATCTTCAAGCCGGCCGGCAGATGTTGGGCGAGATGGATCGGCTCGCACACGACGGTCGGAGCTTCGCGTTCGAGACCACCCTGTCGGGACGCGGACACTTGCGCCGCATCCAGCGCTGGCGCAGTTGCGGATTCCACGTCACGCTGCTGTTCCTGTGGCTGCCCTCTGCCGACTTTGCCGTCCTGAGAGTTCGAGAGCGAGTCGCCCTCGGCGGTCACATTGTGCCAGACGATGTGGTGCGCAGGCGCTACCATGCAGGTCTCGACAATTTTCGTCGGCTATACGCGCTTGCCGTCGACGAGTGGATACTGTTCGACAACCAAGGGGAACTTCCACAGATGATCGAGTGGAGCGGCAGCCTTGACTGACGCTGCGACCGAAACGAGTCCTCACCGCACCGGTGCCAGCACCAACGGCGAGCGCATGTTCTCCGGCGAGAGGTTCATTGCCTCCGTCGAGAGGTCGCTGGTGCGTGCAGCGAAGCAGGCGCACCTGCTCGCCTATCAGGGTGGCGCCGGTGTCGTGTACACGCGCAATGGGATATCCGGTGTCTACAAGCCCGACCCGGCCATGTATGAGGATCTCATCCCGCCCCCCTTCGAGGACGAACAGGTCCTCTGCGAAGAAGAGCAGTCCCTACGAGTCGACGAGAACGGCGACCTCGTCACCTTCACGGTCCAGCGCTAGAGCTCACAAGAGGCCAAGCGGCAGCTTCGTCATTACCTCGTTGCCGGTTTCGGTGATCAGCACCTGCTCTTCCAGCTTGACGCCCTCGCCGCCCGACCTCGGGCCGACGTTCGCTTCCACGCAGATGACCATGCCGGGCTCCAGCACCCCGTCGTAGCCGACTTGGTCCCATTTGTGCCGGTACGTCACCGACGGGTAGTAATTTTCAATTGTTTCTGATCAACGGCTTTTTGAGCGACGAAACGGAATCTCGGCGTGCGGGCCAGACTGTCGGCCATGAACGAGAGCAATGGCAAGACATCTCCTGACCTGTCCGGCGTGAAGCACCACGATGTGGAAGCGCTGGGTACCCGGATTCATGTGGCCGAAGTGGGCGAGGGGCCAATGGTGCTGTTCGTCCACGGCTTTCCGGAGTCGTGGTACTCGTGGCGTCACCAGCTCCCGGCGGTGGTCGCGGCGGGATACCGAGCGGTCGCGATCGACGTGCGCGGCTACGGCCGGTCGTCAGCGCCGACGGCCGTGGCGGACTACCGCATGGTGCGCCATGTCGCGGACAACGTCGGTGTCGTGCGCGCCCTCGGCGAGGACTCCGCCGTCATCGTGGGGCACGACTGGGGAGCGCCGATCGCTTGGAGCTCTGCCCTGCTGCGGCCCGACGTCTTCACGGCCCTCGCATTGGTGAGCGTGCCCTACAACGCCCGCAGCGATTTCAAGCCCAGTGCGGCATTCCGCATGATGGGCGGCGACGAGGAGTTCTACATCGAGTACTTCCAAGAGCCCGGCCGAGCCGAGGCCGAGATGGAAGTCGACCTGCCCCGCTGGTTGCTCGGCATGTACTACGCCGCCTCGGGTGACGGTGTTCGGGCACGCGTAGCCTCAGCGGACTCATCAGGGGGACGCTTCACGGTGGCGCCCGGCGGCAAGCTGTCGGACCGCTTCATCTGGCCCGAATCCGGCACCTGGCCGCACTGGATGTCGGAAGCCGATTTCGACTACTACGCCTCTGAGTTCACCCGCACTGGCATGAGCGGCGGGCTGAACCGGTACCGCAACGTGGACCGCGACTGGGAGGACATGGCTGCCTTCGACAGCGCTCCCATCACCCAGCCGAGCCTCTTCGTCGGGGGCGAGGTGGACGGCCCGACGGTCTGGGGCGCAGGCTCGATCGCCAAGTTCCCGCAGACCATGCCGAACCTGCACAAGTCGGTGATCCTCGACGGCATCGGCCACTGGGTCCAGCAGGAAGCCGCCGACGAGCTCAACGCCGAACTGCTCGACTTCCTGGCAGCGTTGTAGGCGCGCTGCGCCCAAAGCGCTGGGGCCGCCGACGGGCCACGATGAAGGGAGTTCGAACGATTCCACGCAGGCTTCACTCGCCAAAGTGAATGCCAGGGCCGTATTCGACGCTGGGGCCTCGGGGGGCTTTGCTGGTTCGTTCGAGTATCTGCTGTTCGACGAGTTCGCGCAGGATGGCGGATGCTCGTGGTGTGCCGACACCGAATAAGTTCCGCACGACACGATTCGTGATACGGCCGTGCTGAGATACATGAGCGGTCACCACTGCCTCGATCCGGTTCCTGTCGTGTCGGGAAGGCACGAAGGCAGAAGCCAAACCGCGGATCGTGTGAGCAGCGAGGCGGTAGCGAGCCGTCGAACCTCCCGACGAAGCGCCGACCGATTCGATCAACGCAGACGGCTCGGAAGCCATTCTTCTGAGCGTACGAACAGCTTCAGCCGTCGACCTCTGGAACATCGGCGCCATCTGGACGGGTGAAACACTGCTCGATGTGCACAGCCGCCGGAGCACCAACAGCACCTCAACGTCTTCTCGGCGGGAATCGTCCAGCTGTGCGGCGAAACCAGCGAATTCGGTACGGGCAGGACCGCCTTCGAGCGACACCCTCACCGAGTCAGCTGAGTTGGCGAACACAGGAGGCGATTTCCCTATGCTCAGCATCGATCGGTACATCAGGGCCACACCGGTCCCAAGTTCTTCGATAAGTCCCAAGCTCCGGAACGCTCGCGCCAACAGGCGATTGCGCGGCCGCGATGCCGTCGAGAGGATGTTGTCTTTGGTGACACCACTGACGAGCGGTCCCATCGAAGTGACGGTGAGGGAATCCTCAAAGTGCTCGATCTGCACCGGGTCGGCCACATCAAGCCGGCGATGGACCAAGGCATTTGCGACGACTTCGCGCACAGCCTCAGGCGGGAAGCGGTGCAACTTCAGCTGCTGACCGCTCGCGAGCAACAGCGGATCTGAGGAGTTGCGGGCGGAGATCAGCTCCAATGCTCGACTGAATGCGGTGATCAGGGGAAAGGTGAGCCGCGCGGAGGCATCCGGTCGGCTGCCGGCGCTGATTCGATGCTGATAGCTGACCACCTCGGAGTCACCGGAGCAGAAGAGCTGCTCACCAGCGACCAGCAGTTGTCCATCGGCGGACACGACACCCATCGCTGCACAAAGTTCAGCGTCCGACAGCCTCGCCCAACTCCGGCGCTCATCTCCAAGGCGGCGAAGGAATTGGCGCGTCGTATCCACCGCTGCCGGATCCACGTCGTCGACCGACCGGGCGCTGCGGGACTGCGACGGATCGCGGCCGTGGCGCTCACCATGAAGCGCTGCGACCTGATCGGGCGCAAGCGACAGACAACTGCGCCCGATGCGGCGCGTGACTCTGCCTGCAACGGCATGGACTGTGGCACCAGCTGGCACGCCGACGAGCAGGAGCCTCGTGTCGCCATGCATGAGCTCATCCACAGTCACTGTGAGTCCAGGAGTCACCGTTTCGAAGATGTAACGGCGGACTTCGAGAACGTCCAGATCAGTGCCGGAAAGCGCCCTCGGTCCGGCAACGGCGTCATCGACGCCAAGCACGACGGTCCCTCCCCGGCCATTCGCTAAGCACGAAGCGGTCTCTGCCAACACCGCACGAGTCTTGCGTATGCCCCCGCGATCAGATTTGAACTCGAGCGTTTCAGATTCGAGGTCACCTGGTGATGCGCCGCGGTCGATGTCCGCGAGGGCGTCGCTCACCTGAGTCGGGACGGGAGCATCAGCCATGAGTTTTAGCCTAGTGAGAATACACCTGACACGAAAATTAGTTTTAGCCTCCGGTGATTCGCATTTAGAATACAACTCCGGATATTGTGGGCGAGAACTCGAACCGTGAGGACGGCCGACGAGTGAGGGCTGCGGCACAATCGAGCTAACCCGATTGTGCCAAGACTGGATTCGTGACTGTGTTCGTGTCCCGGTTTCAGGAACGCCGAGACGCTGTGCGGCGGGTGGCGAACAGAGGGGCCATGAAGCCGAATGCCGCCACAATCGCGCCGAACAAGAAGGTGGCTCGCAGGCGGCCGAGGGAGGGTTCGTCACCGGCGAATGCGAGCATCGACTGAATACCGGTGATGATTCCGATCCACATCACGGTCTGGTTCATGCCGTTGGCAACGCCGAGGTCTTTGTCGTCCACAGAGTTGGCCACGAGCATCTGGTACGCGGGCGATCCGAAGCCCGCCGAAACTCCCGAGAGCACGAGTCCGACCATGACGAGCGAAAGCCCCCAGCCGGCGGGGTCGGCGCCGATGGCGAACGCGGCCATTGAACCGATCATCGCCACGGTCCCGAAGTACATCGGGATCCGAGTGCCGATCTTGGTGACGAGCGTGCCGCCCAGCGGCGAAGCCAAGGCGAATGCACCCGGACGCGGGACCATCAGCATCGCTGCGATGCCCACCGAGTAGCCGTAACGATCCTGTAGCAGGAAGGTCGGCACCACCATGAAGGCACCCATATAGGCGAACTGGTTGCAGGCCGCAGAGATCAACGGCAATGAGAAGCTGGGGCGTCGGAACAGCCGCACATCTAGCAGCGGGGATCGGGCGCGGCGCTCCCACAGCACGAACAACACGAAACAGACCAACGCACCCGCGAGCATCAGCATCAGCACCTGGTCAGACAGCACCGGCATACCTGCTCGGGTCAGGGTGGGAACTCTCGTGATCGCCCACAGCACGAGCAGCGTCCCCCCGCCCAGCAGCATGGCGCCGAGCACATCAATGGAGACCTTCGGGCCGCGAGGAATCGGCTTCACCATGACCGACGCCAGCGTTGTGCCCACCAATCCGACGAGGCCGAACATCAGGAAGATTCCGCGCCAACCGAACACGTTGAGCAAGGGCCCTCCCACGACCACGCCGATTGTGGGTGCACCGGTCATGGCGAACTGGAACCAACCCACTGCCCGGGCGCGTTCGGCGTGGCCGAACGCGTGCATCAGCAACGCCATGCCCGACGGCATGAGCAAACCGCCGCACAGGCCAAAGATGACACGCACGGCGATGAAGCTGCCGATGCTCCACACCCAGTAGTTGGCGATCATCGTTACCGTCATGCCGACCATGCCGATCATGAACATCCGACGGTGTCCGTAGAGATCGGCCAGTTTTCCGCCCGCCGGGGTCGACACCGCCATTGCGAGCATGAGGCCGGTCATGACCCATCCCGCGGTAGCCACGCTCGTGTTGAGATCACTGGCGATGGTCCCGAGCGCAGCACTGACGAGCGTCATCAGCGAGCCGAAGCCCAGCACCGCAAAGCCGATGACTGCCAGCAGCCGCCACTGGTACCTGTCCGATTCGGGTGCATCGACGACCGGTGGTTTGTCGCCTGGACGCGACGGCGGCGGTGCGACAGCGGTTGGCAACGGTCGCCCGCCGGCGTCAAGGATCTGGGGGACGACAGTGAAGACCGACGGCTGTGCCGACGCGGCGCGCATCGGGGCGCGCGTCGTCATTCCCCCTGGCTTCACGGGTTCAGTAAAGGCGGGCCGGCGTGTCGTGACTCAGCGCGTGAGATGGCCGTCGTCAAGCATCGCATCGATCTGGTAGCGAGCGATCTTGCCCATCTCTGGGTGAGTCAGCACCCAGAAGCGATCGGTGCGCACGGCATCGAGCACCATCGGGCCGACTTCAGCCGGGTGCATGCCTTCGGCAAGGAAGCCGGCCAACATGTCCCAGAACTTGTCACCCTGCTCGGTGCGGACGTGGTGCTGCGCGTCAGCGGGGTCGCGGTTGCGCTGGCTGTAGACGATGTTCGTGTTGATCGGCCCGGGACACAGCACCGACGCGTGCACCGACGAATTGCGCAGGCGCAGGTCGCGTTCGAGGCTGGCCATCAGCGCCACGACGCCGTGCTTGGCGACGTTGTAGGCGGCCAGCGAGGCGCCCGAGTACAGCCCCGCCATCGACGACGTCGAGTTGATGTGGCCCTCGCCGTCGGCCTCGATAATCGGCAGGAACACGTGCGTGCCGTAGATCGGCCCCCACAAGTCGATGTCGAGGGTCCAGCGCCAATCTTCGAGCGACATGTCCCCGACGGGTCCGGGAATGCCGACGCCAGCGTTGTTGCACAGGACGTTCACCGTGCCGAACCGCTCGACGGCCGCGTCGGCGAGCGCCTGGATCTGATCGAGCTTGGACACATCGGTGCGAACGCCGATGGCTTCGGCCCCGGTGTCCGTGATGGCCCCAACGGCATGAGCCAGCGGTGCTTGCTCGATATCGGCTAGCACGACCTTCATGCCCGCCGCGGCGAACGTGTCGGCCATCGCCCGACCCATGCCGCTGGCAGCACCTGTGACGACAGCAACCTTGCCTTCGACCTGCATGACCCCTCGCTTGGTTCGAGTGCGGTTGACCGCTAGTTGAAATCGATGACGGTGCGGGTGCCGACGCGCTGACGCATCTGGTCGTAGCCCACGTTGATGTCTTCCAGCGGAATGTGCGCCGAGATCATCTCGTCAAGCATGAGCCGTCCGTCGAGGTACATGTCGACGTAGCGCGGCATGTCCACGCGGAAGGCGTTCGAGCCCATCATCGAGCCCTGCAGACGCTTCTCCATCATGAACACCTCATAGCCGGTGATCTCGATCTTCTCGCCGAATGGCATCATGCCGACGATGACGGTGGTGCCGCCGTGGCGCGATGCCGACCAGGCCTGCTCGCAGGTCTTCTTGAGCCCAATGCACTCGAAGGCGTAGTCGACACCCCCGCCGGTGAGCTCATGAATCGCCTGCACAGCGTCGACCTCGGCGCCATTGACGGTGTCAGTAGCGCCCAAGGAGCGAGCAGTTTCCAGCTTTGCGTTCTCGACGTCGACCGAGATGACGCGCCCGGCGCCAGCAATACGGGCGCCCTGCACGGCCGAAAGGCCGATGCCGCCGGCGCCGAAGACGGCCACGGTTGCGCCAGGCTCGATGCGGGCAGTCTTGAATACGGCGCCAAGGCCGGTGGTGACGCCGCAACCGATAAGCGATGCCCGGTCGAGCGGCATGTCCTCGCGAATCTTCACCACGGCGTTCTGGTGCACCAGCATCTCCTCGGCGAACCCGCCGAGCCGGGCGAACTGCGCGACCTCGGTTCCGTCCGACTTCGACAGCCGCGGCTTGTCGCCTTCGTTTCGAGCCACCGCTGCATGGTTCTGACAAATGTTGGGGCGTCCCGTCAGGCAGCGCTCGCAGTGGCCGCAGAACACCGACAAGCAGCTGATGACGTGGTCGCCGGGCTTGACGTAGGACACGTTCTCGCCGACCGCTTGAACCACGCCGGCGCTCTCGTGGCCCATGACGGCGGGCAGCTGGTAAGGCCAGTGCGCATCCATGAAGTGCAAGTCGCTGTGGCACAGGCCCGCGTGCACTACCTGCATCAGGACCTCATTAGGACCGGGTGCGTCCACCGTGATGTCCTCGATCTCGAGTTCCCCCGGGATCTCATTGAGCACTGCTGCCTTCATCGTCTGGCTCCCCTCCCGTCGTGCACAGCTACGGCGCGACACGGCCACGCCGCAGCGTACTCACCCGCAGGCAGCCGCACGAAAGCCCATCTCGGCGGTTCTGCGGCGGTTTCGAGACGCCGAGTCGGTCGACTGCTGGGCCGTTGCTTCGGCCCTCAGGGCGTCGGGCCGGTGCGCCGAATGACCTCGGGACGGATCATCAGCCACAGCGTCATGCCAGCGAGCCCCAAGCAGGCCATCAGGACCACGGCCGCACGGGCGCCGAGCTGCTGCGCCACCTCACCGAGCACATAGGTGCCCACCGGCAGCGCTCCGATCGCCATGCTGAGCAGGCCCATGGCTCGGCCCCTCATCTCGGGGGACACCGTGGTGAGCACCAGCGTGGACTGTGTCGCAGCGAACAGCCCGCTGCCACAGCTGGCCACATACAGCGTGATCGAGGCGATGAGCACATTCGGCGACAGAGCCCACACGATGAGCATCGCCATGGCTGCGAAGACGCCGAACGTGTAGGCGAGTCCCCAGCGGCCGCTGCCCCACTTGGCGGTGACGAGCGATCCGGTGATCATGCCGAATCCGGTCATCGAGCCGATGATTCCGATCTGAAAGGCCGTGGCGTCGACCTCGTCGCCGATGAGCTGAACCGCGGGGAAGTAGGCGAACATGAAGAAGTTCGCCATCACCGTGACGCCGAGGATGCTGAGCAGGCCGCGGTCGGTGCGGGCGAGACGCATGCCCGCACGCAGCTCCGCGATGGTCGAGTTTCGAGCGGGCTCCGGACGACGGAATGTCCCGCTGAGCGGCACGACTTCGAAGATGCGATCCCGCAGCGCGTCAGACCATCGGTCTATTGCTGCCACGGCGGACTGCGCCGGAGCCACTCGCGGCACCCACATGAGCAGGAACAGGCCCACGCCGAGCATTGCGGCCACTCCCAAGAAACCCGCGCCGACGCCGGCGCGGTCGGCGACGGCGCCGCCGAGCAGCTGGCCTGCGGCAACGCCCGAGGCCAACGCCATCGTTTCCCACGCCATCGCCTTGTGCAGCCGATGCGGGCCCACGATGTCGAGCACGAGAGCGCGGCGGCTGGTCATGTCGACCACCCAGCCGATGCCGGCAAAGAGCAGGAACGGGTAGAGCAGCCAGATGCCCAGCTGACCTGCTCGCTCGGCGAACCCGATCACCGCAACGAACGGAACTAGTAGCGCCGTTTGGAGCCGCACCGTTCGCCGGCGATCGAAACGATCTGAGATCACGCCGCCGATGGCACCGCCGAACAGCAGCGGCGCCCACATGACCGCGCCGGTGAGCTGCACCATGCGGGGCGAGTCGGTGATCTGATTGACGTGGTAGCTGGAAAGGAATGCGATGGCCCAGCGGCCCCAGTGCCAGCACAGCCCGCTGAACCACAGGGGCGCAAAACCCCTGGCGGCGAAAGCCCCGCCGCTGCGTAACTCCGGCCCCGGGCGCGGCGCTTCTTTGACAGCCCCGCCCCCGCGCATTAGCGCGCAGCCTACGTCTCCGACGTGCATCGGTGCCTGTCGCCGCTGTTGACTGCGAACCGATCAGAAGAGCGAGAGGCAGCGGGCGAACAAGATGGCAAGCGACGGCATCGAAACCGGCACTGGGCGCGTCGGTGGCGTGGACGGCGCTGCTGGCGGATGGGTCATGGCGACAACGGGCGTCGCGAACGGCAGCGGCGTCGAGTTCTCATTGTGGACGTCGTTCGCCGAGCTGTGGTCGCAAGCACGCCGGCAGTCGCTGATGGCCGTCGGCATCGACATGCCGATCGGGCTGCCGAGCACCGCGCCGAGACGAGCCGATTCCGAGGCGCGTGCACTGCTTGGTCCGCGCCGATCGTCGCTGTTCTGGTCCCCGCCAGCGGCAGCGCTGACTACGAGCGATTACCCCGACGCCAATCGGGCATCTCGCGAACACCTCGGCATGGGTCTGTCGAAGCAGGCCTACAACCTGCTACCCAAGATCCGTGTGGTCCGCGCCGCGCTCTCACCAGCCGATTTCGCAGTGGGTGCGGCGCCGTGCGCCGCCGAGGTCCATCCAGAACTCAGCTTCACTGTGATGGCGGCGAAGCTGCGATTTTCCGACGGGTCCGAAGGGCACGACATGGCGACGTCGTCGGGTCAGTCAGACAACCCGACCCCCGCCGGCGAGCAAGCGACCGCTGCCGAGCCCTTACAGCACCCGAAGCGCTACCAAGCGGGCATCGCCGAACGCTTGGCCCTGCTCAGTTCGTATTTCGCCCGCATCACCGAATCGGCCGTACTCGTACCACTGGCTGGTCCGCCGCACGCGACCCTCGACGACCTGCTCGACGCCGCCGCGGCCGCATGGACAGCCCGCCGCATCTCCACCGGTCAAGCAACCCATCTCGGTGCGGTTGATGGACGCACGGAGGTCGACGGCGCCGGCTATCCGCTGACCATTGTTGTGTGAGCAGCGGTAGCGCTTGCGGCCTGCAGGTGTCACCATGAGCTCGTATCCGATGCGCGTCCCAGGGCCACCTCGGACCAGTCGGCTTTGGACACCGTCGGCAGCGCTTTGGCGTCGATGCCGTGTTCGGCGAGCATCCTGGCTGACAGCGGTGTGCCGTCATCGAGGCGCTGCAGTCAGGCATTGGGAACCCAGAACTGCACTGATGCCATGCCACAGGCCCCGACGCAGCTGTCGCGCGAGAGCTGGCTCGATGCTGCGCTTGCAGGTGCCACTGTCCAAGAGATCCGTGACGACGACGATGCCCTCGTCGGATGGTGGGCCGAAAACGCCGGGTGGCCTGGGGCATCGGCGTACGGTGCATCACCTGAAGAAGTGCGCGCCAAGCTCCGCGAAGTTCTCGCCGGATGGGTTGAACTCGGACAAGAACTGAACCACCCGATCCCTTCGATCCCTGAGAGCAACAACACCGCTACTGCATGACCAGTCGGCTCCCTCCGGCCACGCGTCGCGAACTCATCAGCTTTCTGAGCGGGCGAGGATGGGATGGGCCTCGGCCCGGAGGCAGCCACGAGTACATGATCAGGGGGACACACAAACAGGTCAGTCCAAGCGACCGTGAGATTCCCGCGCCCTTTCTTCTACGCCTGCTCAAACAACCGGGGTACACCCGACAGGATCGGCGGCGCTTCACACTCGTCGGGAACGCCACTTCCGTTATGAGTGCGAAGCGCCAATAAACATACAGCAGGCAGGCTTGCGGCTGTTAGGCGTAGCCGTGAGAATTTGGGATGTATCACTCAGATATTAAGAGAATTTTAAATCTCAACGTTTTGCTTTAGCAGAGGTTGCACAATTTAGATGACGCGGTGTTGAGCTACCACCCTCTCCCCTCCGTAATTACAGGGAAGAGAGAGGGTGGTGATTTGCTCAAGAGCGTATCTTGATGAGTATCAGTATTTCTAGAGGGATGGCCCGCATTTCAATACAGGGCGAACTCCATCGGTGGTTGCAAGTGAACGGTCATGATGACCGTTGCCAACACATGCAGCCGACCGATGGAGGTGTCCAGTATGGCAGCGAGACTGAGTTTGGATGAGCGGGTGTTCATCGAGTCGTCGCTCGGGGCGGGCCGCGGCGTCGCGGACGCAGCGCAGCGGCTGGGCCGTGATCCGTCGACGGTGCATCGCGAGCTGGCCCGCTGCGCCGGGCGGGCCGGCTATGACGCCCGCTGGGCGCACGCGTCGGCGTGCGCGAGGGCGCGACGAGAGCGAACGCCCAAGCTGGCGGTCGATCGGGTGCTGGCCGCCGCGGTCGATGAGCGTCTGAAGCTGCGCTGGTCCCCGCATGCGACCGCGGCGGACCTGCGCGAGGCGGGCATGAGGGTGTGCGCGGAGACGATCTATCGGGCGTGCTACGCGAACGACCCGCGCAGCGGCCTGCCCGCCGGCGCCTGGGCGAAGCTGCCGCGGCTTGGCCGGGGCCTCGGTTGTCGGCGCCGGGTCGGGCTCGGCGGTCGTTGCGGGAGGCTCAGTGGTCGCGGGCTCGGTCGGCACGGGCGACTGCTGTGCCGCATCGATCTCGTTGGTGTCCCACGACTGCGCAATTGCCACAGCGATCACGGCGGCTACGACTGCTGCACCGATGACGCTGGCAAGAACGATCTTCCCGCCGGCTCAACCGCCCTTGCTCGCAGCAGCCTGCACCTGGGACCGCTTCGACTTGTTCCTGCGCATCCTGGCCTCCACCGCGGTCGCGTGCCGCTACCCGCAAAGGCGGCGCATCGTTTCCGGCATGCTCAGATGAGCGAGCCTACTTGTGGGGTGCCACAGCCAACCGGACAATGACGCTCTCGTCGACGGCCGCAACCCGACCTGCCATGATCGCGAAACGTGACTGACGAACCAAGCTGGACGATTGGAATCGAGGAGGAGTACCTGCTCGTCGACCAACGCAGCGGCGCGCTGGTGCAGACACAACCTTCCGGCTTGATCGAGCGGGTCGCGGAGCTTCGCCATGGTCTGGTGAGTCCCGAGTTCTTCAGCTCCCAGCTCGAGATCGGCACCGGCGTGTGCGAGGACATGAAACATCTACGCGCCGATGTCGGCCTGCTGCGCCTCGCGGTGACCGAGGCCGCTCACGAGCACGGGCTCGCGCCGATCGCCGCTTCCACACATCCGTTTGCCCACCCGGACCAACTGCGCATCACCGACAAGGAGCGCTACCAGGCAATGGCTGCGGACCTGCAAGGCGTGTCGCGCCAGATCATCATTTCGGGACTGCATGTCCATGTCGGCATCGAAGACCCCGAACTGCGCATCGACCTGATGGGCCAGGTGACCTACTTCTTGCCCTACCTGCTGGCGCTGTCCACGTCGTCGCCGTTCTGGCAGGGATCCGACACGGGCCTGCGGAGCTACCGAACCACGGTCTGCCGAACGCTGCCCCGAACCGGCCTGCCGCCGAGGTTCGACTCGTGGGCCGATTTCAAACAGCACGTCGACGTGCTCGTACGAGCCGGTGTCATCGAGGACTCCTCCAAGGTGTGGTGGGACATCCGGCCGTCGGAGCGATACCCCACCTTGGAGATGCGGGTCACCGACCTCCCGACCAAGATGGAGGACACAGTCGCCATCGCCGCTGCCTACGCCTGCGTGTTGCGCATGCTGTGGCGTCGGCAGGAGCAGAACCAGCCCTGGCCCGACTTCGGCAACTTCCTGATCGGCGAGAACCTGTGGCGGGCACAGCGCTACGGCATCTCCGACCAATTCGTCGATCTTGCCAGCAGCTCGCTGGTGCCCTTTGAGCTGGCGGTGGAGCAGATCGTCGAGCTGATACGCCCCGACGCAGAGACGCTCGACTGCGTGACCGAAGTCGAACATCTCCGCACGATCTGCACCCGCGGAACCTCAGCAGACCGTCAGCTCGCGACCTACCACGCAGCGCTGGACAACGGCGCCTCCGATGACGAAGCCCTGGCAGCAGTAGTCCAGATGCTCATCGCGGACACGCTGGCGCCGCCGGAGAACTGAGTCTGCTCACGGCGACCCAGCGAAGCCGGCCGACTCGTGCCCGCCGGAGGCGCTGGGAGACGTACTGGGCGCGCTTGGGGCGGGATTTCAGGCTGTCACCGAGTCGCGGCGTAGCTGAAGCAGAACATCTCCCGAACCTCGGCGGCTGGCCACGCCCGATACCCGATCCGCTCCTGACGCCCAAGTACCGCAGTCTTTGACATTGGGCGGTCCGGTAATCTCGGCACATGGCCGCTCCGGACATTGCTGCTGCCCAGCGTGCAGCTGAGGAGCTGGTGGGCGCCGACGCTGGCCGGGTTCTGCTGTTCGGCTCGGTAGCCAAGGGCCGCGCCACCGAGCGCAGCGATATCGATCTGGTGGCGATCTACGACGACTTGGGCGACTACAGCGGACGGGCCAAGCGGCGCTGCGCGCTGGAGTCCAAGGCCAGCGACGCCGCGGGGTGCCCCGTCGACGTGATGGTCACCGACGCCCCCGAGTGGGCGGTGCGCACCACCAAGGTGCCGTGCTCGGTCGAGGCGCGCATAGCCGGCCACGCGGTCGAGCTGGCCGACACCGGCCGTCATCCAGGGATCGACTGGGACAAGGAGATCGGATTGCCTTCCAACCCCACGGGCGAGCTGGCCAGCCTCTTCGAGGACATGTCCAACGCCCTGGCCCGCCTCACGACCAATCTGCGCCCCAACATTGATGAGATCGACGCTGCTGACGAAGGCGACGATGACGAGCATCACCACCTCGAAGGGGTCCGCTTCGCCGTAGCGATGGCCGAAGTCCTCGCGGTCGTCGAGTCAGCGGCAAAGATCACCCACATCGTGGCCGTCGGCACAGCGCCAGCGCACAAGCACAACATTGCCGCCCTGCTCAAGGGCCAGCCCGAATCGGTCCGCTCCGCCTTCGCCACCTTGGCAGGCAGCGCCGTCGACCTGGACCATCTCGACCAGTGGCGGCAAGGATCGACCTACGTCGACAACCGACCCGAACTGCCCTCCGAGGACAGCCTGCGAGAGCACTGCACTGCTGCGATGAACATCGCTGCCGTTGCCGCCGAGCAGTGCCGCCGCCAGGGCATCTCCGGACGTGAGCTCAGCCGCTGGGACCGCCGCGTCTGGCGAGTCTCTGAGGTCCTCGACGGACCGATCCGCCACACAGACGACCGCGGCATCAGTCTGTGACCGACAGCCCCCGCCCCGCCCCGCGGTACCGATCCGGAGCGGCCGTCGAGGACCTTCCTCTTTGGCTGTCGGTCGCGTTCGGGCCGCAGTACGCCGCGGTCCTCGACGGTGTGTCCAGCCTGCGCCCCTCGATCTAGGGCAGTCTTCTGTCGTCTGGCCTGGCCGCTGTCCGGGCAGTCATCTCCGCCCTCTGGCACACGCCCACGCACCCCGACGCCACTGCAGGCGAGATCGTGCGGCACATGCACGCAGCCGTGCGCACTATCGACTCGATGGCGTCCGCCGTCCTCGATCCCGCAGCCGGCCGCATCGACGGCACCCACACCCCCGACGAGCTGATCGAGGTCATCGACATCACCGACGCGCACGAGATCGTCATGGCCACCGACGGCTACATCGAGCCACGACGCACCCTCGCAGAGTCCGAAAGCCCCTGGCCGAGCGCATCGCCCGTGACCTGCAAGCAGATCTCCCACTTCGCCTCCGCGGACAGCTTCTTCGGTCGACGCCGACCCTCGCTGACAGTCATCTGATGCTCCTTCACGCGTCAGCGAGAACACGATCAGACTTGGTTCATTCCTCGGTGGATCCTCCGCGGCAAAGTCAGACACAGAACAGAATGTGACTTTCGACATCACAATCGTCGCAGATCAGTGGGCCTTTTTCGCGGACGCGGCAACCCCCACCACACCGGTGGATTCAGGCTAAGTTTCACCTCGGGGATGCCTCTCTGAATTGCACACAGCGTGTGTCGACAACACGCATCGTCGCAGATCAGAGGGGCTTTTCCGCGAACCACCACAGCCCAGCCCACCAGACTCATGAACAATCAGGGCTAATGGTCCGGCGACGTCCCTCCGAGGCGGAGTTGCACCGGACAACACTCTGGCTTCAACCCGGCGAACGATCGCGGGCATCCCGCTAACGACGCGAGGATGGGCCTCTGTGGTCGTCCAACAGGGCCCGTGCCAAAGCCGGCACGCTCTCGTTCAAGGTCTCCCAGAGCGTCGGCAAGCTCTACCGGTGGTTGCAAGTGAGTTGAGTGTAGATGTCGTGTGCTGATGCCCAGTGGTGGAGTCGGCGGGGCATGTGGTTGAGGTTGTCCTCGATGACCGAGAGCCGCAGCTGCCCGATGTCGAGGCTGGTGCCTTTGGGGAGCCATCGGCGCAGCAGAGCGTTGGTGTGCTCGTTGGTGGGTCGCTGCCACGGCGAGCGCGGCTCGCAGAAGAACACCTCGATGCCGAGCGCGGCTTCGACGTCGGCCCAGCGGGCCATTTCGCGGCCTTGGTCCCAGGTGAGGCTGCGCACGAGCGCGGCGGGCTGGCGGCCCAGCGCGGCGGCGACCTGGGCGACGGCCGGCGCGCCGTAGCCGTCGGGCAGCGCTACGGTGACCGTGTAGCGGCTGGTGCGCTCAGCGAGCGTGACCGCGGCGGTGAGGTTCGCTTTGCCGACGATGAGGTCGCGGTCCCAGTGGCCGGGCTCCATGCGGTCCTCGACATCGTCGGGCCGGTCGGCTACCGGCCGGTATTCCCCCAGCGGGCTGGGCTTTTGGGCCTGCGCGACGCAGCGCGGCCGACGGCGCCGGGCACGCCGCGGCAGCTTCGCCCAGGCGCCGGCGGGCAGGCCGCTGCGCGGATCGTTCGCGTGGCACGCCCGATAGATCGTCTCCGCGCACACCCTCATGCCCGCCTCGCGCAGGTCCGCCGCGGTCGCATGCGGGGACCACCTCAGCTTCAGACGCTCATCGACCGCGGCGGCCAGCACCCGATCGACCGCCAGCTTGGGCGTTCGCTCTCGTCGCGCCCTCGCACACGCCGACGCGTGCGCCCAGCGGGCGTCATAGCCCGCCCGCCCGGCGCAGCGGGCCACCTCGCGATGCACCGTGGACCGATCACGGCCCAGCCGCTCGCAGCGGGCCACCTCGCGATGCACCGTCCGATCACGCCCAGCCGCTGCGCTGTCCGCGACGCTGCGGCCCGCCCCGAGCGACGACTCGATGAACACCCGCTCATCCAAACTCAGCCTCGCTGCCATACTGGACACCTCCATCGGTCGGCTGCATGTGTTGGCAACGGCCATCATGACCGTTCACTTGCAACCACCGATGGAGTTCGCCGAGGGACTGCACTGCATCGTCACCGCTGAGGGGCCAAGTACGTTTGCGCCGTGTACGGCATCGCGGTCAGCGTCACGGCCTGCCTGCGCGGGGGCACCCGGGTTGACGTGGCCTGGAACCTCGATACTGCCCTCACGCCGCGATTCGACCCGGCGGATGCCGTCGGCATCACCCCCGGCGGCGGCAAGCTCGGCACGCTCTTGGGCGGGGCCATTGACAGCCGCCTCATCGAAATTGCCTCAGCAAAGCCGACCAACGGGCGAGTCGTCGAGATCGAGCTGGACGCCATCGAGAGCCAGGCGGTCGGTGTCGAGACGGGCACGGTCGTCCGCATCCTCGTGGCGCCGGCCGACACGCTCCCCGAAGAGCTGTGGGATCAGCTGCTCGAACGCCAGCGTGTCACCCTCGTGGCCGAACTCGACGGCGACACGGTCACCGCGAGCACGATCTCGGGCGACGGCACCGCAGACAGCTCCGCCGTGTTCGAGCCCGACTCGGTGGCCACGACGTGGAGTCCGCGGCCGACCCTGGTGGTGATGGGATCGGGTCCCATGGCCAACGCGGTGGCGACGGCTGGCGACTTCGTGGGCTGCAACGTCGCGCAGTGCAGCGGGCCCGACGCCGCGATCGGCCTAGCCGGTGGCCTGTCGCCGCTCGACGGCATCGTCGTGATGGGCCATGACATCGAGGGAACCGGCCGCGCGCTGTTGGCGGCGGTGAACTCGCGGGCCGGCTACATCGGCTCGGTGGGTCCGCTTTCGATCCAGGCGGCGAGGCTCGACTGGCTCGCCTACCAGGGCGTCACCGACACCAACCGGGTTTACGCGCCGGCCGGCATCGACATCGGCGCTCGCACACCGAGCGAAGTCGCCGTCTCGGTGCTCGCCGAGATGATCGCCGTGCGCAACCAGCCGCCGTCGTGAGAGGCAGCGCCCAGAGACGCACCTTCGGCTGACGAACTTCTTGTTTCCCGCTCTTGTTCGCTGCGCTCACGGGCCGCTCGGGCCACGGCTTCGCCTCTGATGGGCTCGAAGATCGAGTTCTGCCGCCTGCGGCTACTATCGGCGCAGTGATGTCGACGGATCCAATCCTGACGAATACAGACCCGGACGCCGAGCCGCTGCCTGCGGTGGCAGACGTGTGGCAGGGCGCCGACGACGTCGGCCTTGACGGTGACTGCAGTCCCACCAAGGTGTGCCGCAACGCACGCGATTTCACCTTCGACGGCTTCGCCGAAGGCGACGAGGATCTCGCCACCTCATGGCAGAGGCTCCTCGAGCGCGAGGGCAAGTCGTCTCCCGACGGCACGTCGTTACGCGATCTAGTGTTAGGTCCGACCTCGGGAGACTGAGGACCGCGACGACCCGGCTGCACACGGTGAGCGACCAGCCCCGCAACGAGGCGCCAGCAAATGTTGCCGACCTGCAGGCACAGCTGCGTTCGTCCGGCTATCTCGCGAGCCGCGGCCTGGCCACAACAACCCTGATCGGGTTGCGGCTCGGTCGACCCATCCTGCTTGAGGGCGAGGTCGGCGTCGGCAAGACCGAAATGGCCAAATGCCTCGCCCACATCGGCGGGCGGCAACTCATCCGGCTCCAGTGCTACGAGGGCATCGACACCCACCAGGCCCTGTACGAGTGGGACTACGCACGGCAGATGCTCCATGTCCGGGCGCTGTCGGAGAGCGAGCTGTCAGATGCCTCGACGGTCAGCGGCCTTTACAGCCCTGGGTTCCTGATCGAACGCCCGCTCCTCGCGGCGATTCGGGCCGGCAGCGAAGCGGTGCTCCTGATCGACGAAATCGACCGTGCAGATGACGAATTCGAGGCGTTCCTGCTGGAGCTGCTGTCGGATTTCCAGATCACGATTCCCGAGGTCGGCACCATCGCCGCCGATAGCCGACCGACCGTGGTGCTGACATCGAATCGCACACGGGAACTGCACGATGCCCTGAAGCGACGGTGCCTGTATCACTGGATTGGCTATCCCAGCTTCGAAGAAGAAATCGAGATCGTGCGGCTGCGTGCACCCGATGCGGTCGAGGCGCTCGTGCGCAAAGTTGTCGCGGCGGTCCAGCGACTGCGGGACATGGACTTGGTCAAGCATCCCGGCGTCGCGGAGACGCTGGACTGGGTGGACGCGCTCGGCGTGCTGGGCACCTCCGAATTCGACGCGGCATCGGCAGCCGACACGCTCGGTGCGGTCATCAAGGATCGCGACGACCTCGAACTTGTCGAAGCCGAACTCGACCGTGTTGTGGCCGATGCCTGACATCGGTGTCGTGCCCGATGCCTGAGACGGGTGTCGAGGCCAATGGCTGATGTCGGAGTCGTTGCCGGTGCCTGAGATGGGTCCCGAAAACGGACACGAAGCGGGCTCACCGTCAATGGAGATCGTGGCGCGGCTCGTTGGCTTCGGACACGCGCTGAGAGACGAGGGCCTGCCGGTGGGCTCCGACGACGTCGTCGTCTTCTGCTCAGGAGTCTCCGAGCTCACGCCCTCCGACCTCACCGACGTCTATTGGAGCGGTCGAGCGACGCTCGTGCATCGCCGCGAGCACCTGCCGGTCTTTGACGAGGTATTCCGCCGCTACTTCATGGGCCTGCCCGCTCCCCGCCCCCCCGAAACCGATCCGCACGAACCGGTCACGACCCAATTGAGCGGCACGCTGAACGTCCCCGACAGCGAACCTGGCACCCAGGCCGGCGATGACCGACCCATGGTGCTCGGACTGCAGGCATCGAGCGTCGAGATCCAGCGTGGCAAACGATTCGCCGACTGCACGCCCGACGAATTGGCAATGCTGCGGCGGATCATGACCCGGATCGGGCTGGAGCCGCCTCGACGTCGTACACGACGGCGGAAACCGGACCCGTCGGGCTCGCGGCTCGACATCCGGCGCATGGCCCGCGACGCCATGCGGATCAGCCACACCGCACCCGATCTGCGCCACCTGTCTCGAGCACTGAAACCCCGACCGCTCGTGCTCATCTGTGACGTCTCAGGATCAATGGCCGACTACTCGCGCAACCTGTTGCAATTCGCGTACACGATGCGCCGGGCAGCCCACAAAGTCGAGGTCTTCTGTTTCGGCACCCGGCTGACGCGCATCACGCCGGCGCTGGACCGGCGCAGCCCGGACGACGCGTTGAAGCTCGCTGCGGGCCGTGTACTCGACTGGGACGGCGGCACGCAGATCGGCAAGTCGCTGGAGACCTTCGTTCACAAGTGGGGTCGCAAAGGCCTCAGCCGGGGCGCCACCGTCGTTATCTGCTCCGACGGGCTTGACCGCGGCGACCCAGCCGTGCTCGCCGACGCAATGGAACGCCTCAGTCGGCTCTGCCACCGGATCATCTGGATGAACCCACTCGTCGGCGACGACATCGATGTCCCGCCGAGCACGCTCGCCATGTTGGTCGCGGGTCCGTTCATCGACACCCTCGAATCCGGACACGACCTGGCCAGCCTCGAGTCCTTCGCCAAAAAGCTGCCTCACATCGGCTGATCGGTATGAGCAAGTGGAGCGTCTCCATCCAAGCAGAGGGCGATCGGCCCGTCGAACTCAGCGAGGTTGTAGCGCTTGCCGACGCGGTGGCGCCGCTCAGCGGCATCGCATCGGGCGTCGGCGCGATGGCGTACGGCGCTCAGATCGTGATCGAGGCCCAGAACGCCGACAACGCCGTGGAAGCGGCTATGGAAGCCTTCGCCGATGCAGTCCAGACGGCGAAGCTCCCAGCCTGGCCGATGACCCGAGCAGAAGTCATCGGCCCCGAAGACTCCGACGACGAGTTCGGATTCCCCCAATGATTCGGCCGAATGATCCGGCCCAGATGACCCGGCCCACATGATCCGCCTCGGTTCGCTTGCCGGCTACCCCTTCGAGGGACCCAGGGTGCTCGGCGGCTGGACGCCGCCTGCAATTGCGGCAGTGTTCGCGATCATGTACCGAGCCGACCCCGACGGCAAGCCATACGACTACGCCGTGCTCGACGTCGACCACGCGGACGACCTGCGTGAGGCCAGGCTGCCGTTCGGCCACCCGCGCTCAAAGTGCTGGGAGCGGCGCGCCAGCAACAAGTGGAACCTCCACATCTGCACCTATGAGGTACCAGGCGGGTTGCGCTCGCATCGCGAACACATCGTCCGCGAGCTGGTCGCCATCTACCGACCCGGCTGCGCCCCCGAACAGTTCGACCAGGTCTGGGAGGACGAGTGGATCGGCAGCTACCAGGCCCAAACCGCAGGGCCGCTCACGACCACGCGCGATCCTGCTGGTGCGACGGGGCGAACCCCTGAGCCGGATGCGAGCTGATCGCTGACGGCTATTCGGGGCGGTAACCGACGGCGTCGAGGAGCCGGCTGCGGCGCGTGCCCATCGCGGGTCGGGCCGGCGCAGGCTCGCGAGGTTCTGGGTCGGGCTCATAGGTGGCGCCGGCCACGATGCCTTCGGCCATGCCGTACAGCAGCGGCAGCGCTCCTGCGATGACGCCGCTGGTGTTGTTGATGCGCTCGACACCAGGCTCGACAGCTTCGGCGTCGGCCTTGATCTTCCACACGATCTGCGAGCACTCTTCCAGCAGCCCAGCGATCCGGGTCAGCTGGCCTCCCACGATGAACAGGTAAAAGGCCAACCCGGCAATGAACAGGCCGATCAGGATGACGGAGAGAACTACGAGCGTCGTCATGAGCGCACCTTGTCGAGAACACGGCCTAGGAACAGGTGGTGTTCGAGGCCTTCGGTCAGCACCGCATCGACCCCCTCGGCGGTCTCCGCGATGAGGGCGGTGTCGCCGGTGTTAGCGGCGGCACGCTCCAGCGTGCCCTTGATGATCTCCACCCGGCGCTCAATCGTGCGCACGAGCAGCACCAGCATGGTGAGAAGGGCAACGACAGCCACAATCACGACGAAGCCGCCGATGATGACTCCCCACCACAGGTTCTCCTGGGTGTCGGTTAGAGCCAGTAGGTCCATCTCAGCCTCCTAGCCGGGCCCGACCACGCTTGAGGCCCGCGACGATTGTCGATGCCGCCTCGATCGTGGTGTTCAACTCCGCCAGCGACGCCGTGTTGGTGACCGCGTCTTCCAGCCCGGCGTTGATCTCCGATGCCCGATTGCCGATCGAACGAGCCAGCATCAGGATCGGCACGACGAGCGCGACCACCGCGATCACCACGACGATGCCGATGACGTAGCCGATTGTCCACCCGGTTGTCGACTCTTGAGCGAGTAGCGGTATCACGGCATTCCCTCCCTCAGATCGATTCGCAGAAGTCCCGCACGGGCTTGAGCGTCGAATTCACCGACGGCAGCACGGTCGGGACTGTCGAGGTCTGGTCGGCGATGACACGAACACCGCCCGCGACCGCCACGAGCGTGCTGTGGACCGCCCGCAAGTGGAGGCCCACTCGCAGCAGCCCCACAGCGGCGGCCACGATGATCAGGCCGCCGATGATGACAGTGACCCAGGCAACAGCAGGCATCAGAACTCCCTTCAGCCCAAGAGCTTCCCGACCGAACCGGCGTAGCGCACCGCACCGTCCGCTACCTCTTCGATCGTCTCGTCAGTCGTTGCAAGCAGATCGCGCGTGGTGTCGAGTTCTCCGATGACCGCCACGCCCGCAGTCAGGATCTCGTCGCTGGCTTTGCGGATCCGCTCTATGGCAGCCAGTACCCGGTTCAGCAGTGCGACTGCCACCGGCACTACCACGAGCAGCAGGATGAGGTTTCCAATCCACCAGAGCACAACAGCCTCCTCAGACGGCCTCGGGGCGGTAAGGCAGGACGAAGCGACGAACCACGCGCGCGAGCCCCATTTGCGCGGCGCGCACACCGATGGCAACGCCGCCGGCGGCTTGGGCTTGGCTGACCTGGCCGGGGTCACGGCCCGCCGCGATAGCAGCCAGTCGGTTCTGCACGTTGGCGGCAAAATCGTTCAGCAGCACTGCGGTGATGTCGCTCGCGAGGCCACGCCCAAATTGCGCGGCCGCCCCGGAGAGCTGCAGGTCCATGGCGACGTCGACGGTGGTGCCGTCCGGAGCCGGGGCGAGGCTTGCGTCGAGCGTGAGCGTGGCTTCGCCCCGGCCCTTGCGATCGCTGCCGCTGGCAGCAACGGTGATCGTGCGGGCCTGCGCGTCGCGGTGGGTGATCTCGGCACCGCCGTCGAAGTCCAGCTTGATCGGACCGAGACCGATGGACACCGTGCCGCCGTAGCGGTCGTCTCCCAGCTCGGTGGTCAGCTCTGTGCCGGGCAGGCACGCGGCAACCTGCGGGACGTCACCGAAGAAGTCCCACACAACCTCCAGCGGCTGAGCGACCCCGAACTGATTGGTGATCTGCATCAGGCGACTCCCTGTTCACGCGCATAGGCCGTCCGGCACCCTGCGCAGCAGAAGTAGAAGACCTCGTCTCCCACCTGCAGCGAGACAGCAGCCGGATCGATCTGGACCGCCATGCCGCAGACGGGGTCGATCGCCGTCGGGGTCGTGGACGCTTGGGTGGTGACCACCGCAGCAAACGCACCCTGTGCTCGCAACTGCACCAGCTCGGCCAGGATCGACACTGCGACCTCTTTGTGAGAGGTGCGGCCGAGATCCAGTCCTGCCGGGACGCGTAAGGCGTTGAGTTCGGCTTGGTCGGCCCCCTGAGCAACGAGCAGCGCACGCACGCTGTCTCCCCTGCGGCTGGACGCGACGAGGCCCACATACGCCGGAGCTGCCTTGAGCGCGGCCCCCAGCACGTCTTCATCGCCGTGTCCTTGGGTGGCGACGACCACGATCGACTGCGGTGTGAGCAAACCCTCGCTGAACTCGGAGCCGGTGACCAGCTCGACTCGCCAGTCGAGTTGACTGGCGAGCACCGACAGGGTCGTCGCCATCGGCGAGCTTCCGACGATCACCAGGTGAGGTAGGGCCACGACGGGCTCCAGATAGATCTGCAGGGCGCCTTCGCTCTGGCACGACATGGCCACCGCGGTCGTGCCTTCCCGAAGTTCACCGAAACGATCGCTCGCGCCGAGCGCCAGCAACCGCGGCGTCCCGGCTTCAAGCGTTGCCATGGCCTCCCGGATGAACACCGGCTCAGCGCACGCGCCGCCGATCCAGCCGTAGATCTCGCCCGAGGCCGTGTAGATGGCACGAGATCCCTGCTGCCCCGAGGTCGGGGCTTCGCGCCAGACAACCGTTGCCAGCACGAATGCCTCACCGCTGCGTGCAAGTTCGATGGCCTGTTCCAGGACGCCCCAGCCTTCTACGGCCCCGTGCTCGGCAATCACAGGTTCGCTCACGGCTCTGTCTTCATTGGCGGTGCGCCGGAGACGTCGTGACGCTGGGTGATGGCTTCATAGACACGATCAGGCAGCAGCGGCATGTCGATATTGCGCACGGCGGAGTCGGAGATTGCGTCCATGACGGCGTTGACGAACGCTGCAGGACCGCCGACGGTGGCGCATTCTCCGATGCCCTTGGCCCCGATGGGATGGTGCGGGCACGGGGTCACCACCTCGTGCAACTCGAAGCCCGGTGTCTCCCAGGCCGTCGGCAGCAAGTAGTCCATGTAGTTCGAGCCGATGCAGTTGCCGTCCTCGTCGAATGTGATGAATTGCATGCTGGCCATGGCATACGCCTCGGTGAGGCCGCCCATGATCTGGCCCTCGACGATCATTGGGTTGATGCGCACGCCGCAGTCGTCCACGGCCACCACCCGCAAGACGTCCCACACGCCGGTCTCGGGATCGACCTCGACGGTCGCGATGTAGCAGGCGAACGGCCACGTCAGGTTGGGAGGGTCGTAGTAGGCGTTGTTCTCAAGGCCCGGCTCCATGCCGTCAGGCATGTTGCTGTAGGCGGCAATTGCGCATTCCTGGATCGTCACGCCTCGGTCAGGGGCGCCGCGAATCGAGAACCGCCCGAGTTCCCACTCGATGTCCTCTTCGGACACCTCCAGCAGGTGAGCGGCAAGCTTGCGGGCCTTGGCGCGGATCTTGCGCGACACCATCGCAACGGCCGCCCCGGCTACGGGGGTGCTGCGCGATGCGTAGGTTCCCATGCCGAACGGAGCCGTGTCGGTATCGCCCTCCTCGACGAGTACGTCCTCGGCCGGGATGCCGAGTTCGTGGGCGACGATCTGTGCCCAGGTGGTCTCGTGGCCTTGACCCTGGGACTTGGCACCGGTGCGCAGCAGCGCCTTGCCGGTCATGTGCACCTTCAGCTCGGCGGAGTCGAACATCTTGATGCCCAAGATGTCGTATTCCCGGCTGTTGCCGGCCCCGAGGGGCTCGGTCATAGTCGAGATGCCGATGCCCAACAGCCGGCCTCGCTTGCGGGCTTCTTCTTTCTGCTGCAGGAAGTCGTCGTAGCCGATCGCCTCGAGGCCGAGGTCGAGGCACTTCTGATACTGGCCGGAGTCGGTCAGGAAGCCGAAGGGAGTGCGATGAGGGAAGTCGTCGTCTCGTACCAGATTGATCCGGCGGAACTCGGCTTGGTCCATGCCGAGGTCGTCGGCGGCGGCTTGCACCATGCGCTCCTGGAAGTACATGGCTTCGGTGACCCGGAACGAGCATCGATACGCGACGCCTCCCGGCGCCTTGTTGGTGTAGACGCCTTGGGCGGTGAGGTGGGCAGCCGGGATGTCGTAGCAGGCAAACGCCGAGTGCATCAGGCCGATCTTGAACTTGCTCGGCTGGGCATCGGAAAAGAACGCTCCATGGTCGGAATCGGTGTGCATCCGCACGCCCAGAATGCGGCCGTCGTTGCGCAGCGCCAACTCGCCCTTCAAGTAGATGTCGCGGCCGAATCCGGTGGAGATGAGGTTCCCGCTCTTGTCCTCGATCCACTTGACGGGGCATTCGAGCAGGATCGAAGCCAGGATCGACACCACGTAGCCCGGATACACCGGCACCTTGTTCCCGAAACCGCCGCCGAGGTCGGGTGAGACGATGCGGATCATGTGCTCGGGCAGCTCGGCCACCATTGCCACCGCGGCCCGGATGATGTGCGGTGCCTGTGTGGTCATGTACACGGTGAGCTTCGAGGTCGCCCGGTCGAAGTCGGCGATCGAACCGCAGGTCTCGATGGGCGACGGGTGAGAGCGCGGGTAGTGCATCTCGATGGCCGAGACCACGTCGGCCTCGGCGAAGGCCCGATTGGTGCCCTCGGGGTCGCCGACCTCCCAATCGAACACCACGTTGTTTGTCTGGCCGGTCTTGTCGTCGCGGATCAGCGGTGCGTCGGGGGCCAGCGCCTGGGTCGGGTTGACGATGGGGGGCAACGGTTCGTAATCGACGACGATGGCCTCGCAGCCGTCCTTCGCGAGATAGGGGTCGTCGGCGATGACACACGCGACCTCCTGCCCCTGGAATCTGACCTTGTCCGTGGCAAGGACCGCCTGGGTGTCATAGGACAGCGTCGGCATCCATGCCAGATTCCGTGCAGCAAGCATGTCGCCCGTGAGCACGAGGCGAACGCCGGGGATCGCCCAAGCGCCGCTGACATCGATGGATCTGATTCGAGCGTGCGCCAAGGGGCTGCGGAGGATCTCCATGTGCAGCATCCCGGGCAGGGCGATGTCGTCGACGTAGTTGCCCTTGCCGCGGATGAAGCGGTTGTCCTCGACCCGGCGCCGACTGGCACCGAGGCCGCCGATCTTGATTTCGTCGAGCGCCATCTCAGCCCTCCTCTCCGGCCCCATTGGCGGCGGCACCGCCGCCAGCATCCGGGTTGTCGCTGTCGGGTGCGGCGCCGCGTAGCTTCTCGGCGGCCCACATCACCGCCTTGACGATGTTCTGGTAGCCGGTGCAGCGGCACAGGTTCCCGGACAGTGCCCAGCGGATCTCGTCCTCGCTCGGGTTCGGATTCTCCTCCAGCAGGGCCTTGGCGCAAAGCATCATGCCGGGGGTGCAGAAGCCGCACTGCAGACCGTGCTCGTCTTTGAAGCCTTCCTGGATCGGATGCAGCTCGCTCGCGGTCGCAAGGCCTTCGACGGTGAGAATCTCGTGACCGTCGGCTTGGACTGCGAACATCGTGCAGCTCTTGACAGGCACACCGTCGTACAGCACCGTGCACGCTCCGCAGTTCGTCGTATCGCAGCCGGTGTGGGTCCCCGTCAATCGGAAGCCGTTGCGCAGCAGGTGTGCCAGCAGCAGCCGCGGCTCGACGTCGGCAGCACGCCGCTCGCCGTTCACGGTCAATTCCACACGGCGAACCGGCACCTCGTCACCAAAGCTCGGCGGGACCACTTCGAACAACGAGCTCATGTCAGGCCGCCTTCTGTCCAGACCGCTGTATTTGCGCCCCGATGCGTCTCACGAATGTCGCGACGACGTGGCGCTTGTAGTCGGCGCTTCCCCGGTGGTCGGAGCGGGGTTGGGCCGCTTCGGCGGCGAGCTGAGCCGCCGCGTCGACGGCGTCGCTGTCGAGCGCCGTACCGACCAAAGCCGCCGCCGCGTCGGAAGCGTTGATGGTGGCAGGCCCGACGCCGGTCAGCCCGATTCCCGCCCGGGCGATGCTGTCGCCTGACATCTCCACCGAGACCGCCACGCCGACGGTGGCGAAGTCGCCGACACGGCGTTCAAGCTTGAGGTAACCGCCAGCCCTGGTCCCGCGCGCCGCGGGCACCACTGCCTCGACGGCGATCTCGTCGGGGGCGAGCACCGTCTGGAACGGACCGTCGATGAAGTCGTTGACCGGAATGATCCGCTGCCCGTTCGGGCCTTGGGCCACGATGGCGCCCTCCAGCGAGACCATCACCGAAGCCCAGTCGCCCTGCGGGTCGGCGTGGCAGACCGAACCGACCAACGTCCCTCGTGTGCGCACGAGCGGGTCGGCTACGACGGGCGCCGCCGCAGCGATCGTGGGTTGATGATCGCCGAGCGTTGCCGATTTCTCGAGATCGGCGTGACGGCACAGCGCGCCGATGCGATAGGTGCCATCGGCATCGGCCCGGTGGTAGTCGAGACCACTGATGCCGTTGATGTCGACGAGCATCGCCGGGGCGGCGAACCGCAGCTTCATCATCGGGATGAGGCTCTGGCCGCCCGCGAGGATCTTCGCCTCGCCATCAGCAGCGGCGAGCAGGGCTATGGCCTCGGCGAGTGTCGAGGGGGCTTCGTAGCGGAAGCGGGATGGATACATACCTCAGCCCCCTGTTGCCTGCCCACCAGGTCCCTGCGGATCCGGCACAGCTCGCGGCATCGCGTCGGCATCGGGATCGGGACGTTGCTCCTGGTGCGGCGGCCAAGGCCCTTGGACCGGCTGGCCGGCGACTTTGAGATAGTCGACAATTTGCGGCCACGCCCAGATCGTCGGGCTGGTGCCTTCTTTGGGCGCGTGCTCGATGACCTCGTACAGCCTCGGGTTGCCAGCACTATGGCCTGATGACTCGATCGGCATTGACTTCCCTTCCCCCGGAGATCCGGCCGTGTCTTTGCAGCATTGCGAACTTACCACCCCTGCTCCGGACGCTCCGAACGAGCCCATATGGGCAACCGCCGGCAGAGCCCGCGCTCGGGCACGCGCGGACGGCCGCCATACTCGCGGGCATGACACTCGGCATCGGCGCTTCCCTGGTGGCGGCGAGCATCAATTCCGGCTGGTACCAGGCGGTGCTGGTCGTTCATCTGATCGGCGCGGTGGTGGGATTCGGAGGAAGCGCGCTGGGCACGGTGATGCTGCGCCGGGCATGGGCGGAGGGTCCCGACGCTGCGGCCGCGGTCCGGCGGGCATTTGAGTTCGCATCGAACCGCATTACCGACGTGGCGGCCTATCTGGCCGGCATCGCCGGTGTCATGGCGGTCATCATCGGACCGTGGGACTTCCGTCAGGACTGGGTGACGATCGCATTCGTCTTGTACTTCGCCTGGGCAGCTATCGCCCACGGAGCGCTGCGTCCGACCGGAGCGAAGCTGGCCGAAGCCATGGACGCAGGTCCCGAGCGGGCCGCGGATGCCGAGCGGTTGCGGCGTCGGGCCGAGCTGTGGGCCATGGCGAGCAACCTGGTGATCGTCGCCGCCATCGCCGTGATGGTGACCAAACCCAGCTTCTAGCCATGCATATTCACGCGGCCCCGACCAAGCTCACCTTTGTCGGACTCGGCGGATTCGCTGCCCTCAGCCGGTCATGCGCGCCAGTGTCCGTGCATATGGGACGCCCAATTTTCGACATTATGCGGGGCACCCCGGCTCAAGGTGATTGCCGCAGCCCGAGAGTTGATTCAACTCGGCATCGTCGAAGCCCCAGCACTGCAGTCCGCCATCGAAACGAATTCCGCACGCGTGATAGTCGGTGGCTGAAACGCGGACGAAACTGCCCTCAGGCGGCGTATACGTCGGCGAGTTGAGGAGCGGAGACCTGTCGGGCGAGTAGTCCTCATATGACGACCGGAACCAGCAATCAACGGACAGGTTGGTCCGGATACCGCAGATCGTGCCGCCGATTCCCATCGAGATCTGCATGTACTCAACCTTTGGAGCGTGGATCACTTGGTATTCGACAGCCCAGGATCCCGACGGCCGCGTCCAACATTCCAACGTGCCCTGCCCCATCGCACCACAGGAGAGCCTGCCGAAGGCCGACACTGCGAAGCGCTGCGCATACGACGCGCCTGCCTGTTCGGGCGCTCGAGACAGCGCAATGGTTCCCCGGTATCCCTCTGGGTAGCTGTCGCGGAAATCCTCGGGGCGGCGGATCGCGCTCCTGTCGGTGGTCCAGCAGTGCACTTGGCCGTTGGGATCAAGTGCGCAGTTGGAGCCCAGCAGCGCGACGAACTGAAGGTCGGTGATCTCCGCCGTGAGCTTCAGGGCAAAACTTCCCCAACACATCGGCAGTCCGTCGACCCTCAGGGCGCACGACCATCCGGTCTGCCGAGCGGGCCCCACGTAGTCGTGGTCGTCACCGACGGTGTTGTCGGTGAATTCACCCTCTGGCGGATCCGTCTGGCCATGTGCATTGTTCCCCCAGCACGCCACAGACCGATCCGCGCGCAACGCGCATCCGTGCGTCCGCGACAATGCCACCTGGGTGAACGTGCCTGAAGGCAACTGGACATCCTGCTGCCCCCAATCCGGCATCCGCGGTTCTCCCCAGCAGACCAAGACGCCATCAACCCGCACGGCGCAGGCGCCCAAGGCCATGCCATGGTGTCCCCGCCAGATCTCGACATCGACGAACTTGCCTTCGGGTGCACCGAGACGGCCGATGCCCTCGAACTTGACCGCGGGACCGCCAGCGGCGTCGCTCTCAAGGGTGAGCATCGGCGCATCGGTAAGCGGAGCATCCGGGGTACTCGCACCAACGCCCAGCAACACTGCGGCCCAGAACGTCCACAACGCCACCGGGCGAACCGCCGAACGGGCAGCACGCTTCCATCTCTTTGCCAGCGAGAACTCTCGTACTTTCATGCTGCGACGACCACACGGGTAAGGGCACCCCAAGGCAGAGCATCAGCCCAGGCGGGTGTCTCACCTTCGCCCCAACAACCCCATGGGGCGAATGGCGTCCATCGCAGCCTTTGAGTCTCCCAATTCGAGCAAGCCTGTCATCAAGCATCGCGCCGGGCGTAGCGCGACACATTGAATTTCGATGGCAATCCCATGACATCCAAGGGAACAACAAATCTCCAAGCCGCGGACGCGATCAGGCGCTTGTGCACACCGCCGCGTAGCGTCGGCGCGCATGACCGACCAACGTCGACACCGGGTGTGCGTGATGCCGGGCGATGATGCGGCGCCCGAGGCGATGTCGGCTCCGCTGCGCGTGCTCGACGCATTGGACCTGCCTATCGACTGGGGCCACGTACCTGTCGGCGACGAGCTGGCAGCGCTGACACCCGACGAGCGGGAAGCCTTGGTCGGCGAGCACATCGATGCCGCCGACACGGTGCTGTTCGGCTCGTCGAACGGCACCACGCCTGGGGCAGGATTCATGCGCTGAGGCAAGCGCACCTACGCCAATGTGCGACCGGTGCGCTGGCGGCCCGGCACCGAGCAGGTCACCCGGTTCGCCGCAGAACTGGCGCTGAGCCGTGGCGGCAAGCTCACCGTCTCGGCTAAGACCAACATGCTCCCCGCGACCGATCGCTGGTTCTGCGACATCGCCCGCGAGGTGGCCGCCGTGGCGCTCGCCGTCTTCTGCCGAAACTGTCTCGCCTGCGCATACGGCCGCTTTTTCTGGCTGCTAGCAAGCTACGTACAAATGTACGATAAGAGGCGCTGAGTCTTACTCAGGAATGATGTGCACCCAATCTGGGGGCATCGCGTCAGATTCGTCATTGCACAGCTTGTCAACGCTCAGGTCCAAGTGGGCGTCGCTGAGGTCGTAGAGTTGGCCGCTGATGTGCCGAAACACGACATCGGCCGCATCTCGATCGAAGGTGCCCTCCACTAAGCGCCGCTCCCGCCCAAAGCGGAACTCGCGCACGTCGATGTACAAGCGCCCATCGGATTGCACGGCACAGTAGGAGAGAATCTCCGCGTTATCGCCGTAGACACGCTCATACTCAGCGGCATCGTTGAAGCAACCGGCCAACAACGTTCCTGCCATGAGTACTGCGAGAGCGTTCGGAACTACCCGTTGCACGGCGGAAAGTCGAACAAGTATCCCCACCGATCGCTGGCCCGGTTGCCCTCGAGATCCCATGACGCTCCCCCTCCGAACAATTTGAATACCAAGTGACAGTGGAGCTGCTGCCAGATCGCAGACCAACTGCGAACATTCACCTCAAAGCCGAGCATGTCCAGACAGTCGTGCACCTGGCCATACAGGCTGTGCGCCGTCGCTGTCGTAGCCGCTGCCCCCGCAGAGACGCTGGCAAAGAACAAGAGCACCGACGCGCGCGCAGCGTCGGTAGGAATCACGTGGATGTTGTCATAGTCGGAGCGGCTGCGGCGTCGGGCCGAGCTGTGGGCCATGGCAAGCAACCTGGTGATCGTCGCCGCCATCGCCGTGATGGTGACCAAACCAGGCCTCTGAGCCCAGGTACTGAGAGCCGCCTCGACACGCCGGCATGAGTCGGGGCCATGCGCGCGGGCGACTCAGCCGCATAGCGTCGGCACGTATGATCGATCAACGTCGACACCGGGTGTGCGTGATCCCGGGTGACGATGCAGCGCCGGAGGCGATGTCGGCTTCGCTGCGCGTGCTCGACGCGCTGGACCTGCCCGTCGAATGGGATCACGTTCCCGTGGGTGATGAGCTCGCCTCGCTGACGCCCGACGAGCGGGAAGCCTTGGTCGGCGAGCACATCGACGCTGCCGACACAGTGCTGTTCGGCTCGTCGAATGGCACGACGCCGGGGGCGGGCTTCATGCGCTGGGGCAAGCGCACCTACGCCAACGTGCGGCCGGTTCGCTGGCGGCCCGGCTATAACTCACCGCTGGCACGGCCTGAGGGCATCGATTACGTGATCGTGCGCGAGAACCTCGAGGACATGTACGTCGGCGTGATGGGTCCCGCCAAGCTGCTGCTGGATGCAGGGCTGACCGAGGGTCGCTCGCGCGTCCCGCCCGACGCCGCCAATGGCCGCTTCGCGGCGAAGATCATCACCCGGCCCGGCACCGAACAGGTCACCCGCTTCGCCTGCAAGCTGGCACTGCAACGCGGCGGGAAGCTGACCGTGTCTGCCAAGACGAACATGCTGCCCGCCACAGATCGCTGGTTCTGCGACATCGCCCGCGAGGTCGCTTCGGAGTATCCGGGCCTGGAATACGAGCAGTTCATCATTGACGACATGGCACACCGGCTGGTCATGCGCCCCCACGACCTCGATGTGCTGCTGCTGCCCAACCTGTACGGCGACATCCTGTCCGACGAGGGGGCCGGCACCATCGGGGGAATGGGCCTGGCGCCCTCGGGCTGTTACGGCGACGACTGGGCGTACTTCGAATCGGCGCACGGCACGGCTCCCGATATCGCCGGCCAGGGAATCATCAATCCGACCGCCACGCTCGAATCCGCCGAGATGATGCTGCGCTACCTCGGGCTTGACAACCCGGCGGACCGCCTCGACCGGGCGCTTGAAGAGGTGTACGAACAAGGCGAGCACGTAACGCCGGACCAACGCGGCACAGCGGGAACCGAAGAGTTCGCCACCGCCGTCATCGACGCCCTATAACGGCCACAACGAAGAGCAATTCACCTTGCGACACCAGTTCGTGCTGGCGATGTGCCCGCCAGCCGCTGGCTGCGGGTCCTGCGACGCCGCGATAGCCACGTTCGTCAGCCGCGAGGCCGAAGGTGAAGCGTGGCGGCAGGGCCATTCCATTCGAGGTGGCTGTGGCGGAGCACGTCGACACCGAGCAGCATGTCTTCTCGCAGAATGTCGGCACGCCCGACGATCAAATCCTGTGGGCTGCCGATGGGGGTGCCTCGCGGCACGAACGAGAAGGAGACGGCGTAGCAGATGGTGGTGGTCCGGCCGGTAGCGGTGCGCAGCACGGTCGAGCGGGTCGGGTCGAGGCCCAGGGTTTGGGCAATGCGACCGCTGATCAGCGACATCTGGGCACCGGTGTCGATGAGTGCCTTGCCGCGCACCGGCAGGGGCAGGGGTCGTGCAACCATCCTGTGTTCCTGCACGTCGATGGGTGTCGCGTTCAGCTCGAAGTCGATGCGCGCACCGCTAGCGCTGATACGGACCGTCAGCGGCCAAGAACCCGCCAAAGCCTCAATGCCAGGCTCCCAACGCGTTCACAATCACGTCTTCGTCGGATTCGATGATTCGCTTCACGCAGAAACGGCGAGCCTGCGGATCGGCATAGCCAGCGCGGATGGCGTCCCACTCGTCGGCCCATACGTCAAGCAGCGGCACCCGCTTCGAGCCGAGGTAGATGAGAAGTGCCCACTGGTTGGGGTGCTCGCGTACCAGCGAAGGGCGGAGCTTCTCAAAACGGGCCTCCAAGCGGGTGAGCACGGCGTCAGGAAGCGTCATCTGCGGATTGAAGCCGACATCGTCTGTGCTTTCCACCTACGAACTCTTGGGCACACTTGCAGGATTGCACACCTGCGGACGCAGGTCACGCCATTTTCCACCGCTCGCACCGTCGGTCGCCGGTCACCAGCCAACAAACTACGCATCATCAATCCGACTGCCGCGCTCGAACCCGGCGGGATGATGCTTCGCCGCCTGGGACTCGACCAGCTGGCTCCCTGCGGCCACACGTCGCGAAATCATTAGGCGTTCATCGGGGCGGTTGCCAAAGCGTGTCGAGGGAGGCTGACAGCAAACGATCACCGTGGGGCAGGGTGTTGGCGCCTGAGTGGAGCAGCACACCCGCGCGAAATGCTCCCGGTTCGACGACATCGAGGCGGTCACGGAAGTAGACCAGATTGCGCAGATCATCTGGCCCCGGCGACGACGTCGCCTTGATCTCCACCGCCACGACAGCACCGTCGGATCGTTCGAGTATCAGATCAACCTCGCGTTGAGCATTGTCGCGGTAGTGATGCAGTGACACCGGCATATCCGCTGCTGAGCAGAGCCGCACGATCTCATTGACGACAAACGTCTCGAAGAGCGAACCAGTCATGGGGTGATTCAGCGCCGCCAGGGCGTCAGCGCTCAGCCCGAGCAGCCCTGCGGCGAGTCCGCTGTCGGTGACGTGCAGCTTTGGGCGCTGCACGACTCGCGAAGTTCGGTTGCGCCGCCACGAGGGCAGTTCATGGACCAAGAAGACTGTGCGCAGCCAGCCAAGGTAGGACTGCACCGTTGCGCGATCGGCGCCGAGTTGATCAGCCCACCGAGACACGTTGAGCTCCGACGAGGTCTCAGCGGCTGCGAGGCGCAGCATCTGCGGCAACATCGCAGCGCGACGGATGTCGCCGAGCTGCGCTATATCCCGGCTCACCACCGTTTCGGCGTAGCCCAAGAACCATCGGTTGCGTCTGTGCGCGCTGAGCTGCTGCACCTCCGGGAAGCCACCGACGCACACCTTGTGCAGGTAGTCGCTGCGACTGGTCACCGAACGCGCTGCTCGCCGCAGGGAGCTGTCTTGGTCGAACCACCGCTCGACGGCGTTGGCGGAGCGCGATGCGCCTACGACGGGTGACGTCAGCTTCGATTGCTGCGTTGCCTGTGCACTGACGGGGGGAGCGGCGACGGCTGCGCTGTGAGTGCCGCCGGAAGATCCCCACAGTTCGGCTTGGCTGAATGGCCACAGCGTCAAGATGGTCGCGCGTCCGGCCAGCGATTCGCTGATCGTCGGCACCGTGAGGAAATTCGTGGAACCGGTGAGCAGGAACCGTCCTGCTGCATTGGTTCCGTCATCCACAGCGACCTTCACGGCTCGCACCAATCGATCTCCGGCCCGCTGAACTTCGTCGATGATCACGGGCGGGCGGAACGCACGAACGAAGGAGTGTGGGTCGTCGAGGGCGAGGGCAAGAACGTCATCGTCGTCGAGACTGACGTAATCGCCGCCGCGTGCGGCAGCGATTCGTCGTGCCAGCGTGGTCTTGCCGCTTTGGCGCGGCCCATGAAGCACGACGACCCGTGATCCGTCGAGCGCGTCCGCGAGGTTCGCGCTCAGATGTCGACGGTGCTCTTCCACGCCTTCAAACCTAGCGCCCCATCGACAATCCTCCTGACTTCTAATCATCAATTAGCCAGAGAGCTCATCTATAATCCGTCAGGCCATTAATCCATAATTTATCTAGGTACTCATCCGCAATCTGTGCGGCTTGCAATCGATGATCGGATCGACGACATGGCACATGGTGGGCCGAAAATTCCGAGTGCCCCGGTGCTTCGGCCTACGGCGTCACGCCGGACGAAGCTCGCGACGAGCTCCGCGAAGTTCTCGCCGGATGGGTTGAACTCGGTTACCAACTCAGTCACCCCATCCCTTCGTTCCGTGAAGGCGAGATCGCCGTTACTGCATGACCAGTCGGCTCCCTGCGGCCACACGTCGCGAACTCATCGGGAACTGTACCAACACTCGGTTACCAACTCAGTCCCCATCCCTTCGTTCCGTGAAGGCGAGATCGCCGTTACTGCATGACCAGTCGGCTCCCTGCGGCCACACGTCGCGAACTCATCGGGTGTACAAACTCGTTGTAGATCGAGCCGGAGAAGTGAAACCAGACATGAACCAGAAATCCAGCAACGACGACACCCTGCCGAGAGGCATCCCCGACGACCGCCCCGCCGAGGGCGACCCCAGTGCTCCGTTGTCGTTCCGGCTCGACGAGCTGCGCCCTTGGGGCATCGCTGCGTATGTGGCCGCTGGAATGGCTCCGGACGACGCGGCCACCGTTGTCGAGAACCAGCTGTGGTCGGACCGGCGCGGCGTTGACACGCACGGCTTCCAGCGGGTCAGCTGGTACGTGAACTGGTTCCGCGACGGCACCACCGATCCGACAGCGCAGTGCGAAATCGTGACCCGCACGCCGTCGGTGCTGGTCGCCGACGGGCACCACGGACTCGGTCAGCTCGTCATCTCCCGCTTCATGGAGCAGCTCATCGAGGCCGCTCGCGAGAGCGGGCTGGTCGTGGGGGTGATCCGTAACTCCAACGACTGGGGCTGCGGGGCGAACTACCCGTATCGCGCAGCTGAGGAGGGCTTCGTCTGCTACGGCACGACGACGTCCGTGCCGAATCTGGCCCCATTCGGCAGCCGCCGCAAGCTGTTCGGCAACAACCCGATCGTGTGGACGTTCCCCCGCCGCAACGATCCGCCGATCGTGCTCGACATGGCGATCACCCCGGTGGCGCTGGGCAAGGTGCTGCGGGCCCGTTCTGAGGGCAAGGAGATTCCCGAGGCCTGGGGCTTCCTGGACCGCGACGGCAACCCCACCGTCGACCCAGATGTGGCAATGCGAGGCATCGTGCCGGCCATCGGCGGCTACAAGGGCATCGGAATGGTGGTTGCTTCGAACATTGCCGCGGGCATTCTCGGCGGCTCCGCCCACACGGGCGACGTGGCTGTGGGGCACCGGGGACAGTTTTTCCTTCTGATGGACCCCGGCGTGTTCCGCGACCTCGACGGCTACTACGACGACATCGAATCGATGGTCGACCAGATTCGCGCCGCGGGCGCCGAAGACGCCCTGCCGGGCCAGACGGTGTACCTGCCGGGCGAGCTGGAGCAGCTAGAGATGGACCGTCGCACAGCCGTGGGCACGGTGAGCTATCCCGCGTCGGTGGTCCGTTCGCTTCGCCGTGTCGGCGACGAGCTGAGTGTGCCGTTCGAGTGCGAATCCTGCTGATGACTGCGCCGAACCGGGGCGAGCGGGACACCCCGCAGGCATGAGGATCGGCCGCGCGGACGCTGTTACCGTGCCGCGATGACGCCCGCCGAGGGATCGCCATGACAGAGGACGACACCGCCGGCGACAAGATGCTGACGCGTGCGGCCGAATGGATCCCGGCGCTGCGAGAGCGCAGTGTCGAGATCGACCGGCTGCGGCAGCTGCCTCAGGACCTCGCCGAGGCGCTTGCCGCCGACGGCTTCTACCGGACGTTGGTGCCGCCTGCCCTCGGCGGCATGGGGCTGTCCCCTACGGCGGTGGCCCAGGTCAGCGAGACGCTCGCGATGGGCAACGCATCGGCAGCGTGGTGCACGTTCATCGGGTCCACGTCGCAGATCATGTTCGCGGCATTGAGTCCTCGTCAGCTCGCCGATGTGCTGGAGAACCCTGACGTCATCACCGCGGGCGTGTTCGCTTCGTCGGGTCGTGCAACTCGGGCCCCGGGACCCGATGGCAGCGACGGTTACGTCGTGAGCGGCAGCTGGGCCTGGGCGTCTGGTTCTCACAACGCCGCGTGGATCTCCGGGGGTGTGCAGATCTACGGCGACGACTCCGACGATGCCTCCCGGCCAGCGGGGGGTCGCGCCTTCTTCCGCCCCGACGAGATCGTGATCCACGACGACTGGCACACCAGCGGGCTGCGAGGATCGGGATCGAGCACGTTTGAAGCCGACGACATCTGGCTCCCCGCCCCTCGCATCGCCTTCGAGCGCGACATCCTGAAGTCGCCGTACGCAGCCGAGCCGTTGTACCGCCTGCCGTTGTTCGGGCTGCTGGCGCTGCCCATCGGTGCAATCGCACTCGGGATGGCTCGAGCCTGCATCGACGAGGTCATCGAGGTGGGCAAGGCGAAGGTGCCACAAGGCTCCCGCCGCACGCTGGGACAGCGGCCTGCACTGCACAGCGCAGTATCAGTTGCCGACACCGAGGTGCGGGCTGCGCGCATGCTGCTGTACTCAACGATCGATGCAGCGTGGGACCGGGCACAGCACGAGCTGACCGACCTGGCGACCCGACGGGACCTGCGCACCGCAACCGTGCACGCCATGCAGACGAGCCTGCGGGTCATCCAATCCATGAACTCAGCCGTGGGCGGCACCGCAATCTTCGAGGCGTCGCCGCTGCAGCGCCACCTGCGTGACGCGCACACAGCTGCGGCTCACTTCATGGTCGCCATGCCGGTCATGGAAGTGGCCGGCCGCACCTTCTTCGACCCTGACATGGATACCTCAGGCCTCTAGCCGAAGCGACAAGCGGGCGGCTCAGTCCTCGCGGCGGCGCTGGTGGGCGGGCAGCGGGAACGTGATGGGGATGAGAGCGGTGAGGTCGATGTCGAGCAGGGTTGGGCCCACCGGGCCTGACGCGCCGCTCGCACGATCGACGGCCCGGCCAAATGCGGCCTCGAACTCGGCAACGCTGGCGACTCGCTCGGCGGGCACGCCCATCGCCTGGGCGACACCGACGAAGTCGATACCGCCGATCTCGGTGCCGTGGTGGGTGTCCCACAGGGCGTCCTGGATTATGCGCAGCACGCCGTAGCCGCCGTCGTTGAACACGCAGACAATGACCGGCAGGCTGTGCTCGGCCAACGACGAAATCTCGCCGATCGACAGCATCAGCCCGCCATCGCCCTGGATGACCACCGTCGGCTTGCCAGTGCCGAGCGCAGCGCCCACAGCCATCGGCACGCCTGGGCCGATGGCCGCGTTGGCGGCCCGGATTGACGTTCTCGGCGCAACGATCGGCAGCAGACGGTTGCCCCACATGTAGCCGGGAACCGTGGTGTCGCGCACGATGCGCGCATCGTCTGGCAACAGCTGGCGCATCAGGTCGCAGATAGCGGCGTGATCGGCGCCGACCTCGTCACGCAGCGCCTCCATGTCGGCAGCCCGATGCTTGCGGGAGCGCTCCACGAAACCGTCGTCGATCGTCGGCGCACCTTCGCCCAGACGTTCGATCAGGCCAGCCAGGCTGAGCTTGGCGTCGCCGATCACTGCCAGCGACGGCTTGTAGTTGAGCCCGATGACACCGGGATCGACATCGAGGTGGATCAGCTCTGCCGGCAGCTCCAGCGCCCACACCCGCGTGGCGTAATTCTGGAACCGGGTGCCGACGGCCAGCATCAGATCGGCTTCTGCGAACACGTCGGCCATCTGGGGGCGATCCGAACGGAATCCCAGCGACAGCGGGTGGTCTTCGGACATGGACCCCCGACCCTCGATGGTGGTGAACACCGGCGCGCCGAGCCGCTGCGCCAACGCCGTCAACTCTGCGGATGCATCGGCGATGTTGACGCCACCGCCTGCCCAGATGACAGGCCGCTCAGCGCTTGCGAGTCGTTCGGCTGTCTGATCCAACAGCGCGCCGTCGGGTCGCAGGCGAGCCACTTCAGTCGTTCCCGAAATCGTCGCGTCGCCGACACGGGCGTACTGGAAGTCGATGGGGATCTCCACGGCACCGGGCTGCGGCCGGCCGGTGCGGATGTCGTCGGCGACGCGGGCGATCTCAGAGGAGATCTCCCCGGGGTGCCGAACCGAGGCGACGCTGCGGCAGACCGAGCGCAGCATGGCCAGCTGACCCTCGTTCTCGTGCAGGAATCCCTTGCCCTTGCCGTAGAACCGTGACTCGGTCTGCCCCGTCACCATCAGCACAGCCGAACTGGAGAAACCTGCTTCGTACAGCCCCGACACGGCGTTGGCCGCGCCCGGGCCAGTCGAGGTCAACAGCACCCCCATCTCGCCCGTGGCCCGGAAGTACGCATCTGCGGCGTGTGCAGCCGCCTGCTCGTGGCGGACCTTTACCACCTCGATGTCGTCGCGTACCGACAAGGCCTCGTAGATCGGCAGGTTGTGCACGCTGACGATCCCGAACACATGCCGCACACCCATGCGCGCCAAGGTTGCTGCAACGGCCTCGCCGCCGGTCATCTCACTCATGGCCCGCACGGTAGCCCCATCACCGGGCCGACCGCCCGGAGGCAGGCTGCGGTCCGAGTGCCGTCTAACCGTCGAGGCTGAAGGGCGGATACTCGTCAGTCAGCAGCAAGAAGTACGCATTCAGCCGCAGGCCCACGCCCAGTGCTGAAACGATCCAACCACGCAACGCCGCGGGCCAACGGCCGGTAAAGAGCACCGCGAAGAAGCCGACGATGTGGCAGATCCACGCAATGAAACCGATCACGAAGGAAAACAGGCCGGCTGGGATCACGATGATCAATCGAAGCGCCACCGTCAGCCGGTTGCGGTCCTCCAGTTGCGGTTGGAACCGCACGTTGACAGGGGTTCCGCCGGGATCGTCGTCGCTGGTATCAAAGGCGAACGGTGGGTACGCGTCGTGCAGGAATCCCGCGTACGCGTTGGCACGAGCGTTGTAGCGCAGGGTCAACACTTGGAAACTGGCGAGGCCAGCGGGCAACCGGCCGGTAAAGACGACGACGAACCACGAAATGATCGCCACGACCTGCGACACGTACCCCAACACTCCGGCAAGGATGAGGTGCGGCAGCGCCATGATCCACTGAAGCAGTGGTCGCCAATTTGCGACCCGCTCGGGTGTCTCGACGCTGATCGATGCTGGGTAGGCCATGTCGCGGAACTTACTCGGCAGTCCGCTGCGGCCGAGCCATGAGGCCCCCGACTAGCCGGCGACGAGAGGGAACCGGCTGTCGTCGGCGGGGTACTCGCCGGCCACCGCGGTCGTGTCGTCGTCGGTGACGATGGGGTCGCAGCCCGGATGGGGGTACCACGTGGCGTCATCGCCGAGCCAGCGTGTCGACAGCGCCACACGCCGATGGTCGCCGGCATTGCCGGGCGATCCGTGGATGACCCACGACGAGAAGAACAATGCGTCTCCGGGCTCGACGTCGAAGCCGACGATGTCGTAGCTGGCACGATCAGCCTCGACGTCAGGCATCTTCTCGCCCTCGAAGTCAGCCATGAAGCCCTTCGAGCCGTCGAACGACTCGGGTGCGTAGTAGGCGTCCCAGCTGTGCGAGCCGCGCACGAATTCCAGCGAGCTCTCTGCGACGGTCACCGGTGTCATCGCCACCCACGAAGAGCAGATCTGCTTGCCCATGAACGGCCAGTACGGGATGTCTTGGTGCCACGGTGTGGGGTTCGCGGTCCGCGGTTCCTTGATGAGCAGATGGTCGAAATAGAACCGTGCGGATGCCGAACCCATGAGTTCGGCTGCCATCTGCGCCATGCCTGAATCGAAGACGAATCCACCGATCACGGGATCTTCTTGCCAGCGGTAGCGCGTCGTAAACAACCGGTTCTCAGAAGCTCCCGGGTTGGTGTCGGACACCCACGTGCCGGGGTCACGCAGCTGCTTGTCGGCAACCTCGAGCACCTGCTCGATCCAGTCCTCGCCCAAAGCGCCGCTGACCTTGACTACACCGTCGGCTTCGAAGGTCGCCTTGAGCTCTGGGGTAATGCGGGCCGTGGCTGCTTGAAGTACCTGCTGTCGACTCATCGATCTCTCCCGTCACGAGCAATCCCGCGGGGTCCGGCTCGGGCCGATTCCGCAGGCGATGTCGATGAGACAGATTCTGCCAGCGAATCAGGCTCTACTCATGCGCGCTCGTCGATTCCTGGTTCGCCGTCGGCGCACACGGCGACCCGCAGGCCTTCGATACGGGCCGGGCTGTGGGTCCGCTCGCGTCGGACGCCGAATGCGTGATGCGCCGGCACAAGATCGCCGAACGCGCTGACCACATTGACATTGTCGGCCCCAATAAGCCCGGGATGCTCCACCCCGCACGCATCGGCGAGGCGGAACAGTTCCTTGCGCAAGCCGACGATGTAGTTGGCGAGCCGAACGCTCTTGTTGGTTGGGTCGAGGCCGCGCGAGAGCCATCTGTTCTGCGTAGCGACACCCGTCGGGCAGTGATCGGTATGACAGCGCTGCGCCTGAATGCAGCCGATCGCCATCATGGGCTCGCGGGCAACACCGATCATGTCGACGCCAATATTGAATGCCAGCGCGGCGGGTGCAGGGAATCCCAGCTTGGCGGAGCCGATCAACACGATGTCGTCGGTCAGGCCCGCATCGCCGAACGCCCGGTGCACGACGCCGAATCCCCGCCAGAAGGGCAGCGCCACGTGGTCGGTGAACACCAGGGGACCGGCCCCGGTGCCGCCCTCGGCGCCGTCCACCGTCACGAAGTCGGGGCCGCGGCGGGTCTCGGCCATGTGCTGGGCCAGCTCGGTCCAGAAGGCCTCCTGGCCGACCGCGGACTTGATGCCGACGGGAACACCGGTCGCCAAAGCCACCTCTTCGACAAAGCTCACGAGCTCACCCACGGAGCCGAATGCCGAGTGTCTGCTGGGGCTCACAACGTCTTCGCCAATCGGGACGCCCCGAGCGTTCGCTATGTGCACGCTCACCTTCGCAGCCGGCAGCAATCCGCCGACGCCCGGCTTCGCCCCTTGGGACAGCTTGATCTCGATGGCGCGCACCGGAGCTGATTCGACCGTCTCAAGCAGCCGGTCCATCGAGAAGCTGCCATCAGGGTTCCGGCAGCCGAAGTAGCCGGTCCCCATCTGGAAGACGAGATCGCCGCCGCTGCGGTGGAATTCCGAGATGCCGCCCTCGCCCGTGTTGTGCATGCAGCCCGCCAGCTTCGCCCCCCGGTTGAGCGCCTCGATGGCCGGACCAGACAGCGACCCGTAGCTCATGGCCGAGATGTTCACGATGGACGCGGGCCGGAATGCCCGGGGGCGGTCTCGCCACGCGCCCATGACCTTGCCGCACGGGATCGGCGCATCGTCGGGCACGGTGCGCCCGAGGGGGAATGCGCTGTGTCGAAAGGTGATGTGCCCCGGCTGGTCGATGTCACTGTCGGTGCCGAAGCCGAAGTAGGTGTTCTGCTGTTTGGCGGTGGAGTACACCCAGCGCCGCTGGTCGCGGTTGAAGGGGCGTTCCTCTTCGTTGTCGGCGACGATGTATTGGCGCAGCTCGGGGCCGATCTTCTCCAGCAGGAACCGCAGATGCCCGACGACGGGATAGGTGCGCAGGATCGAGTGGCGCTTCTGAGTGCTGTCGCTGATCGCGACGAACACCACGACGCCCCCGACGACGATCAACCCCCACAGCCACCACGGCACGGATCCGAACCTACTGTGCTTCGGGTCACCGCCTCAGCACCGAGTTCGCGACAGATGGCGAACATCGCCCGGCGCGGGGCGCTCGCCGGCGGCATGCGACCGGTTCGGCGCGGCAGTCCATTCCTATGCTGACGCCGTGGCATCGACTCCGGCAACCAGCGCACCGCCCGGCGGCACGCGCCTGCCAATGCCGCCGCTGAGCTCAGAAGTCCTCGCGCTGCTGCCGGCAGCGGACGAGATGCCGCGCTGCGCTGTCCACGCCGCCGACATCGGCGTCGACCCGGGCGGCACGTCGATCTGCGCCGATGCTGTCGCACTCGTGGAGGTGCCGCTTCCATGGCCGAAGCCCGTCTTCGCGAGCGGCTTGCTTGAAGGCTTCACGCCCATGACAGACCTTGCCGCCGGCCCGACTCGGGTGCTCGCAGCCATACCGGCGACCGGTAATGACATACGGGGCGCTGTCAGCGGCCGACCCGGCGCGCAGGCCGCCGGCACCTCGCCCACCGGCTCGGTTCGGGTGGCGCTGCATTGTCGAACGGGCGCCGGGACGAAGAGCTACCGATTCGAAGCTGATGGCGCTGCCGGTCTGCAGCTGCTGTTCGCCCACCTGGCCCGCTGCATGCCGACCGAACCCATCCCCGAGCGTGCTGGCTTCGCCCTGACGGGGGTCGGCCGCGACGAACGGGCCGTGCTCATCTGCACACAAGGCAGCCACGACGTGTGCTGCGGCAGTGAGGGGACCCGTCTGGCCGCCGACTTCGAAGCAGTGCTGCGCGCCGACGGCTCGCAACACGGCGACGTCCCCGACAGCCTGCCCACCAGCACCGGGCGGGTAACCGTGTACCGCGTCAGCCATACAGGTGGTCACCGGTTTGCCCCGACGGCGATGACGTTGCCCGACGGCCGGATGTGGGCAGGCATCGAAGCAGGCGAACTGGCAGCGATCTTGGACCGAACCGCCAATGCCGCAGCCTTGGCGCCGCGCTGCCGGGGTTGGTGGGGTGCTCCCACCGGACCCCCACAGGTAGCCGAGCGCGCAGTGTTCAGGCACGTCGGCTGGCCGCTCGAAGACATGACTCGCGAGATCCGGTTCAGATCGAACGGGACCGGCTGGGATGTCGAGGTCAGCTCCGCCGAAGCTGAGCGCACGTGGACCGTGTCCGTGGCAGCGGGTCGTACCGTTCCCACGATCGCGTGCCGCGCCCTCGGGGGGCTCCCGGCCAAGCCCGCCACGGAGTTCGAGGTAACCGAACTTCGCGAGAGCTAAACGAGTGCGCAGCGCAGAGCCCAAGCACGCGATCTAGCCTTTGTGAGTCGTTAAGCCGAGCAGGCGACCGCCGCAATGACATCACGTTCTCAATTGGCGGTGATGCCAGCGGCACCACACCACGCCGTGCCGCAGACAAAGGAGCGAGGACGATGACATCACCGCTGGAGGGCATCCGCGTTGTCGAGTTCGCGAATTTCGCCGCCGCGCCATCCGCTGCAGCCATCATGGCCGACCTCGGGGCGGAGGTGATCAAGGTCGAGGCCATCGGCGGCGACCCGATCCGCGGACTGATGAAGCAGGCCAAGGTTCCTGAGGGCGCACACAACCCTGACGTCGCCTTCCAGTTCATCAATCGGGGAAAGCAGTCGATCCAGCTCAACCTCGAGGATCCCGACGGCTCGGACATCGCCCGCCGACTGGTCGCTGCCTCCGATGTCGTGGTGATGAACCTGCTCCCCGAGCGCCGTGCGCGCTTCGGGCTGAGCACCGACGAGCTGCTGGCGCTGAAGCCCGACTTGGTGATCGGCGTGCTGTCCGGCTACGGCGAAATGGGCGACGAGATCGACCGGCCCGGCTACGACGTCACGGCGTTCTTCTCGCGCTCTGGCTTGTACGGGGCTTCCACGCCGCCCGGCGGATTGCCTCCCCACGCCCGTCCGGGCCAAGGCGACCACACCACGAGCCTTGCCTTCTTCGGCGCGATCATGGCGGGGCTTCGCGCCCGGGACGTCACCGGCGAGGGCCAGGTTGTGGAATCGTCGCTGCTGCGCACCGCAGCGTGGACGATTGCGATCGACCTCTCGACGTCGCTGGTGGACGGGCGCCCGAACACCGAGCGGCCCCGCGAACGAGGGCTGTCGCCGATGCTCGAAGCTTTCGAGTGCGCTGACGGCCGCTGGATTCACTTCACGATGCCCGACACCGGCGACGCTTGGCCGCGATTCTGCCGGGCGATCGAGCGTGATGATCTGCTCGAGAACCCCGACTACCAGACCGGCAGGCAGCGGTTCCGGGCGATGGGTGCCCTTGTCGCCGACATTGAAGACACCCTGAAGTCGAAGCCGTCGCAGTATTGGATGCCACGCCTCGACGAGTACCGCTGCATCTGGGCACCCATCAACGACACCGCTTCGGCGGTGCAGGATCCCCAGGTGCGCGCCACCGGCGCATTCGAGACCATCCACCATCCCGAAGCCGGGGAATTCGAAACCATCGCTGCCCCGTTCCGGATGCACAACTCCCCCGAGGTGGGCGTGCGCGGCCCGGCTCCACGCGCTGGCGAGCACACGGTCGAGTTGTTGTCCGACCTGCTCGGCCTTGATGCAGACGAAATCGCCGACTTGGCCGCTCGCGGGGTGGTGGCTTCCGACTGAGCGGCCTTCAGCGCGGTGGCGGCGTCGATCCCCCGTCGGGACGCCCAATGCCGAGACACCTGATGCCGAGACGCCTGATGATGGCCGCAGCGATGTCGCCGGGAGCGCGTCCGGCGGTGGGCACCTGTTCGAACTGGCCGTAGCCAGCCGCTCGTTCATTCAAGAGGCGGCTCACGGCGGCTGCTGGATCTTCACCCGCCAGCAACGGCCGCACCGCGCCGCCGGTGTCAGCTTGCAGCCGACGAATGATCTCATCGGCGTCTGCTATGAGGCAGAAGACTCGGCCCGTGGCACCCAGCGCATCGGCATTCGCCGGATCGAGCAGCATCCGACCGCCGGTGGCGATGACCCGATGCTCCCCCCCGGCGATTTCAGCGGCCACGTCTCGCTCAAGTGCCCGGAAAGCGTCTTCGCCGGGCCCGGCAAAGACGGCGTCGATCGGTCCGTGACGGGCCACGATCACCTCGTCGGTGTCCACGAACGTCCAGCCGAGCTCGCTGGCGATGAGCCGCCCAACCGTCGACTTGCCGGTCCCCATGAAGCCGGTCAGCACCACGTTGATGTCGGTAGGGCGGGTCACAAGATCACGCTAGGAGACAGGCGCAGGTTCTAGGAAGCGACCGCTGAGGCAGACTTGCCCTGGGGTGGCAGGCTGATCGGGAAGGCGTCGCGGATGGCGGCGTCGACAGTGGGACTGATGTGCGACGGCCAGTGATCGGCCAGCGTGGCCTTCACCCGTTCATGCGCGACATCGTGTGCGGCCCGGCTGCCTGCATCGGTCCAGTCTTCGGGAGTGTCCCGGTTGCTCACGAGCGGGTACAGGTACTCGGTCTCCATGAGTTCGAGCGTTTGCGATGAGCCGAGGAAGTGCCCTGGACCGGCGATGACTTCGGCGATGAGATTGGCCGACAGAGTGTCAGCGTTCACCTCGATGCCTCGCACGGTGCGGTTAATGGAGCCCAGCATGTCGTTGTCAATGACAAGTGCTTCGTGCGAGCACGCCAGCAGACTCGCCAGCATCCCTGCCGACTCGTAGACGATGTTCGCTCCGGCGTGCGCGGCCAGCCCCACGTTCAGACCCTTCTCGTAGCCAGCCTGGGCGTCATTCACCTTGGAGTCCGTCATACCCGCCGCCACACCGGTGGGCAGCCCGAGCCAGTGGCCGAGTTGGGCCGCGGCGGCGTTGAGAATGCCTTCCTCGCCCGATCCCCCGCTCATGGCTCCCGTGCGCAGGTCGGACACGAACGGCCACATGCCCAGCAAGCACGGATGCCCGGGCGACAGCAAGTTCGCGAAGGTAAGCCCGCCGAGGCATTCTGCCAGCGCCTGTGCCAGTGCGCCTGCGAGTGCCGCGGGCGCGGTGGCGCCGGCTTGCAGGGCCGAGAGCAGATTGATCGGCATGCCTGTGCGCACCTGTGCGACCAGGCACCTCGCCGAATCGTGAGCGAAGCGCAGCGGGGGGACGACGAACGTGTTGTTGGCCGCCATGAACGGGCGCTTCGCAAATTCGCCTGGGCCCCCCAGCACGAGATCGAACATCTCGACCGATTCGTACACCCAACGTGGGTCGAACCACGAGGATCCGCCCGGTTTCGTGGTGCTGCACATCACTGCGTATGCCGTGGTGATGTCGAGGTCACGGGTTTCGGGCAGGTCGCGGGCCACGACCGTGCGCACGTAGAAGTGCAGGTTGTCGAGCGTGTCGACGAGGCGGCCGCAGTCGTACACGTCTTGGGCCACCGAGTGCCGGAACGTGCGGGTGACGTGGTCGTATATGAGCACCGCCGCGCCCGAGGTGCCGAAGTAGACGTGCTCGCCGCCCACGTGCACCGACTGGTCGTCGTCGAAGCCGTGCCAGATCCACTCCTTGGACGCTGTGGAAATGGCGCGCTCGATGACGCCCCTTGGCAGTCGCAGGCGGCCGCCGTCGTCCACCCATCCGCCGAGTGGCGTCGCCGCTTCAATGAACTCATCGAGCGGCTCGCCCATGCCGATGTCTTCGAGCAGTCCGAGTGCAGTGTCGTAAACCTGTTGCATGTCGCCGTCGGATAGCGGCTTGAACCGGCCGGCGGGCAGGCCAGGACGGACTGGCCGGCGATCAGCTTCGGGAACGGCCTCGCGTATAGCGATGCGTCCCGCTCGGCCACCGCCGCGGCGTCGCCGCGGTGCTTCGGGAGGACTGGTGTCTGCCATTGCGGGGAACACCTCCAAGGCTCTCGTTGTCGTTGTGCTCGCTGAGGCGCTCACGGCCTCGTCTGCTGCCCAGGTGGGAAGCCTGTGATTCGTGTCAGGCGCGAAGCGCCTTGTTGGCGGGGTCATATGCGGCCTCAGCAAGCACGGTGGCGGTGCGGCGCTCGCCGAGCAGGTCGAGCTCGAAGGTGCTGCCGGGGGCCTCGAAGCGGGGATCGACGTACACGAACGCCAAGCTGCGGCCCACGGAGTGGCCCCAGGCGCCGCTCGTGCCGATTCCCATCGGCTCGTCGCTGCCGGGCGCGAATGCGGGTTCGTTGCCCCGCACTTCATTGTCGGTGGCGTCCACCTCGCAGTACACAAGCACCATCGACAGCGGCTCGCCTCGCTCTTCGGCGTCCCGGCGTGCTGCTGCGGCGTCGCGACCGACGAACGGCCGTCGGTAATCCACGAAACGCCCCAGGCGCGCCTCCACCGGAGTGATCTCGGTGGTCAGCTCGCTGCCCCACGCCTTGTACGCCTTTTCGATGCGCATCACGTTCATCGCATAGCTGCCGAAGTGGATCAGACCGTATGGCTCGCCCGACTCGGCCACTGCGTCATAGACGCGGGCGGCACCCTCCATTCCGCAGTGCAGCTCCCAGCCCAGCTCGCCGACATAGGACACCCGAAGCGCGATCGCCGGCACACCGGCCACGGAAATCTCTCGAGCAGTCAGCCACCCGAACTCGTCGTTGCCAAGGACCGTGTCGCACAGAGGCGCCAGCACGTCGCGGGCCCGCGGGCCGGTGACCGCCACGATCGCGGTGGCATCGGTGACGTCCCGGACGCTGACCTGTTCACCGTCCTCGATGTGGTCGCGCAGCCAGTCGAAGTCGTGGCTCTGGCCCATGATCGCCGAGGCCAACCAGAACCGATCGGGCGCAAGGCGGGCGATGGTCATCTCGCACTCGATGCCGCCAAGCGGGGTCAGCATGTGAGTGAGGCGGATACCGCCGTCTCGCCCCGGCAGACGGTTGGCGGACAGCCGGTCGAGCAATGCTGCCGCGTGGGCACCGGTCACCTCGAACTTGGCGAACGCGCTGAGATCAGCCACGCCGACACGCTCACGCACGCCTCGCACCTCAGCGCCGACGAGGTCGTGTGCGTTCGAACGTCGGAACGAGTGGGTCTCGGGCGTGCCGTCGGGAGAGAAGTACTGCGGACGCTCCCAGCCGTAGATCTCCTGCCACCGCGCACCCAGAGCATCCAGTCGGCTCCACAGCGGTGTCGTTTTGACCGGCCGACCTGCGTCGCGCTGCTCGCCCGGCAGTCGCACTTGGTACATCTCGTGATATTCGTCGATGGCCTTGTCGTAGGCGAAGGCCGACTTGGGCCCGGTGTGGTCGCCGAACCGGCGCGGGTCCATGCTGCGCACATTGATCTCGGTCTGACCGTGCACCATCCACTGAGCGAGGAACTTGCCGGCGCCCGGCCCCTGCGTGATGCCGATGGACGCCCCGTTGCAATGCCAGTAGTTGCGCACGCCCGGAGCCGGCCCCATCAGGTAACCCGAATCGGGTGTGTGGGTGATCGGCCCCGAGACGACCTGCTTGATGCCGGCCGGCGCGAGCGCGCCGATGCGTTGCTGCGCGAAATCCAGGCACTCCTCGAGCACGTCGAGGTCTTGGCCCGGCAGGTGGAAGTGCAGATCCCAGTCGATGCCGTCGACGCCATACGCCCGAGCACCGCTCATCTCGTAGGGACCGATGAGCAGCCCGTCGATTTCCTGTCGGTAGTAGCACGAGGCGCGCGGATCGCGAACAACAGGCAGTTCGTAGCTGAGTGCCGCAACCTCGGGCACCGATTCAGTGACGAGGTACTGGTGAATGACCGACACGATCGGTACGTCGAGCCCGATCATCGCCCCGAGTTGCGGCGCGTAGTGCCCTGCGGCGTTGACGACGTGCTCACAGTGGATGATCTCGCGCTCCGCATCGCCGTTGGCTCCGTTGCGACGTCGGGCCGGATCGGCGCCGCCCCGAACGACAGCGACATCCCAGGTGCCGTCAGGCCGCTGCGTCATGCCGGTGACCAGCGTGTGGCGCATGATCCGGCAGCCCAGATCGCGGGCACCCTTCGCCATGGCGTTGGTGCAGCTCGACGGGTCGGTCCAGCCGTCGTGGGGCGTATGGAAACCAAGCTGGACGTCTTCGAGGTCGGTGAGCAGCGGATGCAGTTCGGCGATCTCACTGGGGCCAATGAGGTGCGACTCGACGCCGATCTGGGTGAGCATGGCGTGGACGTAGTGATGCCAGTCGGCCTCGTCGGCAGTACGTGCCAACCGGATCGCCCCGCAGCCATGCCACCCTGCTGACAGCCCGGTCTCGGCCTCGATGCGCGGATACAGCGAGATGGCCTCCTGATGGACCTTGGCCATGTTGAGGTCGCCGATGAAGTTCGGGATGAGGCCAGCCGCGTGCCAAGTCGACCCCGACGTCAGCTCGCCCTTCTCGACGAGGATCGTGTCGGTCCATCCTTCGTGCGCGAGCGCGTACAGCAAGCCGGCGCCCATCGCGCCGCCGCCGACGATCACGCATCGCGCTTGTGCAGGCATGCTCAGTGATGCCGGGCATGCTCAGCCATGGCTCACCCGCTCAGTCATTCACAGGCCCCCAATGATCTTGGCCAGACGCGAGCCGTACCCCCCGGTACCGACCCCCTGGCATGCCGACGTGGTGCGCGCAAATTACCACCACTCAGCGCGCAGGTGCGCGCAATTGGTCTACATGGGCTCGGCACTACGTGCGAAGTCGGCATCGGAGGGTGCAACCTCTCTTGCAGCCATGTCGGCCCTTTCCCATGCAGTCTGCAAAATGCGCCCTCAGGCCGCAGTCCCGGCGTCAAATCGCGCCAGTGCAGCAGGAAACTGATCGAGAGTCACGATGTCGACTTCGGTGCGAGACTGGGACCGCTCGCCGCCGTACACGACCGTCTGCGCAGCGACGCCGGGCACCGTCCTAGCGACACGGCCCAGCGGCCGCAGCCAGTCAGACGCCACCGTGGCGCCCGACTTGGCCTCGATGGCGTTGATGCCGCGCCCGGTCTCATAGAGCAGGTCGCACTCAAGCTTGTTCGAATCTCGATAGAAGCTGAGCCGGGGCCGACGACCGCGGTTGTAGCAGTGCTTCACGGCCTCGGCGACGACGATGTTCTCGAACAACTGGCCGCGCAGGGGGTGAGTCGTCACTTGGCCCGCTTCTTGGAGCCCCAAGAGGTGGCTGGCGAGGCCGACGTCGTAGAAGTAGATCTTCGGAGACTTCACCAGTCGCTTGCGGACGTTGGCGTGGAAGGGCGGCAACAGGAAGGCGATGTAGCTGCGTTCGAGCACGGTGAGCCAGTTCCGGATGGTCGTCCGCGAAACGCCGACATCGTTGCCGAGCGACGTCATATCCAACAAGTTGCCGACCCGGCCGGCGCACAGGGCGACGAACTGCCTGAAGGCCGACAGATCACCGACACCTCCCATCCGGCGCACGTCCCGTTCGACGTAGGTGTCGACATAGTCGGCGAGCGCTTGGCGGGGTTCGAGTTGCTGATCGACGATCCGCGGGTAGAAGCCTCCATAAGCGATGTCGCTGAACGATCCGCCCCCGCCTGCCGTGCGGCGTTCTTCGAGCGAGAACGGCAGCAACCGCAGCTGTGCAACGCGGCCGGCGAGCGATTCGCTGACCGCCTCGTTGAGCGCGAAGTTCTCGCTGCCCGTCAGTACGTACAAACCATTGGCGCCGCTGGCATCTGCCGCTTCCTTGAGATACGAGAAGAGTGACGGCACATGCTGGACTTCGTCGATGACAGCGGGCGTGCCGAGGTCGCGCAGGAATCCCCGTGGGTCATGCTCGGCTCGCTCACGGATATCGAGCGCGTCCAAGCTGATGTACTCGACACCTGAGGTCGCGAAGACGGACTTGCACAACGTGGTCTTGCCCGACTGCCGCGGCCCGGTCACGGAAACAAACGGATACTGACCGAACAAGCGTGGCAGCAACGGGGCAATCTCGCGCTGGATCATTGCACGAGCTTAAGCGCAGAAACCATGCAATACGCAACTTCAAGTTTCGTTTTGCAATATTTTTCGCTGAACGTACGCGCCGGTGCCGTTGGTGACACCTGCCGCATGAGATCGTGCAGTCAGAGATCGACGGGTTCAACTTCTACGACGGCGCCGTCAAGGGGACGGGTTACAAGTGGCTGGACTTCGAGGCGCTGTGTCGCTTGTTTCTGCCGCGCGACCGCATCGTCAAGATCCGCTACTTCACGGCTCGCGTGAGCGCTCGCCCGGATGACCCGCAGCAGGCAAACCGCCAAGACACCTACCTTCGGGCTCTCGCAACACTGCCGCTCTTGGAGATCCACTACGGGTATTTCAAGACTCGGTCGGTCCGACTGCCGCTGGCGCAACCCGAGCCAGCCGGCCCCCGAACGGTGGAAGTCCTCAGGACGGAGGAAAAGGGCTCCGACGTCAACCTGGCCACGTACCTGCTACTGGACGCGTTCAAGAACGCCTGCGACACGGCAGTCGTGATCAGCAACGACTCAGATCTCTCTCAAGCGATTCGAGTCGCACAGTCTGAGTTGGGCGTCAGGGTTGGCATCGTCAATCCGCACCCCCGACACCAGCGATCTCTTGAACTCCTCGGACTCAACTGCTTGTTCTACAAACAGGTTCCGCGTCAACTGCTCGGGCAAGCCCAGCTGCCAGCGGTGCTGCACGATTCAAAGGGACCGATCCGCAAGCCCCAAGCCCGGAACAGCGGTGCACAATGCTCGAAGGCCCGCCGAAGCGGGCCTTCGCCCAGCCACCGGAAGCGACTGGGGGGATATGGCCGCAGCGTACATCAGCCGCATGACATCCGCTACATCTCTGGCTCGGCGCTGATTCCGATTCCGGCACGGCCATCCATTCAGTCGCGCCACTATGGCGTGGGTGCTCGGACCCGCACTTGTGTGCAATCTGAAACTTGAACTTTCAGATTGCACATCCAATGGAACAGCTACAGGCGGACGCGTTGGTTGGTGGGGTCGTAGAAACTTCTTAGTGAGGGTGTGGCGTTGATTCGGCGGCCGGCGATTTCGATGTCGAACTGGCCGGCTTCGAGCCAGGACTTGGTGACGGGCTGCGGATCCGGATCGGACGCAGTCGGGTGGGCGACATAACCCATTGCCAGGCAGCGGTCCTCGGTGTAGCTCCACATCGCCGAGGTGACCCGGCCGACGAGTTCGCCGTCGCGGCGGATCGGCTCATCGTGATAGGCGAGCAGGTCGGGATCCTCAAGACGGAACTGCACCAGGCGGCGGGTGCGCGGCTCGTGGCGCTGTGCTTCCAGCGCTGCACGGCCGATGAAGTCCCGTGGCTTGTCCCATGCGATCGCGAACCCGAGTCCAGATTCGAGCGGCGTGTCCTCGTCGCTGATGTCGTGGCCCCAATGCCGGTAGCCGCACTCGAGACGCAGTGTGTTCATGGCGTGGTAGCCGGCGTGCGCCAGCTCCAACCCGTCGGCGGTCTCGGCAGCGTCTTTCAACGCTTCGTACACCGCAACCGCCCGAGCATTCGGCACGTACAGCTCCCAGCCGAGCTCGCCGACGTAGCTCATGCGAACCGCCAGCACAGGTGTTGGGCCCGTCGCAGTCGCGATGTCGATGTGCCTGGCACTGCCGAACCCGAACGGCTCATTGTCAAGCGCAGCATCGGTGACCCGGCCCAGCAGGTCCCTCGATTGCGGCCCCATCAAACCCAGCACGGCCCGCTCGTCGGTGACGTCGGCGATCTCGACGTCCCGTCCGCGGCAAGCACGCCGCAGCCATGCCCAATCGCGTGTCTGCGTAGCCGCGGATGTGACGACCCAGAAGTCATCATCCCCCAGCCGGGTCACGGTCAGGTCGGCCTCGATTCCGCCCCGCTCGTTGCACCACTGGGTGTAGACGGCGCGGCCCGGCTCCACATCCACCGACGCCGCACTCAGGGTGTCGAGCACATCAAGCGCATCGGGTCCGCGCACCGTGAATTTGGCGAACGACGACTGGTCGAACAGCGCCACGCCGTTGCGCACCGCGTCGCATTCCCGACCCGCATTGTCGAACCAGTTCTGCTTGCCGTAGCTGTAGCGGTACTCGCGCTCCTGGCCAGGATCGGCAAACCAGTTGGCCCGCTCCCAGCCAGCCGTTTCGCCGAAGACCGCACCGGCCGCGTCCATCGAATCGTGCAGCGGCGAGCGGCGCTGGTCGCGAGCGCTCGTGTACTGGAAGAACGGCCAGTGCATCGCGTACAGCAAGCCGAGGCTCTCGCTGATCCGCTCGGCGAGGTAGCCCTCGTCGGCTTGGAACGGCATGGCGCGCCGGATGTCCACGGCGGAAAGATCCATCGGCGGGTGCCGGTCAGCAATCCAGTCGGCGAGCACCCATCCGGCGCCGCCCGCGGACTGGATGCCGACGGAGTTGAAACCCGCTGCCACGAAGCAGCCGTCCACCTCGGGAGCCTCGCCGAGGTAATACACGCCGTCGGGCGTGAACGACTCGGGGCCGTTGAAGAACAGCTGCACGCCGCAGTCCTCGAGTGCGGGCACACGGTGACAGGAGCGCTCGAACACGGGTCCGACGTGGTCCCAGTCCTCGTCGAGGGTGCCGAAGCTGAAGTCCCGAGGAATGCCGCCCACGCGCCAGACCTTGGCCTCCGGTTCGAAGAAGCCGACCATGAGCTTGCCGGTCTCTTCCTTGAAGTACGAGAAGTTGCCGGGATCGCGCATGATGGGCGTCGTCGCATCGATGCCATCGAGTGGCTCGGTCACGACGTAGAAGTGCTCGCAGGCCTGCAGCGGCACGTTGACACCGATCTGCGCAGCCAGATGGCGGGTCCACATGCCCGTGGCCAGCACCACCGTTTCGGTTTCGATGAGGTGATCGGGGGCATCATCCCCGCCGCCGTCAGCCGACTCAGTACGCACGCCGCAGATCGCGCCGTTGCGGGTCTCGAGGCCCGTCACCGCGACGCCTTCGACGATGCGGCAGCCGTGCGCTCGTGCCCCCTTTGCCAGCGCCATCGTCACGTCAACGGGCGAGACCATGCCGTCATCGGGCAGGTACAGCGCGCCCACCAGATCGTCGATGCGGATCAGCGGCCACATCTCCGAGAGCTCGTCCATGTCGATCTGCCGGGACTCGACGCCCATGGAGGCCCCCATCGAGGCGCCTCGCAGGATCTCGTCCCAGCGTTCTGCGTCCGACGCCACCGAGATCGAGCCTGGCGCGCGGAAGCCCGTGGCCTGTCCGGTCTCGTCCTCGAGAGCCTCGAACAGGCGCACCGAGTACGTCGCAAGCTTGGTCAGGCTGTAGGTCGCCTTGAGCTGCGCCGCCAACCCGGCGGCATGCCAGGTAGTGCCGGACGTGAGTTGGTTCTGTTCCAGCAGCAGCACGTCGCGAATGCCGCGGCGCACGAGGTGGTACGCGATCGCACAGCCCACAACCCCGCCGCCGACCACCACCACTTCGGCTCGGTCAGGCAGGCCGCGTCCCACAGCTTCTCTTGCAGTCGCCACTGGTTCAGACGCGTTCAAGAAGGTCGGGCGTCAGGTCGGCGACCGATCGGACGCCGTTCAGACGCATCGTTCGGGTCATCCCTTCGACGAAGTAGTTGAGCACCCAGTCCACGCCGGTCTCGCCGGCAGCACCGAGGGCATACAGATAGGCGCGGCCGATCATCGCCGAGTCGGCCCCCAGCGCCAGCGCCTTGACGATGTCGCTACCGCGCCGGATGCCACCATCGCAGATCACCTCGCAACGATCGCCGACCGCTTCACGAATCGCGGGCACGCACTCCACCGGGGCCGGCGCTCCGTCCAGCTGGCGGCCTCCGTGATTGGACACGATCACGGCGTCGAGCCCGATATCGGCGGCGATCTTGGCGTCGTCCGGCGACAGCACGCCCTTCAGCATCACCGGGCCGTCCCAGCGCTCGCGGAACCACTCGATGTCATCCCACGACAGAGACGGGTCGAACTGGCTGTTGACGTAGTCGGCAAGCGCGACCGCATCGCCGCCATCACCGCCGGTCGCCCCCTCGCAATTGGAGAACTTGATCGGCTCGTTGCTCAAGAAATCGAACAGCCATCGCGGGTGCAGCAGGCCGTCGATGATCGTGTCTGGCCCCAGCTTCGGCGGAAGGCTGAAACCGTGGCGCACGTCACGCTCGCGACGGCCCAGCACCGCCGTGTCGACCGTGATCATGATCGCCTCGTAGCCGCAGGCAGCGGATCGCTGCAGCAGATCGGCCATCAGCTCTCGGTCACGCCACACGTACACCTGGAAGAACTTGCGCCCCGAGCACACTGCGGCCACTTCTTCGACTGAGCGCGTACCCATCGTCGACAGCGAGTAGGGAATGCCGGCGCGTTCAGCGGCACGTGCCACCGCCAGCTCGCCTTGGGAATGGGCGATGCGGTCGAAGCCCGTCGGTGCGATCACCAGCGGGATGGGTACGTCCTGGCCCAGCACCTTGCCCGAGATGTCCACCTCGGTCACATCGCGCAGCACACGAGGACGGAACTGCCACCGGTGGTACGCCGACCTGCTTCGCTCGGCGCTGATCTCGTCCTCCGCGGCCCCGTCGATGTAGTCGAAGCAACCGCCCGGCATCCGGCGCTTGGCCATGCGGCGCAGGTCGGACACGTCGGCGGCCCGGATCAGGTGCCGCTTGTCCGCATCGTGTTCGAACTCACCGAACTGCATGACGCTGCGGGCGGTCTCGTATGCCTGCGAGACCCATTTCGTCAGGCCCACCATCGCCTGCCTCCTCTCTGCCGGCCGCTCAGGGTCCGCTTGGACACGTCAGATAAAAGCCGGCCCGAATGTGCATGCCCGTGTCGAGCACCGCCCGATCGGACCGGGTGCCAACGAACTCTACGATGTGGCCGAACTGCACAGAGCCCGTCCCGCATGCACCAACGCTTGCGGCCTGGGCGGACAAACATCCTCCCGATGCGAAAGTGAGCCGACATGGCCGCGACCGCCGATCTCGCCGAGCGTTACCGGGCGATCATGCCCAGCTTCATCAGCCCGCTCTATGAGCAACCGCTCTCGATCGATCGGGGCGAAGGCAGCTACATCTTCGACAACGAGGGCAACCGCTACCTGGACTTCTTCGGCGGGATCCTCACCACAATGATCGGCCACGCCAATCCCGTGGTCACCGAGGCGGTGCGAGCGCAGGCCGGCAAGGTGATGCACACCTCGACGCTGTACCTCAACGAGGAGATGATCAGCTTCGCCGAGGAAGTCGCCGCGGTCTCGGGGATTCCCGATGCACGGGTGCTGTTCACGACGTCGGGCAGCGAAGCGAACGACACCGCGATCCTGTTGGCCACCAACTACCGCAAGAGCAACCAGGTGCTGGCGATGCGCAACAGCTACCACGGCCGCTCGCTGACGGCTCAGGCCATCACCAGCCACCGCGCTTGGTCCACCACCAGTCACAGCGGGCTCGACGTGCACTTCGTGCAGGGCGGCTACCGGCTGCGCAGCCCATTCGCGGGCCTCGACGACGGCGACTTCACCGATGCCTGCGTCGCCGACCTGACCCAACTCATCGACATGGTCGACTCGGGTGGCTTCTCCGCACTCATCGCCGAGCCGATCCAGGGGGTGGGGGGCTTCGCGCTGCCGCCCGACGGTTTCTTCGGGGCGATGGGCAAGGTGCTCTCAGCCGAAGGGATTCTGTTCATCTCCGACGAAGTGCAGACCGGCTGGGGACGCACCGGCGAGCACTTCTGGGGATACGAAGCACACGGCATCGTGCCCGACGCCATCACCTTCGCCAAAGGCGTCGGCAATGGCATCACGCTCGCGGGAATCGTGGCCCGAGCCGAGCTGATGAACTGCCTGACTCGAAACTCGATCACCACCTTCGGCGGTAACCCGCTCTCGACCGCTGCGGGCCGGGCGACGTTGCGTTACGTGCTCGAAAACAACCTGCAGGCCAATGCGGCCGCCCGAGGAGCCCAGATGCGCGAACGGCTGGCTCCCGTGTGCGACACGTCGCCACACATCGCTGAACTGCGGGGCAAAGGCCTGATGCAAGCCATCGAAATCTGCCATCCCGAGAGCATCGAGCCCGACGCGCCGGCCACCGGCGCCCTGATGGAGCGCACCAAGGATCTGGGCCTGCTGGTGGGCAAGGGCGGCCTCTACGGAAACGTCATCCGCATCACGCCCATGCTGAACGTGACCGAGGCCGAGATGGAAGCCGGCCTCAACATCCTCGTCGCCGCCATCGAAGCGATGGACTGACGCTGCCTCAGCCCGTCAGCCGAAGCTGACGGAGACCTTGAGAGCTCCGGCGTCGTGGGGCTCGTGGGCAAGCCGGAAGGCATCGCCGATGTCGCTGACGTCGAAGACATTGCTGAGCAGCGACGAGACATCAAGGTCGCCCGACGCGATGAGCCGCAGCGCCTGGCGGAACGACATTGCGCCTGGCTCGTCCTGCGCGCCATAGGTGCTGGCCGCTGACAGACGCTTGCGGAAGAACTTCTGGAAGCGCACATGAATGTTGTCGTCCGTCGACGGCAAGCCGAACCACAGCAGCTGACCGTCCATGCGCGCCATCTCGACCGAGTCCAAGAACGTGTCCGAACGCCCAACCGCTTCGACCACGTAGTCGGCGCCACGGCCGCCGGTCATGTCCTTGATCGCTTCGATGACGCCGGCGTTGCCCAGATCGGCCGCATTCAGACACTCGTCGGCGCCGTACGCCTCCGCGACTGCGAGCCGCTTCTTGGACAGGTCCGACACGATGACCCGCTCCGCGCCGGCCCGCTTGAGCAAGTACGTGAAGAACAGCCCAGCAGAGCCCTGCCCCATCACCACGACGGTCTCACCAGAAACGTCACGCGGGTGCTGGCGCATGGCATAGATCACCGTGCCGAGCTGCTGAGCCATGAGCATGTGCGAGCGAGGCAGGCTGCTCTCCGGCAACGGAACGCAGTAGCCGGCACCGACACGCTGGTAGGCATTGAAGCACTCGCCCACCGGCGGGTTAGGAAACGTGAGCACGTGCGTGCCCTCGGGCAGGCTCGACGTGCGACTCTCCACCACCATGCCGATCCCCTCGTGGCCCGGGAAGCCGTGCGGGCACGGTGTGCGGTGCGCGAGCCCGGCGCCCATCATCACCATGTGAAGGTCGCTGCCGCAGATCGAGGCCATCTCCGAACGCACTAACACGTCGTGCTGCACTGAAGTCATGCCCAGTGCCGCATCGGGCCGAGACGACGGAGCTTCGTCCGACGACGTCCCGCCCAGCGACGGCACAGGAATCTCCTCGCACTCCATGCGCCCGATGTCGACCATCCGGCCGGCCTTCATCATCTCCATGTGCCCACTCCCTCGCGCATTCGGGCAAGTTAGCTGGCAGGCTGTCCCGCAATGAATGCCCCGCTCGCCGATGCTCCGCGCAGCGAGCCATTCATTCGAGGTTGGGTCGTTCTGGCCGGCGTCTTCCTGGTGATGACGCTGACGTCAGGGTTCGCCTTCTATTCCCAAGGCGTCTTCTTGAACGCGCTCATCGACGAGCAGGGCTTCGCCAACGGATGGGCCAGCGCGGGCGTGACAATCTTCTTTGTCGCCTCGGGTATCTGCGGCTACTACACCGGCGGACTCATCCACCGATTCGACGTGCGTTGGGTAATGACGGTCGGCACCGTCGTCGCCGCTATCGGCTTGGCATTGCTGGGCCAGGTACGCGCCGAATGGCATCTGCTCGTAGTGATGCCGATCTTCGGTGCGGGGTTCGCGCTGAACGGTCTGGTGCCTACCACAACCGTGGTGACGCGCTGGTTCCACCGCCGCCGCTCGGTGGCGCTCGCGATCGCTTCGACGGGACTGTCGGTGGGCGGTGTCCTGAGTTCTCAGCTGCTCGCGACCCTCGTCAACCAGGAATCCTTGGAGAAATGGGCGCTGCCGTTCGCAATCATGTTCTTCGCGTCGGTGTTGGCGGTCACCTGGCTCTTCGTGCGCGACTCGCCGGAGAAACTTGGTCTGCGGGCTGACGGCGTACCCGCCGTGCAGAACAGTTCTGGCACCGAGCCGCCACCCAAAATGCCTGGCACTCCGTTCCGCGAAGCCATCCGCACACGGTTCTTCATCTTCGTGTCTCTGGGATTTGTGCTGATCATGGGCAGCCAGGTCGGCGCGATCCAGCACATCTTCAATCTGACGGAGAACCGACTGTCAGCCGCAGCCGCAGGCGGCGCGCTGACCTCGTTGGCGGTGACGAGCGTGGTCGCCCGCTTGCTGGGCGGCATGGCAGCCATCAAGATTCCGCTGCGTTCGCTCGCGACATTTCTCATCTGCGTACAGCTCGTAGGCCTGTACATGCTCGGCAATGCCGACACCAAGCCGGCGGTCTTCGTCGGCACCCTCATTCTGGGCAGCGCCATGGGCAACTTGCTCATGCTGCACCCGCTGATCCTCGTCGACGCGTTCGGCGTACGCGAATACCCCCGCATCTACGGCCTGGGATCGCTTCTGATGATCGTCGGAGTGGGCGGCGGGCCGTTGCTGACCGGAATTTTGGAGGACATCTACGACTACCGCGTGGCGTACATCGCTCTCGCTGTGGTGGGCGCAGTCGGCTTGTTCATCTACAGCTTCGGCGGCAAACCAGCCCGCGACTACCTAAAAACTCCGCCGCCCGAACCTGAGTGGGCGCCCCCGGTTCGACCTCGGTCCTTGACGCCGGCTCCGGCGCCGGCACTGGCGATCATGCGCGATCACCCAAGAGGCGTCCGTGAGCCCGTGTTAGTCGGTGCCGGAGCAAGCGGCGCAAACGGCAACGGCACAAACGGAAGCCTCGACGGCAGCCTCGAAGGAATGCCTGAACTCGACGACGTCGAACAAATACGCCACCGCACCTCCCCCGACGTCTGGGCCGTCGAGCCAGTCTGAAATCGACGTCGGTCGCAAACCGCTTCAGGGGCGGAAGGCGATGGGGCGTGCTACCAGCTGAGCCGGGCGGCTGGCCACTCGGTAGGCGCCTTCGATCCACTCGCAGATCAGGCGGCGAGTGTCGCGAGGGTCGATCATCTCCTCGATCTGGAAGCGATTCAGCGGACCGATCGGGCCGCGTGCCGTTTCGATGCGCGCCGCCAGCTCGGCCCGCAGTGCGACCGGGTCCTCGGCCTCGGCAAGCTGCCGCTTGTACGCAGCCTCGATGCCGCCCTCTGGCGGAATGCCGCCGACGTCTGCCGCCGGCCACACAACCCGAGCACTGTGCTGTCGGCGAGGCGTGGCGTAGTTATTGCCGGCCACCCCGAAGCTGCGCCGCATCAGCACCGTGAAGATCGGCACGCTGGCCTGCGCGAACGCCGTCATCCAGGTGGCGCCCTTGCGGATCGTGCCCGCGATCTCGTGCTCAACGCCGACCGCAAATCCCGGGTTGTCGACAAGATTCAGGATCGGCATGTGGAACAGGTCGCACAGGTCGATGTGGCGGGTCAGCTTGTCGCAGCCGTCGGCCGTGAGCGCCCCGCCGTTGACGTGACGGCTGTCCGACGCCAGCACACCCACCGGGTGGCCATGCATCCGGGCGAAGCCAACCACTTGGTCGGTGCCCCACAGCGAGCCGATCTCGAAGAACGAGCCTCGGTCGACGATCAGCTCAATGCCCCGACGGATGTCGAACGTCGTGGTGCGCTTGCGCGGGACCAACCTCAACAGCTCCTCGTCGCGCCGGTCCGGAGGGTCACTGGGGTCGGGCGACAGCACCGGCGGCGTCTCATAGACCGACGACGGCAGGTACGACAGGAACCGCCGCACCATCTCGGCAGCCTCGGTCTCGGTGTCGGCCAGGTTGTCGACCGAGCCGTTCGTGCAATGGATGCGCCAGTCGCCGAGATCCTCTTTGGAGATGTCGTAGCCCATCGCATGGCTCACCACCGGCGGACCGGCCACGAACAGCTGCGAAATGTCGCGCACCATCACGGCGAAATGGCCCAGCACGGCCTTTGCCGCACCGATGCCCACCACGCTGCCAAGCAGCATGTTCACGACCGGCACGGTCGCCAACTGCTCGGCGTACTCGGTGCTGCCGAGGTGCGACGGCAGGAACGAACCGCCGCCGCCAGTCACCCGTGGACGGCCAGCCGTGATGGCGCCCGAACTCTCCTTGGCGGTGCTTTCGCCGCCCTTGCGCTGCTCGGGGACCATCGAGGCCACGCTGCCGCCGCCCGACGAGCCGTCCAGCAGGCGGATTGACGGCACGCCCAGCTGCATCGACAGCAGGTCCAGATAGAAGCTCTTGGCGCCGATGGCGCCGTCGGCATGTCCGCCCCGCGACGTGAAGTCGTCAGCGCACACGATGGCGCTGCGGCCCTCGATGGTGCCGGTTCCGCCCGCGTGGTTCGCAGGCGTGAACGCCGCGACATCGCCGAATTCGTCGTAGGAGGCGAAGCCCGCCAGGCTGCCGACCTCGCGGAACGACCCCTCGTCGAGCAACAGCTCGATCCGCTCGCGGCAGTGCAGCTTGCCCCGGTTGCGCTGACGCACGACACCCGGCTCGGTGGAGTCCAGGCCGAGGCGAGCGTCGGCCAATCCCTGAAGCGTGTGCACCTCGTCGAGCAACGGCTGCCAACCTGCCTGTGCGGCGGTGTCTGCGGCTGCGGCCGCCCCGTCCGGTGAAGGCCCGATCACGGCGATCACGTCGCTCGGGCTCAGCTGATCGCCAGGCGCGAGCGGCTGCATCGCCGTGACGGTTCCCGCCATCGGAGCGGTGACCTCGGTCTCCATCTTCATGGCCGTGACGATCACCATCGTCTGACCCGCGGACACTGTGTCACCCGGTGCAATCAGCACTTCGACGACGCTCGCGGGCATCGGGCTGCGCACCGCAAGCTCGCCCTCGCCAAGCTCCAGCTGCGGCCACGTCGACGCCGTCGCGGGCGCCGCATCCGTGAGCGTACCGGTCGGCTCCAGGAGCGACGTCAGGCTCGGCGGCGTCGTGCCGACAGCGCCATTCGGGGAGCCATTCGAGGAGGCAGGCGTTGCGGGAAGCGCAACAGCCGGCATCTCCGACAACAGCGTGGTGCGAGCGTCGCCGATGCGCACCGCCTCGTGTTCGAGGATCGAGCGCAGCTGGTCGAGATTCGTCGGCAGGCCCGTGATGTGGAAGTCCTCGAGCGCACGGAACGTACGGGCCAGCGCCCCCGCGTACGTGCCCGCCGTGCCGACAACCTTGGCCAGCAGCGGGTCGAACTGGCTGGCAGGCGCGTAGCCGGGGTAGCCCGCAGCGTCCACCCGAATGCCTGCGCCCGACGGCTCCTTGTAGCCGCTGATCGCTCCTCCGCCGGTGGCCACGACTCGTGCCTGCACCGAGCTTCCCCGCACCGTCACGTCGTCCTGGCTGCCGATGCCCAGCGAGGCCAGCGTGGCGCCGGCGGCCAGTTGGAATTGCGCTTCCACCAAGTCGATGCCCGTGACCTGCTCGGTAACCGTGTGCTCTACCTGGATTCGAGGGTTGCATTCGATGAAGAAGTGTTCACCGGTCTCGGGCGCCACGAGGAATTCGACAGTTCCCGCATTCAGATAGCCCGCCTCAGAGGCGAGCTGAACAGCGTCGCGGAGCATGGCAGACCGAACTGCAGCATCCAGCGCCGGCGCGGGAGCGATCTCGACGACCTTTTGGTGTCGCTGCTGCACCGAGCAGTCCCGTTCGAACAGGTGCACCGTGTTGCCAGCGGCGTCTGCCAGCACTTGCACCTCGATGTGGCGCGGCCGGGATACCAGTCGCTCCATGAACACAGAGCCGTCACCGAATGCTGCTGCGGCCTCACTGGCGCAGCGCTCAAACGCATCGGCAACGTCGCCGACGCGCTCGACAGCACGCATGCCCCGGCCGCCGCCGCCCGCCGCCGCCTTGAGCATCACCGGCAATCCGATGTCGGTCGCCAGGGCTTGCGCCGCTGCCGCATCGGGGATCGCATCGTCGGAGCCCGGGATCACGCTGATCCCCAACGATTGAGCGAGCCGCCGTGCGCGCACCTTGTCGCCAAACAGCTCGATGGTCTCGGCCCGAGGACCCACAAATGTGAGGCCCGCACCGGCGCAAAGGCGTGCGAACTCCGCGTTCTCAGCCAGGAAGCCGTAGCCGGGATGCACACAGTCGCATCCGTGTTCGCGGGCGATCTCCACCAACGCGTGCGCGTGCAAGTAAGCCGCAACCGGATCGCCGTCGGGCAGAACAGCCGCGGCCGTCGCGGCCACCAGGTGCAGCGAGCGCTCGTCAACGGGCGCGTAGACGGCAACCGACTCCATTCCCAGCGCGTCAGCGGCCTTGGCGATCCGGATGGCGATCTCGCCGCGGTTGGCAATGAGGACGCGGTTCAACGTCACAATTCCCCCTGGCTCAGCGCTATGCGCGCTGTCGGTGCGGCGATTGTGGCCTCTGTTGCGCTTCGGCGCACAGGAACCGGGTGGTCGCACAGCACGAGTCGCACAGCACGAGTCGCGCCCCACGATGCGAGACTGACGCGATGGAGATTTACGACGTCATGCGCACCACCTTCGCCGCTCGGCAATTCACCGACGACGAAATCACCGACGAAGTGCTGTACCGCATCTTCGACAACGCCCGCTTCGCGGCCAGCGGCGGCAACCGCCAGGGCTGGAAGGTCATCGTGGTGCGCGACCCCGCACGCAAGAAGCGCCTGGGCGAACTGTGCTACCCGGCGATGCGCGTCGCGGCCGCCCAAGTGAAGGCCGGCGAGGTCTACTGGCAGAGCTACAACCCCTCATCGGTCAACATCGCCGAAGCGATGAACGACGAATCGCACAAGTTCCCGCTGCCCATGTTCCGGCATATGGACCAGGTGCCGGTGGTGCTCGTGGTGGTCGTGGACCTGCGCGTGGTTGCTTCCATCGACAAAGAACTCGACCGCGTCGGCGTGGTGAGCGGCGCCTCGATCTATCCGTTTGCGTGGAACATCCTGCTCGGCGCCCGCAACGAGGGTCTCGGCGGCGCGATGACCACCTTGCTGTCTGCGTCCGAGCCCGAGGCCAAGGAGTTCCTCGGCCTCGAGGACTGGGAAGCCGTGTGCGGCCTTCTTCCGCTCGGCAAGCCGACCAAGCAGCTCACCAAGCTCAGCCGTAAGCCCGTCGAGGAATTCGTCGTTCGTGAGCGCGGCGACGGCGAGGCCTTCACGCTCTAGCGCCGACACGAACAGGCTGTTCGAACCGCAGCCTTCGAGCCGGAACCGGCGCCACGCCATCACGGGGAGGACGCACCGATGGCCATCGACTTCAGCCTGAGTCCCGAACTGGAAGAACTGCGCGCCCGCATCGCTGACTTCGTCGAAGCTGAGGTGCGGCCCGTCGAAGGCCGCATCGACGCAGAGCGACTCGAGGAAGCCGACCGGGATGCGTACGTGACGGCGCTGCTGGGCATGCGCAAGCGAGCACGCGAGGAAAATCTGTGGCTGCCGCACATGCCGACCGAATGGGGCGGCATGGGCCTCGGCCACGTCGAGATGGCAATGGTGCAGGCCGAGGCGGCCAAGACCCGCTTCGGTTCGTGGGTGCTGAACTGCCAAGCCCCCAACGAGGGCAACATGCACACGCTGCTGCACTGGGGCACTGATGACCAGAAGCAGCGCTACCTGGCGCCGCTGTGCGAAGGCCGAGCCGAGTCGTGCTTCGCCATGACCGAGCCCGAGGTAGCCGGTTCAGATCCGACGCTGATCCAGTCCCGTGGCTATCCCGACGGTGACGAGTGGGTGCTGAACGGCCACAAGTGGTTCATCTCGAATGCCCACCGTTCGAAGTTTGCGATCCTGATCGCCCGCACCGAGGACAACCCGGACATCCCGCAGGCGGCGAACTCTGCGTTCATCGTTGACCTGCCCGCCGACGGCTGGACCGAGGTGCGACAGATCGAGACGATGCACGGCTCCACCGGTCACAGCGAGATCCGCATCGAGGACTTGCGTGTCGGTGCAGGCCAGATGCTGGGCGGGCGCGGCCAAGGCCACCTGCTGGGCCAGTACCGGCTGGGGCCAGCGCGGCTGGCGCACTGCATGCGCTGGATCGCCCAGGCCCAGACCGCGCTCGACATGATGGTCGACCGGTCGCTCAACCGGTTCTCTCACGGCTCGCTGCTTGCTGAGAAGCAAGGCATCCAGTGGATGATCGCCGACAGCACGGTCGAGCTGTATCAAGCGAAGCTCATGGTGCTGCACGCCGCCTACAAAGTCGACCGCGCTCAGGCTGGCTACGGCGACGACTTCAAGGCCGAGGTCTCGATGGCCAAGCACTTTGTGGCGAACATGCTCGGGCGAGTGATCGACCGGTCGATCCAGGTGCACGGAGCGCTCGGCTACTCCACCGACACTCCGCTCGCGCGCATGTACCAGCACGCCCGCTGGGCCCGCTTCGCCGACGGGGCCGACGAGGTCCACCAGATGCGCATCGCCCAGCGCACCATCGCCGCGTACAGCGACACCAACAGCACCGCCGCAGCCACCGGCAACCTGCCAATCTGAGCCTGTTGCTGACGATGGGCGTTCGATGAGCCGCGCCAGGAGCGCTCGATGAGCGTCCTTGAATACGTGCTGGCAGCGTTGTTCGTCGCCGCCGGTGCTGGCACACAAGCGTGCATCGGCATTGGCATGGGGCTCATTGCCGGGCCGGTGCTGGTGGTCATCGATCCGACCGCGGTGCCCGGTCCGATGCTGATGATCGCAGGCGGCATCAATCTGCGAAACGCCATCGCGGACAGAGCGTCGCTCAACAAGCCCGCCCTGCGGCGGCAGCTGCTCGCTGCACCAATCGGTCTGGTGGCCGGCCTGGCGTTGCTGTCCGCACTCAGCGATCGCTCGCTGGCGATTGCCGTGAGCCTGTTCGTGTTGTTGGCCGTTGCGGTGCAAGCCATCGGCACGCGACCGCTTGACGGCCGCCTGGCTGAGTATGCGGCGGGCGCCGGCACGGCGTTCTCGTCGTCGGTGGCAGCAGTGCCCGGTCCGGTATACGCAGTCTTCGCCAGCCACTGGCAGCCTGCGGCGCTGCGAGCCACGCTGGCCATCTACATGCTGGTTGTCGGCACGGTCATCATCAGCGCCCTGGCCGTCATGGGCGACTTCGGCCTCAAACAGCTCTGGCTCGCGCTGAGCCTGCTGCCCGCGGCGGCACTCGGCCTGCCGATCGGGAGGTGGCTGCGACCGCGCCTCGCTGGCCCCCGGTTCCGGATGATCGTGCTCGGCGTGGCCTCCACAAGCGCAATCGTCGTCCTCGTCCGCCAACTCGTCAGCGCCTGAGATGGCCCCCGGCGCCGGGGCCGCAGTCAGGACCAGGGGTCCTCGGGCCCGGCGGCGGCTTGGACGCGGGAGTCGTCGCCTGCGCGATGACCTGGGCGGCCGCGGCCACACCGGAGGCGCCGATGGGCGCGCCGATCGCCGAGAGCGTCGCCTCGATTGTGCCGAGGGTGCCCAGCACCATCGGCGGGTTGAGGTGTCCCATGTGGCCGATGCGGAATTCGGCGTCGGGATTGCCCGTGATGCTGAGCCCCAGCGTGAGGCCCGCTTCGCTCTCGCACGTGGCGCGCAGCTGCTGTGCGGAGACGTCGCCGGTTCGGATCATCGTGACCGAATTCGAGCGGTGTGCAGGGTCGAGCACGTTGAGCTCGAGACCCCCCGGCGCTGACCACGCATCGACCGCCGCATGAATCGCGCTCGCGAACACACGGTGGCGCTCCCAAACGTTAAGGAGACCTTCTTCGTCGATCATGTCCAGCGCCTCGGCGAGGCCCCACAGGTGCTGCACCGGCGGCGTGCCGCAGAAGATCCAGTAGTGCGCATCGGGATCGGTGCGCCTCGTCCAATCCCAGTACGCGGTGCGCAGATCGGCTCTTTGGTGGGCTTCCCACGCTTTGGGTCCGACCCACACCATGCCGAGGCCCGGCGGCACCATCAGGCCCTTCTGACTGCCTGCCACGGTGACGTCCACGCCCCACGCGTCCATCTCGAAGGGTTCGCACCCCAGCGAGGCCACGCAGTCAGCGAGCAGCAGGGCCGGGTGGTCGGCATCGTCCATGGCACGACGCACCGCAGCGATGTCGTTGCGCACTGACGACGCAGTGTCGGTCTGCGCCACGAGCACTGCTGCGAATTCCCGCCCGACGTCGGCTCGCAGCCGTTCAGTGACGGCATCGGGGTCGATCGCCGCCCGGTCGGCCGCGTGCAGCACCTCGAACTTGACGCCGCTCTGGGCTGCCATCTCGGCCCAGTTCGTAGCGAAATGCCCGACCTCGAGCACGAGCACCTTGTCGCCCCGCGACAGCGTGTTGGTGATTGCCATTTCCCAGGCACCGTGGCCGTTGGAGATGGCGATGTAGGCCCGGTGCTCAGTGCGGGCCAGAACCGGCAGCCGCTCCAGCAGCGAGTAGGTGAGGTCCACCACCTCGCCCTCGTAGATGTTCGGGATCGAGCGGTGCATGGCCGACAGCACCCGGTCGGGAATGACCGACGGGCCGGGAATCATGACCAGCGGACGTCCATATCGCAGCGGCATTGCATCTCCCTTCGACGACGGCGCAACAACCGCACATCGTCGAGAACTCAAAGCCTACGAACGGCCTGGGCGCTGGCCTGCACACATTCGTATGTCATCTGCCAGCACCTGGCGACACCCGAGCGGCGCTACTGACGCATGGACGAAATTGCGGTCCGGTCCGCCATTTGCAGCGGGCGTAGGCTTCGCACAATCTCCCAGAACAGAAGGAGGAGTTGTTCGATGAGCGGCAGCGCACTGATCCATCCATTCTCGGTACTCGCACAGCACGAGAACGAGTTCATCAAGATCGTTTCGGGCGAGGGCGTGATGTTGCGCGACGACGCCGGCAACGAGTACATCGACGCACTCGCCAGCCTGTGGCTGTGCCAGATCGGGCATGGCAATCGCACCGTCATCGACGCCATCACCGCGCAGCTCGATCAGCTGCAGACGTACAACACGTTCGCTCCGTTCTCGAACGGACCCGCCGTCGAAGTAGCCGAGATGGTGCGTGCTCGCTCTCAGCATCCCGACGGCCGCGTGTTCCTGGGCTGCTCGGGTTCAGAAGCCATCGACACCGTGCTGAAGTTCGCTCGGCGAATCCATCAACTGCGCGGCGACGTCGACCGGCAGATCATCGTGCGACGCACCGGCGGCTACCACGGCGTGAACGTCGGCGGCACCAGCGTGCAAGGTCTCGAAGCAATCCGATCGGGCTGGGGCGATCTGCTGCCGCACGTGGTCGAGATCCCCAACGACGACGTCGAGCCGGCGGCTCAGCTGTTCGCCGAGCACGGCGACCGCATTGCGGCGGTCATATCCGAGCCAATTCAGGGCGCCGGCGGCGTCATCCCGCCACCGGACGGTTATTTCGCGGGCCTACGCCGCCTGTGCGACGAGCACGGCGCGCTGCTCATCTTCGACGAGGTGATCTGCGGTTTCGGGCGCACGGGCTCCTGGTTCGGCGGTCAGACCTTCGGCGTGACGCCTGACATGTTCACCTTCGCCAAGGGCGTCACCTCGGGCTATCTCCCGCTGTCTGGCGTCGTGATGTCGCGCGAAATCGCCGACGTGCTGGAGTCTGACCCCGAAAAGCTCTTGCACGGTTACACCTACTCGGGGCATCCCACGGCGTGCGCCGCTGGCATCGCCAACATCGGCGTCATCGAGTCCGAGGGGCTCGTTGAACGGGCGCGCCACATCGGCACCAAGATGGAACAAGGCTTCCAGGCGCTGAAAGGCGACGGCATGCTCGCGGGCTACCGAGGCCTCGGGGGCATCTGGGCAGCCGATCTCGGCTATGACGCCGCCGACACTCGTGAAGCGTTTCTTAAGCGCGGCGTCATCTCACGCCCGGTCGCAAACGCCCTCATGTTCTGCCCGCCGCTCATCATCTCTGACGCCGAGATCGGGCAGATCTTCGACCGACTCGAAGACTCAATTCGAGCAACCTCGCCAGTCGCCGCCTAGCGCTGCTTGGCAGGCGGTGCCGAGCCGATTCCGAGCCTGCTCTGAGCCAGTTCCGGCAGCAGCCGAGCATCGGCGCGCACGTCGGTGAGAGACTGAGGCCAACGCAGCCGCGGCGGTAGGGCCGGTCCGCCTCGCTCTCGCTGCTCGCGCACCGGCCGCGGGAGGCTGACGCGTCATGGAAACCAACGAGACCCGGGAATTGGTGGAGCGCTACTACACCGCGCTGACGACAGGCGACCGCGACACGCTGATGGATTGCCTCGACCCGGACGTCGTGTGGGAGCCGCCCGGCACCGCCAACGTCGGCAAGACCGTCGGCGCTACCGAAGTGGCCCGAGCGCTGGGTTCGCGGGTCGTCAAGGAGACCTTCGACATCACCAAGCCGTTCGGGCTCGACATTCGCAAGATGATCGTCGAGGGCGATACCGCCGTGGTGCAGCAACGGCTGACCGCGACGGCCAAGGCCACCGGCAACGACTACGACAACCAGTACTGCTGGGTGTACACGTGCGACGAGGGTCGCATCACCTACATGGAGGAGTACGCCGACACGCTGTACGCAGCGCGCCAGATGGGCTGGGACCTCAACGCCTGAACGGCTCGGCTGCGGCCACAGGCACAGCCGACCGCCCCTCGACACAATCAACGAAGACCGAAGCAGGAGCACTAGGAGCGGCTGCAATGAGCAAATACGACATCGTCATCAAGGACGGAATGATCTTCGACGGCAGCGGCGCGCCACGAGTGCGCGGTGATGTCGGCATCGCTGGCGGCAAGATCGCCGCCGTCGGCCGGGTCGACGCCCGCGAAGCGGCCAAGGTCGTCGACGCCTCGGGCATGCACATCGCCCCCGGATTCGTCGACCTCCACACCCATTACGACGCGCAGGTGTTCTGGGACCCGTACTGCACGCTGTCGGGCTGGCACGGCATTACGTCGGTGGCCATCGGCAACTGCGGCTTCGGCTTCGCGCCGGTCGACCCGGACATGCGCGAGTACGCCATGCGCTCGATGACCCGGGTGGAGGCCATCCCGTATGAGTCCATGAAGCAGGGCATGCCGTGGGACTGGGTGACGTTCCCCGAATACCTCGACAGCCTCGAGCGCACCCCCAAGGCACTCAACATCCTGCCGTACGTGCCGATCGGGCCGATGCTGGTGATGGTGCTGGGCCTCGACGACGCCAAGGACGGCCGCATGCCCACGGTGGGCGAGCACGAGATGCTGGCCAAGCTGGTGCACGAGGCGATGGACGCGGGCGGCTGTGGCTGGTCTGCCCAGCGGCTGCCTCCGACCGGTCCCGCTGCGGTGCAGCGCGACTGGGACGGCACGCCGATGCCCACCGACATGATGAACGACGAGACGGCGCTGGTGCTGGCGCGGGTGCTGGCCGAGCGCAACGAGGGCGTCGTCCAGATGACGCTGACGAGCGGCAATGTGGCCCACGACCTGGCGCATCTCGAGGAGATCGCGTCGATCAGCGGACGGCCGCTGCTGCACAACGTGGTGCAGGCCTTCGCGGACAAACCGACGATCCACCGCCGTCAGATCGAATGGCTGGAGCGTTGTCGAGAGCAGGGCGTGCCGGTGTATGGCCAAGGCGTCACCAGCGATGCCGGGTTCACCTTCACGCTGGAGGATTGGAACCTCTACGACGACTCCCAGGCCTGGATGGAAGCCTGCATGGGCGACAAGGACGAGCGCATGGCAAAGATGGCCGATCCCAGCCGTCGCCAGGCCCTCAAGGACACCCTGCCCCGTACCGCCACAGCGCCGCTGGACACGGTGACGATCCTGTCGCCGCGCAGCGCCTCCACCGAGCAGTACCGGGAGATGTCGGTGGGCCAGGCGGCTGAAATCGCCGGCAAGCACCCGGTCGACCTCATGCTCGACGTAGCAGTGACCGACGGACTGGACACGCTGTTCTTCGTGGCGCCGCCGCAGGGCAACTCAGACCTGTTGCGTGACATAGTTCAGTACCCGCACATGCTGTTCGGCGTGTCCGACGGCGGTGCGCACACCAAGTTCCTGACCGCGGGCCGCTACCCCACCGAGACGCTGACCTCCCACGTCCGCGAGAACCAGTGGATCACCTACGAGGAAGCCCACCGGCGCCTGTCTGCGCTGCCTGCTCATCTCGCCGGCTTCCGCGACCGCGGCATGATCCGCAACGGCGGTCCCGCCGATGTGCTCGTGTACGACCCGGAGAATCTGGAGATCGGCCCCAACGAGGTCGTCCACGACCTGCCGGGCGGCGAATGGCGGCGGATCCAGCGGGCCAGCGGCTACCGCAGCGTCATCGTGAACGGCCAAGAGACCATCAGCGAAGACACCCAAACCGAGACCTACAGCGGCCACCTCCTCCGCCACGGCGGCTAGCTACCCAACTGGTCGAGGCAGCGACGGGAACCACCGCGCATCGCTGTCGTGTCACTACATTGATGTCACACCCCTTCACAAAGATGAGCCGTGCGCTTAGCGCCGACAAGACTTCCTTACAGACCGACACGTCCAACGGCTATCCACTAGAAGAGCACGACGATGAGCGATTCAGACATCGAGTACGACGACATTGAAGTTCTCGTGCTCAGCGATGACGAGGTGCGCGTCGCCATCAACAACGCTCTCGAGACTGCCGGATGTACGTGGGAGGAACTCCAGCAACAGGCCGCCACCGGCCGCTTCACCAGCGAAATGGCCCGACGCACTTGGTTGCCCGGCACGCCCCAGCGGCGCACCCACGTCGTTTCGACCTTTGAGCCCACACCCGCCTGACTTACAGAAGCAGGCCAGAGACTTCGCGGGCGAAATGACCGCGATGCTCAACGGCACAGTGACTGACGGCATCCGTCTGTCACCGATGATGGATGCACACGCGCGCGCCGTGATTGGCTTCCGACTGAGCAAAAACGACCTTTACGGTGAGGCAATCGACCTGACCACCTCGCGATCGCCGGCGCGATTGCGGTTGCTACTCCATCACACTCTGGTGCTCGACGAAGCGGGCCAGCACCTCACCACAGACAAGAGCACGTACACACTCGTAACCGCAAACGACGACTCAGCTGTCCTCACCTACGACTACGTGAGGCAGCCACCGAACAAATACCCAGAAGCCCACCTGCATCTGGATGGAGAATCAGCGACGCGCAGGCACCTCATGAGCACTTGCGGCCACACCAAGCGCAAGCCCGTGAACCTCCACTTGCCGGTCGGTGGGCGCAGGTTCCGGCCGAGTCTTGAGGATCTCATCGAGTTCTGCATCCTCGAAGAACTCGTGACACCGCGGGCTGGCTGGCAGGAAGCGCTTGACGCATCGCGAGACCGCTTTCACACGCAGCAGCTCAAAGCAGCGGCAAGGCGCAATCCCGATCACGCAGCGAAGGTCTTGCGCGATATGGGATGGACTGTCGCCGCGCCAATCGCCATCTAGGGGACGAACATGGCTACCGAGGGATATGCGCTCGCTGACGGGGGCGAGCGAACTCGAGTGAATGTCGGTGGTCGCAAGTTGCGGCCGTGCGGCACGTACGCGGCGTTCCAACGCCACCAGAAGCGGGACGAAGAACCGTGTGAGGCCTGCACCGACGCGGCGAGGCTCTGGCGGCTCTATACGAACTCTCGCAAGCAGTTCTGGAGCCGCAAGGCCAAGGGCGCCCAGCCCAACGAACTTGAGCAGCTACTCAGCAAGATGCGACTGCGAGAAGTCGACTACAGGGCGTTGGAACGACGCAGCGACACGCCCCAGCCACCGAACAGGCGCTGGACGGTCTACCGCTTCGATTTCGTGAACGGCAAGCAGTACGTGGGCATCACACAGCGCGCTGCCAGCGCTCGCGAAGCCGAACACGTCTCAGGTGACAAGCGCCTGACGGGCGGCTCCGCTCGCATCAGTGAGCTCGTCGCGGCAGGCATTGCGTATGAACTCGTCATCCGTGCGACTGACCTGACGGAAGGCGAGGCGTACGAACTCGAACGGGAAGAGATCGCAAAGCTAGAAAACCCGCTCAACGTGCAGGGGCCGATCTATCAGCGGACGAAACGAGACTGAGTACGAGCACAGCCGGGATGCAACACTGGGGCGTTGCGGCCGACGCTTCGATGAGTTGACCCGAGGAGGAGCCATGACGACCTACGCCGGTGAGCGTTTCATTCATGACACCGACAGCCACTTGATGGAGCCGGTGGACTGGCTGGCCAGCTACGCCGATGGGGCGACTGCTGAGAAGCTGAGAGACCTCAGCCTGGCGGGAGGGGGCGACACGGCCACGCTCGAGCTCGTGGAACAGTGCTGGGAGCGGCGCAACGATCCCGAAGAGACGGCGAAGCTGGCAGCCGACGTCGTCAAGGGGCCCAAGGGCTACTTCGCCTATGGCTCCATGGACGCCAACGAGCGGATGGGAGCACTCGACCAATTGGGATTCGCCAGCCAGCTCGTGTTCACGACGTTTGCGCACACCCAGTTCCACGGGCGCACCGACCTCGACCTGGTCTACGGCGGCGCGTCGGCGCACAACCGCGGCATCGCCGACTTCTGCTCGGTCGATCCCCGGCTGCTCGGTGTGGCGTTCGTGCCGCTAGAAGATCCGCAGCGAACCATCGAGTGCGCCCGTGAGGCCATCGAAGCGGGATGCCGGGCTGCGTGGATCCCCCACGGGGTGCCGACGGACAAGAGCCCGACGCATCCCGACTTCGATCCCCTGTGGGCGCTGTTGTCCGAGGCGAGCGTGCCCGTGCTCATGCACCTGGGGCCCAACGGCGGCAATCAGCTGCCGAAGACGTACCACAACAATGGTCGCAACCCCGGCAAGGATTTCGTCGGCGGCGGTGAGAATCTGCGCTCGAAGGATTTCCTGAACCTGTTCCACGACGCCGAGAACCTGCTGTCGTGCATGGTGATGGACGGCATCTTCGAACAATTCCCCGAGTTGCGTTGCGGGCTGATCGAACTAGGTGCGGGGTGGGTGCCGAACCTGCTGCGCTCGCTCGACAACGCCGTCTTGGCGTTCGGTCGACACGAGCCCGAGTTGGCCAAGCTGACCATGGCGCCCTCGGACTACATCCGGCGGCAGGTGAGATTCACGCCGTGGCACTTCGAGGACGTGGGCTGGCTGGTGTCGAACTGCGGGCCCGAGCTGTTCCTGTTCTCGTCCGACTGGCCGCACCCCGAAGGCGGCCGCGACCCGATCTCCGAGTTCCAGGCTTCGTTTACCGCAGCTGGGCTCAGCGCAGGCGCCACTTCGCCGTTCTGGGCGGGCAACGCCTCATTCCTGCTCGGCGTCTAGCGCTGCTGGGGCCCATGCGGACCGGCGGTAGATTCAGCCACAGAGCGCTGCGGGAGCCGCGCCTGGCGGCACGAGTCGCGGCGCAGGAGAGCAGACATGGCTGAGAACTCGAACCAGCGCGGGCAATCCCGTACGGCCCTGCTCGTGGTAGACGTGCAACCCACCTTTTGCGAAGGCGGCGCCTTGCCCGTGGAAGGCGGCAATGCGGTGGCCTCGCGGGTGGCGGACCTGCTTGCCAGCGCACACGGCTACAACCTCGTGGTGACTACTCAGGATTGGCACATCGACCCGGGCGACCACTTCAGCGATGAGCCCGATTTCGTCGACACGTGGCCGCCGCACGGCGTAGCCGGCACCGCCGAGGCCGAACTGCATCCCGCACTCGACCCGGTCGTTGACCGGATTGATGCCCGCGTGCGCAAGGGCATGCACGCCGCGGCGTATTCCGGTTTCGAAGGCATCGACGACAACGGCCGGACTCTGGACGAGATGCTGTCCGCTGCCGGCATCACCAATGTCAACGTCGTCGGGCTGGCGTTCGACCACTGCGTGCGCGCCACCGCCGTCGACGCTACCGCCAACGGCTACGCCACCGCGGTGCTTGACGACCTCGCGGCCTCCGTCGCTCCCGAAACCGAAGCCGCCGCACGCACCCAACTCGCCGACGCCGGCATCGCCGTCATCGCCTCGCGCTGAGCGGCATTCGCCGAGCCGGCGAGCGTCAGGAACTGTTCTCGGCGATGCGAACGTGGTTGCGGATGACCTCGTCCATCACGAAGTGCACGAATTTCTCGCAGAAGTCGGGGTCGAGGCCCTCGTCGGTGGCGAGCTGGCGCAACTCATCGATCTGCTCCTGCTCACGTACCGGGTCGACCGGCGCCATGCCGTGGGCCGCCTTGTGCACGCCGACCGCGTGCGTGATGCGGAATCGCTCTGCCAGCAGGCGCACCAGGGCAGCGTCAACTGTGTCGATGCTGTGGCGGTAAGCAGCGAGCTCGTCATCGGACATCGGCTCTGTTTCTAGCCCATCGAGCCATGACAACCACCGGATCGGCAGCCGACGCCCGGCTGCGCTGCCGCTCCGCACTTGGGCGGCACCCGGCGTCACTTGGCTACGGTTTGCGCCGTGAGTGCTTCGGGTCAAGGGCTGCGCGGTCGTACCGCCATCGCAGGTGTCGGCGAGACCACCTATTACAAGCGGGGCCAATCGCCCGACCCTGAATTCGTGCTGGTGCTGAAGGCGATCCTGGCTGCCTGCGAAGACGCCGGCATCAATCCACGCGAGATCGACGGCTTTTGCTCCTACAGCAACGACCGCAACACGCCGGCCCGGTTGGCGAATGCGCTCGGCCTGTCCGAGTTGCGCTACTCGAACATGCAGTGGGGCGGCGGTGGCGGCGGCGCAGCAGCGGTCGTGCAGAACGCCGCCAGCGCGGTCCACGCCGGTTCAGCGAACGTGGTCGTCGCCTACCGCGGACTAGCCCAAGGACAGTACGGACGGTTCGGCCAAGGCGGGCGGCGGCCGGCGATCAGCGGCGAGTATGCCTACACCATTCCCTATGGCGTCATGAGCCCGGCGCAGGTGTATGCCATGCGCACGACCCGGCTCATGCACGAACACGACATCGACCGGTCGACAATGCGAGCCGTGGCACTGGCCGCATATCACCACGCACAGAACAACCCCCGGGCGGTCATGCACGGCCGGCCGCTCGACGCAGAGACCTACGACTCGGCGCGCTGGATTACCGAGCCGTTTCGCCTCTACGACTGCTGCCTGGAGAACGATGGCGCCGCCGCCATGGTCGTCACCTCCGCTGAGCGAGCCGCTGGCCTCAACGACGCCCCCGTGCTGGTGCTGGCGGCCCAGCAGAGCGGCGGGCATCGCTCGGGTGCGTGGGTTCACAACCCGACCGACTACGCAACTTCGAGCTTCAAGTTCGCAGCACAACATCTCTACGACCAAGCCGGCGTGACGCCCGACGACGTCGACGTGGTGCAGAGCTACGAGAACTTCACCGGCGCCGTCGTCATGAGCCTGATCGAGCACGGCCTTTGCACCTACGAGAACGCCAACGAGACGCTGACGTTCGAGAACCTGCGAGCAGACGGCGGTTCGCTCCCGCTGAACACCAGCGGCGGCAATCTCGCCGAGTGCTACATGCACGGCCTCGGCATGCAGATCGAGGCCGTGCGCCAAGTTCGTGGCGATTCGACGAATCAAGTGCCCGATGTGAAGGTGTCGCTGTCGAACGCAGGCCCGATGGTCGAGATCGCCTCGACCGCCATCTACGGCACCGCCGAGGCATTGGGATGAGCACCGCATTGAGCGGAAGCGGCGACACGTACCTGCCGAAGGGCCTCACCCAGCCGGCGCCGATGCGCGACGGCCTCGACCTTCCGTATTGGGAAGGCACCCGCGAACACGAGCTGCGGGTGCAGCGATGCGCCGACTGCGGCACACATCAGTGGGGCCCGGACTGGATGTGCCACGCCTGCCAATCGTTCGACGTCGCATGGGTGGCTGTCGATCCCACCGCCCGCATCTACTCCTGGCAGCGCGTGTATCACCCGGTGCATCCAGCGCTCGCCGACCACGGCCCCTACATCGTGGTGCTTGTCGAGCTCCCCCACGCCGACAACCTGCGGATGCTCGGCAACCTCCTCGGCGACCCGATGGCCGAGATCGTCATCGGCAGTGACGTCGAGGCCGTCTTCGAAGACCACGACGACGGCAGCCCACCCTTCACCCTCGTCCAATGGCAGGTAACCAGCACCACTTGAGAAGGTGGCGCCTCGGCCTCGCCGGTTGCAGCGGCCGCTTAGGTCAGTGATGCCGGATGGACGCGCAGCTGGGTGTGGCGTGCGAGCGCCGTGAAGTCACGATCGGCGTGCAGAACTTCCGCGCCGCTCCTGATGGCGATCACTGCAATCAGACAATCAATCATCTTGCGCACGGTTGCACCTGAACTCCGGCACATGCGATAGAGCAAGGCAGCGCGCTCGTAGTCGACGGAGTTCGTAGCCACCAGCGATGCCCGTCCGATCAGCGCCCGAAGCTGCGCCAGGTGGACTTCGTCACGCGCTCCCGCCAGTACCTCCATTCGGACGGCGTCACACATCAGAGCGTCACTCTCAAGAACGGCGAGAACGGCATCCGCGAGATCATCGTGGCTGCCGCGCAGGAACGCCACCCACGCTGAGGTGTCGATCAGCGTCTTGTGGTTCAGGCGCGGTTCTTCTCGCCGAGGCGGCTTCACAGGTGCTGGATCCGGCCCTCGCGCATTGCGTCCAGATCGCCCTGCCATCCGGTGCCACGCATCGCCCGTGCTTCGTCAAGCGACATGGGCTCATCGGCAGCAAGTTCCAGGGCGAAGTTCACGGCTGCCCGCTTGCTGGTGAGCCCGTAACGCACCATGACGCGCGCACACGCCGCCTCGTCGATGTCGATGTTTGTGCGTGCCATACACTAATGATACACCACCTCGCCGACTGGTACATCGACGGGGGCGTTCAGCAGCGGCAGCGCGGACTTAGCATTCGAGCCAGGGCTACGAGGGGGTGCAGGCGATGGCTCGTGTCGACGTGGCGCATCCAGACAACGTTGAGGGGCCGTGGTTCGTCGATACGCGCTGCATTCGATGCGATGTTGCCCGACATTGGGCGCCGGGGCTCATCGAGATGGACGACAGCGGGCTCTCCTACCTGGCACGCCAGCCGGAGAGCCCGGCCGAGACGGCAGCGTTGTGGCGGGCGGCCGAGGCGTGTCCGACGCAGTCGATCGGCAACCTCGAGATCCGTCGCCCGCCCAGCCCGCCATTCCCCTACGAGCTGACACCCGGCGTGTGCGCAGTCGGGCACAACGCCCGGTCTTCGTTCGGGGCGCACTCGTACCTCGTCAAACGGCCCGACGGCAACCTCATGGTCGACTCGCCGCGCTACCTGCGCGGCCTCGCCGAGCGAGTAGATGACCTCGGCGGAATCCGGCACGTGCTGCTCAGTCATCGCGACGACGTCGCCGACGCCGACCGGTGGGCCGAGCACTGCAGCGCAGAAGTGTGGATCCATGCAGCCGACGCAGACGCCGCTCCCTACGCCACGGTCATCCTCGACGGCGCCGACCCCGTGTCCGTCTCGCCGGGGACCGTCGCTATCCCGGTACCGGGCCACACCGAGGGCTCGGTCGTCTTCCACGTCGACGACCGGTGGCTGTTCACCGGCGACACGCTCCATTGGAACCACCGCCGGCACGAGCTGGACGTCTTTCCCGAGCAAACCTTCCACTCGTGGGACGAACTGGCCGGCTCGATGGACCTGCTCTCGACGCTTCGTGTCGAGTGGGTGTTTGCCGGACACGGCTCGTGGCACAACGTCGGGATCGACCTCTACGCCGAACAGATGTCCAGCCTCGGCGACAAGATGCGCCAGATCGGCCAAGCCGGCTGGGCGCAGCGGCCCCGCGCCGCCTACGACTGGTACTGAGCGTCGGCAGCTCGACAGTCAGCGTCGGGTTGGCAGCAGCTCAGCCGTGTTTGTCGGGGCCGGCTTTGGTGATGCGGAAGCGAACCAGGCAGCGCTGGTCGTCGACCATCGCCCGGCGGTAGTCGTCCCAGTCGGGGTGTTCGCCGCTGACCGTGCGGTAGTACTCGACCAGCGGATCGAGCGCAGCCTCGCCCGAGATGATCTCGGCCTGGCACTCGAGCTGTACCCAACGCCCCAGCCACTTCTCGGGGAACACGCACAGCCACGACTGCGGATCACGGTGCAGATTCTTGGTCTTGAAGGCTGTCTCGCGAGTGCTCATCACCACCGTGTCGTCGACGACTGCCACCGTCACCGGCGACAGCTGCGGAGTGCCGTCACGCGAATTGGTGGCCAGCACCGCACGGTTGTTCATGCGGACATAGTCGAGCGCCTTCGAGATCTCCATCGGCACAGCCTCGCATACGCGACGTCGCCAGTCCGTGGAAGACACAGTCCGTGGAAGACGCAGTCCTTCGAAGACACGTCGGGTCCGCGAGACTGCCGCCATGAAGATCTCTGCCGCATTCCCACCGGTTCCCGCCACGCCCGACCACATCGTGCTGGCCGAAGAACTCGGCTACGAGACCGCCTGGGTGTACGACACGCCGGCATTGCAGCTCGACGTCTGGATGACGCTCGCGCTAACAGGGGTGCGCACCGAACGCATCCGTCTCGGACCGGGCGTGATGATCCCATCGCTGCGCCACCCAATGACGACGGCTGCAGCGATCGCGACGCTGGTGGGGCTCGTCGGGCCCGAACGGGTCATCATCGGTGCCGGCACCGGTTTCACGGGCCGGCGGGCGATGGGCCAAAAGCCGTTGCGCTGGGCCGATTTTCCCGACATGGTCGCCGACATCCAAGCGTTGCTTCGAGGCGAGACCATCGATGTCGATGGTCGGGCTGCACGCATGTTGCACTGGCCGGGCCAAGCGGTCGAGCGGCCCATCGAGGTGCCGTGGATCGTGGCGGTGAACGGCCCCAGAGGCCTCGCCGCCGCTGCCGAGATGGGCTGCGGCGTGTTCACCTCGCGCCCCCGGCCCGACGCCGACTACGGCGGCATCGAGGATGTGATCCTTCTCGGCTTCGGCACGATCATGGACGACGACGAGACGATCGAATCGCCCAGGGTGCTCGACACTGCGGGCCCAGGTGTCAGCGTGGCCTACCACGCATTCCTCGAGCAGCGCGATGCGCGGCTGTCGAACCTTCCCAACGCCGACCGCCTCGCCGAGATCACCGATGCCATGGATCCGGACACGCGGCACCTCGCATTGCACGAAGGCCACCTCACCGAGCTGAATGCCATCGACCGCCAGGTGCTCACGCCGGAGTCGCTGCCGATCGCGCCGTTCGTCTGCCATGCCGGCGAGGTGCCCGAGCGGTTGGAACGCCTCGTCGCAGCGGGCATCACCGAGGTGTCGTTCCAGCCGATGGGCGACGTCGAACGCGAGCTACGCGCATTCGCCGCCGCGGCCGGGATCTGAGCGCCAAGGCGCCCGCACCGCAACACCGGTAGCGGCGAACCCCAAGGCGAACCCCACGTGACAGGCGCGGCGGCCCGAATCTGAGCGCTGGTGCGTTCACACCGACGAGCCCCCGCGCCACTTGCCAGGTACCGATCCGCAGCCGCCATCTGGCACTATCTGGGCAATGACGAGTGGGGAGACAGCGGGTCCTGACCCGCAGGACAGCCCCGACTCCCTTCATGTCATGGACGACCGTGACATGGACGAGGTCGACACCTTGGCCCTCGCGGAGGCCGCCCTTGGCTCGCCGCTGACCACTGTCGAGCTGTGCCGTGTCGTCGGCAGCCGCGTCCGAGAGCTCCGTCAAGCGCTGAACCTGACCATGTCCGCTTTCGCTGCCGAGGCCGACATCTCGCTGGGGATGCTCTCGAAGATCGAGCATGGCCAGAGCGCGCCCAGCCTGTCGACGCTCGTGCGTCTGGCAACCACGGCCAAGGTGCCGGTAACAGCGTTGTTTCGCGGCCTCGATGAGGAGCACGACTTGGTCATCGTCCGGGCGGGCGAGGGCCACGAGATTCACCACGATCGAGGCGGGCACGATCGGCTCTACCAAGACCTCGGCACCTTGCGCGGCCCCAATCGCGTCATCGAGCCGATGATCACGACCATCACCGAGCGAGGCGGCGTCTTCCCGCTGTTCCAGCACCCCGGCGTGGAGTTTCTCCACGTCCTGGAGGGGTCGCTCTACTACGGCTACGGCGGCAAGGCCTACTTGCTCAACACGGGCGACACCATGCAGCTCCACGGTGAGGTCGCCCACGGCCCGGTCGAGCTCGTCGAGTTGCCGATACGGTTCATTTCCATCAAGGTGTACCCGGCCAACGAGCCGCGTGGGCCAGCGGGGGGATGATCTCATGGGCCTGCTGAGCGCAGTCGCTGAAGTGAGGCGAGCGCAATGGGCCTGATGATTGTCTTTGACTGGATCACCGACAGCGGCGCTGCTCGCGGGAGTCTCGTGCTCTGGCTGCTGCTCGCCGCGGCCGTGGGTCTCACCTTCTGGGAATGCCGCGAACGCGGCTACCGGACGAAGGTCTTACTGTGGTGGGTGTCTTTCGTCGCCATCACACATGTGGCGGGTTTCATCGTTCTGCGCTTCTTCGTACGCCCTCCGAGAGACGAATGATCTCAAGCGCCTGCGAGCGGTAGGACGTCACGATGCCTGAAGACGAGTCGATGCCCGAGAAGTCGAAGAACCCATTCAGCCGCCTCCGATCGATGCCGGGGCGGCCGCTGCTGCTCATCGTGGTCGGCCTGCTCCTGCTCGTCGTCGTGTTGCGGGGGGGCTGTTCCGGAGTCGACGTCTCCGAGAGCCAGGCCATCGCCACCGCTCGCGCCACCCTCGAAGCCCACCCTGGGTCCTTCACACCAGAGCGCACTGAGGCCAAGGTTCTCCGCCAGGGCTTCCCCCCGACCGCGATGTGGATCGTCGTCTTCACGGTCCTCGAGCCCGACGGGGGACCGGAGGACTTCCTGCGTCATGCAGCCATCTGGGTGGACGCCGGCACCGGGGAGATCCGCCAGGTCAACGTCAGCGAGTCCGACGACAGCTGAGCGGAGCCGCTCGATCGAACACAGCCCCTCGGTCGAGCACAGCCCGACAGCAAGGTCGGCAACGGCGCAAGGTCGGCAACGGCGAGCGGCAAGGTCGGCAACGGCGCAAGGTCGGCAACGGCGCAAGGTCGGCAACGGCGCAAGGTCGGCAACGGCGCAAGGTCGGCAACGGCGCAAGGTCGGCAACGGCGCAAGGTCGGCAACGGCGCAAGGTCGGCAACGGCGCAAGGTCGGTCGGCAACGGCGCAAGGTCGGCAACGGCGCAAGGTCGGCAACGGCGCAAGGTCGGCAACGGCGCAAGGTCGGCAAACGGCGCAAGGTCGGCAACGGCGCAAGGTCGGCAACGGCGCAAGGTCGGCAACGGCGCAAGGTCGGCAACGGCGCAAGGTCGGCAACGGCGCAAGGTCGACAGCGGCGTGTGGTTTACCCGCCGAAATCGTCCGTTTACCGCCCACGAGGTTCAACATAAACCCATCAGACGGTTGATGTTCAACTATTGATTGCAAATGTGTTACGGTCTTCCGCAATTGGTCTGACGCGGGGTTGCTTGGGACTCAAGCGCAGGACGACAACAGGGGGGAGGCGCAATGGACACTTCTGTTGTGTTCACCGAGGCTTACTACTTCTTCACAGTCGCGCTCATGTGGCTGCTGCACGTGGGATTCATGACCTACGAGGCAGGGGTAAGCCGTCGCAAGAACATCATGTCGACGGCCATGAAGAACATCATGACCATCGCCGTGGTGACACCGACGTTCTATTACGTCGGTTGGTACGTGTACTTCTGCATGCAGGAGGGCCTGAAATTTACCGGGTCGGCTGATGGAGCAAGCCCCGCAGGACTTGGGGGGCTTTTCTTCTGCGGTGACCAGTACGGTTTGCCGTGGGACGGCTCCGCAGGACCGAACCTCGGCGACAACATCACCGGCGTCTTCTGGGCAGCATTCGTGCTGTTCTCGTGGACGACCGGCTCGATCATGTCGGGCGCAGTGCTCGAGCGAATTCGAATTTCGGCTTACCTCTGGCTCACTGCCCTGATGGGCGGCATCGTCTGGGTGGTTGCGGCCGCTTGGGGCTGGAGCTACGGCGGCTGGCTGACGGTCCACTTCGGCTACCACGACTTCGCCGCCTCAGGCGTCGTCCACGGTGTCGCCGGAATTTTCGCTCTAGGGGTGCTCTTCAACCTCGGGCCAAGAATCGGCCGATACGACTCCGCTGGCGGTACTCGAGCTTTCAAGCCTCACAACCTCCATCTCACGTTGATGGGGCTGATGATCATCTTCACCGCCTTCTACGCCTTCTACGCGGCGTGCCTGGCCATCACGGCCGACACCACGCCGGGCTGGGCGAACATCTACTTCAACCCGGCCACGTTGTCGGCGATCACGTACACCATCACGATGGCCTTCGCAGGCGGTTTCGCCGGCGGCTACATCTTCGCCAAGGGCGATCCGTTCTGGACCATGTCCGGAGGCTTGGCTGGCGTGGTGGCTGTATCGGCAGGCGCCGACATTTACAGCCCGAGCCTGGTGCTGATCCTCGCGTTCTTCTCTGCCGGGCTCGCCTTCACGGTGGGCAGCTGGCTCGAGCAGAAGGCCCGCATCGACGATGCTGTCGGAGCGGTGGCGGTCCACGGCGTCATGGGCTTCTGGGGTGTCATGCTCGTCGGCATATTCGCGGCGGGTTACCCGACAGGGCCCGCCAGTGTGAAGACCACCTTCCTGGGCCAGCTCATCGGGGCAGCGACCATCTTCGCGTTGGCGTTCCTCACCGGTTACGGCGCATCGTGGATCCTCAAGAAATTCAATCTGCTTCGGGTGCCGCCCGAAGTGGAGATCGAGGGCCTCGACATGGCCGAGTACGAGACCGACTTCTATCCGGAATTCGGCCGAGCCGACGAGCCCATTATCCACGCCGACGGGTCGGAGGAATCCGCAGCCGACACGCTGCGGGCCGACTACCTCGCCAACCGCTAGTCGGGTGTCCGCCTCATGGCTGCAGCTCGTTCTTGCTCTCGCCGTCATGTACCTGCTGGTCGCAACCGCCGGGTACTGGGGAAAGCAGAAGCGAGCGCAGCAGGAGGCAGAGCGACATGACCGACACGAACACTGACATCGTTCAGCACTAAGGAGGACTGAATGAACACCTTCCCCTACGACAGCTGGGAAGCCGCAATCGAAGCAGCAGACGGCACAACTGGGTACTTCACCTGGGGTCCGGGCGGCAACACCGCCTCGTACGTCCTGGCCATCATCGGGATCGTTATCTCGGTGGGATCAGCGGTGCTGATCACCATGCGCGAGGACAAGCTGCTCAATCACGCGGCCGATCGTCTCGCTGAGAAGTACAGCTAGGAGGACTGGACATGGCTCGTCGCAAGCAAATCGAGTTCCAAACCCTGCAAGGCCACGACAAGCGCGTCGAGATGGGGGTGGTGGCGTTTGCCGTCGCCTGCGTCATCTTCGCCATCGTCTGCATCCAGGTCGTCGCCTAGACCTGAGTGCAGACCCAAACCAATCAACGCGGCAGACGCCGTGACGCCAGTGGGCGGCACGGCGTCTGCCTTCGCGCTGAAGACTTAGCTTGAGGCCATGAGCGTCACCCGCAAGCGGATTTCCCAAGTGTGCTCGGTGGTGGCCGGCGCGGCAGTCTTCTTGCCTTGGTACGCCAATGCCGGACTCGTAGGCGCTGACACGGTGCGCGGCATCAGTGCCGGTATAGGACGACTCCTCCTTGTCGTCTGCATCGTGACCATCGCGTTGGTACAGATCAGCTGGCGGCCGGCGTGGATCGGCGCCGGTTTCGCAGGTGCGATCGCAGTGCGCGAGATTCTCAATCCTTCCGGCATCGGCAGTCCCGATCCGGGACTCGGACTGTGGATTGCAGCCATCGCCTCGGCTGTAGCCGTCGTCCTGCTCGTGTGGGACATGTTCGCAGGCGTCCGTGGGAACTACGGTTCTGGCCCGGACACGGGCGAGCCCCCTCGGCGAGGGCTCTCGGGACCACTGGGTCGGCGACGATGACGCGGCGAGGTGTCGAACCGCGCCGCCTGGGAGCCCGAACACCGATCAGGCCGATGCCGAGGTAGCAAGAGCCATGCTCGCAGCCGAACAGCCAAGCGTGCTGGTGCCGGGACTGATGATGCTCGGACCCGGAGTGGAGCGTTACCGAGTGATCGGCGGCGGCGCGACTGTGCTGGCACTCGACGCCGGCGACGAGTTGGAGGTCGTCGATCCCGAAGGTTGCCAGCCGTGCGAACTCGTGGCCTTCGACGCTGACGGGCGGTCAGACCCCGGCTTGCTGGGAGTGATCGGCGCCAGAGGGCCCGAGGGCAGGCGACTCGCTCCTTCAGGCGACCCGGCCGCCGTGAGCATCCTCTCAGCAGGGCTGTATGACGCCCGCCGGGTGAGGGCAGGACTCGAGTTCGCCGGTGTCGATCTTGCCTCGCTCGGAGCCGCAACGCCCGTACCGCTGCTCGGCGATGACAACGAGCCTGGGACCAGTGCCCGAGTGGTTGCCCATGCGGACGTCGTGTGCGTGGCAGCCGCGCCGGGCGGAACGATGTCGGCCCACGGCGGCGTCCCGCCGACCGACCTGATCGCCTACGTACACCGCCGCGTGCCCGCCGCGCATGCCGAACCGCTGCTGCCGACGCCGTTGGCTGATCCCAGCCAAGACTTCATCGTGCTGCGCAGCACAGCTCGCGTCTACCAGGTGTCCAAGGGCGACTGGTTCCAAGTAGTGGACATGGAGGGACGGCAGTGCTCGGACTTCCAGTGCTTCGCAGTGTCGGACCTCGAAGCGGGCTCCGAGCTCGGGCTCGACGCCACCATCACCCGCTCCCTCATGGGAGCGAGCTGCCCGGCACCTGGCCTGTACTCGAAGTTCTTCAACGCCAAGATGCAGCCGCTTGTCGAAGTGGTGCAGGACACCGTGGGCCGCCACGACACCTTCAACACTGCCTGCAACGCCCGCTACTACGAGGAGATGGGCTACCCCGGCCATATCAACTGCACCGACAACATCAACGGGGTCCTCGATCCCTTCGGAGTCGCTGCACGGCGGGGCTGGGAGGCGATCAACTTCTTCTACAACACCCAGGTGGATGACGCGAATCAGATCTACCTCGACGAGCCGTGGTCGCGCCCTGGCGACTATGTGCTGCTGCGGGCGCTGGAGGACTTGGTGTGCGTCAGCACCTCGTGCCCGTGCGATGTCGACGCTGCCAACGGCTGGAACCCCACCGACATCGCGGTCAGGGTGTACCCCGCAGCCAACATGTTCAAGAAAGCGACGGCGATCAGAATGACCGCGGACTCCGAAGCCCAGCTCACCCAAGAGACCGGATTCCACCCCCGTACCTCCGCCTTGACGCGGAACTTCAGCGAGTACTGCGGCTACTGGCTGGCCGACCATTACACGGCACACGGCGCCGTCGAGGAGTACTGGGCGTGCCGGCAGGCCGCAGCGGCCATCGACCTGTCGCCGCTGCGCAAGTACGAGATCACCGGACCCGACGCCGAGATGCTGATGCAGACGTGCGTCACCCGCAACGTCCGCAAGTTGGCTGACGGGCAGGTCGTCTACACCGCCATGTGCCACCCGACCGGCGGCATGATCGACGACGGCACCGTCTTCCGGCTGGGACGCGAGAACTTTCGCTGGATCGGCGGCCAACTCGGCTACAGCGGCATCTGGCTGCGCGAGCAGGCCGAGCGGCTCGGCCTGCGGGCCTGGGTGCGCAGCTCCACCGAGCAGCTCCACAACCTGCAGGTCCAAGGCCCCAACAGCCGCCGCATTCTCGAAGAAGTCATCTGGACTCGCCCGGACCAACCGACCATCTCCGAGCTGGGATGGTTCCGGTTGACGATTGCCCGCATCGGCGACCACGACGGCATCCCGCTGGTCGTCTCGCGCACGGGCTACACCGGCGAGCTCGGCTTCGAAGTGTTCTGCCACCCCTCCCACGCGCCGGCGGTATGGGACGCCGTCTTCGAAGCCGGCACCCCACATGGGCTCGTGCCGATGGGACTGGCCGCACTCGACATGCTTCGCATCGAAGCGGGGCTGATCTTCGCGGGCCACGAGTTCTGCGACGAGACCGATCCGTACGAGGCAGGCATCGGCTTCACGGTCCCGCTGAAGACCAAGGAAGACGATTTCATCGGGCGAGATGCGCTGCTGTCGCGGCGTGACAACCCGCAGCGTCGATTGGTCGGGCTCGAACTCGCGGGCGGCGAACCGGCCGCGCAAGGAGACGGCGTGTTCGCAGGCCGCAATCGCGTGGGAGTGATCACCAGCGGCACCATCTCCCCAACGCTGAGAAAGAACATCGCGCTGTGCCGCATGGCGGTCGAATACGCCGACTTCGGCACCGCCGTCGAAGTCGGCAAGCTCGACGGCCACGAAAAACGGATCGCTGCCGAAGTGGTGCGATACCCGTTCTACGATCCCGACAAGTCCCGCGTCCGCGCGTAGTCGCAACCTCGGCGGCAGCCGTGTCTTGCGCCTCTGCACGTGGGTGCAAGACTGGGTGATGTTCTACTCTCGTTGCATAAGCATCTAACCACAGGGGGGATCCTGACATGACACGGGTAGCCATCATCGGTGCTGGGCCATGCGGGCTGTCACAGCTGCACGCGTTCGCCAGCGACGCCTCGCTAGAAGCCGCAGGAGTCGAGCTCGTCTGCTTCGAAAAGCAGGACGACTGGGGCGGACTGTGGAACTACACGTGGCGTACGGGGCTCGATGAACACGGCGAGCCGTGCCACGGGAGCATGTACCGGTATCTGTGGTCCAACGGCCCCAAGGAGTGCCTGGAATTCGGCGACTACAGCTTCGAGGAGCACTTCGGCAAGCCAGTTGCGTCGTTCCCGCCCCGCGAGGTCCTCTACGACTACATCATCGGCCGCGCCAACCGCAGCGGCATCCGCGACAAGATCCGGTTCAACCAATCGGTACGGCGTGTGAGCCGGTCGTCGACCGGTGATGGCTTCACTGTGACGACATACGACCACACCGCTGATGTCACCACCAGCGAGGACTTCGACTGGGTCGTGGTGTCCACCGGGCACTTCTCGACGCCCAACATGCCCCACTACCCGGGCTATGAGACGTTCGGGGGCACACTGCTGCACGCCCATGACTTCCGGGACGCCGTGCAGTTCGAAGGTCGCGTCGTGCTCGTCATCGGGTCGAGCTACTCGGCCGAGGACGTTGCATCACAACTGTGGAAGTACGGGGCACAGTCGGTCATCTGCTCGTCGCGCAGCGGGCCGATGGGGTTCGACTGGCCGGCCGGCATCACCGAGAAGCCGATCTTCACCCACGTGGACGGTCGCACGGTGCACTTCACCGACGGCACCACGGCCGACGTCGATGCCATCGTCTCGTGTACCGGCTACCTGCACAACTTTCCGTTCATGGACGACGAGCTGCGGCTGGTGACCACAAACCGGCTCGCTTCGTCGATGCTCTATCGGGGCGTGGTGTTCCAGCCTGAGAACCGGGTGCTGTATCTGGGAATGCAGGACCAGTGGTACACGTTCAACATGTTTGACGCCCAGACTTGGTACGCCCGCGACGTGATCCTGGGCCGCATCGAGTTGCCTGACGCCGACGAGCTAGCCTGCTGGATCGAAGATTTCCAGGCCGCGGAAGACGCGGTGCCCGACGACTACGCCGCCATCGACTTCCAGGGCGACTACACCCAGGATCTTCTGGACCAGACCGACTGTCCAGACCCGAACACGCCGCTCATCAACAAGATGTTCAAGGACTGGAAGAAGCACAAGAAGCAGTCCATCCTCGGGTACCGCGACTACGGCCACACCTCCCCCGTGACGGGCACGCAGGCGCCGATCCACCACACGTCGTGGGAGGACGCCCTCGACGACTCGCTGGAGTCCTACCTGGCCGACTCGGGCTGATCGGCGAGGCACGCAGGAGGGCCACGTCCAGAAATTGCGTTGAGAGGCCAAGCTGTGAGGGCGATCCCAACCGAAGTCGATGTTGTGGTGATCGGCGCCGGGGTGACCGGCGCCAGCATCGGCTACCAGCTCGTCCGGCATTCGGATTTGCGCGTGGCCATCGTCGACGCCCGGCCGCCCGTCGGCGGCATCTCGGGCCGAACATTCGGCCAGATCCGCCAGCACTACTCCAACGAGCTGATGGTGCGCATCGCTCAGCGGGGCTTCCACTGCATCCAGAACTGGGATACCGAGGTGGGCGTCGGCGACCCTGGCTATGCCCGGTTCGGATACATGCTTCTGGTGACCGAGAACCAGCTGGACGGGCTGCGGCACAACATCGACCTCGGCCAGGGTCTCGGCGTCGACACCCGCTTCGTCCGCGGCCGCGAGATCACCGAGATCGAACCGCTGGTGAACGCGGACGGGCTCGCTGGCGGTGCCTACGAGCCTGACGGCGGCTACATCGACGTCACCAAGATGGTGCTGAGCTGGCTCGCAGCGGCTACCGCTGCCGGCGCCGCCGTTCTGGCGCCCGTCGCCGTGGAGCAGATTGCGACCTCGGGCGGTGCCGTCACCGGTGTGGTCACGGCGGCCGGCGAGATCCGAGCACCCACCGTCATTGCCGCCACCGGTGCCTGGGCACGCGATCTGCTCGAGCCGCTGGGTGCGGAGGTGCCTATCGAACGACGACGGCTGGACATGTCGGTACTCGAACAGCACCCCGGCGCGCGAGCACTGGGCACCTGCATCACCGATGGAAACTCCAACCTCGTCATCCGCCCCGACATGGGCCGCCACATCGTGGCCGCGGCCTACCCGCCCGAGATGCCCGTCGTCGACGATCCGCTCGCCGACGCACCCGAAGCCGACCACCAGGCGCACGCCGAGCGCATCCGCGTGGCCCTGGCGGAGCGTCTCCCGTCCCTGACGGTCGCTTCCACGGTGTCGACGATTAGCGGTGCCTACGACGTCTCACCGGACTATCACCCCATCATCGGATGGGCTACGGAGATCGGCTCAGTTTCCGGCCTCTATCTGGCCGTCGGGCTCTCAGGCCACGGACTCAAGCTGTCGCCGTCACTCGGCGAAATCGTCGCCGCCGACGTGCTCGGACTCGAACATGTGGGTGACGCGCCTCCCATCGACGCCCGGGCGCTGCGACCCTCACGCTTCGCCGACGGCGACCTCATGCACCTGTCGTACGGGCCGAGCGCCCGCGCCTAGCTAGCTCCAGGATTGGCTAACTCCAGGGGTACGGCGAGTTGCTCACCGGGTGGAGCTTGCCTTCGGCGTAGCGCGAGTAGCGGAACGGCTCCAGCAGCGCCTGAGGCTCTCCGAGCAGCTCCTTGGCCACCAGTGCCCCCACTCCGATCATCTTGTAGCCGTGGTTGGAGTCGGCGATGAAGTAGGCGTTTTCGCAGAACGTGTCGAACACGGGGAAGTTGTCGGGCGAAAAGCTGCCGATCCCGCCCGACGGCTCGTCACTGATGAGGTGAGACTTGCCCTCGAAGCGCTTGTGACAGTGAGCCAGCGCCGCCGTCCATGTTCGGTAGAAGTCGCCGCCCACCACGAAGTCGGGCGAGTCGGGCCCGTACGGATCCACGGCCACCTCGGCAGACGGCTTGTCCACGACGTAGGGCATATAGCCGCCCTGGATGCCGCCGAAGTTGAAGTCCGGCTTGTAGTAGACGCCCCACGGCCCCTCGGTGACGAGTCCGTCGGCGTCGTAGAGGGGCGCATCGGTGTCGATGTGCACCACCGGCGGCATGTTGCCCTCGTTGTCGGTGAGGTAGCCGGGGTCGACGGTGAGCGTGCCTTCCTGCAGGCACATGTAAGTCCACGTCGGACGGCTGTGGAGCTGGCCGTCTGAGGCCAGCACATCTGTGGTCGTCGGGAGGTCGAGCATGGCCCAGATTTTCTGCACCCACGGCCCCACGGCCACCACCACGTGATCGCACGCCACAGGCCCTTGATCGGTGAGCACCGAGGTGACGGCCCCGGAGCCGTCCTGGTCGAACCCGGTCACGGTCACGCCGCCGACGACGCCGACACCTTCGGCCTCGACCTTGCCGAGCAGGCCCTTGAGCGAGTCCATGTTGTTGGCATAGCCGCCCCGGTGCTCATGCAGGACGCTGGTGATGCCCTGCGCCTGCCAGTCATCGAAGATCCCGCGCATGTAGCTGGCCGAGGCCTCGGCACCTTCAACAAACGTGGATGAATAGCCAATGGCCTGCTGCTGGGCATGGATCGAGGCCACGTCGTCGCGCATCGCCTCGTGGCTGATCTGCATGTATCCCACGGGGTGATACGAGAACACCTCCGGGTCGCTGTCCCACACGTCCACCGAGTGGGCCATGAGCTCTCGCATGGCCGGCTGGAAGTAGTTGTTGCGAATGACACCGCAGGCGATGCCCGAAGCGCCCGCGCCTACACCGGTCTTGTCGATGACGACGATGTCGTCGCCCGATCCCCGTCCCGACGATCTCAGATCGCGGGCAAGGTTCCAAGCTGTCGACAGGCCGTGAATGCCTCCGCCGATGATGACAAAGCGGGCCTTGGTCGGCAGTGCCATAACCGCCGCCTCCTCGGTTCAGTTTCTATAAGTGGCTTCTGTGTGTGACGGCTCAGTGGCCACCGGGAGCTGACCAGCCCTCCAGCACCGGCTTGCGCCAGTCGGTGCCGACGATCCTGGATTCCTCGACCCACGGCCCCAGCTCCACTTGCGGGAACTTGCAGTGAATGTCCTTCAGAGTGATGCCGTAGCTGTTGCCGTCGGTGAGGTGCTTCATGAGCACCTTGCGGGCGATCTCATCCTCGTGGCCGGGCGGGATCTCGAAGTAGATCTTCAGGAAGGAGTTCGAGTAGCGGTCGAACACCGCCGGCACCCCGTCCTCTTCGAGAAGGGTGATGTCCTCAAGCCAGTTGATGTCGGGTCCTGGGGTCACCGCCAACAGATCTATGTCTTCGACCAGCGACATGTCTTCTTGGTAGGCGAACCGCTTCCCCGCCAGGACTTCGGCGTCGATGGCGACAGTGCGGGTCTCCCGTGAGCTCTCGCCAGTGTGCGCTGATGCTGTGTTCGTGGTCTGCGACATGTCACACTCCCTTGTCGATCACGTAGCGGTCGAAGAGGTCGCGGATCTCTTGCATGTTCCGCTCCTCGCTGACACCTGGGATGTAGTCGGTGCCCGCGAGCGGAACCTTGGCCATCGCGGCCGCCTCGTAGGTGAGTGCGGCCAGGTCCTCGGGCTCCAGAGAATGGACATCGGTCTTGCCGCAAGCCCGGGCCAGCATCTGCACTTCCATGGTGAGGGTGATGAGGAAGTTGTAGACGCGCAGGGCGGCCTCATCAACGTCCAAACGCTTGCGCAGCTCGACGTCCTGGGTGGCCACGCCGACGGGACACCGACCGGTGTGGCAGTGGTAACACTCGCCCGCGGGCACGCCGATCGTGCCCATGTAGTCGGTAACGCCAGGGATCTCCTTGTTGCAGTTGAGTGCCATCAGCGCCGACGTCCCCAGCGCAATGGCATCTGCACCCAAGGCCAAGCACTTGGCCACGTCGCCGCCGTTGCGGATGCCGCCCGCCACAACCAGATCGATGTCGTCAGCGAGGCCCACATCCTCGAGCGCCCTGCGGGCCTCGGGGATGGCCGCCATCAGCGGGATGCCGGTCTCCTCAGTGGCCAGATGCGGTCCAGCACCGGTACCGCCCTCGGCACCATCGAGGTAGATGACGTCGGGGCCGCACTTGGCCGCCATGCGCACGTCGTCATATACCCGGGCAGATCCCAGCTTGAGCTGAATGGGGACCTGGTAGTCGGTGGCTTCGCGAATCTCTTGGATCTTCAGCGACAGATCGTCGGGGCCGAGCCAGTCAGGGTGACGGGCCGGCGACCGCTGGTCGATGCCCGCCGGCAGCGACCGCATCTCAGCAACCTGCTCGGTGACCTTCTGGCCCATCAGGTGGCCGCCGAGACCGACCTTGCAACCCTGGCCGATGAAAAACTCCACCGCGTCGGCCAGCATCAAGTGGTGGGGGTTGAAGCCGTAACGGCTCTGGATGATTTGGTAGTACCACTTGGTGGACAGGTCGCGCTCCGGCGGGATCATTCCGCCCTCGCCCGAGCAAGTAGCGGTGCCAGCCATCGACGCGCCCTTGGCCAAGGCCATCTTGGCCTCCAGCGACAGCGCGCCGAAGCTCATGCCGGTGATGTACACCGGGATCTCCAGTTCGAGCGGCTTGGCCGCGAAGCGAGAGCCGATGACCGTCGAGGTGTCGCACTTCTCGCGGTAGCCCTCGATCACGAATCGGGTGAGGGTTCCGGGCAGGAACACCAGCTCGTCCCAGTGGGGGATCTTCTTGAAGATCGAGAATCCCCGCATCCGATAGCGGCCGAGTTCGGCCTTCACATGGATGTCGTTGATGACCTCGCGGGTGAAGATCCGACTCTTGCCGAGCACATCGGTGCTCACGTTGACCTCGTTCATATCGGCCATATCTGTTTCCCTGTGCTTGTCGGCGAGCTTGCGCCCTGTCGCGATGTGCGAGCTTGCGCTCGCTAGTGAATGACGAGCTTGCGCTCAGAAGGCTCGAGCAAGTCGTAGTTGTGCAGCGCCTTGCCGCAGACGAATTTCTGGAATTCGGGCGGATCGCCCAGTGAGTGGATGCGGAACTTGCGCTCGACGAACTCGGTGTCAGCGTCGTCCCACTCTCCGGGCACGCAGTCCACACCCAGCGAGCTCACCTTGCCGCCCACGTAGAGGGCGCCGTCGTACATGGAGTCGCCGAGGTTCTGACCCGCGTTGCCGCAGATGATCTGTCGCCCCCGTTGCATCATGAACCCGGTGTTGATGCCGACGTTGCCGAGCACGATGATCGTGCCGCCCTTCTGGTCGATGCCGGTGCGGGCACCCACATCGCCCTTCACGATGAGGTCGCCGCCGCGGATGGCGGCACCGGTCAGCGAGCCGGCGCCGCGCTCGATGGTGACGACGCCCGACATCATGTTTTCTGCCACCGACCAGCCCACACGGCCGTTGATCGTCACCTCGGGGCCGTCGATGAGCCCGCAGGCGAACCAACCGGGGCTTCCTTCGAAGTGAATCCGGCAGCGCTTGAGTATCCCAACCGCCAGCGAGTGCTTCGAGGCCGGATTGAGCACGGTCACGTCGGTGATGCCGTCGTTGTAGATGAGTTTGCGCAGCACCATGTTGATCTGACGAATGGTCAGGTCGGTCGCATCGAAACGGGCTCTGGCACCGTCGACCTCGACATTGTCGGGCATCTCCGCATGGGGCTCCACGAGCCCTCGGGCGTCATAGGCGATCCCGCTGCGGGAACCTACACCTGCCATACCAGTACCTCTCGCTCGTAGGGATCGCGGGTTTCCACCTCGCGTTTCACCAATGCTCGGATGGCCACTTCCTCGGTGGCCACCGCCACCAGCGGCTCGGACTCGAACAGCACCAGCGGCTTCGCCGCCATCTCGTCCTTGGCGATTCCCATCTCGTTGCCAGTGACGCACACGTAGGTGAACACGCCGTCGAGCTCATCGAGGCTGTGCTTCATCGACGTTTCCAGCGACAGGCCCCGCGACATGTACTCCGCGAGGTACACGGCGATGATCTCGGAGTCGCACGCGCTCTGGAATCGGTGGCCATGTTGTTCGAGACGCCGGCGCCACTGGTGGTAGTTGGTGAGCTGTCCGTTGTGCACCACGGCCACGTCCGCGAACGGGTAGGCCCAGTAGGGGTGTGCGCTGGCCAGGTCCACTTGGGATTCGGTGGCCATGCGCACATGGCCGATGCCGTGGGTACCACGGAACGACCCCAGGTTGTATTGGTCGCTCACCGTTGCGGCATCGCCGAGATCCTTGATGATCTCTAGAGAGCTGCCCAGCGACAGCACCTCGCAGCCGGGCACATCCTCGAGGTAGTCGGCCAGCACCTTGAGGTCGCCGCCGTAGCGGATGGTGGCCCGGAACGCGTACCCGGTTTCGCCGGTGACCGCGGCCACCTCGGCGCCGATCTTGGCCAGGCGACTCTCTACCTCGGCCCGGTTGCGCTCAAGGCGCTCGGCCATGCCGAAGCCGGTGCTCTTGTTGGGCTCGGCCAGCACGAACCGGATGACGACGAGGTCGTCGGCTGGCCCGTACACCGCGTAGCCGGTGGAATCCGGCCCCCGGTGTTTCATCGATTGGAGCATGGCGGTGAGCTCGGCTCCGATGTCGGCGCTTCCGTCGCGGTGGATCACTCCGGCTATACCGCACATGGTGCTACCCCCTTGGTGAGTGTGTGTGGTGTGTCTCGGTGTGTGTCTGGTGGACCGGCCCAGCAAGCGCCGGCATTCTTGGGATCAGTGCAGGCGGGATCAGGGCAGCACGTCCAGGTACTCCGCGACGTCCCAGTCGGAAACGGTGTGCAGGAACCGTTCCCATTCGTCGGTCTTGTAGTGCATGAACACCCTGTACATCTCGCCAGGCAGGGCCGCCTTGATGACCTCGTCTGCGTCGAACGCCGCGAGGGCCTCGCCGAGGTTGAGCGGGATCTTTTGCACGTCCTTGCCCGACTCCACGGCCTCATAGATGTTGCGCTCCTCGGGCGGACCCGGGTCGAGGCTGCGGTCGAGGCCGTCGTCCATGGCCATCAAGAGCCCCGCGAAGGACAGGTGCGGGTTGACCGAGCTGTCGGCCGTTCGGTACTCGAAGCGACCCGGCGCGCTGATCCGCAGGGCGGTCGTGCGGTTCTGGAAGCCCCAGTCTGCGAAGACGGGCGCCCAAAAGCCGGTGTCCCACAGCCTCCGGTAGGAGTTGACCGTCGGGGCGCTGAGGCAGGTGAGACCTCGGACGTGCTCCAGGATTCCGCCGATGGCCTTCATACCGACGGCACCGGGCAGCTGAGGGTTGTCGCCTTCGGGCATGAACTTGTTGTTGCCCTCGGCATCCCACAGCGAGATGTTGTGGTGGCAGCCATTGGCCGACACGCCCATGAACGGCTTGGGCATGAAGCAGGGGAACGCGCCCATCTCGCGGCCGACCTGCTTGCACACCTGGCGATAGGTGGTGAGCCGGTCGGCGGTGAGCTCGGCCCGGTCGAATTGGAAGTTCAGCTCGAGCTGGCCGGGGGCGTCCTCGTGATCGCCCTGGATCATTTCGAGTCCCATGGCCTCGCAGTACTCGATCACCTTGTGGATGATCGGCTGCAGCTCCGCGAATTGGTCGATGTGATAGCAGTTCGGCTTGGTCATGCCCTCGACGGTCGGCTTGCCGTCGGCGTCGGTCTTGAGCCACATCATCTCGGGCTCGCAGCCGGCTCGCAGGTGCAGCCCGTGCTTGGCCTCGAACTGCGCGTGGAGCCGCTTCAGGTTGCCGCGGCAGTCGGAGGTCAGGAAGGCACCGCCGTCCACCTCTTCCTCGCGGCCCCGAAACAGCGTGCACCACACTCGGGCAGTCTTGGGATCCCACGGCAGCCGCATGAACGTCTCGGGTTCGCCGATGCCGACGAGCTCGCGGGCCTCGGGGCCGTAGCCGATGTAGTTGCCGTGGCGGTCGATGAAGAGGTTCGCGGTGGAGCCGTAGACGAGCTGGAAGCCCTTGCGGGCGATCATCCCGAAGTGCTTGGCGGGAATCCCCTTGCCCATGATCCGACCGGTCACCGAGACGAACTGGCAGTACAGGTATCGAATGCCCTCGGCCTCTATTCGGGCCTCGACTTCGGCGATCTGCTCTTCTCGTCCGTCTGCGCCGACGAACATCTCAATGTCGGTGGCCATGGCTCCCCCTGTCTGGCTGGTTACTGAGTTCAAACGAACCGTAACGCCTCAGAAACGCCCCAGAATCCTCGCCAGCGAGTGCCCCGGGCCTCGCAGGACAATAGCACAGTCCGCTGGTTGATGTCTAATCTGAGTAGCGGCTCTTTCCTCACAGTAGAGGCACGCCAGACCAGCGACCTTCGAAGATCGGAATGCTCCGTGGCCCCTTAGGTGGCGGCAGCGATGACCGAAATGCCGAATTCGTCGCCGGCATCGAGCAGGGCGTCGAAGAGGTACTGGCCGAAAGACCGATCGCAGAAGATCAAGTAGGAGGGTGCGCCGTCGGCGTCGTTGCGAGCGATGTCGCAGGTGACCTTGGCCACCGAGGCCGACGCGACGGCGCCGTCGGGTGTCATGGGATCGGACCAGTCGAGGCTGCACACCTTTTCGAGCATGCAGGCTGCGCCGCGGCCGGTTACCCGGAACAACGCCCGTCCGTGCGTCCAGTCCAGCGCCGATACGAAGTCCGAAGCGTCGAGGCCTTCGAGCTGTTCGAGCCCGGTGACCGCCGCAGACACCTCTTCAGATGTCCCCAGCACAATCCACTCGCAGGGCCGGGATCCCAGCACGAGTGCGCCGCCCGCTGCGACCTGCGATGTTCCGAACGCCGCGCCGAGCTGATCGGCTGTGGGCCCGTCGGCATCGGCCCGAACGAGCCACTTGGTGGTGGCACTGACGTCTGCGAGCGTCAGGTCGCCGCCGCTCGACATCGGATAGTTCGCCACAACCGGGCTTTCGAACGCTGGGCTTTCAAGTGATGGATCGTCAGCCACGGAGACGCTCCCCTGCCGGGTCGAAGTGAGCGTGATGGTCGATCACGGTGGCGCTGATGCGTTCGCCGGAGGTGAGCAGAACCGTCAGTTTGGTGCCGCCGACCGCCAGTTCCGGCTCCACCTGCCCAAGGCAGATCGACCGGTTGAGCGTGGGCGAGAACCGCGCCGAAGTAATCCGGCCCAGGATCTCGTTGGAGTCTCCTCGCACGATCTGGCAGGCCTCGTCGGGGACGATGGTCGGGTTGTCGGGCTGTATGGCCACGATCTGGGGAAGGCGCCGGTCAGCCGCCCAGATGAGCTCGGGCTTGCCGGCGAAGTCGTCCTTGTCCAGCTTGATCAGCCCGCCCATCCCGGTGCTGGGCGCCAAGGTCAGTCCGTCGGTGTCCTGGCCCACTATGAAGTGGCCCTTCTCGAGGCGCATGATTCGCTGACCCTCGAGGCCGAAGGGGCCGGTGCCGAGGTCGCTGCCAGCGTCCATGAGGGCTTCCCACACGTGTAATCCGTGCCCGGCGGGCACGTGTAGTTCGAACGAGAGCTCCCCGGTGAAGCCGATGCGCCACATGAAGCAGCCGCTCACGCCGGCCACCGTGGCGCCGCGGACCTCCATATACCGAAATGCATCCGGGCTGAGGTCCACTCCCTCGGTAACCCGGCTCACGAGTTCGCGCGATTTGGGACCGGCGATGTTGATGCTGGCGTAGGCGGTCGTCACTGGCGTCACATGAACCCGCCAGTCGGGTCGTTCGGTCTGAAGCCAGTTCTCCACCCACTCCCACACGCCGCCGGCACCTGAGCTGGTCGTGGACATCATGTAGTGGTTCTCAGCGAGGCGTCCGGTCACCCCATCGTCGAGCACCACGCCGTCCTCGGCGCACATCATCCCGTAGCGAACCTTGCCCACGGCCAGCTTCGACCACTTGTTGACATACAGCAGGTTGAGCAGCTTCGAGACATCCGGACCGCGCAGATCCAGCTTGCCCAGCGGCGTGACGTCGATGAGGCCGACGTTTTCGCGGACGTTGCGCACCTCAGCGACTGGGTCGCCGTAGTGGTCCGGGCGGATCCACTGGCCGGCCTGGATGGTGGTCACGCCTTTGGCCTCGTGCCATGGATGGATGGACGAGACACGAACCGGCTCGAACACCCGGCCGGCGAGCGCACCCAGCGTCAAGGGTGCGTAGGGGGGTCGCCAAACCGTCGTGCCGACCTCGGCGATCGTCTCGCCCCGAGCCTCGGCGATCGCTGCGACGGTGTTGACCGTCTCGAGCTTGCCTTGCGACGGTCCCATCGTGGCCGTGGTGAATCGCTTGGCCAGCTCGACCGAGTCGTAGCCCTCCTTGGCGGCGGCGACGAGATCCTTGGAACTGACGTCCTCTGAGTAGTCGACCATGCCGTGGGTGTCCGAGCGATACAGCTCGGGATGGGCGTCGCGGCCGAGGGGCTCTCGCTCGTCCGGCGCCCAGGCGGGTTCGGTGCCGTCGACGGCGAGCGCCCTGGCGGTGCGGGCCTGAAGGCGGTGGTGTACCGCCGCGGCGCGGGCTGCGGCGAGGCGACCCGTGGCGGCACCGTGGGAGCGGAGCTGGTCAAGATTTCCGTCGCCGACGATGCCGCCGGTGGCCAGAACATTGGCCGGGGGATCCGACGGGAAGAACCGGGCAGCGGTTGCGTCGTAGACGGGACGGTCACCGGCCATGTTGAGCAACGAGGTCGGGGCAGTCCAGCCCGCGGCGACAACCAGCAGGTCGGCGTCGATGCGCCGATTGCTGGCAAGCCCTTCGTCGACGACGACTGCGTCGACCGCCCGTGAGGAGCCTGTCGTGGAGCTGATCCGACGTCCGTCCCGCGCATCGACTATCTCGGCGATCTCCACTCCGGCGCGGTCCAGATCGGCCGCTGCAGCGTCGCCGTCGGCATTGGCGCTGAAGACCACCGCCCGCTCGCCTGGCTTGACCCCCCAGAGATTGATCAATCGGCGTGCAGCGCCGGACGTGATCACGCCAGGCCGGTCGTTGCCTTCGAACACATAGGGCCGTTCGATCAGGCCGGGCGCCACAATCAGCACCTTGGCCCGCGCCTTGATGAGACGTTCGACCGCGATCGGGTGGTTGCGCTGCACGATCCCGAGCCAGTTGTCCTCATATCGGCCCGTCACAGTTGAGTCAGTCAGCACCTCGACGTCAGAAGCGTCAAGCGCGGCTCGCAGCTGGGTCAGCGCTGCCTGATCGGCGTCATCGCTCGAGAAGCGGAGATGACCGCCTACGGCATGCTGATGCTCCATGAGCAGCACCTGTGCGCCAGTGGCGCTCGCGGCCAGCGCCGCTTCGATGCCGGCCGGCCCGGCGCCGGCCACCACCACGTCGGGATGGGAGTAGCGCTTGTCGTGATAACGGTGCGGCGTGTCGATGTCGATCTTGCCGCCGGGCGCGAACGTGGCAAGCACCCGCTCGTAGGTGGGCCAGAGCCACTGCGGGCGCATGAACGTCTTGTAGTAGAAGCCCGCCGTGAGAAACCGCCCCACGAGACCGTTCGCCGCCTTCAGGTCGCGGTGCAACGACGGCCACGCGTTCTGCGATCGCACGTCCATGCCCGATTCGAGCAGGCGATGGCCGGCCCGCACATTGGGATCGTCTCCCACCTGGACCAGCAGATTGGGATCCCAGTAGTCGGCGGTGAGAATGCCTCGAGGCCGGTGGTACTTCATGGAACGGGAGAAGATGTGCTCGCCTGACGCAGCCAGCGCCGAGGCGATCGTGTCGCCCTCGAACCCGCTGAAGCGCTTGCCATTCCACTTGAAGCGCAGCTTCGTGGCCCGGTCGATCACTTCGTTGGGCCCGATGCCCAGCCGGCTCATGGTCATGCCGCACCGCCTCGCTTGTCGCCAGGCAGGGGCGGGTCACGGAACTCGTTCGTTGCCGTGTTGCGCTCGAGTGCGAACCAGCGACGGCAGCCCGAAGCGCAGTACCAGGTTTCGCGCAGCCACCCGGCCGGGTTGTCTCGCAGGTACAGGTAGCTCCGCCACTCTTGGGGGGAGGCAGTGGCGGGGTCGGGGCGAGCATGCGACTCGCCGCCGTACCGAAGATCGGCAGAGTTGCGGGGCCCGCAGTTGGGGCAGGGCACGAGCAGCATCAGTGACCCACCCCTGTTGCAATGGCGGCGGTAGGCACGACAGCACCTTTGGGGCCGGGCACAAACAGCATCAGTGACCCACCGCCGCTGCGCCCTTTTCGCCCACCAGCTCGCCATTGTCGAAGCGGCTGAGCGCAAAGGCCTCGATCAGCTTGGGCGTGCGGCCTGTGGCCACCGCTTCGGCCATCTGCTCGCCCGAGACCGGGGCGGCCTTGAAGCCGTAGGTGCCCCAGCCGACGTCCACCAAGAAGCCGTCCACGGGCGTGAAGCCCATAACGGGCGAGTAGTCGGGTGTCATGTCGCACAGCCCGGACCACTGGCGCAGCAACCGCATGCGCGAGATGCCCGGCATGAGCTCGAGCACGTGGCCTGCGAGCCCCTCGGTGAATTCGAGCGAGCCTCGCACCGAGTAGTTGGCGACCGGATCAACTGCTGCGCCGAAGACGAGCTCGCCCCGGTCGGTCTGGCTCACGTACACATGCAGTGACCCCGACACCACCACGGTGGGCAGGAACATCTTCACCGGCTCGGTGACCGCGGCCTGCAGGGGATGGGTAGTGATGGGCAGCCGCACGCCCGCCATGGAAGAGATGAGCGAGGCCCAGCCCGCGGTGCAGTTGATCACGACCGGGGTGGAGATGTCGCCTCGGTTGGTGCGGACGCCGGTCACGCGGCCTCCGGCGCCCTTGCCGTCAGCGCCCTCGCCACCCGTGCAGATGATGTCGGTGACCTCTGTTTTCTGGTGCATCTCGACGCCCATATGGTCGGCGGCGCGGGCGTAGCCCCAGACCACTGCGTCGTGGCGCACGACACCACCGGGCGGGTGATAGAGCGCCCCCAGGATCGGGTAGCGGGGATGGTCGGACGTGTCGAGGCTCGGGGCTTCTTTCTTGACCTCGTCGGGACCGATGACGCTGGAGTTGACGCCCTGCAGCTTGTTGACCTCGGCCCGCCAGTGCATGGTGCGCAGGGAGCTGTCGGAGTGGGCCAGAGTCAAGTGGCCCCGCTGGCTGAACATGACATTGATGTTCAGATCGACGGCCAACGTGCTGTAGAGCTGCACTGACCGGTCATAGAACGCCACGCCGGCCGGGGTGAGGTAGTTGGAGCGAATGATGGCGGTGTTGCGGCCCGAGCCGCCGCTGCCGAGATACGCCTTGTCGAGCACCGCGACGTTCTTGATGCCGTGGTTGCGCGCCAGGTAGTAGGCCGTGGCCAGGCCGTGCACCCCGCCGCCGATCACCACGGCGTCGTAGGAGCGCTTCAGATCGACCTCACGCCAGACGCGTGGCCAGCTCTGGCCACGGAGACCCTTCCATGCCAACGCCGCAGCCGAGTACCTGGGTGGCCGCCGCCGGATGCGGCTCACGAGTCCCGTCATCACCGCAAGAGGGTAAACAAGCCTCTCGGTGAAACAAAGTATCAATATCCGATTGATTCAGACTCAACACATATGATTACGAAGTGAACTTGCGGCGCCTGCGTTACTTCGCGACCGTGGCGGAGGAACTGCACTTCGGTCGTGCCGCCGATCGGCTGCTGATGTCCCAGCCACCGCTGAGCCAGCAGATCCGGTTGCTCGAGCATGAGCTGGACACGACGCTGTTCGACCGCAGCACCCGCCGGGTCACCCTCACCGAGGCCGGGAAGTTCCTGTACCCAGAAGCCGTGCGCCTGCTGGCTGCTGCCGACGGGGTCGAGCGTCTCATGGAACAGCGCCGGGGAGGCCAGACCGGCACGCTGCGGGTGGGGTTCGTCGACTCAGCTGCCTATGAGGTCATGCCACGTGTGCTTGCCGAGTACCGGCGGCGGCGCCCCCGCGTGGATTTCGAGCTGCACACCTTGGGCTCCGATGAGCAAGCACAGGCCCTGCGAGCCGGGCGCATCGACTTGGGCATCGGCCGTGCGGCCGCGGATTCCACTCACGTGGAGGCGACGTTCGTGATGCATGAGCGGCTGCTGCTGGCCGCTGGCGCGTCCCATCATCTGGCTGAGTCGAGCTCGGCATGTCTGCGCGACCTCGCCGGCGAGCCGATCATCGGATTCGACCGAAGCGTGTCTCCCAGCCTGCACGCCGTGCTGGCGGGGATGCTCGCCGCCGAAGGCGTCAACTACGACCCCATGATCGAGGCGACGGAGTACACGACCATTCTCGGATTCGTCGCTGCCGGTGAAGGGGTGGCCATCGTGCCCGCGGGCGTGCAGACGTTCCGGCCGCCTGGCTTGCACTATGTCCCGCTAGAGGACGCTGCTGCCTCAGTGCCCCTGCTGCTGCTCACCCGAGCCGGCGAACCCCTGCCCCTGGTGTCCCACGCCCTCGAAGTCGTGGCCGAGCTCTACGACCCGCAGCCACCCACCTGACTGGGTGCCAAGAGTTCGACCCCAGGGCGCCCGACCGAAACGTTTGCTCAGATAGCGAGGTCGTTGAGGTTGTAGTCGCGGATGACGCGATCGAAGGTCTCGACGCTGTAACGGAAATCGTCCTCGAGGCCGACGAAGGGTGCGTAGGTGTAGCGGCGCTCGTCGGGGCGGTGCTGGGCCCGCGCATCGATGGCCACGGCGATCACCGACGACCGCTTGAAGACGCGCTCTTCGTCGTAGACGACGGTCGCGTCGCGCGCACTCACCCGCAGCTGACCTGCCACTCCCACCACCGACGATCGCCGGTGGAATCCGAAGGTGACCGAGATCCTCGGCTCAGCCGACGTGTTGGCGTACGAACCGTGGACCATGTGTCGGTTCACTACCGTCGCATCGCCGGGCTGGCACAGCAATGGAATGGCGTCGGGCAGCATCACGCTGCCGCTATTGCGGGCCACCTTCTCTCGCAGGTCGATGCGGCCGACCTTGTGCGTGCCCGGCACCACCCACAGCGCATTCGCAGCCGTTGTCTCGTACAGCTGCACCTGGAAGTTGAAGCCGTGGATGCCCATGTCCCAATTCGGGTTGTCCCAATGGGTGACGCCGTCCTGGTGCCACGCCACCGAACCGCCGAGCCCTGGTTCCTTCACGAAGATGGCGTCGTTGTATGGGACGAAGTCACCGCCGTTAATGCTCTCGGCAATCGACATCAAATCCGGATGCCCGTACAGCCGCAGCGCTGACGGCATCGACTGGCACATGCCAAAGATCAGGAACACGACATTGGGCGGCGCGTCGGCGTCGGGGGCGGGTTGGTCCATCTGCACCTGATGACGACCGGCCAAGGCGTCGGTGCCGCCCCACGGATCCGACAACGGCTTGACGTGGGTGTAGGGCTCGACGGCGAAGTCACGCCCGAACGCCGGCCGGCCACCCTTGTCGAGCGCGGCACCCTTGTGCACCGGTGCCCGCTCGATGACCTCAGCGACATCGGCGCGCAGCTCGGCGATCTCGTCGGCATCCACGACCCCTTCGAAGATGTAGAAGCCGTGCTGCCAGTACGCGTCGGCGATGTCGGGGTGCAGCTTGCCGTCAGGTCCGTAGCGCACCGGCCCCTTGTTGCCGATCCGGCGAGCACGATCTTCACCGTCCGCCAGGTACTCCGCCATGTCGGCGAGATGCTGGGCCCTCGTCGGCGCATCGGCCGCCCGAACTGGATCCGCAACGTCAGTCATCGCATGCCCCCTGCGGCAATCCCCGAATGGGCCTTCCGGCTGAGCGCGCATTCTCGGCGCCGGAAATCACCCGCTTGACGAATGGTAGTCGTGGCAGCATCGGCCGATCCTGACGCGGTCCCGCGACGAACCGCGTCTACCTGAGGTAGTCCAATATAGACTATCTACTGTGGAAGAGAGCCAGCCCATGGTCACAAACCTTGACGAGCACCCGACGACTGCATCCCGTGTGTGGACTGTTGCCGAGGCCAAAGCGCGCCTGTCGCACATCTTGCGTTGCGCAGAAGAAGAGGGCCCCCAGCGCATCGGAACCCGGAAGACATTCGTCGTCGTGCCTGAACATGTGTGGGAGCAACACACCAAGCCCGAGGTCCACCTGGGACGCTGGCTCATCGAGAACATGCCACGTGGCTACGACCTCGAACTCCCCGACCGCCACTCGGACCGGCCCAACCCATTGCTCCTGGTAGAGGGCATTGAAGAGTGACCGGTGTCCTCCTTGACACCAACGTCGTCTCCGAAGCAACACGGCAAATACCCGATGAGAAAGTTCTGGCCTTCTTGGCGTCGCCACAGTCCTTTTGGCTATCGACGATTGTGGTCCACGAACTTGAGTACGGAATACGAAAGATGCCGGGTGGACAACGACGTGACTATCTCGCCTCAACGATCCGGTCGTTCGTCGCCGAGGCCGTTGACCACGTCTTGCCAGTAGGTCTCGCGGAATCCGTGCGCGCAGCCGAATTCCGGGTTCGTGCCCGTCAATCTGGTCGAACCCTGACGATCAGTGACTCACTGATCGCCGCCACCGCGTCGGTGAACCATCTTTCACTGGCAACCCGCGACACGAATGACCTCACGGGTCTCGGCCTCGAGCTGGTGAACCCGTGGGAATAGCGGGCGAACCGCCTGCGGCTCTGCGAGCATGAAGCCATGGAGTTCGCAGAGTATTCAGACCGATTTCGCACGGCCGAGGTAACCCGGGACGACGCCGGCGTCGTCACCGTTCGCATGCACACCCGCGAAGGACCGCTGCAGTGGGGCGGCCGCCCACACCGCGAGCTGCCCGAGCTGTTCATGGCGCTGGCTTCGGACCGAGACATCAAGGTGGTGATCCTGACCGGCACCGGCGACTCGTTCATCGAGCTGCCTGACGGGGTCAACGCCCTCGCCGAGGGGCGGGCCAACGCCACCGTGTGGGACCGCGTCATCTGGGAGGGCAACCGCCTCGTGGACCAGATGCTGGCCATCGAAGTGCCGATGATCGTCGCCGTGAACGGTCCGGTAACCGTGCACTCCGAGCTGGCCGTGCTGTGCGACATCGTGCTGGCCGCCGAAGACGCCTATTTCCAGGATGCGCCGCACTTCCCCGGCGGGCTGGTGCCGGGCGACAGCATGCAGATTGTGTGGCCTCTCCTGTTGGGGCCGAATCGAGGTCGCTACTTCCTGCTCACTGGCCAGCAGATCGCCGCAGTCGAAGCCCACGAGCTCGGCATCGTGGGCGAGGTGCTGCCCGCTGACGGCCTGATGGCCCGCGCTCAAGAAATCGCAGCGGACCTGGCCAAGCTCAACCCGATCCTGCTGCGCAACACCCGCCATGCACTGGTGCGCCCGCTGCGCCGAGCTATGGCCGACGACCTGCACACCGGGCTGGCGCTGGAGGCGATTGCCTCAATGTCCGCCCGCGAGTGGTTCCGCGACCAGGCCGACCAAGGTTCCTGAGCCAGACCACTTCGCCTGTCAGTCTCCCGAGAGCGGATTCCGCCAGCGCAAGCCGGGAAATCGCCCGAAGTCCATGTCGTTGGAATGAACCTCTGCCTGATACTCGATCGCTAGCGCAGCTATGTGCGCGTCGGTGACAAGGTCGCCGCTTGCACCAGCGACTTCGAGCAGGCGGCGGACAATGGACAGATGCTGCGCGCCGGGGTTCAGCGGCGCCACATGAGGAACGTCGTACCACTCGAACACGGTGTCAGTGGCTTGTTCAAGCGTCAGCGGGTGGCGGTAGGCGGAACGCTGTGTCGTCAACCGCAGAAATCCCGTCGTCACTACCCACGGCAACCCGACTCTCTCGGTTGAATTGAGGAGTTCTTGCCACCACTCACGCGCTGGTTGGTGCTCGGGCGCCATGTCGTTGTGCGCGTAGATCAAGAGATTCAGGTCGGGAACGATCACCGTTCTGTTTCAGCAGGTGCTTCTCGACGGCGCACGCGAGCCTCCTTCTCCCAGAACGCCTCCAACTCAAGTTCATCATTGAGCTGATTGAGCCTCATTGGATCGACCCCGGGCGCCAACCCGCTCGAATGTGGACGAACCCTGTAGGGCTTCCGACGAGGCGCCACTTCAGGCCGCAATCCGCACCGCAGCACATCGTTGACCACCTGCTTGAAGGACTGATCGAGATGCCGCGCCCGTTCCCTGAGCGCGTCCGCCACGTCGTCGTCGAGCGTCAGTGTCGTCCGCATGGAGACATCATGATGCTTCACTTCTGTGATGTCAAGATGTCAAAACCTACCGGCACAACGCAACAGGCCCGGGCCGAAGCCCGGGCCAGTAGCGCTGGGTGAAGCCGCTCGAAGCGGCAGCAATCAGCCGGTGATGGCGCCGAGGGTCTCCTCGCTGGGTGCGAAGTAGAACGAGCCCGAAGCCGGGTTCGTGTAGTCGGTCATGGCATCACGGACGCCATTGGCGTCGTCGAGGCCGTACATCCGGCGCAGGCGCCGACGCAGCGGAGCCTGGTCCTTGCAGAACGCCATGAAGTACAGCCCGACCGTGCCGTCGTGGAACGCATACGGCGTGGCGCGGCGAGCGATCTCATTGATCTTGTCGCTGCCCTCGTTGCCGTGATTGCCGTCCGCGCGCAGCTCGACGTGGCTGAGGTGGCTGTAGGGCTCTTGGGAATCGGTCTTGTCCGTCTCCGGGAACTTCTTGCGGCCGAAGTTCTTCTCCTGCTGTGCGTCGGAGAGGGCGTTCCAGCTGTCGAGATCGTGCACCCAGCGCTGGGCGATGATGTGCGCACCGCCGGCACCCGGCTCGCCGTCGGGGACGATCGCCGCGGCAGGCTGGTCCTCGTCGGCGGGGTTGCCGGTGCCGTCCTTGAAGCCGGTCATGTCCAGCGAGTCGCCGTAGATGAACGTCGGCGTCTCACGCGCAACAGCCATGTGGCCGGCCAGCGCGGTGCGTGCGTCGTATTGCGCCTTCCACACCTTGTCCTTGGCGTCGTGGTTCAGCCACAGCAGCAGCTCTTCCTGCGTGCCCTTGGCCTCGCGCCCCGATCCGTCTTCGGACATGACCGTCACGTAGGCCTGGAAGTCGTCCGGTACATCGTCGGTGAACTCGGGCAGCAGGCTGGGGCCAAAGCCGAGCGTCAGGTTGATGCCCTCTGCGTCGCAAGCAACGCGCAGGTCGGCAATGGCGGACTTGATCACGTCGAGGTCGGCGCCTTCTGTGCGACTGAGGTGGACGTACCACTGGTTGGCGCCCATACCGTTGAAGATGGCCTTCTGCGGCGTTGGCATCTGTGCTCCTTGAGGGGTAGGTAGTGCAAGCGGACGCAATCCCGTCGAGCGACACAAGTGGCGTCGCGGCGAGATTGCGGGGTTGATCGTAGGCCAACCGCGACCGGTCGCGCACCTCCGAACTCGGCACCGAGAGCTCACCAGACCATCGCAGCGGCGCAGCGCTCGAAGGCGATCTCAAAGGAGACTCAGTGACAGCATGCAGTCGTCGCTCGTACGACCATCGCACGGTCAAGAGAGGCCCCGAACAATGGGGACACGGATACCGTCACCGTGGAACGAAAGAAGGGCCACCGATGAGCATTGCAATGCGGCAACGCGTCTACGCCACCGATCTGCCGATCCGCGACGACCTCGCGTCGGCGCACGGTGAGGTCGCGCAGCGTTGGGCCCGTCCGGGCACATGGTGGACGGCCGCCCAGCGCAGCGAGATCGTTCAGCAGGTTCGCGCAGCGCGCGACCACCGTGCCCACGACGGCGGCGCGCTGCCGCCGTGGGTGCAGCCCAGCACCGTCGGGGGGCTCATCGACACCGACGGCCCGCTTTCCGCGGCCGCTGTCGACGCCGTCTGGCGCATCACCAACCATCCCGGAACGCTGACCGGGGACTGGTACACCTCGATCATCGAGCGCGGCGTCGATCCGCTCGCCTATGTCGAACTCGTCGGCATCGTTGCTCAGGCCAACTGCGTCGACCGCTTCGCCGACGGTCTGGAGCTTCCCCGTCTCGCTCTCGACGAGCCTGTCGACGGCCCCCCCACCCAGCAAGGCGCGCCGGCCGAAATCCTGCATCACTGGGTGCCCACCGCCGAAATTCAATTCCCCAACGTGATCAAGGCCCTCAGCGCGGTTCCGGCTGAGATCGATGCGCTGTTCATCCTGTCCGATGCGCAGTACGTGCCGATAGAGCGATTGCGCGCCGATTTGATCAACGACCAGAACTCGCTGAGCCGGCCTCAGATCGAACTGCTGGCGGCACGGACGTCGAAACTGAACGAGTGTTTCTATTGAACTTCTGCCCATGCGATGCTGCTCGGACTGAGCGGCCAGAAGAAGGAAATGGACCTCAGCTACGACGCGGTCAACGGCTCCGACCAAGGTGACGGAGGCGTCGAGCACGGCGCGCTGCTCGCCCGCCTCGCCGAGGCCATGTGGGAAGGCGACCGCGAGGCCACTGCGGCGGCCCGCGCCGCCGTCGTCGAGGCGGCGGGTGTCGACGCCATGGTGGACGCAGTAGCGGTCAGCGCCAACTTCCACATGATGACCCGCGTCGCCGACGCAACCGGCACTCCGCCGGATCCGGCCACCTACGCCATGAATGCGGCGGTGCGCGAAGCCTGCGGGGTCAACGACTTCGTAACGCACCGCGTTCCCCAAGAGAAGCGTTAAGGCGCCAGCGGTCTCTCGGACCGCTCACAGGCCCACCTTCACGCTCCAACCGAGGAGCGCGCACGTCCGCTTCCCACTGGTTGACGCAGCTGCTGTCTAACTGCTCGACGTATGCCAGCATGTGACGAATGCCACGGCCCACGACCAGCGGAGTAGCACTCATGAGCATCGCAGCACTCCAGCGCACCTACGACACTGAGCTGCCGATCCGGGGCGATCTCGCAGCCGCCCACGGAGAGGTCGCGGCACGCTGGGCGCGGCCGGGAACCTGGTGGACAGCGGCCCAGCGTGCGGAGATCGTGCAGCAAGTGAGGGCAGCGCGCGACCATCACAGCGACAACGGCGAAGCGTTGCCCCCGTGGGTGCAGCCCAGCAGCATCGACGGTCTGGTCGATCCCGACGGTCCCCTGCCCACCGCCGCCGTCGATGCGATCTGGCGCATCACCAATCATCCCGGAACGCTGACGCAGGATTGGTACCAGTCGATCATCGACCGCAGCGTCGATTCGGTGGCATACGTGGAACTGGTGGGTGTTGTCGCGCAAGCCAACTGCGTCGACCGGTTCGCAGACGCTTTGGAGCTGCCTCGGATCGATCTGGACGAGCCCACCGACGGCCCGCCGACGACCGAAGGCGCGCCTGCGGCGGTGAAGTACCACTGGGTTCCCACCGCCGACCTCAAAATGCCCAACGTCATCAAGGCCCTGAGCGCGGTTCCGGCGGAAAACGAGTCACTCTTCATCCTCTCCGACGCTCAGTACGTGCCGATGGAGCGCGTGCGCGGCGAGCTGATCAATGACCAGAATTCGCTGAACCGGCCGCAGATCGAGCTGCTCGCGGCAAGAACATCGAAGCTCAACGAGTGCTTCTACTGAACGTCTGCCCACGCGATGCTGCTCGGTCTGAGCGGCCAACAAAAGGACATGGAAGTCGGCTACGACGCCGTCAACGGCTCTGACGGGGGCGACGGCGGAGTGCAGCACGGCGCCCTGCTGGCTCGCCTCGCGGAGGCGATGTGGGAAGGCGACAGCGAAGCCACGGCTGCTGCGCGTGCCGCTGTGATCGATGCCGCAGGCGCCGACGTCATGGTCGATGCTGTGGCCGTCAGTGCCAACTTCCACATGATGACCCGCGTCGCCGACGGCACCGGCACCCCGCTGGATCCAGGCACCTTCGACATGACTGCGTCGGTGCGCGAGGCCTGCGGTCTCAACGAATTCGTGACGCGCCGCGATCCCCAAGGTGAGCGCCAGGGAGCCAAGGGATTCTCGAACTGACGCAGCGGGTCGGGTGCCTCGAGAAGGGCACGCGCTCGTCGCACCATGAACCTTCGGTAGTCGCAGCTTCGAACCGAACGGCGAGCGCTGTACCGTCGCGATCTAGGACTCACCGGCTCAGGAGGCATGAAGTTGAGCTTCGTGCGCCAGCAGGCAGACATTTGGCGCCACGACATTCCTGGGGCGCGGTGGTTCAAGGCAGACCTGCACATCCACACCATCGACGATGCCCCCGGCGGCCAGGCCAGATTGCCGGATGGCATTGGTGAGCCTGCGGACTCACCCGAAGCGCTCACTGCGTACGCGCGTCGATTTCTTGACGCTGCCGTCGAGAGCGGTGTTCAAGTGCTCGGGATCACTCCACACTGCCCCCGCATGTCCGTCGCCGATGATCTCAGTGCCGTCTGGAAGATCGTGGAGGAGTGGAACAGCGGTGTCGACGACACTGGCGTCCCCTACGGCGAGCAGATCTTTGCCGCCTTTCCAGGATTCAAGCCACGACTGAGTGATGGGCGCGGCGGCCTGCATCTGCTCTTCCTGTTCGATCCGGAAATCGGTCGCGACCGCTACCTGCGCATGTTCGACCTAGTGATGCACGGCAGACCGCCATGGAACGGCGGACAACGTGCCACTTCTCCTCTCGGCCCAGAGGCAGTGTTCGAACTGTTGCGCGACAACCGGCGACAGGACGAGACCTCTGTCGACGCCGCACCCTGGGACTACCTTGCGCTGGCTCCGAACGCATTCAGTGAATCAGGCCTTCTCGGAACTCCGAGTGCACACATTGAGAGAGAAGACTTCGACGCCCGAGACATTGTCGCTCTCGAGCTCCCGGAGAACTCGCTCCAAGACGAAGCCCTCCAAGGCAAGCCTTGGGTCAATGAATTCGTGGCCTCCAATCGATTGGCGTTCTTTCACGGCAGTGCAGCGCACGACATCGGCGACATCGGCAAGCGCCACGCTTGGGTCAAGATGGCCAGCCCAAAGATCGAAGCGCTGCGCCAAGCGTTCATTGCGCACGATTCCCGCTTGCGCATCGGGCATGAACTCAGCCCCAACGGCGATTTTCGGGATCTGAGCGACCCACCGGACGCGATGCGGCACGAACGCCCGTGGCTGAGGTCCGTCTCAGTGCAGGGAACAGCGGCGTTCTTTGACTCCAAGCATGATGAACCGCCAGTCACGTTCGAGTTCAGCCCCGATCTGACCTGCGTCATCGGCGGCAGCATGACCGGCAAGAGCACGCTCCTCGACGGGCTGCGTGTGCATGTCGGTGCCCCGCCACCGCAGGACGACCGCATGCAGCGGCAGATGAATGAGCGCGCCGCTGAACGATTTCTCGCCGGCGCACCGACAGTCGAACTCGACATTCCAGGCAGCGATCCCACCGCAGAGGCGCACGAGCGGTGGCCTGCTGAGTTCTATACACAAGGCGAGTTGCAGCGCCTGGCGCAAGATCCGGAAGCGGTACAGCACATCCTGTCCCGGCTGGACGCCTCGTTGACCGATGAGATCCATCGCCGCGAACGCGATCTGAGCGCACGCGACCGAGAACTCGGAAGGATCGCCAGCCGGCTCGCGGAGTTCGACCATGAGCTAGCGGAGGCTGAGCAAGCGCTTGACCGCAGCTCGCACGCACGCGACGAGCTGGGAGTCTTCTCCGAAGCCGGCATGGAGGTGCTGAACAGTGCCGCCACGTCCGCGTCGGCGTGGCGCGACGTCACGACGGCGATCAACGACACCGTGGACAAGACTGGCGATCTCATTTCGTCGATGAACGCAGTGAGGCTGCCGGTCATTGCGACCGCTCTTGACGAAACGACGGAGCAGGTCGACGTCGAAGCGGAACGACTCGACCAGCGATGGACATCGGCTGCGGAAGCCGCGGACGCTCTTCGCGACTGGCTTGTCGAGGCGCAACGCGTCGCCGCGGCAGGCTTGCGGACACACGAGACACGGCGCGACGAATTGCATGTGCAAGTCGAGCGAACTCTCGCTGATCAGGGATTCGACGGCGCGCGGATCAACGAGTTTCAAGCGCTCAACGCGCATGCGGCCCTACTGGATAGCTACCAAGCGAACCTCGACAGGCTTCGCGCCGCTGCCGATGAGCTCCTGTCGGTATTCAAACAAGGACTGCAAGAACGGCAAGAGCTCGTCGCTGAGCAACGACTGGCCTACGACAGAATCCTGCATTCGATACGGGAGCGCTTCAGTGGACGCATCGCAGCACGGCGCGTCGACGACGGCGGCTCGGAGCCGCTTGAGGCGTTCCTTACTGATCTCGGCCAACGCGGCATCACCCGCTGGTGGAACGACGGCAAGAATGAACTCCGTCCTTCGCCGCGAGTGCTGTTGTCGCGACTCGACAACGGAACCCTGAACGCCGTCGGCATGAGCAGCACAGTTCAACAGACGTTCAGCAGCTGCATGACTCCGGCCATGCGCCGAGACCTCGCAGCGCTGCGGTGTCCTGATCGCTATCGGCTCGAATTCAGGACTATGGACGCGCAGTACCGGCCGCTCGACAAGTTGTCTGGGGGCCAACGCGTCAATCTGCTGTTGTCGCTGTTGCTTGCGACGAGTGACAGCCGTCCGCTAGTCGTCGACCAACCTGAGGATGAGCTGGACAATCGATTCCTGCTAGAGACGCTGCTGCCCGCACTCCACCGTTTGAAGGGGCGGCGGCAAGTCATTGTCGCGACACACAACGCCAATATCGTTGTGAACGGCGACGCGGATCATGTCATTCAATTGGACGCGGAAGCCGAGCACGGGCACGTCGCTTGTTCCGGCGCCATCGAAGATCCGGCAATGCGCGACGCGATCGTGCAGACGGTGGACGGAGGCGACGAAGCCTTCCGCCTGCGACGGCTCAAGTACGGGTTCTGAGGCTTTCCATGGAATGGACCGATGTCCTCAACCGGATCGCTGGGGGCGAGGACGGGCACACCGAATTCAAACCGAACTTCAAGGAAAAGTCCAAGGTCGGCAAGACGATCTGCGCCTTTGCCAACACAAGGGGCGGACTCGTCGTGCTCGGGGTCAGTGATTCCCGGCAGATCATCGGCGTCGACGAAGACAGCGAGCAGGTGCAGGAGCGGCTGACGTCGTTTCTGCAGACTGGTTGCAGCTCCCCGGTCAATGCTCGTCTTAGTCGGCACCAGGACCCGAAGGGTTGGGTCCACTGGTTGGAAGTACCACGTCAACGCGGATATGAGCCTTTGCGCTACGACGGCCGTGTGTGGGTGCGCCGCGGTCGCAGCAGCGTGCAGCCTTCGCCGACTGAACTGCAGGAGCTTTACAACATCTTCGGTTACGTCCTGACGGAAGAACGGGCGATAGGTGCGGCGTCGAGCGCAGATATCGATCTCGAGGCCTTTCGGGCCTACCTGCGACAGCTAGGCATCGAGACCGAAGAGAGCCCTCAACCGCACACCGACGACGACCTGCGCAATCGAACAGTCGTTGTTGACATCGGCGGTCAGCTACGGCCGACCCTGTATGGCGTGCTCGCATTCGGCAAGGAGCCGCAGCGCTACCCCCAAACCGCGAACTTTCGAATCGAGTGCGCTGCGTACGCGGGAACTGACCGTGCGTCTGAGCCGCTGATCGTCACCAGCGCCACTGGACGCCTCGACGAGCAACTGAGACGGGCACTGAGCTGGTTCCGATCGCTAGGCCGCTTCGAGACTTACGGCGAACTAGTGCGGAGTGACCGGTACCTGCTCCCGCCCGAAGCGCTGCGCGAGGCACTGACGAACGCTGTCGCTCATCGCGACTACGCCATTACTGGTTCCAAGGTTCAGCTCGACGTGTTGGCGGACCGAGCCGAGCTAACCAGCCCAGGCTCGCTGCCGAACCACATGACCACCGCCAGTGTCCGCGCCGGGGGGACGGCGCGGTCCCGAAATGAGTCCATCGCCAATTACCTGCTCACCATGAAGTTCATGGAGCAGCGCGCACGGGGTTGGCCGCTCATGCGCGCCGCAATGCACGACTTCAATGGCACCGAGCCCGAGATTGACCACAACGCCGACAGCAGGTTCGTCCGGGTCACATTCCGACTCGGCGATGCAGACGACTGAGCAGACCGGCAACCTCGGTCACGAATAGCCAAGGCTTGGACCTCCGAGGCACTCGCGAGGTGCCGCCGTGTCGAACGGCACCTACGGCGCAAGGGTCAAGACCGAAAGCGCTTGGTGGGCAGGTGCGGGCCGATGTAGCCCACGTGCACCTTGCCGGTCCTGCCGCCGCTGTCGTCATAGAAGTACAGACGGGGTGCGAGCGACCCGTTCGACAGCTTCAGGTGCGCTTCCATCGTGATGCGCCCCGAGTTTCGCACGCGCGATGACACTGGCATATCTCGCAGGCGGCTCAGTTCAGAGCGTCGCATGACCTCCTCGGACTCGCGCATCGCGAGCTTCTTCGAATTGGCGTACCACGCACGCGGGTGCTTGCCGGACTTGCACCATTCGCGGAAATCGCCGAAACCCGCTCCCGAATGTGCGTACGCCTCCAGAGCAAGCAATCCGTCGAAGACGCTGCGAGCCCACGACCGCGCTTCGATGGCGTTGTCGAGCTCGACGACACGCGCCTCGGCCTCAGGCGGAATTTCGACCTTCAGGAGATTGGCCCGCGCCAGCTCCAGCGCCTGACGCACCGACGTCACCTGCGGGTACTTCCTCCCCGAAGCGTCGATGTCCACCGCCACGCCGGCCTCTCCGGCGCGCACGAGTACCTCCACCATCTTGTGCTCTTTGTCGATGAGCGCTTCTTGCAGTTCCTCGGCGCGGAGCTGCGCCAGCTCGAGTTCCTCCTGCATGTCGAGGTTCTGCTGGGCAATCTCGTCGCGCTCGGCCCGCGTCGCTGACCGCTCCGAACGCGTCTGGTATAGGGCGTTCCAGACCGCCTCGACCTCGGTCTCGAGCGCGTCGACGCGCTCCGCCGCATCGGTGTCGGTCGACGGTTCGAGCGGTTCACGGCGTTCCCCGAGCAGCTGCCGAGAGCGGCGGTGCAGATCGGGCGGCTCCTTGGCGACAAGCGTCGACTGCAGCAGCCGGCCGAACCAGCGGCCCGTCTCGTCCATGTCGCTGCGCACGACCTCCGCGGCCAGGGTCCGATGCCGGTGCGGCTCATGCTCCCCCGGCAAGTACAGCCGCGCCTCACCGGGCTGCACGTCGAGATCTGCGCCCATCACGACCTGAAATGGGTTGATGGTCTGAGCCGGCAACACGTATACCCGTGCGAGGCCTGCAAGCCGACGGGCCGTCGTGCGGGCGCGCGCCATGGTCGGTCCAGGGCCGTCGAGGTAGTCGTGCGCGATCACGACATAGGGAAACTCGCGAGTCGAACTCGCGAGCCGTTCCGCCAACGGAACGACCTGCTGGCGCGTCGGTTCCACCGCGATCGGCCTCGTCCCGACTCGTTCGGTGCCCAGCCGCGGCCTGCCCCCGCCGCTCTCCGCGTCGTCGATGAGGGCGCACACCAGCTCATGCACGCCGCTGGCGTTCGATGCCGCCGTCGGGTCCGTCGGCATTTCCACATCGACCCAGACCCAGCCCTCGCTGCCGTTGGTCAGCACGCGCAGCACGACGACCGACCGGCCCGCCGGAGCGTCTTGTTCCAGCTCGAGCAATGTCTCCGATACCCCACCGTGGGCAGCGGTCTCCCGGCGCAGATTCACCCGAACAGCGTTGGTCTCTGCGCCGGCGGGTCCCGTCGAGCTATCGGATTCACCGACGCCATCGGGTGCGTGCAATTCGGCCGTCCCGAAGTCACCGCCGTCGAGCTGCGGGTGAATCCACGTCGCCCAATTGCGAAACGACCGTGCTGCGAGTTCGTGTAATCCGGGTCGGTCGTCGTTCCACATGGCCCGGTACACCACCGGCGATCCGCCGTGGGGGACGTCAACTGCGCTCATCGGCCTGCCTCGCCGTTCTCACGCCTGATCGGCCGCGTGCCATCGCGCTGCAACCAAGCCCCTGGAACCGGATCGCCTCTGTGGGCACCTCCGGGCGGCATCGCTAGCGCTGTTCGTAGACGGGCGTGATGAGCGCTCGGGCGAGCGTCGTGCCGAACATGTTGAAGCCACAGATCGCCGGGGAGACATCGGTAGTGATCGGCAGCGACTCGACGCTGAGCGCGTGCACGGCGAACATGTACCGGTGCGGCCCGTGACCTGCGGGCGGCGCGGATCCCAGGTATCCGTACAGACCGGCGTCGTTGCGCAGTTGCTTGGCGCCGGCCGGCAAGCCCGAGCCTTCGCTGTTACCCGCGCCCGACGCCAGCTCGGTGCAGGACGACTCAATGTCGTACACGACCCAGTGCCAGAACCCGCTGCCGGTCGGTGCATCGGGATCGAAGCACGTCACTGCGTAGCTCTGGGTGCGATCGGGCGCCCCGGACCACGCCAGATGCGGCGAGCGATCCTCGCCGCCAGCGCCGAAGATGCCTGAGACCTGCGGCATCGGCAGCATTTGCGCATCGGCCACGTCATCGCTTCGCACCTCGAAGGACGGCGCCTGCGGAAGGAAGTCGTAGGGGCTGGGAGGTTGAGCCATGGCGGCAGCCTTTCTAGTGTTCGGAAGTTTCTCGGAGCGGAATCCACGCACCAATGCGCAGGGCCAGTCCGGCAGACGAAGGCTCTGCAACGGCTGCGGTTCCGGCACGCCCCCGCGTCCCGATCGTTGACACTATTCGCTCCCTCGTGTGCGGTCGGATGCCAGGCGCGCCGAACTACGACACGGTTCAAGCCCGAACGCTGAATGTGCCTTGTCATATCTCTATGCACAACGCTCACGCATTCGGCAAGCTCCGGGGTGGATCTGGCCTCTCTGCCCGTTGTAGAAATACAGTGTGTTCAGTACTCGGAGTGAAAGCTCCGAGTTGCACATCACGCAACCCAAACTGACAGACCAAGGACCGGCCCTCTTCCGAGGGCCGGTCTTTGTCGTGGACCCAGTCGCCTCATAGTCCACCTGATAAGGGAAATGGCGCGATCTGGGGGGCATGCCGCAAGCGGTTGCAGTCACGCGGCAGACTGACGGGCATCAGTACATCGCCAACGAGTCTCGGCTCATCCGGCGCATCCGTCGGCGTTGGCCAGAACCGCGCAGTCAACAACTGGAGGTGGTCGTGAAGCGCCGCAGCCCCGCAACCGCCTCAGGTACGTCGGCGCACTGGTGGACGGATGCCGTCGGCTACCAGGTGTACCTGCGCTCGTTCGCCGATTCTGACGACGACGGCGTGGGCGACCTTGGCGGAGTGATCGAGAAACTGGATTACTTGAAGCGCCTCGGTGTGGACTTTGTCTGGATCACGCCGTTCTACCCGTCGCCGGGGAACGACTGGGGATACGACGTCGCCGACTACTGCAATGTGGATCCGCTCTTCGGCGACCTGGAAACGTTCGACCACCTAGTGGCTGAAGTGCACAACCGGGACATCCGCATCGTCACCGATCTGGTGCCGAATCACACCAGCAGCAGTCACCGCTGGTTCCAAGCGGCGCTCGGCAACTCGGGCGCCGCAGACCGCGAGCGCTACCGAAGCCACTACATCTGGCGCGACCCGCCTCCCGGCGGCGGCCCGCCCAACAACTGGGTGGGCTATTTCGGCGGCTCGGCATGGACGCTGGAACCCGAGTCGGGCCAGTACTACTTGCACCTGTTCCTGCCGTCGCAGCCCGATCTGAATTGGCGCAATCCAGCCGTCGCAGCCGAGTGGGACGACATCCTGCGGTTCTGGCTGGATCGCGGTGTCGACGGTTTCAGAGTCGACGTGGCCGGTGGCTTGGTCAAGGACGAGCAACTGCGCTCCAATCCGCAACTGAAGCCGATTTCGCCACAGGCGTCGCGCTGGGAGCAGTGGGACTGCTTCGAGCATCTCCACGATGTATTCCAACCGGAGAGCCAACAGATACTCCGACGCTGGCGCGCCCTGTGCGATGGCTACGGGGCCTTTCTGCACGGCGAGACCTACCACCTCGAACCACGGGGCATGGACGACCTTCTGCCGCCCGACGGCATGCACGGTGGCTACTGGTTTGCACCCATGCACATCGAGTGGGCGCCGAATGCGATTCGCGACACCCTCCGCTCGCCGTCCGACAATCTGGCCAGTCGGCTGCTGTGGGCCATGAGCAGCCATGACATGCCTCGCGCACCGACCCGCTTCGCGCCACCCGACTCCGGCGACCGGCCGGCAGGTACTCGAAATGGCTGGGGTGCAGCGCGAACGCTGGCCTTCAATGTGCTGACGGCCTTCCTGCCTGGCAACTTAGTGCTGTATCAGGGAGAGGAACTCGGTCTGGCCGATGGCGAAGTGGACGCCGAGGACAAGCTCGATCCCGTCGGCTCCGAAGCCGACGTGGCTGCTGGTCGTGACGGCTGCCGCACGCCGATGCCCTGGGGTCCCGGACCTCACAACGGTTTTTCTGACGTTCAGCCGTGGTTGCGTTCAACGGAACGTCCACACCGCGAGACGGCTGTGGCGCAGTTGGAAGACGAACACTCGTGGCTGCGCGCCTATCAAGGGTTGCTGGAGATACAGCGACAGGTGCGTCCAGGATTCGCGCAGAGCGGTTCGGCAATCGAGTGGACGGACAGCGGCAGCGGGCCCATCATCTCGTATCGGCGGGGCCGCATTGCGGTTGCCGCGAACGTCGGTGACACCTCCCATGAGGTGCGGGTTCCTGCCGCAGCGACAGAGCTATATGACTCCGCTGCAGCGTGCCAGCACCCGCATGCCGACGTTCGGAGTCCTTGCGCTGGCGACCCATCGACCGGCACGCGCCTGCTCGCACCAGCGAGCGCCGTGGTGTGGGAGACATGAGCGCAGACCAGCCCCCGAATACTGGCAACAAGCGCCCGCCCAACGGCATTCCCATGATCCGCATAGGCGATGTCGCTCGAGCTGCGGGAGTATCCACCGCCACCGTCAGCCGTGCGCTGAGGGGTCTGCAGCATGTCGCGCCAGCCACACGGCAGCGAGTGCATGCCGCTGCAGCGGAACTCGACTATCGCCCCAACGTGCCGGCGGCCCGGCTGGCTGCAGGGACAACCAACACGATTGCCGTCGCGGTGCCGGATCCCGCCACCTGGTTCAACGCGACGATCGTGGGCGCTCTGGGCCGTGAGACGGCCTCAGCGGGATACGACTTGCTGCTGTCCGGCGTCGCAAGTGCGGATGAAAGACGACGCTTCTTCGAGCTGAACAGTGTGAGGTCGGGTCGCAGTGACGCGGTTGTGCTCATCGACATTGCCGTTGATGAAGCGGACGCGGATGCCTTCCTCGCCCAAGGCGGGTGCGCCGTCAGCGTCGGCTTCAAGACTCCGGAGCTCAGCACGGTGACGGTGGACAACGTGGCAGTCGGCTGTGTTGCCACCGAGATCCTCCTTGAACATGGGCATCGAAACATCGGACTGCTCAGCCTGAGCAGCGGTGACTCGCTGAACTTCGCCGTACCCAGCCATCGGACTGAGGGCTATGCCCGGGCGCACACCAAGGCGGGACTGACGCCAAACCCGTCGCTGACCGTATCGACGAGCAACAGCTCGGCCGAAGCGCGTCGGGCAGCCCGGGTACTGCTGGGTTCTGCCGAACCGCCGAGCGCAATCTTCGCCATGTGCGACGAACAGGCCTTCGGTGCCATGCTCGCAGCACGCGATCTCGATCTGCGCATTCCCGACGATGTGTCACTCGTTGGCGTGGACGACCACGATCAGAGCCGCCTCGTGGGTTTGACCACCGTTCGACAGCACGTCGTCGAGCAGGGCACTGCCGCCGCGGAACTCGTGCTGCAAATACTCGAATCGAGCGACGTACCGCCGCAGCACGTGCAGCTCGAAACCGAGCTGATCGTCCGTGATTCGGTGGGGTCGCCGCGCCCCGGCTGAGCACGGGCTCACGTGCCCCGCGGCGCACTGCCAGAACGGCACAGCCTGTGCTGCGGCATGACCACAGTCGTCATGCGCATTGAGCCGTCGCGCTAGGGTGTGACCCAGGTGACTGCAAGCGCTTGCAACATGGACAAACTCATCGTCTTGCGGCCCTTCAGGGAGGAACACGCATGAAAGACCACGACAACGAACCGACCCGGCGCCGCAGAGCGCGACTCTGGGCGATCGCGCTGGCATTCGGGCTCATTGCAGCGGCCTGCGGAAGCGACGACGGCAGCGACGAAACAGAAGCGACGTCGGCGCCAGTTGCCACAGACGCCACGTCCGACGCCATGGACGACGACGCGGACGACATGGATGATGCGGACGACATGTCAGACGACATGGACGACATGGACGACTCGCTGGCCGGCACCAAGGTGACCGTCTATGGTCCCGAGTCGAGCGACGAAGAGGCCGGCTCACTGCAAGACGCTCTTGACGTCTTCGCCGCCCATTCGGGCATCGAGATCGTCTACACCGGCGCTCGTGACTTTTCCGACCAGATCAACGCTCAGGCAGCCGGTGGCAACCCGCCGGACATCGCGGTCTTCCCGCAACCTGGCAAGGTCGGCGACTTTGCGGTCGAGAACTTCATTCTTGCCGTACCCGACGACGTCAAGGCCGCCGTCGGCGCGCAGTGGCCTGCGGGCTCGCTTGACACCGTCACATTTGGCGGCACGCTCTACGGCGTCCCTAACAAGACCGACCTGAAGTCCATCGTCTGGTACAACACCTCGATCTTCGAAAGCGGCGGCTATGCCGTCCCTCAGTCGTTCCAGGAGTTGGGCGCCCTGTCGTTCCAGATGATCACCGATGGCGTCACGCCGTGGTGCGTCGGCATCGAGTCCGGTCCCGCGACCGGATGGGTCTTCACCGACTGGATGGAAGACCTCGTGCTGCGCATCGCGGACGAGAACGTCTACGACCAGTGGGTCGCCGGCGACGTCGGATTCGCCGACCCGCGCATCGTGGCCGTCGCTGAGACCGTGCTCCAACTGTGGAACACGCCAGGAGCGGTGTACTCAGCCGGCGGTTCAATTGCTGCGACGCCGTTCGGCGACAATGGCGAGCCGCTGGTTGCCGGTGACTGCGCTATGCACCGTCAGGCATCGTTCTTCGCGGCATTCCTGCCTGAAGGCACCAGCGTTGGCCCGGGCCAGGAAGTGGACGTGTTCTACTTCCCAGCTGTAGCAGCCAAGGGCAACCGTCCAGTGCTCACCGCAGGCACCTACGTTTCGGCCTTCCGCGATGCGCCTGAGGTGTGGGCGGTCATGGAGTACATGGGAAGCGCCGAATACGCCGAGGCCCGCCAGGCTGCACAGTCTGCGCGCAAGGGCGGCGGCCAGTCCGGCTTCCTGTCAGCGAACACCGAGCAGGACCTGAGCGTCTACAACGATCTCGAGAAGTCATTCGTGCAGATCCTGCAGACGGCCAGCCCGGCCCGGTTCGACGGCTCCGACCTCATGCCGGCAGCTGTCGGTGCAGGCACCTTCTGGTCAGAGGGCACCAGCGCAGTCAACGGTGACAAGACAGTCGCCGAGGCTTTCGCTGCCATCGACGATTCCTGGCCCCGATAATCATTGCTGACACGTGACGGTTTGCTCACTCCGGCGGGCGAACCCGAGCGCATCAGCAACAACAACCAGACATCGGACCGGAGGCCGGCCCGCACCAGCGGGTCGGCCTCTGCCGTTGACAGCGGCGGCTCGCGCATCGACGGCCACCGACCGGCAGTCCGGGCGGGCGCACCGGCACCGCGCGCGCCTGTAAGACTGCACCGATGGGCGCTCTCGGGGGTGCGCTGGCGAGCGTTGTCATCGCCATAGGAGCGAGCGCAGCGCTGTTCGTCGGAGCGAACTGGCTGTTCGATCTCGCCGTTGATCGCTGGCGGTATTTTACCGCAGTGAGTGGCGCAGTTGTCTGCGCTGTCGTCGGGGTTGTGCTGGCCGGCAACGACGTGGCACCCGGGCCGATCCTGTTGTGGGCCATCGGCGGCGCGGCTGCTGGCTTGATCGTTGGTGCGGGGCTCGGCACTGTGGTGTCACCGAGTGCCCCTGCCCGCGAACGCCTCACCGAGCGGGGCCGCATCGTCACCTTCTTGGGCCCAGCGGTGCTGTTTGTGGCGATCGGACTGGTGATCCCGCTGCTCCGAACCATCTACTTGTCAGTGTTCGACGAACGCGCTGTCGAATGGGTCGGCTTGGCCAACTACGGCGAGATCCTGACCAACGAGAAGAGCATCGACCTGAGCGGCTGGGCCGACATCTTCACAAGCCGCTTGTTCTTCGCCGCCGTCGCGCTGGTAGCAGCGGGCCTGCTGATCGGCATGATTGCCGGTCGCCGTCGGGGCAGGGTGCTCGAACCGTTGCCATCAGTGATCGGTCCGATCGGCATCGGTTTGTTCGTGCTCTCATTCGCCGTGTTCTCGACGTTGCGTGGCACGGTGATGAACAACCTGTGGTGGGTAGTGGTGGTCACCGTGCTCTCGACCGGACTTGGCCTCGCCGCGGCTGTGCTGGCCGACCGGGTCCGGTGGGAGTCGGTCGCGAAGAGCCTCATCTTCTTGCCGATGGCCATCTCGTTCGTCGGCGCAGGCATCATTTGGCGCTTCATGTACATTGCGCGGCCGCCGCAGAAGCCCCAAACGGGTGTGCTGAATGCCATCTGGGCCGCGCTGGGCGGTTTGCGGCCGCGCACGATGGGGTCATGGGTGGCCGTTGCCCTCCTCGGCGCTGTGACGCTTGCGCTGGTGGGTCTGTGTGCATTCGGATTGCGGCGGCGGCAGATCGGTCTCGCCGTCGGAGCGGCCGTGAGCGCCGTGCCGGTGCTGTGGCTGATCTACCGATTCTTGGGCCCAGGCGTGGGCGGTTCATTGCCGGGTCCCAACGGAGAGCACATCGCCGGAACCATTCTCTTCCTGCAGGAAGCCCCGTTCAACAACGTCTGGCTGATGGTGGTGCTCGTGTGGATCCAGACCGGATTCGCCATGGTCATCCTGTCCGCCGCCATCAAGTCCGTGCCGTCCGAGCTGCTTGAAGCTGCTCGGGTGGACGGTGCAACCGAGCGGCAGACCTTCTGGCACGTGACGATGCCCACCATCGTGCCCACCATCACCGTCGTGGCAACCACACTCATCGTGCTGGTCATGAAGGTGTACGACATCGTGAAGGTGATGACGGCAGGCAACTTCGGCACCCAGGTCATCGCAAACGAGATGTGGCAGCGCGCCTTCACCGAGCTGAACTTCGGGCTCGGCTCCGCCCTGGCGGTGGTGCTGTTCCTGGCAGTCGTGCCTGCGATGGCCTTCAACATCCGACGCATGCAGCGAGCAGACGCATGAGCATCGCAACCGTGGACCGCAGCACCGGGCCGGTGGACCGCGCCGGCAAGCTCGTCTACGGCACGTTGCGCCGTATCCCGTCGTGGCTGCTGTGGCTGCTGGTCATCGCGTGGAGCGTCCCCGCAGGCAGCCTGCTGCTGAATTCGTTCCGCACCCGTGACGCACAGCGAGGGAGCGGATGGTGGGTGTCGTTCACCGAGGGCGGCTGGACATTCGCCAACTACACCGAAGTGCTGGGCACCGAACAGACCGGCGGGCTCGCTCGGGCCTTGGTGAACTCGTTCGCAATCGCTATTCCTGCCACGGTGATCCCGGTGGCGATCGCAGCGATGGCGGCCTACGCCTTCGCGTGGATCCCGTTCAAGGGCCGCGAATGGCTGTTCATCGGCTTTGTCTCGCTGCTGGCGCTGCCGAACCAGGTAGCGCTGCTTCCGCTGCTGCAGCTGTACTCGGGCGGCGCGCACTGGACCCTGCCAGGTACGGAGTTCACGCTCACCTTGCTGCCCGATCTCGATCTTGCCGGCTCTGCAGCGGCCGTCTGGCTCACCCACACCGCGTTCGCCATGCCATTCGCCGTGTTCCTCCTGCATAACTACATCGCGTCGTTGCCCGGTGAACTGTTCGAAGCGGCGCGCATTGACGGCGCCGGACACGTCACGATCTTCTGGCGGCTCGTGGTGCCGCTGTCGGTGCCCGCACTGGCTGCGTTCACCATCTTCCAGTTCCTGTGGACCTGGAACGACTACCTGGTGGCCATCACGATGATCGGCGCGAACGGCGAGGCATGGCCCGCCACCATTCGCATCGCTTCGCTGGCCGGCGAATTCGGACTGCGGGAGCACGTGCTGTCGGCCGGCGCGTTCATCCAAGCAGGCGTGCCGTTGCTCGTGTTCTTCGGCCTGCAGCGTTTCTTCGTGAGGGGCTTGCTGGCAGGTTCAGTGAAGTCCTGAGCCACGCCGCGGCTTTCTGACAACACAACGAGATCCCAGCGCACGCCGTCGGGATCGTCCCGGCAGACTGCGCCGTGACCCGACCGACGACAGAGCCGAGGAATCCACGATGAACTCCGATGCACAGGCGGGGCTTGTGCGGGCTGCGCCGAGGCGCCTGGGGCCAGACGGACCTGAGGTCGGACCGCTCGCGCTGGGGCTGTGGCGCTTCACCAACAGCGATGTCGGCGCCAATGCGGCGCTCGTTGAAGCCGGTCTGGACTGTGGCATGAACCTCGTGGATCTCGCCGATGTCTATGGCCTGGACTGGGGAGGCATCGGCTTCGGTGCGTGCGAAGCCAACCTCGGTGCCGTGCTCGATGCCCGGCCCGAGTTGCGGGAGCGGATGGTCCTCGCCACAAAGGGGGGCATCGTTCCGCCGCTCCCGTACGACTCGGGCGCAGCGGCACTGCGGGCGGCGTGCGACGCCTCGCTGCGACGTCTGCGCACGGACCGTATCGACTTGTACCAAATCCACCGGCCCGACATATTCACGCACCCTGCCGAACTTGCCGACACGCTGGACGGGCTCGTCGCAACCAGCAAGGTGAGCGCCGTCGGCGTGTCGAACTACACGCCGGCGCAAACCCGGGCTCTGGCGGCTCATCTCGACCATCCGCTCGTCTCGACGCAACCCGAATTCTCGGTGGCATGCCTCGATCCGATGCGCGACGGCACGCTCGACCTCTGCGCCGAGACCGGCATGGTGCCGCTGGCATGGAGCCCGCTTGCAGGCGGGCGACTCATGCGACAGAACCCGCTTGCAGGCGGGCGACTCCTTTTCGAGGGCGACGACGGAGGCGTGCGGCCAGAGCTGCTCGAAACGCTCGACAAATTGGCCGAACGCGAGGGCGTCGACCGTGCTGCGGTGTGTCTGGCCTTCGTCCTGGCGCATCCGACGGCACCGGTCGCAATTGTGGGCACGCAGCGGATCGACCGACTGGCAGCGGCACAGGCAGCCCTGCGGGTCCATCTCGACCGCAACGACGTCTACGACCTCGTCGAGGCGTCCGAGGGGATGCCCTTGCCATGAGCGCCCTTGCCATAGGCGACAGCGGGGCTGCATCGAGCCGGCCGTTGCGGTTCGGCGTCATCGGAACCGGGATGATGGGGCGTGAACACATTGCCAACCTCATGGCGCTGGACGGCGCCGAGGTGACCGCTCTGTGCGACAACTGGACGCCGTCGCTGGATGCCGCCCAGCATCTGCTCGGCACCAGCGCCGACGTGCTGCGATTCGGCGACCATCGAGAGTTGCTGGACTCCGACGCGTGCGACGCGGTGGTGGTGGCGACACCGAACCACCTGCACACTGACATTGTGCTGGACATCGCTGCCGCAGGACTGCCGCAGCTGGTGGAAAAACCGCTCGCTACGACACTCGCGGACTGCCGAAAGATCATCGACGGCGTCGCAGTGTTGACCACCCCTCCACTGGTATGGGTGGGCCTGGAGTACCGCTACATCGCACCGGTGGCCGAACTGATTCGTGAGACCCACGCTGGCACCGTTGGCAGGGTCCGCATGGTCGCGATCCGTGAGCACCGGTTTCCGTTCCAGCCGAAGGTGCGCGACTGGAACCGCTTCAATCGCAACACGGGCGGAACGCTGGTGGAGAAGTGCTGCCACTTCTTCGATCTCATGCGGCTGATCGTCCGCAGCGACCCGGTGCGCGTCTTCGCCTCCGGCGGCCAGGATCTCAACCATCTCGACGAGAGCTACGGCGGCGAAGTGCCCGACCTCTTGGATAACGCGTTCGTGATCGTGGACTTCGCCTCAGGCACCCGGGCCCTGCTCGACCTGTGCATGTTCGCCGACGCAACCCGGAATCAGGAGGAGATCTCTGTCGTCGGGGACGACGGGAAGCTCGAAGCGCTCGTGCCATCCTCGATGCTGCGCGTCGGCGTGCGCGGACGGGATTGGATCGGCAACGTCGAAGAGCGCGAAGTGACGTCGACGGCACCAGTCGAAGGACATCACCACGGCTCGTCGTTCATCGAGCTGGAGCATTTTCGGGACGCCATGATCGGCGGCACTGCGGCCGAGAGCACGCCCGACGACGGGCTGTGGTCGGTTGCCATCGGTCACGCCGCCCATCGCTCCATCGACGAGGGTCGGCCGGTCATGCTGGACGATGTGCTCAATGCTGCAGCGGCGACATGACGAGTGATCGGCCGTTGCCCGAAGTTGCGTGGTTCTCGGCGCTCTGCGACGACGACTACGAGTTTCTGGGCGTGCCAGACCCCGCGCTGGCGAGCTCGTGGGAACACTGCGCGGACATTGTCCAAGCAGCCGAACGCAACGGCTTCGACAACGTCTTGCTGCCGTCGGGCTACGCGCTCGGCATTGATGCCAGTGCGTTCGGCGCGGCCATCGCCACCCGCACGAGCCGGATCAACCTGCTGCTGGCGGTGCGGATGGGCGAACTGTGGCCACCCCAGCTGGCCCGCCAGCTCGCCACCATCGACCAGATGTCCGGCGGCCGGCTGACCATCAACATCATCTCCAGCGACCTGCCCGGTGCCCCGCTACCGTCAGCGCCCCGCTACCAGCGCACCCGCGAATACATGGCGGTGCTGCGCACCCTGCTCGACGGCCAGCCGGTCGACTTCGACGGCGAGTTCGTCTCGGTCCAGCTCGACCCGCCCCGGATCGGCACGGTGAGCGGCCACTGCCCGCCGTTCTATTTCGGCGGCTTCTCTGACGACGCCAAGCACACCGCTGCAGTCGCAGCGGATGTCTTCCTGACGTGGCCCGACACCGTGGCAGGCGTTGCTGCGACGGTCAACGAGATGCGCGACCGAGCTGCAGCGGTCGGGCGTGAGTTGCGCTTCGGCTTGAGATCGCACGTGATCGTGCGCCCCTCCACCGCCGAGGCTGTCGACGCCACCCAGCGACTTGTCAGCCAGCTCGACGACGACACAGGAGCGGCGATCCGGTCCCGGGCACTCGACTCCGCGTCGGTCGGGGTTCAGCGGCAGGCACAGCTGCGCGAGAGCGCCGACGGCGACGGCTTCGCAGAAGAGGGGCTCTGGACAGGCATCGGTCGGGCACGCAGCGGAGCCGGTGCTGCAATCGTCGGCGACCCCGACCAAGTTGCCGCGAAACTCGGCGCCTACTCCGATGTCGGCATCGACGCCTTCATCTTGTCCGGCTATCCGCACATCGCCGAGTGCGACCTGTTCGGCCGCCTCGTACTCGAAACGTTGCCCCACCGCAAGCTCTGGCAGCCCTAGATGATTAGTTCCAAGGGGTCGGGTCCACCTGTGGTGGGGTGAGGGTGTCCAAGCTCGGGGTGTGTATTCACGCTTCGATCTTGGAGGTTCTCAGCATGGGCCCGGACTTGGACACCCTCGCGACCGCACTGTATGTGAGGATCGATGACCTGTTGGCGCAGAACCCTCATTGGGCTCCCGAGCGGCCTGTGGTGGGGTTCGCCCCGAAGCTGTCGGACGCGGAGCTGGTCACCCTGGCGGTGATCTCGGCGCTGCTGGGCTATGACAACGAGTCGCAGTTCGTGCGCTACGCGAAAGCGCATCTGCGGCCGTGGTTCCCGTACCTTCCGAACCGCGACGGCTACAACAAGCGGCTGCGGCGCAGCGGTGAGATGATCGCTCGTGTCATGGGATGGCTCGCACGCGAGTGCGAGTCGTGGCACGACGACGTGTGGCTGGTCGATTCCACGCCGGTCGAGTGCGGCACCAGCCGCGAGACCCGAAAGCGCTCTGACCTCGCGGGTTGGGCCGAATACGGCTACTGCGCGTCGCATTCCCGCTGGTTCTGGGGCCTGCGCCTGCATCTTGTCGCCACGCCGGCGGGGCTGCCGATCGCGTTCGCGCTCGCCGGCGCGAAAGCCGACGAACGCGAGGTCTGCGCGGACATGATCGCCGCGGCCCGCATCGCCCGGCCGGGCCAGACCCTCATCGCCGACAAGGGCTACCGCTCCAAAGCGTTCGAGGCCGACCTCAACGACGCCGGCATCACCCTGCTGCGCCCCGCCACCCGAACCGAGGCCCCACGTCCCGGCGCAAAACTCCTGCGGCCCCTGCGCCAGATCATCGAATCGATCATCCAGACCCTCAAAGGCCAGCTCACCCTCGAACGCCACAAAGCACGCACCAAAGCCGGCATCGCCGTGCGCATCGGCACCCGCCTCCTCGCCCTCACCGCCGCCTTCTGGCACAACGAGACCTACCGACACACCCGACCAGCACGCTCACTGACCGCATACGACCACTAAAACCTTGGAACTAATCATCTAGATCTGCCCTTCGGCCGGACACGCGCCCCGAGAGCCCTGAGCGGGTTGGCGGGAACGTCAGGTGCGGATGGTCAGCTCGGTCTGCGGGTCGAAGAAGTGCAGGTTCTCGGTGTCGACGCTGAGCTCGACTGTTGTGCCGGGGCGCGCTGTGCTTCGCGGGTTCACCCGCGCGATCACCATCCGGTCGTCGATGCCTTCGAGCGTGTCTGGATCGCCTGCCTCCACCGAAGGCGCATCGAGAGGGAAGTGCAGCAGCAAGTCCGAACCGAGCGCTTCGGTGAGAGATACGACCGCCCTCAGGCGGGAACGTCCGTCAGCGTCCCCCACGGATGCGTCATCAATGGCCTCGGGCCGGATACCCACCACGACCTCTGCGCCGTCGTAACCCCGCAGCGCGGGGTGTGCGTCGAACACAGAATCCGCGAGGCCCAGTGTCTGGGACCCCAGCTGCAACTGCCAGCCATCGTTTCCGCTCGACAGGCGCGCCATGCGCAGGTTCATCGCCGGTGCGCCGATAAAGCCGGCAACGAACAAGTTGTCGGGTTGCTCGTAGAGATCTGTCGGCGCTGCCACTTGTTGGAGCAGTCCGTCCTTGAGGACTGCCACGCGGTCCCCCATCGTCATCGCCTCGACCTGGTCGTGAGTGACGTAAATGGTGGTGGCGCCGAGCCGATGCTGGAGGCTCGTGATCTCGGCCCGCATCTGGACGCGCAGCTTGGCGTCGAGGTTCGACAACGGCTCGTCCATCAGGAACACGGCAGGGTCGCGCACGATTGCCCGACCCATAGCGACACGCTGACGCTGACCGCCGGACAGCTGCGCCGGCTTGCTGGACAGCAACGGCTCGAGTTCGAGCAGGCGTGCCGCTTCGAGAACCTTCGCTTCTGCCTCTTGCTTCGGCACACCGGCCAGCTTGAGCGGGAAGCCGATGTTGCGGGCAACATCCAGATGCGGATACAGCGCGTAGCTCTGGAAGACCATCGCAATGTTGCGGTCTTTGGGCTCGACCTCATTCATCCGCTGCCCGTCGATCTGCAACTCGCCGTCGCTGATCTCTTCGAGACCAGCAACCATCCGCAAAGCCGTCGACTTGCCGCAGCCCGATGGACCCACAAGAACGAGGAACTCGCCGTCAGCGATGCCGATGTCAAGTTCGCTGACAGCGACAAACCCGTTGGGGTACTTCTTCGTCAGCTGATCCAACGTGACGGTTGCCATGGGACCCCGCGATCATGCGCACACGCGCCAATAGCCGAGGCTAGTTCGCACCGCCGACACCGGTGACGGTGCCGCCCGTGGCATGATTCGCGACATGAACGCTCGCGATCAAGCTGCGGAAGCGACCGAACCCTTCGAGGCCGATCCGCTCGCCGAGCGAGCCCGCCTGCTCACCGATCTGGCCCGTGCCTACCGCCTCTTCGGCGTGCTGCGCTGGGGCGAGCTGGGCGACGGGCACATCACCTGCCGTGACCCGGTGCGGGCCGATCACATGTGGCTGCTGCGCTACGGAGTGATTTTCGAACGGGCCACTGTCGACGATCTGGTGCTCGTCGGGCCCGATGGCACCGCCGTCGACCAGCACGGGCGCACAGCACCGATCAACAACAGCGCCTACCACATCCACCACCCCATCCACGAGGCACGGCCCGACATCGGCGCCGTCGCCCATACACATACCCAGTGGGGCACGCCGTTCTCGGCCGAACGCCGAATGATCGAACCGATCAACCAGGAAGCAACCTGCTTCGTCGACGACCACGTGCTCTTCGACGACGAAGAGGTGCAGATCCTGTCGACTGACGGCGAGCGCATCGCATCTGCCCTTGGCGACTGCCGAACGGCGATCCTGGCCAATCATGGCCTGCTGACGGTCGGATCGAGCCCGGCTGACGCCGTCGGCTGGTTCGTGCTGGCCGAACGGGTGGCCGAAGTGCAGATGAAGGCCCGCGAGGCCATCCCGATCTCAGTCGAAGAGGCGCGCATCGCCCAGGAGGATCTGACGCGAGGTGACTTCGGCTGGAACCTGTTCGGCTGGGCCACCCGCCGCCACCTGGCTCACGAGTTCGCCTAATCCATCCGGGCTGATCGAGCGGCGACCGAGCAATGACCCAACCCTCTGCGTCCGATGGCGCCCGCGACAGTTTGGGGTATTTCTTCGTCAGTCGATCCAACGTGACGGTTGCCATGAGACCCCGCGATCGCGCGCTCACGCGCCGACAGCCGAGACCAGTTCGCATCCTCGATGCTGGTGACAGCGGCGGTGCCGCCCGTGGCAGAATTCGCTACGTGAACGCTCGCTATCTGACTGCGGAGACGACCGAGCCCTTTGAGGCCGATCCGCTTGCCGAACGATCTCGGCTGCTCACCGATCTGGCACTCGCGTACCGCCTGTTCGGCGTGCTGCGATGGGGCGAGCTTGGCGACGGGCACATCACCTGCCGTGACCCGTTGAAGCCACATCACATGTGGCTGCTGCGCTACGGGGTCACATTCGAGCGGGCCACCGTCGACGACTTGGTGCTCGTCGGCCCAGACGGCACCGCCGTCGACCAGCAGGGGCACCCGGCACCCATCAATGCAAGCGCCTACTACATCCATCACCCCATCCATGAGGCACGTCCCGACATCGGCGCGGCAGCCCACACGCACACCCAGTGGGGCACGCCCTTCTCCGCCGAGCGTCGGATGATCGAGCCCATCAACCAGGAAGCGACATGCTTCTTCGAGGACCATGTGCTCTTCGACGACGAAGAAGTGCAGATCCTCTCGACCGACGGCGGCAAGCGCATCGCGGCGGCATTGGGAGACCGCCGTACGGCGATCCTCGCCAATCACGGCCTGCTGACGGTCGGGTCGAGCCCTGCTGATGCCATCGGCTGGTTCGTTCTCGCCGAACGGGTGGCCGAAGTGCAGATGAAGGCGCGTGAAGGCATCCCCATCTCAGCCGTTGCGGCGAGGATCGCCCAGAACGACCTGACACGGGGTGACTTCGGCTGGAACCTGTTCGGGTGGGCGACGCGCCGGCACCTTCCGGGTGAATTCGACTGACCCCACAGTGACGAATTCCACCGAGACAGGCGAATCTCTCGCCGCGGGCGACAGTCGCCTGGGGCCGGCCCAGCGCGCCGCCTGGCTCGACGAGCTCGACGGTGGCCGCGTCGATGTCGTCGTCATCGGCGGCGGCATCACCGGCGTGGGGTGTGCGCTGGACCTCGCGCTGCGAGGCCGCAGCGTCGCGTTGGTGGAGCAGCGCGACTTGGGGTCCGGCACGTCGAGCCGGTCCTCGAAGCTGATCCACGGCGGGCTGCGCTACCTGCAGCGGCTCGAATTCGGGCTGGTCCGCGAATCTCTGACAGAACGGCGCCTGCTGCTGGGCTCGTTGGCTCCACACCTCGTACGGCCCGTGCAGTTCCTGTACCCCTTGCGACGCGGTTGGCGCGAGCGGCTGTTCACGGGGGCCGGCATCTTGGCGTACAGCCTGATGGCAGGCCGAGGCAAGCATTCGATCGGATCGCACCGTCATCTGTTCCGGCGCGGCACCGCCTGCCTCGCGCCGGCACTCGACACTGACGTCGTTCGTGGCGCCATCACCTACTGGGACGGTCAGACCGACGATGCACGGCTGGTCATCGCGGTGGCGCGGACTGCCGCTGCGCACGGGGCACGCATTCTGACGTCCACCCGCGCCCAGGAGCTGATCGTTCGCGACGGCCGTGTGAGCGGCGTCGTGGCGCACTGCGGCGAGACCGGGCGCACAATTCGGCTTGAATCAGACGCTGTCATCAACGCCACCGGGGTGTGGACCAGCCAGATCGAAGAGCTCGCCGGGCCCCCCAACGACGTCGACGGCACCGCGAGAACCAACATCCGTGCGTCCAAGGGGATTCACCTCCTGGTGCCCAAAGAGCGCATCGATCTCGACTGCGGGCTGATCGTGCCGACGCCGCCCAGCGTGCTGTTCGTGGTGCCGTGGGGCGAACGCTGGATCATCGGCACCACCGACACCGACTGGGACCTCGACTACGCCCACCCCGCCGCCAGCAGCGCCGACATCGACCTCCTGCTGGAGCGTCTGAATGGCGTGCTGGCTACACCGCTCAGGCGCGATGACGTCACCGGCGTGTATGCGGGGCTGCGGCCGCTGATCGCGGGCGACATAAACGAGACCGCGAAGCTGAGCCGCGAGCACACGGTGACACGGGCGGCGCCCGGGTTGGTGTCGGTTGCGGGGGGCAAGTACACGACGTACCGGGTCATGGCCGCCGACAGCGTCGAGGCTGCACTGGCGGAGGCGGACGAAGCACGCGGTCGCAAGCCGGCGCAGGGCGGCACGCGGCGGCGACCTCGCCGCGACGCTGCGTCACGGCGCTCTGCGACGATTGCCACACCGCTGGTGGGAGCAGCCGGTTACGAGCAGCGGCGGCGGCGGTACGACGAAATTGCCGCTGCCGCGGGCCTCGACCGCCCGACGGCGATGGACCTGCTCGAGCGCCATGGCGATCTGATCGACGAGGTGGTCGCGCTGATCGCCGAGAGGGCGGATCTCGCCAAGCCGCTGGCGCCAGGTCACACCTACCTGCGCGCCGAGGTTGTGCACGCGGTTCGCGCCGAATCCGCGCTGCATCTCGACGATGTGCTGACGCGGCGGACTCGCTTGTCTGTCGAGTCGTGGGACCGGGGCGTCGACGTTGCCGCGGACACCGCCGAACTGATGGGCGCCGAATTGGGCTGGTCTCCCGAGACCATCGAGCGCGAGATCTGGCACTACCGCGCCCGAGTCGAAGCCGAACGCGACAGCCAGACTCGCCCCGACGACCACACCGCCGACGCCGCCCGCCTCGGTGCCCCCGATATCCGCCGCTAGGCCACACGCCACCGGGGCCGAGCCTGCGTAGATTGACGCAATGGTCGTCGACTACGAAACACAAGGCCGGATTGCGATCTTCACGCTGAACCGGCCCGAAGCCCGAAATGCAATCAGCCACGAGGTCTCCTCTGAAATGGAGGCCCATCTGGACGCGTTCGAAGCCGATCCCAACGTGTGGGTGGGCATCCTGGCGGGAACCGGCACGGTGTTCAGCGCCGGCGCCGATCTGAAATCAGTCGCGGCCAAGAAACCGATCGAGACCGAGAAGGGCGGCTTCGCCGGACTGGCTCGCTACCCGCGGACCAAGCCGATCATTGCTGCGGTCGACGGCGCTGCGCTGGCCGGCGGCCTCGAGATCGTGCTGTCGTGCGACTTGGTGGTGGCGTCGCCGCGAGCCCGCTTCGGCATTCCCGAAGTGAAGCGCTCGCTGGTCGCCGCAGCTGGCGGGCTGTTCCGACTGCCACAGGTGGTGGGCCGCAACGTGGCGCTAGAACTGGCAATGACCGGCGATCCGATCTCGGCCGAGCGCGCCTACCAGCTCGGGCTCGTGAACGAGATGGCAGCCGAGGGCGAGGTCGTCGAAGGGGCGATTGCGCTGGCGGAGCGCATCATCGCCAACGCGCCCAAAGCCGTACGCGAAAGCCGCCAGGTCGTGCTCGAAAGCCATGCTCGTTCTGAGGACGACGGCTGGGAGATCACCAAGGACCACTTTCGCAACATCCTCGGCACCGAAGATTTCCTGGAAGGGCCACGGGCGTTCGTCGAAAAGCGCGATCCTGTGTGGACCGGTCGCTAAAAGGCCGAGCGGAACCTCAGGAGCACTCCCATGGCATACACCGCGCCGACTGAATCGTTCCGCTTCGATGAGTTCCGCACCGGGGTAGAAGGCAAGCGTGTGCTCATCACCGGCGCCGGCAAGGACGGCGGCATCGGGCAGGCATTCGCGCTCAGCACTGGTCTGAATGGCGCCGAGTCAGTCGGCGTTCACTTCCATCGCAGCTACGAGGACGGCTTCGACCTCGTCGACCGGCTGCGAAATGAGGGCGTCCGTGCCTTCCCCGTTCAAGCCGACGTCACCAACCTGCGCGACCTGTGGGCGATTCGCAGCTATGTCATCGACCAGATGGGCGGCCTGCCGCCAAACCTCATCATCTGCAACTCGGGGCTGACCGAGACGGGTTACAACTTGGGACGAACCCTGCGGCAGGTGGAGGGCGAATCCACGTCGCTGCGCCGGGCCCGGGTGCGCCAGCACTTCATTGACAACCTCGATGAGTCACGGCTTGTGCTGGACACCAAAGTCGACGGTTTCCTGGCGTCAACGCACCTGTGGGCCGGCGAGGCCGTCTATCACGATGAGCCCGCGCAGTTCGTGTACGTGTCTTCGCGCCAGGCCGTCGACCCCGGGCCATCCGTGCCTGGCTACGCGCTGAGCAACTGGGCAGTGCTGCAGCTGCCGAAGGTGCTCAAGGTGAACCTGGGGCGCAGCGCGGATCTGGTGAACTGCTTCACGCTGCTGCTGCCCTTCGTGCGTACCGGCATGACGAGCTCCTACGCCGACAACGAGCGCGTCTTCGGCCGCTGGCAGCCGCGCATGCTCGAGCCGTGCGAGATGGCCGAGGCGTTCATGGCACTGCTGGCTCGTCCGGGCAGCGAGACCGACGGCGCCATGTATGAGTTGATCGTCAACGCAGCCGAAGGCGACAAAGCCGCAGGAGTCGAGCTGATCTGGAATCGGCTGTCCATCAACCTCGACGAACAACCCGTGGACTGGAGTGCCGCGTCGCCGCTGCGCTTTGCCTGACAGAACTCGTTAGGGTTACTTTACACAAAACGGAAACTCTGGCTATAGTGCCCCGCCATGCAGACGGCGATCCGTTCATTCCTTCGTTCAACGCACCAACCCGGCAGTGCCAGGCCGCATCGTCGCTGGGTTGCGATCACGTTTGCGGTCGCAGCACTCGCAGCGGCGTGTGGCTCGGCACGCATGCTCGAGGGCCCTGCTGCGGCGATCTACGACGGCGAATGCCAAGATGCCGGCGATCGCCAGCTCACTCTCTACTCAGGCCGCACCGAGAACCTGATCCAGCCTGTGCTCGACGCCTTTGAGTGCGAGACCGGCATCAAGGTGGCTGTCCGATGGGGTGCATCAACCGACTTGGCCCTGCTGCTGGCCGAGGAAGGCGACCGAACCGCAGCGGATGTGTTTCTGTCACGCTCACCTGGCCCGGTGGGATTCCTCGAGGGCAAGGGACTGCTCGCCGCCATCGACTCCGACGTTCTGGGGCTCGTGAGCGAGGAGAACCGCTCAGGCGCGCGAACGTGGGTCGGCTTTACGGGCCGCAAGCGCGTGCTCGTCTACAACCTCGACAGCGTCGCACCCGACGAGTTGCCAGAGTCCGTCTTCGACCTCACTGACGAGCGCTACCGCGGACGTGTGGCAATCCCAGCCACCAATGGTTCATTCGTCGATTGGTTCACGGTATTCCGCAACCAGCACGGCACCGATCTGGCGGTGCAATGGCTCGATGACATGGTCGCCAACGATGCCCGCTACTACCCCAACAACCGGGCCGTCGTGGAAGCCACGGGTCGGGGCGAGATCGACATGGGCCTCGTGAACCACTACTACCAGTACCAAGTTGCCGAAGCGGTGGGCGACGACCACAGGGCGGCCAACTGGGAATTCGCCGGCGACGACATCGGCTCGCTGCTCATCATCACGGCCGCCACCGTGACTGCCTCCAGCGATTACACCGAGACTGCCAATGAGTTCATCGCCTACCTGCTGAGCGAGCCCGCGCAGCGCTACTTCAGCGGGGAGACACTCGAATACCCGCTTGCTGCCGGGGTCGCTCCCGCTGACGTCCTGCCAGCGTTGCAAGGTCCCGAGATCGCAAGCATCAACTTCGACTCGCTCGGCGAGGGCTTCGCCCGCTCCACGGAGATCATCGAGGCCAGCGGCATCCTGAACCAGTGACGCCAGTCCGAACGAAGCGGTGAGATGATCCAAGCAGCCCGGCGTGGCCGCAGCAGCGCCCCGACGGCCCTGCGCGTCGCCGGCGTGGCGCTGGCGTGTGTGTTCGCCTTCCCCGGCGTGTACCTGGTGTACCGGGCACTGCGCGACGGCACCGGTCCCGATGGGCTGCTTTGGAGTGCCCGCACCCTCGGCCCGCTGTGGCGCACGCTCCGTCTCGCGATTTCGGTCGCCGCGTGCGCGCTGGTGCTCGGCACGGGCCTCGCATGGCTGACTGCGCGCACCGACTTGCCGTTGCGCCGATTGTGGCGAGTGCTGCTGCCGCTTCCGCTCGTGTACCCGACGTTCGTCGGCGCTGCCGCGTTCATTCGCACGCTCAACCCGGGAGGGCTGGCCAACGACCTGCTCGCACGCATCGGCATCACCACGGTGCCGGAGCTGCGGGGGTTCTTCGGCGCCTGGCTAGTGCTGCTGCTGCTGACCTACCCCTACGTGTACCTGCCGGTCGCGGCACGACTGCGGCAGCTGCCCGGCAGCCTCGAAGAAAGCGCCCGGCTGCTCGGCGACAGCGCGTTCGCGGTGTTCCGGCGCATCTGCCTGCCGCACGCAGGCACCGCAATCGGTGCGGGCACCCTGCTGGTCTTCCTGTACACGCTGAGCGATTTCGGTGCCGTGCAGTTGATGCGCTACGACACGCTGACCCGGGCCATCGCCACCAACTACCTAGCCAACCCACCAGTGGCGCTGGCCCTCAGCCTGATGCTGTTGGTATTGGCTGCGGCGGTGGTGCTGGCCGAACGCCGGTTCTCGCGCCGCCTTCCCGACGGCGCACGCTCGGGCAGCCATCGGCCGCTCGACTATCACCTGGGACGCTGGCGGCCCCTTGCTGTGGCAGCGGTGGCGCTCACGGTGTTCGCGAGCGTGGGCGCTCCCTTCATTGCCTTGCTGGATTGGGCCCAGCGGGGTGTGCTGCGCTCAATCACCGGCGATCGGGCGCTCGCCGTCGATTATCGGAGCATTGCCGACGCCACGTTCAACACGGTCTGGGTGAGCGTCGCAGCAGCACTGATCTCTGTCGCTGCGGTGCTTCCCATCGCGATGCTGGTCGGGCGCCACCGATCTCGCACGGGCTCTGTGGCGCATGCAGTGGTCATCAGCACGTTTGCGCTGCCCGGTCTGCTCATTGCGCTGTCGATGCGCTTCTGGACGCTGCGGACCGACCTGATACTGGAGCTGTTCGGCGACACGACCGCGCTGCTGATCTTCGCCTACATCGTGCGTTTCGGGTCGCTTGCGATGGGCGTCAGCGTGGTCGCGGTGCGCAGCGTGCCCGCGCGATTGCACGACTCGGCGCGCTTGCTCGGCGCCGGGCCGGTGCGCCGATTCGCGAGCGTCGACTTACCGGTCATGGGCCCTGCGCTCGGGGCGGGCGCCGGTCTGGTGCTGCTGTCGGTGATGAAGGAACTGCCGATCAGCCTGCTCGTCTCGCCGTTGGGGTTCTCGACGCTGACCACCCGCATCTTCGGCTCGTTCGAAGATGCGTTCATCGCCGAAGCCGGGCTGATGGGCGTGATCTTGGTGGTGCTGTCGTTCGCCCTCACCTGGTTCCTGGTGGTCCGCCGCCAAGAACACACCTGACGCTCTCGCGAACGCCATCGGCGTTGGCGTTGCTCAGCGGTGGTCGACCATCACGTGCTCTTTCGCCAAGAACATGGTGGAGCGGGCGAAGTCGATGAAGTTGGCCTCGTCCTCGTAGGCCCGGCGGGAAGCAGCCCGGTTTTCCGGAATTGCATTGCCCATGGCGCTGCGGTCCATCCAGACCTCGGCGTGACCGGTGTAGGGCTCGACAGACGAGTTGCGCGACCCGTTGATGGCCGCGGTGAAGGCATGCTCGTCGGCGTGCACCTGCTGGTAGCGCAGGATGCCCGATGACTGCGCCTGGCGGCGGATGACGGGGCCGTGGTGCGTACGCCAGTACCACTGCGCCTCTTCGATGCTCTGCGACCGCAGGTGCCGCAAGGGGAAATAGAGCTTGACCAAGCTGGAGCGTTCGATGGCGACGATGTTCTCCGGCGTCGGGTTCACCTGCGGGAGCTCGTAGCCGTAGTACGCCACCGAGCGTTTGATGTCCGCAAAGTTGAGCTCGTCTTCACGCAGCAGCCGATCGAAATCGCGGCCGGCGTCGGTGCGCATGGCGTCGAGCATCGATTGGCGGGACTCCCACCACACCTCAGCCACGCCGTCGTACGGCTCTTCCATCTCGCCCCGTCGGCCCGGCAGTCGGCTGTGGTCGTCGTCGGTGGTGTGCACCTGCACGTAGCGCAGCATCTTCGCCATCGCTGCATGGCTGGCCACCAATGGGCCGTGCACGTTGAGCCAGTAGTCCTGCATCTGGGCCCGGCTCATGCCTTCTTTGCGCCGCAGCAAGAACGTCAGTCGCAGCATTGTTCGCCTCCTCGACGTCGGGCGAGCTCGCCTCGCGGCGAGGTTAGTTCCGGGCGGGCTTGGGGGACCAAGCTCCCACGGGCCGAACAACAGCCGGATTCTCGGCTCAGCTTCGGCGGGACGATGCCTGGTAATTTCGACTGGGGCGTCGCTGCGGCGCCGAGGGGGGCGCGCACACCATGCCGATCACTGAGTTCTTTCCGGGCATCAAGATTGTCGACTCAGACACTCACTGGACCGAGCCGCACGACCTGTGGACGAGCTTGGCGCCGGCCAAGTACCGCGACCTTGTGCCGCAGATCCGCGAGCACAATGGCAAGCGCAAGTGGGTGGTCAACGGCGACATCCCGATCGCGGGCGACTCGGCAGTGTCGGCGATCCTGCCCGATGGCGAAAAGATGCTCGGGCTGAAGTTCCTCAAGCACGACATCGAGATGGTGCACGCTGCGTCCTACGACTGCGACGCCCGCCTTGAGCTGATGGATGCGATGGGTGTGAGCCACGGCATCGTGTATCCCAACGTCGGCGGGTTCGGGAACCAGAACTTCCTCAAGGTGGAAGATCGGGCGCTGCGCATCGCCTGCGTGGAGATCTACAACGACTGGATGAGCGACCTGCAGGCCCGCTCGGGCGGCCGCATCCTGCCAATGGCGCTGGTGCCGTGGTGGGACATCGACGCCAGCGTGCTCGAGATCGACCGCATGCACCGCAATGGTGCCAAGGGCATCGTGATGTGCTCCAATCCGCACGACTCGGGCATGCCGAATTTCGCACAGCCCGAGTGGCGGCCGTTCTGGGAGATCTGCGAAGCCTTGGAGATGCCGGTCAACTTCCACATCGGCGCCTCCGAAGGCGACATCAACTGGTCTGGCTCGGTGCCGTATGACACCTGGTCGGGCGACGTGAAGATCTCCCTCGGCGGAGCCGCGATCTTCCTGGGCCAGCTGCGCTGGATGGTGAACCTGCTCGTGAGCGACGTGCCGGAGCGCTACCCGAATCTCAACTTCGTGTCGGTGGAGAGCGGTGTCGGCTGGATCCCGTTCCTGCTGGACGCGCTCGACTACCAGTGCGGCGAGACTGCACCAGAGCACCTGGCCCACCTGTCGATGAAGCCCTCGGAGTACTTCCGGCGGCAGTTCTTCGGATGTTTCTGGTTCGAGTCCCAGACGCTGGCGCCGGCCATCGACCACATCGGGGCCACCCAGATCATGTTCGAGACCGACATCCCGCACCCCACCTGCCTCTACCCGCACAGCGTCGAGCGGGTGCGTGACGCGATCGGCAATCTCGATCCCACTGTTCAGAAGCGGATCCTGCAGGACAACGCCGCCGAGCTCTACAAGATCGACCTGTAGCGGGGCGCTTGCGACGATTGTCGCCGAGGGCGGTCGCTACGCGGCGGTGGCCCCTCGGCTGAGTCGGTCGGCGCCCCAGCGGGCCATGTCGGCTTCGAGATCGAGCGGGATATTGCGCGGCGCGTCTTCGTCGTAGAGCTCGGGCGGCACTTCCCACATCACCTCGAACTCGATGCCGTCGGGGTCGTGGCAGTACAGGCTGCGACTGGTGCCGTGGTTGTTCTCGCCCACCAAAGCGCCCATCTCGGCCAGCCGTGTCTTGGCCTCGGCCAGTTCGGCGAGCGTGGCGACTTCCCAGGCCAGGTGGTACAGGCCCACATGCCGTGCGGGTGCGCCCTCGCCGGCCGCGTCGAAGAGCCCCAGATCGTGGTCGGTATTGGACGCAGGCGACGCCATGAACACGGCGGTGCCGTAGCGGTTCACGACCTCCAGCCCGAGTGCCTGGGTGTAGAAGCCGGCAGAGGCTTCAGGGTCGCTCACCCAGAGCACTGCGTGTCGTATGCCGAGCGTGGCCATATTGCCTCCCGTCGGTACTGGTCGGGCGTTGGGCGCTGGCAGGCCCGTCGATCGCACCCGTCGCCTCGCCCGGATCGTACCGAGCAGGTGCGCGCCGTCTGTACGTCCATCTCTCGGTCCTGTGCTCGCCAACGCAGCGTCGCGCAGTGGCGCTCAGCCTGTCTGGCAGCGCACTAGGGCAACTGGAGCTTGATGCTGCCAAAGGCAGCGTCGTCGGGATCTCGGAGGGCATTGGTGGCCTCCAATTGGCCGTTGGTCGCCCCTGCGTCATGCCAGGGCATGGCTGCCGTCCATCGCCACGCAAAGCTCATGACTCTCATCAGTGCGGCAACATCATCAGCCTGTGTCGTCGAGGTGCGCCGCAGGCAGCCGATGTACTCATTGCGGAACACACTCGGGATGATGATCCGCGCGGCATCGACCGCCGACAGCTCGGCGTTCAACATCACGCGAGCCACCCTCCCATTGCCGTCGGTGAAGGGGTGAACCTCTGCCACCATGATCATGATGTAGAGCGCGCGCCGGAAGCCAGCGGGAACCGAGAGGGACAGCTCAAAACCTTGACGCAGCGTGCCTTCGACCAATGGGGGATCGACGAACACGTAGCTGCCGACTTGGTTGGGTGCCTGCTTCCACTGCCCCGGGCCCATTTCGGGGCGGCCTGCGAGAATCATCTGATGGCGCTCGCGCAGGTGACGCAGGAACCCATCAACATCGTCAGCGGTGGCCCTGCGTCCGACGGTGTCGGCGACACAGCGATAGGTGCCCAAGATGTCGTGACCATCGGCTAGGCGAGTGGGTGGGGGTTGCTGGGTGTCAACGATGCGACGGGCTTCGGGCACCGTGAAGACCGTGCCCTCGATGTAGTTGGAGAAGTAGCTCTCGAAGAATGGCAGCGCTTCCGCTTCGGGTCCCGCTGGGAGCCAATCGGGCACATCCGGGTCGTCATAGCCGGTCAAGCCCTGAACCAGTCGGTTGAACATCTCCACCCTGCGTTCATCCCAGGCGCGACCATGCGTGAACGCTTGCAATAGCGGGCCGGCTGTGGGACGCAACGGCTGGTCGCCCGCCAACTGGTCGAACAGACGCTTGATCTCGTCGACCTGATCAACTTTGCCCAGGGCCTCGGCGAGGGTGGTGGCGTCGTCGCGCAGTCGCGACATCCGTTCCGGCCCCCAAGTGATGGCTTTGGCGGCCAGCCAGTCCTCGAGTTCCGCCAGCGACAGTGTCCGGGGCGTCCTTCCGCTGCGGCCGCGAGTGACGGCGAGGTTGTCCACCAAGATGCGAGCCGGACTGGACATCGCGAGCCCGTTGGGCCAAGGCAGGTCTTCAAATGGTTCGGTCAAGGGCCTACTAGGGCGGATCCGGACTTCCATACCCGGCAACTGAATGGATTTGCGCCCGCTGTCTGATGCGACGAAGATGCAGCCTCCACTCACGCTGCCGTCTTGCGCGGCTGAGCGATCGACGATCAGGGCGCCGGGAAGCAGACGACCCAAGATGAGCCATCGGTTGGCAACCACTATCTCGGCGGCGGCGCTGACGAGATCAGCGGAGTACAGCCGGGGTGCCAGCCGGCGAATCCTGCCATCGGCCACAGCCCGGGTGAGCGTGTCGCGCGACGCCACATCGTCAAAGAAGACGGTGCGAGGCTCCGTCGGCCAAGGAGTGGAGACTCTTCGAGCCATAATCTGACGCTAACGCCCCGAGAACTCAAAAAGCAGCATTATTTCTCTGAGAAGAGATTTTGAATCAGTCATATTTCGCTCAAGAACTCAATTATCTGATGTTCTTAGATCGAAAGACTCGATAGATGTGTCAAGACAAACTGCACCTACTCGGCACTCGCAGTCGGGCGGGGTGTCAGTTGCGGCGGGCGTCGGAGTACGGGATGTCTTTGGCGTCGTCGGGCTCTTTGGGCAGGCCGAGCACCCGCTCGCCGATGATGTTGCGCTGGATCTCGTCCGTGCCCCCGGCGATCGACATGGCCGGCGTGGACATCAGGATCTCCGACACGATGCCATCGACGTTGGAACCGGGACCGACGAGCATGCCCATCGAGCCGGCGATCATCGTGTGGGCTTCGTGGCAGGCACGTGCCGTCACCGACATGTTCAGCTTGGTGAGCGACCCTTCTGGGCCGGGTGGCTTGCCGGCGGCGCGGGTGGCCCGCGCCCGATTGGTCGTCCACGACGCGATGCGACGAAGTGACTCCACCCGAGCGATCTGCTGGCGCACCACCGGGTTCCGTACGCGGCCGGTCCGCTGCGCCTCGGGGATGACAAGGTTGGCCCGTCCTGCCCGCTGCGGGTACCACTTGTAGGTGGCGAAGTATTCATTGCTCTCGCGCTTGGCCTGTTCGACCGTCGGACCGCCGTCAGCCGGGTAGCGGGGGCGGCGGGTGGCCACTGCAGAACGCTCATGTGCAAGCGTCGTGAGCCCAATGCGCCAGCCGTCGCCGGGGCCGCCAACCATCTCGTCGTGCGGTACCCGGGCATCGTGGAAGAACACCTCGTTGAACGTGGCGTGCCCGTTCATCTGACGCAGCGGCCGCACCTCGACGCCGTCTTGCTGCATGGGCAGCAGGAAGTACGAGATGCCCTGGTGCTTGGGAACCTCCCAGTTGGTACGCGCCATGAGAATGCCGGACTTCGCCTTATGGGCGCCCGAGTTCCAGACCTTCTGGCCGTTGACGATCCATTCGTCCCCGTCGCGGTCCGCCCGCGTCACGAGCCCCGCCAGATCTGAGCCGTTGGTGGGCTCGGAGAACAGCTGGCACCACTTGTTCTCCCCGGTGAGGATCGGGCGCAGATGGCGGTGCTTCAGCTCGTCGCTGGCATGGGCCAACAGCGTCGGCGCCACCAGGTACATGCTCACGCCCGCAGCGACACCGACCGCGCCGACGGTCTCGAATTCCTTGGCAACCACCGCGTCCATCGACGGCGGCAGACCCCGTCCGTGCCACTGCGTCGGCCATGAGGGGGTGCCCCAACCGGTGTCCGCCAGCAGGTTGCGCCATTCGGCGAGCGGTCGTTCCCGATCCCAATGCTCTCCGAGCCAGGTCCGGGCTTCGTCACGTACCTCGTCGGCAATGCGCATACGCCGAGCGTAGAACTGTCTCGCCAACTGCGCCCGCGGCAGCGCATCAACAAGCTCCGTTTGCGCACGGCGCCGATACGCCTCCCCTTGCGTGTTACATATAAACAATCCACCGTTATGTGGCGATTAATATTTATTGTCCCATAACGAATAACTGAGTAATATCACGCGTGTGATCTACGAGGTACCAGAAATGACTGCGGCGGATGCCGCAGTTGCGGACGAGATCGAAGGCCTGCGGGAGCAGCTGCGGCCATACCTGCGCATGCGACGACGCTGGTACGGCACGCTTCGACGCGCTCAGTTCGCGCGTGCCGTGCAGGGCTCGAATTCGATCGAGGGCTACCACGCGAGCGTTGAGGATGCGGCGGCTGTCATCGACCACGATGCGCCCTTCGCGGACGTGTCCGAAGACACGCTCAGCGCAGTCGCGGGCTACCGCGACGCCATGACCTATGCGTTGCAACTCGCGGCCGGCGTGTCTCCGCCAGATCGATTCCGCGAACGGTCCGTGCACGACTCGCCAAGTCCGGAATCGTCAGCCGCCGCATCGCTGCCGATCGACTTCTCCACCCTGCGGTCACTTCATTTCATGATGATCAAGCACGACCTCGCCCACAACCCGGGTCAGCTGCGTCCGGGTGCGATCTGGGTGGCAGATTCCGACGGTGAGTCTGTCTACGACGCCCCAGAACGCCGTCTCGTCGACACGCTGCTCGGCGAGTTCTTCGAGCAATGTGCGGACCTCGCGACCGACGAAGCAGTACCAGCGATGGTCGCAGCGGCTATGGCGCATCTCAATTTGGTGCTGATACATCCTTTCAGCGACGGAAACGGTCGCATGGCACGCTGCGTGCAGACGCTGATGCTCGCTGCAGCTGCCGTCCGGGACAACGACCCACTTGCACCCGAGTTTCTCAGCATCGAGGAGTACCTCGGCCGCGAAACGCTGGACTACTACGCGGCCCTGAGTGCAGTCGCCGCGGGTCAATGGTCACCGGAGCGCAGCGCCCGCCGATGGATCGAGTTCTGCCTGACGGCGCATCTCCGCCAGGCGCGCACGGTGCTGCGTCGAGTTCTCGAATACGAATCGTTGTGGGACGTTTGCAGCCAACTTGCGCAGCAGCGCGGAATCCCCGAACGAGCCGTGGGCACACTCTGCGACGCGGCTCGAGGCTGGACCGTGCGCCGGTCTCTCTACCTCATCCGTACCGAGACGACGAATGGCGAACCGATCAGCGATGGGATGGCTTCACGGGATCTCCAGTCGATGGCGCGGTCGGGGTTGCTGACGCCGGTCGGTGACAAGCGCGGACGTCGCTACCGCCCTTCCGACGAGCTCGTGGACATCTGGCACCAGATTCGCGGTATGCGGCTCGCACCAGATGACGCTGATCCATATGCCGTCGCGCAGTCATCTGCTCACCCGCAGCTCTTCTAGACGCGGTCCCCTCTCGACCAAACCGCCCGGCAGCCTCGTTTCGACCACCGCATGCGTCGGGTGCTGGGGTTACGTTGAGCCGATGGACTTGGGGCTGGCAGGCAAACGCGCTGTGATCACGGGCGCATCGAAGGGCATCGGGCTGGGCTGCGCTGTGGCGCTCGCCCAGCGAGGGTTGCCATGTTGCGCTCGCCGCTCGGTCGGCTGATGTGCTGGCGGCCGCCGCTGGGGAGGTGCGGGCGACGGCGCCGAATTCGACCGTCACAACGCACGCTGTTGACCTGTCTACGGATGCAGGGCGACAGACACTGCTGGCCGAGACCGGCTGCGCCGGCAGCGGCACAGGCGACGGCCTCGTCGACATCTGGGTGAACAACGCCGGGGCGATTCCGGGCGGCGACATCGTGACCGTCGACGACACCACATGGCGCGACGCCTGGGACCTGAAGGTCTTCGGCTACATCGACTTGTGCCGGGCAGTCCTCCCGCAAATGACCGCCCGCGGCAGCGGCGTGATCGTCAACGTCATCGGCGCGGCGTCGCTGCGTCCGCAGCCGTCCTACATCGCCGGCGCGGTGGGCAACAGCGGTCTTGTGGCGATGACCGCGGCGCTGGGCAGCCGGAGCCTGCGCGACGGCGTGCGGGTGGTGGCCGTCAACCCGGGCCTCATCATCACCGATCGCATGAGCGACCTGCTGCGCCGCCAAGCCATCGACGAGTTCGGCGATGAGTCCCGCTGGGAAGAACTGATCCCCGCCGATCCCGCGCCGGGAACGGTCGAGCAGGTGGCTGATGTGGTCGCCTTTTTGGCTTCGGATCGGGCCAGCCACGTGAGCGGTACTTCGATCACCATCGACGGCGGCGCATCATCTCGCTGACGGCGCAGTTTCAGCCCCTCAACGGTCGAACACGGTCGGTGGCGGGACTGCCCGTGAGGGCCGTGTTCGCACGCTGACCATCGCGTCCGTGCTGCTGTGGCTCGGTCGCTAGTGTCCCGCGACGAAGGACCTCGGGGGAGGTGGCCGGTCATGGACGTGCCCGACTTCAGGACGGTGACGGTTGAAGCACTGGCGTCGATGGTGCGCGACCGATCGCTGACCGCTGCGGCGGTAACCGAACGTGCTCTCGAGCGCATCGAGGCGTTGAACCCGATTCTCAACGCCTTCGTGGCCATCGACGAAACAGCAGCTCGAGCGCAGGCCGCTGCCATCGATGAACGCCTCGATGCCGGTGAGGAGGTGGGGGCGCTGGCGGGCATCCCGATCGGCGTCAAGGATCTGGCCGACGCTGCGGGCTTTGTCACCACTCGCGGCGCCATGCACCTGCGCGACACCCCACCGGTCACCGCCGACTCCACCGAAGTGGCGCGTTTGCGGGCTGCCGGCGCCGTCATCGTCGGCAAGACCAACACGCCCGAGTTCGGCTGCATGGGCGACACGTACAACCCGGTATTCGGAGCGACCTGGAACCCGTGGAACCTGAGCCGTTCCCCCGGTGGTTCGTCGGGTGGCACCGGTGCCGCGATTGCGTCGGGCATGGTGCCGCTCGGCACCGGATCCGACGGTGGCGGCTCCATTCGCATCCCGTCGTCGATGTGCGGCCTGTCGGGCATCAAGACGAGCCAGGGACGCGTGCCGAGCGGGCCGCCGCCGCCAGGGCTGCTCGACCTGTCGTGTGTGGGCCCCATGGCTCGCCGCATTCGCGACGTGGCGTACTGCCTCGACGCAGTGGTGGGCCCACACCCATCGGACCTCCGGAGCCTGCCCGCACCGACGGAGTCGTGGCGCACGGCGCTGGACGATCCCCCGCTTCCGAAGCGTGTGCTGTGGGTGCCGTCGTTCGATGGCGAACCGGTGGACGCTGAGATCCTGGCCAGCTGTGCCGCTGCGGTCGAGCGGCTCGCGTCGCAGGGCGTGGAGGTTGTCGAGGCGGGGACGCTGTTCGACAAGGCTTCTGACGCGTTCCTGCCGCTCTTTTTGGGCGGGCTGATCGGACCGGCCTATGAGCCCCTCTTCGGCACACCTGCGTGGGACGACGTCACCGACCTGCTCGCCGTTGCGCTCGAAGATGCCTTCGAACGGGTGACCGTCGCGTCGGTGTCCGAGGCACGCCAGCAAGCCGGCAGGCTGTCGATGCAGCTCGCCGAGGTGATGACGGGGTTCGACGCCATGCTGCTGCCGACCATGGCGGGCCAGACGCCCGTCGTGGGCGGAGACGGCACCATCAATGGCGTCGAGACGGAGAACTGGATCCGCTTTACGCCGCTGGCGAATCTCACCCGGCGCCCGGCGGGCACCGTGTGCTGCGGCTTCACCGAGGACGGCATGCCCGTGGGCCTACAGGTGCTCGGTCACCAAGTCGACGATGTCGGCGTGCTCGAGACACTGGCCGTGCTCGAGGATCTGCTCGATCTCGACCCCATCGCTCCCGACATAGGACTCGCCGAAGACTGATCTGTCAGGGCGCGCCGCATTGGGGCGCAGGGTTACGTTGGGCTAGTGGACGCCGATGAGGTGATCGAGTTGCTGGAACTCGCGCCGTTGGCGGACGAAGGCGGCCGGTGGGCGCAGACCTGGCGAGACGAACTTTCGTCTGCGATCTACTACCTGATGCAGCCGGGGGACTTCTCCGCTTTACATCGTCTCGGCGGCGTCGAACTCTGGCACTACTACGCCGGGGCGCCCGTCGAGATGCTGCTGCTGGAACCCGGAGGCGGCGTCGAGCGTCCGATGCTCGGCGACGACTTGGCCCCTGGACAGCGACCCGTCGTCGCCGTCGAGCCCGGTGTCTGGATGGCGGCAGGAACCACGGGCGATTGGTCACTGGTCGGCACGACGATGGCGCCCGCATTCACCGATGCCGGCTTCGAGCTAGGCGAGCGGGATGCGCTCGTTGCCGCGTACCCGCAGGCGGCCTCCGACATCGCACGCTTCACCCGAATGGAGATGGACTATGGCTGATGACGACCACCTCCGGCCGCCAGCGGACCTGCTGCGACTGGACGGCCGGGTCATCGTGGTGACCGGCGCTGGCGGCGGCGTCGGCACTGGCATCGCTCAGCGCCTCGTCGCGGCCGGTGCGACGGTGGTGGCCCACACGCGGTCGTCGCCGGTCGACCATCTGGTTGATGCGGCCGGCAACCCCGTGACCTCGGTCGTGGCGGATCTGCTCGCTCCCGATGCGCCGCAGCGCATCGTTGACGCTGCGATCGATCATCACGGCCGCATCGATGGCTTGGTCAACAACGCCGCCATCGCGAACGTTGCACCGTTCGCCGAGCTGACTGACGATTTGTGGTCCGAGATGATGGAGGTCGACGTGAACGCGGTGCACCGGCTGACGCAGGCCGCCGTCCGAGCGATGCAGGCGCAGGGTTCCGGCGGCGTCGTTGTGCACATTGCGTCGATCGATGGACATCAGCCCGACGACGGGACTGGGCACTACTCCACTGCCAAGGCCGCGCTGTTGATGCATGGCAGGGCCGCGGCCGCTGCCTACGGCGCCGACGGAATTCGCGTGAACAGCATCTCGCCGGGTCTTATTGACCGACCCGGCCTCTCTGACGACTGGCCCGACGGCGTGTCCCGCTGGCACGCAGCGACACCGCTCGGCAGGCTTGGAACGGCCGCCGACGTGGGCGATGCGTGCGTGTTCCTGTGCTCAGACCTAGCGCGATGGATCACCGGCATCGCCCTCATTGTGGACGGCGGCGTGATGACGCGGCCGACCTGGTGATTCAGTAGCGAAGCCTCATTCGCCTTCGCGCCACCAGGCCAAGCCGGCGAGCAGCGACTCTTCGAGCCATGCATCAAAGCGCCGCTCGATGGACGGTCGGGATTCCTGGTAGTTGAGCTGGAACATCTCATTGCACAGCACCACATGGTCAACGATCTGGCCTTGGCCGGCGTCATCGTCCTGGCGTCGGTAACCACACAGCGTTGCGCCAATAACACCTCGGAACTCACGCCCGACCGTATGGAATGACAGGAGCATCTCGGCTCGACCGCTCCGAGTCGACAGAACCACACGCGTCCACGCGTGATAGTCGCCAACATTGGCGAAATAGTCAAAATTCCGAGCGGTCATCACGATCTGATGCCGGTTCCAGTGACGACGCTTCTCGACATCGCGATGCTCATCGGTCCACACAGGATCGCCGGCGCCGACCGGAGTGAGTGCCGGATTGAGCCGGTCTGCAATCTCATTGAGACGGCTGTGGCCACGGGTCACCAGATCACCCGCGACTTCCTTGACCTCGGCAAACTTGCGATCTTCGGCCTCTTGCCGATCATTGAACGTCTCAACGAGAGCGTCGAGCATGTGGTCGAGACGCTGCTCGCTGCGCTGCACCTCATCGGCGATGCCAATGGCCTTGGTCAACCAGTGCTTTTGACTCCGAACGAAGTGCTTCACGAGAGCGCCGAGGTCTCCCTTGTCGGCTGTATCGAGAGCGCCCAGGTATGCATCCCGATCCTCGCTGGCCACCACGAGCGGAAACCAATCCGCACGCAGGAACGCCAGTGAGGCAATTGCGCGCGCAACCCGTCCATTGCCGTCTTGGAACGGGTGGATCTGCGCGAAGCGATGATGCAGCCAGGCAGCTTCTACCTCAATAGGGACGTCATCTTCGCGGTGAGTGTCGTGCCAGGCGATGAGCTGCTCCATTTCAGGAGCCACCTGTTCGGGCGGGCAGTACTCGTGGATCAGGCCGTCGGACCGAGTGGGATTGTTGGGCTGCAACTTGTAGTCCCCATGCCGTAAGCGAATCTTGACCTTTCGGCCGAGGCTGTCGACACCGATGCAGGTGTCTTGCTTGCGGGTCATGAGTTGGTGCAGTTGCTTGATCGTCGACGTAGTGAGGGGCCGTTGCTGCGCCACGATGTCAAACAACCAGTCCATCGCCTCGGCATGGTCGTTGATGAGTCCGGCAACGAATTCCGGCTGCCGATCACTGGCATCGTGCGCGATGAGCGCTGCGTCGATTCCCTGCTCAATCAACAACCGCGTCGTACCCTCATCGAGGGTGTAGAGGCGTTCGATGATTCCGGTCTCGATCGCCCACTCGCGCTTCAGGCGATCATTGAATTCCCGCACTCGATGCTCTGGCAATGTCGCGCGCACGTCGCGCCACACGCCAACGAGCGACACGAGTTCGCTACTGGCGGCGTCGAGATCGCCGCCAGCCAGATCCTCAATCGGCCGCCAGCGGTGGTACATGCGGTCGTGATCCACGTACTGAGACGCTAGCGAGCGACCGGGCAGCGACGCTCCATGGTGCTTGGAGGCAGCGGCGGGATGTTCGGACGGCCAATCGGGTGAGATTGCCGATGCCGACCGGACTACGTCAGCGCGCCGGTGGCGCGTAGATCAGGCCGCCCTCGGTCCACAGTGCGTTCGGCGTGCCGGCTCGGCTCAGCCCGACCGGGACGAGATGCCGGTCGTAGATCTCGCCGTAATTGCCGACCTGGCGCACCACGTCGTAGAACGCGTCCGGGCGCAGGCCCATGCGGGTCTGCAGTTCGCCGGCCCCGCCCAGCAGGCGAATCGCTTCGGCGTCGAGGCTGCCGTTGCCAGCCAAATCGTCCACGTTGGCCGACGTGATGCCCTTCTCGTCGAAGATGATCGTGGCGTACACGGTCCAGTTGACGATGTCGCCGAACTCTGACTGATTCGGGAGGTACACGGGGCCGAGCGGCTCTTTCGAGAACGGTGAAGTCGGGAAGATCACCCATTCTTGGTCGCCCTGCTGGCGCGCTCGACGGCCGACAAGCCCCGAGCCGTCAGTCGTCATCGCGTCGCAGGCGCCATTGATGAAGTTGTCAGTGATGATGTCGAGGTCCTCGAATGTCTGCAGGCTGATCTCGATGCCCGCGGCGCTAGCGGCGTCGGCGATGTTCTTCTCGGTCGTGGTGCCAGCAGTCGCACAGACGGTCGCGCCGGCGACGTCGGCGACTTTCGAGTCGGCGGTGAAGCCATCGCTGGCGCGCGCCATGAGCTGCTGGCCGTCGTAGAAGGTGACAGGCGCGAAGTCGAAACCCAGCGCCGTGTCGCGGCTTTGCGTCCAGGTCGTGTTGCGCACCAGCACGTCGATATCGCCGGACTGCAAGGCCGTGAAGCGCTCTGCGGAGGTGAGCGGCACGAAGTTGACGTCCTCGGCGTCACCCAGGATGGCAATGGCCAGCGCCCGGCAGTAGTCGGCATCGAATCCGGTGGTGCTGCCATCGGGCTGCGTCTCGGAGAAGGCCACGGCTGCGCCGTATACCCCGCAGTTCAGGACGCCACGAGCAATCACAAGGTCGAGCAAGTTGTTGTCCTGCGTCACTTGGACCGGCACCGGGCCAGCTGCCGATGCATCCAGGCCGTCGGACACGGGTGTGCCCTCAGCCCCAATCTGATCTCCAGAAGCACAACCTGCGGCCAACAGTCCAGCGACGACGGCAGCGCCGACTCTCCGACCCGCAGCACGCATTCGTGTCACACCCCCTTGGTGCACTGCTGAGAACACAACGTGCACTCCACGAGAGCACACCAAGAGCATGGATCACAGATGCATGCATCACAACTACGGAGAAGTCATCATGAACACACCACATCGCTCGCAGGATCGAACAGGCGACGGACTGCTCGCGCTGGCCGTGGCCCTCGCCGGCTGCCTGCTGCTCATCAGCTGGACATTTCCCGGGTGACGCGTGGCTTCGCGGCTGACATCACCCAGTGACACATTGACGCAGCGACGCAGGCGATTCGGGTCGTGAAAGAGTCACACGTTCGCGGACATGACAGCCATGATGGCTGTTCACATGCTGGGTGCCCATGACCAGAACTGGTTCCGCGGCGTCTACGCCGAGACATACAGGCCGCTGCTGGCGTATGCCCGACGTCGGGTTGACCGCGAAACCGCTGACGAGGTGGTTGCAGAGACGTTTCTGACTGCGTGGCGTCGGCGCGACGACGTTCCTGACGGCAGCGAACGGCTGTGGTTGTTCGGCGTGGCACGGAACTTCATCAGCAACGCCTGGCGTTCGAACCGGCGGCGAGGGGCCATGCAAGACCGGCTGCGCGTCGTCGCTGGTGCGGAGTCGGTGGATCCTGTCGCTCTCGAGACCGACGAGCGAGCCGCACTGTTGCGAACAGCACTGGGCGCACTCAGCGAGACCGACCGCGAGATCCTCATGCTCGTGGCTTGGGAGGAGCTCTCCCATGCCGAGATCGCTCAAGTCCTCGGCATTTCGACCAACGCCGTCGCGATTCGCATACACCGGGCGCGCAAGCGGCTCAGCGCACGCATCGACCAACTGGCGACCAGCAAGGCCGAGGCGAAAGATCTGCACCGGCGCGGACAGGCAAACAGTAAGCGGGCCGGCGAGCCCCGGCCCGAACCTCACATCGACGATTCGGCAAGGAAGGCGCAATGACCGGCACCGACACCCACGACGTTCTCCTCGGAGAGCTGCGCCGCGCGAATCCCGTGAACGCCGACACTCTCCCGTCGGCGGCTGATCCGGGGCCAGTGCGCACGCTGGAAGCGATCTTCGCCGACACCGACGCCCCGCCTCTGCTGCGGCGCGAGCGGCGCTATGCCACCCCGTTCGCCGCGGGCCGGCGCGTTCGTTGGATCGGCGCAGCGGCAGCCGCCGCCGCGATCGTGGTTGCGGCAGCGGCGGGGATCGTCCTGTTTGACACTGGAACCGGTCGCGACGCAACCGCCGCGGTGCATGACGCCGTCGCCACCACGATCGAGGTCAGCGATTCCGCGCTCTGGCAGACGTCGATCACGTTCGACTTCAACAACTTCGACAAGCCATGGCAACTCGCCATGGCGGGCACCATGTCCGACGGCGACAGCGAGGTCCGGTGGCTTGCGTCGCCGGGTGTGCCCGAAAGGGACATCCCTCCGATGGAAGCCGCGACCATGATCATCGTCGACGGCCAGGCATTCCGCCTTGGTCCTGACGGAGCGTGGGAAGGGCCGACTCCCGCCTCGACAGCCCCAATCCAGTCCAATCTGACGTTCGGCGTGGCGATCGACGACCTCGGAGAGCTCTACGACTTCACGTCAGTCGGCGACGAGGAGCTCGGCGGGATCGCCGTCGCTCACTACCGCACCACGACAACCCCTGTGGGCGCCGGAGCGGGCATGTTGATGACGCTCGGCATGGGCCTGATGGCCGCCGGTCAGGACTCGATCGAGCAGCTCGACAGCGTCCAGCTCGACGTCTGGGTCGACGGTGACGATCTCATCCGCAGAGTGGGCTACAGCGCCACCATCGACGGCACGGGCACCTTCACGGTCGTCACCGACTGGAACGGCTTCGGCGAAGCCCCGCCGATCACGACGCCGGTCAACTGAGTCCATCTGGATCCACTTGATTGCCACGGGTTCCCGCTCGTGCCGGATTGCCGACTCAGGGCTCGATCTCGGTGATGTCCACCGGACGGCGCTCGCGGGCTGAGCGCGTTGCAGCTTCTGCGATCACGGCACACGCTCTGCCGTCGGCCAGCGTGACCGGTGACGGTGCACCGTCGACGACCTTGGCGAATGCGGTCCATTCGGCACGGTACGCCTCGGCGTAACGCTCGGTGAAGAACCACGGCATCGGTGCCGTGCTCACGCCCCCACGCTGGTAGCGGACCGCCGCGTGCTCCGGCGGGTTTTGCGAGGCGACCGCGCCCCCCGAGCCGAATGCCTCCACCCGCTGGTCGTAGCCGTAGACCGCCTCGCGGCTGTTGTCTATCGTCGTGATCGTGCCATCGGTATGGGTGAGAACGATGACGGCGGTGTCCCAATCCCCGTAGTCAGCGAATGCAGCGTCAACCCGCACCGCACCGGTGGCATACACCCGCTCAACCTCTGCGCCCGCCACGTAACGCGCCATGTCGAAATCGTGAATCGTCATGTCGGCGAAGATGCCACCCGAGCCCGCGAGGTACTCGACCGGCGGCGGCGCGGGATCCCGACTCGTGATGCGCAGCAAGTGCAGGTCGCCGACGTCACCGGCGCGCACTGCATCGGCAACGGCGCGGTGCGACGGATCGAATCGCCGATTGAAGCCGACCTGAACCGCCGTGCCTGATCGCGCAACGGCGTTGATGGCTCGGTCGATCTCGGCGAGCGACAGTGAGACTGGCTTCTCGACAAATGCAGGCACCCCGGCCGCAGCGGCTTCAACGAGCAGTTCAACGTGGCTGTCCGTCGTCGAACAGATCGCGACTGCGTCCACATCAGCACGCCCGAGCAGCGCCGCCGGCGAGTCCGCCGCTGCGACACCCAGCTCGTTGCCCAGCGCCTCAGCCGCCGCCCCAACCGCGTCACATACCGCTACGAGCCGCAAGCCCTCAACCCCGCGGGCGAGGAGTTCCGCATGCAGGCGTCCGATACGCCCGCATCCGAACAAGCCGATGCCGACTGTGTTCATTGGAGTGCTCGGCTCATCGGAGTACTCGGCTCATTGCAGCGTCCGCACAATGCTCACAGACCAGGGCGTTGCGAAGCCATCGCTTCGGCCATGGCCGCTGCCGCCTCGTTGATCTCGGGCCGGTCGCTCACTTCCGGCACGCCGACCTGCCATCGGGCGCCGCCCTCGGTCCATTCGGTCGGATGGGTTGCCAGCACGATCACATGGCTTCGGTCGCTGACGCGGGCGCGCGCCAACCCGGCGTCCAGCTCGGCAATTGAGTTCACCACTTCGGACGTGCACCCCAACGACGCGGCATGCGCAGCAAAATCGACATGCTGGGGATCTTCGCCCGCTCGCGAGCGCGCTCCAGCGGCAACACCGGGCGCACTCGTCATGGTCTCGGCGAGAAAGTTGTTGAACGACTCGCCGCCCTGCGCGAGTTGCAAGCGGTTGATGACTGCGAAGCCGCCGTTGTCGCACACCACCACGGTGATCTTGTGACCGCTCAGCACCGAGCTGTACAGGTCGGAATTCATCATCAGGTATGAGCCGTCTCCGACGAGAGCGATGACGTCACGGTCCGGCATTGCCTGCTTCGCTCCCCAAGCGCCAGAGATCTCATAGCCCATGCACGAGTAGCCGAACTCGCAGTCGAAGGAATGCTCGACATCGCTGCGCCAACCGTTGATCGTCTCCCCCGGCAGCCCGCCGGCTGCAGTCACGACGTAGGTCTGCTCGTCGGCAGCCCGTGCCACGGCGCCCACCACTTGTGCATACGTCGGAAGGCTGTGAGTCGAGGCGGCGACAGCGGTGGGAGCGGAGATCTTGTCGATGTAGGCGTGGTACTGGGCCGTCTCGGATTCAGCGCGCGCCGTCCAGTCCGCTGGTGCCCGGTAGTCGCCCAGGGACGCGCCCAACTCGGCAAGTGCCTCGCGGGCGTCGGCGACGAGCGGCAGTCCGCGGTGCTTTGTGGCATCGAACCGTGCGACGTTCAAGCCGATGAAACGCGAGCTGCGATCAAACGCTGTCCACGAGCCGGTCGCGAAGTCGCCCAGGCGGGTTCCGACGGCGAGCACGACGTCGGCGACTTCGGCCATGGCATTGGCGGACACGCAGCCGCTGACGCCCAGCGGCCCGCAGTGCAGTCGGTGACTCGACGGAAAGCTGGTTCGCCCCGCCACTGTCTCGACCACCGGAATGTCGTGCCGTTCGGCGAAGCGCAGCAGCTCGGCTTCGGCCATCGACCAGCGCACGCCGCCGCCGCTGATCAGCAACGGACGCTGCGCTGACGCCAACAGCTGCGCCGCGGCGGCCAGCTCGTGGCGATCAGGACGGGGCCGCCGCACGCGATGGACAGTGACATCAAAGAAGCTCGCGGGATAGTCGTACGCCTCGCCCTGCACATCCTGGGGCAGAGCGATGAACGCCGGCCCGCAATCGGCGGGATCGAGCATCGTCGCGACCGCATTGGGCAGGCTCTGCAGCACTTGCGCGGGCGAGGTCAGGCGGTCCCAGTAACGCACCACCGGTCGGAACGCGTCGTTCACCGTCATCGACGGATCCCCGAAGTGCTCGACCTGCTGCAGCACGGGATCGGGCAGGCGATGGTTGAACGTGTCCCCTGCCAGTAGCAGCAAGGGAATCCGGTTGGCGTGCGCCACCGCAGCTGCGGTGACCATGTTGGTGGCTCCCGGTCCGACCGAACTGCTGGCCGCCATGATCCGGCGCCGGCGCATTGCCCGCGCGTAACCGACACCCGCCAGGGCCATGCCCTGCTCGTTCTGTCCCCGCCAGGTGGGCAGGACGTCGCGGGCCGCAGCGAGCTCGGGACCCAGGCAGGTCACATTGCCGTGCCCGAAGATCGCATAGACGCCGCCGAACAACGGCACCGGTTCGCCGTCGGCGGCTCGGGCAGGGTCCACATCGTCGGGCGCGATGCGCTGCGCGGCGAGGTAGCGGACGATGGCGCCTGCAGTCGTCAACCTCACATCAGTCACCACACATCCCCCTTTGCTGAATCCATCGACGCCTCTGTCAGCACGAGGTCACCGCCCGAGCAGGGCCGCTGCATCGGCGGGCACGAGGTCGCTGACGTTGCTCGAATTGACCGGAATGACGTCCTCCCAGGCACCGCTGCTCCAGCTGCGCAGCAACGCCGCCTGGACACTGACGTAGGCCACGGCTTCGTCAAACCCGGCGCTGTGCGGGCGGCCCTCAGTAACCGCCGTCAGATACTCGTGGTCCTCGATCGCCACCAGATCCTCGAATCCGATGGCGTTGGCATCTCCCGGCACGAAGGCGCTGTTGGGAGGGTGGCGCTCGCCGGCACGCACTGTCGTGTAGCCGCGCTCAGGCATGTCCAGAAAGCACACGCCCAGCTCGTTCATGGTCTCGAAGTTCCAGTTGAGCGCGCCCTTGGTGCCATAGACGTCAAAGGCCATCTGGCTCTCAGGCCCCACCATGGTGCGGCTGGCCTCGAAGGTCCCCCGTGAGCCATTGGCAAACACCGCGAGCGCGCCGAAGTAGTCCTCATTGGTGACCGGACCAGTCGGATCGCCCTCGCTGCCGCGTGCGTAGTGGCTCGCTCCGGCACCTGCGATCGGCCGCTCGGTGATGAACCCGGCGCCGGTGCCGACCACGCGGGTGATGGGGCCGTTCAGCATCATCGCAAGGTCGATGGCGTGGCTGAGAATGTCGCTCGTCACCCCATGTCCGGCGGAATCCAGGTCGAATCGCCACGACAGCAGGCCCAGCGGATCGGCGCCGAACATCGAGAAGAACCGGCCCCGGTAGTTGGTGATGGCGCCAAGGTCGCCGCGCTCGATGAGCTGTTTGGCGTGCTGCACCAGTGGAGCGAAGCGGTAGTTGTAACCGACACCGGTCACGCTCCCTGCTGCCGCGCAGGCATCCCAGCAACGCACCGTCTGCGCCGGGGTACCGCCCACGGGCTTCTCGCAGAACACGTGCTTGCCCGCAGCAGCAGCCGCCGTCACGATCTCTTCGTGCAGCATGTTCGGCGCAGTGACATAGACGACGTCCACGTCTGGCCGGTCCACAGCGGCGCGCCAGTCGGCTGTCGCCTCGGCGAACCCGAAGCCCTCGGTCGCCAGCTGGTGCCGTTCGGTAACTGACTCGGCACACACCACGAGCCTCGGCGTGTAACAGCGCTCACCGAACAGGCTCGGAATGCGCATCACTGAGCGTGAATGGGCTTGGCCCATCCAGCCGAACCCCACCACGGCGATGCCCAGCTGTCGTCTCGTCACTTCACGCCTCACGCGGGCCATTCAACAGGCTGCGCGGATCGGATCAGTGGGTGGCCAGCTCGTGCTGCAGAGCCTCGAGTTCAGCGCCGCCGGACATCATTTGGGTCAGCTCGCCTTGGGAGACATCGGCCTTCGCGAAATTGCCCATCGAATGGCCGCGGTTCAGAATCACGAAGCGGTCGCCGACCGGATACGCGTGGTTGGGATTGTGGGTGATGAAGATCACCGCCAGCCCCCGGTCACGTGCCTCCACGATGCGTCGCAGCACGACACCCGACTGTTTCACGCCCAGCGCCGAGGTCGGTTCATCAAGGATCAGCACCTTCGCGCCGAAGTAGCTGGCTCGCGCGATCGCAACCGACTGCCGCTCGCCGCCCGAGAGCGTGCCCACCGGCTGTTCGGTGTCGCGGATGTCGATGCCCATCTCGGCGAGCTGCGCCTTGGCGATCTCCTTGGCTTTCTCGATGTCGATCTGCCGGAACGGCCAGAACCCCTTCAACGGCTCGGCGCCGAGGAAGAAGTTTCGCCACACCGACATGAGCGGCACCATGGCCAAGTCCTGGTACACGGTCGCGATGCCCTGTGCCAGAGCTTCGCGAGGCGATGCGAAACGGACGGGGTTGCCCTCGATCAACAGCTCGCCTGCATCGTGCTGATGCACGCCGGCGAGGATCTTGATGAACGTGGACTTGCCGGCGCCGTTGTCGCCGAGCACGCAGGTCACTTCGCCCGGATTGACGGTTGTGGACACTCCCGTCAGGGCGATGATGTTGCCGTAGAACTTCGAGATGCCTCGCAACTCGATGAGCGGGTTGCCGTTAGCTGCGTCGCTCATGACTGACCGCCTGTCGCCGCCGCCTCAGGCTCGGTCGGCGGCGGTGGTTCCGGTGGAGGCTCGCCTTCGTCCACGACGTGGGACTGCGATCGTTCAGCTCGCTGCCGCACATAGTTATTAGCGATGACGGCCACCACAAGCAATCCGCCCAGCACCAGGAAGCGCCAGTCGGTGTTCCAGTGGGCGAAGCCGATGCCTTGGCTGATCATTCCCCAGATGAGGGCGCCGATTGCCGCGCCGATCGCCGAGCCGTAACCGCCGGTCAGCAGGTTGCCGCCAACGACCGCGACGATGATGTAGCGGAATTCGAGACCGTCGCCGACGTTGGCTTGCACAGAGTTGAGACGGAAGGCAATCAGCATCCCGGCCATCCATGCGCACACCGACACGAGCATGAACAGCGTCGTCTTGGTCCGGGCCGCAGGGACGCCGATGGAGCGTGCGGCCTCCTTGTTGCCCCCAACCGCGAACGTCCAGCTGCCGAACCGGGTTCGAGCCAGCATCCATGCTCCGGCTGCGGCGAAGAGCAGATAGAAGAGCACCGAGACCCGGAAGCGCGTCACGGCCTGTGTGGCCTCGGCCTCAGCCGCCGTGATGAACAGCAGTTTCGATGCAAGCGCGAGGCCCGCAGCTGCGAGCCCGACATACATCAGCCCCCGGCCCACGCCCTCGTCTGTGGTGAACAACATCCGGTACAAGGTGCCCGCGGCGTAGATGGCGAGCGCGACAACCGCACCCTTCGCGGCGCCGGTGGTCAGCGCGTACAGAAAGCCGTCGCCGTCAATGAGTTCGATAATCCCGAAGACGATGGTGGCCGCACCACCGGCCATTGCGCCGACCCGGGACCAGATGCCCGACTGCGGCGCAGGCACGGCACTCGTTCGTCGTTGAGCGAGCGAGCGGGCCACGGCCAGCGCAGCCAGAGCGAGGGCTATCAGCAGCAGCGCCGAGAAAAGCTCGACCCGCAGCTTGCGCGACTCTGATTCGGACTGCACCACAAAGGCCAGCACCGCAACCGCAACGGCCACCGCCATCGGGATCCACAGCGACGGCTGGGTCCGCGTGCCGACCATCGTCAAGATGAGCACACCCGTTGCGGCGAGTCCTCCGAACAGCACCGCCCGAGCGGCCTGCACTGTCATCATGTAGCTGATCGTGGGCAGCATCGCCACAGCGACACCGATCACCGGTGCACTTGTCCGCACCCGTCCAGTGGCCGCCAAGACTGCCAGCACGCCGGTTGCGGCAACGCCGAGCGCGAACACCGCACGGCCGAGCCCTCCGCCGAGGAAGCCGAGCTGGCCTGCGTCGGCAGCGTTCATGACTAGCACCAGCACGACCGCGGCAGCGATCGCCGCAACGCCGATGACCAGTAGCCGGGAGGATCGGGCATCGGGCTTGGTACGACCATGGCGCGCCGGCTCGTAACGGGCCGTGCACCAGATCGCCACTCCCGACAGCGTGCCGACCGCGACCACGCCTCCATAAATCCAGTTGGCTGCTGCGCCGTCACTACCGAGCAGCATGATGAACCCGAACAGGGGCACCGCAATGGCTGCGAGGAGGCCGCCCGCGGCGTGCCACGGGTGGGAATCCGCTCGGCGGGCGTAGCTCATCTCCAGCAAGCCAGCCAGAAACGCGACGCCCGCGACGACGAGCAAGCCTGCCCACGCCCAGTCGCGGCCTTCCCAGACGTGGGAGTTTCGGATCCACTCCGCCCCGAAGATGTCGTCCCAGAAGACGTATCCCTGCGCGTCGTCAAGGCCCTCGACGATCACCTTGTTCGTGAACAGCTTTCCGAAGCCGAGTTTCGCCCCGATGAGGATGAAGAACGTCCCGAGCGTCACGATGAAGCTCGGCAGCGAGGTCCGTTCGACGAGTGTCCCGTTGAACCAGCCGATCGCCAGCGCGAAGCACAGCGAGAGCGGGACGGCCAAGTGCAAGCTGAAACCTGCACCGCCGAGTTCGCCGATCTCGCGGCTCATCAGGAGCACGAAGATCGCCGTCGCGCCGGTCATCGAACCCGCCGACAGGTCGAACTCGCCGCCGATCATGAGCAGCGCCACCGGCACCGCCATGATTCCCAGCAGGGCTGCGACGTCGAGATAGTTGGCTGTGCCGCCGACCGTGCCGAAGGCTTCGGACGTCAGCCAGAACAGCAACCACACGCCGGCAAGGCCGAGCAGCGCCCCGATCTCGGGTCGAGTCAGGAGCTGCTGGATCGGCCCGCGTTGCGCGAGCCTCTCGTCGGCCGAGCCAGCGGTGATTGCCGCCATGATTCGTTACCGCGTGCCTGCGGCCACCAACGCCGCGACCGCAGCCGCGTTGTCCGGTGTCACGAAGCCCGGTCCGGTCAGGATCGGAAGGCCGCCGCCGGCGGTATTCTGGTTGGTGGCTTGCAGGTGCATCAGAATGACCGGCAGGTAGCCCTGCAGGTACTGCTGCTGGTCGACCGTGAACGCGATATTGCCGGCCTCGATGGCCGAGATGAGGTCGCCCGACAGGTCGAAGCCGCCAATGATGAGCGTGCGGCCCGCGTCCGAAGCAGCATCCAGCGTCCGCAGCGGAACGTTGGGCCCGGTGCCGAGCACCCCGTCGATGCTGGAATCCGCAGTCAGCAGAGCGGCGATGGTGGCCTGCTGCTCGTCCGGCGAGGCGTCAAGCCCGATGAATTCGGAAGTGACTTCGCCGTTGAAGGTCTCAGCGAGACCCTGGCAGCGCTCGTCGAGGCCAATATTGGACTGCTCTTGGCGTGCACACAGCACGTGCGTGGCGCCGAGTGCGTTGAAGCGCTCGCCGGCACCATTGCCCGCGACCACCTCGGTCTGACCGATGTGGGACACTCCGCCGAGTTCCTTGTACTGGTTGACGCCAGAGTTCAGCGTGTACAGCGGGATGCCCGCTTCGACGACGGCGCGTGCGGCGCCTTCAAGACCAGCGGGGTCAGCCAGCGAGATGGCGATGCCGGCGGAACCGTCGGCGATGGCGCCCTCGATGGCTTGCGATTGGGCCTGCGCGTCGTTGCTGGATCCGAAGTAGACGACCTCGCAGCCGATTGCTTCGGCGGCGTCGCGCACCGCTACCTCGACGACCGACCAGAAGGTGCCGCTGTCGCCGTGCGTGATGACGTGATAGGTGTTGTCGCAGTCGCTTTGCGTCAGCTCGACGTCTGCGGCACCCTCCGTGGTCTCCGAGGCGGCGGCCGGTTCCGTGTCTGCCGACTCGTCGCTGGAGCTGTCGCTGCTGCATGCCGCAGCGAACAATGTCATCGCTGCTAGCAACGCCAACAGCTTCGAAATTCGTTTCATCGTGTGAACCCTCCCAGGTCATCGACAAGGGAGGGCGTGTTCCCGTTCCCCCAACGGAGCTAACGCGCCGCGTCTCATTCTCTCATGAAGTCGAGGCTGGCGACGACGCCCTGACGCAACCGCTCCACTTGTTCCGGATCCGGCCCATCGAGCGCCGCATCCTGCTCGAGCACGTACCACACGTCGGGCCGGCAGCGTTCCAGCGCGGCGACGATGTCGCTCATGGGAATCGAGCCCTGTCCGAGCGGAGGAAACAGTCCCTGCTGCACGGCGCTCATCAGGGACAACTCGCTACTGCCGAGCCGTCGAGCAAGGGCCGCATCGACATCTTTGATGTGAACCAGCCCGATGCGATCTGCATGGGTCTCAACGAGCGCTGCAGGATCGGACCCGCCCAGCGTTAGGTGCGCCGTGTCCAGCACGAGGTGGGTTTCGGTGTTGGCGAGCACCGCGCGCGTCTCGTGGTCGTCCTGTATGAGCGCTCCCACATGCGGGTGGAATGCCTGGGTGAGACCGTGCCGTTCAACGATTTGGTCCACGTCTGACATCGCCTCATACAGGTGCTGCCACTGCCAATCAGCAAGTCCGGGGCGCTGCCAGTCATCGTGATCAGTGATCGGGCAGCTGACGAACCATGTCGCCCCGGCTGCTTCCATTTGTGCCGCTACCTCTTCGGTGCGAGCCATTTCGGCCTCACGCCGGTCTGGGTCGTGCAGCACGAGCGTGACGAACCCGCCCAGCAGGGAGAGCCCGTACCGGTCGAGCGTCGCCGCCAGCTCGGTGCCCTGAGTCGGCAGGAAGCCGACCGGTCCCATTTCGGTGTGCGTGAACCCCAGCGCGGCCATGTCCGACAAGACCTCGTCCGCACCCAGCTGATGGCCCCAGCCCGGCACCTCGCACACACCCCAGGTGATGGGCGCGGCGGCCAGTCGCTCACGCAATGGCCTTCGCGGTGACGTGCCCATGCAAACCCCAGATCGAGACAGTAGAAGAGGTGCTCAGTTGTACTCGTTGTATCTGTTTGCGAACGGGCGGGTCTGATACGCGACGACAATCGCCAGTGGCACCGACCGCCTGCGCGAGCAGACTTTGCAGCGCTGACCCAGGAGACAACTCATGCTCATTTCCAACCCCCGTGGGGGATACGACTTTCTCACTGGCATCTCCCCGTTCTCCAGCGGGGTTGTTGCTCACAGCGGCCACGAGGTGGTCCACGCCACGCTCGGCGCACACTTGCCGTGGCGCGAGGGTTTCGAGCTGATCGACGCCCACCTGGCTGCTGTCGAACGGGAGCGTCAGGCGCTCTGCGCGATCGAGCTTCGCTGCACAACCCCGTACTCCATGGCGGGCTTCATCGAGTTCAATGCCGGCTACGTCGAGCTTGTGCGGTCATGGGACCTCTACGTCGACGAGCACAACCCGTTGGCCCGCACCAATGTGGCCCCGGCCGAGCATCCGCCGGCCGAGCCGGTGCTGCACGCTTTCTCCTACACCATCGAGGCGCCCGAGGATGCGCCGACGACGTTCGTGGTGTCGGGCGCCGGCGAGATTCCCGAAGCAACGCTCGATGACAGCGCCATCATCCGCAAGGGCGAGACCGGGCCCGAGGCCATGCGCGAAAAGGCCGGGCACGTGGTTGCCACCATGGGTTCGCGTCTGGAGGCGCTCGGCGCAGGCTGGGACCTGGTCACCACCACCGACGTGTACACGGTGTTCATGCACCAAGGTTTGACCGAGGACGCGGTGATCCCTGAAATGGGTCCGGCAACCCGCCATGGGTTGCGCTGGTACCGATCGCGTCCCCCGGTCCACGATCTCGACTTCGAGATGGACGTCCGCTGCATCCGGCACGAGATCACGGTCTAAGCCTGAATCCACCGATTGGTGGGTGTGTGGGGGTGGTCGCGTCCGCGAAAAAGGCCTCCTGATCTGCGACGATTGTGATGTTCATAGCCACATTCGTCTCAAAAACAGGAGGCACTTTTTGTGTCTGGATCATCGCGCAAGTCCGGACCGGTTCGCAACGACCTTCGATCATGAGGGCCTGGTGGCCAACGCGGGCCTGATCCTGGCGGGAACGCTGATGGACCGTCTGGGCCTGTCGGGGCTGATCGAGCGGTGGGTGCGCACCGGTTCCGCGAACCCGGGCCCCAAGATCTGCACCGTGGTCGCCGCAATGCTCGCAGGCGGCACCCACATCGATCACGTCGAGATGCTGCGCGCCGGACGCACCGGTCGGGTGCTGGGATTCCGCCCGATGGCGCCGTCGACGGTCGGGACGTTGCGGCGGACGTTCACGTTCGGTCACGTCCGCCAGCTCGAAGCGGTGCTGTCGCGCACGCTGGCGCGCGCCTGGGGACTGGGCGCAGGCCCCGGCAAGGCGCCGCTGGTGGTCGATGTGGACTCCACGATCTGCGAGGTCCACGGCAAACAAAAACAAGGAGCCGCGTACGGCTACACCAGCGTGCTCGGCTATCACCCGCTGCTCGCTGCACGCGCCGACACCGGCGAGGTGCTCGGCGCCCGCATGCGCAAAGGGTCCGCGGGGTCCTCGCGAGGCGTGGTGCGCTTCGTCGACGAGCTCGCCGCGAACCTGCGACGAGCCGGGGCTGCCGGGCCGACCACGGTGCGCGCCGACTCCCGATTCTGGTCACGCAAACTGATCGACCGTCTCGACGCCCACGACTTCAAATGGTCGATCACCGTCGCCACCGTCGCCCTCGGATCCGCTGTTCGCGCAGCGATCCAAGCGATCGGCGGCACCGCATGGACCGACATCGACTACACCAAAGACGGCCACGCCCAAGTCGCCGAGACCCAATACACCACCGGCCGCGGCAAACAGAAACGCACCGTCCGCCTCGTCGTGCGCCGCACCCGCCTCACCGAGGGCGCACAGCAACGACTGTGGCCCGACTGGCGACACCACGCATTCAACGCCAACACCGATCACGACACCGCCGCCGCCGACGAGTTCCACCGCGCCCACGCCGTCGTCGAGCTCGCCATCCGCGACCTCAAAGAAGGCACCGGACTCGAGCACGTCCCCTCAGGGCACTACGGCGCGAACTGCGCACCGCTCGCATGCGCCGTGCTCGCCCACAACATCGGCCACCCGACCAACACGCTCGCCGACGCGCCGCCGGCCACGAACCGCTCCCGCCGCACCCGACTCGTCGCCCTCGCCGCCGTAGCAGTCAACCGATCCGGCACACCCACCCTGCGATACCCCGCCCGCTGGCCCTGGGCCACACAATTCCGAGCCACACTCAGCGCTCTCAGGGCCCTGCCAGGACCCTCAGGCTGACCCGAACCGCCCGGAACCGACGCCCCCACACAAACCCAGCGTCGACAACCCCGAACCACACCCGCACCCCTACCCCAACACGCCCAAACACACCAAACCACACCCCCAACAACCCGGCACCACCCCAACCCGCCACCGACCCGCGAAACCCGCGCCCACCAAAGGTCAATCGGTGGATTCAGGCTAAGAGAGGGGGTCGAATTCGGCACGCGGGTTCGGTGAGCGCTGTATTGGCCAAACAGTCGATGGGACTACGATCAGCGTTCAGTGTTACATCCCTCAGATCCCGGGCCTCCGGTTCCAGCCGAAACGGCGCAGCGCATTCGAGGACCCAAAGAGGTCACCGAACGCCTCCTAAATTCGGCCATAACCGTTTTCGGCGAGCGCGGCTTCGATTCCGCCACAGTCTCGGCAATCGCCCGCGGGTGCGGATTGACAACCGGGGCCATCTACGCGCGTTGGCCCACTAAGCGCGAACTGTTCACCGCCGTCATCGAGCACACATCGGCGCGGCGGATGCTGCTGTTGATCAAGGATGCTGAGGCAACCACTGCCGAGAAGCTCGCGATGCTGGGCGCGACGCTGCTCACGTCGACTCGCGACGACACCCGCAACCTGTGGATCGAGGCATGTGTCAGCGCCGGCCGCGACCCGTCGCTGCACCCGATCATTGCCCAGTGCCAAGAGGCAGAGGCGGGCGATCTCGCGGAGATCGTGGCCGAAGGCAAGGCGTCTGGCGTCATCGACCCGTCGTTGAGCACCGATGCGGTCGTCTTCTTGTGCCAGTCGCTCGGCCTTGGCACCTATCTGGCCATGCGTGTTCAGGCCGAAGAGCGGGGTCGCCCATCCGATGACGAATGGTCCGATCTCGTGGCTCGGATCATCAGAGCAATCAGGCCGGGGAATTGAGTCGAGCCAGCGGCGGTGGCCAGCACGGCTGCCCACCGTGCTGCTCATGCTGCTGCTCATGGTGGCAGCGGCAGCGGTGACCAGAACCGGGATTCCGCCTTGGCCGGCTTCAAGCTGTTCGCCGTGCTCGCCGACGAGTTGGCCCAACGAGGCATCGCTTCCCTGCGCTTTGATGACCGTGGCGTCGGCGGATCTTCAGGCGACGGTCTGGAGGCAACCATCGAGGACCGAGCCTCCGATGTCGAAGCAGCCGTCAGGCTGCTCCGCTCCCGAGACGACATCGAGGCCGGCAGTAGCGACTGGGCACAAGGCTGGGACCAGGTCACCGCAGCAGCCCGAGCGTTGGCCCTTCGGCTAGTGGAAGCGCTGCCGGAACGGTCGCGCAACGCCTTGGGCGACATCGACAATTACGTAGACGTCATCGTCAGCCAGAAGCTGACCGCTTGGCAGAGTCCGTGGTTCGCGTCATTACTTGAAGTACGACCCGAGCCCTGCCATTGGAGCCCTTCGCGTTCCGGTCATGGCGCTCTTTGGCGAGCTGGACACCCAAGTACGAGCTGACGTCAATGCGACCGCGATCTCCGAGGCGATCGCAGCGGGTGACGTCCCGGGCTACGCCATCGCAACGGTCTTCGGTGCAAACCACCTGTTCCAGACGGCCTCCACGGGCAGCCTCGACGAGTACGACCAGCTGAGACCCGAATTCGCTCCCGACTTCCTGGACTTCCTACTGCCATGGCTGACCGAGCAGGTCGGACCACGGTAGGCAGCGCTCAGCCTCGACCGTTGGGTACGACAACTATCCGGGCACAACCCAAGTCAGTCTCAAGCCACGGTTGCGCTACATGGTCAACACCGAGGCGAGCAGGGTTCGGGTGTAGGCGTGCTGGGGATCGTCGAAAAGAGCGCTAGCTGCTTGTTGCTCCACGATCTCGCCCGAGCGCATGACCGCGATGCGATCTGCGAGGTGTCGGGCGACGCCGAGATCGTGAGTGATGAAGAGGTAGGTGAGTCCATGGTCAGCCTTGATCTGCTGCAGGAGGTTCAGCACACCCGCCTGCACCGAGACGTCAAGCGACGAGGTGGGTTCGTCGAAGATGATCATTGACGGCTCCAGGATCAGCGCGCGGGCGAGCACGACCCGCTGAGCCTGACCGCCGCTGAGTTCGTGCGGGAGGCGGTCGCGCATGGCCGGACTCAGGTCGAGCGAGGCGATCATCTCGTTGGCGCGCTGTCGACGTTGGGACCGGTCAAGGCTGGTGTGCACGGGCAGCGGTTCTTCGACTTGGTTTCCGACACGTTGGCGAGGATTGAGCGCGAGCAGCGGGTTCTGGGCCACCATCTGCATGCGGCTCCGCATCAGACGCCGGGCCTGGCCCCGCAAACCAACGAGTTCGGTACCGCTGAAGCGAATGCTGCCGCCGGTGGGATGAATCAGGCCGACCACGGCCTCCGCGAGCGTGGACTTGCCTGCGCCCGACTCCCCCACGACCGCGAGCGTCTCGCCCTCGAACACCTCCAAGTCGAGACCGTCGATCACCGTGACCGACCGCTTGCGGCCCGAGGCTCGGGCCCCGAACTCGACGCGAAGGCCCCGCATCGACAGCAGCGGGGTCACGCCGGCATCTCCACGAGGACGCACGCCGCGGTGTGTTCGGGCTGCACGGGACGCAGCGCAGGTTGATCGGTACGGCAGATGTCATCCGCGTGTCGGCAACGAGGAGCGAAGGCGCAGCCGGAGATTTCGGCTCGACCGTCGGGCACGCTCCCCGGAATCGAGGCCAGGTCCCCTCCGACGGCCTCGGGTCGGGGAACGGACTCGAGCAACGCCTGGGTGTAGGGGTGAGTCGGGCTGCCGAGGACTTGACTGGTGGTGCCCGTCTCGGCGATCCGGCCGGCATAGAGCACCATCACGCGGTCGCACACACGTCGAATGGCAGCCAGATCGTGGCTGATGAGCACCACTGCAAGCTGAAGGCGGTGGCGAAGATCGGCGATGAGGTCCAGCACCTGGGCCTGGGTCGTGACGTCGAGCGCCGTGGTGGGCTCGTCGGCGATCAACAGCTGCGGCTGCTGGGCTAGAGCCAGGGCGATCACCGCCCGCTGTCTCATCCCGCCCGAGAACTCATGGGGATAGGCGTCCAGCAACCGCTCGGGCTCGGAAAGACCCACCTCGGCCAGCAGGCCGCACAGCACTTCAAGGTCGCGAGTTCCGGCGACAAGCTGGAGCTGCCGCCCGATGGTGAACACGGGATTCAGGGCAGCCCCCGCATTCTGGTACACGAGCGCGGCGGCTGCCTGCAGCGTGCCGTCAGTGGGTGTCGCCTCACCGGAGAGGCGCATCGCGCCGCTCACGGCCGCCGAGGCGGGAAGCAGACCGAGAGGGGCTCGGAACAGCACTGTCTTGCCGCAGCCAGACTCGCCGACCACTCCCAGAATCTCGCCTCGCTGTACCTGCAGCGACACCCCACGGACAGCGCGTACCGGTCCGGTGGGCGGGTTGAACGTGACGTGCAGGTCGTCGACTTCCAACAAAGCCGTCATTGCTGGTCGCCTCGGGTACGGGGATCGGTGACGTCTCGGATGACATCGCCGGCGAGGTTGAAGGCCATGGCCACGATCACGATGGCCGCTCCGGCGAAGCCGGCCATCCACCATTGGCCCGACAGGACGTATTGGCGGCCTTCGGAGATCATGGTGCCCCAGTCAGCAGTGGGCGGACGGGGGCCCAGCCCGACGAAGCTCAGGCCCGCCGCTGTGAGCACCGCGCACCCAGGTCGGCCGTCGCTTGCACCCACACGGGCGCCATGGCGTTGGGCACGATGTGCTTGGCGATGACGCGCCGGTTCGGAACACCGATGGCCCTTGCCGCCTTGACGTAAGGCCGTTCTCGCAGACTCAGCACTTGCGAGCGGACGAGCCGCGAGTACCACGGCCACCACGAGATCGCGATGGCGATGATCGTGTTTCGCAGACTCGCGCCCAGAGCGGCCGCGACCAGCACGGCCAGCAGCAGCGGAGGGAACGCCAGAAACGTGTCGGTGATCCGCATCAGGACTTCGTCAACCCAGCGGCCGAAGTACCCGGCAATCGCTCCCACCACCACACCGATCACGACCGACAGCACAACCACCCCGAGCGCCACCAGCATCGCCGTGCGCGCCCCGAACAGCACCCGGGCAAGCACATCGCGGCCCAGATCGTCGGTACCCAGCCAGTGAGACCAGTTCGGACCCTGCAGCCGGACCGGCAGATCTGGGACGCCGCGGCCGGCTTCGGCATAGGGCGTCAGCCACGGGGCGAACACCGCCGCCAGCATGAACAGCACAACAATCACCGTCGCGGCCATACCCAGACGGCTTCGGACGAAGTGCCACGGCGCGCTTCCCGGTGCCGCAACCCGGCTACGGGCCCGCCGCAAGCCAGAAAGTCCGAACCGGCGGGCGGGCGGCTGAGGCTCGTCGTCCATCAGCTCAGCTCCACTCGCGGATCCAAGCGCGCCTGGACGAGATCCAACAACAGATTCACCAGCACATACACGACCGTGACGGCCAGCGCTGCCGCTGTGATGACCGGGAAGTCGACTCTCACGACCGCATCGGTGAGGTACTTGCCCACTCCTGGCCAGGCGAACACGGTCTCCACCAAGAACGCGCTCGACACCGAATACGCAAACGTCAACCCCAACACCGTCAGAGCTGGCAGCACGGCATTCTTAAGGGCGAGACGGCCGAGCACGGTGCGCCGCGGGATCTGGGCCACCGTTGCGGCCTCGATGTAGTCGCTGCCGAGCACTTCGAGCATCGAGCCGCGGATCAGGCGAATCGTCAGACCGAGGGGATAGGCGGCCATCACCAAGACCGGCAGTGCCAGATGAACGATCACGTCCGCGAAGTTCCACCAACTGCCCGACAGCACCGAGTCGATCACATAGAAGCCCGTCACCTCATCGAAACTCACCGACGCGTCGGTACGGCCTGCGAGCGGCAGCCATCCCAGCTTCGATGCAAACAGCAACTGCAACAGCAGAGCGCTCCAGAACACCGGCATCGACACGCCCGTCACCGCGAACAGGCGAATGGACGTGTCGCTCATACGGCGTTGGCGGGCCGCTGCCATGACCCCAGCCGGGATCCCCACGACCATCGACAGGACCGTTGCCGCGAAGGCCAACTCCAGGGTCGCCGGCAGGAATCTGCGCAGGTCCGCTGCGATGGGTCTGCGGGTGGCGAAGGACACCCCCAGGTCGCCCTGCACGAGGTCCCCCAGGTACGACACGTACTGCGACACCACATGGGCATCCAGGTTCAGGTCCTGTCGCACCTGTTCGACCTGCTCTGGTCGGGCCCGCGCACCGGCATACAGCTGGGCTGGGTCCGACGGAACGATCCGCGAGATCACGAACGTGATGGTGACGACGCCCAAGATGACGAGCAGGCTGGTCACCGCCCGACGCGACAGGTATCTGGCGCCGACTCGTCTGCCGCTCACGGCTCTGGCTCCGCGTCAGCCGTCTCGATGCCTGATCTCGGCAACGCCGGGATTGAGTCCACCGTTACGCACTCTTGTCGACCAGCTCGCACACGGCGTCAATATGAGCCTCGGTGGTCCAGGTGGAACCGACAACAATCCGAGCGTAACGACGACCGTCGGACTCAGATGCGGTGATGTAGAAGCGGCCATCTGCGTTGACGTTCGCTACGAAGGCATCGGTCGCCTCGTTGCCTCCTCGGTGGACGAACGCCACCAGAGCGAATGGTGCCGGAGCGATTCGCGCCAGGTCGGGATGGCGGTCAATGCGCTCGACGATTTTGCGTGTCCATGAGACATGGCTACGGATCATGTTGCGCAGCCCCTCGGCACCGAAACTGCGCAGCACGAACCAGAGCTTCAGCGCCCTGAACGGCCGGTCCAGCGGCAGATGCCAATCGCGGTAGTCGATGACTTGGCCGGAGGCTGAGGCCTCATTCCGCAGGTACGGCGGCAGCACGCTCAGCGCTTCGATGAGCGGTCGGCGATCGGCGACCCACATCACTGAACAGTTGAGATTGGTGGCCAGCCATTTGTGGGGATTGAACGTGTAGCTGTCGACGAGTTCCAGACCGTCTTGATGAGGGCGAAACTCCTCGCAGATCATCGCCGAGCCGGCATACGCAGCGTCCACGTGGTGCCAGATCTGCTCGGACCGAGCGATCTCTGCGATGTCACGAACCGGGTCCACCGCCGTGGTTCCCGTTGTCCCACGGTCGAGCACACGAACGTCGGCGTGAGTCCGGCGACTTGGTCAGCCTCGATCGCGGCAACGAACGCATTGGGTCGAACCGCGAGCTCCGCGTCGGTCTCCAGCAGACGAATGTGTCGGTATCCGGCCATCCGCGCGCCCTTGTCAACCGATGAATGGGCCTCGCTCGACGTGTAGACCACCATGTCGTCAGCGACCGTGCCGGTCCGGTTTCGGCAGGCCTCGCGGGCGACCACAAGCATCGTGTGGGTGGATGCCGACGCGCCCGATTCCAGGACGCCTCCCCCGATGTCGGTCGTCTTCCAGTGCTGTGGCACATCGAGCAGGTCGACGAGCCAGTCGAGCACATGGGATTCGATCTCGGTCGCCGCTGGCGAGGAGGACCACAGCATCCCGACGACGCCAAGGCCTGCGGTTGCCAGCTCCCCGAGCACCGATGCCGGCGAGGATGCCGCAGGGAAGTCTCCGAGCCAGCCCGGATGCTGCCAGTGCGCAAGGCCCGGCACCACGACACGGTCGAGGTCCGCCAGCACTGCTTCGAACGGCTCGGGCTGCTCGGGTGCCCGGCTGGGGAGCTTCGCACGGACATCGCCGGGCTGAACCGTCTCGCAGACAGGCCTGCTATCGAGATTGCCCAGGTAGTCCGCAAGCCAGTCGACAAGCGAATGCCCGTGCCGCCGAAATGCTTCAAGATCGAGCGGATCAGGCGTTGCCGGTCTCACTGCTCGGTGCGCTCACTGAGCGCCGAATGCTCGCGGCACCTGTTGCTCGATCGGCACATAGGGCACATCGAAACCAAAATATGCGGGTCCCGATCCGTTGAGCAGTGCCGCCGGCTCGCGCATTACGTCGAGGCCGCGCATGCCCACAGCGGTTACCTCGTGGCCGACTGCGACATCGGCATTGGTGAAGCCGTGTCCAGTGCCGGGGTCGACGAGTGTGACGAGATCCGGGCTGCACACCCAGGGCTGATCATCGAGCCAAGTGACATGCGTCTCGTTCTTGAACCACGTGCGCAGGCTGTGGCCCTCCCATGTACCCGTTCCCTCGATCTCCAGCGTTCCGATCATGAAGCCGCCGGAGTCTTTCCAGTCCTTGTTCACCACCACGCCGTCGAACAGCCGCCAGCCGTCGACGACCTCAAGGGTGGCCTCGACTGGATCGTCTCCGGCCTCTATCGCCCGACGGCAGGCTCTGCCGATCATCAGGCACAAAGAGAGCGTGCCCGGAACGACGACCTTCTTCATGTCACGTGCGATCAGCGGAGTCGACGCGATGGCGGCACCGTCGAAACTGGCAATCGCGATGTGACGGGCGATCCGCTCGAGCATGTACGCATTGACCGTCCGTGCGACGATCACGGTATTGCCCCAGCGGTCGACAGCAGCAAACGGATCGCTCGATATTCCGTGGGCAAACGGGGTGCTCTGCATCTCCTCCGGGACAGCTCTGCCTGAGTAGTCGCCGTCGACAATGGGGATGCCCAAGCGAGCGGCCGCAACGACGGGACCGGGAGAATTGCTGGCGCCGATCTCAGCTGCGATGATGCATCCGATTTCTTGCCCGAGATGCTCTGACAATTCTCGGACGGCCAGGCAAAGTGTGTTTTCTCCCGGGTCGCCGTCGGCATCAAGATGCATCTTGCGCAGAAGGTCGGCGTGAGCATCGGACCGCGGAGCTATGGATCCGATCTCGTACACCATGGCCGTGAGCACATCGTCGTCGATGTGATCTGCTTCGAACCATCCAAGTGAGAGCCCGTCGTCAAGGGCCGCCGTCAGCACCCTGATGCCGTCTGCGGGGTCGCCCCCACCGCCGGTGCCCATGAACAAGCAGCCGACGATGAAGTCTTCGCAGTCCGCGATGGACTCCAGTGTGTGAGCCACCCGTCTTTCCCCGAATCGCACCGACGGAAGTCTCAGCCAGCTGTCCGCAGCTCGTAGAACCAGACGACATCGTTGTACACGGGGTTCGGCACATGGCCGGTGAACTCGGCGCGCATGACTTCCACCGCAGGAACGTCCAGCATGAACACCGCCGCATGCTCCGCAATCAGAATCTCTTGCGCCTGCCGGAACAGCTCGCTTGCCGCATCTCGGTCGGTGCCGCTAATGGCAGCAGCCTCGTCGATCAGTACGTCGAACGCCTCATTTGAGTAATAGCCCAGGTTGAAGAAGGGCTCCTCTTCGGAATGGAATGTTGAGAACAGGAAGTCGTAGGGAGTGACCTATGTCGGGAACCAGAACATCGTGAACACGTCCTGGGCTGCGTCTGGGTCAGCCTGCGCCTTCGCCCAGCGTGCGTCCCAAGTGAGCGGCTCGAGTTCGAGGTTCACTCCGATCTGGCTCAGTTTCGCCTTCCAAACTTCGCCGATTTGCTGCTGCTCGGTAGTGCCGGCGTCAAAGCTGTACGTCACGGTGAGGCCGTCGGCTCCGACGCTCTCGATTAACTGCCGCGCCCGGTCGAGATCGGTCTCGGGAATCTCAAGGTCGGGAGCGGAGCCCCAGACGGTCAGCGGCACGATGCCACGTGCTCTGACAGCTTCCCCGCCGTACAGCGCTGCTGTGATCTCGTCGTACGGGAACGACAGCACCAGGGCTTCCCGAATCTCCGCAGAGAGCCTGCGTGTATTCAGCAGGCCAAAGAGATTGGTCATGGAAAGGCTTCGCAGGACGTCGATGTCGCTGTCCTGCCCCAGCGATTCATAGACATCGAAAGGCAGGTTGTAGGTGAAGTGGGCATCCCCGTTGCGAACGAGCTGCTCGGCCAACACCGGATCCTCGATGAGCCGCATTTCGACGGTGGAGACCTGGCTGTCGGACCATCCGCCCCAGTAGTTGCTCCTATGTGTGTCAAGTGGGGAGTTGGGCGAGGTGTTGTTGGTAGCGCTTGGCGAGGTCGTTGTTGTGGCGTAGGCCTCTTTGGAGTTCTGAGATGCGGGTGAGTGGCACGTTGAGGGCTTGGCTGGTGTCGCGGTGGGTGAGTCGGGCGCGTTGGCGGGCTCGGCGCAGGTCGGTGCCGTGGGGGGTTTGGGGCGGGTCGGTGAGGAGCCGGTGGATCTCGCGTGCGATGTGGCGTTTGAGGCAGCGGATGATCTCGCGGCGGGTTTTGCGGTGGGCGCGTCGGCGTTGGGGGTAGTCGATGGTGCGCTGGTCGACGCGCAGCCTGGTGATGGCGATGCGCCATAGGGCGTTGTTGGCGTGGCGGTTGTGGCCGCGGTTGAGGCGGTGGCGCACGGTGGCGCCTGGTGACGCTTCGGTGGGGCTGGCGTCGCACAGCGCGGCGACCGACGCTTCGTTGCGCATGCGGTGGGGGTTGTCGCCGGCTGTGGCGAGCAGCGCGGCGGCGACGTCTGGGCCGACGCCGCAGGCGCCCAGCAGAGCGGGGTTGGCGTGCTCGCAGAGCTCGAGCGGCTCGGCGTCGAGGTGGGGCGGTCTCGCCGGTGAGGGCTTGGTGGCGGCGCGCCAGGGACCGCAGGGCGGTGGTGGCGGCGGCGGTGACGTGGTCGGGGCTGGGGTCGGGCCGCCAGCGGGTGCATGTCTCGACGAGCGAGGCGGTGCCCGTGGCCTGCTGGGCGGTCCTTGAGGTGCTCGCCGGCGGTGACGATCAGGCCGGCGATCTGGTTGGCGGCCTGGGTGCGGGACTTGACCGCGGAGCGCCGCGCCACCGAGAGCATCCTGATCGCCTCCACGGGGCCGTCCGCGGATTTCGGCACAGCAGCGGCCTGGCCGTTGAGTGCCGCACGCGCAGCAGCCTCGGCGTCGACAGCGTCGGTGTTGGCGCGGCGGCGGCGCGTGGGGCGGTTCGGGCGGCTCGCCCTCGACCACGTCGACGTCGGCGGTTGCGAGATGGCGGGCGAGGCCGGCGCCGTACGAGCCGGTGCCCTCAACGCCGACGCGCGTGACACGGCCGTGCGAGCTGAGCCACCCCAACAGATTTGCGTAGCCGTGGGCGTCGGCTGCGAACTCAGCGGTGTCCCCCAGCCGCCCCGCGGCGTCGATCGCTGCGGCGACATGGATGTTCTTGTGGGTGCCGGCCCCCGCCGAATATCTCGGTTCGGTCCTGTGTCATGACCCCAATGCCTCCTTGTGGTCATCCAACTCTTGGGGGCACCACCGGCCGCGACGGCGCACAGAACACTCACGGTGTGGGGTTCAAGGCTCCTATCAGGTCACGTCCGCCCGACCGGTCGGTGCGCGCCCTGCCGTCGGCAACGAGCCGACAGATCTACCGAACCGCATCACCAAGAGCCAGTTGTCAAGCGGGTCAGACCCGTCCCGACGCCAAGGCCCCAACAGTCTGAATGTTGGCAAATCGAGCGAGCACCGTGCTGCCTGCCGGGTCGTGCCCCTCGATGGTGTACGGACCGGTGCCACACGCGTTTCCTTCGTTGAACCAAGCGGCATCGTTCCCGATCGCCGAGGGGCACAGGACGTACACCGAGTACTGCGACGACAGGACGAGATCAAGCGGCGTGGGCCAGGCGAGCGTGAAGGTGATGGTGCGCTCATCGGCGACCTCCATCGACTCAATGGGCGCCAGGATGAATGCGGCCCCGAGCCCGAGGTCGATGATGCGCTGCAGGGAATCGCGAACTGCCGTAGCGGTCAACGGCTCGCCGTCGTGGAATGTCACGCCTTCGCGCAGGGTGAAGGTCCACTCGGTGGCATCAGCGTTCGAAGTCCACGACTCGGCCAGGACGCCGCTGACTTCGTCGGACGCCTCGGGATCGGCCAACCGAGTCAACGTCTCATAGATATTCTGCAAGAGCGCGTTCTCGTTGGAGAAGGCGCTCGAGGGATCCAGATCCCCAAATGTGTACGGGTTGGCGTAGACAAAGTTGGCGCCCTCGGGCTCTGCGTCGGCGTCGGCGGGCCCCGTCGTCGCTGCCGCCTCGGCAGGGGCGGGCGTGTCGGCAGAGTCGGCGGTGTCAGCGTCGTCGGAGCCGCTCGAGCAACTCGCTGCGAGCAGCGCCACGACCACTGCGATGCAGAGCTTCGTACTGATCCTCATGATCATGTCCTCCCAATTCCGAACCCCCCACACGGCCTCGATCCGGTGAGGAATCATGCGCTCATACTTCGCACACTCGGTGGCTCAGAATGCAATTCTGATAGAGTAATTGCGTTAATGATACATATTTTATAGCTTCAGTTCGCAATAGCTGCAAGATGTATTCCTGCACGATCGGTCTGCCGAATGTCACCGAGGCCGACCAGCAACAGGCACTTCGCGCCGGTCGGGTCACATGTGTTGCGAGTCATTGAGATTGATGTAGAAGGGTCACGTCTGAGGCCAACTCGGTGCTCAGACGAACGGAGGGATCGCTGTGCGACTGGACGATCTGGATCTTGAAATCGTCGGGATGCTCAGCGTGGACGGCAGGGCGAGCTACAGCGAGATCTCGAAGACCGTCGGCGTGAGCGTGAGCACCGTCCGGAACCGCATCACCCAGATGCGCGAAGCGGGCGTCCTCCATCTCAATGTCTGGCTGGACCCGTACCGGTCCGGCCTTGCCATCTACGCCACGTTGCTGCTCCGAGTGCGCGCAGGACAGCTCGAAGCCGTCACCTCCAAGCTGGCCGAACTCGACGAGGTCGGCTATGTCGCCACGCTGACCGGGGGCCACGATGTGCTCGCGGATGTCTTCTGTCGTGATGTGCCCCACCTCAGCAATCTGATTCATAGCGAAGTCCAGGCCATCGACGGTGTGGATTCGGTGACCTCTTACCTCGTCACCGACGTCAAGTACGAATCGAACCTCAATATTCGGCGAGTCATTGACAAATTGGGCTCCGCCGACGACGAGAGCGAACGCCGAGGCCATGGAGGCTGAGGCGATGGAATCAGAGCTCCGTCACGCGGCTCAGGTCCTGCTCACCGAAGTACGGCCGGTCGCGCCTGGCGACCAGCTGCTGATTACGGCCGACAGCCTGGCCGACCAACAGGTGGCCAGGGCAACGGAAGCGGCGGCTCGAGCTCTCGGCGCAGAGCCCACCGTGCTGACCTATTCCACCGGCACTCCCGTCGGGCCGGTGCCCCCCGCGGTGGCCGCGGCGGCGTTGCAAGCTGGGCATTGGATCAACTTCTCTGTCGGCTACCACCTCTACAGCGCTGCCTACGAGGCGGCGCTCGCCAACGGCTGCGTCTACGTGGAACTCACCGGCATGGACGTCGACATGATGATCCGCACCATCGGAAGGGTGGACAACGCCCTGCTCGACGAGGTCAAGACCCTGCTGTACCGCAAGTCACAAGCGGTCAACACGCTGCGGCTGACTAGTCCGGCGGGTTGCGATGTAACCATGACTGTGGATCCGGCGGGCGATCCCTTCTGGGAGGATCCGCCCTCCGACGGCGGCTGGCCCCAGATGCTCGGCGGGCAGTCCGGCTGCATGGTCGTGCGGGAGTCCGCCAACGGCACGCTGGTGTTCGACGGCGCAGCGTGGCCTCCGGACAGTCTCGGACTGCTGGAGCGGCCGATCGTCATGACCCTCGTGGACGGCTACGCGACAGCGTTCTCCGGGGGCCGAGAAGCCGAGCTGTACGAGGAATGGCTGTGATCGGCCGACAACGCTGAGGCGCTGATGTTCGACCACTTCTGCTACGGCTTCAATCCTGGCGTGCGCAAGCCCACGGGGCGAATCCTGGAGGACGAGCGAGTCTTTGGATGCGTGCAGATCGGCATCGGTGCCACCGAGTTGGGCTCTCCGGTGCACTCCGATGGCGTGGTGCTGCGTCCGACCGTGTGGCTCGATGACGAGCTGATCCAGGCCGACGGCGCCTACGTCGATCCCGAGATCGCTGCATTGACCGATCGCTTGATTGCCTGACCGCTTGACGCAGTCTCGTTCAGTTGCGGGGGCGTGTCGCCTCCGCGTTGAGGAGGTCGGCGATGCAGCCGGTGAGCTTCTCGGCGTAGGCGACATGCAGGAACTCGTTGGGGCCGTGAGCGTTCGACTCTGGGCCGAGAACCCCGGTGACAACGAACTGCGCCTCGGGAAACATGCCGCCGAGCATGGCGATGAACGGGATGCTTCCGCCTTCGCCGAAGAGCTGCATCGGCTGCCCGAACCGTCGCAAGGCGCTGTCGTTGAGCGCCTCAGCGAGCCACGGCGACAAGTCGGCTGCGTCCCATCCGTCTGCGCATTCGACGTCGTCCACGCTCACCGACACTTGCAGTGGCGGATCGGAGCTGAGCAGATCCACAAGTTCCGCCGCTGCGGCTTCGGAACTGGCGGAGGGCGGCAGGCGCAAGCTCAGCTTCAACGACGTGAACGGCCGCAGCACGTTGCCCGCGGAGGCGACGGGTGGCAAACCTTCAGCGCCAACGACGCTGAGCGCCGGCCGCCAGGTACGCGCCAGCAGGCCCTGCGCAGGGTCCTCTTCCATCAGCTGGAGGTCGCCGATCAAGCCGAAGTCCTCGCCGGTGCCGCCGAGCAGTTCGGCCATCGCCCCGGCCTCGGCGACCCGGTGCGGAGGGATGTCAGCGTTGGCGGACTCCACCAGCACGTGACCCGTGACAGCGTCCTCGATCCGGTCGAGCAGTATTCGGGCCAGACGGAACGACGACGGCACCAGGCCGCTGGCCATGCCGCTGTGCCAGCCCTCGGCGATCACGTCGACCCGCAGGGTCGCCTCCACCAGACCGCGCAGCGAAGTGGTCAGCCACATCGTGTCGTAGGTGGCACAACCTGAGTCCAGGCACACCAGCAGGCCGACGTCTCCGAGCCGGTCGCCGAGCGCGTCGAGGTGATGCATGAGGTCGGGACTGCCCGATTCCTCGGATGCTTCGATCAGCACCAAGCAACGGCGGTGGCTGCCGCCGCAGGCTTGCACTGCCTCAATGGCGGCGAGGCTTGCGAAGGCGGCATAGCCGTCGTCGGCGCCTCCCCGGCCGTAGAGCCGGTCGCCGTCTCGCACCGGTGTCCACGGGCCGAGGCCGTCTTTCCATCCGGTCATCTCGGGCTGTTTGTCCAAGTGCCCGTAGAGCACCACCGTGGACCTGTCTTCACCGACTGGCACCCCCATGCCGAGCGGTTCCACCTCGACGACGATCAACGGAGTTCGCCCCGGCAGTCGCTGGATCTCCACGGTCGCCCCCGCCACCGGCCGCGATTCGATCCAGGCCGAGACCTGCTGAACCGCCGCTTCGATATGTCCGGTCGCTTCCCAGTCGGCGTCAAAGCTCGGTGACAGCGCCGGAATGGAGATATATCGCTCGAGTTCGGGAATGATCTCGTCTCGCCAACATGCGGCGATTGACGTCGCAACTCCGTCTGCATCCATGCTCAAGTTCATCCCTTGGGGTTCAGCGTTGCTCGGAGACCGTCATCGTCGTTCCCCCGTCGATCGTCACACTCGGATACATACTGCCCGAACGCTGCCGGCGGCAACTGTGCGCGCATCGAACTCGCTGTCGACCTGTTGCGCCTTGGCGGCGCGTGCGAGTGTGCCGAGCTTTAGTGTCAGTGGCAGCCGATCCAGCTTCGGGTTGGGTACCTCGACCTTGGAATTGGAGGGATCGCGTGAAGGACGCTGACATGGTCGATTGGCATGAGCTGCGCGAGCGCGCCACTGCGGCGGCCGCTCATGCGTATGCGCCGTACTCGGGTCTGTTCGTCGGTGCCGCCGGTCTGGCCGATGACGGCCGCATCGTCGTCGGATGCAACGTCGAGAATGCCTCCTACGGGCTGACCTTGTGTGCCGAATGCAGCCTCATTTCCGATCTGCACCGAACAGGCGGCGGCCGCCTCGTGGCGGTGGCGGTGGTGGATCGAGACGGCAACCTGCTGAACCCGTGCGGACGCTGCCGCCAGCTTCTGTACGAGGCAGGCGGAGTGGGCTGCGCTGTCAACGTGACCACGACTGTGGCCGAACTCCTGCCAGGAGCTTTCGGCCCAAATGATCTGCTATCGAAGTCGGAACGCTGACCGCACAGATGCGCGCCGCAGCTGACGGGCTGATGGCGCAGATCACCCTCGAGGAGAAGCTAGGCCAGGTCGCGATCAGCTTGCTCTGCGATGCCCGGCTTGACAGCGACCACCCGGTGACGGCTGTGGATGGCCGCATGTGCCGCCTCGGTTCGTCGGCGCTCCGCATGTACCCGACGTCGGTGCAGTGGCGGCCTTGCTGGGTGTTGACAGCGTCAGGTTCTGAGCAGGTTGCTGGCGCACTGATTCGTTGAAAGCGTCCATCATGTCGCGGCACTCGAACACGCGGTTACGACGCCCAGCGCTTCGTTGCTCCAAGACGCCGGCGGAGGCAAGTCGGGCGACCGCTCTTTGGGCTGTTCGCTTGTCAACGCACAGCAGGCCCATCGCGCTGTCGACGGTGAGCACGGGGTGCTGAGGGAGTTGCTGCAACAGACGGAAAGCAGCGCTCGAAGTTCGAATGCCCCTCGAGCGAGCCTGATGGACCCATCGTTCGGTGAGCGATTCGACGTGCGTGATGAGCCTGCTCCGCAGGACGCAAGCATGGTCGGTCGCCTCAGCCAGCAATTCGATCCAAGGCCGGAATGCCTGCGACCGCTGTGGCGCATCGGGCGCACACACGACACGAGTCATGTCGAGAGCGTCGAAATACTGCTCCCTGTTGAGCATCAGCGACGAGCTCACCGGCAGCGCTCCGCTCCCGATCATTCCGTCGCGTAGGTACATGTACTGGATCAGTGCCCGGCCGGTTCTCCCGTTGCCGTCAGGGAAGGGGTGAACTGTCTCGAACTGGGCGTGAGCGATCGCTGCACGCACGAGAGGTATCCCGTCGCCGTTGGCGAACTCGATGAGGTCTTCGAGCAGGTCGTGCACGAGTTCTGGTGGCGGGCCGACGTGGCGAGCTTCGAGCGGGCCGCCGAGGGCGCCGCCGCCGACCCAGTTCTGCCGGTCGCGGAGGTGCCCGGCAATCGGGTCGTCGTCCCCCATCAGCGTTGCGTGGATCTCGCGCAACGCATCGATCGTCAGGTCGGCGCTCGAGGCTGCCAACTCACTCGCCTTCTTCGTTGTCGCAACGTTGCGCAATGCCTCCATCTCGGGAATGGGCGGCTGGGCGCCAAAGAGGCTGAGTTGCGCTTCTGCCCGGGCAACCCGACGAGCTGACGGCCGGATCTCTTCGATCGTGCTCGAGGCGATGCTCTCAGCTCGGTCCAAGAGCCACGCTGACGCGAACTCAGGCGGGCCTGCTGTCGACTGCGCGAGATCCTCGCATCGCTGGGCCGCAGCGCTGATCCGCTGCCACGTGTCAGCGTGCAGTTCCGGTGCCCATCCGCTGATCAGATGAGGGACGAAGGCAGAGAAGACCTGCCTCTTCGGGTCGGTTGGTAGCGCTGCGCGAGACGTGAACGTCCGGTCGTCCCAGAATCGCTGCTGGTTCCAACCCACGAACATGCCTTTCCGAATTGTCGCTCGTATGAGTTTAGCGACATTTCAGATGCTAACTAATGATGAAATGTCGTTCGAGCTGCGCCTTGTCTGAGGTCAACTCGGCGAGCTGGCTGTCGGTCAGTCCGACTCGGTGCTGAACTCGCCGTGCTCGCACGACCCGCTCACTGGCCGGTTCCGTGATGAACTTCGTAGCCTCGCCGCCAGATGGCCGAGTTGGCACGGATCGTTGGTGCGGCATTGGTCGCAGGGCTGGTCCTGGGTTGCAGCGGCAGCGCTGCCGAACATCCCGAGGCGACAGATCAGCCCCGTCACCAGGTCGTCAAGTGCATAGGCGTCATCGATGCGATCCCTGAGCCCGTTCCCGGCTACACGGCATACGGCTCGGGCGGCGGGTTCGTCGCGCTGCCCTCGAGGGTGTTGCATCTCGGGCGAACAGGTTCGGGGGTCTCGGGCTATGAGGACTATCGGTTCGCGAAGTTCGGGCTGCTCGTGCGTCGCTCCCGCCAGGCGTCGCTCGAGATCGTGAGAGTCCCGGACGACGCATTCCTTGACTACGGGGAGATCGAATTAGGTTCTGCGAGTGCACTGACGGTCGGTCCTTGCGACACGCACGGTCCCCTCTGCGAGGCCGACTCGGCCGGGAACACGAGCGGATGGCCGTGCGGCGCCGATCGCGGTGAGTGGCTCGTCTGGGCGGGCGGCATCTGGGTGAACGAGCCCGGCTGCGTCGAGGTGCTGGCCTCCTCGGGTGACGAGGAGATCTCCGTATGGCTGGCCGCCGGCGCATCCTGCGACGGGCGGGCCTAGTTGTCCGCTCGATCCTCGACGGGCTCCGCCGGCACCAGCGGAGCTGGCACGCCGCTGATCTCTTCGCTGCGGGCGCACTCCAGTGCTCGGCTGAATCGACTGGGGCCCGGGGTGATTCGTTGAGGCTCAGTTTGGGCGTGTGCGTGAGAGCAAGCTGGTTATGGCTTCAATCGCCCTCGTAGAGCCGATCGAGGTCGACGAGTTCTACGTCGGGGCGGGTATGGGCGGCAGCGGCGAGGTCGGGGGTGAATCCTCGGGCGGAGAACAGGAGGCGCTTGGCTGTCGGGGACTGGGTGACCCCGGTGCGGCCGGCCAGCAGGTCGCCGAGATGGTCGAGGCGTTCCAAGGCGTCGACGTCGAGCTGGTGGGCCTTTGCCTCCCCGATGAGCTGGATGGTCTTGGTCCTGCGTGCCCGTGGCCCGCGCCGGAGTGCGACCACGTCCAGATCGTAGGACTGGCGTCTTCGGCGGTCGTTCACTTGCACTGACGCCGATGGGCCCGCAGGTTCGCCGAGGGTCGACTCTGAGGCGTAGCGGTTTGTCCACAGGCGGCATATCGACTCGAAGTGGGGGCCGACGATCCCCGAGCGGTAGGTGGCTTCGGCGTCGGCCCACGCCTCGAGTGCACGGCGGTCTTCCAGCCGGGCTCGGTGGCGCCGGTTGATGAGGTGGTGGAATCGAACGATCGGGTCGGCCACCCGGTAGAGCGGCCGCCGATCGGCCAGGAGATCCTCATGGCGCACCACGAAGCCGGCGGTGGTCATCACCCTCAGATGATGACTGATGTCATTGGACGTCCTCGCGAGCGCTTCGGCGATCTTGGTCGGTGTGGTCCGCCCGTCGGCAACTGCCCCGAGCAAGGAGTAATAGGTGGCCTCGTCGGTGACCCGGGGGTCTTCTCGCAACAAGTAGTCGTCTTCTCGGAACAAGACATGAGACGGGTTCAGCACCGTCGCGGCCAGCCATGCGGGCAGGTCGTCGGGGCGGTCTGGGATCCCGGCGTCAGCGGTGAGGTCCTTGTAGCCCGCGGCCCCGCCCACCACCGCGTCAATCGCGAACGCCGTGGCCGGATCGTCGATATTCCAGTGGCCGCGGGCTTGCCGGTAGTCAAATGGGGCCAGCGCCATGTCCAGCGTCGCGCGGCCTCGCAGAGGCGAGGCACCGCTCAAGACTTGGGTCATCACCGACATGGCCGAACCGCACACAACGACGCCCACCGGTGCTGTCCACCTCTCAGCCAGGCCCCCGGCTGCGGCTTCATCCATCAGCGCCTGAACTGCGGAGCCCAGATCGGGGTTGTTCTGCCGGAGGCAGGGATACTCATCGATCACCAAGACCTGTGGTTGTGTCCCGCGTGTGCCCAGCACGCCCACGGCCTGCTCCATGGCATCGATCCAGTCCCGGAACGGCTGCGGCGGCGCCCACCGAAGCTGCCGGCTGAGGCTGTTGGCGAACCGGTCCAGAGCGGGTCTGCGCTCCTCTCGCAGCGCCAAGTGATACACCCCGCCCATCGCCTCCACCAGGCGGCGCAGCAAAAAGCTCTTGCCGAAGCGGCGCCGGCCGTACACGATGCCCAATCGAAGGCCCGGCCGTGGCAACGAAGCGAAACGTGACAGGTCTTCCCACTCGGCCTCTCGGCCGTAGAGACTGCTCGGCCTCACCGGCGTGACCATCCGCTGTCCTTGCATTCACACAAACTGATTTTCTACAACTTCATTTATTGTAAGTCTAGTTGCAATAATGTGCAGCAACGAACTGGCTCAGTCGGATGGCGGAACTTCCCACCCGATCTCAATGCACCCGGCGAGTGCCGGTGAGACGCGCTCGGTGCGAGCGGCGGTGACCTGATCTTCATCACCAGAGACAAGAGAATCTGCCGCGACAAGAACGAGCGCAGTCACCTGATGCGATCAGCAGTCACGGCAGTATTCCTCACGAGCACCAAGAGCCTGGACAAGGCCCAGATGGCCGCGCTCATCGAGCGGCACTGGGATGACATCGTGATCGAGATCGGAACGCAAAGCGGCCCGGCGCTGGCTTTCGAGGGCTTCGAGGATCCCTTCTCGTCCCATCTGCACGAATGCGGGGATCTCTGCAGCGATCTTGCGGACCACGCTCCGTCTGCAGCCGGCGATGACTTCGACAACCATGTCTGCGAGCTCATCGGCTCTGTCGGCGCTCAGTTGGTAGCCACCGACCAACGCTGCAATTCGCGCTGATCGGTCGGGCGTGCTCGGCCAGTCTCCCAACCAGGGATCGGCATCGTCGCAGACTGGGGTGAATTGCCAGACGGCGTGCGCAAGGTCCCACATCGGCGTTGAGACGAAGATTCCGTCCCGGTCGATGAACGCCGTCGATCGGTCGTCAGGTCGTCTCCGGAGGTCGCCTCACCTCCCCGGCCAACCGACGGGTCAGATACCCGCAATTGCAGGTGACATGGCGTTCGCGGGCGAACTTACGCTGCGAACGGCTTGACCCTGTCAGGGGTCGCGATGACGGACGACGTGGGGGTAGCGGTGGCCGTTCCAGTACCCGACCTGGATGAGCTGCGTGAGATTTCGCAGCGCTGGAATCTGGGGCTTCATGACGACGAGCTCTCGGTGTATCAGGCGCTGATCGAGGGTGCGTTGGGGTCATATGAGTACGTGGATGCGATGTACGACGCATCGAAGCCCGTGGCGCCCGATCGCAGCAGTTACCGACCGGACGACGCCGACAACGAACTCGGCGCCTGGTACGTGCGGTGCGACCTCCAAGACGCCACTTCGGGACCGTTGTCTGGCAAGACGTTCGCCGTCAAGGACAACGTGGCCGTGGCGGGGGTTCCGATGATGAACGGTTCCCGCATCGTGGAGGGCTATGTGCCGACGGTGGACGCAACTGTCGTCTCGCGCATCCTCGCCGCAGGTGGCCGGATCCTCGGAAAGTCGGCCTGCGAAGACCTCTGCTTTTCGGGAGCGAGCCACACGTGCGCCACCGGTCCCATACGCAACCCATGGGACACATCGCGAACTTCGGGCGGCTCGTCAGGCGGCAGCGGCGCTCTGGTAGCCGCAGGCGAAGTGGACATGGCTATCGCTGGCGACCAAGGCGGCTCGATCCGGATGCCGGCCGCGTTCTGCGGCAACGCGGGACTGAAGCCAACCTTCGGCCTCGTCCCCTACACCGGCGCCTACCCGATCGAGTGGACCATCGACCATCTGGGTCCGATCGCACGCAGCATGGCCGATCTGGCGACATTTCTCACTGCGATCGCAGGTCCTGACGGCCACGACCCTCGCCAGCCCCATGCGCCATCGGGCATCGACTACTCCGCCGGCATGGACGACGGGATCGAGGGCCTCAGGGTTGGCGTCGTCGCCGAAGGATTCGGATGGGAGGGCCTCAGCGACCCCGATTCCGACTCACTCGTGGAAACTGCCGCTCATCGTCTCGCGGACGCAGGCGCAATCGTTGAGACCGTCTCGATCCCCGAACACCGAGATGCCCTGCATGTCTGGAACGTCATCGCGACCGACGGCGCCATGTGGCAGATGATCCGCGGCAACGGCTACGGCATGAACTACCGAGGCCGGTTCGACCCCGAACAGATCGAGCACTCACACCGAGGCTGGAAGGCCAACGCCCATCTCACATCGAAGACGCTCAAGTTCGTGATGCTGTGTGCGGAGCACACGATCTCCCAAACCGGCGGCGGGGCTTATGCGCGGGCTTCCAACGTTCGCCCGCAGATCAACGCCGCCGTCGACGCGGCGCTCGCCGACTATGACGTGCTGTGCTACCCGACGTTGCCGTTCCCGGCAACGAAGATCCCGTCGAGCGACGCCCCGATCGACGAGTACGTGGCCCGTGCGCTGGAAATGATTCCCAACACGGCGGTCTCCAACGTGACCGGCAACCCTGACCTGACGATTCCGGTCGCAGCGGGCAATGGCATGCCGGTGGGCATGAGCATCGTGGGCAAGCAATGGGATGAAGCCCTGCTGATTCGGGTGGGTCGCGCCTATGAGAAACTCGTGGGCGGGTTCGCCCTATCTCCGATGGCAAAAGAGAGGCTCGACGGCTGAACGATGGGCACACGATCCGTGCTCTGTTGATTGGGGAAACATCCGTCTCGGAGCGCAAGGAAGCCATGGCTGAAGTCAGGCCCGGAGGAAACGGCACCGGCGGCAGCGAATCTGCCGGCCTCGAGGATCTCGAACGACTCGCGGATCTCAGCGAGACGCTGGTCGGATTTCTCGACCCAGGAGCCCTCGCCCAACACGCCGCCACGTTGCTACATCGGGTACTGGGGCTCCCGCTCATTTCGGTGGCGGTGCGGGACGGTATGTCGCACTACGCAATGCTCGGAGTCCACGGCGCACGCACCGATCGTTTCCGCCAAGTCCAGTTGTCGACAGGCGAAGGCATGGGCGGCCGCGTCGTGATCGAGCGGCGACCGATCGAGGTGGAGAACTACACCACCGACCCGCGCATCACGAATCACTTTGCCGACGTGGTTTCGGCTGAGGGACTCGGCGGCATGGTGGCAGTGCCCGTCGAATACGGCGACGAGCTCGTGGGCATCCTGTACGGCGGTCTGCGCTCCATTGGTTCGATCGGTGACAGGTCCAAGGTGCTGCTCGAAGAAGCCGCCTTCAACTTGGCGCCGACGATGGCCGCCTCGATTCGGACAGCCACGGCCATCCGACGTCACGTCGATGCCGAACGTCAACGAATCGCGAGCAACCTGCACGACGACGTGAGCCAACTGCTGTTCTCGATCAGCGTTGCCGCTCAATGTCTGCGGGACGGAGGCAATGAGAGCCAATCCGCGATCGCCGAACGCATTGAGCGGCAGGCACAAGAGGCAACCCAACGGATGCGCCAGGCATTCAAGGTCACCGAACCGGGTCGGCCCAATGAGTCCGCGACAGTTGCGCTGCAGAGCGAGATCGACGACTTGGCTGGCAGATCGGGACTCCTGGCACACTTCGTCGTGCGGGGGGCAATTCGTCCGATGCCGCAACGAGTCGAGGCTGCGCTCGTCAGCATCGCCCGCCAAGCCTTCTTCAACATCGAACAGCACGCGCGGGCGTCCATGGTCGTTGCCACGCTGGATTTCCGAGACACAGAAGTATCACTGGTCATCCAAGACGACGGACACGGGCTGCCAGAGGAATTCGAGCTGTTGGTGATTCCGTCGGGCGATCGGCACTGGGGCTTGGCTTCAATGCTGCGAGGGGCACAACGGCTCGGCGGCGACTTGGAGGTTCGGCCCGGAGAGGACGGCGGGACGACGGTCCGCATCACGATGCCCGTCGGCGAGGACCGATGACCGCTTCGGTATTGGTTATCGACGACCATCCCGTGGTGATCGACGGAGTCCGCCAGCTATTGGCGGGCGAGCTGGACTTCGACATGGTCGGCGAGGCCACCAACGGCGACGACGGGGTAGCACTGGCAAAGTCGCTGACACCGGACGTGGTGCTGTTGGACCTGAAGCTGGGTGACAGCTTCGCACCGCACCTTTGTCGGCTGTTGGCTGAGGCTTCGCGGGCGTCTCGCATCGTGATTCACACTGCCTTCGACGACCGGGAACCGCTGCGGGCCTGCCTCAACGCCGGCGCGATCGGCGTCGTGCTGAAGGACGCCAGCAATCTGGTGGACGCACTGCGCCGCGTGATGACCGGTGAGATCTACGTCGATCCGTCGCTTGTCGGGGACCCGAAGGTTCGGGCGCTGCGGCTCGGCGACGAAGGCGGCGTGTATGAGTCGCTGACCTTGCGGGAATACGAGGTCTTGTGTGTCATGGCGCTGGGCCGCACCAGCAAGGAGATCGCGGCCGAGTTGCATCTCGCCGAGAACACGGTGCGTAGCTACACCCAGGCGATGTTGTCAAAACTGCACGCACGTAACCGCATCGAAGCTGTGGCAATCGCCCGAGAGCTGAGACTCCTCTAGCTAGCACCTGCATTCGCGGGTAGTTGCGCGCAACCCTGCAATCGCGTGTGTCGGCACATCCAGCCTGCGACATAAGCACTTGCAGAACACGCCTCAGACGCATTGCGTCGCAGCGGTCGCACGGTGCGGCACCTGCGATCAATGCCTGAAGCGTCACGAAGGGGGAGACCAATTCTGATGTCTGCAAATGCAAGCGTGGCCGGGCGCCGCGCCCGAAGTCAGCCTTACCGACTCGTCATCGCACTCATCGCACTCGGGCTGACGGTCGCGGCGTGCGGCAGCAGCGATGATGCCGCCGAGCCGGCGGCCGAAACCGCAGCGGCCACCGACGAAGGCACAGCCGACACTGCTGCCGAGGTCACCGAGAGCACAACTGCCGACATGGCGGACGACGAGGCCGCTGCACCTGTGGAGACGGAGCCGATCCGTGTCGGCAGTCTCCTTGACGAGACGGGGCCGCTGAACATCTACGGCACGCCGATGGCGGACGCGACCCGGCTCGCGATCGCTGACATCAATGCGAAGGGCGGTGTGCTCGGCCGTCAGCTCGAGCTCGTGGCGCTCGACTCAAAGTCTGATCAGAACGAATACATCACCGGAGCCGATCGGCTGGTTGCCCAAGACCTCGCCGTGGTTCATGCCGGCATCACCAGCGCGTCGCGTGAGGCGATCCGGCCGATCTTCGACGAGGCCGAGCTGCTGTACTTCTACAACGTCCTCTACGAGGGCGGCGTGTGCGACCGCAACACCTTCGTCACCGGCGTGGTGCCGACACAGCAGCTGCAGGTGCTGATCCCGTGGGCTATCGAGAACATGGGGCCGCGCCTGTACGTGCTGGCTGCGGACTACAACTACGGCCAGATCTCGGCCGACTGGGTCCGTGAGTACGCGGCTGCCAACGACGGCGAGATCGTGGGAGAGGACTTCTTCCCCCTCGACGTTGCCGAGTTCGGCACCACGATCTCAGAGGTGCAGGACGCCAGCCCCGACGCAGTCGTGTCGCTGCTGGTCGGCGGCGCCCACATGTCCTTCTACAGCCAGTACGCAGCCGCCGGGGTCAACGCCGACATCCCCATCGTGTCGACGACGTTCGGTCTGGGCAGCGAACAAGTCGCGCTCGATGGGGCCTCGTCTGAGGGCATCGTCGTCGCCTATCCGTACTTCGAAGAGCTCGACACCGCAGTGAACGCGGAGTTCGTCGCTGCGTGGCAGAACGAATTCGGCAGTGACTACCCCTACATCACCGACCTTGCTGTCTATGTCTGGGAGGGGTGGCACCTGTGGGCTGACGCTGTGAACGCCGCAGGGACCTTGGACCGCGACGCCGTGATCGCACAGCTTGAGAGCGGTGTCAGCTTCGGCAGCCCGAAGGGCGAGGTGAGCATGGACGGCGGCTCGCACCACCTGATCCAGCCGGTCAGCCTGGCCCGTGCCAATGCCAGCAACGGCTTCGATGTCTTCGAGACGTTCGACAACATCCCGCCGTCGTTCGAACAGGACGTCTGCGATCTGATCGCCAGCCCCGACACGAACGAGCAGTTCACTCCCTGATCCCTCCCAGCGGGGCCGGCGAGATGCAGTCGCGGGAAGGCGCCAACACCCCTCGGCGCCCTCCTGCGACTGCTTCATGAACCCGAAGAGCAACGGAGCACCTCGAGCCGATGGCCTTCGACCGACTCTTCAACCTCGGGTTCGATCTCGCCACGACGATCTCGATTCTGGCCTTGGTGTCCATCGGTCTGGCAATCACCTTCGGCATGCGGGGGATCATCAACCTCGCTCACGGTGAGTTCATCATGCTGGGGGCTTTCACCACGCTCAGCGGGGTTCGCAACGGCCTCAACATCTGGATTGCGATGCTGGTCGCAGCCGTAGCGGTCGGTGTGTTCGGCATCATCGTCGAGCGGTTGCTCATCCGATGGCTCTACGCCCGCTTGGCCGACACGATGCTGGCGACCTGGGGCCTTTCGTTGATCATGGTGCAGGTCATCGAGAACCTCTACGGATCGGTGACCGAGGGCATCGCGGTGCCAGTCGGCAATTTCAATGTCGGCAGCTATTCCATGTCGACCTACAACGTCGTGCTGATGGGGGCGGCTGCAGTGTGCGTGTTGGTCGCCTACGCCGTCATGCACCACACCCGCTACGGCCTGCATGCGCGAGCGTCGGTGCAGTCCCACACCATGGCCGAGAGCCTCGGTGTCAATACGTCCCGGGTGAACATGTGGACGTTCGGGTTCGGCGCAACGCTGGCCGGCGCCGCTGGTGCGCTGCTGGCTCCGCTCGTCGGCGTCATCCCGACCATGGGCCAGACGTTCGTGGCCCGTTCATTCATGACGGTGATCGTCGGCGGGCCGGCGTTCGTTGCCGGGCCCGTGTCGGCCAGCGGGCTGCTGGGGTTCATTGAGAACCTCAGCACGAATTGGTTCACGCCCGTAATCGGGCAAGCCATGCTGCTGATCGCAGCGATCGTGATCCTGCGGTTCATGCCCCAGGGCCTCACCGGCCGTCGGAGCTTGCGGTGAACGCCTTGCTGGCGCGGCTCGGCGCACCAGGCGGGGGACCCGCTCATGGAAGGTTGCGCACGGACCTTGCCGGCGCCGCCGCTGCCTTTGTTGTAGCGGCAGTCCTGGCGAACTTGGTGCAGGAATTCACCGCGTTCGAGTGGTCACTGTGGGCTACCCAGGCGATTCTCGCGCTGTCCCTGACGCTCGTGTGGGGACAGGGCGGCATCTTCAGCCTTGGCCAAGCAGCCATCTACGGCATCGGCGGCTACACCTACGGGTTCTGGGCCGTCAACTTCGCTGACAACACCGGCGAGACGATCACCGCAGTCGTGGCCGCAGTCGTCGTCGGGTCGATTTTCGCAGCACTGCTCGGCTACTTCATGTTCTACGGCAACGTCACCGACGTCTACGTGGCAATCATCACTCTGGCCACGAGCCTGGTGCTGTTCGCATTCGTGAACTCGACGTCGGGCACCGCGTACCGCATCGGCGACGCCCCCTTCGGCGGATACAACGGAATGACTCGCATTCCTCGCCTCACATGGCGGCTGCCAGGCGCTGAGAGCCACGTGCTCACCCGGACCCAGTTCTTCTTGGTGTGCGTCGCTGCTGGACTGCTCATCGCCGTGATCATCCGGGTCATCTCGCGACGGCCGTTCGGGCGGATCGCCGTCGCGCTGCAGCACAACGAGCTGCGCACAGAACTGCTCGGCTACGACGTGCGCTGGCACAAGCTGGCGCTGTTCACCATCGGCGGGTCAATCGCAGGACTTGCTGGCGCCTTGTTTGGAGCGTGGGGCCGGTTCATCAGCCCGCCGGTGTTCTCGCTCGCACCAGCGGCACTGGTGGTGATCTGGGTACTGGTAGGCGGCCGCACCAGCGTCGCCGGAGCGTTTGTCGGCGTGCTGGTCGTCAAGGGCTTCTCGTCCTGGTTCGGCGGGGCGAGCGGCGACAACGAACCGATCGTTCTCGGACTGCTGCTGATCGTGATCGTGCTGGCATTGCCCGGTGGGATCGTTCCCAGCTTGTGCCGCGTCCGTACCTGGTTCCGGAACCGTCTAGCCGGCAGTGCGCGTCAGCACGCTCACCAAGACGCGGCGGCGGAAGACGACGCAGTTGACCGCGGCTTCGCGGCCGAGTCCGAGCTGCGCGACACCATCGAGCAACCGGCGCGCCGTATCGCAGCTCGCGACGTCACAAGACGGTTCGGCGGACTGGCCGCGGTGGACGATGTCACGTTGGAGTTCCCGCCACGAGGCGTGTCGTGCCTCATCGGGCCCAACGGCGCCGGCAAGAGCACGCTGCTCGCACTGCTGTCCGGTCAGCTGCGCGCCACATCGGGATCGGTGACGCTCGACGACCATGACCTGACGAAGTGGCACCCCTACCGCAGAGCCCGCAGCGGCATCGGCATCAAGCTGCAAGTCGCTTCGATCTACAAGGCGTTGACCGCACGAGAGAATCTCTGGCTCGCGTGCTACGCAAAGACTCGCAGCATCGAATCGGCCCGGAACCGTTCTGCGGAACTGCTTGAGTGGCTCGGGCTCAGCGACGACGCTGAGCGTCCCGCGGGCACTCTGTCCCACGGCCAGCAGCAATGGCTGGAAATCGGCATGGTCGTCGCCGGAGATCCAGGCATCGTGCTGCTCGACGAGCCGACAGCGGGAATGACGCGAGATGAGACCGAGCGCACCGCCAGCCTCGTGACCGAATTGGGCGAACAGGCATCCGTCATCGTCGTCGAGCACGACATGGAATTCGTGCGCCAGCTTGAAGCGCCGATCACCGTGCTCCACATGGGAGCAGTGTTCGCTCGAGGCACCTTCGAGGAGCTGTCAGACGACGAGCGCATCATCGACATCTACCTGGGAGGGAGCCACGCCGATGCTGCAAGCGACTGATCTGCGTGCCGGGTACGGAACCGCGGCGGTCCTCCACGGCATCAACCTGTCCCTCGAAGCTGGAGAGCGCGTTGCCGTCCTCGGACGCAACGGCGTCGGCAAGACGACACTGATGCGAACCATCAGCGGCGCTGTCGGCTGCACCGGTGGGAATCTGACTTTCGAAGGCACCGATCTCACCCCACTCAAGCCCTACGAACGTGCCCGCCTGGGAATCGCCCACGTGCCACAAGGCCGGGACATTTTTCCGAAGCTCACCGTGGCAGAGAACCTCAAAGTGGGTGCCGCAGCAGCCGGGCGCTCCAGCAACAGCAGCCTCGACGAGATCTACGAGGAGTTCCCCCTGTTGGCGACTCGCCGCCGAGCCAAGGGCGGCAGCTTGTCCGGCGGACAACAGCAGATCCTGGCGCTCGCCCGCGCACTCGTCGCCGAGCCCAGGCTGCTGCTGCTCGACGAGCCCTCCGAAGGGATTCAGCCGTCGATTCTCGATCAGATCGCAGAGGTCATCGACCACATCAACTCCACTCGCGGCATCGCAGTCCTCGTCGTAGAGCAGAACCTCGACTTCGCCGCCCGCATCGCCCGCCGCGGTCTGATCATGGAGAAGGGCGAGATCATCGAAAGCCTCGACATTGCGGAGCTTCGCAACGACCGCCAACTTCAACGCAAGTTCATGGCCCTGTAGTCGCCAGTCAGACGATCCAGACACGAGGTTCGCAACCACATGCAATTCACCGACGAGCAGAATCAATTCAGGTCCGTCGTGCGCGACTTCGCGAACGCCGAGATCGCCCCCTATGCGGCGCAATGGGATCTCGACCACACCTTTCCGACGAACACCGTCCAGGCCATGGGCGATCTCGGGCTGTTCGGTCTCATATTCCCGGAGGAATACGGCGGAGCAGGGGCGGATTTCACGACTCTCTGCATCGCCATCGAGGAAATCGGTCGTGTCGATCAATCATTGGGAATCACCCTCGAAGCTGGCGTCTGCCTCGGCGCCAAGCCCATCTTCGAGTTCGGATCAGACGCACAGAAGCACGAGTACCTGCCCGACTTAGTGGCTGGCCAGGCGCTCGCCGGGTTCGGCTTGACGGAGCCCGACGCCGGCTCGGACGCCGGCGCGACCAAGACTCGCGCGGCGCTCGACACCTCGGGCGGTCAGCCGCATTGGGTGATCGACGGATCGAAATGCTTCATCACCAACTCAGGCACCGAAATGACCAGCCTGGTCACGGTGACGGCCCGCACCACCGAGGGCATCTCGACCCTCATCGTTCCCTCGGGCACCGCCGGCTTCATCGTGGAGCCGGCGTACCACAAGATGGGATGGCACGCATCGGACACCCATGGACTGCGCTTTGACGGATGCCGAGTGCCCGAAACCAACCTGCTCGGGGCGCCCGGCCGAGGGTTTCAGCAGTTCTTAGCGACTCTCGACGACGGGCGGATCGCCATCGCGGCACTGGCAGTGGGGCTGATCCAAGCCTGTCTCGAAGAATGCACGGCGTACGCGAATCAGCGGACTGCGTTCGGCAGGCCGATCGGCAGCAACCAAGCGATCGCGTTCAAGTGCGCCGACATGGCGGTAGCTGCGGAAACGGCTCGACAGGTGACCTACGCGGCGGCGGCGCGCAAAGACGCGGGACTGCCGTTCAAGAAGGAAGCAGCCATTGCCAAGCTCTACGCGACAGAGGCAGCCGTTTCGGCGACCCGCGAAGCGACGCAGATCTTCGGCGGGTACGGCTTCATCGACGAAACCCCAGTGGCGCGGTTCTACCGCGATGCGAAGATCTTGGAGATCGGCGAAGGCACAAGCGAGATCCAGCGAATCGTGATCTCACGCGAACTCGGCCTCGTCCGGGCGTGACTACTTTCGCAGCTGAGCTTGCGACCTGCCGAGCGCTGGCTTCCGAGGCTCGTGACCTGACGGTCAGGCTGTCGCGCACGGATCTGGACCCGCTGGCCGTCCTGAAACGGCGTGCCTGCCTCATCACACTGCCCACGAGACCGCTCCCCTGCCGAGCCTTGCCGACTCGCTCGCAGTGGTCCAAGGGCGCCCGTCGGGGAGGCTGCCCGGCCCCGCGCCTGCACATGCTTAAACTTGAGGAGAACCCCGTGGCCATCGACGAGATCAAACGGAATGCACTGGTGAACAAGCTCATCACCACACTCGGCGAAGATCCCGCTGCCACCCTCATGAAGACCGTCTGGCCCCAAGGCACCGACAATCTCGCCACCAAAGACGACCTGCGCGCGCTCGAGGAACGCATGCGCGCCTACGTCGACAGCGCAATCGCCAGGCAAACCCGCACGATCATACTGACCATGGCGGGGTTCATGACGGCCCTGATGGGGCTCTTCTCATCGAAGCTGGGACTTGGGTGATGTGAGGGTCCACCGTTGAGGGAGGGCCTCGCCGATTCTTGTGACTCGTTGAACAGTCCAAGACTCGGGAGGCCCCTGGTGGTTGTAGCTGGTTCTGTGGTGTTGGGGGGCGCGGATTGCGTGGAGATCACGCGGGTTCGCGTCGAGGGCAGCGAGATCGTGGTGTGGGTGCAGACGCCCGACGCGCAGACGGTGTGGTGCGGTGCGTGCGGTGCGCGGGCGCGGTCCAAGGGCCGCCGGGAGGTGCGGCTGCGCGACGCGCCGGGCCCGGGCGGCGCCGGGTGCGAGGTGCGGTGGCGCAAGCGCATCTGGTGGTGCCCGAGGGTCGAGTGCGAGGTGCGGACATGGACCGAGGAGTGCGAGCTGGCGGGTCCTCGGCGGGTGCCGGCCCGCCGGGCCGCGCAGTGGGCTGTGGGCCGTCTCGCAGCGGTGGAGGGCACCGTTGCGTCGGCGGCGCGTCGGCTGGGGGTCGCGTGGGCCACGGTGTGGTCCTGGGTCGGTGACGCTGCCCAGCAGGTCGCCGACGACCCGGAACGGGTGGGTCCGGCGGCGCGGCTGGGGCTCGACGAGACCGTGACGGGCTCCGCTGGGCGGGGCCGCCGCCGCCGCTGTGTGTCCGCCGCTGTCGATGCCGCGACCGGGCAGGTGCTCGACATCTTCGACGGCCGCGATGCCGCTGAGGTGGGCAGATGGCTCGCGTCCCAGCCCCCGCAATGGCTCGCAGGCATCGAGGTCGTGTGCTGTGACCCCCACGAGGGCTACCGCAGCGGCATCACACGCGCACGCCGCGACACGCACCTGAGCGACAGCGTGAACATCGCAGCCGACGCATTCCACATCGTGCGCCTCGCGAACCAGGCGCTCGACAGCGCCCGCCGACGCGTCCACAACAACACCACCGGGCACCGAGGCCGCAAAGGCGACCCGCTCTACCACGCTCGCAAGCTGCTGCTGATGGGCGCCGAACGGCTCGACGCCGCCGGGTGGGACAAGATGCTCGCCGCGCTCGACGCAGCCGACCCCGCAGACGAGATCCGCGAGTGCCGGGTCGCCAAAGAACACGTCCGCGACATCTTCCGCGCCGACGATCCCCTCGACGCGCAACAGCATCTCGACGAAGCGATCGCCTGGTGCGCACACCCCAACGCCCCGCCCGAGCTCGCCACCCTGGCCCGCACGCTGCGCCGCTGGCACACCGAAATCGGAACCGCCGTGCGAACCCGCACCAGCAACGCCCGCACCGAAGCAGCCAACGCACGAATCAACCACGTCAAACGATCAGCACGAGGCTTCCCCAACCTCGCCAACTACCGGCTCCGCATCCTGCTCGCCGCCGGCCGCAGGGCATGCCAACCTCAACCCGTCACACGAATCAGAACCCGACGTCCCAGCTTGGTTGCGTAGAGCCCCTGATGGCGCCGCTGTACGCAGGGCTGCTCGCCTAGACCTTCCAATCGGGACTTCTTGAGGAAATGGGCCCCTCGGGCGGCGAGGGTGCTGCCACAGGGTCTTGCGAGACCTGAGAGACTGAGCGCCGTGGCACACAACGTTCTCGGCAGTGAGCTGCAGCCCTGCTCATACGACCCGCTGACGGGCTGGTTCCGCGATGGCTGCTGCAACACCGACTCCGGCGACCACGGAGTCCACACTGTGTGCGTCGTGATGACCGCTGAGTTCCTCGAGTTCTCCAAAGCGGCAGGCAACGACCTGTCGACGCCGCAGCCGGCCGGCGGCTTCAACGGACTGTCCCCCGGCGACCACTGGTGCCTGTGCGCGGCCCGCTGGACCGAGGCGCTCACCGCCGGAGCCGCACCCCAGGTCGTGCTGGAAGCGACCCATGCCCGCACCCTGGAATGGGCAGACCTCAGCGACCTCGAGGCCCACCGCTTCAGCGGCGACCCAGTCTGATCCGCGCGCCGCGAACATCTTGCGCTGCGTTCTGTGCGCCGCGCCGCGGCAGTGGCAACGCCCGCAGGAACGTCGCGTTCAGAAATGTTGCCAAACAGGTTTGTTGCGGTATATCTCGCGGTAGTAGTCGGCTTGTCTCAGTTGCTGGCCGGCAGCTTCGTCGACGATGACCGTGGTGCGGGGGTGCAGCTGTAGAGCGGATGCGGGCATCATCGCAGTCACCGGTCCCTCCACAGCCTTGGCGATCGGTTCGCTCTTGGCCTCACCGGTAGCGATCAACACAATATGTCGAGCCTCGAGAATGGTGCCGATGCCCTGGGTGATCCCATGGAGGGGAACCATGTCCGGATCGTTGGCGAAGAATCGGGCATTGTCTTCGCGGGTTGCCGTGGTGAGTGTCTTCAGGCGTGTTCTCGACACCAGCGAGGACGGCGGCTCGTTGAATCCGATGTGGCCGTTGCGGCCGATGCCGAGCAGCTGCAAATCGATTCCACCGGCGTTTGCGATGCGCCGCTCGTAGGTCTCTGCCGCCGTGGCGAGATCCGCTGGCGCGCATTGCGGAACGACCAGAGCGTTCGCTGGAACGTCCACCTGGTCGATGAACTCGCGCTCGATGAAGCTTCGGAACAACTGTGGATGTTCGGGGTCAAGGCCCACGTACTCATCGAGCAGGAACATTTGCGTGCGAGCGAAGCTCACTCGCCCATTGCCGTGACGCTCGATGAGCTCGTGGTAGGTGGGAAGTGGGGAGCTGCCCGTGGCCAGCCCGATGACCGCACGATCGGTGCCCCGGACCAGACGCTCGAAAGCGTCGGCCGCGATGATCGCAGCCTCCCGGGCGGAACCAGTGATGACGATCTCCATTGCGGTTACGAGACCTTTGCGAGCGATCCTCGGAGACGGTGCTGAGCTGCATCGTCGACGTATGAGACTTGGCCACCGCAAATCGTCGCGTGCACCCGGTAGTCATCATCGAGGAGCACGACGTCGGCGATCGAGCCCGGATCTAGACGCCCGCGGCGGGTCTCGCCGATAATCCCCGCCGGAATGGAGGTTGCGGCCGCTAGATGATTAGTTCCAAGGGGTCGGGTCCACCGGTTGTGGGGTGAGGGTGTCCAAGCTCGGGGTGTGTATTCACGCTTCGATCTTGGAGGTTCTCAGCATGGGCCCGGACTTGGACACCCTCGCGACCGCACTGTATGTGAGGATCGATGACCTGTTGGCGCAGAACCTTGGGTGGGCGCCGCAGCGGCCTGTGGTGGGGTTCGCCCCGAAGCTGTCGGACGCGGAGCTGGTCACCCTGGCGGTGATCTCGGCGCTGCTGGGCTATGACAACGAGTCGCAGTTCGTGCGCTACGCGAAAGCGCATCTGGGGCCGTGGTTCCCCTATCTGCCCAACCGCGACGGCTACAACAAGCGGCTGCGGCGCAGCGGCGAGATGATCGCTCGGGTGAGGGAGTGTCTCGCACGCGAGTGCGAGTCGTGGCACGACGACGTGTGGCTGGTCGACTCCACCCCGGTCGAGTGCGGCACCAGCCGCGAGACCCAAAAGCGCTCTGACCTCGCGGGATGGGCCCAATACGGCTGGTGCGCGTCGCATTCGCGGTACTTCTGGGGTCTGCGGCTGCATCTTGTGGCCACCCCGTCGGGGCTGCCGATCGCGTTCGCTCTCGCCGGCGCGAAAGCCGACGAACGCGACGTCTGCGCGGCCATGATCGCCGCGGCCGGGATCGCCCGGCCCGGCCAGACCCTCATCGCCGACAAGGGCTACCGCTCTGCTGCGTTCGAAGCCGACCTCAACGACGCCGGCATCACCGTGCTGCGCCCTGCCACCCGATCCGAACCCCCACGGCCCGGCGCCAGATTCCTGCGGCCCCTGCGCCAGATCATCGAATCGATCAACCAGACCCTCAAAGGCCAGCTCAGCCTCGAACGCCACAAAGGACGCACCCGCTCCGGCGTCGCCGTGCGCGTCCTCACACGGCTCCTCGCCCTCACCGCCGCCATCTGGCACAACGAGACCCACCGACACAGCCGACCAGCACGCTCACTCACCTCCTACGACCACTAACCCCTTGGAACTAATCATCTAGAGCTTCGTGCCCGCCACAGCACGTGAACTCTGCAAGATTGGCCGCAGCGTGATTCATGCTCACCACGCTGCCGGCCAGTACACCGTCAGCAGTCCGCACGCTCGCTCCGTCGAAGACGGTGGGAATGCCAGCTAGCCGGTAGGTGCCGGGGGGCTGCCCCATTGCCGCTACAGCATCGGTCACTAGGGCGATGCCATCGGGTCCCTTGGCGTTCCAGGCCGCGGCCACCGCAATGGGTGCTACGTGCACGCCGTCGACAATCATGGTGGCGGTAAGGCGCGAGTCCGCCAAGGCCACGCCGACCAGATTGGGGCGTCGATGCCCGAAAGGGGCCATCGCGTTGAACAGATGGGTGACTGTGCTGACGCCCGCGGTGATGGCCGCAAGCGTCTCGTCGGCGGTAGCTGCCGAGTGGCCGGCGGCGACGACGATGCCCCTGCGGTGGAGTTCGCCTATGGCGTCGAGCGCGTTGGCCAACTCTGGTGCGATCGTCACCATTGCGACGCCCGCGGAGCGATGCCAGCCGTTGATTACATCGGCACTGACGCCGGTCAGGTATTCAGGCGGGTGCACGCCAGCAAGCCGCGTGTTGAGCATCGGACCCTCAAAGTGGGCTCCGAGGGGCTCGGCGCCGCAGTATCCGGTGGGTCGTGCCCGCAACGCCTCCAGCATCGCGCTGGGGAGGCTGCGGGGCCCGGAGATGATCGTCGGGAGGAACGACGTCACCCCGCTGCGGGGCAGCTTGCGCCCCAGTTCCCACACGACCCCCGGGTCGTCCTGGAGGTCGTGGCCGTAGCCGCCGTTGATCTGCAGGTCGATCAACCCCGGCGAGACCACAAGCCCAGACGCGTCAATCGTTGCGGTGTCCTCAGGGTCTTTCTGAGACGCGGGCGCGACGGAGTCGGCGGGGCTGAGCGCAGTGATGGTGTCGCCCTCGAAGGTGAGGGTGAGCGCCTCGAGTCCTGATGTGGTGAGGCATCGTCCTCCGACGACGCTGACCGCGGTCACTCCGACCGACTCCAGCGTGTCAGAGCGGCTGCTCCGATAACGCCGACCGGTTCGGGAGGCTTGAGCATGATTCGATCAGCGAGATTGAGAGCCCGTGTATATGGAGATCGACTCTGGAGGCGGCGCAGGCCTTGTCGGAGAGCGTCCATGAGCAGCGAGGTGCCGACGTCTGCGACGCCACCGCCGATCACGATGCGGTCGATGTCAAATGTCAGCGCAAGAGTATGGATGGCGCGGGTGAGATGCTCGACGGCACACCGCAGGATGAGCGTCGCTTTGTCGTCGCCGCGGCCGACAGCGGCGAAGAGCGCCTCCACCGATGAGTGCCGACCCGACGGAAGCCACTGACGAGCGAGGGCTGGCCCCGACGCCACTGCCTCGAGACAGCCTTGCAGCCCGCATGCGCATTGCGGTCCGTCGGGATCGGCAAGAAGGTGGCCGATCTCACCGGCAAAGCCGTTTTGGCCTCGGTAGATGCGCCCATCGAGGATCACGCCCGCGCTGACGCCTGTGCCGATGTTGAGATATGCGAGGTCACGAAGGCCGCAATCGTCACGACGGAGGATCTCATAGACGCCCAGGGCGGCCGCGTCGACGTCGTTGGCGATCCAGCAGGGAGCCCTGAGGGTGGCTTTCAGACGGGACACGATGTCGAGGGCGTCATCACCGATCCCGAGGTTGAACGCGTGCCGAACCGATCCGGCTGAGCCATCCACAATGCCGGGAAGACCGATCCCGACACCCTTGAGCTGTTGCCCCTCGGACTGCAGCGCGGCGATCGTGTCGATGATGCCCGCCCCGACCTGGTCCACTGACCGCGGAGCGGCGCGCCCCCAGTCAGTGTCGACACCTTCAGGTCGGAAATAACGTTGAAGTGCTCATCAAAGGAAGCCGCGTGGGTCTTCGTCCCACCTACGTCTACACCGATCACAACGCCGCTGAGCTCCATCGCGTGGCTCACCGGTCCTCGCCAAGACGCAGGGCGAGTCCGGTCGCGGTATCGAACAGGTGCAGGCTCGGCCTGTTGATTGCCAGGTCGATCGTGTCGCCGACGGCTACTTGACTCGTGGGTGACAGGCGGGCCAGGCACAAGGCACCCTCCCTGGGTTCGACAACCGACGCCTCAACAAGTTCGGGCGTGTCGATCTCAGCGCCGGCCGCCTCGATGGTGGTGTGGACAACAAGCTCCGATCCGAGCGCTTCGACCAGATCCACCCGCACCCGAACCGAAGGCCAGTCGGCGTTGTCGCGGGTCCGCTCGACCAGCCACTCGGGGCGAATGCCGACCACAACTTCTTGCCCGTCGATACCGGAGGACTCGTCGCCCTTCGTCTGCTCATCGGGCAGCGGAAATGAATGAGCGCCAAAGACGACGTGAGCGGCCGTGGCAGTTCGCTCTATCCGACCCTGATAGAGGGCGAACTCCATCGGTGGTTGCAAGTGAACGGTCATGATGACCGTTGCGAACACATGCAGCCGACCGATGGAGGTGTCCAGTATGGCAGCGAGGCTGAGTTTGGATGAGCGGGTGTTCATCGAGTCGTCGCTCGGGGCGGGCCGCAGCGTCGCGGACGCAGCGCAGCGGCTGGGCCGTGATCGGTCCACGGTGCATCGCGAGCTGGCCCGCTGCGCCGGGCGGGCGGGCTATGACGCTCGCTGGGCGCACGCGTCGGCATGCGCGAGGGCGCGACGAGAGCGAACGCCCAAGCTGGCGGCCGATCGGGTGCTGGCCGCCGCGGTCGATGAGCGCTTGAAGCTGAGGTGGTCCCCGCACGCGACCGCGGCGGACCTGCGCGAGGCGGGCATGAGGGTGTGCGCGGAGACGATCTATCGGGCGTGCTACGCGAACGACGCGCGCAGCGGCCTGCCCGCCGGGCACCTGGGCGAAGCTGCCGCGGCGCTGCCGGCGCCGTCGGCCGCGCAGCGTCGCGCAGGCCCAAAAGCCCAGCCCGCTGGGGGAATACCGGCCGATAGCCGACCGGCCCGACGACGTCGAGGACCGTATAGAGCCCGGCCACTGGGAAGGCGACCTCATCGTCGGCAAAGCGAACCTCACCGCCGCGGTCACCCTCGCAGAGCGCACCAGCCGCTACACGGTCACCGCAGCGCTGCCCGACGGCTACGGCGCGCCGGCCAGGTCGCCGCCGCGGTCACCGCGGCGCTGGGCCGCCAGCCCGCAGCGCTCGTGCGCAGCCTCACCTGGGACCAAGGCCGCGAGATGGCCCGCTGGGCCGACGTCGAGGCCGCGCTCGGCATCGAGGTGTTCTTCTGCGAGCCGCGCTCGCCGTGGCAGCGACCCACCAACGAGCAGACCAACGGACTGCTGCGCCGATGGCTCCCCAAAGGCACCAGCCTCGACATCGGACAACTGCGGCTCTCGGTCATCGAGGACAACCTCAACCACATGCCCCGCCGACTCCACCACTGGACATCAGCACACGACATCTACACTCAACTCACTTGCAACACTCATAATGGTTGGGCCCTGTCGGCAGGAGAGGGTCTGACCCGAGTTGCAACCGGCCCCTCGTGGTGCCCTGCGGTGGATCTGTCGGCTTTGTCTGGTCGGCGGGGCGCGCACCGACCGGCCCGACGGATGTGACCCGATAGGAGCCTTGTAAGCCACACCGTGAGTGTTCTGTCCGCCGTCGCGGCCGGTGGCGCCCCCGACAGTGAGATGACCACAAGGAGGCATCACCATCATGACACAGGACCGCCCCGCCGTATTCGGCGGGGTCGACACCCACAAGCACACCCATGTCGCCGCCGTCCTCGACGGCGCCGGACGGGTCTTGGGCAGCGCCGCGTTCGACGCGGACACCGCCGGCTACACGGCGCTGCTGGGATGGCTCGGCGGCCACGGCAGCGTCGAGCGCGTCGGCGTGGAGGGAACCGGCTCCTACGGCGCGGGCCTCGCCCGGCACCTCACGGCTGCCGGCGTCGACGTCGTCGATGTGAACCGCCCGAACCGCCAGATGCGCCGCCGCCGCGGCAAGACCGACACCGTCGACGCGGAGGCAGCGGCGCGGGCCGCGCTCAACGGCAGTGCCGCAGTGGTGCCCAAGAGCGCCGACGGATGCGTCGAGGCGATCAGGACCCTGCGTGTGGCGCGCCGCTCCGCGGTCAAGGCCCGCACCGTCGCCGCCAACCAGATCGACGCTGTCGTCGTGACCGCCCCCGAGCCCGTCAAAGACCGCCTGCGGGCACTGAACACCGCCCGCACCGTCGCCGCCTGCGCCCGGATGCGGCCCGGCACACACGGTGATCTCGTCCGCTCTGCGGCCAAGCGGGCGCTGCGCTCCCTGGCCCGCCGCCACCAGGCTCTCACCGCGGAGATCAAGCACCTCGACGCCGAGCTGCGCCGCCTGTGCGAACGAGCCAACCCGGCGCTGCTGGGCGCTTGCGGCGTCGGCGCGGAGACCGCGGCCGCGCTGCTCGTCGCCGCCGGCGACAACCCCGAGCGGCTGCGCAGCGAGGCGTCCTTCGCCGCCCTGTGCGGCACCAGCCCCATCGAGGCGTCCTCAGGCCGAACGGTGCGCCACCGGCTCAACCGCGGCGGCAACCGCCAGGCCAACAACGCACTGTGGCGCATCGCGATGGTCCGCCTGCGCGTCGACGAGCGCAGCATCGCCTACGCCGCCCGCCTCACCGCCGAGGGCAAGACCCGACGCGAGATACTCCGCTGCCTCAAACGCCACATCGCACGCGAGGTCTACAAGCTGATCATCGACCCGCCCGACGTCGCCCACGCAGCGGACCTGCGCCGCCACCGCACCCAACGAGGGCTCACCATCCACCACACAGCCCGAGCCCTCGGAGCCGCACCCAACCCGATATCCGAACTCGAAAGAGGCATCATCCACAACCGCGACCTCGCCGAACGCTACCAGCGACACCTCGCACAGACCGGGAGTTGACAAACATAGGAGCATCCACCGGTAGAGCTTGCCGTCCATATGGGGCATCCACATGAGGTTGTTTCCGCGGCGTCGCTCCGAAGCATTCCCGCTTGCTGGAAGTCGCCCCAAGGCAATTCCGCCTCCTGGTGTCTGGCCTTCCAAGCGATTGCACTACGGATCCGCTGCGAGCGACGTCGTCGAGCATGAAGACGGATGGGATGTGCGCAGCCGGCATCCCGGCCACCGATTCGTCGCTTAGGAGCTCGCGGTTCGTTACGAGACTGCGTGCCGGATCGCCGAGTTGCACTACACCCAGATCTGCGACGGGCCAACGAAAGATGAGTTCGCAGTCCGTGTCGCTGAGATCGAACGGCTGCTCGGCGAGGCTGACTGGCTGTCGCAGCTGGAGCGCTCGATGCGTCCAGCACTCCCCGACGACGCGAACGCGATCCGGATGCTTGCCGCCTCGCCTCGCCCGCAACCGATCATGCCTGAGACGTCCCGGCTCGAGTCGCTGGCCGAAGAGCATTTGCCCGATGCTTCCCATGTGCGTTCCGTACTGGCTCGCATGGAAGCCGCGTCCCCTTGTCAAGGGCCAGTGGGATCTGCCCAGTGGCGGACAGTGGAACTGCCCGTTGGTGGCCAACAGAACTGCCCGGTGGTGGCCGGGTGTTGTGCCCGTGGGTCAGTTGGTCAGTGGCGTCACCGCCTTGCGGGCGGTGCCTTGGGTGAGGCGGATGCTGTCGCCGGCGGTGAGGACGACGTGGGCGTGGTGCAGGAGCCGGTCGACGGTGGCGTTTGCGATGGTGTTGGGCATGAGTTCGTCGAACCCGGCGGGGTGAAGGTTGCTCGACAGGGCGATGGAGTGTTTCTCGTAGGCGGCGTCGACGACGCGGTAGAGCGCTTCGGCGGTCTCGGTGGCGGCGGGGAGCAGGCCGATGTCGTCGATCTCGATGACGTCGGAGCGCATGATCCGCTTGATGGCCTTGGCGGCGGTGTCGTCGGCGCTGTGGCGGCGCACGAGCGCGCCGAGGTGCTCGAGACTGAACCAGGACACTTTGTGGCCGGCATCGACGGCGGCTTGGCCGAGCGCTTCGCAGGAGTGGGTCTTGGCGGTGCCTGATGGTCCGCACACGACGAGGTTCTCGTGGCGGTGGATCCACTCCAGGGTGCGCAGCGCCCGCTGGGTCGGCGCCGGGATCGAGCTGGCGGTTCCGTGCCAGATGTCGAAGGTCTCCCCGGTGGGGAACCCGGCCGCTTTGCGCCGGGCCCGGATTGAGGATGCTCGGCGGCCGGCGAGCTCCTCGGTGAGCAGTGCGCGCATTGCTTCGGCCGGTTCCCGGCGTTGTGGCTTGGCGGTGGCCGACAGGTCCGGTGCTGCGGCGCGCATGTGGGGCAGGCGCAGGGCGCGCAGCAGGTCGACGACCTCGTCGATCGGCGCTGGGTTCATCGGTCGTCTCCGAGGCGGCCCCAGGCGGCGGTGCCGGGCTGCAGCGAGTGCACGTCATCGGCGCGTCGGCGCTGTGCGGGCGGGTCAGCGGCCAGGATCGAGGCCGGGTCGCCGTGTGCGAAGCGGCCGAACATCGCGGCGTGACCGAGCGCCCAGTCAACGCGGACCTGGCCGTGGAGGCGGGCAAGGGTGACGGCTTGGGCCGTCTCGGCCTTCACCCGGCTCGTGCCCGCGGCGGCTGGTTCAACGAGCCAGGTGCGGGCGCCGTCTGCGATGGCGCCGAACTCGGTCTCGGCCGCGCTCGTCGGCTTCGGACGCCGCCCGAGCGGCCCAGCCGGGCGCGCCGGGCAGTGGGCGTCGTCGATCATGGGATGCCCAGGTGTCGAACGCTGGTGGCGGGCGACCTCGATTGGGCCCCACGGTGCGCAGTGGGTGACCACGACCTGGTCACCGTCGACACGCACCCACACCGTCTCATCGGCCAGCGTGTGCGGGACCGAGCAGGTCACCGCGCCGAAGCTGACCGTGGAGTTCCAAGAGACTTTCCGGGTCTCCCCGAGCGCCGCCGTGTATGGGCGTTCGGGCAGCGCGTGCAGCCGATGCCGTTCCTCGGTGAGCATCTCGACCGGCGGCCGCCGGGTCACCCGATGGACCCGGGCGTCCGCCTCAGCGGTGAACGCCTCACAGGCCTCGACCAGCTCGGCCCAGCCGGCGCAGCCGCCGCGCAGGTCGGCGTCGGTTGGCACCAAGTCGGCCTTGGCGACCCGCACCGTCGCCTCGCTGCCGCCCTTGGACTCCGGGTCCGCCGGCACACACGTCGCCACCGTCACGCCGTAGCGGCCGCCGACCGCAACGATCTCCCGACGGCGCACAGCGATCCCAGCGACGTGACAGATCGTGACCGTGCGCTCGTTGTCGGTCAGCCAATACGTCGGCGCGCCGCCAAAGGCCCGCATCGCCCGATCCACACAGGCAATCACCGTGGCCAGGGTGCGGTCCCAGGCCGCGATCACCACCCGGAACCTCGACCACGCCAGCCACGCACAAAACAGATTCGTCCTTCGCCCGGCGATGACCGGGCCCGCGCCCCAGTCCCACTGCGCCCACATCCCCGGCTCGCCGATCCACGGCCGATACACCCGCCGCCGACCCGCCGCGAAGCTCTTCTTCGCCTCCGCCGCTGCTCGGCGCACCGTGCGGTCCGAACCCTCGAACCCCGACGCCTTCAGCTTGGCGTGGCAACGATCGGCGCGGATCTTGCCACAGGAGCGCTCCACCCACTCCTCGATCTTCGCCATCCACGGATCGATGATCCGTTCCCGCCGCACCGGGCCCACACCCCCCAGCCGACCCTCGCCGCGTCTGGCCACATACGCGGCGACGCTGTGATGCGAACAACCGGCCAGCTCGCCGGCATCCCGCAACGACCCAGCCAAGTCGAACGCTTCCAACACGTTCATGATCTCCTCGCGAGACTTCACTCGCTCCTCCTGCTCGACAGTCACAGTCGTCGTGACCGGCCATTCGAGCAGGAGGAGCACCCCGCCGCGGTGGACCCCGACGGGAAACGGACTTCAACGCGGGCAGTCCTGTCGGCCGCCGCCGGGCAGGATCTCATGGCCGCCGACATCCCCTCAATTCAACCCGCAGGTCCACCACTTTCTCATGGAGGTCGACCGCCAGATCCCCGGTGCCGGCATCCATTCAGCCGTGTGGGATGGTTTCGACAAGTACGACTACCCCTTCGATTACGACTTCGAGGAGGTACTGCGGCCGCTCCGGTATATCCCCACCTATCTCAGCTTGACTTGGGGCGACCCCATTCACGTGCGCGCAGTCGCCCAGAACGCAACCGCCCACCTCGAAGGCTGCGTCAAGAAAGCACTCGGCGACAAACATGCCAGACAGCCTCTCGGCACACTCATCGGCACCCCCCCGCAGCGAAAAACTCATCCCCACAAGCGCAGTCGATGGCACGGAGGAGTTCGCGCATCTTGTCGGCAACCCGTCCAAGCACGACTACGTAAACGACCGCAGCCGCGGGTCTGTGTTCATCTACGAAGATGCCGTCCTCGCCTACTTCTTGGCCCGACGCTTCGGCACCCAAGCGCTCCAAGCCAGCGGCCATCTGGAGGACTTGATCGCAGCAACCGAAGATGCTACGCGCCACGACCGCTACTTCAGGGGAGCACAACTGCCAATCCACGGTGTATGACGCCAAGAGCAGCAGGGCACATCAGAGCCGAGCTGAGGTGTGTGCAAATCGATGTTTCCGCTGGCCACAGCGTCGCGCTGCAGTCGTGCGGAATGCGATCAAGTCGATTCAGGAACGCTCTTGGCTGGCAACCAGAACGCGATCGGGTCATTGACGGAACGCGTTTCCCGCCCCGAAGCCCTCTGCCGCAGCCTGTCCAGCCGACGACCCGCGGACCAGATGCAGCACCCCTGACCGCATCGCTCTTGCGATAGCCCTTGCCGGCGATGTGGCTCTGGTCCGCCACCCGATCCGAGCCCCAGCACCGGGACGCCTTGATCAGCTGACCGGCCGACGGGGGAAGTGCCTGCCGGATTTCGCACCTGTTGCATCTGAACTTGTGCACTTGGCTTTGTCCCGCATCGAGTGGACTCAAGACCAAGCGGGGATCGCCGTGAAGGACAGTGATTTCTATGCCCGATGTGTGCCCTTGTCATCAGTTCCTGACTGCCCCAGCGCGATCGGGGCCGGTTCAGCGCCCCGTGGAACTCCGACGTCTTGTCATTGAGCCCAGCGGCAGTCGGTGGTCGTTGTGGCCTTTAGTGACGGTGTTCGGTTCCCCATAGTTGGATGCGGAGTCCGTGTTCGATGCGGGCGAGGGTGGTCATGTCGCTCCATGTGCGTCCGTGGAGGATGTTGTGCAGGGTGGCGGGGGATGTGCCGGTGGGTTGTGCGGCGTCGCGCAGGCTGAGTTCGTGTTCTGTCAGGTGCGTGTTGAGTCGTTGAGCGATCGCTTTGGCGAGGCGTGCCTCGGGTGGCGCGTCGTGGGCGAGTTTCCCGTTGGGCCAAGTTTGCTCGGGTGCGAGGTAGTCGCTCGGATGCGGTTTGAGGCCGCCGGATCGGGGCATCGGTCCGAACGCTAGTTGCTGATGCACGCACGGCTGAAGGTGCTGTGGCGCCGCCGGCGATTCGTGTCACAGCCCCTCCATAACGTTCAATGCAATGAACACTATGCAGGGGGAAGGGCACCCTTCGGAACCGCCCAGCCACGCAACGGCACCCGCTCGAGGCGAACGCGACGGCCCGGACGCGGGAAACGCCGGCAGGCGTACGCGAACGCGATGGCGCGCCTTTCCGCGTCACTGCTTGAGGGGTCGGATCGCCGGAAACCCCCGGACTTGCTGGCTTTTGGGTACCTGGGCCCCAGGTCGAGGGTCGACCTTCCACCACTTGGCACCACTTTGCCGCGAATGTGGTGTACGGCGTTGAAGAAATCACGGGCCGGAACGCCCGCCCGCCCTAGAAGACGACAGTGCGTTCCGGCCCGTATGTACCCGAAAAGTCCACAATGCAACGTAGCAGGAGCCAGGTCCGTTCGCTGGACCCTCAGCAGGCGTGCGAATGCCTCAGCGATCAGCCTCGCTTGTTCGCTGTGGGTGGCTGTCGGGGGCTGCCGCGGCTGCCGATCGTGCTCCAGGCGGCGGCGCTGGTGATGGTCGGCGTGCAGCAGATCGCGGCGTGGGTGCCGGTGCTGCTTGACACGCTCGCGGTCCGTTACAGGGCCAATCCGGCTACCGCCCGCAGTGTCGCTGCGAAGTCGCGGAAGCTGCTGCGCTATTTGATCTCCGCGGGGGACGGCACATGGGGCTCGGTGACCCCAGAGATGTCGCTGAGCTGGTGCTGGGCGGCAAGTCCGGACCAGTCGGGGCGGTACCGGGACGTGTCAGCGGGCACGGCGCGGATGCGCGCATGGGTTGCGGGTGCGCTGCTGGAGGCGGCAGAGAGCCTCGGCGCGGGCATCGACGCCAATCGGCTGCGTCCGAGGCCGATCAGCCAGCAGCCGAGCATGGCCGCGATGCGTCCGCTGACCGAGGCCGAGGCTCGCTTGGTGCGGGCCAACTCCCGCAGCGGGATCATCGCCACGACACTGCCGGTCCTGGTGGGGCTCGCGTTCGCGGGAGCATCGGCATCCGAGATCGCTCGGGTCGCTGCCGCGCACATCGACGCGGACCGCGGATTCGTGCGTCTCAGCGGCGACCGTGCGCGCGTCAACCCGATCGACGAGTGGGCGCGGACCGAGATCGCGTTCCATTTGCGGAACCGCACTGACCTTGACCCGCACGCGCCGCTGTGCATCAGCGCCGGCCTGACTCTCGACCGGGCGACCCACTCCGTGACGGTGCGGCTGCGCCGGGTCCTGGTCGATGCGGGGATCTCGCACCGGCGCGGCGTCACAGCGCGCTCGATCCGCTACACGACCGCGCATCGCATCTGCCACGCCCACGGCATCGTCGCCGCCGCGCGGTTCCTGGGCGCCAGATCGCTCGACGACACCGCTGCCGTGTTCGCGCGCGCTCTGCCAGAGGGTCCCTGCCATGGCTGATGAGCCCTCTGAGGATCAGCCTCGGGCCTACCAGCCGCTGTTCGCCGACGGGGAACCGCTCCGCGTCGCGGACCTCGCCAAGGCAACCGCCAACAGCCGGCCCGACGACGACGAGGCGTCCGCCGCCGAGAGCAACGGCAAACGCCTCAAAGAAAAGAAGGGTGCTGCGTTTCCGCTCACCCCCGATCAGTGGCTGCACTCCGTCGCGGCGATGAGCGGCACCCGACAGGTCGCCAAGCGGTTCGATGAACTGATCGACGACGCACGGCAAGGCCAGAACCGCGGACGCAAACGCGACTACGACGCATACGACGCGCTGATCTTCCTGTGCGGCACATTCCTGTACGGCGGCGCCAGCGGGGTCCACAACAAGAACTTCCCGCACCGCGCCGGAGGTCCCGCGCAGCGACTGGTCGACCAGCTCAACCTGCAACTCGAACACGACCGGCCCGACGACCCCGCCTGGCGGCTCAACCCCAAAGGCTTCAACCGAAGCCAGCACCGGCGGGTGCGAGAGGACTTCCTCGACGACGACGTCGTCGACGAACTCGAACGCGTCACCCGCCAGATCTGCGTCCAAGCAGCGCTCAAGATGGGCCAGTTCCGGCCCAGGGCGGGCACCTACACCCAGCCCGACACCACACAGACGGTCGTCGCCGACGGCAGCGTCGTGGGCGGCCTGTACAACAACGGCGACCCCGACAAGATCAACCATGGCACAGGCAAGCCCAAACGGCACGACCCCGAAGCGTTCACGCCTCGCAGCGCAACCGGCAAGAAGCCCAAACCACCGAACTACGAATGGGTGCTGGTCATCACCCGCACGCCCTATCCCAAAGAACGCATCATCCTCGCCGTCAACATCAAAGGCGAGGCGCAGAGATCCAACAGCGACGCGACGCTCGCCGTCGACTCGCTCCTGCAGCTCATCGAAGAACACCCCCGCATCATCAAAGGCCTCTACGCCTTCGGATACGACGGAGCGCTCGCAGCCGAGGACCGCGACCGGCTCCTCAAAGCCGGCGTCCAGCCGGTCTCCAAGCTGCGCCGCATCAGCGAGACCGTCCCCTTCATCCACAACTTCGGCCCCCACCGATTCGTCCGCCCGAACGAAACCGTCGCGCACACCGCCGAGGTCATCGCCATCGACGGCAACGCGACCGTCGTCATGACCGACGGCGACGGGCACGACTGCTACGTGCCGCTCACCTGCACCAACCGCCGCCGAACCAAGCAACGCACCGGCGGCTACGCCGTGAACAACACCTACGCACTGCCCCAAAACCCCATCGTCCCCCGGCACCTACAAGGCGCGACCATCACGATGCGTATGGACACCCCCGCAGAACAACTCCGAGAACACGACCCCGACGGCAACAAGAAACACAAGAAGAACCCCACGCTGCACCCCCAAACGCTCTCGGCATTCCCCGAATCCGACCCCCACCACCAGAATCTCTACGGCGTCCGCCAAGACTGCGAATCCGCCAACCGGCACTTCAAAGCACTGCTGCGAGACAAGCGCAGCATCACCACTACGCGCAACAACAACCGCTACCAAGCCATCGGCTACCAACTGCTCATAGTCACCAGCGCCCTGCTAGCGCACGCGGAACGAACCGGCAGCCAGTACACCGACATCTTCGGACAACGCCTCGTACCCCCACCCGAACCCACGTCACTGCCCACACAGATCGCAGCCTGAACCACCACCCGGCGCCACCAACACGAACACCCTGACGCCACCCTCACCGCCAAGAACTGCGCCACGCGAGCCGAGCAACCCAACTCAGCCAACGTGCCCGGACTCCCGCGCCCTGAACGGTGCCCCGCGGTCCGACGAATTCCGCGCAGTATTTCGCGCAGAATTCCGCGCAGTATTCCGCCCTACAATTCGCGCTCGTCCCGCCCTCGTAGCTCAGGGGATAGAGCGTCGGTTTCCTAAACCGTGCGTCGCAGGTTCGAATCCTGCCGAGGGCGCTGATTGGGTGGGCGGAGTTCAGCGGAAGCAGCTGGGGCGGGAACAGCGTCTATAGGCCCGCTCGGCAGCAGCGGCAGTGTGGTTGCAGCAAGATGACTCGCTGAAAGACAGGAGCGCCCCATGCACGTCAGCGCGACATTGCCCCAGCACAACTTGCGAGCCGTTCCTGACGAGGTGCGGCGGATCGAGGCCGACGGGTACGACTGCGTCGTCACCATGGAGAACCGGCATGAGCCGTTCATCCCGCTGGGGATTGCGGCGGTGCACAGCGAACGGGTGCGGCTGGCGACCAGCGTGGCCATTTCGTTTCCGCGCAGCCCGATGGTGACGGCCTCGACGGCGTGGGACTTGCAGGCCGCCTCCGGCGGGCGGTTCGTGCTCGGCCTCGGCAGCCAGGTGAAGGGGCACAACGAGCGGCGGTTCAGCGTGCCGTGGTCGGCGCCGGCGCCGCGCATGGCCGAGTACGTGCAGGCGATCCGGGCCATCTGGAACACCTGGGCCACCGGCGACAAGCTCAGCTACCAGGGCGAGCACTACCAGTTCTCGCTCATGACGCCGAACTTCACGCCTGAGCCGATTGATCAACCGCCGCCGATCATGATCGCTGCGGTCGGGCCCGCCATGCTGCGGGTCGCCGGACAGCACTGCGACGGGGTGCGCCTGCACGGCTTCTGCACGCCGGACTACCTGCGGGAACACGTCATGCCGCAGCTGCAGACCGGGTTCGATCGGGCCGGGCGCAGCCGCAGCGACTTCTGGGTGACCGGCGGCGGGTTCATCTGCACCGGTCCCGACGACGAGACCGTGGAACGGATGGTCGAGTGGGTCCGGTACCGGATCGGCTTCTACGGCAGCACTCGCGCATATTGGCCGGTGCTCGAACAGCACGACCTGGGCGAGCTCGGGGAACGCCTCAATCATCTCTCACGCAACGACGGCTGGGGCCAGATGGCGGGCTGCATCGACGACGACGTGGTGCGGCTGTTCGCCGCCGTCGGCCGCCACGACGAGATCGCCGGCGCCATCGCCGAGCACTTCGACGGGCTGGTCGACGAGGTCAACGCCAGCGTGGCCGCTGACATCGCTGCCGACGTGCCGCCCGACGTGATCCAAGCCATTCAGGCCATCCCGAGCGCCGGGAACCCAACCTGACCACACCCGCCCGACGTGATCCAAGCCATCCCGACAGCTGGGAACCAGTCCTGATCACACCCACCTGGGAAAATGAGCGGGTCACCCACCCACAACAAAGGACACTGACATGACAGCCACCTCAGAAGCCATCGTGGAAATCCGCGACTACACCATCGAGGCAGAGTGGTTTGAGGCCTATCGGGACTGGGCCTCCGAGTTGGCCGGGCCCTGGCTGCGGGCAAACCTGGACGTCATCGACTTCTGGGTCGACGACGGACACGAGCCCGAGGTCGCCGGATCCGCCCCCGTGGTGTCCCCCAATGGTCAGCCGAACGTGTGCTGGATCATCCGTTGGCCCAGCCGGGCCGCCCGAGAGGAAGGCTTCCGGACGACGCTGGCCGGTCAAGAGTGGCAGGACATCTGGGCGAAGCACCCAAACACCAACGCCTACCTCCACCTCAACGTGCGCTTCATGAAAGCCGCCTGACTCAGCCGACGGGGGCCAGCTCGGCGGCTCCGAAGGCAACGCCAAGCGCTGATCCCACACCAGGACCGTAGCGACGTAACCGGGTCAGTCGAGTCGATCCGGGCCCCAGGGAGCCAGCGGCAGCTCAGCCGACGGGGGCCAGCTCGGCGGCTCCGAAGGCAACGCTGAAGCGAACGCACCAGATCACCACGGTGCGATACCGGCCCAGGTCGGTTCCCGCAGGCACCTCGTAGTTCTGCGCGCCGATGTTGCCTTTCATGTCGCCCAGGTCGATGAAGTCCGAACCCAGCTCGCCGACCGAGTCGTTGGGTCCCGCGGCGGAGAGATACACGTTCAGGTCGGGTCCGTTGTCGGTCGCAAAGTCGTCGTCGAAGCGCAGGAACGTCTGGGTGCCGTCAGTGAGCACCGCAGCGGTACCCGACGACGGATGCGAACGCGAGATGAACGAGCCCACCGCCGCTACCCGCACAGCGCCCTCAGCCATTTCCTCGGCCGCAGCCATCGTCTCGGTCTTCTCCCGCTCTCGCTCGGCGGCGAGCTGTGCAGCCTCGTCCGGGCTCATCATCTGCTCTTCGGCAGCCGCTATCTGGGCGATCGCTTCCAGCGTCGGGTCCAGGTGCCCGTACATCTCGCCCATTGCCTCGTCCGAGCCGTCGGCCATGGCGTCTTCGCGCATGCGGTCCGCTGCGGTCTCGAGCTCGGAGCGCTGCTCGGCGAGCGCAGCCCGTCCTTGCGAACCGCCGCCGGCCACTGCCGCGCTGATGAGCTCGTCGATGTCGGTCTCGCCGAGATCGACGGCGAACTCGGGGGCCTCCTCGTCCACTACCTCGTCTACGAAGATCAGGTGGAAGCCGAACACGAAGAAGGCCAAGTAGAAGGCCAGCGCGGCTAACACCGCAGTGCCGCCAGCAGCAGCCCAGCGGCCGCCTGTGGTCCGGGGGATCAGTAGTCCCTTGAGCTTCTGGATCATTGTGAACTCCCGCTCGTCATGCCCTCGCAGTGGCGCTGCTGGCGCCGTGCCGCCACGTTAGAAGCCGCTCCGCCAAGAACACGGTCAGCCTGCGTGGTCAAGCAGCCCGATCAGACAACATCGGTAGGCATGGCAATCAGGCATGACAATCAGGCAACGCTGTCAGACATGGCTGCGAGATCGCAACAGCAAGCCGCCCACCAGCAAGAACACACTTCCGGCCATGTACGGGATGGACACGAAGCCGAACTCCCACGCGTATCGCACCGTGCACGGACTGGTCAGGCTGCACGTTGTGCTGCCTTCCAGCGTCGGGAACAGTTGCAACAGGTAGTGCCAAGTCGACATCGCAAACCCCACGATGCACAACGGCAACGCGTACAGATGCACTCCTCTGTCCCGTCGCAGCCATCCCACGGTGAGCACCAACGCCAGCGGGTACATAGCGATGCGCTGGAACCAGCACCAGCGACACGGCTCGAGATGGGCAATCTCAGACAGGTACAGCGAGCCCAGGGTTGCGCCGATGGCCAACAACGCGGCGACGCTCAAGAAAGCATGCGTGCTCATCGCTGCAGATCCGCGGTAGTCCGCGACGCGCCCGAAGCGCGGATTGCGCTGCCGCCGCATCACCGCCACCGCCAAGCCCACGGTCGCGAAGTTGCAGGCAATCGCTGCGACAGCGAACACTTCGAGCATCTGCGACAACGTCACGGATGCTCAGCGTGCCACTTCGTGAGAACGCTCCCGTGTCACGAGCGCCGACGCCGATGGCCGATCGGAATCCAGAGCGTCACCACGCCCGCTATCGCGGTGACCAGAAAGAGCACCAGCGCGTGCTGGTAGTACACGAGCACGCCCTCGCCATCGGCTTCTTTCAGCAAGGCGAACAGTCCGGCGATGCCGATGGCCGACGCTGCATAGCGCAACGTGTTGAACAGGCCGTTGATCTCGCCAAAGTACGACTCCTCCACCGACTCCAGCGCGACGCTGTTGAGCAGCGGCACGCACATCCCCCACCCGATCCCGAACAGGGCGATGCTCGGGGCCATGTCGAACCAGTAATTCACGTTCGTGCCGAGCCGGACCACCATCCAGCCGATCGACACGACCAGCAATATCGCACCGATGCGACACAGCCAAATCGCACGCCAGCGCTCTCCGAGACGGGTGAACAGCACGGTCGAGATACCCGCGGTGATCGGTCCGGGTGTCAAGGCGAGGCCGATGCCGGCCGTGGAGTAGTCCCACACGCCGATAAGAAACAACGGCCAAAGCAGCCACAGCGACTGCGACGCAATACCCACCACGAAGTTGGACAGGTTGGTCACCCACACGCCGCGGCGCCGAAGCAGGTGCAGATTGAGCAGAGGTTCTGGGTGCCGCAGCGAGTTCACGACAAAGAACGCCAGGGCCACCGCTCCCAGCACGGCAACCGAGGCGGTGATTGGCGAGGTGTAGCCCCACAATCGTCCCTGCATGACCGCAGCGACGATCGCCGCCAGCGCGATGGTGGCAGCCGCGGCGCCCGCAACGTCGAGGCGCTGCTGCGCGGGAGGCGTCGGCAGTTCCCGCAGGATCCGCATGCCGAGCACGAACATCAGCGCCGCGACGGGCGCGCTGACGAAGTACAGCACTCGCCAGCCCGCCACCGAGAGCAAGAGCGACGACACCTGCGGCGCAACGGCCGCGGCAAGCGGCCCAGCAGCAGACCACATGCCAACCGCCGACGTCCGCCGCGATTGAGGGAACAACGGCAGCACCAAGCTGAGCGACGACGGCAGGATCGCGGCACCAGCGATGGCCTGCAGCACGCGGGCGCCGTTCAACGTCCACACGGTCGGCGCGATGGCCGAGAGCACAGCAGACAAGGCGAACAGCGCAAGGCCCAACTGGAACATCCGCTTGCGCCCGACCCGATCGGCGAGGCGACCGGCGAGCGGCAAGAACGCAGCAAGGCCGATCAAGTAACCAGCGACGCCCCACGCAACCTCGGGAGCGGTCGCACCCGGGAAGCCCTCGAGGATTGACGGGAGCGCGATGTTCGTCGCCGTGCTGTTGAACCCCACCAGCACAGTGCCCAGCGACGCAACTGCCAACGCCCGCCACGCCCGCCCCGAAACCTGCTCACGGCCGCCCGCCCGGCCGGGCGGCACAGGACGCGCGGGAGCGGCCGCCGTTTGCGGCCGCGGCGCCGACGGGCCACCAGAGCGCGCCGCGTCAACCGGACGCGCATCGTCAACACGCTGAATGGCAGGCGTCGCCGCAGGCACTTGCGGCACTTGCGGCACTTGCGGCACCCGCGCCGGATCGACCTTTCCTAGGTCGATCTCATTTCGCATTCATGCAATCGTACGGCCCACTCCTCACGGCCCGGACCAAAACCGAAACAGCTTTAGATAAACGCTCAAACGGCCATGCTGCGCCCGAGCGCTCTGCCCGGTCATCGCCCCGATAGTGGGTCGGGTGGCGCGAACGAGGTCCCCCGCAGCCGCAGCTCGCGAGGACTACGGGTGTTCGGCGTCAGGACCCGACGCGCGGGCGCCAGAAACAACAGCGGCGCGCTCTACCGGCCGTGGAAGGTCGGCTCGCGCTTGTCCACGAAGGCCTGAGCCGCTTCCTTGTGGTCGGCGGTCTGCCCGCAGTGAATGTGGTGCGCCGCTTCCATGTCCAAGCACTCGCCCATGTCGCCGTTGACGGCCCGGTTCAGGTTCTCCTTCATGTACCGGAATGCCACCGTCGGGCCATCGGCAAGACGGCGTGCAATCGCGCCCACCTCGTCCATCAGGCTGTCGGCGGGGAACACGCCGTTCACCAAGCCCAGCGAGAGCGCCTGGTCCATGTCGACGCGGTCCGACAGGTAATACAGCTCGCGCGCCTTCGCCGAGCCGATAAGGCGCGACATGAACCATGTGCCTCCGTAGTCGCCACTGAAGCCGACGCGGGCGAACGCCGTCGTGATCACGGCATTGGGCGAGGCGTAGCGCAGGTCGCACGCCAGTGCGATCGACAGCCCCGCGCCCGCCGCAGCGCCAGGCAGCGCAGCGATGGTCGGCTTGGGCATCTCGTAGAGCTTCCCGGAGGTGTCGCGCTGACTGCGGCGCTGCTGATGCACACGGGCGTCGTACTGCACCGGGCTGCCGCCGCCCTCGCCGCCGGCCGCGGCCATGCCCTTCACATCGCCACCGGCACAGAATGCGCCGCCGGCCCCGGTCAGCACCAGCGCTCCGACATCGCTGGCCACCTCAGCGTCGGCAATGGCGGCCACGAGGCCGTCCATCATTGGCGTGGACAACGCATTGCGGCGTTCGGGCCGATTCAGCGTGATGGTCATCACGCCGTCGGTCACTTCGACCGCGAGGTCGGCTTCACGCCGTCGGTCACTTCGACCGCGAGGTCGTCGGTCCCGGTGTCGAAGACTCGATCTGGCATCGTGCGCACTCCCCATATGTCGTCTTGTTCGTGGCCGTACACAGGCCACAGCAATTCGAGAGTGAAGTATCGCGGACCGGAGCTACAAGCGCGCCGTTCGCTGCCCTCAGGGCTCTAGGACGTTTCGGTGTTGAACGACCCCAGTACCACCTCGATCGTCCGCCGGCTGCCGTCAGTGGCCACGACCACCATCTCGGCACCGTCGCCGGGAACCATCGCCAAGATCTCGTTCACAAGATCGAGACTGCTCGTGATCTCGGTGCCGTTGAACTCCACGATGATCTCGCCGCGCTCGAGGCCGGCCAGATCGGCAGCCTCGCCCTCGTCGACGCCCACCACAAGCGCACCCTGCGTGATGCCAGCAGGTATCTCGATATCGGCGAGCTCGTCGTCCGGGTCGGGCCCTGGCTCAACGGTCTCAGGTCCGGAGTCGCCCAAGCCCTCAGTGGGATCGTCGGTGGCGGGGGGATCGTCGGTGACGGGTCCACCTTCGCGGTCGGCCAGAAAGTCCTCCACCGCGATGATCCGCACGCCCAAGTACGCCTTGGCCTGCACGACACCTTCGAGCAGCAGATCGATGATCGGCCGGGCGTGGTCAATCGAGATGGCGAAACCGATGCCTTCGACAAGTCCACCAGCGATCGCAGTATTGACCCCGATGACCTCTCCTGCCGCATTCACCAGCGGACCCCCAGAGTTGCCCGGATTGATGGCTGCATCTGTCTGGATGAGGCGTACTAACCGGGTGTCGTCTTCGAGCTCGATGGAGCGTTCGAGCCCCGACACGATGCCCCTCGTGACCGTCGGCTCGCCGATGATGCCGATGGCGTTCCCGATCGCGATCACTTCATCGCCGACTTCGACACCGTCGCTGGAACCGAGCATGACGGTGGCCAGTCCGTCGGCCTCCACCTGGAGCACCGCAAGATCGCGCGTCGCGTCAACGGCAATCACCTCGGCGACCATCTGCGCACCGCCGAAGAAGCGCACCTCGACGGTCTCGGCCTCGGCAACCACGTGCGCGTTGGTGACGATGCGGCCCTGCGGTGTCACGACGAAGCCTGAACCGCCGCCGTCACCGTCGGCGGTCGTGATGCGCACGATGACAACGGCTTCCTGCACTGCTTCGAGCACGGCTTTCACGTTGATTTGTTGCAAGCGATTGCCCAGCGGCGCGCCCGGCTCATCGGATTCGCCACGGAGCAGTCGCTCCCAGTATGCGAAATCGGTCTCGGAAGGCACCGGCTGATCGCCGATGACATCGTCAGCAGGCGCGGGCACTTCCTCGGCTGCGGCGAGCAGCCGCTTGAGCTCTGACCTGAGCAGCTCGTCGCTGATCGTCCCGTCCAGGATCGGCACCGATGCTGCATCGGGCGAAACGGTGTCGGCGACCTCGGCATCGCCCGCGGGCGCCGAGTCAGCCAAGTCGGCTGCTCCGACTGCTTCGGCTGCTTCGGCCGAATCGGCACCGGACGCAACGATCTCCGAGGTCGCAGGAGCGACAGAAGCGACATCGGGCGCCGACGTGGCTGACGTGACCGACACAACGCTCGGCGACTGCATGACTGCGTCTGAGGTTTCGTTGCCGTCATCGCCGCTGAAGACGATGAGCAGGATGAGACCCGCCACCACAGCTCCGACGACGCCGCCGACCGCGCTCGCAACAGCGGTCATCAGGCATCCCGGCCGGGCCAATGGCTCGCGGCCAGCCGTTGCCGACGCTGCGTCAGCAAACGGGTTGTCAATCACCGGAGCGTCAATCACCCGGTCGGGCGGGTCGGGCTCTCGATGGGGACCAGCCACATCCAACGGTTCCGTCGGAGCCGACGGCTCGACGCCGTCGTCGCGCTCGACACCCGAATCTGCATCGCCGTTCGATCCCGTCAGCGGAGGCGGGCAGCTGGCATGCGGGAAGAACATCAGCGGATGGCGAGGCGTTCGGCGGCGCTCGCCGACAGGAAGTCGACTTGGTCGCGAAAGACGCTCGTGTCCGTCTCCTCCGCGTCAGCCATAGCACCGTGCAGATACCGGTTCAGCACACCCTCGGATATAGCAGCCAAACGCCAGTATGAGAACGCGCGGTAGTACTCGACGTCGGACACATCGCGGCCCGAGGCGTCGGAATACCAGTCGAGCATCTGGGTGCGCGAAGCGAAGCCCCCGGCCTGGGTCGGCGCGGAAGTGCCCGCAGACAGCTCGTCGGGCGACACCCAGTTGTTCATGAGGTAGCCGACATCGGCGAGCGGGTCACCGAGCGTGCACAGCTCCCAGTCGAGCACCGCCACGATGTCCCAGTGCTCATTTGGACGGGCACCGGACAGCATGTTCCCTAGCCGGTAGTCGCCGTGAACGATCGAAGACCCGATCTGGTCAGGCTTTCGAGCCGCCAGCTCTGCAGCGACCTCGTCCATGATCGGGAGCTCTCGCGTCTTGGACTGCTCCCATTGTCGGATCCAGCGCCGCAGCTGCCTCCCGAGGTAGTCCTCGCGACGGCCGAGGTCACCCAAGCCGACATCGTCAGGCTCGATGGCGTGCAGTTCGGCCAGCACATCGGCCACCCGGCGGCTGAGCGGCATGCGCTCGGCATCAGGCACCAGCGCTGACTCGTCCGCGGAGTGCAGCACCTCGCCTTCCTCGTAGCTCATGACATAGAAGGGCGCATCATTGACGTCGGGGTCGTCGCAAAGCGCGATCGTCCGCGGCACGGGAACCTCGGTGAGCCCGACACCGGTGATGATCTTGTGCTCGCGGCCCATGTCGTGCGCGGTGGCCAGCACATGTCCCAGCGGCGGGCGGCGAAGCACCACCGAGTCGCCGTCGGCGCAATGCACCCGGTAGGTCAAGTTCGAGCGCCCGCCTGCGATCAGCTCGAACCGCAGCGGCGCAGCAGCGTGCGCGACGTTCTGCGCGAACCACTCGCTGACCGAAACGGCGTTGATGCCGGCCGGCACCTCGGCGTTATCTGTGCCCGCTGACACGCCGGCGAACCGCTAGCTGCCGTAGGTGTAGAAGCCCCGGCCGGACTTGCGGCCCAGCAGCCCGGCGTCGCACATACGACTGAGCATCGGTGGCGGTGCATAGAGCTGCTCGCGGAATTCCTCGTACAGCGACTCGGCCACGGCCATGGTGGTGTCGAGCCCGATGAGGTCGCACAGCGCGAGCGGGCCCATCGGGTGGTTGCAGCCGAGCACCATGCCGGCATCGATGTCCTCGGTGGAGGCGAAGCCTGACTCCAGCATTCGCACCGCAGACAGGATGTACGGGATCAGCAGGGCGTTGACCACGAATCCGGCCCGGTCCCCGCTGTCCACCACCCGCTTGCCCAGCCGATCCGTTGCGAACGCCCGGCACTTCGCGGCAGTCTCCTCGGCCGTCAGCAGCGACGAGATCACCTCGACGAGGCCCATGACGGGCACCGGGTTGAAGAAGTGCATGCCGATGACTTGCGAGGGCCGGTCGGTGGCCATGGCCAGCTTCATGATCGGGATGGCTGACGTGTTGGACGCGATCACCGCGTTCGGGTCCACCAGCACTTTCGACAGATGCTCGAAGACGTCGAGCTTGGCGGCCTCGGACTCCACGATCGCCTCGATGACGAACTCGCGGTCGGCGAGGTCGGCGAGGTCATCGGAGAACGAGATGGCGCCGAGCGTCGCCTCGCGCTCGGCCTCGTCCAGCTTCCCGGTGTTGACGGCACGGTTCAAGCTGCGCTCGATGCGAGCCATGCCGGCCGTCAGCGCTTCGTCGTTGACTTCGACGACTTTGACGTCGCAACCGCTGCGGGCAGCCACTTCGGCGATGCCGGACCCCATCAGGCCGCAGCCCACCACCCCAATTTTCTCCATATGCCCGTTCTCCCTAGACACGGGGGCAATCTACCGGTCTGCCCCTATTTCGCGGAGCGTCGCCGGCTGCTAGTGGCTGCGAGCGGCGCGGGAGCGATCGATTGCGTCGCGCACTGCGGCGACCACTTCTGCGGAGGAAGCGCCTGGAGTCAGCACTGCCGCAACACCGGCTTGCTGCATGGATTCGATGTCTCCGTCGGGCACGATGCCGCCCAGGATCACCGGTATGTCGGCGCCCACTTCGGCCAGGCCCGCAGTGACGAGCGGCACGAGCACCTCGTGAGCCCCCGACAGCATCGAGACGCCGATGGCGTCCACGTCCTCGTCAATTGCGGCCGCCACGACGCTCTGGGGCGTCTGGAACAGGCCCGTGTAGATGACTTCGAAACCAGCGTCGCGGAGCATGCGCGCGACGACCTTCACGCCGCGGTCGTGCCCGTCAAGTCCGATCTTGGTGACCAGCACTCGGTCGGCAGGTCGGGACATGCCCAGACCCTAATGGTGCGGCTGATCTGAGTCGCCCGGGTACGGGATCGCCTCGGGCAGTGGGCCGCTGATGACCGAGGTGCTCGCGCTGAGTCCGGCGGCCAGCCGGAATGCCGTCTCCCAGCCAGTCGGGCGAGCGCCGAGCTGAATGATGGCGACCTCGGTCTCGGCCCGCAGATCGGCGGTATCGGGAGCGTCGAAGGCTTCGTGCCCAATCGCCCGGGCGAGACGCACGACGGTCTGGCTGAGGCGGCTGTCGGTGGCATCGATGATGTTCATGACCTGCTCGAAGGCAGCCTCCATCGCGGGGCGATCTGCGTCGCGTGCGTGTGCCAGCGCTCGAGCCACCAGGGCGGTGCGCACATCGAGATACGTGCCGGTGCCGCTGGCCATCGCATCCCGGGACCGCTCCAAGGCCTCCGCAGTTCGGCCCACCGCGCCATACACCAGCGCCAAGCTCGAGTTGAGGTAGGTCGACGGCAGCTTCTCGTCGACTGGTACCGCTTCGAGCGCGGCAACCGCATCGGCGGGGCGTCCGAGCTGCAACAGCGCCAGACCGAGCGACACCTCCAAGTCGAGCAAGCCGATAACCGCGATCCGTTCGTTCGGTCCCGAGCGGATGGGCGCCGACGGCGCGGCGTGGACGTCAAAGCCAGAGCGGGCATGCCAGCCCGCCCGCAGCAGATCGTCCATCGCTGTCTCGGGGCTGCCCATCTGCACGGCGGCACCGGCACGGACCGCACGCGCGAAGCCCTCAAGCGGCCGCCCTGGCATGTCGGTCGCCCGCTGGAAGCACTCCGCGAGCACCGCGCGGCTGCGCTGCAGTTCGCCGACCGCGGCAAAGGACCGGCCCAGCAAGCCCAGTGCCTGCACGACGCCGAATTCGCTGTGCACTTGACGGAAGACCTGTTCGGCCGCTCGGGCACGGTCGACCGCAGCCAACGCTCGCCCGGACCACAGGCCAAGCGACGCCAGCAGCAAGTCCATCATCGCCTCGGTGAACCGCTCGCCTCGCTCGTGCGCGATGCCGTGCACCATGTTGGCCAGATCCTCGGCCTCGTCGCGCTGACCGGCGTGGAATCGCAGGAAGGCCAGCAGACCTTGGGCGGTCGCCAGCCCGAGCGTGTCGCCTAGCTCGCTGAAACGCTCGATGGCGATGTGCAGCCGATCACCGGCCTCGGCGATCAGGCCCTGCTCGAATGACAACCAGGCCAGGTTCTGCAGGCACCACGCCGCACCGGTCTCGTCGCCGAGGTGTCCGAAGGTGCCGCTGGCCTCGTTGATGTAGCGGTCGGCACGCCCGTAGTCGCCGGCGCGCAGCGACGCCAGGCCCCGAAGCCGCAGCGTCTCGGCTGCTTCGCGCACCTCGCCCATGGTGCGGAACTGATCCAGCGCATCGGCCAGCAGCTTGTCCGCGGCAGCGTGATCGTCCTCGGCGAGCGCAATCTCGCCCAGCACCCGCAGGCCATGTGCGGCAGCGATGCGGTTTCCGTCGAGCGTCGCGAGCGCGCGGGCCAGCTCCGCGTCGGCGCGGGCGCCGTGCAGCTCGCCGAGACGCAGGCGTGCGGACGCGCGGCCCAGCGCCATGTCGATGAGACGCGGATCGGCATCGCCCAGCAGCTCAATGGCCCGTCGGTAGAACTGTGCAGCCGCGTAGTGACTGTCACGCGCGGCAGCCCACTCACCGGCCCGCCCCAGCCATTCGATGGCAACCTCGGCCATGCCGCCCAGGAACACGTTGTCGTCGCTGCGCTTGATGGAAACGTGGCCGGGCCCGGCGATCTCGGCTGCTGCCGAGTCGGCACGTGCGGCCTTGTCCCCAGCGCCCAACTCGACAGCAGAGGCGAAGTGGTCGGCGATGACGCCGACCGAATCGCCGGTCGGGTCGTCGCGACGCTGCGAGAGCCACAACGCGACATCGAGATGCCGTTCGGCTCGCGCCGCCTTGGTGAGCATGCTGTAGGCCACGTCGCGCACCACATCGCTGCGGAACGTCCACGAATCGGCCTCGCTGGTGAGAATGTCCTTGTCGACGAGGCGCTGGAAAACGCTGTCGCGATGAGAGTCGGCGTCATGGTCGGGGTCGTCGGGGGCCTCGGGCGCAGTCAGTGCCAGCAGATCGTCGATCGAACCGCCGCCGCCGATGACCGACGCAGCGTCCACCAGTCGGCGCTCGGGAGCACTCAGCGCGTCGAGGCGCGCAGCCACGAGACCGCGCAGCGTGTCCGGCAGCTCCGCAATCGAGCGCTCTTCGTGGTCAGATCGCGCCCCTGGCCCGACAACGCCGGCTTCACGAAGCAGCAGGCTGATTTCTTCGAGAAAGAACGGGTTGCCACCGCTGCGCTCGTAGAGCTGCTCGGCGATGTGCGCGGGCACATTGGCACCCAGAAGCTCGGCGACCAGCTCCGTTGTGGCTTCCCGGCTGAGCGGATCGAGGTTGAGCACGACGGTGCTGTGGCGGCCCGGAGGCACCTGCCAGCGCTGCTCGTCCACGGTCCAGCGGGCTGTGGTGATGACGACGAACCGCTGCGCTGCCAGCGACGCCAGCAGCTGTTCGAGCAACAAGAGCAACCGTTCATCGGCCCAATGCACGTCACTGAGCAGCAGCAGGACTGGCCGGAGTCGGGCGAGCGCACCGAGGAATCGGCGCAGCGAGCGCAAGGTGGCTTCGGCACGCCACTCGATCTCCGCGGCGTCGCCCGTGCCGACGCGGCCCAGCACCGCGAGCACGACATCGGTGATCTCATCGATCTCCTCGTAGCTCGCCGATTCGGAATAATCGGCAGACTGCGGCTGCAGCACGTCAGCCACCAGTGACGAGATGCGTCGAGTCGCGATCACCGTGGAATCGCTGCTGCCGACGCCCGCAGCACTGGCAATGGCGTCGCCGATGCAGCGCAGCGGATTCGTTTCGTCGTACGGCCGCGCCATGCTCTCGAGCACGATCGCGCCGTGGCGCGCTTCGGCTTCTGCGGCCGCCTCGCGCGCGAGACGGGTCTTGCCCATGCCGGCCTGGCCGACGATCTGGACCAGCTGGGCGCGGCGGCGAGCGACCGCAGTGTCGAGGGCGGATTGCAACAGCGCGTACTCCAGTTCGCGTCCGACCAGCGGCGACAACGACGCACTGCGGCGACGTCCCGGAGGCGCCAGTTCGCCGCTGGCCGAAAACACCTCAACCGGCTCGTCACGCCCCCGCAGACCGATCTCGCCCCGGGGCGTGTAGTCCACGACGCCCGAGGTGGCAGCGTGCGTCGCTCCGCCCACGAGCACCTCGCCGGCATCCGCGATGGACTGCAGCCGGCTGGCGATGTTGACGGTGTCGCCCATGGCGGTGTAGTCGCCGCCGGCTTGCAGCGCGCCGACCAGAACTTCACCGGTGTTGATGCCGATGCGCATCTGCAGGTCCAGACCGCGCTCGGCGCTGAAGTCCTCCAGCGAGCGGCGCATCCGGAAGGCGGCCCGCAGCGCTCGCTCCGGATCGTCCTCGTGAGCGGTCGGCGCGCCGAACAGCGCCAGGATGGCGTCACCGATGATCTTGTCGACGGTGCCGCCGAAAGCAGTGATGTCAGCCACGAGCCGCTGGAAGCACCGATCCACCAGGTGCTTCAGCTCTTCAGGGTCAGCCCCTTCGCCCATCGAAGTGAATCCGACGAGGTCGCTGAACAGCACCGTGACGACGCGGCGTTCCTCGGTCTGGACCAGCAGGTTGCCGCAACTCGGGCAAAAGCGCGCGCCTGGCGGCACTGCGGTGGCGCACACCGGGCAATCCATCATGACAGTGTAGAAACGGCCCGCCGCCGGGTCCGGTGTCGACGCTTCACTCGTGCGCGATTGCGTCGAGGATGTTCATGCGCCCGGCTCGACGGGCCGGCAGCACAGCCGCCAACAGGCCGGCCAGCCCAGCCACAAACACGTAGATCACCAGCGAGCCGACGGGCACATCGACGGCGGTAACCAATGAGTCGGGTAACGCCAACGCGGCTGCGATGCCCAGGACCACACCGACCACGACGCCAAGCAGTCCACCGAAGGTCGCCACGATGGCCGCCTCCCACCGCACCGCCCGGCGCAGCTGCCGACGGGTCATGCCCACGGCGCGCAGCAGGCCGATCTCGCGAGTGCGCTCAAACACCGACAACGCCAGCGTGTTGGTAATGCCCACCAGCGCGATCACCAGCGCGAGTCCCAGCAACCCGGTGATCGTGGCGAGGAAGGAGTTCAGCAGTTGTTCCTGGCTCTCGCGGAATTCCACCCGATTCTCCGCCTTGATGCCCGGGTACGCCGCCATCACCTGTTCCACCTCAACGCGGCTGCGTTCGAGCAGATCGGAGCGGCGCTGCGCCAGCTCCTGCGCGCTCAGTTCGGGATGGTTGTCCGCCGTCAGCTCGCGCATGCCCGCGACGGTCACGCTCACGAACCGGACATCGCGACGCTGGAAGTGCTCGTCCCACACGACGTTGTCGATGACCCAGTTGCCGTAGATGACAGCGTCGGTGTAGATCGCCACCACCGTGAGCGTGTCGGTCTCGTTGTCGGGGAACGTCGCCTCCAGCGTGTCCCCGACAGCGACGCCCAGATCCCCGGCGGGGTCAACATGCAACGCCACGCTCGTGCGCGGATCGGAACCGGCGAAACCGCCAGAGACGACGTTGCCGTCGAGGTGATCGGTGACCACGTCGAAGTCGGTGGTGACGATGTCGCGGCTCTCACCGCCCACGTTCATGCCGCCGAACGCCACGCGCAGCGAGATGGTGCTGTCAATGACGTCCAGCGCATCGAGGTCGTCCGCCACCTGGGCGGAGAAGCCGGCCGCTGGATCGAAACCGGCTTGCTCTGTCTGTACGAAGTAGTCGGAGCGCACGGCGTCGGACAGCGTCTCGATCACGGTCTTGCGCACCGATGCGCCAACCACCGCAGCGATCGATACCAGCGCCAAGCCGATCATGAGCGCGCCCGCAGTCGATGCGGTGCGCCGGGGGCTGCGCGCTGCGTTCTCGCGGGCGAGCTTGCCCGGAACGCCGAACAGTGCCTGAATGGGTCGGCCGAGACCCCGTGCAACCGGTCGGGCGATCACGGGGCTAGCGATGTTGATGCCGACGAACGTGACAAGCGCGCCGACGCCGGTCAGCGCGAGCACGGGTTCGGTATCGAGGTCGGCGAACATGCCGAGCGCCAGGCAGACGAGGCCGATTCCCGTGACGGTGCTGCCCAGGACCATGCGGCGCCGCAACCCGCCGGTGTCGATGCGGTAGTCATGCGCCAGCGCGGCAACGGGCGCGATCCGCCGCGAGCGCACTGCGGGAACGATCGAGGCTGCCATCGTGACGCCGAATCCGATGACGATCGCCAACACCAGCGTGCGCGGGCGAAGCGACAACGGCCCGGCAGGCAGCGAGAACCCGCCCGCACGGATCACGGCACGCATGACGACGCTGAGCACCATGCCGCCGGCAATGCCGATGGCCGTGCTGATGAAGCCCACCAGCGCCGACTCGATGACGATCGAACGCGACACCTGTTGGGGCGTCACCCCGATCGCCCGCCACAGCCCGATCTCGCGCACCCGCTGGCTCACGATGATCTGGAACGTGTTGTTGATGATGAACGCCGACACGAACACCGCGATGAACGCGAACACCAGCAGGATCGCGCTGAAGATGTCGACGGCGCTGTCGAACTGGTCCTCCTGTTCCGCAGCAGTGACCTCGCGGGTGATGACTTCGAACTGGTCCGGTGGGTACTGGTCGGGATGGCTCGCCAGCAATTCCTCGATCGACGAGCGAACTTCTTCGGGATCGGCGCCAGGATCGACTCCGATGCGGATCTCGGAGACTTCGTCTTCGTAGCCCAGGAACCGCTGCGCGGTGCCCAGCTCGAACACCGACATGGTCTGCCCGAGACTCGTGTTGGATTCCGGCGAGCCGAAGTTGAACACGCCCACCAGTCGGAATGGCTCCGCGCTGAGCGGACCGTGGACGTCGTAGATCCTCCCGACCACCAGGCCGTTCCGCTCGACCGTCGTGGCGTCCACGACGAACTCTCCGGGACCGGCCGGCTCGCGCCCCTCGATGACGTAGAGGTTCTGCGGCGAGAAGCTGAGCCCGAGCGCTGGCGGCCCTTGCGGCCGGATGGACTCCCCCTCGTCGTCGATGATGACGACGTTCAGCGCCGCGACGTTTCCGACAGCCTCGGCCACGCCGTCGACTGCGGCAATCTCTGCCAACAGCGAGTCGGGCACCGTCGGACGGTCGGCCTCGTTGCCGATGTCCTGGAATGCCCGCACCGTCAAGTCGGTCTCGCCGGCGATGTCCTGGGCCAGATCGCTGAACGCGGAACGCAGGCTGTCGGTGAGCACGAACGTGCCGACGACGAACATCACGCCCATGACCACGGACAGCGTGGTCAGGACAAAGCGGATCTTCTTGTCGAACAGGTTCCGCAGGGCGAGCTTCAGCATTGCTTCACCCTTCCCTGCCCGGCCTTGCCAGTGTCGTTTGTTGGTGCCCTATTCGTCCGCAATGGCGGCGAGCACGTTCATCCTGCTCGCTCGGAACGCGGGGAACAGCGCTGCGATCAGCCCGAACACCAGTGACAGCGCCAAGAAGACGACAAGCCACACGATCGGGACTGCCACGGTGCCGATGATGTCGTCGGGGATCGCGGCGATCGTGGCAACGCCGAATGCCAAGCCGAGGACCAGGCCGACAAGCGCCCCGTACAGGGCGACCGCGACGGCTTCCCATCGAATCATTCGGCGGAGCTGGCGGCCGGTCATGCCGACTGCGCGCATCAACCCGATCTCACGGGTGCGTTCGAACACCGACAGCGTCAACGTGTTGACGATGCCGATCAGCGCGATGAGAAGCGCAAACCCCAAGAACACCGTGGAAATCACGAGCACCGTGTTGAGATTCGACTCGATGCCGGCCTGGAATTCCTGGCGGTCGTCGACGTCGGCTTGCGGATAGGTCTCGAGCACCCGGTCGACCGCTGCCCTGGCGGCTTCGGGATCGTCGATCGTGGTCGCCACCAGCAAGATGTCGTCGAACGATGTCGTCGACACCTCGGCGTACAGCGACTGGTCGATGATCCAGTCGCTCCACAGTGCGTTTCGGGTGAAGACGGCCTCCACCGAGACCACTCTTTCGTCACCGCTCACGAAGCCCAGCACGACCTCGTCGCCGATGTCGAGGCCGTAGTCGGCAGCAGCATCTTCATGGATCAGCACGCCCGCCGCAGGGTCGAAACCGCCGAGCGAGCCGGCGGTGATGTCGAGGTCGGCGACCGCGGCCAGTCCTGCCACGTCGACCGCCGTCACATCGGTGATGAGTTCGGTGACGATCCCGTCGACGTCACTCAGTCCCGCAAGCTCTACCCGGTCAAAATCGAATCCGACGACCGTGCCGAGGCCTGCTGCACGAAGCTCGGAGCCAGCGGGCTTGGGCAGACCGGCTTGGGTGTTGGCGGTAATGACGAAGTCGGCCGTCACTGCCGTGCTGAACCGCTCGCCGAACGACACCTTCAGCGACTCCGCCATCACTGCGACCATCGTCACCAGCGACAGGCCGATCGTCAGCGCGACCGCCGTGGCCGCCGTGCGCCGAGGATTGCGCATCGCATTGTTGCGTGCGAGCTGGCCGGGCGTGCCGAACCTCCAGGGCAATGGCCGGGAAATGGCACCGACGATGGCTCCGGCCACCAACGGGCTGAGCACAGCCACCGCAATGAAGACGATCGCGCCGCCGGCGGCGAGGGTGATCAGTTGAGGCGTTGCACTGTCGAAGTCACCGAACAGTGCCAATCCGGTGAGCGCCAGGCCCGCTGCCAACAACAGCCCCCCGACGACGGGGCGCATCACGCCGCCCTGCCGGGATGTGGTGGCGTATTCCTCCTGCAGGCCGGCCATCGGCGAGATCCGCGAGGCCTTGATGGCGGGTACCAGCGAAGCCGCCACGGTGAAGCCGATGCCCACGACGGCTGCCCAGATCACCGTGCGGAGGCTGAGCGGCAACGATCCCGACGGCAGCCCTGCGGCGAACGTCGAGAAGATTGCACGTATCCCCAGCGCACCCGCCATGCCTAGCCCGAGGCCCACGACCGAAGCGACGACGCCGATGGCCAGCGACTCGGTCAGCACCGACCTGCGGATCTGCCGAGGCGTCGCACCGACGGCCCGCAGCAGCGACAGCTCTCGAATCCGCTGGCCCAGCACGATGTTGAACGTGTTCGAGATGATGAACGCGCTGACGAACAGCACCACGAAGGCGAACGCCAGGAGAATTGTCTGCAGCGGCCCGATGAAGGTCTCGAAGGCGTCGCTGAACTCTTCGGTGGCGTCGGCGGCGCTGATGATCTCTACGCCGTCGGGCAGCACGGCAGCGAGCTGTTGTTCGGCCGCTGCGAGGTCTGTTCCTGGTTCGACACGCACGCCGATCTGGTCGAACTCGTCGCCGTAGCCGAGGACTTCCTGTGCCGTCTGCTTGTCGAACAGCGAGAACGTCGCGCCGGCGCCCGCATTGTCTGGGAAGCCGAACTGCATCGTGCCGGTCAGCGTGAACGTGCGAGGCCCCGTCGGCGTGATGACTTCGTAGTCGCGGCCGAGCTCGAAGTCGTAGTCGGCGACAGTGCCCACGTCGAGCGCAAATTCCGTCATCCCGACCGGTCGCTCGCCGGTGATCAGAAAGAACTGCGAGATCTGTTCGTCGACGGTCCAGTTCGAACCAGCGACGGGCGGCCCGAACGAGGTGACCGCCACGCCGCTGCCGTCGACAGGAATGACGCCGTCCACGAAGAATCCGCCTTCTGCCGCGGCGACGCCTTCAACTGCGAGGACACGCTCAACCAGACTCTCGGGCACGGGCGGCGGGATGCCCTCGGTGAGGTCACCGAAGGCCAGCTGTCCTCGGATCGTGAACTCTGTGCCGGTGTTGATGTCCTCGGCGAGATCGCCGAACGTGCCACGCAGCGAATCGGCGGTCACGAACGCTGCGACGACGAACGCGACGCCGATCATGATGGTGCTCGCGGTGAGCGCGAACCGGATTTTGTTGGCCAGAAGCGACTTCAGGCCCAGGCGCAGCATGGCGACAGCTCGTCTCTTGCGACGCCGGTCAGGCGCCGAGTTGGTTCATGTGCGCGCGGATGCGCTCCGGTGTCGGGTCGGCGAGCTCGTCCACGATCTTGCCGTCGACGAGGAACACCACCCGGTCGGCGTAGGAAGCGGACACCGCGTCGTGGGTGACCATCACCACGGTCTGACCCATCTCGGTCACGGCCCGCTTCACAAAGCTCAGGATTTCCGCGCTGGTGTTGGAGTCGAGGTTGCCGGTCGGCTCGTCGGCGAAGATGATCTGCGGCCGCCCGGCCAGCGCACGAGCCACGGCGACCCGCTGCTGCTGGCCGCCTGACAGTTCGTTGGGACGGTGGCGCACCCGGTCGGCAAGGCCGGTGGCGTCGACGACCTCGTCGATCCATTCGCTGTCGCCTTTGGATCCGGCGAGGTCCATCGGCAACGTGATGTTCTCGATCGCCGACAGGGTCGGCACCAGGTTGAACGCCTGGAAGACGAATCCGACGGCGTCACGACGCAGCAACGTCAGGTCGCGCTCGGACAGCTGAGACAGATCGACATCACCGATGAGGACCTGACCCGAGGTCACCGTGTCGAGCCCGGCCATGCAGTGCATCAGCGTGGACTTGCCCGAGCCGGACGGGCCCATGATTGCCGTGAAGCGGCCTTGTTCGAACGTCACGTCGATGGCGTCGAGGGCGCGCACGGCGGTGTCACCCGAGCCATAGATCTTCGATGCCGCAACGGCGCGAGCCGCGGCGTGAATGGGCGGAGCTTGCACTGTCACAGAGCCTCCAGAGGGTCGCCAACCGACCGGCAACTCTACGGACGTGGCCCCTCTGCGAATGTTCAGATATTTCTCAGGTTCGAAGGGTGGGGCCCTTGTAGCCGGGGGTGAAGCCGTTGGCGAGGAGGGTCTCGTGCAGTGGATGATCGGCTGCGGGGACAGCGTCGATGCTCTCCCAACGCCGAACTGCTATAGCCAGTGAGGACCTGGGTAGGGCTCGGGATTATCCAGTGACCATCGATGGAGAGCATCGGCCAAGTTGTTCGGCAAGGCGCCCCGACGTCCAAGACGATTCTTGTGGACAACGACCACCGGAACTGTGGCTCTGCCGGATGAGAGTTCCCGATTGACAATTCGCGCGAAGTCCCGTCGATCCTCCGTCACGATCCTCCGTCACGATCGTCCGGCTTTGCTCGAACGCAACGCGGTACACCTCGATGTCGCGAGCGGACCGCAACCCGATGTCCGCGACGCTTACGGCATCGTGACCTCGCGCGTTTAGGGCGGCGACGGCTGCGCGTGGCAGCATTTCGTCAAGCAGCCACCGCATTGCTCGATCAGAGACTCAGGAATCCGGCGGTTCAGGCTGGCAGAGCAGTTGCGCGCTGCGGCTTGGCGAATTGAGCGGCCTGTCCCAGAGCAATGGCCTGATCGCGTTCGGCAATCATCTCGTCGATGAGCTGGACCGCGGCGAGATCCTCGGCGATCATTTGCTCGATCTCGTCTGGATACACCTCGTAGAATTGAACTGCAAGGTTGACTTGGCGTGAGTGCAGGTCCGACTCGATGCAGACCGTGTCGACTGGGTCGTATTCGTCCGCAGGCACTTCGCGTAGAGCCCGAATCACCTGCCAGACGTCTGGGCCTCCCGTCAGGCTGGCTCGACGCCCGGCCGTTCCGTCCATGTAGACGATTCCGGGGAACTGCCGGGCCTTCAAGCCCTCGTCGATGAGCGAGGCAGCCAACGCTGGAGTCTGCAGCCCGCTGGCCTCGCTCGCGGCTTCGAGACGCGCAGCCAGCTCATCAGAGACCGGAATGGACTCGGCACGTGTCACGACTACAAGCGTATTCCTTCCCTAAACCCAGCCTCTAACAGTTTTCTGCGATCAGGTTCGAAGAGTGGGGCCCTTGTAGCCGGGGGTGAAGCCGTTGGCGAGCAGGGTCTCGTGCAGTGGGTGGTCGGCTGCGGGGACAGCGTCGATGCGGGCCAGCTCGACCTTGCGGATTCGACCGCTGGCGAGTGCGGACCGCAACGCCGTAATCCATCGGAGATCGGCGACTGTCGTCTCGAACGTGTGAAGGGTGCGCCCGCCGCGGTCGAGGACTGCGAGCGGGACACCGTCGGCGAGCACCACCTGGGTTCCTGCGCTTCGACTGGGGCGGCCATCGCACGGCGGCCAGCTGAGCGCAGCGCCGTAGGGCTGCGCGGGATCGGTTGCCGACAGCACCACTACGCCGGCTTCGGGGCCATCTGGGGGTCGCGACTGCGCGCTCATCGGAGCCGACGGAGGCTGCGCGCTTGGCGAGGGCCGCTCGCGGTGGTCCCTCAGCCGCTCCACTGCGGCGGCTGTCGCGAACTGGGCCCCGCCGAGGCCTTCCACGAAGTGCCCCCGGCGGACGCTGCCGCGCTCTTCGAGGGCGCGGAGAATGCCGTACGCGGCCGCGAAGCCGCCTGGGTGGCCCTCGGCGAGCACTCCGGGGCGAGTGACGATGCCGTGGCGTTCGAGCAGGGCCAGCGCTGCGCTGTGCGCCCGCTCGGTGGGCGTCGGCGCAGGCTCAAGCAGCAGTGCCACCAGGGACCAGCGTCCCGCGACGGTGGGAGGCCCCCCGGCGCGCAGGCGGCCCGGGCGAGGTCGGCGGGCCGATCCCGGCACTGGACCCGAGCGCGTCAGCACACCGGGCCGCCGGGCTCTCGGTGCATGGCGGCTGCGCGCACCCGCCGACTTGGGGGCACGACGTTTGCGGGGGCCGAGGCCGCGCAGCGGAGCGAAGGTGTCGTTGGTGACGAGCCCGGCCCACACCAGATCCCACAACGCCGTGAGCACCCGGGCGGTGAATTCCGGACTGGTCGCCGAGAGTCCCTGAAGCGATCCGGCGTGGGAGTCCGAGTCGTCTCCGGCGTCATCGCGCAGCGCCAGGGCCGCAGCTGCGAACAGGTCGGGCCAGAACGCTGCCCCTCGCTGGGCGAGGTGGTTCAGCACGGCCTGCGAGATGGGGTCCGGGCTTCTCGCATCACCGTCGTCGGCCTCGAGCTCGGATGGCGGGCTGGGAGCTGAGCTGGGCGGCGGTGCCAGCATCGCGATCTCGTCTCGCCAGAACAGGCGCACGCGTCCGTCGTTGGGCCCGAGCGCGCCGGCGCCCATCCACACCAGGTCGCCACCCGAGATGAGGGCGTCGAGATCGGCCGGGCTGTAGTGGCGCACACGCGCCGACAGCACGTCGGTTTCGAGCGTGGAGGCCACCAGCGGCGCGCCCGCCAACTGCGTTATGGCATCGGCCAGCCCGTCAGGTCCGCCGCGGGGTCGGTCGACGCTGTGCCATGCACACAGGAACCGTGCGTAGGCATCGGGCTCGACGGGCTCGACCTCGCGGCGCAGGCGGGCCAGCGAGCGCCGGCGCACCGATCGCAGCACCGCGACGTCGCACCACTCGGTGCCGGTGCCGTCAGGCCGGAATGCGCCCCGAGTGAGGCGGCCGGCTGCTTCGAGCCGGTGCAGCGACGCTGTGACTCGGCTCTGAGGCACTCCGAGGCGGGCAGCCGGCGCATCGGCGGTGAACGGCACATGCGTGGAGGCGAAGCGGGCCACAAGCTCGTCAAGCGGATCGGCTGCGGCTGCGGCATCGGGTGATGGCGTCCACGACATCAACGACGCGGGAAGGCCTTCGGGCAACGCACAGCCCAGCGCATCACGGCAGCGAGCCGCGTCCTCGACCGCGATGAAGCGGGTCTCGTCCGCGATTCGCACCTCGGCGACTCGGCGCTGCGCGATCAGTTCGGCCAGCCAGTCCTGTCCCGGCGGCGAGCTGGGCACCGACGCTCTGCTTGGTGGATCGGGGTCTGTGGGCTCGCGTTCGGTTGGTTCGCCACCTGTCGGGTCGACACCCGCCGGCGCGGCAGGCCCAGTCTCGGCAGGCGCAGGTTCGGCAGGCGCAGGTTCGGCAGGCGCAGGTTCGGCAGCCGCCTGTTCGCACCGGTGCGACACTTCGGCAGCGGTGAGATCACCGACGCGGGCGAATACGTCGGCCAGCTCATCGACGCTGCGAGCGCGGCGACCGTCGGCCAGCCGCTGCAGCTCGAGTTCGAGCTCGGCCAGCACTTCGGCATCGAGCAGCTCGCGCAGCTCTTCGGTGCCCAGCAGATCGGCGAGCAGCTCGCGATCCAGCGAGAGGGCCGCGGCGCGTCGCTCGGCCAGCGGCGCATCGCCGCCGTACATGTAGACCGAGATCCAGTCGAACAGCAGGCTCTGCGCCATGGGCGACGCGCCATCGGTGTCGACGGTGACCATGCGGATCTTGCGAGACGCAATGTCGCTCAGCACCTCAGCGAGCGCCGGTACGTCGAAGACTTCCTGCAGGCACTCGCGCGATGTCTCGAGCAGCATCGGGAAGCTCGGGTATTTCGCCGCCACCTCCAGCAGGCCCGCCGAGCGCTGTCGCTGCTGCCACAGCGGAACGCGTTCACCGGGCCGGCGGCGCGGCAGCAGCAGCGCCCTGCCCGCCACCTCCCTGAACCGGGACGCGAACAGCGCCGTGGAAGGCAAGTGGGCGACGATGGCGTCACGAACCTCGTCAGGGTCGAGCGCCACGTCGGTGCCGTCGAGGCGAGGCCCGCCCAGGCCGGAGGCATCGCGGGATGGCGAATCCCATGCCGACCCGTTCCCCGCTGGGCCGCCGTCGTGCCAATCGTCGGGTGACCAGACGTCTGGCAGGCGCAGCACGATGCCGTCGTCGCTCCACAGCAGCTCAACTGGAGCGTCGCCAGCGACGGCGGGATCCTGTGCGAACTTCGCCTGCAAGGCGATGCCCCACGGCGCATGGACCCTGGCGCCGAACGGCGTCAGGATGCACACACGCCAGTCGCCGATCTCGTCCCGGAACCGCTCGACCACGATCGTGCGATCGTCGGGCACCACGCCCGTCGCGGCACGCTGCGCATCGAGATACCGCAGGACGTTCACCGCTGCGGTGCGGTCCAGGCAGTGTGCGCGCTGCAATCGTTCGACCAGACGGGCCGTGGTGCTGAGTTTGGACGCGGCATCAGTGGAAGATGACCCAGCATCGAGGCGCGTCAGATCGGCCTCGGCATCGAGGCGCGTTAGCCCAGTCTCGGCATCGAGGCGCGTCAATTCAGCCTCGAGGTTTGCGGGCAGCTCGTCGGCGACGGAGCGAATGAATGCACCGACGGCGCGGCCGAGTTCGAGCGGACGGCCGGGCCCGTCGCCGTGCCAGAACGGCATCTTGCCCGGCTCGCCAGGTGCGGGCGTGACCACGACGCGCTCGTGGGTGATCTCGACGATCCTCCAGGTGGATGCTCCCAGCAGGAACGTCTCCCCCACGCGCGCCTCGTACACCATTTCCTCGTCGAGCTCGCCGACCCGCGAGCCGTCGGTGGTGAACACGGCGTACAGACCCCGGTCCGGAATGGTGCCGGCGTTGGTGACTGCCAGACGTCCGGCACCCTGACGGGCCCGCAGCATTCCCGCCGTGCGATCCCACACGATGCGAGGCCGCAGCTCACGGAACTCCTCGGAGGGATAGCGGCCCGCGAGCAGGTCGAGCACGGACGTGAACACTTCGGGGCTGAGCTGCTCATACGGTGCAGCGCGGCGCACGACGGCCAGCAGGTCGGCCACCGCCCAGTCGTCGACTGCGACCATCGCGACGATCTGCTGGGCCAGTACGTCGAGCGGCTGACGCGGGTAGTGGATCGACTCGATCTCACCCGTGTGCATCCGCTGCGCGACGACGGCTGCCTCGACGAGATCGCCCCGGTGGCGTGGGAAGATCTTGCCGACGCTCGGCTCGCCGACTTGGTGGCCGGCGCGGCCGATCCGCTGCAGTCCCGAAGCGACCGAGCCCGGCGACGCCACCTGGATCACTAGATCCACCGCGCCCATGTCGATGCCCAGCTCCAGCGATGACGTGGCCACGATGGCGCGGACGCGGCCCGCCTTCAGATCGTCCTCGATCGCGAGCCGCTGTTCGCGGCTGAGCGAGCCGTGGTGCGCTCGAACCAGCTCGGCACCCGGCGGCGGCGAAGTGCCCTGGGCCTCAGCCGCCCGGTTCAGGCCATCGAGGTGCAGCTCGTTGAGACGTGCTGCCAATCGCTCGGCGAGGCGGCGAGCGTTCACGAAGATGATCGTGGAGCGGTGGGCCTCCACCAGCGCCAGCAGACGTGGGTGGATGGCGGGCCAGATGCTGTTGGAGTGCGTCTGGGCTGCGGGCTGCAGCTCGGTGGCTGCCGGTTCTGGCGGCGCCGCAGCGTCCGCTGGCACCGGCACTTCCAATGGCGCCGCAGTAGCCGACGACGACGCTCCCAGCGGCGCCGGCGGTGCGAAATCGTCGTCGGGATCGGCGCGTTCGGCGACGCGGCCGCCGGGGCCGGTCCCGGCACTGGCTGCGGCCAGGTCGCCCATGTCCGACACTCCGACGATCACTTCCACGTCGAGCTGCTTGGTCATGCCGACGTCGGTGATCTCGACGTGTCGATCCGCAGGCCGTTGTGGGTCGGTGCCGCCAAGGAACCGTGCGACCTCCGACATCGGCCGCTGCGTCGCCGACAGCCCGATGCGCTGGGGAGCCCCTCCGGTCTTCTCCGCAGTCAGCTCGCACAGTCGCTCCAAGGAGAGCGCGAGATGCGTGCCCCGCTTCGTCGCCGCCACCGAATGGATTTCATCGACGATGACCCATCGCACATATCGCAGCGTCTCGCGCGCCTGCGACGTCAGCATGAGGTACAGCGACTCGGGGGTCGTGATGGAGATGTCCGGCGGCCGGGTGATCAGTCGACGCCGCTCCGCCGCACTGGTGTCCCCGGTGCGCACGCCGACCGTCGGCAGATGCACCTCGATGCCGAGGCGCTCGGCCGCCAAGCTGATGCCGCGCAGCGGTGCCCGCAGGTTCTTGTCGACGTCGACCGCGAGCGCTCGCAGCGGCGAGAGGTACAGCACCCGGGTGCGCTCAGCGCGGGCGGGCTCGGGTTCGCTCATGATCCGGTCGATGGCCCACAGGAACGCAGCCAAGGTCTTGCCCGAGCCGGTGGGCGCCGCGATGAGACAGTGCTGGCCGTCGGCGATGGTGCGCCAACCCTCCACCTGGCACGGCGTCGGCGCGGCGAACGTCGTTGCGAACCACTCAGCCGTCGGCGCCGAGAACGACCCGAGCGCCGGATGCATCCGAGCGAGCACTTCGTTGTCAGCGGTCACACCAGCCATCTGTGCCCTTACTACTGCGAGGCTGTGACAACCATCCCGCTCCGCCGATGTCGGCTGGGGACGCGCGCGTTAGCTCGGCGGGTTGAGCGTGCCGTCGAAGCCGGAGTTGTGGGTGCCGTCGCACATGGGCTTCGAGGACGACATGCCACAGCGGCACAGCGCCACCACCGAGTCGCTGTCGGCGACGGTGTTGCCCTCGTGGTCGGTGACCGCGCAGGTTCCTTTGACCAAGAGCGGTCCGTTGTTCAATACCTGCACCGTGACGTCAGCCATGTGAATCTCCCGAGACTCTCTCAGTTGGGGCGGTTGCGTCAGTGTTGCACGCGGCAGCGGCAGCGGCAGCACGGAGCGGATCGGGCAAGGATTGCGACCAGACCACCGCGACTCGCTTGGTCGCCCGGGTGAGCGCCACGTAGAGCGCTCGCAAGCCTTGCGGCTCCTCAGCGACGATGGCGCTGGGTTCGACGACCACCACACCATCAGTCTCGAGCCCCTTGCAGAGTCGCACTTGCGCAAGCGTGACGCGAGGGTGCAGCGCGCCGGTGGTGTTGCGGCTTTCAGCGGTCGCGCGGCCGAAATCCAATCCGGCCTCTGCGAATGCCGAGGTGAGTTCGTCGATGAGCCCTGACGGCGCGACGACGAGCAGGTTCCCGCCGCCGAGCGCTTCGATCTCTTCGCTGACGACTTCGGAGACGGCGGATGCGATGGCGTGGGAGTCTGCGGCCACGAATCGGGGCGGTGCGCCCTCGATGCGTACCGCTGCTGGCGGTGCGAGCTGCGGAGCGACTGCGGCCAGCACTCGATTCGCGAGTTTGAGGCTCGGCTGAGGAATCCGATAGCTGAGCGTCAACTCGGCCAGCCGGGGCGCCTCCGAGGCTGACGGAAGGTGGGCCAGCGTTTCGTGCCAGTCGGTCGGAGCGTGCGCAGACGTGGCCTGCGCGATGTCGCCGACCACGGTCATCGAGCCATTCAGAGATCGGCGGGCGATCATGCGCAACGCCATCGGCGACTGGTCCTGGCACTCGTCCACAACGATGTGGCCATACGTGCGAATGCCAGTATCGCCCCGCCGTCGCCTCGAGCGAGCGCGCGGGCCGAGCTGTGCGTAGGCCTCATCGAGCAGCGGCACGTCCGCGTCGCTCCATTCGTAGCCGACCTCGCTGTCGCCGCGGGGCCGGTACAACGATTCCCACTCGGCTTCGGTGAGGATTCCCGAGGCCGCGGAGCGCAGCAGCGCTCGCGAGCTGTAGAGGTCGCGCAGCAGCTGTGCAGGCGTCAGCAGCGGCCACATGCGCTCAAGCGCAGTCATCACCTCAGGGTGGCGTGAGAAGCGCTCGCGCAGCTTTGCGGGGTCGGGACGACGCCGATGCGACACCGACATGGCCGCGTAGACCTCCTGCTCGACGTAGGCGCGCCCTGCGTTGTGGTGGCGGAAACGTCGGCGGGCCTCGGACACGATGGCGCGGGACTCGTCGACCCGCAGCGTCACGTAGCTCAGCCCGAAGTCCAGTCGCAGGTCGCGACGGAGCTTGCGCTGTCTGTCCGCGAGCGCGTTGGCGATGAACTGCGACATGCGGGCGTCGCCCTTGGTACGCGCTACCTCGGGCGCGTCGCTGAGGCGCACCCGGACCTCGGGGAACAGCTCGTTGAACAGGTCGGCGAGCACGAACAGGTGCACGCCGACCTCGCCGAGGCTGGGCAGGACACGCTCGACGTAGCGCAGGAACAGCCGGTTCGGGCCGACGACCAGCACGCCCTGGCCCGCCAGCGGGAACCGGTACGTGTACAGCAGGTACGCGGCTCGGTGCAGCGCCACAATCGTCTTGCCGGTGCCCGGCCCGCCTTGACACACGAGGATGCCCTTGCGAGGGCTGCGGATGATCTCGTCCTGCTCTGCCTGAATCGTGGCGACGACCTGCTTCAGCTGACCGTCGCGGTGCTCTTCGAGCGCTGCATACAGCGCGCCGTGGGCGGTCAGCCCGTTGTGGCCCGAACCTTGCGGGCCCGCAGCGTCGTCGAACGCGTCGAGATCGAACACTTCGTCTTCGAGGTCCGCAAGCTCGCGACCTCGACACACGAAGTGGCGACGTCGCAGGAGCCCGAGCGGGTCGCCGCCAGTCGCGCGAAAGAACGGTTCGGCGACGGGCGCACGCCAGTCGACCACAACAGGTTCTTGACGCTCGTCGGCGACTGCCACCCGACCGATGTAGAAGGTCTCGTTCGGTGCGGTCGAGGTGCGCTGCTGTGCCGGTTCGTCCGCCGCGGTTGCCTTCGACAGCCGATCGATGCGTCCGAACACCAAAGAGGACGAGCCCAGTTCGAGCTGGCTGAGTCGCCCGACCACCGTCTCCTCGATGACATCTCGTTCGAACCGCGCCTGTGTGGTGCCGCCGCGTCCTACCTCGACCATGTCGCGTAGGCGTGTCGCGCGCTGCCGCGACGCTTCCAACAGCTCGTACGCCCGATCAATATGGGCCTGTTCTGCGGAGATTTCGGGATGGCTCACGCTGTGTCTTGAACCTGCCTCACAGGAATCATCCGTCAAAAAATGACCTACTAAGGCTAGTTGTCGCCAAAGCGGAGACCGCGCCACCCCAGGACTGTCGCGGCGAGGATTGCGAGCGGCCACATGCCCAGCGCGACGGCTGGCGTGGTGCCCGAACGCAGCTCCACCGGAGCCACCAGCACCACCGGTTCGCGTAGCTCGCTGCGCTGGGCGACGGTGCCGTCGGGCGTCACGATGGCGCTGTATCCCGTGGTCGAGGCTTGCAGGACCCATCTGCCGGTTTCCACCGCCCGGAGGCGGGCGCTTGCCAGCGACTGAGAGGGCACCACCGACGTGCTGTAGGACGACGCGAGCGTGGGATTGACCACGATGCGACCGCCGGCTCGCACGCCGTCTCGGACCAGGTCGCTGTAATACACCTCGTACGACGTGACGGCCGCGATGTCGCCCACTGAGGTCTCCAGCAGGCCTGGTCCGGCACCTTCAATTGCCTCCCGGGAAATCAGCGACAGATCGGCGAACCGCTCGACCACACTGCGCAGCGGCACGTACTCGCCGAAGGGCACCAGGTGGGCTTTGTCGTACCTGCCCGACAGTCCAGAGTCGGGATCGATGGCGACGGTGGCGTTGCGGAAGCGCAGGCCGTTGAGGGTCCGCTCGTAGAAGTTGGCCACGAGCACCAGATCGCGCTCTGCGGCCAGCACCTCCAGCTCAGCGAGGCGGCTCGAGGCTTCGAGGGGTCTGTCGCTGGAGGTGCTGCTCTCGCTCCACAGCATCAGATCTGCGGTGCCCTCCCAGGCAGCCGTTGTCTCCAGGTGCCGAAGCCGCACGCTGCGCTGAGGCGTGTCGACGTTCGTGCCCAATTCGCCGCCGGCCTGCACGACCGCCGCAGTGATGGTGGCATCGACGGTCGTTGCGGGCCAAGCCAGCGCCGCGATGGGCAAGCCGATCGCAGCCACTGCGGGCCACGACACCGCGCGCCACTCGCGAGCGCACAACCGCTCCACGATGACCGCCCCGACGCCCACGAGGGCAATCACTCCCAGCGGGCCTGCGAGGACCGCCACCCCCAGCCATGGCCCGTCGACCTGTCCCAGCGCGAGGTTGGACATGGGCACGCCGCCGAACGGCACGCTCCAGCGCACGGCCTCGCCCAGCACCAGCCCTGCGGGGACGCCGACCGCACGCCAGACGCCGCCTGCTGGTATGAGCGACAACGGCAACGCCATGATGAGTGTCTCGACCGGCACGGCTGCAATCCAGCCCGGCACGGTCAGCTCGGTCATCCAAAACAACCCGAGCACGTAGGCGCCCAGCCAGAAGGCACCCCCAACTTCGAGCCGATCCCGCCAGCGGGACGCGCCGCGGTTACAGAAGCGGAGCCACAACCCGAGGCCGATCGGACCGAGCGGCCACAGCCCCCACGGCGGCAGCGACGCCATGGTGAGCGCCCCGAGCACAAGCGCGAGGCCGTCGCGCAGCAGCCGACCCGACACGGCTGGCCGGCTCACGGCGAGGCGACGGGCCGGCCCGAGCCGAGGTGGCGCACCACTGCTGCTGCGGCTTCGTTGCCTTGCCGGATGCATGCGGGGATGCCAAGTCCCCGGTAGGCCGCACCGGTCACGAACACACCGGGGAGTTCGCGGGCGAGTTCGCTCTCGATGAAATCGACGAGATGTCCGTGACCCGGCACGTACTGGGGCAGCGACCGCTCCCAGCGTGAGACGCGCCACAACGTGATTGCCGCGGGGTCGCGCAGCCCTCGCAGGGGCGCCAAGCCAGACAGCTCCCCCACCACGGTGTTCAGCAATTCAGTGTCGTCGAGGCGCGTATGGCGGTCGTCGTCATACCGGCCGACCGAGACACGCAAGATGGCGTTCGGGATGCCCCCGTTGCCCCCATTGCCGGCGTCGCTGTTGCCGGCGTCGCTGTTGCCGGCGTCGCTGTTGCCGGCGTCGCTGTTGCCGGCGTCGCTGTTGCCGCCGCCGCTGTTGCCGGCGTCGCTGTTGCCGCCGCCGCTGTTGCCGCCGCCGCTGTTGCCGCCGCCGCTGTTGCCGGCGTCGCTGTTGCCGGCGTCGCTGTTGCCGCCGCCGGACCACTTCGGCCACTTCGCCGACGCGTAGCTGCACGCCGTCGTCAGCCAGCCGGTGTCTCGGGTGACCAGGAAGCCGGCCTCGGCCGGCGCTTCGATGGCATCGGGGCGCACGCTGAGCGTCAACACGGCAACCGACGCGTAACCGATGCGCGCGAGCGCAGCGGCAGCGTTGGGCGCGCCCGGCAGCATCTGGGCCGCCGCGTGGGCGGGTGCAGCGACGATGACTGCGTCTGCGGCGAGCACCTCGGACCCGGTGTCCACAGCGAACCGTGTTCCGGGGCGCCGGATTGCTTCCACCGGAGTGCCCAGCCGCAAGATGCATCCGTCAAGCCGCTGCAATAGCGCTTCGACCAGCCGACCCATCCCGCCTTCGAAGCTGCCGAAGATCGGTGCCGGACTGGACTTGCCCAAAGCACCTGGGACGGGGGCCGGTTGCATCGCGCGCAGTCCCCGCATGAGCGAGCGGCTGCGTCCGAGCGCTTCGATCAGGATCGGCGCCGACATTGTTGCGTCCAGCCGGTTGATGTCCCCCGCGCTGATGCTGCCGAGCAGCGGGTCGACCACCTGGGACGACACCGCCGCTCCCAGCCGAGAGCGCACGATGTCGCCCACGCTGGCGGACTTGAGCCGTAAGCGCCAGGTGGCGCGCACGCCCTCTGTCACCCTGTCGAACCCGTCCGGACCCAATCGGCGAGCGGTGAACCTGCGCGGCAGCACATAGTCGGCTGCGGCGCGCAGCGTGCCCGTAAGGCCCAATAGCGGGGAACGCAGCAGAGGTCCGAGCCGGGTCGGCACCCCGCCCACCAGTCCGTCGGGAAGGGACGTGAGCTGCGGACCGTCGGGGCCGCCGTGAACGACCGAGGCACCGCCGATCGATGGCGAGATGCGCTCGGCCGAGATTCCCAGCTCGTCGCAGAGCTCGATCGCCCAGGGCACCCGCAGCAGGAATGCATCGGCGCCCTCGTCGACCGGCACGCCTTCGAAGGGAGTGGTGTGGATCTTGCCGCCTAGGCGCTCGGCGCTGTCGATCAGCACCACCCTGGGCACTTCGGTGCCGGTGTCAGCGGGATGCAGCAGGCGGTACGCAGCAGTCAGCCCGGTGATGCCGCCGCCGACCACGACGACTCGCCTAGGTGCCATAACTACAGGTCACCATGACTACTGGGTGCCATGACGAGGGCCCCGCTCGCTCACTCATGCTGGCTTGCGTGCGCCGGCTGGTACGCATGCACATGGTCGCTCAGGCGCTCCAGCACAGATGGGTCGGTCTCGGGCAGCACGCCGTGTCCCAGGTTGAAGATGTACCCGGGCGCCTCGGTGCCCTCGGCCAGGATGCGGTCGGCCGCGGCACGAACGGCCGGCCAGCCGGCCAGGCACAGCACCGGATCCAGGTTGCCCTGCAGCGCCACGCCAGGCCCTACCCGCTGGCGTGCGGTACCCAGCGGTACCCGCCAGTCCACCCCCACCACATCGGCGCCCACCTGGGCCATCTGGTCAAGCAGTTCACCGGTGCCGACACCGAAGTGCGCTCGTGGCACACCGAGGTCGGCCAGATCGTCGAACACACGCTTGCTGTGCGGCGCCACGAACGCGGCGTAGTCGGCGGGCGACAGCGTTCCCGCCCAGGAATCGAACAGCTGCACCGCGCTGGCACCAGCGAGCACCTGTGATCGCATGGAGGCCACCGCGATGGAGGCGAGGCGTTCCATCAGGTCGTGCCACAGCGTCGGGTCAGTGTGCATGAGTGCCTTGGTCAGGGCGTGCTGGCGGGAAGGACGACCTTCGACCAGATAGCTCGCCACCGTGAACGGCGCCCCAGCGAAGCCAATGAGCGGCACGTCGAGCTTCGCTGACAGCAGCCGCACCGTCTCGAGCACATGCGGGGTGTGTGCTTCGGGATCGAGCTCTGGCAGACGGTCGAGATCGGCACGGCTGCGCAGCGGTTCGGCGGCCACGGGACCCACACCGGGCACCACGTCGATCCCGAAACCGACCGCGGCGGCGGGCACCACGATGTCGGAGAACAGCACCGCCGCATCGACGCCGTAACGGCGCACCGGCTGCAGCGTGATCTCGGCCGCGGTGGCCGGGTCGGCGATGGCGTCGAGGATGCTTCCCTCACCACGCAACGCCCGGTATTCGGGCAACGAGCGGCCAGCCTGCCGCTGAAACCACACCGGCACGCGCTCAGTCGGCTGGCAGCGGGCCGCCTGGAGGTACACGCTGTCGCTCAGCCGGTGAATGGGATGGTCAGCGGGCAGCCGACCAGCGAACAATGCGGACGGCGCTTGCGCTGGCGCATCAGGAGTTTCAGCAGTGTCTGCCATGCGTTGCGAACGGTACCGGCGCGAGCCGAACTCACAAGTCTCGAAGGTCAGCAACTCGCCAGGTCACGCCGCTGTGTTATGCGAGGCTGACTGGCTCGCCACGGCCCGCCCGCCGGGCCATGTCGCGCAGCTCCTCAGGAGTGCAGGAATCCTGCCGATCCGCCTGATCGGGCAGCGGCGAGGGCGAAGCGGACTCAAGGGCCGCCAGCTTGTCCATGACCTCCCCGAGACCGGCAGAGCCGAGGAGTCCTTCGAGCAACGCTGTTGACATTCCGGCCTCATTCCAGTCGATGCAGGAGACATCGAATCCGGCAACGTCGACGAGCACCCGGAACACGTCGCGCTGGACGGATTCTGACTGGAAGTCATTGACTGCCGCTGCGATCTCCGGCATGACCTCCAGCAAAGCACTGAGCTGTGTGTCGCTCACCGTCCGGTTCTCCTAGCGGTGGGCACCATTGCGGTCAACCTTGTTGTACCCGTCGCGGTTGGGCAGATAGGGGAACCAAAGCACTGAGCTGTGTGTCGCTCACCGTCCGGTGCGCCAAAAGCACTGAGCTGTGTGTCGCTCACCGTCCGGCTAGGTGGGCACCATTGCGGTCAACCGTCACCTTGCAGGGTACTCGCGTGATCGGTATGCACTGCTCGGCAGGCACCGGGCCGACGGGCACAAGCGCCGCAGAGTCTTGATCAGGTCCCTACGGCCGACGGGCCCGAGCCGCTGGCTCATCGGGTGGCGTAGAGGCTCACCCCGTCAATGCTGGGAACGTCGTCGTCACCGTGCTCAATCTTGAGGGCAGCCCAGTCGATGAGCACTTCCAGCAATTCTGTCCTCGCCGCTCGTGTATCAGCGCCCTGAGCCCAGACGCCATCGAGGCCAGCGACGGTCGTTACGACTCCAACCGGGTCATCGATTTCTCGCAAGCTGGCGTGCTTGGCGGCGGCACGCATCGGCACTGGCAGGATCGGCCAAAGCAGGTTGCCCAGTAGCCTCACGCAACCCTGACGAACTCGCCAGCCTGTTCCTGCTTTGCCGGGTTGTCGCTTGCCGGGTTCCCGCACTCAGACGGAGGCTGCGATGGGTCCCGACGCCGGGCCAGCAGACGTGCGGTCCAGTGACGCGCCGTTACGCATTGCGCTGCTGACCTACCGCGGTCACCCATGGGTGGGCGGCCAGGGCGTCTACGTTCGTCACCTGGCTCGCGAGCTCTCGGCGCTCGGCCACAGCGTCGAAGTGTTCAGCGGGCCGCCCTACCCGCACCTCGACGCGGGCATCAAGCTGACCGAACTGCCCAGCTTGGACCTCTACCGCATGCCCGACCCGTTCCGGGTGCCCAAGCTGGCGGAGTTCCGTTCGCCCGTCGACGTGCTGGAGTACGCCATCACGTGCACAGCCTCGTTCGCCGAGCCGTTGACCTTCAGCCTGCGCGCTTTCAGGACCCTGCGCAGCCGGCTCGACGACTTCGACCTGGTACACGACAACCAGTGCCTGGGCTACGGCATCGACTGGCTGCGACGGGCCGGCATGCCCACGCTCGGCACCATCCATCACCCGATCACCGTCGACCGGCGGCTCGAGATTGCTCATGCGCCGAACCGCGGCAAGCGGCTCGCGATGCGGCGCTTCTACGCCTTCACCCGGATGCAGAACCGGGTGGCCCGGCGCCTCGACCGCATCGTGACCGTGTCCACGAACAGCTTCGACGACATCGTGACCGACCTGCACGTGGATCCCGCCCGCCTGAACATCGTCACCGTCGGCGTCGATCCCGACCAGTTCCGACCCCTGCGGGGCGTGACGCCTGTGCCGGGCAGGCTCATGACCACCGCCAGCGCAGACGTCGCCATGAAGGGCCTCGCCTACTTGCTCGAAGCACTGGCAAAGCTGCGCACCGAGAACCCCTCGCTGCACCTCGTGGTGATCGGGCGGCCGAAGGACGACTCGGCGGCGAGCCGGCTCATCGACGAACTCGATCTGGCCGGCAGCGTCGAGTTCGTGAGCGGCGTGCCCGACGAACGCATCGTGGAGCTCTACAGCGAAGCCGAGCTGGCTGTGGTGCCCTCGCTGTACGAGGGATTCTCGCTGCCCGCCATCGAAGCCATGTCGTGCGGCGTGCCGCTCGTCGCCACCACCGGCGGCGCTTTGCCCGAAGTCACCGGTGCCGACGGCGAGACGTGCCTGCAGGTGCCGCCCGGCGACTCGGAGGCCCTCGCAGCGCGCGTCGGCTGGGCGCTGTCACAGCCCGACCTGCGTGCAACCGTGGGAGCGGCTGGCCGGGCACGGGTGCGGGCCAACTACTCGTGGGCGGCGACGGCCCGCAAGACCGTCGAGCAATACCGGGCATTGCTGGCAGATGCCCCGGCCCGCAGGCCGCTCACGTCCCAGATCAAGGCCTTCGCTGGCCGCTGATGCTCACGGTCGACTACGAACGTCTCGGAGCCCAGCGTGGCGATCGGGTGCTAGATCTCGGCTGTGGCGCGGGCCGCCACGCCTTCGAGAGCGCGCGCCGTGGCTGCGTCACCGTCGCCTCGGATCGGGATCACGCCGAGTTGCGCACGGTGGCCGCAATGTTCGCGGCCATGGCACAAGAGGCCGGCACCGACGCGTCAAACGGCGACGGCGACAGTGCACACCAAGCCAGCGACCGCAGCAGCCCGGCGTCGACTCACGCGGTGCTGGCCGATGCGACAGCGCTGCCATATCCCAACGGCGCCTTCGACCGCATCATCGCCGCCGAAGTGCTCGAGCACATCGACGACGACGAAGCCGCCATCGCCGAGCTCGCCCGGGTACTGCGCCCCGGCGGGACCATCGCCGTTACCGTCCCCGCCAAAGCCGCGGAGCGTGTCTGTTGGGCCCTGAGCAGCGACTATCACGCGCCTGCGGTGCCGGGCGGCCATGTCCGTATCTACAGCTCCGACGAACTGCGGGCGAAACTGTCCGCCGCCGGGCTCTCGGTGAGCGACAGCCACGGCGCGCATGGCCTTCACACGCCGTACTGGTGGCTGCGCTGTGTGGTGGGTCCCCAAGACGACGACCACTGGCTGGTGACCGCATACCACCGGCTGCTCGTGTGGGACATCACCGAGGCGCCGAAGCTGACACGCACACTCGACCGCTTCTTGAATCTGGTGCTGCCCAAGTCGCTGGTGCTGTACGCGTACAAGGCCCCGAAATTGCGTCGGCCAACCGCACCGCGGCTCGCAGCGTCGCCCGAACAACTGGAGGCGAGCCATGCGGGCTGACCGCTCGTGGGCCACCACCTCGACGCAGCAGCGCTCGGTCGCCGAAGGTTCGCACCGACGTCTGCCGACGACGTACGCGGGCAGCACCGGCGCGCAGCGTCTCACCGGCTCCCTGCTGACCGATGCCGAGACCTCCGCCACCGCCGACTTCATCGAGTCGTGCCAGACCGACGACGGCCTCATCGTGTGGTTCGAGGGCGGCCACGCCGATCCGTGGAATCACATCGAGTCAGCGATGGCGCTTGCGGCCGCCGGCCGGCACGCGACTGCCGAGGCGGCGTACGAGTGGCTCGCAGCGAACCAGCACGACGCCGGAAGCTGGCACAACTACTACACGGCCCACGGCGTCGAGGACCTGAAGGTGGACACCAACTGTTGCGCCTATGTCGCTGTGGGCGTGTGGCACCACTGGCTGTCCGTCGCCGATCTCGGCTTCGTCGAGGGCATGTGGCCGGTGGTCGAGCGCGCCCTCAACTTCGTCGTCAGCCTGCGCAAGCCCAGCGGTCACATCCCGTGGGCCGTCCACGCCGACGGCACGCCGTGGCCATATGCCCTGCTCACGGGCTCGTCGTCAATTGTCCATTCGTTGCGGTGCGGCAGCGCGCTGGCGGCACTGCTCGGGCACCAGCGCCCCGAATGGGAGCGCACGGCGCAGCGCATCTGCCGACTCATCCGTCACCGACCCGATTCATTCGAGCCGAAGGACCGGTGGGCGATGGATTGGTACTACCCGGTGCTCTGTGGCGCTTTGGAGGGTGCTCAAGCGCGGGCACACCTCGCTGCCGGTGCGCCGAAGTTCCTGCTGGGCGACAGCGGCGTGCGGTGCGTGGCCGATCAGCCGTGGGTGACCGCTGCGGAGACGTGCGAGTGCGCGCTCGCCAACTTGCGAGCGGGGAACGAGACCGCCGCGCGCCGCCTGTTCGCCGCTACATCGGCGCTGCGGACGCAAGACGGCGCCTACTACACCGGGTGGGTCGTGCCGCAGGCCGCGACCTTCCCGCACAACGAGACGTCCACGTACACCGCCGCGGCCGTGCTGCTCGCCGCCGATGCCATCGAGCGCCGGACCCCGGCCGCCGGCGCACTCGTGCGCACACCGTCCGCGCTGTGGGCAGCGGCCGCACCAAGTTCCTGATCGCGCCCCGACGTCGGACTGCGAACCGGGCGTCCGCCCCGCTGAGACGCCACCCGTGTCAAGCGCGAAGAACACGGCCTCAGGCGCGGCGAAGGACCCGCAGGCCGCAGTGCGCCGCGTGCTCAGTGAAGCCATCTTCGAGCGCGCGCAGCCAGATCTCATAGGGGGGCCGGCCCCCGTCGGCGGGGTCGGGGAAAACGTCGTGGATGGCGAGGAGGCCGCCGGGGGCAACCTTCGGGGACCACGCGTCGTAGTCGGCGTGCGCGACCTCGGTCCCGTGGCCGCCGTCGATGAACACCAGCGCGGCGTCACCCCAATACGAGGCGACGGTCACAGAGTCGCCCACGATGGCGACCACCGAGTCCTCCAGGCCCGCCGCCGCGAGCGTTTCGCGCAGTAACGGCAGCGAATCCATTCGGCCGGTTCGCTCGTCCACCAGTTCGGCATCGTGGTGCTCCCAGCCTGACTGCATCTCTTCGGAACCGCGATGGTGGTCGATGGTGAACAGCACGCCGCCCACCTCGGACGCAGCCGCACCGAGATACACCGCCGATTTGCCGCAGTACGAGCCGATCTCGACGAGCGGGCCGAATGCCGCTGCCTCGCACCCGGCGCGGTACAGCGCGAGACCTTCGTCATGAGGCATGAATCCCTTGACCCGCTGAGCCAGTGCAGCCAGTTCGGGCTTCATGACGCGGTCTCGCTCTCGCGAGCGAACAGCACCCGATCGAGCAGCAGGAATTTTCCGATCCACAATGCCCCGAAGCCGACCAGATTGGCAGCCATCACCGCGGCAGGAGCGTCCCAGGCACGGTCGGCGAATGCGACGAGCACCGATGAAACCGCCAGACCCGCGAGGCTGTAGGCCCAAAAGGGCACGATCTCACGGGATACCGAGTGGCGGTCGGCTCGCCTCCACACCCAGCGGCGATTGGCGAGGTACGCAGGCAGTGCCGCCACGCAGACCGCCACGACGTTGGCAACCACGCCCGGCCAGCCCAGCACGCTGTACGCGACAAAGAGCGTGCCTTGGGTGATGACGACGGTGCCCAAAGACACAGCACCGAAGCCCGCCAGCCGCGTCCCGAACGCCGTGCGTAGCGGCTGTTTCAAGCTGCGTCAACCAGGATCAGCCGGCGCATTGGGCCGGTAGAAGGCAGCCAGCAGGAGCAGCGTCGAGACCACACCGCCGGCGACGGCCACGACAAACCACACCGGACCGCTCCAGTCGATGCCGATGGCGTTGTCGAGGGACCACTCACCGGGACCTGTCGCAGCGACAGCTGCTGCGGCGACGGCCAGCACGAACACGTACTCCCAGCCCTCGCGGATGATGAAGAAGCCGTTCGTGCGATGGCCGACCCACCCGGCGGTCGTCATCACCCCGATGAACGCCATCGCACTGAGCGGTGTCAGCAGACCAAGCGCCAACCCGAAGCCGGCGCCGATCTCGGTCAGCGCGGCCAAGTAGGCGTGGAATTTCCCCGGTCGCAGTCCCTCGGATTCGAACCATCGGCCGACGCCTGCGATGCCTCCGCGGAACTTGGCAATGCCGTGCAGGGCGAGCACCACGCCGACGGTGACTCGCAGCACCAGCAATCCCAAATTGATGCTGTCAGGATCCACGGCGACATCTCCTGCGGAGTGGGGTTCGTACGCCGCGCCACAGTAGTGAACTCACCGTCCAGGGTCGCTTCCGAGATCCAGGCGGTAGACGTTCGTTGCGCGTCGTTCGAAACCCAGCCGGGCGTAGAGGCGATTGGCCGCCTCACGGTCTGGGCGCGACGTCAAGTCGACCGTGCGCGCGCCGGCGTCGCGGGCGATCTCGATGGCGCGCAGGTTCAGCGCTGCGCCGACGCCCCGCCCCCGGGCGGTGGCATCCACCACAACGTCCTCGATCCAGGCTCGCAGGCCGCTCGGCAGCGGGAACAGCACCAGCACCATGGCACCGATGATTTCGCCGCCCGGCGCGCCCTCGCGGGCCACCAGCACGGTGTTGGCTTCGTGGGCGACGATGCTCCCCAGCGCCTCGGCGTCTGGTGGCGGCGACGAGCGCGAGAGCTGGGGGTGCAGGCGCGCGTACGCCGCGACCAATTCGTCGTCGACACGCTCGCAGACCTCGATAGCGAAACCGTCGGAGACGGCGGAGCCAGCGGGGCCGTTGCTGCGGTCAGTCACTGCGCGCATCGTACGCACGGGCCCGCGGCACAGCACTGCGGTGGTCAAGAGGCCGCGCGGCAAGGGCGCGGGTAGCCTCGCCGCCGTGGGTCATCTTGACTGGCTGGAGCGACCTGAACTCTCCGACGCCGTGCTGATCGCGGCCTTCTCGGGCTGGAACGACGCCGGCGATGCTGCTACCGAATCGGCGAAGTTCTTGCGACGCCGCTTCCGCAGCCATCCAGTGGCACAGGTCGACCCTGAGCTCTTCTACGACTTTGCCTCGGTAAGGCCCAGCGTGCGCCTCACCGACGGCGAGCGACACATCGACTGGCCCAGGCCCGAAGTGCGAGTCGGCGAACTCGACGACGGCCGTCCGCTGGTCACGATGCTGGGGGTCGAACCCAGGCTCCGCTGGCGCACGTTCAGCGATGTCGTCGTCGAGACCGCACAGACGCTGGGCGTGTCAACGGTCGTGACATTGGGCGCGCTGCTCACCGACACGCATCACAATGCCCCGGTCAATGTCGTGGGCGCATCCAATAACGCCGCCCTGAATCTGACGATGGGTCTGCGACAGTCCACCTACGAGGGCCCGACGGGCATCATCGGCGTGCTCAACGACGCGTGCCACCGGGCCGGGTTCTCCAGCGTGTCCTTCTGGGCAACCGTGCCGACGTACGTCCACAACTATCCCTCTCCCAAGGCGGCACTCGCCTTGGCCGAGCGGGTGGCGCAGTTCTTGGGCATCACCCTCGGCGACTCCGAATTGCACAGCGCCGCAGCCAACTACGGCCGCCAGATCGACGAACTGGTCGCAGGCGACAACACGCTGGCCCAGTACGCGCAACAGATCCTCGAAGAGTCCGCCGCCGAAGCCGTCGAAGACTTCAGCGAAATGGTCGACAACCCCGACGCCCTCATGAGCGAGCTGGAGCAGTTCTTGCGCCAGCAAGAACCAGAGTGACAGTTTGCGCCAGCAAGAACCAGAGTGAGCCTGTCGTCTCAATGGTTCAGACCAGGACGTGGCGCAGGGCCAGCTCCACCTCTCGCTGGTGTGCGGGGTCGATGATCGGCCCGTCGGGACCGACGACGTAGAAGGAGTCGACCACTTCGTTCGCGAGCGTCTGGATCTTCGCGGACCGGATGTCAAGACCCATTTCGGCCAGCACGCGAGTCACCTTGTAAAGCACGCCGATGTGGTCCTCGGTGCGTACCTCCACAATCGTCGCGCTCGTGGCCGACTCGGCGTCGAATGTGATCTTGGTGGCAGCGCGAGTAGCTGACAGCGCTCGGCGACGCCGATACACGCGGGCTCGCTCGGCGATGCGCGCTTCGAGTGCGAGGTGGCCCCGCAGCGAACGGCGCACGTCGTAGATCACACGGTCCCAGTCGACAGGGGCGTCAGGCGGCACGATCCAGAAGCTCGACACCGCCATGCCCGCAGGACTGGAATACGCATCAGCCTGGAGAACGTCAAGGCCACGCAACGCCAGCACGCCTGCAGCTCTGCTGAACAGGCCACGCTCGTCGGGCGCTACGACGGTGAGCATGTTGCCGTCGACGCGTAGCGCAGTCTCTCCCGCAGCCATCAGCTCGACGACCTCGTCGGTGAGCAGGCGCCGGTGGCGGGTGGGCGCCGGGTCGGATCCGCTGAGGTGCTCCGCTGTCATCTCCACGAGCGAGGAGACGAGGCTTGCCGTCCAGTCTCCCCAGGCCATCGGGCCAGTGGCAGTGCAGTCGGCCTCGGTCATCACCGCCAGGAGTTCCAGGAATTCCTCGGTCCCCGTTGCGCGGGCCACAGTCGTGACGGTCAGCGGATCTCCCAGATCGCGACGCGTCGCGACGTCGGTGAGCAGCAGATGGTGCTGCACGAGACGCACCAGCGTGTCGGCATCGGCGGCGTTCCAACCGCACCGGCGGGCGATCGGACCGGCCAGGCGCATGCCCGCTTGGGTGTGGTCGCCGGGGTAGCCCTTGCCGATGTCGTGAAGCAGCGCTCCCATGAGCAGCAGATCCGGGCGGGACACGCGGTGGGTGAACCGTGCCGCTTCGGCGACGGCTTCGAGCAGATGCCGATCGACGGTGAAACGGTGATAGCGCGAGCGCTGGGGGCGATTTCGATTCGGCGCCCATTCGGGCAGCAGGCGCGTCCAGACATCGAAGAAATCCAGCGACTCGATGACGCCGATTGCTCGACGGCCGTAGCTGAGCAGCTCGATGAACAGATCGCGTGCTCCATGTGGCCACGGCTCGGGGAAGGTCGGCTGCCGCTCGGCGAGCTTCGCCAGGCTGGCGCGGCTGAGCGGGATCGAGTTGCGGGCCGACTGCACCGCAGCGTGCAGCACCAGCAGGACATCCGTTGCGGGGTCCCCGTCGATCACCAGCTCGCCGTCATCGGCGGACAGCCCGGCGATGCCGACTTCGATGTCGGGTTGCGGCGGCTCGACGGAAGAGGCCGCAGCAAGCCGAACAGCCCGAGACCACAGTTGGTCCGACAAGAACGCGACGACGCGGCCAGCACGGGCGATATCGGCCATGAACGCGTCTGCGTCGGCACTGCCGTATCGCTCCGCTACCGCGTCCTGGTCGTCCGCGGAGAGGACATCGCTGCGCAGACCGGTGGTGCGATGCAGCTCGACCCGAGCGCGCAGCAAAGTCTGGTAGGCCTCTGCTAGCCGTTCCTGGTCGGCGGGGAGCAGCTCGACACCCGCTGACGACGCCCAGCCGATTGCGTGGACATCTCGCACACCGCCACGGCCGGTCTTGAGATCCGGCTCGAGCAGGAACGCAACCTCGCCGCCGAGGTGGTGCCTGCGGCTGACCGCACGCTCTAGCTGGTCAAGCCGCTGCGCTGCATTGATCTGCCAGTCATCGCGCACACCAGCCAGCAGTCGCTCGGTCAGCCCAGCGTCGCCGGCAAGATGACGAGCGCTGGACAGCGCCGTGGCTGTGTCGATGTCGGAGGCTGCGAGCTCCAGCGCTTGTTCCACTGACCGCACGGCGTGGCCGAGCTTGAGCTTCTCGTCCCAGATCGGATACCACAGACGGTCCGCCAGATCGCCGGTGTCGACCTCATCATGCAGCAAGAGCAGGTCGATGTCGCTGCCGGGACACAGCTCGCTGCGCCCATACCCGCCGACCGCGACCAGTGCCACGCCTTCGATGTCGGAACGTCCGGACGCCTTCACCTCGGAGGTGAATCGCTCGATGAGCCACTCGTCGGTGAGATCCGAAAGCGCCGCGGGCAGATCGACGGCGTCGATGTCGGTACGGGCAAGCAACGCGGTGCGGCGGCCGCCGAACGCGCTCATCGCTGGCCCTCTGCTCGCCGGCGCTGCAGCACCTCGAACGCCTTCGCCGCACCCCATGCGATGCCAGCAGGTCCCAGCGCGGGATCGATGTCCGCGAACGCCGCCGGCGTCAGGCCGTAGGGATCGTCAGGAAAGCGGGATGCCTCGAAATCGTCGCGGCGGGGAGTGGGGACGCCGCCGGCTCGAAGCACTTCGGTAGGAAATCGGACGGCGTCACGCAGGATGCTGAGCGGCGTGGAGTGCTGCGCATCGACATCGGTGAACAGCATCTCGCGCAATGCGGGACCGGTCTCGGCCGCGCATCGTGAGCCCGCCGCGCGCGCGGGCGCGCGCAGGCCGGTTGCGACAGCGGGGCCATGCGGCTCGCTCACCTCAGCCACGCAGCGTTCGACCCACGCGGGAAGTGCTGCAATCGCAAGATTGGCGAGATCGGTTGCTGCCTCACGCAGCGACGCAGGCACACGAGCCGGCGTGGTCGCAGCCGACGGGTCGGTGCCGAGACCCGCGGCACTCATACCTGGGCCTTCTCAGACTGGGCCTTCTGAGACTGGGCCCTCTGAGACTGGGCGAGCGACGTGCCCGGTGTCAGCGCGCCGTTGAGGTTCCCCGATCGGAATCCCTCCAAGTCGAGCGTGACATAGCGATAGCCCACCCTGGCAACCGCATCCACGATGGCCTCGCGTTGTGTGATCGCTGCCGCGAGATCTTCGAGCGGCAATTCGAGTCGGGCCGTATCTCCGTAGTCGCGGACCCGCAGCTGGCGGAAACCCAGGCGCCTCAGCGCGGCCTCTGCACGATCCAGCCTTCCCAACAACGGCACCGTCACCTGTGTGCCGTAGGGCAGCCGAGAAGCGAGGCATGCCGCAGCGGGCTTGTCCCACGTGCGCAGGCCCAGCTCAGCGCTGACGCGCCGCACATCGGCCTTCGCGAAGCCTGCTTCGACCAGCGGGAAGCGTGCCGCCCGATCTTGTGCGGCGCGCTGGCCTGGTCGATGATCGCCCAGATCGTCGACGTTGACACCTAGCACTACCGTCGCCGCGCGTTCTGCCGCCAATGGCTCGAGCTGGTCCATCAGCGCGGACTTGCAATGGAAGCAGCGGTCAGCGTCATTGACTCGATAGGCCGCGCGGGTCATCTCGTCGGTCTCGACCGTCCGCCATCGCAGGCCCCACTCCGCTGCGAGGGCAGCACAATCAGTGGCTTCGTCGGTTGCGAGACTCGCCGAGTTTGCAGTGACGCAGAGCGCAGCGTCGCCGAGCACGTCGTTGGCCGCCCACGCCACCAGCGCCGAATCGACGCCTCCGCTGAAGGCCACGATGACTGGTCCCGATTGCGCGAAGAACCGGCGCAAACTGTCGATAGACGCCTCTGTGGTCACCGCTACTCAGAGCCGCTCAGCCGGAATCGCGTAGAACAGCTCGGCTCCGCCGGTGGCAGCGGGCACCAGGCCGCGGGCGGACGGCAGGATCTGGTCGGCGTAGAAGCGGGCCGTTGCGATCTTGTCGGCAAGAAACTGCGGGGAACTCGTTCCGGACGAAGCGCTGGCGGGGGCATTGCGAGCCTGGTCGGCTGTCATGCCTTGGTCGGTCAACAGGCTCGCTGCGATGGCAGCGCTGCGGGCCAGCAGCCAGCCGCCCACCACCACGCCAGCGAGTCGCATAAACGGAGAGGAGCCGGCGGCCACGTCGTTCGGCGCTGCAGCGAGCTGTCCGCCGAGCCACATCGCTGCTTCGCCCATGGCAGATGTGCCGTCGCTCAACGCGGCGCCGATTACGGCCAGGTCGGCGTCGTCGCTGGCGGCGAGCGCACCGGCCGTCGAGCCCATCTCGCCGATCAGGCGAGCCATGGCTTCGCCGCCGCCGAGCGGCAGTTTGCGAAAAGCCAGATCGGCCGCCTGGATGCCGTTCGTGCCTTCGTAGATCGGGGCGATACGGCTGTCGCGCCAGTGCTGGGCGGCGCCCGTTTCCTCGATGTATCCCATGCCGCCATGCACCTGCACGCCGAGCGAAGTCATCTCGACACCCAAGTCTGTGCCCCAGCCCTTGCTGATGGGCGTCAGGATCGCAGTGAGCTCGTCGGCGCGCTGACGCTCATCGGGATCGGTGGCCACAATGGAACGGTCGATGGCCGCCGCGTTCAGGTACATCACGCCGCGCATGGCTTCGGCGTTGGCGCGCATCGTCAGCAGCATGCGCCTCACGTCTGCGTGGTCGACGATCGGCGATGACTCGCCCGGCGGCAGCTCGGCACCGATGGCGCGTCCTTGGCGCCGTGTCAACGCGTACTCACGGGCCTGCTGATACGCCCGCTCGGTAAGTGCAAGTCCTTGCAGGCCCACCGACAGGCGGGCGTTGTTCATCATCGTGAACATGGCCCGCATGCCGCCGTGCTCGGAGCCGACGAGGTAGCCGACGGCGCCTTCGTTGTCGCCATAGGACATGACGCAAGTTGGGCTGGCGTGGATGCCGATCTTGCGCTCGGTGGACACCGCCCGCAGGTCGTTGTGCTCTCCAAGCGAGCCATCGGGATTGACGAGGTACTTGGGCACCAGGAACAAGCTGATGCCACGAGTCCTCGGCGGTGAGTCGGGTGTGCGCGCCAGCACCAAGTGGATGATGTTGGATGCCAGCTCGTGCTCGCCGTAGGTGATGAAGATCTTCGTACCGGTGATGCGGTAGCTGCCGTCGGGCTGCGGGACGGCCCTGCTGGTGAGCGCACCCACGTCGGAGCCGGCATGGGGCTCGGTCAGGTTCATCGTGCCGGACCACTCGCCGCTGATCATCTTGGGCAGGTAGGTCTGCTGCAAGGTCTCGTCGGCGTGATGGGTGAGTGCGTCGATGGCGCCCTGTGTCAGCAGTGGGCACAGGCTGAACGCCATGTTGGCCGCCGTCAGCATTTCCTGGACTGCAAGGCCGATGCACCACGGCATGCCGCCGCCGCCGTAGTCGGGATCGAAGCCCATGCCGTTCCAGCCGGAATCCACGAACTTGCGATACGCGTTGGCGAAGCCGTCGGGATGGGTGATGACGCCGTCGTTGTAGTCGAGGCCCTGCTGGTCGCCGACGGCGTTCAGCGGCGCCAACTCAGCGGACATGAAGCGGCCGGCTTCGTCGAGCAGCGCACCGGCGGTCTCCAGATCTGCGTGCGCGAACCGCTCGCTCGTGGCCAGATCGCCCAGATCTGCCACGTGCTCGAGCACGAACAGCATGTCGTCAATGGGTGCGGAGTACTCGGACACAGCTGCCTCGCTCACGGAGCGTCACGGACTCCGCAACAGACTACGGCGCGCCCCCCACGGGCTGCTATCCGTCGAGGCCGCAATGGTTGGAGCGAAGGCCGATGCGTTCGAGAACGGTTTCGGGTTCGGCCAGGAGCCCTGTGTAGAACGTGCCGAACTCGGCATAGACGGCGCTGGCTTCGTCGAAGCGCATCGTGTACACGACGTCTTTGAGGTCGTCAAGATGCTCACCGAACAGCGTGACGCCCCACTCGAAGTCGTCCACGCCAGTGGAACCCGTCACCACCTGCAGAATGCGGCCCCGGAACGTACGGCCCGTCTTACCGTGCTCGTACATCAATTCGCGACGGGTGTCGTAGGGCAGCGCGTACCAGTTGCCGCTGCCCTCGGACACAGCACTGCGGCGCTTCGACATGGGATAAAAGCAGAATGCCTGTTTGCCCTCGGGCGGCAACTGCGGATACAGACGCGGGGTCTTCATCTCTGGGGGCAGGTCGGGGGCGTACTCGCTGGTTTCAGTCATCGACACATAGCTGTCCACCACCTCCAATCCGGCTTGCTGCAAATCGGTCTGGAGCGCACGCAGCTGCCACAGATCAGGCCCAAGTGCCATGAAGCCGATGTCGGCTTTGTGGCCGAGGACGGCCACGGTGAGCACTTGGTGATCGCCCTGCGACGCGGCCGCCACCGCCGCCAGCACGCCGCGGGTGTTCGTGGTAGGCGTGAGCTTGCAGAACAGGTGCAGTACACCCCATCCCACCGATGTAGTGACTTCGGGCACAGCGCCTCCCATGTGTGACCGGCCGGGATCTGACCGGCCGTGATGAACTATCGCCGGGCCTCGGCGTGCAGCCTAGGAACGAGTTGCGGCGTCGGCGGCTTCCGATGGGTGAGCGTGGTTCGTCGTGGGCTGCAGGCTCCCGCAGTAAACGTTGAACTCGTCACCGCGAGCGAAGCCCACAAGCGTCATGTTGGCCGCTCGGGCTGCCTCGATGGCCAACGAGCTCGGCGCGCTGACCGCGACCAACGTGCCGATTCCGGCCGCCCACGTCTTCTGCACCATCTCGAAGCTGGCCCGGCCGCTGACGAACAGGGCCACCTGCCCGCTGTCGTCACGCCCGTCGAGCAACCGCTGCCCGATCACCTTGTCGACAGCGTTATGCCGTCCGATGTCCTCGCGCACGACGTCGATCCGGCCCACTGCGTCGAAGGTTGCAGCAGCGTGCAAGCCGCCGGTGCGGCCGAACATCTCCTGAACAGCAGGCATTGCCGCGACCGCTGCGGTGACGGCATCGACGCTGAACCGGCTCGTGCCGCGGATCGGACCCATACGGGCAGCCATGTCCACAATGGTCGTGCTGCCGCAGATGCCGCACGCGGCACTCACGTTGCCCAGTCGCGGCGTGGGCACCGGAGCGGCTCCGCCGGTCTCGACGGTCACGACGTTGTATTCGAACTCCGCTGCCGGCCCCTCGCCGCAATACCGAACGCCGGTGACGGCCGCTTCGCCGAGCAGGCCATCACCCGCGCAGAAGCCAGCAGCCAGCTCGTAGTCGTGGCCAGGCGTGCGCATCGTCGTGGCCACGAGGTGCCCGTCGAGACGGATCTCGAGCGGCTCCTCCACCACCACCTCGTCAGGCGATCGACCCCATTCGCCGCCCCGCAGCCGATCCACCAGCACCCTCGCTGTGCGTCCCCGCCGCATCCGGTCAGGGTACCCCCGCCCCCCGGATCGCCTTGCCCGGTGCTGGCGCAGTAACCGTTTGCCGAGGACGCGCAGACGTTCGCTATGCGCACTCGTGGATGTTGCGCATGAGCTCAGGCGAAGGCTCGCCATCCGCACCGAGGCCCACCACGGTCTGGAGAAGCATGAGCTGGAGCGCATCGACGGCACCACCGAGGCGCGACGGGTCGGAGGGGTCGCCGCCGTCAGCCTCGAGGAACTCAGCCGCCATGCGTCGCCACGCTTCGAGGTCGTCATCACCGATCGCGCAGGCCCGGTCCAGACGAGCCTCCCAGACATCCAGATCCATCGGGCCCCACAAACCCGTGTTGTTGCGCCACGTCGGGACATTCAGCGAAGCCGGCGGGAACGACGCGGCGCACCAGTCGCCATTGTTCACCGTTACCCACAGCGCCGCGATGGCATCCTCCCGCAACATGCGGCCCTCGACCCGCACAGCCGCACCGTCGGGATCACCCCCATCAGCCGCAATGAACTCGTCAACGAGGACCGTTGCCGCGCCGTACTCCCAGATCGGAGCCGCTCACGCACGCTCGAGGCGTTCGTGCCACGTGGCGTTGCTTGTCGGCCCCTCCAGACCAGTGACCGCGCGCCACCATTGGCTGGCGGCCTCGCCGAGAATCGCTGGCGGCGGCCCTGACTGCCGTTCCATCGGATTGAACCAAGCGTCCAACGTCGCAGCTGCATCGGCGGTGGCAGCCACTCCCGAAACAGGCGTCGAGCTCGCCGCCGACTCGATTGTGGGAGCGGCCGTCGTCACGCTCGCCTGCTTCTGTGATTCCTGGTCCGACGACGACGCGCATCCTTGGCCAATTACAGCGCAGGTGACCAAGACATGCACAAGCAACAGCGGAAGCCGAGCAGGGACACGCCCAAGTGCCGGCCTCACGCGCGAGGGGGGAACTTTCGGCTGTCGGGGGCCCAAGCCTGTTCTGCGGCTGGGAAATAGAAGCGGTCGGGCTTCGCGAACAACTCGATCAGTTCAACCCGGTGCTTGGCGTTGACGACCTCGCGCAGCGACGCTTCGATGGTGTCCTGCAAAGTCTTCGTCCCAAGGATCTCACCCGCCTGCGCCGCGATGTCTCGGTCAATCTCGACGGACGTTCTTGCCGCGTCGGCACGATACAGGACCGCAATCGCGTGCTCTGAGACGCGAAGCGGCCCGGGCGTTGGGCCCGGGCCGTTCGAATTGTGTGATGTCGCTGGGACTGGACTGCTAGAAGTCCATGTCCGGCATGCCGCCGCCGCCGCCCGACTCGGGCTGGTTGCAGATCACTGCCTCGGTGGTGAGGAACAGTGCGGCGATCGACGCTGCGTTCTGCAGCGCGGACAACGTCACCTTGGCGGCGTCGATGACGCCCGCCTCGACGAGGTTCTCGTACTCGCCTGTTGCAGCATTGAGACCGTGGGCACCCTTGAGTTCGCGGACCTTGCTGACGACCACGCCGCCCTCGAGGCCCGCGTTCTCGGCAATCTGCTTGAGCGGTCCGGCCAACGAACGCTGTACCAGCCGAGCGCCTGTGGCGACATCGCCTTCCAGCTTGTCCGCCGCAGCGCCTACCGCTTCTTCGGCCCGAATCAGCGTCACGCCGCCGCCGGTCACGACGCCGGCTTCGATGGCCGCCTTGGTGGTGCTGACTGCGTCCTCGATGCGGTGCTTCTTTTCCTTCAGCTCGACCTCGGTGGCCGCGCCGACACGGAGCACTGCAACGCCGCCGGACAGCTTCGCCAGCCGCTCCTGCAGCTTCTCGCGGTCATAGTCGGAATCGGTGTTCTCGATCTCGTTCTTGATCTGCTCGATGCGGCCCGCAACCTCAGCCTGATCGCCGGCACCTTCGATGATCGTCGTCTCGTCCTTGCTCACAACCACACGGCGGGCGGTGCCCAGCAGGTCGAGCGTGGTGTTCTCGAGCTTGAGGCCGACGTCCTCGCTGATGACCTGGCCCCCGGTGAGGATCGCCATGTCGGCGAGCATCGCCTTGCGCCGGTCGCCGAAGCCGGGCGCCTTCACCGCAACCGAGCGGAAGGTGCCACGGATCTTGTTGACGACGATCGTGGCGAGTGCCTCGCCGTCGACGTCCTCAGCGATGACCACGAGCGGCTTGCCCGACTGGGTGACCTTTTCGAGCACGGGGAGCACGTCGCGGACAGCCGAGATCTTGCCCTGCATGAACAGCAGGTACGGCTCGTCGAGGACTGCTTCCTGGGTGTCGGGATCGGTGACGAAGTAGGGCGAGATGTAGCCCTTGTCGAAGCGCATGCCCTCGACGAGATCCATCTCGAGGCCGAAGGTCTGCGACTCCTCGACGGTGATCACGCCGTCCTTGCCGACCTTGTCGAATGCGTCGCTGATCAGCTCGCCAATTGCGCTGTCGGCCGCCGAGATCGCCGCGACCTGGGCGACGTGGGTCTTTGAATCGGTGACGCTGATGGACATGTCCTCGATTGCGGCCACGGCGGCGTCGACACCGGCCTCGATGCCCCGCTTGAGGGCGATCGGGTTGGCGCCTGCGGCAACGTTGCGCAGACCGTCGCGCACCATCGTCCACGCCAGCACGGTGGCGGTAGTAGTGCCGTCACCTGCAACGTCGTCGGTCTTTTTCGCGACTTCTTTGACGAGCTCGGCGCCGATTCGCTCGACGGGATCTTCGAGTTCGATGTCCTTCGCGATGGACACGCCGTCGTTGGTGATGGTGGGCGCGCCCCACTTCTTGTCGAGCACGACATTGCGTCCCTTCGGACCCAGCGTGACGCGCACTGCGTCAGCGAGCTGGTTCATGCCCGATTCGAGCGCGCGGCGGGCTTCGTCGTCGAACGTAATCATCTTGGCCATATCGACCGACTCCTGTAGTCAGCTAGCTCCATAACGGGGCGTCCGAACGGCCGCCCCGGGCGGTGATTGAGGGCGTGCAGCGTTGCCGATGCACACCCGCACAACAGTTAGCACTCTAGAGCTGAGAGTGCTAACCACCAACTTCGCGAGCGTGATCCGTTGCCAACGCGGCGGCAGCGTCTCGCACGGCCGACAGCGTGTCGCTCGTCGACCGCTCCATCCCGTAGCGCTCACTCAGCACAACGAGCTGGGCATCGGCACACCCATGCTCTGCGAGCTCGATGTTTCGATCGCGTGCACCGACGATGACGGCCAGCCGAACTCCGGCTTCGGCCGCAAGGCGAGCCACGCCGCCCACGACCTTGCCGTCAAATGAGCCTGCATCCAGTCGGCCCTCGCCGGTGATCACTAGGTCCGCCTCGGCGATGGCCTCTTCGAGACCGACCTCGGACGCGACCACATCGAAGCCTTCGGCCAGCTCGGCGCGCAGGCCTGCGGCCAGTCCCCCAGCAAGGCCACCCGCCGCGCCGGCGCGCGGCATCTCGCTCACGTCGACGCCGTATCGCTCCCGATAGAGGTCGACGAGGCGGTCGAGCCGACGGGTCAACAGTTCGATCTGCGGCGATGATGCGCCTTTTTGCGGTCCGAAGATCCGGGCTGCGTCGCAGAACCGCGTCCGAACGTCGCAGGCCACCTGCACCGAGACGCCTGCCAAGCGGGCGAGCGGCGCCATCGCGTCGAGCGCGCCGAGGCCGCCGTCGGTCGTCGCTGATCCTCCGACCCCCACGATGACGCGCCGAGCGCCGGATGCAACTGCCTCCGCGATCAGATCGCCAGTGCCGGCAGTGGTAGCCGCGAGCGGATCGTTGCGGGCCGCACCACCCGCCAGGGTCAAGCCGCTCGCGCGTGCCATTTCCACAATTGCCAGGTCCCCGCGCAGCCGCCATTGCGCTTCGACGCGTTCGCGCAGCGGACCGATCACGAGTGACGTGCGGTTCGGCCCACCCAGCGAGTCCAACGTGCCCTCGCCGCCGTCCGCCATCGGAAGGCAGACCACGTCGGCCGTGCTGCGGCTGGCCCTGGCGCCCGCGGTGCACCCGTCAGCGATCGCTGCTGCGACATCGTCAGCAGAGGCGGTGCCGCGGAACTTGTCAGGGCACGCGACAACCCGGAAACCCTGATTGTTGCCGCTCACGAGCGGAGGGCTCTGTGCGTCCGCGTGACTCGGACCTCTACTCGGCCAGATCGGTGCCGAGCGCGATCAAGATGTCAGGCGTCTCGAATGTCTGAACGGCGGAGGTGTCCTGCAGCATCGGGAACACGTCGTTGTCGGGGTCCAGCTTCAGGACTTCGGCGATGACGCGAGCCTCGAGAAGCGAACCTGGCTGGTGATATATGCGCGTTCGATCGAGCGGCGTACCGACGTAGTTCGTGGGCGACTTGGTGACGTAGCTCAGCGCCTTGAAGCGGTCGTTGACCCGGCCGGCGGCACCGCGCACGGTCGTGGAGTTAGCTACCTGCACAGAGACCTCAGACACCTGACGCGGCTGAAAGCCCTCGACTCCCGCAGCCGTCGTCGTTGTTGCGACCTCGGCCGTCACCGGCGGTGCGACGGTCGTCACCGTGTCGTCGCTTGGCGGTGTGGTGGTGTTCGCTGTTGGTGCCTGCGTCGATGGCGGCAGCGTGTCGCCTGGCGCCGCAGGCGGGGTGGTGTCAGTTGCGGTGATCTCATCGGGATCGTCAACCGAGCGCAAGAGCAGCACGCCGACCACAACTGCGACCAGCACCAGCAACAGTCCGCGGACGGCCGCGCCGCTGTTGGTTTCGCCGGCTTGGCTGTTCATCGGGTGACCTCCCGTCGATGTGCGCCCAACTGGGCACGGCCCACTGCGCGCCCGGTGTGCGCTGCGGACCGCAGAGTGAGCCGTATCGAAGCGACAATCCCGCGAGCGTAGGACGAAACAATCCCTCTTGGGTGTACCCCCGCACAATTCACGCAGTGCCCCTGCGTTTTGCGCGCAAGAGCCCCGGAGCCAGAATCGACCTCCGCGGCCGCGTAGGTTGCACGCTGATGAAGATCACTGTCGTGGAGCATCCCGTTGCTGCAACTCACCTCGCTCGCCTTCGCAGTATCGAAACCGGACGCGACGAGTTCCGGCAACACCTCGATGCGCTGGCGACCGTGCTGATCATTGAGGCCTTGGCAGACGTCACGGCGATTCCGACGCGAGTCGAAACTCCGCTAGGAACCGCAGACGGCGTCAGGATCGAGCCGATGCCGACCTTGGTGCCCGTACTGCGCGCCGGCCTCGGAATGCTCGACGCAGCGCTCCGACTCGTGCCTGAGGCGCCGGTCGGATTTCTCGGCATGCAACGCGTCGAGTCATCGGAGACCTTGAGTGTGGATCACCGTCGCTACCTCGAGACGCTGCCCGCTGATGTCGGTGATCGCCCGGCGATCGTGCTCGATCCGATGCTGGCCACCGGCGGGACGCTCATCGACGCCTGCAACGTCCTGTCCGACGCCGGCGCCGGGCCTCTCATAGTCGTGTGCGCGCTGGCTGCGCCGGAGGGCGTCGCAGCCCTGCAGGCCGCAGGTGCAGGTCGCTTCGACGCCCATGTCGTCACTGCGTCCATCGACAGCCACCTCGACGAGCGGGCCTACATCGTGCCCGGACTCGGAGACGCCGGCGACCGGCTCTACGCCACATCCTGACCCCGCCGTGCGCCGCTCGGCGGGGTGAGCTGGGCCGCCGTTGGCAGGCTGGGCTGTGCGCCGTCGACGGTGACCGCCGCCGCACCTGCGCGCACGGCCAATTCCGCCGCCGCGGCGGGATCGCGGCCCGACGCCATGCTCACTGCGAACGCTGCAGCGAAGGCGTCGCCGGCACCGGTGGCGTCGCGCACCGTGACCTTCGGCGCCGCCACCTCCACGAGGCGGCCCTGGCCGTCCGCCGAGGGCAGGCGCACCGCGCAACCGTGCTCGCCGCGAGTCTCGACGAGCACCGCCTCCGGGCGCAGGTCGCACGTCCCGCTGTCTCGGTGTGCCTGCAGCTGCACGGATTCCTGGCGGTTCACGATGACCACATCGGCGAGGGGCGCGACCAACGGCGCGACGTCGTTGTAGGGAGCGGGATTAAACACCACCAGTGTCCGGTTCGCGCGGGCGATCTCCGCTGCGACGCGCGCCGCGGCAGCGCTGACTTCTCCCTGCAAGAGCAGCGCATCGGCGGCGGCGATCTGGGCGGCGGCCTCCGCGACGCCGGCGGGATCGAGGTGGGCGTTCGCCCCGGCCGCCACGATGATCGACACGTCGGCGACGTCGACCGTGATGACCGCCAAGCCCGTCGTCGCGTCGGCCGGCGCCACATGACGGCAGTCGATGCCTTCGGCTTCGAGGCCCGCGCGCAGCCAGCGGCCCTGCTCGTCGTCGCCGACTCGTCCGATCATGACCACGTGCGCGCCCAGCCGGGCCGCGCCGACGGCCTGGTTGGCTCCCTTGCCTCCCCGAAACCACGCAGCTCGGTCGGCATGAAGCGTCTCGTCGGGTCCTGGCCGCCGCGGCACCCAAACCGTCAGATCCGCGTTCAGGCTCCCGACGATGGCAATCCTCGGTGCCGCTGCTGACACCGGTGTGAGGTGGGCCGCCACTAGGCGGTATTCTGCCGCCTGCTGATGGCCAAACGTGACCACTGCGGAGGCCCATGAGCCTGCCCACGATGATGCGAGCGGCGCTGCTGATCGGCACCGGCGGTCCGGAGATGCTCGAGGTACGCGACGACGTGCCCGTACCAGCGCCGGGTCCTCTCGATGCATTGATCCAGGTGTCGGCGTGCGGCATGAACAACACCGACATCAACACCCGTGTGGGTTGGTACAGTCGCGCGATCGCCTCGGCAACCAGCGAAGGCGGATACGTCGAGGCGAGCGTCGATGAGGCCGCGTGGGGGCGCACGGGCCTCGAGTTCCCCCGCATCCAGGGCGCGGACGTGGTGGGGCGCGTCGTCGCGGTGGACCAAGACGTCGAAGACACTGCGCTGGTGGGGAAGCGGGTCATCGTTGATCCGTGCCTGCGCGATCCCGACGATCCGTCCGACCGCAGCAAGGCCGGGTATCTCGGCAGCGAGGCCGACGGGGGGTTCGCCGAGTTCGCAACTGTGCCGATCGAGAACGTGCACGCCGTGGACTCGGATCTCTCCGATGCCGAGCTCGCGACATTCCCGTGCTCGTCCGTGACCGCAGAGCACATGCTGACTCGAATCGGTCTGCGCAGCGGCCAGAGCATCGCGGTGACCGGCGCCAGCGGCGGGGTGGGCAGCGCTCTGATCCAGCTCGCGAGGCGCCGCGGCGCACGCGTGGTTGCGGTGGCTGGCAGTTCGAAGATCGCCCAAGTGCTCGACATCGGCGCACATGCCGCTGTGGCGCGCGAATCCCCATCAGTTCCTGTTGCCGCCGTTGCGGCGAACGGCGGTCCGTTCGACGCTGTGGCTGACGTAGTCGGCGGGGACAGCTTCGCCGGCTGGCTCGATGCGCTTGCCCGCGGAGGGCGATACGTCACCTCGGGCGCCATCGGCGGGCCGATTGTGCAACTCGATCTGCGGACCCTGTACCTCAACGACCTCGAGTTCTACGGCGCGACGATTTACGAACCGGGCATCTTCGCTGATCTCGTCGGGTACATCGAGCGAGGCGAGATCCGGCCGATTCTCGGCGGCACCTTCCCGCTCGAAGAAATACATGCTGCCCAGGAGGCATTCGTCCGCAAGGAGCACATCGGCAACCTGGTGATCACGCTCTGAGCAGTTCGTTCCTACGGGGCGAGCCCGAGGTGGGAATCGAACCCACAACCCCCGCTTTACAAGAGCGGTGCTCTGGCCGTTGAGCTACTCGGGCGTATGGCCCAGCGTATGGCCCAGCGTTTGGCCCAGCGCTGCGGATTCAGGTCGAATTCTGGGCGCGAGCGCGGGCGCGGGCGATGTCGAACAGGGCGACGGCCGTTGCCGCGGCCACGTTGAGGGACTCGATGCGCCCATAGATCGGGATCGAGATGACTTGATCGCAGCGACGCTCGACCAGTGTCGAGAGACCCCGTCCCTCGGCGCCCACGACGACCACGACGGGCTCGCTGGCGACACGCAGATCCTCAAGACCGTCGCTGGCATTGCCGTCGAGTCCGATGACCCACAGGCCGGCGTCACGCAGTTGCTTCAACGCCCCGGGCAGTCCTCCGACCTGTGCGAAGCGCAGATGCTCGATTGCCCCAGCAGCTGCCTTGACTGCTGCGGGCGTCAGGCTCGCGGAGCGATGGCGTCCGAGGACGACTCCCGTCGCGCCCGCCACTTCGGCGGTCCGCAAGATGGCACCCAGATTCCCGGGATCCGTGACGCCGTCGGCGGCGATGAGCAGCGGCGGCGACCCGCGATGAGGTTGGACGAGATCCTCCAGCGGTACCGGTCGGATCTCGGAGGCCAAAGCGATGACGCCCTGCGGCGACTCGGTGAGCGCCTTATCGCGCAACTTGCGGCGGCTGGTCTCGCGCAGCGGCACTCGCCGCTCCGCTGCTAAGTCGGCGATCTCCGCCAGTACGGCGGACTCGTGCGCGTCCTCGGCCAGCAGGACCTCATGAATCTTGCGGTTGCCGGCACGCAGCAGCTCTCGCACGGCTTGCCGGCCTTCGACGTGGTCGCCGCCCAGACCGCGGGGCGCGGATTGTTCGCGACCGGCGGAGGGGTCGCGGCGCTGCGCATTCGGGCCACGACGGGCCTCCGCGCTGGCGCGTCGGGGCGGACCGGAGCCGCTGCGCTGCTGCGTATTCGCTCCGCCGCGACCTCGAGGTTGAGCGCCCCGCGCTCCCCCTTGGGCCGGCTTGCCCCGACTGCGTTGCGGTTGCCTGCTCATCGGACCGTCATTCAAGCGGGTCGGATTCAAGCGTGTCGGCGCCCGGCCCGGCGAACACCAGGGCCACGGCGTGCGCCACGATCCCGTCTGCGTGACCGAGCCCTTCGGTCCGCTTGCCGCAGACCGTGATCTGCCCGCCCGCCGCGCTGCTGAGCCGTTCCTGCATCTGCTCGCGGTGCGGGGCGATCATTGGACGGTCGCAAATGACGGTGCAGTCGACATTGGCCAAGCTCCATCCAGCTTCGGCCAGCCGAGACGCCGTCAGCGCCAGCATCTCGATGCTGTCGCCGCCGCGCCATCGCTCGTCGCTGTCAGGAAAGTGCGAGCCGATGTCGCCGAGACCGGCTGCACCGAGCATCGCATCGATGACGGCATGCGCGACCACGTCGGCGTCGCTGTGGCCTGCCAGCGGCCGCTCGCCAACCAATCGGACCCCGCCAAGCACCAACGTTCGTCCAGAGTGGCTCGCGACATCAGCGAACGGGTGCGCGTCGTAGCCGTGCCCCACACGCATCACCGAGCCAAGCCCGCCGCTGTTGGCCGTCGTCACGCTTGTTGACGCTAGAGCCCGTCGTCTGCCACGCGGGTGCGCAGCAGGGCTTGCACGATCACAAGGTCTGCCGGCGTGGTGACCTTGTGCGCGGCAGCCTCACCCGGGATCGCCATCACCGTGCCGCCCGCCGCCTCGACCAGCGCCGCATCGTCGGTGGCCACAGGTGCTCCGGCGTGCGCCGCCGCCAGCACCTCACGGCGAAATGCTTGCGGGGTCTGCACGCCATAGAGCCCCGCACGATCCACGGTCCCCGCAACCACGCCACCGGTGTCACTCCAGGCCGGCACCCGCTTGAGCGTGTCGCTCACTGGCAACGCTGGCACCGCCGCGTCTGCCCCAGCTCGTACAGCCGCAATCACCGCAGCGAACAGCCCCGTCGAAGCACCCGGCCGAGCCGCGTCGTGACACACGACCACGTCAACATCTCCGGGAACCGTCCCAAGCCCCGCCCGCGCCGAAGCCGAACGGCTGTCCCCCCCAGCCACAACCGCATCAACACCCTCAAACGGTTGGTCGACCATCGCCGCCGGCACGACAAGCGTGACCCCATCACAAGCAGCCAGCGCCGCCTCAACGCTCCAAGAGATCATCGATCGCCCGGCAATCGGCACCGACACCTTCGAGGAACCGTCGATCTCAGTGCCGAAGCGAGTCCCTGCGCCCGCAGCCAGCACAATCGCCCAAGCCCGAGCCACCCGCCCAGTCTGCCCCGCCCACGATCGCCACAATCAACTAACGGAAGGTCAGCCCTCGCCGACGCCGACCACGCAAGGCGATCACCACGACAACGACCGTGACCGCAGCAATGAAGATCCACCAGCCAGTTGCGATGCGAGCCCCCCGGCTCGCACGCTGCGACAGACGCTCAGCCTCCTCGTCGGCTGCGGCAATTTCGGCGTCGAAGAGCTCGCCCGACACCGACAGCTCGCGCATGCCGCCTTCGTTCAGCATCATCACGCCCTCGGCCGGCAGCCGCCCTGCGCCCTGAGGCACCGTCGCCTGCACGACGAGCGTCACCAGCTCGTCGAGCGGCGCACCGGCGCGTTCTTCGATGTCGGCGATGGGCATGCCAAAGAGCTCGCCCTCGAGTGCATCCGCAGTAGCAGGGTTGACAAGCTCGCTGACCGGCCGGTCGAGACCGATGCCCACGGCCAGCTGATAGCGCACAATTGCCCCGTCGCGTTCGCCCGTCACCGTGACCGACCTGAACAAACCGGCGGATCCGTCTGGCGGCCGATCGATCTCGGCAAGAACTTCGGCCAGCTCACCCTGGTTCGCGAATCGCTTGACCGCGACGACCTTGAGTCGTTCGCCGACCGAGGTCTGCTCGTGCCGGCGGGTGATCTCCCACCAGACCAAGTCATCGAGAACGAGCAGCTCGCTGAGATCGGGTGCGGTGCGCATCACCTCTTCATCGAAGGTGACGGCCACGGTCACCCAACCCGCTCCGTCATGCGCCATATCGATGTCAACGACGATGTCCGCTCGGCAGCCGGCGAGCGCGACGAAAGCCGCCGCGACAAGCAGCCAACGGCTCATCCGACGTTCGCGAGCCACACCGCCTCGCCGCCGCTCCGGCACTGCGAGCGGCGGCATGTGCGGGCCTATTCGGCCGTCGTGGCCTCTTCGAGCTCGATCGGCGCTGGATCGAAGCCCTCGATGGCGCGGAACACGATCTCGTCGTCCTCCACATCCACCACGATGATCTCACCAGCGTGGAATTCCTTGTAGAGGATGCGCTCGCTCAGCGAATCCTCGACATGGTGCTGGAGTGCGCGCCGTAGCGGCCGGGCGCCGAGCTGCGGGTCGTATCCGTTGCGCGCCAGCCACTGCTTGGCGGCATCGGTGAGCTCGAGGCCCAGACCCTGCGCCCGAAGCTGGTCGGCGGTGCGTTTGATCATCAGATCGACGATCTGGACGACTTCGTTGACGCTCAGCTCGTGGAACACGATGGTGTCGTCGATGCGGTTCAGGAACTCCGGCCGGAAGTGCGCCTTGAGCGCATCGTTGACCTTCTCCTTCATCCGGTCGTAGCTGGCGTCCTCATCGGCCGTCGCGAATCCGACGCGCGACTTGCGCAAGTCGGCGGTGCCGAGGTTCGAAGTCATGATGAGCACGGCGTTGCGGAAATCGACCGAGCGACCCTGGGCATCGGTCAGCCGGCCTTCTTCGAGGATCTGCAGCAGCGTGTTGAACACGTCCGGGTGGGCCTTCTCGACCTCGTCGAAGAGCACCACCGAGAACGGCTTGCGGCGCACAGCCTCGGTCAGCTGCCCGCCCTCGTCGTATCCGATATAGCCGGGGGGCGCTCCGACGAGTCGGCTTACCGTGAACTTGTCCATGTACTCGGACATGTCGAGGCTGACCAGAGCGTCTTCGTCGCCGAAGAGGAACTCGGCCAGCGTCTTGGCCAGCTCGGTCTTGCCGACACCCGAGGGGCCCAAGAAGATGAATGATCCGCCTGGGCGCTTCGGGTCCTTCAGGCCGGCGCGAGTGCGTCGAATCGCCTGACTCACGGCCTTGATGGCATCGTGCTGACCGATGACCCGCTTGTGCAGCGCGTCCTCCATCTTGAGGAGCTTCTGAGTCTCTTCCTCGGTCAGCTTGTACACCGGAATGCCGGTCCAGATCGAGAGCACCTCGGCGATGGCTTCCTCATCGACCTCGTCGAACAGGTCGTGCCCCTCGGCCTTGGCGGCAGCGAGGACCTCGGTGCGCCGCTCGAGCAGCTCCTTCTCCTCGTCGCGCAGCTCGCCGGCGGTCTCGAAGTCCTGGGCCTCGACGGCTTGCTTCTTGCGCTCGGTGACGTCGGACAGCTTCGACTCGATCTCTTTGAAATCGGGCGGCGTGGACATGCGCTTGATGCGCAGGCGCGAGCCTGCCTCGTCGATCAGATCGATGGCCTTGTCGGGCAGGTGGCGGTCGGCGATGTAGCGGTCCGCGAGGTTCGCGGCAGCCACGAGCGCCTGATCAGTGATCGTGACGCGGTGGTGCTGCTCGTATCGATCGCGCAGCCCCTTCAAGATCTCGATGGTGTGGTCGAGCGTGGGCTCGTCCACCTTGATGGGCTGAAAGCGACGTTCGAGCGCGGCGTCCTTCTCGAGGTACTTGCGGTACTCCTCGAGCGTGGTCGCGCCGATGGTCTGCAGCTCGCCGCGCGCCAGCATCGGCTTGAGAATCGAGGCCGCGTCGATCGCGCCCTCGGCGGCGCCGGCGCCGACCAGCGTGTGCAGCTCGTCGATGAACAGGATGATGTCGCCGCGAGTGCGGATCTCCTTGAGGACCTTCTTGAGGCGCTCCTCGAAGTCGCCGCGGTAGCGCGAGCCAGCAACGAGGGCGCCCAAGTCGAGCGTGTAGAGCTGCTTGTCGCGCAACAGCTCGGGGACGTCGTTGGCGACGATCTTTTGCGCGAGTCCTTCGACGATGGCGGTCTTGCCGACACCAGGCTCGCCGACGAGGACGGGATTGTTCTTGGTGCGGCGGGAGAGCACCTGCATGACGCGCTCGGTCTCGCGCAGCCGTCCGATCACCGGGTCAAGCTTCTTGGCGCGCGCATCGGAGGTCAGATTGCGGCCGAATTGGTCAAGCACCAAAGAGCCGCTCTGCGCGCCTGGCTCGCTGCCTTGGCCCGACGAAGCACCCACGCTCTCACGGCCGCTGCCCGAGCCGCTGTAGCCCGAAAGCTGCTGGATGACTTCTTGGCGCACCTTCGACAGATCGGCGCCAAGCTTCACCAGCACTTGCGCCGCGACGCCTTCGCCTTCTCGGATCAGCCCCAGCAGCACGTGCTCGGTGCCGATGTAGTTGTGGCCGAGTTGCAGCGCCTCGCGCAGCGAGAGCTCGAGCACCTTCTTGGCGCGCGGCGTGAAGGGGATGTGGCCACTGGGCGACGAAGTGCCCTGACCGATGATCTCCTCAACCTGGCTGCGCACGGCTTCGAGCGAGATGCCCAACGACTCGAGAGCCTGAGCGGCCACGCCCTCGCCTTCGTGGATCAGCCCCAGCAGGATGTGCTCGGTGCCGATGTAGTTGTGATTCAGTAGGCGCGCTTCTTCTTGCGCCAGCACCACCACTCGGCGGGCCCGATCGGTGAATCGTTCGAACACTGGGCCTCCCTGTCTCTGCCCTCCACGATGGGCTTCGGGTCAGGTGCCCGCAGTGTAACGCTGCCCTTCGACATCGCTCCGTCGGCAAATGCAGTCCGCGGGCCGCAGAACCGCCGAGGGTGGCATCGGTGCTGTGGTCGTTTACGGTTGCGCCGTGGCGCCCCTTTCCCCGCTGCAGGCACGAACCAGCCCCGACGAGGACCTCGTCCGCGTCGAAGCCTCGTTGCGCGCCGCGGCGGTCACCGACGACGAATTTCTGACCGAGGTGGCCTCGCATCTCATACCGGCTGGTGGCAAGCGTCTGCGCCCCGCATTCGTCATCGCCGCGGCACTTGCGCTCGACCCTGACGGTGCAGCACCGGACGCCGTGACCGACGACATGGTGTGCGGAGGTGTCGCCGTCGAGCTCGTCCATCTGGGATCGCTGTACCACGACGACGTGATGGACGATGCTGCGACGCGACGCGGCATCGAGGCGGTGAACCATCGGTGGGGAAACCTCAAGGCAATCCTGGCCGGCGATTTCCTGCTGGCAAAGGCATCCGAGCTCGCCGCGTCGCTCGGCACCGAGGTTGCCGCTCTGCTTGCGGCAACCATCGGTCGACTCTGCGAAGGCCAGGTGCGCGAGCTGCAGTTGATCTACGACATCAGCCGCACCGAGGAGCAGTACTTGCTGGCGATCCGCGGCAAGACGGCCGAGCTGTACGCCACTGCGTGCCGCATCGGCGGGCTGGTGGCAGGCGCGGATCGAGACGTGCTCGAATGCCTCTCCAACTTCGGACGGGCCTACGGCATGGCATTCCAGATTGTCGACGACGTGCTGGATCTCGTGGCGTCGGACGAAGAGCTCGGCAAGCCGTCGGGGAATGACCTGCGCGAGGGTGTGTACACGCTGCCCGTGATTCGCATGCTGGCCGACGGGCACCCGTTAGCAGACCTGCTGGGCCAGCCGCTGGACGACCTTCGGCGCGACCAAGCTCGGTCGCTCGTGGTGGCAGGCTCGGAGATCGCGACGTCGGTGGCCACCGCGCGCAACTACGTGGCCGATTCGCTGGAGGCGCTGGCGGGACTCGAACCCACACCGGGCGTCGTGGGGATGCGAGCGGCGGCCTCGAACCTGCTGGGCACGCTCGAACCGCGCGCATCTGTCGCCGGTCAGCCGTGACCGACTCGGTCCCGCTGCCGGCGTGGCCGATCCACCGGCGATATCGCCACGCGTCCTGGGATCCTGGACGCGGTCCGTGCTGGGAGTGGGGCACTCGGACGTTCGTGATGGGCATCATCAACGCCACCGACGATTCGTTCTCTGGAGACGGCATCGCAGATCGGCTCGACGACGCCATCGCGCTCGCCCGTGAACTCGTCGAGGACGGCGCCGACATCATCGACATCGGCGGGGCGTCGAGCCGACCCGGGGCCGAGCCGACGCCGGTTGCCGTCGAGCGCCGTCGCGCGGTGCGGGTCATCGAAGCCGTGCGCTGCGAGCTGGACCGTCTCGGCGCCGACGTGCCGATCTCAGTGGACACGACGCGGTCCGCAGTGGCTGAGCCCGCGCTCGATGCCGGCGCAGACGTGGTGAACGACATCACCGGATTCCGGGCCGACCCCGACTTGGCGCCCTTGGTGGCGCGTCAGCGCGTTGCAGCCGTGCTGATGCACAACCAGCGGGGACGGCCGCACACGGACCTCATCGCCGATATCACCGCGGGCCTCGAGGTCACTCTCGACATTTGCGCCGCCGCGGGGATCGGCACCGGCCGCATCGTCGCCGACCCTGGCTTCGGCTTCGGCTTCGGCGTCTCGCAGAACCTCGAGATGATGCGGCGCCTGCCCGAGCTCTGGCCGCTGGGGCTGCCGTTGCTCATCGGCACGTCACGCAAGTCGACCATTGGGTCGGTGACCAACACCAAGCCCGATGATCGCCTCTTTGGGACCGCCGCCACGATCACGGCCGCTATCTGCGCGGGCATCGACGTAGTCCGCGTCCACGACGCACCGCAGATGACTCAAGCAGTGCGGATGGCCGACGCCATGGTCCGCATCGTCCGCTAGACGAGCGGCTTAAAACCGCACGCATCGGCCGAATCTGTGGGGGTGAAGACCCCGTATACGCCCATACACAGTGCCCCTGGTGCGCCCGTCATTGCTTCTCGCATGCGGGCTAGTGGTGTTTGCTGTGGCGAGCTGCGGACGGGGTGCCGGCCCCGAATCGTCCCGACCGTCAGTGCTACCGCCCGAAGGGACTCAGCCTGCGCCCAGCGAATCGACCGCCGACGGGGGTATGGCGGGTCCGAGCGCATCTGCGACCGCCGCTACTCCAGCCTCGACGACATCACGCCCGGCCCCTTCGACGACGGCGGCCGTGCCGCTACCCACGGCCGCGAGTTCTGCTGTTGCCGGTCAGGCGATCTTCTCGGACATCTGCTCCACGTGTCATCTCGACCATGGAGCGGGACGCATCGGTGTCGATCTGACACTGTCGTTCCTGCCCCGGGAGGAGATTCTCGACGTCATCCGCACTGGTCGCGCCGGCACACAGATGGCGGCCTTCGAAAGCGTCTTGACGGGAACAGAGATTGACGCTGTCGCGGACTATGTCGCGTCGCTGCGCCAGGGGAATTGAGCGGCGCGGCCGAGACGGTCAACTGCTGGGTGCGATCTTCCACACCGCCCAGCGGCTCAGCAGATACATCTCGCCGTGGCCGTCCACGCCAAACGACCAAGTAAATCGAGCGTTGTCCGGCCGCTCGATGGCCCGCGACCAGTCGTAGTGCTCCACTACCTCGCCGCCGGACCAACGAAAGGTGCGAATCCAGCCACCGGTGAAGTCGGCGTAGAAGTAGTGGCCGTGCATTTCCGGAATGGCGTCACCGCGGTAGACGTAACCGCCGATGACGCCGACACCTTCGTCATGGGTGTACTCGACTACTGGGAGAACGAAGCCGGTCGTATCGCATGGGCCGCCGCGGAAGCACATGGTTCCCTCGACCACGCTCCACCCGAAGTTGAGGCCGCCGAGGTCCGCTGGGGCCACGCTCACCTCTTCGATGAGCTCATGTCCAACGTCGCCGATGTAGATGGAGCCATCGTCGAAGCTGAATCGCCACGGGTTGCGCAAGCCGTAGAACCCCACTTCGCAGGCAACGCACGGTTTGCTGTCGGGCATACGAGGGCGGTACGGACCCCTCGGACAACCGCGGCGACGAAGAAGATGTCAGCGCTCGATGAGAGCGGTCGTGCCGTCGGGCATCAATTGCAGGCGGGAGCCGTCGGCGGCCTGGCTGTAGAAGGTCGGCTGGCTGGATGCCTCGAGCGTGGCGAGCATGGCCGGCAACGGGGCACCGACGCTTCGCAGGAACTCGATGACCCGGGCAGGCCCGAGGTGGTCGAGCATCTCGAACGGGCCGTGGACCCAGTTGAAGCCCCAGCGGATGGCGTTGTCGATGTTTGCGATGTCGTCGGCGATCTCGGGCACCAGGTCTGCCGCGTACGCCAGCGTGCCGCCGAAGACGTGCCGAGCCAGGTCACCCTGAGGTCCCTCGGCGAACAGCACCTCGCCCAATTCAGCGGGGACGCCGTCGCGGTCGGGCTCGGTTGCCGCCCGCCACTCGCCGGTGACGAGATCAAACGTCTCGGCCGTCCGTGAGCCGTCGTCCATCTTCGTGCGCCGGCTGAATCCGCCACCGGTCTTGCGGCCGAGCTGGCCGCGAGCCGCCATCGCCTTCTCGGTGGGGGGAAACTCGGCGAACTCGTGGCCCCGGTCGCCCGGCGGCAGATTTTGGGCCAGGTTGGCGCCGACCAGCTCCATCACGTCCAGCCCGATCAGGTCGATGAGCCCGTACAGACCGGTCGGCGGAAGGCCGACGGGCGCACCCAGCACGGCGTCGATCGTTTCCTGGGTCATACCGTCGGCCAGGAACGGCTTGGCGTGGTGGAGGCCCGACAGCATGAAGTAGCAGCCGATGCGGTTGCCGATGAAGTTGACGGTGTCCTTGGCGTGCACGACGCCCTTGCCCAGCTGCTCGGCTCCGAAGTGGGCAAACGCCTCGATGACCCCTGGCTCGGTGTCGGAACCGGGCACCAGTTCGAACAGCTTCATCACCTGCACGGGGTTGAAGAAGTGCGTGATCGCCACGTCGCGCCGGAATCGCTCGCTCATGCCCTCGCTGATCTTTCGCAGCGGGATGCCCGACGTGTTCGACGAGATGACCGAACCGTCGCTGCGGGCGACTTCGAGGCGCTCGAACAGCTCACGTTTGGTGGCGAGGTCTTCGACGATCGCCTCGCACACCCAGTCGTAGCCGGCGATGTCGTCGAGGTGGTGCTCGACCGTGCCGATGCTGACGAGTTCCCGGAAGTCGGCGTCGACCGAGTCGCGCGCTCGCTGCGCTGCGGCCTCGTCGACATCGAGCAGCAGCACGCGGCAGCCGGCTCTTGCCGACACAGCCGCAATGCCGGCGCCCATCGTGCCCGCCCCGATGATTGCTACTGAATTGATGCGCCTCACAGGCTCGGCCGAATCGCTGCGCCTCACAGGCTCGGCCGAATTGATCTCTGTCACGCCTGCTGCCTATCGGGTACCGGTGACTTCGCGCCCGATGATCTCTTTCATGATCTCGGTAGTGCCGCCGTAGATCGTCTGCACCCGGGCGTCTGCGTACGCCTTCGAGATGGGGTACTCCGACATGAATCCGTAGCCGCCGAACAGCTGCAGGCAGCGAGTGATGAGCTTCAGCTGCATTTCGGTGACCCACCACTTGGCCTCTGCTGCGTCGGTCGCCGTCAGCTCGCCCTCGTTGAGCGCCTCGATCTGGCGGTCCACGAACACCCAGGCAATGTCGAGCTCGGTCTTCATCTCGGCCAGCTCGAAGCGGGTGTTCTGGAACGAGGCGATCGACTGGCCGAACGCCTGCCGTTCACCGACGTAGTCCACAGTCCAGCCGAACGCGGCTTGGGCATGCGCCACCCCTCCCACCGCGATCGACAGCCGTTCCTGGGGCAGGTTGCGCACCAAGTGCATGAAGCCATTGCCTTCACCGCCGAGAAGGTTCTCTGCGGGCACGAACACGTCGTCGAAGAAGAGTTCGGCGGTGTCCTGAGACTTCAAGCCCAACTTGTCGAGGTTGCGACCTCGCTCGAAGCCCTCCATGCCCTCCTCGAGCACGATCAGCGACATGCCCCGGTGCTTTTCGGCGGGATCTGTCTTCGCCGCAACGATCACCAGATCGGAGTTGATGCCGTTCGTAATGAAGGTCTTCGAGCCGTTCACGATGTACCCATCGCCCTTGGGTAGCGCCGTCGTGCTCATCGATGCCAGATCCGAACCGATGCCCGGCTCCGTCATGGCGATGGCGCTCATCAGCTCACCGCTGGCCAGACCGGGCATCCACCGCTCGGCCTGCGAGTCGTCACAGAGGTTCATGAAGTACGGCAGGCAGATGTCGTTGTGCAAGGTCATGCACTGTCCCGAGCCGGCCACACCCGCAGCCATGATTTCCTCGTTGAGGATCGCGTTGTAACGGAAATCGAGCACGCCGCCCCCGCCGTAGCGCTCGTCGACGGCGGTCGCCAGCAGGCCCACATCGCCGGCCTTGCGGAACATGGCCTTGTCGACCTTGCCGTCGGATTCCCACTTCTCGTGGTTGGGGACGATCTCGCGTTCGGTGAAAGCCCGGGCCGTATCACGGAACATTTCGTGCTCTTGCTCAAAGATGGTGCGCCGCATGGTCGCAGCGTATGCCTCGACGGCAATGCGGGCCACGGGCCGACTCGACAGCCGACCGCCGCGGCGGCACAGATAGCGTCTCGGCCCGTGACGCAGCAGGATTCGCAGAGCGAAACAGCCAGCGCAGTCGGGCCAATCGGGCCTGGACATGATTGGAGCGCCGTCGAACGGGCCGCCGCTGCGATGCGTCGGCTGAACCAGGCGCTGACCGGTCGGCGGGTCGACGATGCCGTGCTCGATGAGGTCACCGCAACGGTCACCGCGGTCGCCGACCGGCTGGAACAGGGCACGCTGCGAGTGAAGCTTGACGACATGCTCTCTCGGCCGTACCTCCGGGAGATCTACGAAGGTCTGTTCTTCCCGCTGCCGCTCGAGGTTGGCGACGAGATCGAGTTCGATCCCTTCTCAATAGGCGGAGGCAAGTTGCATCCCGCGTCGGTCGACGTCAGGTACTACAAGGAGTCCGATGAGGCGGTCACCGGCCAAGCCATTGTCGACCCCATGTTCGCCGGACCGCCTGAGCGCACTCACGGTGGCGTGGTTGCGCTCGTCATCGACGAGCTGATGGGCGCGTTGAATCGCATGCGGGGCCGCCAGGCCTACACAGGCCGGCTCACCGTCCACTACCGCGCTGCCACCCCGCTAGGCGTCCCGTTGCAGCTTCGGGCGTGGATCGGGGACACCTCGGGACGCAAGATCGTCCAGCACGCTGAAGTACACGGCCCCGCAGGCCTGTGTGTCACTGCAGAGGGCTTGTTCATCCTGCGAGCCGACGCACCCCCGGTGCCGGAGGCCTAGCGCAGCGAGCGACGGGGCAGCGGGTTTCAGGTCACGGGTCGAGCACGGTGCCCAGCGCTTCGACCTGGCGCAGGTTCAGGTCTGTTCGGGGCGCAGCGTCGGGAACAGGAGCACCTCGCGGATGGCCTCGACACCTGCGAGCAGCATGGCCAGGCGGTCCATTCCGATGCCGAGTCCGCCCGTCGGCGGCAGCCCGTATTCAAGCGCTCGCAGGTAGTCCTCGTCGACGACCATCGCCTCGTCATCGCCGCCAGCACGAGCTGCAGCCTGGGCCTCGAAGCGATCTCGCTGATCTTGCGGATCGACGAGCTCGCTGAAAGCGTTGACCAGCTCACGGCCGGCCACAACGGCTTCGAACCGCTCGGTCAGCAGCGGGTCGTCGCGATGCCGGCGCGCCAGCGGCGAGGTCTCTGCCGGATGCTCGGTGACGAAGATCGGTCCGCTCAATCCGGGTTCGACCAGCTTCTCGTACAGCTCGGTCAGCAGCTTCCCCGAGCCGTCGCCGTCGCCGACGGCGATCTCGTTGGCATCCGCAAGCGCCTTCAGCTCGTTGATCGGCGTGTGGACGCTGGTCGGATGCCCGACGGCCTCACTCACCAGCTCGGCCATCGTCGCCTGGCGCCAGGGCCTGGCCACGTCGAGTTCCTGGTCGCCGATTTCGAGCACGGTCGAGCCGGTCACCGTGATCGCGAGGTGCTCCACGAGCTCCGACGTCAGCTCCATCATGTCGGTGTAGTCGGCGTAGGCCTGATACAGCTCCAGCATCGTGAACTCGGGGTTGTGGCGGGTGGACAGGCCCTCGTTGCGGAACACCCGCCCGATCTCGAATACCCGGTCCAGCCCGCCGACAACCAACCGCTTCAGGTATAGCTCTGGCGCGACGCGCAGGTAGAGCTCGGCGTCAAGGGCGTTGTGGTGGGTGATGAAGGGTCTTGCCATCGCCCCGCCCGGAATGGGATGGAACATCGGCGTCTCTACCTCGATGAAGCCCCGCTCTTCGAGAAACCGGCGCGTCTTCGACATCATCTGGCTCCGCAGCTCGAACGCCCGTCGGGCGCTTGGCGTCACCCACAGATCGACGTACCGCTGACGGAATCGGGTGTCGGGATCGGTGATGCCGTGCCACTTGTCCGGGAACGGTCGGCGGGCGTGCGCCAGGAGCTCCCACCGGTCAACACGCACGCTCAGCTCGCCCCGGCGGGTCGTCATCACGATGCCGCTGACGCCGATCCAGTCCCCCAGGTGCAAGTCGCAGAACCCGGCGTGATCGGGTGTCGTCGCCGCCGGAGCGAAGAGCTGAATGCGGGCAGTGCCGTCGTCGAGCGTGCCGAACGCGAGCTTGCCCTGGACCCGGCGCAGCATCAGGCGCCCTGCCACGCTCACCTGCGTCGACGTCTCAGTGCCGGCTTCGAGATGCTCCCAGGACTCCTGCAGGCCAGCCGCGGTGGCGTCGCGCTCGAAGCGGTACGGCACTGTGCTCGCGGGCGCCGCCTCGGGCGATGTCTGGTGGTCGGGTGTGGCTGTCATCGCAGGCTCACGGTACCGATCGCTGCTTACGCCTCTGGTGAGCTTTTGGCCAGCGACCACAGCTCGACTGGATCAGCAATGCGCACGCAGTCCTGGTCGGCCACGGCTGCCAACTCGCCGACGGTGACCATTTCGGGTGCGAGCTCCGCCAGCGGGTCGAGTACGAATCGGCGTTCGGACATGCGCGGGTGAGGGATCGAAAGCGCTGGATCGTCAAGTTCGAGATTGCCGAACACCAGCACGTCGACGTCGAGGGTTCGGGGACCCCAGCGCTCCCGGCGAATGCGCCGCGCTGCCGTTTCGAGCGCTTGGCAACGGGCGAGCAGCTCGTACGGGCTGTCGATCACCGCCAGCTCAGCCACCAGATTCAGAAACGGCGGCTGCTCGGGGCCGCCGACAGGTGCGCTGCGATACACACCCGAACAGGCGACCAGCACCCCGGCCTGCGCCAGCGTCGCCAGCGCATCTGCGATCTGTACAGCTGGCTCGCCCAGATTCGCTCCCAAACCGACGAACGCCCTCGTCGCGACGGGGCCCGATGCCGACATCGGCTCAACCCGAGTGGCGGGTGATGCGCACCGCACTGGTGGCCAGGTCTTCGGAGACGGGCGGCCGCAGCTTCGTGACGGTCACCGTCGCAGCGGTGACGCGTTCGATGGCGCACAGCTCGGCGGCGATCAACTCAGCGAGCCGTTCGAGCAGCCGTGCCCCCGCGCCGGCGCAGACGGCGACGATGCCTTCGCACGCCGCGCCGTAGTCGATCGTGTCGCAGAGTTCGTCAGAAGCGCCCGCAGGAGCCAGATCGGCGTAAATGTCGGCGTCCACCGACAGCGGCTGCGGCGATTCGCGTTCATGGGGCAACGCGCCGACCACGCACATCACGCGCAGGCCACGCAGTTCGATTCGGTCGCCGGAAGGCGACGCGGCAGACTCGGCGCCGGAAGGCGACGCCTGGGGGGAGGTCACCTGCCGCGGTCCCGAGCTAAACCGCAGCCCCGGGGCCGGACGAACCCGCCGACCCGCGATCGGCGAGGATTCCGAGAGCCACCTCCACGACACGGCGACCGTCAGGACCAACGCGGCGGCCGAAGATGCGCTCGGTTATGGCCGTCGCCTGTGGCCCAGCGGATACTTTGCCGGAAAGCAGCAGGTACGAGGCCACGAAGCCGCAGATGTCCTCGCCGACGCGCTCTTTGTGCAGCACGACGCGCTTGCGTTCGCTGCTCAGCCGGGCCAGATCGTCGTGGACCGCCTGCAGGTAGGACGCAAGGTCGTCGAGGAACGGCCACGGGTGATGCCGGTACGGCAGGTCGAGTTCGTCGTAATTGTGAAGATTGTGCGGCGCCGCGATGAGAGATACCACGGTGTCGAAGCTGTTGCGCCGCAGCCAGATGATCTCTTCCTGCCGGCGAACGCGCCGATGACTAGCGCCATAGCCGCCGGGTCGCTCACAGACTGCGAGCTGGTCGGCGACGACCCAGTTGAAGTTGCGGGGTTGTATTCCTTCCGCCCACTTCCCTCTCATACGACGCTGTCCCTAGCACTGTGGCTCCGGCGGAGACTACCGCTGTTGACCTGACTGTGACACGGTTCGAGGAGACTGCGCTGACGCCCCCAGCGCGCGCGTGTCAATGCTCGTCGGCGGCTTCAGAATCGTATGCGCGGATCTCGGTCAAGTTGCGGTACTTCTGAGCCAAATCCAGCCCGTATCCGATGACCCATACCGGCGGCAGGCGAAACCCGATGTAGTCCACGATGCCGTTGAGGCTGCCGTTGTGTTCGCGCGTCAGCAACGAGCACACCGCCAGGCTTGCGGGGCTGCGCGCGAGCAGGCTGCGCCGCAGGTACGAAAGTGTGAGCCCGCTTTCAACGATGTCCTCCACCAGGATGACGTCGCGGCCCGCGATGTCGATGTCCAGATCCTTCAGGATGCGGACCACGCCGCTGGACCGGGTGCTGCTGCCGTAGGACGACACGGCCATGAAATCCATCTCGACCGGCAAGTCGATGGCCCGGCTGAGATCCGAAGCAAACATCACGGCGCCCTTGAGCACTGCGACGAGCAGTGGCTCCCGTCCGCTGTAGTCGGCAGTGATCTGCGCGCCCAGTTCTGCGACACGCTCAGCGATCTGCGAACCGGACACGAGCACGTCCCCGACGGCGGGGTCGCTGGCGAGCATCGCGCTCAGATCGCTGTCGGAAGCCTGCGGAACCGGTGCCATCGTCACGTGAGCCGAACTTAGCGGCCCACGCATCGAATCACCCGGTCCGGTCCCCATCGTGCGCGCGAGCCGTCTCGATGCGCAGCACGCCGGACGAGCGGCTGACGCGACGGCCACCGCCGACCTCGGTGGCGCGGTGCCCGCCCCTCGCGACGTCAAGCACCCGCTCAACCGCGGCAGCGTCGGGCGGATACCGCGTCGGGTGAGGGGTTCGCAGCCAGGCACGGATCGCTCGGCGCGCCAGTGCCACAGGAGCGGCCGCCAACTCGCTTGCGTTCGTGGGATCGACGTCTGTAGCCAACTCGTCGAGAAACTCGGTGTCCGCAGCTGCCAGCGCAGCTGAACGCGCGAGCAGCGGCACGACATCGCGTCCGGCAACATCGCACAGCAGTGGAATCAGCTCGTGGCGAACACGGGTGCGCAAGTAACGGCGATCCGAATTGGACGGGTCTCGGATCGGCTCGTAGCCCACCAGCTCGCAAACCCTCTCGGTATCCGATCGCCGCAGACCGAGCAGTGGTCGCCGATCAGCCCGCATGCCCGCCAGCGCATCGACGGAGCCGCCGCGCATCAGCTGCAACAGCACGGTTTCCGCTTGATCGTCAGCCGTATGACCCAACAACGCGTCATGGCCCAGCGCGGCCCGTCGAGCCTCACGTGCACGCGCTTGCAGATTGGGGCCGTCGCTCAGTTCGAGGCGAACGATGCGCAACTCGGCGCCGATCTGATTGCACAGTGCCGCGACCCGTGCTGCCTCAGCAGAGCCGTCAGCGCGGATGCCATGGTCCGCGTGCACTGCGGTGACTGCGGATCCGGTGTCGCTCGCGAAACGGCATGCCAGAGCGACCAAAGCGGCGGAGTCGGGCCCGCCAGACACGCCGCACACAAGGTCGCGGCCCGCATGCGGGCCGAATGCGCACTGCTCGAGAAGGTTCTCAAGTTCGAACCCCACCAGACCCCCTCTGGCGTCAGACCGCTGGAACACGCTCCAGCCAGGCTGCCGGATCGCGGATCTCCGCCATCGTGGGGAGGTGCTCGACGCGTTCCCAGATGCGATCTACTGCCCGCGGTCCGCGTTCGGCCTCGATCTCGGCGATGAAGTCCTCGCCCGCCTGATACTGCGCAAGCTTCGCTTCGATCCCCAGCAGACGCTGTACCAGCCGAGCCAACCCGCGCGCGTTGCGTCGACGGTGGTGCATCACCAAGGCGAACCGTTCGGCATCGGGAATGTGGCCGAGTGCTGCTCGTGCCATGGTGACGTCGCCATGGCCTTCGACCAAGCTCATCATGCCCCCGACTTGCGAGATCAGACCTCGCTGGTGCTCTGTCGCAAACACCGCCGCGAGCCCTCCCTCGGCCAGGGCGTCATCGCCTGAACGACGCTGCGCCACGAGCTTCCGCAAGCCCTCTCGCAATCGATCGGGGTCGGGCTGTGCTTGGTCGACGAGACCGTTCACGAGCTCGAGGAAGTGCGGCCGGAGCCACGGCACGCCGGTGAACTGAGATCGGTGCGTCAGCTCGTGCAGCGCGAGCCAGAGGCGGAATTGCGCCGGGGAGAAGGCGAAACGCTTCTCGGTGACCAGGATGTTCGGCCCGACGAAGTAGACGACGTCGCCGACGGGATCACCACCAGCGTGCGCGGTCGGCTCGGCGTCGTCGTCCGACGCCCACAGCAAGTCGTACTGGCCCAGCACGCGGCGCGCCATCCATCCGAGCACCGTGCCGAGCTCGACGGCGCCCAAGGTGCGGCCCATCCGCGTCGCTCCCGCAGAGTCGCCATCGGCGGACGTGTCGCCCAGCAGCGGCTTCAGCAAACGCCGGAAGGCGGCAATGTTCGCGTCGATCCAGCCCGCCCGGTCAATCACCTCTGCACGGGCGTCGCCCGCGGAGTACAGGCCGGTCTCCGCAGCGACGAGCTCGGAAGCGATCGGCACAAAGCGTGCAAAATCGTCTCGCAAGGATCGAGCGAGGTACGAACGGTAGAGCGGCTCGGTGCCCGCGACGCGCACGGCAATGCGGCGCGCAAGATCCCAGTCCACATGCTCGTCATCGGGCACATCGCGTCGTTGCCGAGCCGGTGGCTGCCGCATGACATCCTTGGCAAGGCGGGCCGCAGCGGTCCTCAGTACCCCCGAACGCCCGGCCATACGCAACGCCTCGGGCTCAGCGCTTCGGGTAGCGGGGGGCGGTCACCGTCTTGACGTAACCGACGACCAGCTTCGCCACTGTCAGCACCGTCACGATGGTGAGGGGAACTGCGAGCCAGTAGTGCCAGACCTGCGCGCCGAGTGCGTTCATGGGCGGAAGGCTAGTTGCGTGAATCGCCCACACCGCGCTGGTACCGTGAGCCGGCTTCGGCCCGAGTAGCTCAGTGGCAGAGCGGCTCTCTCGTAAAGAGCAGGTCGTGGGTTCAATCCCCACCTCGGGCTCGACGACCGCAGCAGCGGGCGGCGTTCAGCCGATCAGGCTCGGCATCTGCAGGCGCCCGAGACGGACGAACAGCCGCTGGAGCACAAGGCGCTGGTTGGCGTTGAACCGAAGCGCTTCGGCCGCGTCCGTGACTGCGGTGAGCGCCTCCGCAGCCTCACTTGGGGTCAGCTGTCCCGCACTCGCACCGTCTCGAATCTCCCCAGACAGGACACGCAGTCCCATGGCAAGTTCGTCGATCCGCTGTCGCCGCAGTTCGCGCCGATGGCGCTCGTCGATGGCCGAGCGCCGGGCATTGTTGCCGTACAGCTCTGCCTGCTCGTCGGCTTCGGCGCGCTCGGCGGCGTGACGCGCCTCCAGCGGCTCGGTCGCCTGTTCGATCGCTGCGGTCGCCGTGTCGGCCGCGACCATCGCGGTACTCGCAGTTCCATTGAGCATCGAGCGCAGCGCCGACCACGTCTCGACGCGAGCCGCCGCAGCGTCATCGGAAGCGAGCAACTGGGCGCGATCGATCGAGCCAGCTGCGGCGCGGGCCGAGAATGCCGCCCGGTCGGCATCGATGCCTTGGTCGACCAAGAGTCCCGCCAGATCTGTTTCGCTGAGCGCCTCGAAGTCGATGCGGACGCATCGTGAGGCCAGCGTCTCCATCGACCGGTTGACCTCTTCGGCAAGCAGCACAAACACGCTCGACGGCGGGGGCTCCTCCACCGATTTGAGCAGGATTGGTGCAGTCGCGGCAGCTCGGTCGGTATCGCACAGCACGATCACCTTGCGCTCGTTCGTCGCTGGAGCAACCGCTGCGGCTCGCACAGCGTCACGAGCCTGCTGCGCGGTCATCGCCGGACCGACACGGTCAATCACGATCAGGTCCGGATGTCGGTCGGCGAGAGCGAGGCGGCGCTCACGCTCGGGGGTTGCGCTCGTCGCCGCCAGCAGCTCGCCCGCGAAGCGGCACGCAGCATCTCGAAGACCTGCGCCGGCCGGGCCGACGAACAGGTACGCGGGCAACGGCGACTCCAGGGCCGACCGCAGGCGCTGCGTTGCCAACGGCTGTCCGACGATGCCGTCCAGCAAGTTGCCCACCGAGGGCTCATCGACGGGTGTGCCCGGTGAATGCGGGTCTCGCGCCGGGGTGGGCGCGGCGCTCGCCGCCTGCGCGCCCGCCCGCCCCGCGGAAGCAGCGTCCTTGGTCGCGGCGGCCCGTAACGGCTCAGGTGCAGGCGAGAGCTCGGCCTCAGACTCAGCGTCAGCGTCAGCGTCAGACTCTGGCGTCGGGGTCGGGGTCGGCGGCGGCGGCGCGAGAGCCGCTGAATCGAGGTCGAACAGCGACAGCGCTTCGGGTTGTGACGAACCGGATTCGTCGGACGGCGCCGCAGACATAGCGATGCGGCTACGCCTTCATCGCGGGATGGTTTTCCACAGCGTCCGCGAGTCGCTGAGCAACCGCGTCGATGCTGCCCGTCGCGTCCACGCGAATCCACCGCTGCGGTTCGTCGTCGCACAGCCGCTGATAACCGCGCCAGACCCGCAGAGCGAACTGCACCGCTTCGCTCTCGATGTTGTCCGGTGGAGCGTCGCCGGAGCGTTCGGGAGCGGAGTCTGGCTCCAGCAGCGACATCTGATCGCCGGTGATGCGATCGAGTCGATGAACGCGAGTGTCGGCTGCGGTCATCGGCATATCGAGCAGCACGACGATGTCGGGCAGAAGGATCTCGGGCAAGCCCGGCACTGATTCCGGTCGCCGCGACGCCCATTCGATCAGCGTTCGCAGTTCTTCTTGCGGCAGGCCTCGGCCATAGCCCTGGTACGCCAGCGTCGACCCGTACGAGCGGTCGGTGACGACATCGCGACCGGCGGCGAGCGCTGGTGCGATCACATGTGCGACATGTTGCGCGCGGTCGGCTGCGAACATCAGCGCTTCGGCTCGATCAGTCGGCGCCGTGCCGCCCTCGGCGTGAAGCAGAAGCCCGCGCAGCGACGCGCCGAGTTCTGTCCCGCCCGGCTCGCGGGTCAGAACGGCATCGCGGCTCGCGGCCAGCAGCTCGGCCTGAGTGGACTTGCCGCTGCCCTCCCATCCCTCCAGAGCGATGTACCGGCCTCGGGCCGTCATGACCCATCCCCAGCGTCGCCAGATTTCTGCGGTGCTCGACGCCCTTCGCCCCGGCGGCTGCGCAGCGACAGACCGGCGAGCACACCCGCCATCAGGATCAGGACCGCTCCCAACCACAGAGCGCCCCGCACGCCAGGCAGCGCGAGCACTGAATTGCCGAATGTGATCTGGTTGTCGAAAGCGACATCGAACAGCCAATTGAAGCCGTCGGAGAGGAACCCGCCGGCCGCCATCGAGATCAGCAGGCAGAAGCGCACCAGCGTGTACATCGCCGCGAACACCCGCCCCCTCAGCACTTCCTCCACGTTCTCGTGCAGCAGTGTCAGGCCATTGACGTACACCGAGCCGGCCGCCAGTCCGAGCAGCAGCACGCCGGCCAGTACCAGCAGCGTGATGGACACCGAGGCGGCGAACAGCAACGATGCGCCCGCCACGAAGACCGAGATCACGAAGAGGCGGGCCCGCCGAGCGGAGGCGAGACGAGGGTCTTGGCCGAAGCGATTCGCTGCGCTCTGCAGCAGGGTGACGAGAGCAACCCCGCCACCGACGCCGACGCCCATCGCCACGAGGATCGAACTGAATCCTGCACTGCCTGCACCCAGGACTTCGTCGTTGTACACCGCGCCCAGCGGCACCAGCATCCCCCCGCCGATCATGCCGGCGCCCAGACCCACGAGCACCGCGCGCACCTGTGGGTTCAGGAAGATGAAGTCCCAGCCTTCGCGCAGCTCGCTGAAGCCCTGGCTCCAGTTGATGCGGCTCTCGCGGTCGCGCTCGCGATGTGCGGCGGTGATGTGCGGGGACAGCGGCAGCGTGGCGATGAGGGCCGCTGCCACCAGGAACGTGGCGGAGTCGACTACCAGCGACATCTCCACCTGTCCGATATCGGTCCAGCCGAACACCGCGCCGAGCTTTGCCATGCCCGCGAAGGCGGCAGCGCCGAGGGGGAAGGTGCCATACGCAGCAATGAGCCCGAGCGAGTTGGCGGCGGTGAGGTGCTCGGTAGGCACGATGTTGGGAACGATGGCTTCCTTGGCCGGACTCCACAGCGAGGTAGCCAGCTCCAAGGCGAGCGATGCCAGCACGAGACCCCACACCCGGTCGATGAATGGGATCGTGAGCAGGACGCCGGCGCGCGCGATGTCGCACATCACCAGCAGTCGCTTGCGGTTGAAGCGGTCAACAATGATGCCGCCGGCCGATGCCAGAAAGAAGCCAGGCAGCACCCGCGCCATGACCACGAGCGCGATTGCCGAGCCGGGCTGATTGCCACCCAAGCGGCGCGCCACCTCGATGGTGGCAAGGAAGCCGATCCAATCGCCGAACGAACTGGTGACTTGCGCGATCCACAGTCGCGCGAAGCCCGGTGCTGCAAACAGTCCCGGCGACGGTGGGGTACCTCCGTTGCGGTCCGCTCGTTCGAACTCGGGTATCGAGCGATCCGAATTCATGCCACTCAGCAGGCTAGAAGCAGGCGGGCGCGGCCCTCGCGCCTCGATGTCGCACCGCGCTGGCCTAGGTTCGCTTCTGCGGGGCCTTCTTGCGGGCCGTGGTCGTGCCGGGTGACTTCTTGCGGGCCGACTTCTTCTTTGCAGCTGACTTCTTCGCGGGCGACTTCTTCTTCGCTGCCTGCTTGCGCCGCGGGCTTCGCTTGGTTGCCGGCCCTTTCGCGCGACGCACCGCGAGCAGCTCGGCGGCTCGCTCCACGGAAAGTGACTCGGGCTCGTCGCCCTGCCGGAGCGACGCGTTGTACTCGCCGTCGGTCACGTACGGACCGAAGCGGCCGTCGCGCAGCATGATCGGCTTGCCGCTGTCTGGGTCGGTGCCCACTTCACGCCCGGCGTTCGCTGCTGGTTGGCCGCGCCGACGGCGCGGCTGGGCCAGCAGCGCCAAGGCTTCATCCAACGTCAGCGTGAACAGCTGCTCGGGGGATTCGAGACTGCGGTTCTCGGCGCTTGTCTCCGAGGTCGTTTCTTTCGTGAGATAGGCCCCGTACCGGCCGTTGCGCACGACGATCTCGGCGCCGTCGGCTGGGTCGACCCCGATGGTGCGAGGCAGCGAGAGCATCTGCAGGGCCTCTTCGAGGCTCACCGTCTCCGGAGTCATTCCCTCGAGCAGCGACGCCGTGCGGGGGCGTTCATCGGTCTCGTCGGGCCGCCCGACCGAGACGTACGGGCCGTAGCGGCCGGGCCGCACGATGATGTCGAGTCCGGAGTCGGGGTCCGTGCCGAGGACGCGCTCGGTGGGCTCGGCCAGCAGCTCGAGTGCACGCTCGATGGTGAGCTCGTCGGGCGCGAGATCGTCCGGCAGCGGGCGTGTGGAGTCGCCGCGCCGCAAATACGGTCCGAAACGGCCGACACGCGCCACCACTTCAGTGCCATCGGCGTCGACGCCGATGGGGATGCTGTTGATCTCCGCCGGGTCGATCTTGGCCAGCCGATCGTCGGACACTAGGTAGCGCAGCCCGCCTGAACCCTCTTCGCCGCCAGCGCCGAAGTAGAAGTCGGTGAGCCACGGCTGCGCGTCGCGCTCGCCGCTCGCGATCTCGTCGAGATCTTCTTCCATCTGGGCCGTCAGCGCGTAGTCGACCAGATGGTTGAAGTGCTGCTCCATCAAGCCGACGGTCGCGAAGGCCGTGAACGCGGGCACCAGCGACGAGCCCTTCTTCCACACGTAACCGCGCGATTGGATCGTCTCGATGATGCTGGCGTAGGTGCTGGGCCGGCCGACGCCCAGTTCTTCGAGCCGGCGCACCAGTGACGCCTCGGTGAACCGGGCCGGCGGGCTGGTGCTGTGCTCGGCCGGCTCGACGGACACCGCTGTGGCCGAACCGCCCTCATCGAGGTCCGGCAGGATGCGTTCAGGCTCTTCATCGGCGCCTGCGGCAGGCGCGTAGACCAACCGAAAGCCCGGGCTGCGCACCACGGTGCCCGCGGCGGACAGCTCCACGCGATGCTCATCAGCGACCGTGGGTGGCTCGGCGACAGCGGGCGCGAGCTCGCATCGAGCAGTGCCAGCGAGGCGGATGGTCACGGTCTCGCCGGTGGCGTCGATCATCTGACTGGCGACGGTGCGCTGCCACACCAGGTCGTACAGGCGTGCCGCGTCTCCGCCCAGATCAGTCACACCGCCAGGCGCAGGCCAGCTCTCGCCGGCAGGGCGGATGGCCTCGTGCGCTTCTTGGGCGTTCTTCACCTTGCGGGCGTAAATGCGCGGCTTCGACGGCAGGTTCTGCGCGCCATAGCGATTGGCAATGACTCGACGGGCGGCGTCGAGCGCCTGATCGGACAGCGTGGTGCTGTCCGTGCGCATGTAGGTGATGCGCCCGTTCTCATAGAGCCGCTGGGCCGCCGCCATCGTGCGTGACGCTGAGAAGCCCAGCCGCGCCCCAGCCGCCTGCTGCAGCGTCGACGTGATGAACGGAGCCGGGGGGCGGCGGCGATACGGCTTGGATTCGCGGGAGATCACGGCGAACCGCTCACCGGACATGGCCCCAGCGAGCGCCGCTGCCGCTGGCGCATCGAGCACAACCGCACCCTCGGTGCGAAGTTCGCCCCCGCGATCGAAGTCGCGGCCTGTCGCGACCCGGCTGCCGTCGAGCGCGACAAGCGCCGCATCGAAACGCCCAGATGCATCGGTGGGCACAGATGCATCTGTGGGCCCATTCGAACTGGGCCCATTCGAACTGGCACCCGGCTCGAACGTCGCTGTGATGCTCCAGTACCCCGCGGCGCGAAATGCCATCCGCTCGCGTTCGCGCTCCACGATGACGCGGTTGGCAACGCTTTGCACCCGGCCGGCCGACAAGCGCGGCGCGACCTTGCGCCACAGCACGGGCGAGACCTCGTAGCCGTACAGGCGGTCGAAGATGCGGCGGGCCTCTTGCGCATCGACCAGGCGCCGGTCGAGCTCGCGGGGGCTGTCGATTGCTGCGCGTATGGCCGCTGCGGTGATCTCGTGAAAGACCATCCGGTGCACCGGGATCCGAGGGCTCAGCACCTCGAGCAGGTGCCACGCGATGGCTTCACCCTCGCGGTCCTCATCGGTCGCTAGATAGAGCTGATCTGCGTCTTTCACCAGCGACCGCAGCCGGCGTACCTGGTCGCGGGCCGTGACGACGTACAACGGCTTGAAGCCGTCGTAGGGATTGACACCGAGAGAAGCCCACGACTCGGACTTGTACGCGGCAGGCACCTCCGACGCGTTGCGCGGGAGGTCCCGAATGTGCCCGATCGAGGACTCCACGATGTAGTCGGCGCCGAGAAAGCGCGAGATCGTGCGTGCCTTTGCGGGCGATTCGACGATGACGAGAGAGGTGGGCATGAGCATCCGGGGTGGGCGGAGCCGGGACGGTACCGGAACGATCTCGACTAGCGGCGGCGATATGCCGTCACGAAGGCCTCTGACGTGTACCGAGACGGTGCAGGCTCGCGGCAACGGCCGCAGCAACCGTAGCGACAATGATCGCGCTCAGGAGGTCTGACGCGACCGGAGACCCGAGTTCGGCATTGCCGAAGCTCGCGACATCTTCGGTGTCCGCCGGCCACGGCCACAGGACCCGCAACGATCCCGCCATCAAGCCCATCAGCACTGCCACCACCAGATCTCGGCTTCGAGCGAGCAGACGCTCCAGCAGGCGGGAGAACAGCCCAAGACCAGCTGCCGCGCCCAGTCCGAACAACGCAATCGTGCCGAGTTCCCGGTTCGACACCGCCGCCGTGATGGGGTCGTACAGCCCCAGCAGCAACAACACGAACGCGCCCGAGATGCCCGGCAGGATCATGGCGCAGATCGCCAGCGCACCAGCGCCGAGAACGACGACACCCGACGGCTCGGCAATGCTTCCCGACCGCGCGCCCAGCAATGCGAACACTGCGACACCGACCCCTGCGAAGACCACGACGAGCCGAGCATCCCAGCGGCTGACCTCACGTCGCGTCGTCACAATCGTCGCCGCAACGACCCCGAAGAACGCCGCCGACAACACCACCGGCTGCTCTTCGATCAACAACCGGACCAACTCGACGAGTCCGCCGATCGCAATCGCGATCCCGCACCCAAGACTGACGAGAAACAGCCAGTCGGCCTGGCGAACATCTGCGACTGCTTGACGTGGCCGCCCCCGCAGCATCCGCCCAGCAGCGCCGCTCAAGAGCGCAATCTGACGTACTAGCCGGTCGTAGATCCCCAGCAGCAACGCCATCGTGCCGCCGGACACCCCCGGCACCACATCCGCCGCCCCCATCACCAGCCCCCGGGCCACGTTCACCAGCGAGTCGCTCCACACTCCTCGTCGCACCCCGCTGAAACTAGACGCATCGCTCCGCCCTAGGACGCGGAAAGTCCCCGGGCGCAAACCCGGGGACTTCCGCTGACAAGCAGAGCAAGCGGTCGCTTGACGACTCAGCCCGTGGTTGAGTGTCAGCCGCCCGAAACCACGTCGTCGAGCGCCAACCCGGGACCTCCATGTTCAGACACATCGAGGCCCATCATTTCCTCCTCTGCCGACACCCGCAGACCGATGGTGGCCTTCAAGATTCCGAACAGGATCACTGATGTCACGATCACCCAGGCCGCCACGATCACGACCATAAGGAATTGCACGACCAGCTGCTCGATGCCGCCGCCGTAGAACAGACCGGCGTCTTCGCGGCCCAGGAAGGCATCGTCGTAGCGAGCGAACAGGCCTATGGCCAGGGTTCCCCACATGCCAGCAGCGCCGTGGACGGCGAAGGCGCCGACGGGATCGTCGATCTTCAGCTTGCGGTCCACGAAACCGACAACCAGCACCACGATGAGGCCTGCAACGAAGCCGGTGATGATGGCTCCCCAGGGAGTCATCGTGCGGCAGCCCGCGGTGATGCCCACGAGGCCCGCCAGCGCACCGTTGCCCGCCATCGGGACGTCGGGGCGGCCTGTGCGCATCCAGTTCAGCGCGGTCGCGCCGATCGTTCCTGCGCACGCTGCCAGCACGGTGTTCAGCGCCACGAACATCACGTACTCGTTCGCGGCGAGTTCCGAGCCTGGGTTGAACCCGAACCAGCCGAACCACAGGATGAACACTCCCAGCATCGCGAGGGCCATGTTGTGGCCCGGAATGTTGCGCGATGTGCCGTCCGCGGCGTACTTGCCGATACGCGGGCCCAGCATCCAGGCGCCCACGAGCGCTGCCCAGCCGCCGACGCTGTGCACGACGGTCGATCCGGCGAAGTCGCTGTAGACGGCATCCCCGATGGAGATCTTGGAGATGAGGCCCCCGCCCCAGGTCCAGTGGACGATGACGGGGTAGATGATCGCCGTCATCACGAGGCTGAAGATGAGATAGGTGCTGAACTTCGTGCGCTCGGCCATCGCCCCAGAGGCGATGGTGACTGCGGTTGCGGCGAAGACTGCCTGGAAGAAGAAGTCTGTCGATCCCGATAGTCCCTCAGAGATGTCGAAGAGATCGACACCTGACAGCGCGAACGACCCCCAGCCGAAGAAGCTGTTGCCGCCATCGCCGTAGGCGAGTCCGTAGCCGATGAGGAAGAACGCGAGGATGCCGATGGATGCGTCGGCGAGGTTCTTGGCCATGATGTTCGCGATGTTCTTCGAGCGCGTCAGGCCCGACTCGAGCATGGCGAATCCGGCCTGCATGAGGAACACCAGAACGCCCGCGATGAACACCCACAGGTTGTCCATGACGGCCTGCACCATCTCGGCTGTCATCGAGTCGTCCTGTGCGCTTGCTGGTGAGGCAAAGAGGAAGAGGCCACCGGCGGCACCCGCGGTGGCGATAAGTAGCTTGCGTCTCATGATCGTTCTCCCGACGATTTGGCTGACGTCGGGCAAACTAGGAATCGCGTGTTGCACCGTGGTCACCGAGCCGTGTCCGCTCGATGCACAGCACGGGTCGGCGCTGTTGCCGAGATGTTTCGGGCACGTTGCGAGCTAATACCCTAGTGTCCTGTCTGGGGAATTCGTTGGATATATGAGGCGAGGTTGTCGAGTATCTCGTCTGCGGTCTTGCGCCAGACGAAGGGTTTGGGGTCCTGGTTCCAGTTGTCGACCCAGGCGTTGATGGAGTCTTTGAGGTCTGTGGTGCTGGTGTGGGTGCCGCGTCGGAGCCATTTGGTGGTGAGCTCTGAGAACCAGCGCTCGACGAGGTTCATCCAGGAGCTGTAGGTGGGGGTGAAGTGGAGCTTGAAGCGGGGGTGCGCGATGAGCCAGCGCTTGACGGCGGGGGTCTTGTGGGTGGAGACGTTGTCTGCCACGACGTGCACGTCGAGGTGGGAGGGGACTTCTTTGTCGATGAGGTTCAAGAACTTTCTGAATTCTTCTGAGCGGTGCCGGGGCGTCATCGACGTGATGACGTTGCCCGAGGCGGTGTCGAGCGCCGCGAACAGGTTGGTGGTGCCGTGGCGGCGGTAGTCGTGGGTGCGCCGCTGGGGCGTGCCGGGCATCAGCGGCAGGATCGGGGCGGTGCGGTCCAGGGCCTGTATGCCGGTCTTTTCGTCCACGCACAGCACGACCGCGGCCTCTGGGGGGTTCAGGTACAGCCCCACGACGTCGCAGGCCTTGTCGACGGACTGCGGGTCCGGGGACAGCTCGGACTCCTCGGCGAGGTGGGGCTTGAGCCCGAACGCCCCCCAGATGGCATGCACCGACGACGGCGAGATGCCCACCGCTTTGGCCATCGACCGCGTCGACCAGTGCGTCGCGTCGGCGGGCGCGGACTCCAAGGTGAGCACGATCACCCTCTCGACGGCGGCGTCGTCGATGGTGCGCGGCGGACCCGGCCGCGGATCGTCGCAGAGCCCGTCGAGACGGCGCTCGGCGAACCGGCGGCGCCACTTCGACACCGTCGCGGGATGGCACCCCAGCGCCCCGGCGATCTCTTTGTCGTAGCGGCCCTCGGCCGCCCCCAGCACGATCCGGCACCGCAGCGCCAGCGCCTGAGACGACTTCGGGCGGCGCGCCCAACGCTCGAGCGTCTCGCGTTCCTCGTCGTCCAGCACGATCGCGACCGTCGGCCGTCCCCGCCGTGCACCCATGTCTGCCTCCGTTCATCGCCTGCCGCAGCCACGCTGCCGCCCCACCATATTACCGCGACCAACTAAACAAACATGACACTAGTCGATGCGTGGGTATCGCAGCCTTGGGCCGGCTTCGGCCCAGTCCAGGTGATCGCGGACGTATTCGTCTGCGGCGTCGCGAGCAGGCGTGTAGTCCCATCCCACGCGTGATGCAGCGTGAACGACCCGGCGAGCGCGCTGGGAGGCAAGCACCCGCTCGCGGATGGCAGCCGAGTCCCAACGTTCGGCTACTTCGGCAGCGAAGTCAGCTGCGAGTTCGGCATCTGCTGGAGTACCTAGAGCCGGGTCGGCCAAGTTGTGGTGCTCGGCGGCGTCCGCTTCGAGGTCGTAGATCTGCGGGGGGTCGGTATCGCAGTGGATGTACTTGTGGCGGCCCCGGCGGATCATGAACATGGGATGCGACGTGAGCTCACCCATGTACTCGCCCACGGTCTCATCGATCGGGTCGCCGCCCCCGGTGGCAGCCGGCCACAGGCTGCGGCCCGCCAACGAAACGCCGAGATCGGGCCAGGGTTCGCCTGCAATGTCGAGCAGCGTCGGTGCCAGATCCAGCAGCGAGCACACATTGGGCACCGTGCCGGCCGAGACCCCGGGGCCAGCCAGTACAAGGGGCACCCGGGCGGATCGCTCGAAGAACGACATCTTGAACCAGGTGCTGCGGTCGCCCAGCATGTCCCCGTGATCGCTCGTGGCGATCACCACGGTGTTGTCGGTCTGGCCGGTCTCATCCAGCACCCGCAACAACTCGCTGAGCCACCAATCGAAATAGCTGGTGTTGGCGTAGTAGCCGTGGCGGGCATTGCGGCACTGTTCTTGCGTCCAGCCGATCGTGTCGGCTTCGATTCCCGAACGGATGCGGACCGTGTGCGGATCCAGCTCGTCTGGCGAGGGCCCCGGAAGATCGATCTGGTCATGGTCGTAAAGGTCCCACCACTCGGGCCGAGCCACGTAGGGATCGTGCGGGTGGATGAACGCGACAGCCAGGAAGAACGGCCGCTCGTCGGTGTCGCGCGCCAGGTCATAGAGGCGTCGACGCGCGGCGAACCCCACTTCGTCGTCGTAATCGATCTGATGGGTGGCCAGCCCCTGGCCGGCCTCACTGAGGCTGGCCATGTTGTGGTACCACTTGTCGATCCGCACGCCGGCGGCGTCCCAATCGGGCGTCCAGGCGAAGTTGGCCGGGTAGAGATTGGTGGTCAGACGCTGACTGAAGCCGTGCAGCTGGTCGGGTCCGATGAAGTGCATCTTGCCCGAAAGCACAGTCCGGTAGCCCGCCAGGTTCATCCAGTGCGCGATGGTCGGAACCTCTGCGGGCCATTCCGCCGCGTTGTCCCAAGCGCCGACATCGCTGGCCTGCCGGCCCGACATCATCGACAGGCGCGACGGCCCGCACAGCGGCGAATGGCAGTACGCAGCGTCGAAGCGAGCGCCGCGTTCGGCGAGTGCATCCATTGCCGGCGTGCGCACCAGCGGATGCCCATAGGTGCCGGTGAAGTGCGGCGCTAGCTGGTCGGCCATGACCAACAGCACGTTGGGAGACGTCATCAAACCGAACAGTAGGAGGCCGAGCGGAACCGCAGTGACCGGCGGTCGCACAACGATGTCGACAGCGAGGCCGTAGCCCGAGCGGCCCGTGAGCACAGCGAACAAGAGCGGCACGAAAAGGGCGTAGCTGCGCAGGCCGCGACCCGCCCGCGCAGCCCGTCGGCCCACGGCTTGCACCGCCAAGCCCAGCACGCCCACACACGCCCCAGTGGCGTCAATTCGACCGATTCCTGCGTGCTAAAATCGTCGAAACAGTCCGTACGGCCTGTTTTTGATCTGACTCAAGGCAACCGGGGGGAACGCCAATGTCAACTCAAACACAACGCCGCCACCGGGGACAGCTACGCAGCTGGCAGCTGCTCTTGGCACTCCTCGCGGCGCTCGCTCTGTTCGCCGCCGCGTGCGGAGGCGACGATCTCGGCTCGCAGAAAGAGATCACGCTCGCTGCCAACCCATGGAACGGTTCGGCGCTGAACGTCGAAGTGGCTGCCCAGCTGCTCGAGAACGAACTCGGCTACGACGTCGAAGTCGTGGAGATCGACGAGAACGCGCAATGGGCTGCGATCAACACCGGCGACATCAGCGCCTCGCTCGAGGTATGGCCATCAGGTCACGCCCAGAACGTCATCGACTTCATCGACAATGCGGACGCCAACGTGGACCACGCAGATCTGCTCGGCCCGGTCGGCAAGATCGGGTGGTTCATCCCGACCTACATGGTTGAGCAGCATCCCGAGCTGGCTACCTGGGAAGGCTTCGCCGATCCCGAGCTCGCCGCCTTGTTCGCGACCGCCGAGACCGGCGACCTCGGGCAATTCCTGGGCGGCGATCCAAGCTTCGTGCAGTTCGACGAGGACATCATCAACAACCTGGGACTGCCCCTGCAGGTCGTGTACGCAGGTTCCGAAGCGGCGATTCTCGCGGCCGTCGACGCCGCGTACAGCCGTGAAGAAGGCGTCTTGGTGTACCTGTGGACGCCGCACTCGGCATTCAACAAGTACGACCTGACCAACGTGCTGTTGCCCGAATACAGCGACGACTGCTACGCCACGGCGGATGCGGGCGGCGTGGACTGCGACTACCCAGCGGACGTGCTGTTCAAGATCATCGACGCCGACCTCGCTGAGAACGCACCGGCTGCCGACGCGCTCCTGCGGGCCATGAACTACGACAGCGCCGACCAGATCTCGATGCTGGCTGCCGTCGAGAGCGACGGCTTGTCGATCGAGGATGCCGCAGCGGCATGGATCGCCGACAACGAAGACACATGGAGCGCCTGGCTGCAGTAGCCGGCCTGGTCACATCACGACGCTGACTCGAAGGCGTCAGCCAGCATCCGGGCTAGGCCGACGCCTTCGGGGTTCGCGTCGCATGTCCCGGCGTACGGCTTCGTGGGTGAAATCGTGAAAGATCCTCGGTACGACTTCATCATCGTGGGAGGCGGCTCGGCTGGCTGCGCGCTCGCGAATCGGCTGAGCGCGGACGCCGACAACCGTGTACTCGTGCTTGAGGCCGGTCGTCGCGACTACCGCTGGGATGTGCTCATCCACATGCCTGCGGCGCTGGCGATGCCGATCGGGAATCGCTTCTACGACTGGAAGTACGAAACCGAGCCCGAGCCCCACATGGGCGGCCGGCGCGTGTACCACGCCCGCGGCAAGGTCCTCGGCGGGTCAAGCTCGATCAACGGGATGATCTTCCAGCGAGGGAATCCTGCGGACTATGACAAGTGGGCTCGCCAGCCAGGAATGGAAGCCTGGGACTACAGGCATTGCTTGTCGTACTTCAAGCGCATGGAGAACTGCCTGGCTGGTTCTGACGCATGGCGTGGCGGCGACGGCCCGTTGGTCCTCGAACGTGGTCCGGCGGCGAGTCCGCTGTTCGGGGCTTTCTTCGAGGCAGTACAAGAAGCCGGCTACGAGCTCACCGACGACGTGAACGGTTTCCGTCAAGAGGGCTTTGCCGCATTCGATCGAAATATCCATCGGGGCCGACGGCTTTCCGCAGCGCGCGCGTACTTGCACCCCGTCCTGAGTAGGCCGAACCTCACGGTGCGCACCGGCGCACTCATTGAACGCGTGTTGTTCGACCAGAACACCGCGACAGGTGTGGCGTATCGCCGTCGAGGGCGGCGGTTTGCTGCAAGCGGCACTCACGTGATCCTGTGCGCCGGGGCCTTTGGATCAGCGCAGTTGCTGCAGCTCTCCGGCGTCGGGCCGCCGAGTCTGCTTGAGCCGTTGGGAATCGACGTCGTCTCGGATCTCGCCGGTGTCGGCGAGAACCTCCAAGATCACATCGAGGTCTACATCCAATACGCCTCAGCACAGCCCGTGACCATGCAACCGCACCTGCAGAAGTGGCGTCGCCCGTGGATCGGCATGCAATGGCTTGCCCGGCGCGGCCCGGGCGCCACGAACCACTTCGAGGCTGGAGGCTTCGTCCGCAGCAACACTGCCGAGACCTACCCGAACCTCATGTTCCACTTCCTCCCGCTTGCGGTGCGGTACGACGGCTCCGCGCCAGCGGGCAAGCACGGCTACCAGGTGCATGTCGGGCCGATGTACTCCGATGCCCGCGGCTGGGTGCGGATTCGCTCGACCGATCCAGCCGAGAAGCCGGCGATCCGGTTCAACTACCTGTCCACCGCAAAAGACCGGCGGGAGTGGATCGAGACGGTACGGGTGACCCGCGACATCATGAGCCAGCCGGCGTTCGCATCATTCAACGACGGCGAAATCTCCCCTGGGTCTGACGTGGAGACCGATGACGAGATCATGGACTGGGTGGCTCGCGACGCCGAGACCGCGCTGCACCCCGCCGGCACCGCGCGGATGGGGACCGACATGCTCGCCGTCACCGATCCAGCGTCGATGAGCGTGCACGGCACCAAGGGGCTGAGCGTCGTCGACGCGTCGGTCATGCCGAGCGTCACGAACGGCAACATTTACGCGCCGGTGATGATGATCGCCGAGAAAGCCGCTGACTTGCTGCTGGGCAACGACCCGCTCGAACCGCTGGACGTACCGGTCTATGGGGCCGAGCCAGCCTCGCTGCCGTCGTGATCGGAGATCATGGCCGAGACGAGGTCGAGCACCCGGCGTCTGTCGGCCTCGCTGGGCGGCGCAAGCCCGAACAAGTCGATGAGCCACAGGCCGTCGCCCACGACGCGTGCCAACAGCCCCGTGGTCTGCGCCAGACCGTCGTTGTGCACGAGGCGCTCCTGCCAGCGCTCGAAGGTAGCCCGGGTGTGAGCAAGCAACTCGTCATCGAGGGCAGCTGCGGCCAGGATCGACGCCGAGCTGTCATCGGCCGCCTTGTACGGCTCGCGCACGTAGTCGAGATAGGCGAGCGCAAAGGTGCCTCGGGCAGCGGGATCGGCGGCGCGGAAACTGGCTTCGCGGATATCCAGCTCGTCGTCGAGGACTGCCAGCGTCTCGTCGAGCAGGCCGGCCATGAGCGCGTCCTTAGAACCGAAGTGGTAGAGGAAGCCGCCCTTGCTGACCCCGGCCGCCACCGCCACCTTCTCCAGCGTCAGATTCGCTGCACCTTCGGCCTTGATGACCTCGATGGCGGCTTGACAGATCCGGTCCCGCGTCTGCACAGCGCGCTCTTGCACCGGCTTGGTTCGGGATCCCCGAGGGGTGCGAGGCCCCGATTGCGCCCCGGAGGATGTCCCGGTGAGTGCCTCAGTGCGAGGCTCGTCGCGTGCCATCGTCGGCACAGGATAGCTGTCCCCCAGACCACCCCAGCCAGCCGCTAAGCAGGCGACGGGAGGACCCATGGAGTCGACCTCAGCATCGCAGGCCCCGGCAGGGACGGTGGCTGATCCGGCATCGTCCGCGCAGGCTCCCGATATTGCCGATGCTGCGGACGCTGCGATGGTCGACGTAAGCGAACTGTGGAAGATCTTCGGCAAGCGCACCCGCGCCGCGAAAGAGCTGGCGGCGCAGGGTCGCTCCCGCGAGGAAATCCGCGATGAGACCGACTGTCTGATCGCCGTGCGCGATGTGAGCTTTCGCGTCTCTGCCGGCGAGACCTTCGTGGTGATGGGGCTGTCCGGCTCGGGCAAGTCGACGCTGGTGCGCTGCGTCTCTCGCCTGATCGAGCCCACCGCAGGCGACGTGACCGTCTGCGGGACGGACCTCGCCGACGTCAGCGATGCACAGTTGCGCGACCTGCGGCGCCAGAAAATGGCCATGGTGTTCCAGCACTTCGGCCTCTTCCCTCATCGCCGAGTCCTCGACAACGTCGCGTACGGCCTTGAAGTGCAGGGCATCAGCCGGGACGAGCGCCATGAACGAGCCCTCAGCGTTCTCGACACTGTGGGCCTCAGTGGCTGGGGCGATCACTTCCCCCAGCAGCTCAGCGGCGGAATGCAGCAGCGGGTCGGGCTGGCACGCGCGTTGGCGGTGGAGCCCGAAGTGCTCTTCTTCGACGAGCCGTTCTCGGCGCTGGACCCATTGATCCGCCGGGACATGCAGGACGAGCTGGTGGCGCTCCAGCAGCAACTGCAGCGCACGATCGTGTTCATCACGCACGACTTCGCCGAAGCGCTGCGGCTCGCGGATCGCATCGCGATCATGAGCGACGGCGTGTTCACCCAAGTCGGCACACCGCTCGAAATCCTGACCGAGCCGGCGAACGACTACGTCAAAGCGTTCACCCAAGACGCCCCGATCGCGAAGGTGCTTCAAGCTTGTTCGCTCATGCGGCCTCTGGGCGACACCGTGCCCGACCCGCTGTGGCCGCGGCTCACCGACACAGCATCGCTGGAGACAGCACTGCCCCATCTGCTGTCCGAGGACCGCCCGGTCGTCATCTGCAACCGCACCGGTGAGGCCGTCGGCCTGCTCCATGGCGATGACGTCGCAGCGATATTGCAGCAGAACCTGCGATGACCGCGGTTGATCCTGCTACCAGGCCCGGTCGCAACGGGCTCGGCAGCAGGGCCGTGGAGCTGGGCCGCACGGCCGGTCGCAACCCGTTGAAGCTGCTGGGCATCGTCCTTGCAGCAGTGGCAACGGCCATGATCGTGGTGGGCGTCGGCGCCTCGGTCGGCACCTTTCCCGAGTCCTGGGACATCGGTCTGGCCGAGCCCATCGACCGGACGCGGCGATGGCTCATCAACAATCAGACATCGCACTGGCTGTACACCGTGCTGCTGAATCCGGTGACTGACCTCGCGGACGCCGGCATCCGGCAGTTCGAGGCGATTCTGGAGTGGTTCCCGTGGTACGTGTACCCCGTCCTGACGGGCCTCGGGCTGTGGCGTGTTCGCGGCCGGACCGCCGGGGCGGTGGGCTTCTGCGGCGTCGTACTGATCGGGGTGATGGACCTGTGGCAAGAGGGTTTCGCCACGCTCGCGCTGATGGGCGTGGCCGTGCTCGTCTCGCTCTGCTGTGGCATCCCGCTGGGCATCGCGGCGTGGCGCAACGACCGTTTCGCCGGCGTGCTGCGTCCGACGCTCGACGCCATGCAGACGATGCCGGGATTCGTCTATTTGATTCCGTTCGTGCTGCTGTTCGGCATCGGCCGGGTGCCGGCGCTGATTGCCACGGTGGTCTTCGCCTTGCCGCCTGTCGTGCGGCTCACCGATATCGGTCTTCGCAACGTCGAGGTGACGATGGTGGAGGCGTCGGAAATGTTCGGCGCGACCGAGCGTCAGACATTGCGTCTCGTGCGCATTCCGGCGGCGCGGCCGGCGATCCTCGCGGGCGTCAACCAGACGACGATGCTTGCGATGAGCATGGTGGTGATCGCCGCGTTCATCGGCTCGGGCGGTCTCGGTCAGGACGTGTTGCGGGCCATGCGCGACATCGACGTCGGCGAGGCCTCGGAGGCCGGAATCGCCATCGTCATCATGGCGATCATCCTCGATCGGTTCTCCAACGGCATCGCGACGCTAGGCCAGCAAGGTGCTGCTGACCGAGATGCCAAGTCGAGCTCCGACGCGCGCCAGATCCGGTGGCTGGCAGCAGCGGCCGGGCTGGCCGCGCTGGTCGGTGGCATTGCCGGGCACAACAAGTTCCCAGCCTCGCTCGAGTGGCACTTTGCGCCCTTCATCAACGACGTGACCCGATGGGTTCGCGACAACCTTTATGACATCTGGGGCACCGGCATCGGGACCGGGCCGTTCAGCGACTTCGTGACCATCTATATGGTGACGCCGCTGCGGGAATTGTTCTCCTCCGGCATCCCGTGGCCGGCCATGATCGGCATCGGCGTGCTGGGCGGACTGCTGGCACGCGGGCCGGGGCTTGCGTTCGGCATCGGTGCGTCACTGTTCGGCATTGGGCTGCTGGGCATGTGGGAGCTGTCGATGGACACGCTTGCGCAGACCATCGTCGCGGTGGTGGCAACGCTGGCTCTGGGAGTGCCGCTGGGCATCGCGGCCTCACACCACGACCGCTTCCAGTCGCTGCTCAACCCGGTGCTGGACTTCCTGCAGACGATCCCGAGCTTCGTGCTGCTTGTGCCGGTCATCACCTTGTTCCATGTGGGGCGCATTCCCGGCATCATCGCCTCGGTCGTGTATGCGCTCCCCGCGGCGGCCCACTACACCGACCTGGGTTTGCGGCGGGTGCCTGCGGAGGTGCACGAGGCCGCAGAGAGCTTTGGCTCAACCCGTTTGCAGCGACTGCGGCGGGTCGAGTTGCCGTTGGCTGCTCCCGAGCTGATGGTCGCGGTGAACCAGACCATCATGCTGGTGCTCGCCATGGTCGTCATCGCCGGTCTTGTCGGCGGCGGCGGGCTCGGGCTCGAGACCGTCAACGCTCTGCGCCGTAGCGACGCGGTCGGCCGCGGGTTCGAAGCCGGCATCGCCATCGTGCTGCTCGCAGGCATCCTCGACCGCCTCACCCGAGCCGTCGCCGACCGCCTCCGGCCGCCTCCTGCAGTTTGATCCCGCCGGACGGGGCCCCCGTCTGCGGTAGTTGCATCGGAGCTGACCGCCCGGATCGCCAGCCTTCGTGTGCAGATGTGGTGGCTACGGTGGACTTGATGGCCGGTTCCGCCCGTTTTCGCTCAGCTCTTTGCACGTCTTTCGTACATCACCGGCGAATCCCGGCGTTCATTGCGGTCACGGCGCTCGCGCTCGTCGCAGCCGGTTGCGTCAAGGTCGACATGGACTTCGTCGTGAACGACGACGGATCGGGATCGTTCTCGCAGAAAATCACATTCGCCGAGCCGATGATCGAACTCATGGTCGGCAGTGGTCAGGCTGGGACACGAGCACAGGCCTGCGACAGCTTCATAGAGGAATCCGCAGCGAACGATGAGATCGTCGATTTCAGCACCGCCGAGGTCGACACGTCGGATCTCGACAGCATTGTCCCGGTGTTCGAGAGCGTGAACTCCGACAGCGAATGCAGCACGACACAGGGCTTCTCGTGGAGCGCTGCTCAATACAGCACACTCCGCGAGGTCATGGCCGAGGGCGACGGGCCACAGATCACGCGGCTCGACGACGGCTGGCGCTTCGAGCTCAGCGCCAGTTCTATGGACGAAGGCCCTTCCGAGGATGAGTCCTCGCAGCTCCTTTCGCTGGGCTTGGACCCGCCGACAGTCGTCATTTCGGTGACGCTTCCGGGTGAGCCCCTCGAGCACAACGCCGACTCAGCGACCGGCTCGACGTTCAGTTGGGAATTCGACCTGACGGATCCACAAAGCGCCCCCGAGAGATTCTTTGCCCAAACCGGATCCAGCAGCGGCGGGATCGGCTACGTCGGCATCGTGGGGATCGTCGTAGCAATCGTTCTCGCGCTCGCGGCCCTTGTCAGCCTGCGCAAGCGCCGCGCCACCCAGGTGGACGAGTCGGATGACAGCGATGCCGAGCCGGCCACCGACGAGCCCGCCACCGACGAGCCGAATGGCGACCACGGTTCTCCCAATGATCAAAGCCAGTGACCGGCGGCGAAGCCTGAGCCGGCTGCTGTTGCGGCGCTACCTCGGAGGCGGAGGCGGGATGTAGCGGGCGCTGGGGCCGAGACGGCTATGCGGGATGAGCACGACGGCCACGGCCACGAGGGCCAGTGGCAGCAGCCACGACAATGCCACCCGGATGTCGCCGGTGATGTCACCCAGGATTCCGACGGCGGGTTTGGCAAGGGCGGTCAACAAGCCGGAGACCCCGAACAACACTCCGATGCTCGCCCCGGTCTGAGTGGGTGGCGCCAGCTGGCTGGCCATCGCCAGCGAGACCGGGAACAGGCTGAACATGCAGAATGAAATGCCGCCGATGGCAACCAGCGAAAGTGCTCCGCCGGTGAGCGCGAACAGCGCCACGAACAGTGTTGTGCCGACGGCCGCGATCATCATCACCGTGCGGCCACCGACTCGATCGGACGCCCAGCCTCCCAGCGGCTGCGCCACGACACCGACCAGCAGGATTACGGTCAGAATCACGCCGGCGTCGTTGGTGTCCCAACCCTCGTCGACGAGCATCTTCACCGAGAAGTTGATGAAGCTCATGCCCACCATGGCCACTGCCCCGAACGACACGGAGAGCATCAGCAGCGGCGCGCTGAACGCGCCGCGCAGCCGCACGGCCGGCGCGGCGGGAATCTCGCGGAGTCGCCATTGCAGAATCGCGGCCGCTATCACCATCGGTACGGCCAGTGCCACCATGGTCAGCCGCCAATTCAGGACCGAGACTGCCAGCACCACCGCCGCCGGCGCCGCGAAGTGCCCGAACGAACCGCCCCAGCCGTGCAGACCCAGCATGCGCCCACGCTTGTCGGGATAGGCCGAGACGATAAACGCGGTGGCCTGCGGGTGGTAGGTGGCTCCTCCGAGACCGCAGAACAGGCTCACCGCGACGATCAACCAGAAGCTCGGCGACGCCGCCATGCCCACGAAGCCGACTGCACCGATCAAGAAGCCGAAGACCAAGATCCAACGCCGCCGGCCCCTGCGGTCGGCCTCGCCGCCCACTACCGGCGACAGCACACCAGTCAGAAGGGTGAACGCGAACGACAGCACGCCCAGGTCCGTGTAGCTCAAGTCGAACTCGTCGGCCAGGGCGGGGAGGAACGCTGGGAGAACCGTCACGTAGAAGTCGTTGATGGCATGCACCCCGACCAGGACCGTCAGCACAGTCCGAGGCCGCACGGCGGTCTCATCAACCGCTTGGCGGAGTGCCGTTGCTGATTCGCGCACGACCACGGACGCTACGCCACAGCCCGGCGGCATGTGCCAGATCGTGATTCAGATGCCGAAATAGCGCCCCTTGTAGTCACATCGTCTCGCTAATGTGACTACATGAGCACTGACATCGGCATCCGCGAACTGAAAGCGCGACTGTCGGAATGCGTACGACGTGCGGCCGCCGGCGAGCGCATCGTCGTGACCGACCGTGGCCGCCCCGTGGCCCAGCTCACCGGCCTGGACCAAACCGCTGTGCGCCAACGCGTCCTCGATGACATGGCGAGGATCGAGCGCGGCGTTGCCGAGGGCTGGATCACACCCGCTAAGCGGCGTGGGCCACTCGGGCCGGCGCGGCCGATTCCCTCGAATTCCGGGCTCACTATCGCCGAAGTGCTCGATGAGGACCGCGGCGACTGATGCTGTACGTGGAGTCGAGCGCCCTGATGAAGCGCTATGTCACGGAGCCAGAAACCGACGTTGTCCTCGAACTCATGGATTCCGATCCGGCCCTCGTCACCTCGCGCCTCACCGAAATCGAAATTCGACGAAACTTGGCGCGCCACTTTGACGGTGTCGATCTGCTGCGGCAACGTCGCGAATTCCAAGCTGACCTCGATGCCCTCGAGGTTGTGGAACTCGATGCCGCCGCGTTCGACGAGGCAGCACACATCGCCGAGGAAACGCTGTGCCGTTCGCTCGACGCATTGCACCTCGCGGCAGCGCGACAACTCGGCGAGTCGACCACCGTGCTGACGTTTGACCGGCGGCAAGCTCGCGCTGCCCGCGCGATCGGACTCAACGTCGCCGGCGCCTGACCCCGCAGACCGACGCCACAGCGGTTAGAGGAAAGCGGGAACGAAGACCAGGCTGACGATGGTCATCACCTTGATGAGGATGTTCATCGCCGGGCCCGAGGTGTCCTTGAAAGGGTCGCCGATGGTGTCGCCGACCACGGCCGCCGCGTGCGCATCGGTGCCCTTGCCGCCATGGGCGCCCGCCTCGATGTACTTCTTGGCGTTGTCCCAAGCGCCACCCGAATTCGCCATGTAGATGGCCAGCAGGAAGCCGGTCACCACTGCACCGGCCAGGAAGCCGCCGAGGGCGTTCACGTCGATGAAGCCGATCACCAGCGGCAGCACGATGGCGAGGCCACCGGGCAAGAGCATCTCGCGCAGCGCAGCCTGAGTGGAAATGTCGACACAGCGGCGGCTGTCGGGCTTCACACCGGGCTTGCCTTCGCGCAGGCCCGGGATCTCGGCGAACTGGCGGCGGACCTCCACGATCATCGCCTGCGCTGCGCGACCCACCGACGACATGGTGAGCGCCGCGAAGATGAACGGTGTCATCGCACCCAGGAACAACCCGATCGTGACCGCAGTGTCATTGATGTCCAAGAAGACCTGATCGCCCGCTGTGAGGCTGAACGACTTGAACAGCGCCAGTGCCGTCACCGCAGCTGAGCCGACAGCGAAGCCCTTGGCGACCGCAGCGGTCGTGTTGCCCAGCGAATCGAGGCTGTCGGTGACGCTTCGTACTTCGGGCGGCAGTTGGGCCATCGCCGCGATGCCGCCCGCGTTGTCGGCGATGGGTCCATAGGCATCCACCGCCACGATGACTCCGGTCACCGACAGCATGCCGATGGCCGCAAGCGACACGCCGTACAGCCCGATCTCGTTGCCGGCGTCGCCGAAGGCCATGCCTCCGAACAGGTAGGACAAGCCGATCATCGCCACTACGAGCACGACTGCGGGCAGCGTGGAGAGCTTGCCCTGTGCGATGCCTTCGATGACGACGGTTGCGGGGCCTGTCTCGGACTGCTGCGCGATGCCCTTGACGGGCCTGTAGTGCTCGGAGGTGAAGTACTCGGAGGTGAACCCGATCGCCCAGCCGCCGAACAGCCCCACGATGATGGTCATCGCCAGGAAGATCGGGGCGCTGAGCTCGAGTGCATTTGCGCCGTCGCCGAAGGTCGGGTTGCCGCTGAACAGCACCAACGTGCCGACAACGGAGAAAACCACCGTGAGCGCCATGGCCACGTACTGACCGGTGTGCAATTGCCCCGACAGGCTGCGGCCTTCGCGGCCACGCACGAAGAGCGCGCCGACGATCGAGGCGATCATGCCGAGCGCGCCGATCAGGATCGGGAACATGAGGAGCCCCTCGGCAGGCCCGAAGTCGGAGGCCAGGCTGTCGCCCTCGAGGAACACCGGCACCAGCAGCGAAGCGAGCACCACCGGCGCCACGATCGATCCGGCGTAGGACTCGAACAGGTCGGCACCCATGCCAGCCACGTCGCCCACGTTGTCGCCGACCGCGTCGGCAATGGTCGCAGGGTTGCGGGGATCGTCCTCAGGAATCCCGGCCTCCACCTTGCCCACAAGGTCGCCGCCGACATCAGCAGCCTTGGTGTAGATGCCGCCGCCGATACGGGCGAACAACGCGATCGAGCTGGCACCGAGCCCAAAGGCAGCCACTACCTGGAAGGCCTGGTCGACGCCGAACCACTTCACCCACAGCAGGTAGTTGAACGAAATGCCCAGCAGCGCCAGACCGGCCACAGTGAAGCCCATGACGGCCCCGCCCTTGAACGCCAGCGGCAACGCCTTGGCGGCGCCCACGCGGGCCGCCTGGGCCGTGCGGGTGTTTGCCGCGGTGGCGATGCGCATGCCGATGAAGCCCGCAACCGACGAGAGCACCGCTCCCATGAGGTAGGCGAAGCTGGCGGCCGGCCGCCCGTCGATCGGCACCACAAGCAGCAGCACGAACATGGCGGCCACGAAGACCGACACCCACTGGTACTCGCGGCGCAGGAACGCCATGGCGCCCTCGCGGATGGCTGCGCCGATCTCACGCATCAGGTCGTTGCCCTGGTCGGCCCGCAGCACCACCTTGGCGAAGTAGTAGGCCAGCAGCAGCGCCAGCGCAGAGGCAATCAGGGCCAGATACGGAACAGCAGTCACATGGACCTCACGGTGTCGCGTCGAAATGGATGAGGGGTTGGGGCGCCGGACCCGCGGTGCACGTTCCAGCCGGGCCAGTACCGCACACGCCCCGGACACAGTCGAGGACAGCACGGCCTGCGCCGAGGCGTCCACAACGCCCCCGAAACGCTAGGCCCCACGTCCCCCAGCCGCAAACGATCAGCGCGCGTGGCTTTGGGCGGTGTTGTTTGTGGCTTGGGTCCTTATGGGTGTCCCAGGATTCGGCGGGCGGTGTTCGCGGCGGTGTGAGTCCGGGTGGACCCGCTGTAGCGCGGCGTGGTGGCGTCGGGCACGACGGCGCGGGCCTGGTCCTTGGCTTCCGTACTGATCGCAGCAGCGCCGCCGACGAACACCACCCTGGTCGGCCGATAATCGCGCAGCACCTCCGCGGCCTCGCCCGACAGCCGACCCGCCTCGGTATAGAGCACCACCGAACCCGCAGTACGCGCCGACAGCGCCGCCGCAACACCGATGTCAGGCGGGCTCCACCCGTGGGCCACGATGACCGTCAGGCCGCCGGTCGCTGCTGATTGATGCGGGCCCAGGAACCGTCGCGCCACCCCCGCTGCGGTCGCTGTTCTGGTGGCACCGTGGACACGCTCGAACGTCACGCCGGGAACCGCAGCACGAACCTCAGATTCCACAGCGGGACTCACGGCGGCCTCGCCCCCGACGACCAGCACCCGTGCAGGCCGATAGCCGCTCAGCAACTGCCGTGTCGCGTCCGGCAGCGCGCCCACTGCGGTATAGACCACCGCCGAACGAGGCGTACGCGCCGACAGCGCCGCAGCGACACCGATATCGGCGGGGCTCCACCCGTTCGCGACGATCACCGTCGCCCCGCCCGCATCGACGCCGTCCAGGATCCGCCGCGCAACGCCCGCGGCAGTGTCAGCACGCGTCGCGCCGGTGATCCGCCCCACCGAACCAGACTCCGACGCCCGCCGCATCGACGCCAACACTGTGTCGCTCACCGCGGCTTGTCCGCCGATCACAATCACACCCGCAGGCAAATAGTCGACCAGCAAGTCGCGTGCCGCTACCGACAAACGATCACCCTCCGTATAGGCCACCGCAGAATCAGCCGTACGCGCCGCCAGCGCCGCAGCAACACCGATATCGGGTGGGCTCCATCCGTTGGCGACGATGATCACCGCGGTGCTCGGCTCAAGACCGCCGCCGCCGCCACTACCGCCGCCGCCAGTACCGACGCTGCCGTTTGTCGTGGTCGTGCCGGGGGCGGTCACGTTCACGGTGAGCGCGGTGCTGACTCGGGCGCCGTGGGGGTCGGTTGCCTCGACTCTGAGCCTGTAGCTGGTTTGGGTCCGCCGGTCCAGAACGGTGTTCGGCCCGACGCGCACCTGACCGGTGTCCTCGTCGATGGTGAAGAACGGCGCGTCGACCTCGAAGAGGCCGTAGGTGAGCGCGTCTCCGTCGACGTCGGCGGCTGTGACGGGGTGGCCCACCAGTGCTGCGGCTGGGGCTCCTTCGGCGACGGTGCGTGTCGTTGACGATGCTGGGAACTTGGGCTGGTCGTTGACGGCGTTGACGGTCACGATGACGGTCGTTTCGTGGGTCAGGCGGCCGTCGGAGGCGGTGTAGGTGAAGATGTCTTTGCCGTTGAAGTCGCGTGTGGGCGTGTAGGCGATGGTGTTGTCGGCTTGCACTGCGACGCGTCCGTGCAAAGGTGCGTCGCGCCGAGCCACGGTGAGGGTGTCGCCGTCGGGGTCGCTGTCATTGGACAGCACCGAGATGACCACCCGGGAGTCCTCAGCGGCAACAGCGGTGTCGGGTCCGGCGGTGGGCGCCTCGTTCGCGTCGGTGACCTCGACGGTGACGGAGACGTCGCCGCTGGCGCCTGAGGGGTCGGTGGCGGTGACGGTCACGGAATAGGAGCGCACCGCGGCTTCGTAGTCCAACACGGCGGCTGGGCCGACGCGGATCTGGCCCGTGGAGCCGTCGATGTCAAAGAGGCCCGCAGCCACGTCCGATAGCGTGTGGGCCAGCCTGGCGGCATTGCCCGGATCGGTGTCGGTGGGCCGGACCGGCGCACCCACGGCGGTGCCGGGAGCCGCGTTCTCCTCAACGGAGCGTCCGACGGGCCCGCCGCCGAACACCGGGGCGCTGTTCGGGGTGCTAGGCGCGGCGCGGGTGCGGTACGGGGCCTGCACGTCGGCGGTGTCTGTGCCGGTGCCATCGAGGTAGGTGGCCTCGACTCGCAGGTCATGACCTTCATCGGCGAACGTCGGTATGTAGCTGCGGGCTGTCGCTCCTGCGATGTCGCTCCAGGGACCCCCGTTCAGCGAGCGCTGCCAAGTCCACGTCTGCCTCACCAGCACGCCGTCGGGTTCAGCGACCGTGGCCCAAAGGGGCGTGCCGACCTGGGGCTGGGGCGACGACAGCACTAACACGCCGGGCTCGTCCACATTGGCGACATTGACGGTCACATCCACAACGACGGGGTCGCTGGCACCCGCACGAGCCTGCACCTGCACCAGGTACCCGTTGTCGGCGTCGGCGTCGGCGGGGTGCTCATAATCGGGCGGGCGCACGAAGCTGAGCACACCGCGGTCGCTGATCTCGAAGTCACCGCTGTCGTCGTCGCCCAGCGTCCACCTGATAGTGGCCCGCTCGGGGTCAGCAGCGGTGAACGCAGCCACCGCCGCGGCGGCATTCTCGTCGTAGCCCACCACGAAGGACCCCGAGACGGTGGCGGCCTCGTCGACATCGGTAACGGTCACAGCCACGTCATGGCCGGCGGTGCCGCCGCTGTCAGATGCCTGCACTGTGACGTCATAGACGTTGTTGGTGCCGACATCGGTCGGCATCTCGAAGTCCGGCGGCGACCGGAACCGCAGCGTGCCGGCGGCGACGTCGAACCAGGCGGCGTCGGCGCCGCCCAGCGACCAGGTCACCGTGTCGTCCTCGGCGTCGGTGGCGGTGAACGCGGCCACATCGGTCGTCGCGTTCTCCGCGAACTGGAACCGGCTGCCGCCGCTCACCATCGGCCGGTCGTTCGTGTCGACCAGCGTGACTGTTGCCGTGCCGATGGACCCTCCGTCGTGCAGGACCACGAGCACCACGGTCTCGCCGTCGTCCTCCACTTCGTCAGCCGCCGCCGCGATCCTGAGACTGGTCGAGCCGGCACCACCCGGGAGCGTCAACTGATACGGCGAAGACAACTCATTGCCGTTCGCGTCGGTCAACACGAAATCGTCGTCGAGGGCGGCGCTGCCCGACACGTTCACCGACAGGCTCTGCGCCTGAGCGAACGTGACCCCGCCGGTGCGAACCGTGACCGTCGCCGTGTCGCCCTCGACAACCTGGGCGGCGCCCGCGGACACGCTGAAGATCGCGACGTCGTTGTCTCGCACCGTGATTGTGGCGCTGTTGGGCGAGCCGGCCACATATCTCGCCGGGCTCGCGGTGTCGGCCCTCACCAGCGCCGTCACCGTGGCCGCATCCTCCACGACGGTGTCGTTGACGGTCGCGGCTCGCAGCTCAGCGGTGCCGTCACCCGCGGTGAACGTCACCGTCGACGGCGGCGCGCCGCTGAGGATCCCGCCGATCGCCGTCACCTCGACACGCACCGACAGCGCCTGGTCCAACGTGGTCCCCAAGGTGGCGGTGCGCCTCAGCGTGAACACGGCGTCTTCGCCCTCTGACACGGCCCCGACCGGTGTGATCGTGACCTCGGGCACGCCCCAGTCGCTCGCGGGGATGGTGACGGTGCGCGAACCGATCGAGGTGTTGGTCGACGCGAGCCTGGCGCTCAATACAACGGTCTCAGCCAACTCGGCATCAGAGTCGTTCACCACACGCACAACGGCACTGACCTGCGTCGCCCCCGCCGCCAAGGTGACCGAGTACGGCGCCGACAGCGTCCGGTTCTGGGAGTCTGAGAGCATGAAGTCGTCGGCGGCGTCGGCCGACCCGGCCACGGTGATGTCGATGGCCTGGTCCGCCGCGAAGGTGACGCCGTTGGTGATGGCGAACGTCAGCTCAGTCTCGCCTCCCTCAGAGACCTCGCTGCTCGCGACGCTGAACCCGATCGCGGCGGTGTCGGAGTCGGTGATCGTGACCGTCGCCACAGCCGTCGAGCCCTCAGAGAACCCCGGCGCAAGCGCGCCCAAGCTGAGCTCGACCGTCTCGGGACCCTCCACCAACACATCGTCAGCAGCGTCGAACATAACCGTCTTGCGGGTCTCGCCAGCCGCGAAGCTGACCTCAGAAGCCACCGAGAACTCACCAGCCGACGCGCTGAGACCCGACGCGACGATCTGCACCTCGATCTCCACACCGCCGCCGTGGGCTCTGCTCAGCACCACCGGCACCTGCAACGTCGAGCCCTCACCCACGCTGTAAGAGGCCGCGCCGAACGACACCGACACCGGCGAACCGATCACCAGCGACGAAGGCACACCCGACAACGTCGAGCCGTCGGCCGCGCAAACCCCGCCAACATCGCACCCCCGACCAGCAACCACCGACACAATGATCGCAGCCGCACTCTCAGGAGCCAAAGACACCAAATACGCATTCGCCCGCTCGCCCGCCACCAGCAATGGCGCCACCGCCGTCACCGACGCGCCCTGAACGCTCAACGACGGAGTCGAAACCCCAAAATCCGCCACAGGCCGATTGAACACCACCGCCACCTGCGCAACATCGCCCACACCCGAATGAAACACCGACGTATCACTGCCCGCCAACACCCACGCCTCCAACAGCTCAGGAGCCTCCGCCAACGCCTCCGGCCCCATGACGGCGCCGCGAAGGTCGCCGACACCGGCGCCAGAACCGCCCAGGCGTAGCCATTCCTCGCCGGTGTCGGGATCGGCCTGGGTCATGGTCTCGGATGGGGGATCATTCTGGGGATTCCGTCCACGGGAGTTTCCCCAGCTGATCAGCCAGTGGCCGTTGCTGAGGGACTCGATGTTCCCGCCGCGATAGCCGAACTCGCTTCTCGTTCCATGAAGCGAATGGTCGCGCACGAACACCGCCTCGCCGTTGTCGAGGTCCAAGGCGTACTCGACGCCGCGGCTGAACTCATCGCTCTCTCGGAGGAGGTCGTGTCTGGTCCAGGGATCTATTGGGCATTGCGCACCGTTGTCGTAGAGGATCAGGTTGCCGCTGGGCAGCAGCGATGTTCCGTGCTGGCCACAGAACTGGCCCTCGGGATCGCCGGTGATTTCGAGCGGCGGCGGCCCGATGTCGCGCTCGGCCCACTCGGCGTCGCTGAGATTCGACGGCCCCACCCTCCACACCACATCACCGGTCGCCACGTCGATGGACAGCACACGCGAACACCCCCGCATCGACGCGATAATGCGCCCGTCCACCATGTGGGTCGCGTTCAGGTGCGCGTAGTCGCCGTCACCGGGCGGGAAGAAATGCTGCACGCAGTCCTCAAGCGGCATGTGATCCCACGAGTTCCAATTGAACACCGCCACCCCCGAGGGGGTGACGATCTGGATGACCGAGTCCTCCACATACACATCGGTCCCGTAGGGCTGGCCGTTCTCATCGGTGAAGGTGAGATGGGACAGGTCGCGCTCGGTGTCCTGATAGGCCATCAACATGTAGTTCCCGTTCTCGAGCACCCGGAAGTCGTGGGAGTCCTGGCGCGTGAGGGGCGCCACCGTTCTCGCCACCGCGAGCTGGCGCAGGTTCTCGTCGAGGACGCGGCCGACGCCGCTGGTGTAGGAGTATCGGGGCTCGCCGTTGACGTCGGGATAGAACCGGAAATAGAACCGGCCTCTCTGGTTCACGCTGCGTTGGACGCGCGGCACCCCGTTGCTGTCCATGATCACCAAGCGGTCGCCAAACGGGAAAAGGATCAGTTCGTCGAGCACGCCCGTCTCGCCCAGAGGTTTGTCGACGGTGATCTCTGCGAAGTTGTCGGCGAGGCAGTGCACGACGTACTGCGTCTGCGCGCCCTCGGCGTCGGTGAGGGCGATGCGCACGACGCTGTTGCCGGTCACGGCCCGCGTGGCTGTCATCGAGGTGTTCGTGCCGGGGTTGGCGTGCTGGGTGCCGTCGATCGAGATCCGGCTCGATGCGTCGGCGGGGGTCATGGTCAGCGTCATCGTGTCGGTGTTGTTGCAGCCCACCGAGTAGTGCAGGGTCTGCTCATCGAATGCCGGGCGCATCCGCCGCCACGCGTCGCTGCTGGTGGTCGCATCGGAGTCGTTGGTGGTGATCGACAGATCGCTGAGCAGATCGGCTGCCACGACCTCGGGCGCGGTCGCCTGGGTCTGCGCGCCGCTGCCGTGGTTGTCGTTGTAGGTGACGCTGACCCTCAGGAAGCTGCCCGCGTCAGCCGCTGCCGGGGTGTAGCTCGACGAGTCCGCCCCCGCGATCGCGGCCCATTCGTTGTATCCGGAGCTGCGCTGCCACACCCACGTCGCCGATCCGGTCACCACATCGTCGGGGTCCTCCAGGGTGGCGGTGACCTCCACGCCGGTGCGAGGCCGCTTCGTGGACAGCGACACCGTGCCGTCCTCGTCCGCGTCGGTCACCGTCACCGTCACACTCAACGCAGAAGCAGCCATGGCCGACCCTGCCGAGGGCAGCAGCGTCACCGCATAGGCGTTGTTGTCGTCGCTGTCGACCGGCGCCTCGAAATCGGGCGGCTTCTTGACGATCATCGGCGTCACCGGGTCGAGGTCGAACCGCAGCGCGCCTGATGGCTCGTCGATGCTGAAGTACGCGGCGTCGCTGCCGCCGAGCGTCCAGGAGATGCCGTCGCGGTCCTGGGGCGACGACGCCGCGAAGGTCGCCACCCGCGACCAGCTGTTCTCCGCGAACGACACCACTGAAGGCCCTTCGATCGCTACGAGCTCGATGACGTTGTCCAACGTCACCACCAGGTGCGCGGCAACGTCGTTGAGCCCGTCGCTCACCTGCACCGTCACCTCGTAGGTGCCGTCGCCGTCGGCGTCATCGGGAGCCTCGAAGTCCTTGGCCGCCGACAACGCCAGCACCCCCGCGGTGCTCAGCGCGAACTTGTCGGCGTCGGCGCCACCGGCCGCGCCCTCGGGGATCGACCACACGAGTTGCGAGGCTGGGGTGTCGGGATCCGACGCCGCCAGCGTCGCCACCGCCGTAGTTGCCTCCGCCACATCGAAGGCGCCGTCGCTGTCGATGGTCGGCGGCAGGTCCAACGCGAGCTCTCGTGCCGCGGGCACCTCCGACAGCATGGTGCCGTCCGCGGTGCACGCGCCCCCCGACGCGCACCCGGCGTCAGCGACCAGGCTGAAGGTGATCGCGTCGGTTCCCGTCGGCGTCAATGTGAAAATGTAGGCGTTGGCTGCCTCGCCGGGCACCACATGTGCCCGCACCGACGCCACCGTCGCGCCGGTCACGCTCACCGACGGCGAGTCAGCCGCCAAATCCGCCACCGGCCGGTTGAACGCCACCACCACCTGCGGCGAGTCCGACATGCCCGTGTAGGCCTCGTCGGCGAAGTCGCTCTCGGCGAAGACCGCCGACAGCGGAGCCGTCTCAGCGGGGAACTCGTCATAGCGCATCGGGTACGCGCGCGTCATAGCCCGCACACCCGCTGAGGTGGTGTAGCTGATGTGGAGCAGTTCCGTGTTGGTCACGGGGTCCCATTCGGTGACCGCCGGCAGGTCCATCGTGGTGCGGCCCCAGCTGATCAACCAGTTCCCGTTGCTGATGGGCGCGACCAGACCGGCGGAAACGGTGACGGCGTTGAACGAGTCGTTGTAGGAGTGGTGGCGGACGAAGACAGCCTCTCCGCTGTCCACGTCGAGGGCGTACTCCACCACCCGGGTGAACTCGTTGTTGGTCCGTGCGGTGTCGCCGGTGTCGGGGTCTTGCAGGCAGTGGACGCCGTTGTCGTAGATGATGAGGTTGCCGTTTCCCAGGATCTTGGCCGAGTGCTGCCCGCAGAACTCGCCGTAGGGGTCGCCCACGATCTTGAGCGGCGGTTTTAGGCCCTTGGCGCGCCACTCGTCGTCGCTGAGGTTGCTGCGCCCGAGCCGCCAGATCACCTCGCCGGTCGAGCCGTCGATCATGACCACCGCGGCGCAGCCCCGGAACGAAACCAGCAGGTTCCCGTCGACGACCTCGATCGAGTTGAAGTGGGAGTACTCGCCCTCGGAGGCCGTGAAGCGGTGCTGGGTGCAGTCGACGAGCTCCATGTGGTCCTTGGTGTTCCAGGTGAACACCGTGGTCCCCGCCGGAGTGACTTCCCGGATGATCTCGTCGTTCACTGCCTCGTTGGTGCTGTAGGGATCGCCGTTGTCGTCGGTGAACGCGCTCAGGTCGCGGGTGGAGGGATCGTCGGTCACCATGACGATGTTGTCGTTGGCCTTGGCTGCGAAGTCGTGATTGTCGATCTCCTCGTCGCTGCCAGCCGAGCTCGGAGGGCCTATCGCCGGCCCCGCCTCCTCGAGGTTCTCGTCGAGCAGCTGCAGCTTGTCGGGGCCGGGGGTTCTCGCGTAGCCGTAGGCGTAGCTAGCGGCTTGCAGCGGCTTGATGTGCGCCACCCGGAAGTTCTCGATGCGCTGACGGAACCACGGAACGCCGTTGGTGTCCACGATCTGCAGCGGGGACCACTGGTAGGCGGCGCGCCGGTCCACTGCCTCCACCGCGCCGACGATCAGCCCTTCCCACGCGCCGGGCTGCTTGGTGACGGTGATCGTGGGGTAGTCGTGGTCGAGGCAGTGAACGGTGTAGGTCCGTGCCTCGCCATCCGCGTTGCTGAGGACGATCTCGATGTCGCTGGTGCCGTCGAGCCCGCTGAGCGGCACCTGAGCGTTGTCGTTGGAGACCTGGATTCCATCGACGGCGAGCCGGGTGCCGCTCGACTCGGTGGACATTGCCAGCGTCAAGGAGTCCACCGTCGCCGGGTCGTCGTCGGAGCAGCCGGCCGCGTAGTGCAGGGTGTCAGCGTCGAACGCGGGGTACATCGCCCGCCCGACATTGCCCGACATCGACAGCGCCGCCAGCGCCAGCGCCGGGGCCGCATCGTCATCGTCGGCGATGGCGATGACCGCCGAGCCGATGCTGGCGCCGCTGTGGGAGGCAATGACGACCACGGTCTCGGCGTCGTCGTCGACGGTGTCGTCGACTGCTGTGACAACACCGGCCGCCTCGCTCTGGCCCGCCGCGAGCCTCAGGCTGAACGGCTTGGTCACCAGCCTGGCGGCGGCGTCGGTGAAGACGAAGTCGGCGCCCGCCGCCGCGGTGCCGCCGAGGACGACGTCGATGTCCTGGGGCTTCGCGAAGGTGACGCCGTTGGTGATCGTCACCGTCACGGCCGCGCTGTCGGCATCGGCCTCGCTGAGCCCCGAAGGCGACACCGAAAAGGCAAACTCCGCAGTGTCGTCGTCCTCCACGGTGACCGTCGCCGACGACGAGCCCACCGTCACGGTGACCTCACTGTCGGACTCCACCACAGCGTCATCGACGGTCGGCAGTGTCAGCGTCGCGCTATTGGAGTCCGCCTCGAACGTGACCGATCTCGTAGCCGCTCCCCCCAGCATGGATCCCGTCTCGGTCACGCCCACATCCACCGTCGCCGCGGTGTCCGTCGCCCCGGTGCGCACCAGCACGAAGCGCGCGTCCGCGCCCTCAACGACCGTCGACGACGACGCCGTCACAGTGACACCGTCCTGGGCGGCCGCGGACCCGGCCAGGATCCCCAACGCCGCCACAGTCCCTAGGACGACTGCCAGCAGCGCGACAACGGTGACCCGCGCCCGGGAGCTTGCCGGCATTCGCACGCCCAGAAAATAGTCGTTCGTATTATCGTTGGCAGCCAAGTCGACAGAATGGCAGCGTTCACCGAGCACTCGCTGGGAAAAGTCCAACTGCCGCAGGAGCGGCGGTCAACATCGTGACTTGGCAGTCGCTACGCGTACCGCCGCCGAAGACCATCGGCGGCACCCCGCATCTAGGGCAGGACCGACCAGGAACCAAGAAATCATCTGTGGGACGCCGGATCGCCGGCCTTGCCCGACAGAGCCAACAAGACGAGTGCCGCGAGGCCTGCGCACGCGGACGCAAACAGAATGCCGAATCTGTTGGAGACAGTCGCCTCGCTCACGGCGGGCGGCGCCGATGCCGCGTTCTGCCTCGGCGTAGTGTCCGAAAGCAACGACGGGACACGCTCAGCGAGCGACGGGGAACCGGCAAGCGAGATCGCCGTGGCTGTCCTCATCGACTTCAGCAGCACCGACGACGCCACCACCACGACCGCTACTGCTGCGCCCAGTCGCTATCCGATGGTGAGGTCGGATTGTGCGTTAGTGCCGCGTCTTCGACAGGTTACCTGAGGGCTGTGTGGGAGTTCACCGCTACCTCGAACGTTGCGGAGCCTGACAATTGGACGATCAGCTGGAGTGCCGGTGGCAGCTCGTTTCTGACGGGTTCTCGCGATGGCGAGGTGCGCAGCATTAGCGGCAGGCTCCAGACGGCGATGTTCACAATTTTCGCCGGCCGGACATGGTCGGTCAGCATCGACGGAGGAACCGACTCCAACGGCGGCCCGGTCGGAGCAACCCAGACGTTCGACACCGACGGCACCTGGACCGGAACCGCAGGAGTCGGCCAATGCCGAACGCTGCCCCGGCGAGTTGCGCTGCTGACGCCGGCGGCCTGCGGCGGAACGGCTGGTGAGCCTCGTGGGGCGGATTCGGCGCCGCTACCAATCCTGCAACTTCTCTGAGCTCAGCTATGTCGTGGCCTTGCCTGCAGCTTGGACTGCACGCGAGGTAGTCCTGCAATTGGGAGCATCCGATCGCAGAGCCAATTGGGTAGTCCTCATCGTCATGTTCACCGTTTCGTAGAGACTCGGGGTGATTCAAACGCTCGGCAGCATGACCTGCGTTCGCGTTCGCAGCAAGTGCGCGCAGACGTCTACTCGTACACGTTGAAGGACCAGCTCACCGGTTCGACAGTGGCTGAGGATTGGTAAGTGGCTGTCCATCTTCCTGGAATGAGCGGGGTATCGGCGATGAGGAACACCGCATTGCTCCCTCGCAAGATGGAGCGTCCAGTTCCTCCGTAGACAGCGTCGGTCGTCGTATAGGTGTGCTCATCCACGCGGCACAGCGTGCCGTCGGCGGTTCGATGGTGTGAACCTCCAGGGCCGACAAGCTCGGCGACGGCCAGGGGGTCGGTATCAGTGGGAAGCATGATGATCAGCGGCAGTCCCACAGCGCCAGCGCGGTATCCCTCGCACGACTCGAGCGGCGAGGGCAACTCGCCCCGGAAGCGCATGAGTGGAACCCAACTGCCGGGACCTGGAAACAGCACGATGTCGTCGTGGGTTGTGTGGCCAAGTCCGCGAATGACGTCCAATCCGGTGTTCAGTCCAACGCCGTCGACGCGCGCGAAAGCGACGCTCTCGAGCTGGGGGCGCAAGATACCAATGGCACGAAATGGGGCAGCCATCCATTGATCGATTGCCGCGGCATCGCTCGTCGCGACGCCCAAGTTGGATGATCGACCCGCGGCAGCGCCAGCGTCGCTGTAGTGGGGGCTTGCCGGATTCTCATAGTGCGCATTCGCGTACGTACCGATCCGAAGCGAGGGGTCGGTGAATCGAAGGTATTCGAGATGCTTCCTTATTCCCTCCGAACGATCGGGACGGTCCACAACTTCGGAGAGCCCCGATCCGGTTCGGTAAGCGTTGATACGGGCTAGCCACGCCGTCGGGAGCCGTTCAGGCACAACTTGATTGGCCTGCGCGTACAGCGCCGCCGAGGCAGCAGCGCCGATTCGGTCGGTGTCGGCAATCCGCACTACCGAAACTGGGTCGAGAAGTGCCGCTAGCTCCGTCTCAATACTGCCGGTCAATGTGGCGACGCTGCCGACCAACACCACATCAGTCGGGGCGAGACGGGTAACCGCATCGCTGCTGGAGGCTCCGAGCGTGTCTGTGTTGGAGAACAGCACGCTGCCGCCCAGCGCCGCGGCCAGCGGAGCAGCGATGCCCACATCCGCTGGCGACCAGCCGTTGGCGATCACCACTGGGCTGCCGGCGGGTGCGGCCGCCAACAACGCTGCCTTGGCAGCACTGTCAATCCGGTCGGCGCCCGCGAGCCGCTCGACAGGAACTCTGTCGAGGAGTTCGGCGAGCTGTGCCTCGATGTCCGTTGACAGAGCGGCGGTTCCGCCCACCAGGATGATCTTCGACGGCGCCAGCTGAGCCAACGCTGTGACCGTGGATTCACCGAGCTCGGGTTGAGACGAGAACAGCACGCTGCCGCTCAGCCCCGCGGCCAGTGGCGCTGCAGCGCCCACGTCAGCGGGCGACCAGCCGTTAGCGACCACCACCGCCCGACCCGGGGGAGCGGCTGGCCAGTAGAACGCCGCTGCTCTTGCCGCAGTATCGATCCGGTCGGCGCCGCTGAGGCGATCCACGCGCACACTCGGCAAGAGTTCGAACAGCTCGTCATCAATCGCAGCGGTCAGCGCCGCAGTGCCGCCCATAAGGATGATCTTGGACGGCAAAAGCTGCTTCAGCGCATCCGCTGCCTCCGTGCCGAGTGCGTCCGCCGACGCATACAGCACGCGTCCGCCCAGTCGATTCGCCAACGGCGCCGCAGCGCCCACATCCGCGGACGACCAGCCGTTTGCAATCACCACTACGCCGCCGCCCGACGTGTCGGTTTGCGCCGCCCCCAACGGCTGCACGGCCAGCGTCACGCCTAGCAACACCGCGAGACACACGAGGCCGAACAGCCGACGGAACCTTGTCACGGTCATGAGAAGCTAGCTGCCGCTGCGCGAACGGCGAGCAGAGAGCGCACCGAACCGAGGTCTCGGTCATGGCCGACACCACTGTCGCATTCTCGAGGGCCAGCCAGGGGGGATTCCGGGCAGCGAGGCTAGCTATCGGCGGCTGCAGACTCCGGCGGCGCGCTGCGGTCGCTGATCATGCCGGTAGGCGGCTCGTCGGGATGATCGCCTGCTTTGCCCGACAGAGCCAGTATCACGAGCGCTGCTACGCCCGCGCCGGCGGAGGCGACCAAAATGCCGATCTTGGCGAGGTTGGTGATGCCGCCGTCGTCAAACGCCAAGCCCGTGATGAAGATCGACACGGTGAACCCGATGCCTGCGGCGAAGCCCATGCCGATGAACTGCGGCCAGTTCATTCCCTCGGGCAGGTTGAATCCGAAGCGGGTCGCTACCCAGGTGAACAGCGTGATCCCCACCGGTTTGCCAATGACTAGACCCGCCACCACGCCCCAGGTCACCGGCGAGCCTGCGGCATCGGAGATCGCGTCGCCCGACAGCGGCACGCCAGCGTTCGCGAGGGCGAACAGCGGCACGATGAGAAATGCCGTGAACGGGTGGAACATCGTCTCCAGCCGTTCAGTCATCGGCACGGATTCCTGCACCAGGAACGACGCTTGGTGGACTTGCTCGATGCTGGGACGTTCCGGCAGATGGTCCACCACGTCCTGAGCCTGCCCCCGGCCGAGCAGCGGCCTCGCAGGCGTCAGCAGGCCCAGCGCGACACCAGCGATGGTGGCATGGACACCCGATTCGAGCGTGGCGTACCAGGCAACCAAACCGATCACCCAGTAGATCTCGAGGGCCCAAACCCGCATCACGGTGAGCAGCCTGATGACCACGAGGAGCGCGACGGCGAGCAGCAGCCACTTGAGATTCAGGTCGCTCGTGTAGAAGATGGCGATCACGGCAATGGCGCCGATGTCGTCGACGATCGCCAATGTCAGCAAGAACAGCTTCAGCATCGGCGGAATCCGCGAGCCCAGCAGCGCCACTACGCCCACGGCGAACGCGATGTCGGTGGCCATCGGGATGCCCCAACCTGACGCGGCATCGCCGGACGGATTGAGCATGAAGTACAGCAGCGCCGGCGCGACCATCCCGCCGATTGCTGCAATCGCCGGCAGCGTGGCCGCGCGCACGCTCGCCAGATAACCCGTCACCAGCTCGCGCTTGATCTCGAGGCCGACCACGAAGAAGAACAACGCCATGAGCGCGTCGTTCACGAACTCCTCGAGTGTGAGCGGATGCAGGTGAAAACCGCCGACCGAGATGTCGATGTGCGTGTGCCAGAAGTCGACGTAGGCGTCGCTCCAGGGCGAATTTGCCCAGATGAGCGCTGCGCTGGTCGCCAGCAGCAACAGCACGCTGCCAGCCACCTCGCGGTGGACGAACTTCAAGATCGGCCGCGCCAAAAAGCGAGCAAGCCGGCTGCTCCCGCCTGCGAAAGTCTCCCGCTGGTACAGGTACTCCGGTCCGGCCATACGGGCGCAAAGGATACGGCCACCGTCGCTGGTGCCTTGCCGCCGATCAGCCTCCGGGGTGCCTCGTCAACCGATGTTCAGCCGACAGTAAGACGCTCCACGGCGTCCTGTATCCCGGAAGCCATTTCGAAGAGCGGCTCGACACCGGTGTCGACCAGCGTGGCGCTGATTTCACGGTCCGTGACGACCAGCGACATTGCGCCCCCAGCGCCCTGACAGCGCCGCCGAGCGTCGAGCAGCACGCCGAGGACCACCGGTGCCAACAAGTCGACATCGGTCAGGTCCACGATGAGCCTCGGCGGCGAACCTGCGGTGGCCAGCGCCGACCGCAGCGCACTGTCCAGCGACGCAATGGCTCCCAGATCGAGTTCGCCACGCGGGGTCACAACAACGGCACCCGAACCGTCTGCTGCGGTGACTGTGCGCTCGGAGATGCCGGAGATCAACCCAGCCCCCGATGCCGTCGGTCCGGGGGCGGCTGGGTGATGGGCTCTCGGTCCGGCTCACGCAAAGCGAGGCATCACCTTGTCGCTGATGAGTTCGAGCGACGAGTTGATCTGGTCGGCGGAGTGGATGCCCTGGGGCACCAGGAAGAACGCCTCCTCGATGCCGAGCAGCGTCTGCGCCTCTTCGATCTGGCGGCTGATGGTGTCGGGGCTGCCGACGAGCTGCAGCGGCATGCCTTGGCCGAACTGGATGGCCCACTGATTCCAGAACCACTCCATGTCGGCGAACTGGCGCCAGGCCTCCTCGTCGGTGGGCGCGCACACGGCCACCCCGCCCCAGCCGCACTCGTGCCCACGGGGCTTGTCGACACCGTGGCGAGCGGCCTCCTCGCGGTACGCCTTCCAGAGCGCCTCGCAGAAATCCATCTTGTCGCTCAGCACGATCGGCGTGCCGCCATAACGCGCCCAGAACACGGCCGAGCTCATCGACATCGTGAACCCGCCGTACAGCGGCGGGTGCGGTGACTGCAGCGGGCGTGGCGCGATGCCGACTTCGTGGATGGTCATGTCCGCATCGACGCCAGCGCCGTAGTCGGAATACACGGTGTGGGTGTGCGGGTTCAGGTTGTCGTTGGGGAAGCGCCAGAACTCGCCCTCATAGGAGAACGTTTCGCTGCGAAGCGCTGTCAGCACCACATCGACGAACTCTTCGAAGAACCGGCGGTTGTACGCGTCGTCGTGGGTGTCGCGGTTCCACTTGCCGACTGCGGCGAGGTCGGGGCGGATCTTGAACTGATCCACCCAGCGGTGCTGGTAGCCGCGCACCACGCCGAAGCACAGCCGCCCACCGGTCATGTGGTCGAGGGTTGCCACCTGCTCTGCAACCCGCAGCGGGTTGTGCGTGGTCGACACGTAGCCGCAGGCGATCGGGCGCAGCCGGGTGGTGTGCTGGGCAATCCAGCTGGCCATCAGATTCAGATCGTTGGAGATCTCGAATCCCTCGATCTGCAGGTGGTGCTCTGGGTGGCCCAAGCCGTACCAGCCGGCCTCGTCGGCGAAGCGCGCGATCTCGGCAATCTCGCCGAGCATGCGCTGGTAGTAGTCGTTGTTGAGTCCTGCGAGGCCGCCTTCTAACTCGTGGCGGCGGCCGATCGTGCAGTACATGAACAAGCTGAACTTCACCCCGAACCCCCGTCGGCTCGACCCGCAGCCGCCCCGCGCGACCACTTCGCGGAGTGTAGGTGAGTGCACTACGGCACGTTCCGGCGGCTGTCGTCTGCGGGTGTCAAGACACAGGTGCGCGTTCAGCCACTACATGAACGCACGTTCAGGACTAGGTTTTCCTACGGCATGGCCAGCACCGATGCAGCCTCCGGCAGTTCAGGCGCAGTCGCCGGCAGTTCCGCCGAATCGGGCCCCATGGACAGCACCGTCGCCACCGAAGCCGAAGAGAACGACATCAACGGCAACGGCCGTCGGGTCCGCAAAGGCGAGCGCAGCCGGATGCGCATTCTTGACGCTGCCGCGCGTCTGCTCTCGTGCCGCGGCTACGCCGCCACCACGCTGACCGACATCGCCGGCGCCGCCGAGATGCAGGCCGGCAGCCTCTACTACCACTTCGACTCGAAAGACGCGATCGTCGAAGAGGTGCTGCGGGTCGGCATCGACCACGCCCGCAGCGCCATCGACGCGGCGCTCGAGGCTCTTGGTCCTGATGCCTCGGGCTCGGATCGGCTGGCCGAGACCATCGTGGCGTACGTGAACTGCATCGTGGCCGCGAGCAGCTTCACCGTCGCCAACATTCGCTGCTACAACGAGTCGCCGCCGCACACCCGCGAGAACCTCACGGTGCCGCTGCGTGAATTCGCGAACCTCTGGGTGGGGCTGATTTCCGAAGGCCAGGCCGACGGCTCGTTGCGCGCAGACACCAACGCCAAGGTCCTCGCCAGGCTGATGATCTCGGGCCTCAACTCTCTCGCGAGCTGGTACCGCCCCGGCGGCGAACTCCGCCTCGACGACCTCGCCCGCCAATTCGCCGCCATGGTCCTCACGGGTTTGCAGCCCGCCTGAACTTCGAATAGTCGTTCTCAGCAGTAGCGTCCGCTGGTGCAATTCCCCATCCGGCTCGCGCTGCTTCTGCGGCCGACAGTCAAGATCGGCATCCTGCTCGCGGTCGGCTTCAGCGCCCTCGCGTTCGTGTCGACGCCGTTCCTGTTGCCGGAGATCTCCGAGCACTACGGCATCAGCCTCGGCGCAGCTTCCATGATCGGGGTGTTCCAGCTGGGCGGTTTCGTGGTGACCTCATGGGGCGCCGGTCGCTGGCTGCAGCCACGCGGGTGGGTCTTCGTCACCAGTCTCGGGGCGGCTGCGGCAGCCAATCTGGCATCGGCCGCCCTGCCCGCATTCGCGGTGCTCGTGGCGTTGCGGCTTGTCAGCGGTCTCGCTCTTGGGCTTCTGGCCTGGTACGGATGGGTTCAGGCCTTCGGCGACACGCGCCGAATGGACGATGTGGCGGTGACCGGCCCCTTGGTCGGACTGATCGCTGCACCGCTCATCTCGGTGCTCCTCACAGCTGGCGGCGCACGACTCGTGTTCGCTGCGTTGGCGGGCGTGTCGCTCATCCCTCTCGCGTTCGGTTACCGAAGCGCAGTGGACGATCTCCCGAGAGCGACCACGCGCAATCGTGCCGTGCCCGCCGCCCGGATCCTGCTGATCTGTCTGGGCTTGTTCACCCTCGGCGGCTCGTCGGTCTTCGTGTTCGCCGTCGTCTTGGGAACCGGCAACACATCGATGTCAGTGACGGTGATCGCTGTCGCCTTCAGCCTCAACGCCCTGGTTGGGATCCCGGCGGTTCGATGGAAGGCCCCCCGCAAGTTTCCGGGTCCCCCGATGGCAGCCACAGCGGCGTGCCTGATCCTCATCGCGACATCAACGCAATCGTGGCTGTTCTTCGGTGCCCTCGTGGCGTGGGGCTTCTTCTTCTGGCTGGCCATACCGGGAGTGTTCGAAGTCCTGGCCAGCCGGTCCCGCTATCCCGAAGAACGTGCAGGCGACGCCCAAGCAGTCATGGCCGCAGGCCGCGCCGGCGGACCGCTGCTCGGCGGTGTACTGATCGACACCCTCGGCACCACAGCGCTAGGCGTCGTCGGCGGCAGCCTCGTGCTGATCTCCGCGATCGGTGTCTTCACCGTTCGCAACGTCGCCCCGCCCCTGCCGAACGCCTGAGCGGCCACGCCAACAACTGTCACAAACCAACACACATCACTCAAACTCCATGCGAGTGTGTTGGTTTACGAACGACACAACGCGTAAACCAACACAGATGAGGTAGCGGCGACTCACACCGCTTCCTCCCGAGAGAACCGAACGGGCTGAGGATTCCACTACGTTCCGGCAGACACCTGATCCGTGGGTTTGGCATTGCGCTTCGGCTCATGCACCGTGGACTCCTATGCGCCTGAGGAAGTGCCCCATCGACTCATATATCGACTTGTCTCTATACTGAGTACGCTCTATAATCTGATTGTGAAGTGGGAGGTGAGCGGCACAGACGAATTTGCCGAATGGTACGACGGCCTTGCCGAAGCGCATCCAGACGGGCTTGTGGCGGCTGTCGAAATGCTCCGGGAGCACGGCCCTCGCTTGGGCCGGCCCCGTGCTGACCGGATTGAGGGTTCCAAGCATCACAACATGAAAGAGCTCCGGCCGCCCGGTGCCGCGAAGAACTTGCGCGTACTTTTCATGTTCGGCCCGCACCGCGAAGCCATCTTGCTGGTCGGCGGCGACAAGGGCGGCCAATGGAACAGCTGGTACAAGACAGCGATTCCCGAAGCCGAGCGTCTCTACGAGCGATACCTGGGCGAGATCGGCGCCGCGAACCCCCGCCACACCGCGCACGAATGAACGAAGGAGGATCACACAACATGGGACATCGAAAGTTCAGCGACATCGTCGGCGAGATCAGCCCTGAACGCCGCGCCCGCATCGACGCAATCAAGCAAGCAGCCCGGGCCGACGCTGTGGCATTCAGCCTCGCTGAGGTCCGCAAGCGTCGCGACATCACACAGGTCAACCTCGCCCAGCAGATGCAGCGTTCCCAAGCGTCTATCTCGGCGATGGAGACAGCCGGCGACAACCTGCTCTCCACTTGGCTGAGCGCCATGGAAGCCATGGGAGGCCGTCTCGAACTCGTGGCCGTGTTCGACGACGAGCGAATCGCCATTCCCACCGACGGATCCGAGCTCACAGCAACATCAATGTGAAGCGAGAAGCGTTCTCCATTCATGCGCTGAGAACGACCGGTGCGTCTCACGCTGCCACGTGGCGTCCTGAGAGTGGCCGAACAACGCAACCTGCAAATCAGCGCACATGACCCAATCTGGCTCTACGCAACCGTATCGACAGCGGGTACCTGACGTCGTCGATGACATCGAACGCAGGTTGTTGCACCGGACACGCTTGAGGGGCGAAGCAATGGCCGCGATCTGGCAGGAACCAATGCTCGAAGCCGGCGGCGCCGCGGTTGCCCTGGGCGTCAAGCCCTCGAATCGGGAGAAGGTGCGCCAATACGGATGGTGCGAGCGCCTAGAACCGGCCGCTCGTGCTCAGGCGCCGCCGGTGCTCGAGGAAGTCGACCAGCACGTAGTTGCCCAGATCGTGCGGGCTCGTGAAGAACGCCCGGCCGCCGTTCATCTCGGTCATCTTCTCCACGAACGCCCGCAGGTAGCTGTTCGGGTCGAGCATGAACACGTTGATGCGGATGTCCTCGCGGGTGGCGCGGGCCACTTCCAACAGCGTCGCCTCGATGGTCTCGCGCACCGGCGGGTAGGCAAAGAACGGACGCCCGTCGCGCCCGAGGTGGGCGGTCGGCTCGCCGTCGGTGATCATGATGATCTGCTTCGAGCCGCTCTGGCGGGCCAGCAGGCGCCGAGCGATCATGAAGCCGTGCTGCATGTTGGTGCCGTAGGCGAAATCCCACGACACCTCCGGCAGCTGCGACGCCTTCAGCTCGTTGGCTGACTCGGCAAAGCCCACGATGCCGAGGTAGTCACGCGGGAACTGCGTTGAGATCAACGAGTGCAGCGCCATCGTGACCTTCTTCGCGGGAAGAAAGTTGTCACGCATCGGCATCGACAGCGACAGGTCCAGCATCAGCACCGTCGAGGCCCGAGAAAGCAGCTCAGTCCGCTCGATCTCGAAGTCGTCGGGCGTCAGCCGCACCGGCGTGCCGGTCCCCTGGCGGGCAATGGCGTTGCGCACGGTGCGCTCGATATTGAGATTGAAGGTGTCGCCGAATTCGTAGGGCTTGGTCTCGTAAGCCCGTTCGTGGCCGATGCCGGTCTTGTGCACCTGGTGACTGCCGACCTTGTCGTCCATGAGACGGTCGAACAGGTCGCCCAGAGCGTTCTGGCCGATGCGTCGCAGCGCCCGCGGCGTGAGCTCGAGCCTGCCTTCGGTGTGCTGGGCAAGCCCTGATTCCTCAAGCATCCGAGCCATCTCGCTGAGCTGCTCCAACGCCTCAGCGGACTCGTTGCCGAGCAGCTCACGCACCCGCTCCGGGTCCACCTCGGCCAGCGCGGAGGGGCTGACGGCACCCTGCAGCATCTCTGAGAGCGCATCGAGGTCGCCGAGTTGGCCCAGCACATCGGCGGCCTGGGACATCGACAACGGATCGTCGCCTCCGAACTGGTAGCCCCGCTCCCAACCCATGCCGGGGAATGCCTGCTGGAGGTTCTGGGCGAGTTGCTGGGCCTGCCACTGCAGATCCATGTCGTCCATGAATTGCGCGGCCAGGTCGGCGAGCTGCTGGCGTTGGGCCGGCGTCATCGAGTTGAGCATCGAGGCCATGGCCGCCATGCGCTTGGCCATGATCTCGAGCAGCTCGTCGAGCGTCTGGGGGTTCTCGGGGAAGAAATCGCCGTAGCGGTCCATGAAGCCCTCGAAGTCGGGCTCTTCGCCCCGGGCGCGCTGTTCGAGCATCTGGTTGAGCTCGGCCATCATGTCCTTGGTGCGGGCCAAGTCCTCGGGGCTCATGTTGCCCATCGCGCCCGTCATCTGGTCGAAGTAGCTCTGGGCGACCTCTTGTCGCAGCCGCTCCACCAGCTCGGCGAACTGTTCGCGGGCTTCGGGAGATTCGAAGTCGTAGCTCTGCAGGCCCCGCATCTTCCCGGCGAGGTCGGGCGGCAGCATGTCGAGTTGCAAGTTGCGCTCGGCGGCGCTGGACTGGGCGATCTCGCTGCGTCGCTCGTCGCCGCTGTCGGTGGCATCGTGCGCGAACTGTTCGAGTGCCTCGCGCTCGGTGTCGGTGATCTCGCCGAGCTCACGGGCGATGTCGTCGTAGACGCCGCCGAGATCGAATTGATCGAGCATTTCCGAGCGGCGCTCGCGCAGCCGCTCGAGCATCTCGCGAAGCCCTTCGAGCCGGTTGCCGTCGGCGTCGGTGAAGCCCTGTTGCATCAGGCGCCGCAGCGCAGCATTCAGGTCGCCGTGATACAGCAGATCGTCGGTCAGTTCGGCGAAGAGGCTGTCCGCGTCGAAGTCGAAGCCGGTCTGGGTGCCGTCCCAAGCCGAATAGCGGAAGCGGGTGCCCTCGCGGCGGGCCCGACGCCAGCGAATCTTCATCGAACGCCCACTGTCCTTGCTCCGTCGACCGCGCAAACCGCCAATCGCCTCGGGAACCGAACGCCCACCGCCATGGCCTTCACTCTGTCACGGTCGCAGTCGGGACAGCGACTCAACCGCGCCCGCGGTAGGTGGCGCGGGCACCGACGTGTTCTTTGTTGAGCCGCTTGGACAGGTGCAGGCCTTCGAGCACCAGCTCGACGGCGGAAGCGAGCACCGCTGGCGCGACGCCCTCGCTGGCCGCTGCGGCATCGACCGCGTTGGCCACAAGCGACTCAGCCGCAACTGCGAGCGCCGGGTTGCCTTCGAGCAGTTCCATGTAGGCCTCGGAGCCCAGGTCGTCGCCGGTGTGGACCACTTTGCCCTCGCCGAAGCTGGCTACGACATCGGTCAGCTCGTCTGGTGAGAAGCGGTTCTTGAAGACTTCGAGCACCGCGGCACGCAGCATCGTCTCGACGATCTTGCCGTCGCGGCCTTCCTCCATCGACTCAATCTCGATCTTGCCCGCGGTGGAGCTCATGAGCGCTTCGAGGTCGCTGACGCGCGGCACGACGTGGTACTCGCCGCGCTGCAGCGCCCGGCGAGCGGCGTTGGCGACCAGCGTCTCGGTGTTCGTGACGGTCATGCGTACCGAGACGCCTGAGCGCTGATTGACGTGGCTGCTCGAACGGGCCACATGGCTGAAGGTCGCCACGATCTCGGACATGAATTCCGGCAGCGTCACCGAGATGCCTTCGGCATCGAGCGGGCGAGCCTCGGCCGCGGCGATGTCCATCTCGGTGTCGACGTCGAGCGGGTAGTGGGTGCGGATCTGGGCGCCGAAACGGTCCTTCAGCGGCGTGATGATGCGGCCCCGGTTCGTGTAGTCCTCTGGATTGGCCGTGGCAACGAGCAGCACGTCGAGTGGCAAGCGGATCTTGTAGCCGCGAATCTGCACGTCGCGCTCTTCGAGCACGTTCAGCAGGCCCACCTGGATGCGCTCGGCAAGATCCGGCAGCTCGTTGATGGCGAAGATGCCGCGGTTGGTGCGCGGCACCAGGCCGTAGTGCAGCGTGAGCTCGTCTGAGAGGTACCTGCCCTCGGCCACCTTGATGGGGTCCACCTCGCCGATGAGGTCGGCGATCGAGGTGTCCGGCGTGGCCAGCTTCTCGCCGTAGCGGACGCTGCGATGCGCCCAGGCGATGGGTGTGTTGTCGCCGCGCTCAGCAACGAGGTCGCGGGCATGCCGAGAGACTGGGTTGTACGGATCGTCGAAGATCTCCGAGCCCTCGATGTAGGGCATCCACTCGTCGAGCAGGTTCACCAGTGATCGGATCATCCGTGTCTTGGCCTGCCCGCGCTCGCCCAGAAAGACGACGTCGTGCCCAGCGAGCATCGCGTTCTCGAGTTGCGGCAGCACCGTGTTCTCGAAGCCCAGCACTCCCTCGAACAGCGGCTGGCCCGCGGCGATGGCCGTCGCGGCGTTGGCGCGCATCTCCTCTTTGACCGGTCGGGATTCCCAGCCGATCTTGCGCAGTTCGCCGAGCGTGGTGGGTTGCGTCATGGCGGGCAACCTAGCCCCCGGCACTCGTGGCGACAGGCGCCGGATTCGGCATCGGCGACCGCTACCGTCGCGACGAGACCAGGTGCGCCGGGTGCAGCGCTCGCACAGCGCGCACGTGCGGTCACCGAGACGGGGGGACAGGGTGAGCGTCGAGTGGTCGCTCGTCGAGGAGTCCGGTGCCAAAGCCGTGCCGCTCACCGGAGAGTGGTTGGTTCGAGCGGCCGGGCACGGCGAATGGCGCACAGTCGCTGATCGATCACTCGACGACTCGGGCTGGACGGTGTCGCGCTCGCCAGGTCGCTGGTGGCTCGACGACGGGCTCGGCGACGCCGATGCCGTTCTGTACCGACGCCACTTCGACCCTCCCATCCCGGACGGATCCGACACGGATTTCGATGCCCGCGACTGGTTGGTCACCAGCGGCCTCTGCGGGCTCGGTCATATCTGGCTGGACGGGGCCTATCTCGGTGACGTCCGTGGCCGGCACTACCAGCGAGCCTTCGAGATCACGGGACGTCTGGGGCCCGGTGACGCTCACGGGGCCACACATCTGGTCGCCATCGAAGCAGCCCACCCGCCGAACCGACCGCAACCGGCACTTGACACCCCGGTCGCCGACATCCGGATTGAACGAACGGGCCCCGCACGCATCGAGCGTGCACGCGTCCTGGTCATCGAGGCTGACTACGACCGGGCAGTGCTGCGCATCTCCGCAACAGTCGACAGCGCCGCCACCCACCGATCCGAAGTCACCACGACGGTGTTGCCGTGCCCAGCGCCGCCGACAAGCCCAGCGCCCCCAACAAGCCCGACGATCGGCAATGGCCTGGCGAGGTCGTCACCAGTGCTGGCGCGAGGACGCAACAACCTCGAATGGCTGGTCGCACTCGATCAGCCGGCGCTGTGGTGGCCCTCCGGAATGGGAGTCCAGCCCCGTTACGACGTCAGCGTTGCCCTGTCCGTCGACGAGCGGACGAGTCACACGGTGCAGTGCACAACAGGCATCCGCACGGTGAGCGCGCAACGCTCCGAGCTGCTGGTGAACGGTGAGCCCCACCCGACAGGACCAGACAGCCTCACCATCATTCAGCACGATCTCGCGCACCGAGGCCTGTACGAGACCGCAGACGCCACCGGCACGCTGCTGTGCCAACAGATCACCCTCGACCGCAGCGTGCTCGGCGGCGGACAGCGAAGCCTCCGTGCGGTAGCAGACCGAGCCGCAGCCGCTGCCACCGACCGTGTCGGCAACCACCCGAGTGTCGCCGTTTGGCAGCCGTTACAGCACCTCGGAGGTAACCGATCCATTCCCGGAAGCGGCCTCGTGCATAACCGCATCGTGCGTCGCGCCCTCCACAACGCAGACTCCACGCGTCCCGCGTGGCTGCTTGGGGGCCTCTAACGCCCTGACCAGCAACCCACGACGAATTGCGCAGAGCGGAAGGCGCGCAAGTACGGTTCGAGGCCGCGCGAACCGCTCTCTGCGGTCTCGCACCGAAACCACGTCGCATCCAGTTCGCTGACCGGGTCAGCCCGGCCGGCTGTGCCGCCACTGCACACTGTCCCCCGAACGTCACCCACAGGAGGAGCACATGGCGCCGACTGCCACGCAGCCTGCCGGTTCGGTTCCGGTGTTCAAGACCCGCCGTGCGCTGCCGTTCCCGTTGAACATCTACCAGTCATCTGTGGGTCGCAAGTGGGTGATGGCGCTGACCGGCATCGGGCTGCTGGGCTTCGTCATCGTGCACATGATCGGCAACCTGCACATCTACGAGGGCCCCTCTCGGATGTACGAGTACGCCGAGACGCTGCGCGAGCTCGGAGGCGGACTGGTGCCCCGCACGCTGCTGCTGTGGATCATGCGAGTCGGTCTTCTCGCCATGTTCTTGGTGCATCTGCATTCGGCGTACACGCTCAAGGAGCGAAGCCGCCTGGCCTCGGATCGGGCCAGCTTCGTGGGCGGCGCCAAGAAGTACGAATCCAAGCGCGACTACATCGCAGCCAATTACGCCTCGCGCACGATGCGCTGGACGGGTCCGATCGTGGGCCTGTACGTGCTGTTCCACCTTGCCGACCTGACCTGGGGCTGGTGGCTGGGCGATGCCTATGTGCGGGGCAACCCGTACCACAACGTGGTCGAGTCACTGTCCTCCATACCGGTCGCGATCATCTACGTCGTGGCGAATGTGGCGCTGGCGGTGCACATCTTCCACGGCACCTGGAGCATGTTTCAGAGCCTCGGTGTGAACAACCCTCGCTACAACGGCCTGCGCCGCAACTTGGCGACAGTGCTGGCCGGCGTAGTCCTGATCGGCAATCTGTCTTTCCCAGTGCTCGTGCAGGCCGGCCTCGTGAACGAGGACAACGGGAAATGCAGCAGCGTCGATCTCGAATGTCTGGCCGAAGAGGCGGAGGCTCACTGAGATGGCTTCTGAGGAGACCGCAGCAACCATGAACGGTGCATCTAACGGCGTGCTCGACTCCCGCGTACCGCCGGGACCGATGGCCGACAAGTGGACCGACCACAAGTTCTCGATGAAGTTGGTCAACCCGAACAACAAGCGTCGCTTCGAGATCATCGTGGTGGGCACCGGCCTGGCAGGCGCTTCCGCAGCGGCGTCGCTGTCCGAGCTGGGCTACCGGGTCAAGGCGTTCACGTTCCACGACTCGCCGCGCCGGGCGCACTCGATCGCAGCCCAGGGCGGCATCAATGCCGCGAAGAACTACACCAACGACGGCGACTCGGTGCACCGGCTCTTCTACGACACCGTCAAGGGCGGCGACTACCGCAGCCGCGAGGCCAACGTGCACCGCCTCGCCGAGGTGTCGGCAAACATCATCGACCAGTGCGCGGCGCAGGGCGTGCCGTTTGCCCGCGAATACGGCGGCCTGCTCGACAACCGCTCCTTCGGCGGGGCGCAGGTCAGCCGGACGTTCTACGCCCGTGGCCAGACAGGTCAGCAGCTGCTGCTCGGCGCCTACCAGGCGCTCGCAAAGCAGGTTGCGGCCGGCGGAGTCGAGCTGCACACCCGCAGCGAGATGCTGGATGTGGTCACGAAGGACGGCAGGGCCTGCGGCATTGTCACTCGCGACCTCGTCTCGGGCGAGATCGCAGCGCACTCCGCGCATGCGGTGGTGCTGGCCACCGGCGGCTACGGCAACGTCTACTACCTGTCCACCAACGCCATGGCGTGCAATGTCACGGCGGCGTGGCGGGCACATCGGCGAGGGGCGTTCTTCGCCAACGCCTGCTACACGCAGATCCACCCCACGTGCATCCCGGCGAGCGACGAGTTCCAGTCGAAGCTCACGCTCATGTCCGAGTCGCTGCGCAACGATGGCCGGATCTGGGTGCCCGAGGCGATGGACGATGTCCGCTCACCCGACCAGATTCCCGAGAGCGAACGCGACTACTACCTCGAGCGCAAGTATCCGGCGTTCGGCAACTTGGTGCCGCGTGACGTGGCCAGCCGCAACGCCAAGACGGTGGTGGACCAGGGCAAGGGCGTCGGGCCGCTGCGCAACGGCGTCTATCTGGACTTCTCCGAGGTGACCGCCCGCGACGGACAGGCGGCGGTGGCGGCGAAGTACGGGAATCTCTTCGACATGTACGACCGCATCACGGGTGAGAACCCCTATGCGGTGCCGATGCGGATCTACCCGGCCATCCACTACACGATGGGCGGACTCTGGGTCGACTACCACCTCATGACCACGGTTCCGGGCTGTTACTCGATCGGCGAAGCCAACTTCTCCGATCACGGCGCCAACCGGCTGGGTGCATCAGCGCTGATGCAGGGGCTCGCTGACGGCTACTTCGTGCTGCCGTACACGATCGGCGACGACCTCGCCGGCCGGCTGGGCGAGCCGGTGATGCCAGTGGACGATCCGGTCTTCACCGAGGCGGTGGCCGGCGTCGCCGACGCCACGCAGCGTTTCCTGTCGATCGGCGGGACCCGCTCGGTGGACTGGTTCCATCGGGAGCTCGGCCAGATCGTGTGGGACTACATCGGCATGGAGCGCTCCCGCGAAGGCCTCGAGAAGGCGCTCTCGGAGATCCCAGCGCTCGAAGCCGAGTTCTGGGCGGACCTCCGGGTGCCCGGCTCGGGCGCAACGCTCAATTCGGGCCTGGAGAAGGCCGGCCGGGTGGCCGACTTCTTCGAACTCGCCAAGCTCATGGCCCGCGATGCCCTGCTGCGCGAGGAAAGCTGCGGCGGGCACTTCCGGGCTGAGCACCAGACACCCGACGGCGAGGCTCAGCGCGATGACGAGAACTTCGCGCACGTCGCCGCATGGGAATGGCACAACGCCGACACCGTCCAGACCCGTCACACCGAGGAGTTGGAGTTCGAAGAGGTGGCACTGACACAGCGGAGCTACAAATGAGCGGCGGGACAAACGGCCAGAGCAGCCACGGCGGCGTGCTGAACCTCACCTTGCGGGTGTGGCGTCAAGACGGCGCCGACGCTAAGGGTCACTTCGAGACCTACGACGCGCCGAACGTCAGCGAGGACATGTCCTTCCTTGAGCTGCTCGACACCATCAACGAGCGGCTGATCGCCGATGGCAACGTGCCGATCGAGTTCGACCACGACTGCCGCGAGGGCATCTGCGGCATGTGCAGCCTGATGATCAACGGGCGGGCGCACGGCCACGAAGCGGCCACGACCACCTGCCAGCTGCACATGCGCAAGTTCTCCGACGGCGACACCATCACCGTCGAGCCCTTCCGGGCGAAGGCGTTCCCGGTGGTGCGCGACCTCGTCGTGGATCGAAGCGCGTTCGACCGCATCATTGAGGCCGGTGGCTACATCTCGGTGAACACCGGCGCTGTCGGCGATGCCAATCTCACGCCGGTGCCCAAGGACGCAGCCGAAACGTCGTTCGACGCCGCGGCCTGCATCGGGTGCGGTGCCTGCGTGGCGGCGTGCCCGAACTCGGCGGCGCAATTGTTCACCTCGGCCAAGCTGGCGCATCTCAATCTGGTCCCCCAAGGCCAGCCGCAGCGCTGGGAGCGCACCGAAGCGATGGTGGAGACCATGGAGCAGTACTTCGGCTCGTGCACCAATCACGGGGAGTGCACCGAAGCGTGCCCCAAGGAGATCAGCCTCGACTTCATCGCGTTCATGAACCGCGACTACGTCAAGGCCAAGATCAAGAACCGCAAGCTCGCCGGGCAGCACTGATTTGGTCAGCGCTGAATCTGCACAGCATTCGGGCACGGCTAGTGCTGTGTCCGCAAACGTTTGCGCGCTTTGGTCATGCGGCTGCTTTGGTGGGTCTGCCCCAGCGGTGTTGTTTTTCGGCTCGGGTTCTGGCTCGTTCGCGTCGTTGGGCTGCGAGCAGTTCGGGTGAGCGTTTGTTGGCGTTGCGCCAGCGCAGGTGGGCGTGCAGAGCGCGGGTGAGCACGGTGTGGTTGGGGTGGTCGGAGTTGTCGGGCACGAACTCGCGCAGCGGCCCGAAGTGCGCTTCGATGGGGTTCGCCCATGAGCTGTAGGTGGGGGTGAAGCACAGCTCGACTTTGTTGCGCTTGGCCCATTTGCGAATGTCGGTGCGGTTGTGGGCGGACAGGTTGTCCAAGATCACATAGACCGGCTCGCCGTCAGGGCGGCGGGCGCGGATGCTGCGCAGCGCCGCCTTGGTGTTGGCCGCGGACTTGCGATGCCGCACGACGCCCCACATCTCGTCGTCGCCGACGCTGTAGCAGCCACAGAACTGGCGCACGCCGTGGAGCTTGTTGTAGTTCGCGCGCAGCCGCTGGGGACGCGACCGCGGCGCCCAGCACGCCCCGCCGGTCGGGCGAATGGCCAGCGGCCCGAACTCGTCGAACGCGAACACCCGGTCCGGGTGCTTGTCCGCCACATGCTCGACGCGGTCCAGCTTCGCGTCCCGGTCCGCGTCGTTGGACTCGGCCCAGGTCCTGGTGCGCCCGAACGTGATCCCTGACTCGGTGAGGATCTCGTGCAGCCGCTGCCGGCCGACCTGCACAACCCGGGTCGGGTTGTCGCCCAGATACGCCGCGAGCTTGCGGACGCTCCACCGCGCCAACGGCTGGTCCAGCTTGCGCGGGCGGATGCGGGCCGTCTCGACGATGAACGCATCATCGTCAGTCGTGATCCGGCGGCCACGGCCACCCGCCCACTGAGGGACCCGACGACGCCATCGGCGACTCGTTGAACCTGTGGATCATCTCGCGCACCCGATCAGGCGACGTCGCCGCCAGCTGCGCGATCACCGGCACCAAGTTCCCGCCCGCCGACGCATGGACCACCACCGCACGCCGCCATCGCACATGAGACCCCGGCGACCTGCCGGCGCCGCGACGCACGATCCGCTGCAACGCCTGGCCTTCCTCATGGGTCAACCGACGGACCCGAACACGCTCACTCATACCCCCGACCAAACCACAAACCACACCCCGACACGCGGACACCAACCCGACGAACGTTTGCGGACACAGCACTAGCGTTTCGCTCTCGTGAGCACGACTCGTCTTGGCATTGACAGCATCTCGTTGGCCGATCGACGCGGCCGGGGACTCAGGCGGGCAGCCAGAGCCGCTCTGGCGCTGGCCGTGGCATTGGGCGTCTTGGCGCCAGCCGCAGTGTCAGGGGCGGCAGAACCGGCACCGAATCTGGTGCGCCATGGGGCGAACCTGACGCTTGTCGTGGCCAGTTGCCCGGGCCCAGCCGACAACGCAGTCGCGGAGGCGCTGGCTCATCACGCCCGCAACGCGGCGAAGGTGTGCGTCGATCCTGGCGGCCTGTCGCCCGAGACAGCCGCCCTCATCGCCGACTTTGCGCCAGACCGTGTGCAGGTCGTGGGCGGCAAGGTTGCGGTGCCGCCATCGGTGATGGATGAGCTGACCGCAGCTGCGCGCGCGGCATACCGCTGGAGCGTGGTCAAGCGCCTCGACGGTGCCACCCGGATCGAGACCGCAGCGTTGGCTGCCCGTGTGGCACTGGAACGCCCCGATGTCGTCGGGCCAGACACAGCCACCCTGATCGTGGCGAATGGCTGGAGAAGCGCCGACGTCCGCACCGCAGCAGACGTGGCGGCGCACACCGCTGAAGCAGCCGTCGCGTACGTGTCGCCGCGCACGATCGCTGACGGCCTGCCGGTCGCGACCGCCTCGCTGATCACCGACTACCGCCCGGCGCGTGTCGTGATCGTGGGCCCCGCCGACGAGGTGGGCTCGGTCACCGAAGCGGCAGTTGAGGCGACGCTAGATGCCATCGGATCGACGATCGAGATCGAGCGGATCGTCGAAGCCGGAGAGCCTCGCGTAGCGATCCCCGAAGCCTCCCCGTCAGATGAGCGGGCGCGCGAGATCTTCACTGCCATCCAACAAGGAGTGCCGCGCCCCGCTCCCGGGAGTGGAACGTCGCTGCCGGTCGTGGCAATGAGCAAGGCGCAAGGCCCCTCCGGTGAGGGCGAACGCCTCTGGACGGCGCGCGCCGACGGTTCTGACCGGCAGCTGCAATCCGAAGACCATCGCGGCTGGGCATGGCATCCGAATGACGGTCGTTTGAGTTGGTCCAATGTCGACGGCCATTTGAGGGTCGCCGAACTCGCCGGTGACGAACAGGTGCTCTTCGAATCGGGCGGATTCCCAACTTGGTCGCCCGACGGCCGCCACGTGGTCGCCTTCAGGTTCATCGACAACGATGACAACGGCCGTTTCGAAAACATCGAAGCGCACCTCGCCGCGGCCGATGGCAGCCGGCTCCGCCGCATCGGACACGTCGATTACCGCACCTTCCTCTTCTCGGACCTACCGCTCGCGATCTGGTCGCCCGACGGGCGACGCCTCGCGTACGTGGAGCTGTCCACCGATCCCGAATCAGGGGAACAGACATCGCACACGCGTATCGAGACGGTGGATGCACGAACTTCCCCCGTCACGCTCGGGGAGGACGTCACGTTCCTGGGCTGGTCACCTGATGGTCAACGCATCGCGTACGCCACGCCGAGCGACTGCGACGGCAACGGACAGCACGAGAGCCAGATCCTGTGGATCGCCAAGCCCGACGGCAGCGACGCCCGCGACCTCGGCCTCATTGATCGCATCCAATGGCGACTGCTGTATCTCTGGTCGCCCGACGGCTCCCACCTGGCGTACGAGTCGCTCGACCCAGCGGACTGCTCGATGCGGCTGAAAGTGCAGACCGCGAGCGGCGCAGACCCAGTGCTCGAGCTGCCGGTCGGCAGCCGGTTCATGGGTTGGTCGCTCAACAGCACCCACCTCGCCTACGGCATCACAGTCGGCACGCCCGGCCGGGGCGTCCCATTACGGGAGCACACCTGGGTGGTGCGACGCGACGGGAGCGACCTGCGTGAGCTGGGCGAGATCCGGTCAAACGTGAACGGGTCGGTGCTGTGGTCGCGCGACGGCAATCATCTGGCATACACCCAGGTGCTGCGCGATGCAGACGGCGACGTCATCGGCACACGGCCAATGGTCCAGCAGTCAAATGGAATCGGCAGTGCTGCGGCCCTCGAGGAGAACGGAAACGCCCTCGGATGGTCACCGGCGGACGACCGCCTGGCATACGTCGCGCACTACGACGAAGACAGTGACGGCGAAATCGACCGCCGGGCACTTCGGTTGCACACCGCCGGATCACTGGGTGCCGAGAGCACACTCGTCCACGAACTGCCCGATCTCACGGTCGGAGCGCGCTGGTCGCCCGACGGCGCCTATATCGGCTACTCATCAGGCCCGACGGAGCTGATCCTGGACTGGTTCATCAACCGCCGACGAGGCTCGAACGCCTGGGTCGTGGCTACCACTGAGCCACGCTGGACCCGCCGCGTAGTCACCGATGTCGCCTGGGGCGCATGGCAACCGCGATGAGGGGTCCACGTTGCCGGGAGCCCTTACGGCGTGACTGATTCGAGGCGGTAGACGGTGCCCGCTGCGCTGAGCACGTAGAGCTCGCCGTCGGCGTCCTCGCCGAAGGACACCAGCGTGTTGCGCGGCACTGACACGCCCAAGTCGATCCGCTCCGGTTCGCCGTCGGGTCCCCGGACGAGGCCCCATACCGCACCCGTGCAGTAGTCGCCGAACACATAGGTGCCCCAGAGGGCCCCGATGGCACTCCCCCGGTAGACGTATCCGCCGGTCACCGAGCAGCCTTCGTCGTGGGTGTAGGTGTACACGGGGAAGACGAGATCGCCCGGCGTGTCGGTGCTGGATCCGTTATCGCTGAACTGATCGTTGCCCTCGAACAGCGGCCAGCCCAGGTTGGCTCCCGGTGACCATCCGTCCTCGGCTGGCAGCACGTGAATTTCCTCGACGCGATTCTGGCCGACGTCGCCGATCCACAGGTCGCCGCTGTTGCGGTCGAACGAGAACCGCCATGGGTTGCGCGCGCCGTATGCCCACACCTCGGGCGCCCCTCCGCTGGTTGCGAACGGGTTGCCGTCCCCGATCTCGTAGCCCTTCCCCGACGCAGGGTTCGGGTCGATGCGCACGATGGTGCCGAGCAGGGTTTCGCGGTCCTGACCCTGCCCGAAAATGTCATCGGCACCGCCGCCATCGCCGAAGCCGATCCACAGTTGGCCATCGGGACCGATGATCAGGTGGCCGCCGTTGTGGTTACATGCCGGTTGGTCGAGCGCCAGCAGTACCCGGCGGCGATCGGTCTGAGGGATCTCGCCCTCCATCGGAACCACAGCGATCCGGCTGTTGCGAGCCGTGTCGGTGTAGCTGAGATACAGCTGCGAGCCGTCAGGGGCGAACGCCATGCCCAAGAGCCCGTTCTCGCAGCCTTGACTGATTCTCGTGCCGATGTCGGCCACCAGCTGCGGGGCCGCGCTGGCGTCGGACGGGTCCAGCAGCCACAGCTGCCCGGTCAGCGTGGCCACGTAGCGCTGGTCGGTGCCGGGCCTCGCAACCAACGCAATGGGTGCAGCGATCTCGGCAACGGGCACCAGTTCGAACCGGGTCTCGGCGAGGGACTGCGTCGTCGCAGTGGCGCCGGTCGGCGTGCTCGAGGGTGCGCTCGTCGGCAAGCTCAGTGATGTGCCCGTCGGCACAGCGGTGGTGCTCGCCGCCACCGCGGCGCTCTTCAAGGCTGGAGGCGCTGTCACCGCAACGCTCGGAGCGCCGCCTTCAGCATCCGGCTGCGGGCCCCCGGCCGGAACATCGGGCTCGACCTGGCCCGAACTGCACGCCGCGGCCAGAAGCACTGCCGCCACAACCATCGCTGCTGCGCGCACCGACTTCACAGCCACGACGGTACCGACGCAGTCCGCTTAGCCTCACGGCGAGGCGTATCGAGTCGTGAACAGGGCGGACACCGGATGAGCTCGACCACCAACGCAGTGAGCTGGGCAGCCTTCGCCGAGGACTGCCCGGAATTGGCCGCACGCGTCCAGCAGCGTTTCGAAAATCACCAGCACGTGGTCATGGCCACGATCCGTCGCGACGGTTCTCCCCGCATGTCGGGTATGGAGGCGCCCGTCCGCGACGGGCATATGTGGCTGGGCATGGAATACAACTCGACGAAGGCCGCCGATCTGCGACGCGATCCGCGCTTCGGTCTGCATTCGACTCCCGACGACGAGGACTTGTCGGCGGGAGATGCACGCATCGAGGGAGTCGCTGTGCTGGCCGACGCAGCACAGGTTGACCTCTTCGTGCGCGGGCACCGCCACGAGATCGACGACTCCACCCAGATGGCACTGTTCACGGTCGACATTGCCCGAGCGGTGCTGGTACTCGTTGAGGACAGGCACCTGGTGCTCGAGTCCTGGACGCCCGACGGTGGCCTGACCGAACGCCGGATCAGCTAAGCCAGTCCAGCTAGGCCAGTTCCTTCTCGGGGCAGGTTCGCTCGCGGTCTTCACCGCAGACGGGCCACTCGCAGCGACACGTAGAGTTCTGCCAAGGAGGCAGCTCATGGGCGATTGGTGGCAGGCGCTGACCGGCGATCTGCAGATCTTCTACGCGGTCGCCTTCATCGCCAGCTTCTTCCTGCTGTTGCAGCTCGTGCTGCTGGCATTCGGCATCGGAGCTGATGTCGATATCGACGTTGGCGACGACGACCCGGGCAGCGGGTTCCTGTCCGTGCGGACGTTGACGGCGTTCTCGTTTGCGTTCGGTTGGACAGGCGTCCTCATGAAGCAGGCAGACCGCTCGACTCCTGCGTCAGTGGGCGTCGCCCTCGTCGTCGGATTCGCAGTGTTCATCGCCGTGGGCTTGCTGTGGCGCTCGTTCGGCAAGCTTGGTGAGAGCGGCTCGATCGACTACCAATCCGCCGTCGGCGCAAACGGCACCGTCTATCTCACGGTTGCTGCGAACCGTGCCAAGCCCGGCAAAGTCGAAGTGATGGTGCAGGGTCGACTGCGGGTCATCAATGCCCTGACCGAGTCCGACGAGAATTTGCCTGCGCAAACCTCCATTACCGTGGTCGGCGTTGTCGACCCTTCGACCGTGCTCGTGGCGACTCATTAGCCTGACCTTCCCCGCCACGCAATCCGAGAGGTAGCTATGGCTGTTATCGCACTGGCAGGTGGCCTGTTCGCCATCCTGCTGATCGCCCTGATGTGGATTTCATCGCGCTTCAAGCGCTGTCCATCTGACCGGATCCTCGTGGTCTATGGACGCGTCGGAGGGGAAGGCGAGTCGGCGCGGTGCCTCCATGGCGGCGGCGCGCTGATCTGGCCCGTCGTTCAGGGCTACGCCTACCTGGATCTCACGCCGATTCCCATCGAGATCAGGCTGCAGGGCGCTCTTTCCCAGCAGAACATCCGGGTCAACACGCCGGCCACGTTCACGGTCGGGGTATCCACCGAGCCAGGCGTCATGCAAAACGCCGCCGAGCGGATGCTTGGTCTGTCCCTGTTGGAAATCGAGAACCTGGCCCGCGACATCATCTTCGGTCAGATGCGGGTGGTGATCGCCACCATGCCGATCGAGCAGATCAACACCGACCGCGAACAGCTCATCCTCAACATCACCGAATCGCTTGAACTCGAGTTGCGCAAGGTCGGGCTGCGTCTCATCAACGTCAACATCCAGGACATCACCGACGAATCGGGATACATCGACGCTTTGGGTCGCGAGGCCGCGGCCCGCGCCATCAGCGAAGCCAAGGTCAAGGTGGCCGATCAGGAGCGCGACGGCGACATCGGCGCTGCCGAGGCACAGCGCGAGCAGCGCATCCGCGTCGCACAGGCCAACGCCACCGCGACCGAAGGCGAGAACGAGTCGTACGTCGTGATTGCTCAATCGGCCGGCGAGCGGCGCCAAGCCGAAGCCGAAGCCGAACGCGCCGCCAACGCCGCTGAGCGCGTCAGCCAGGCACTTGCCGCGCAGGAGTCGTTCTCGGCTGAGGCCGAGGCCGAACGGGTGCGAGCAGAGCGCGACAAGGCCGCTCAGGAGGCCGACATCGTGGTGCCGGCCCAGGTGGAACGCGAGCGGGTGCGCACGCTTGCTGAAGCAGAAGCCGACCGGATCAGGCTGGTGAAGGCCGGTGAGGCTGACGGTCAGCGACTGCTCATGGAGGCCGAGGCGCTGGGCTTGCTGGCGTTGCTGAGCCGGCGCGCCGAGGGCTTTGGCGCACTCGTGACGGCTTGCGGCGGTGCGGCGCCCCAAGCGGCCTTGCTGATGATCGCCGAGCAGCTGCCCACCCTTGTGGCTGAGCAGGTGAAGGCCATCTCGAATCTCAAGATCGACAAGATCACCGTGTGGGATTCGGGCTCGGGTGGCGACGGGAAAGCCGGCACGACGGCCAACTTCGTGTCTGGCCTGGTGGGTGCGCTGCCGCCGCTGCATGAGGTGGCGAGTCAGGCAGGCATCAAGCTGCCGCAGTTCCTTGGCGAGCTCGAGGACGAAGGGGCGCTCGATCGTCTGCGCGAGCTGGCCGACCGGCTCCGGGATGACTCAGACGACGAGGGCGGCTAGGCCGAGACTTCCAGCGGCCCCAGTGCGCGAGCGACCCAGCACGCAGGCGACCCAGCACGCAGGCGGTTCAGTGCGCAGGCGTGTCGGCGTCCGGTAAACGGCGCTCGTGCAGCTCAACCGGCTGCGCACGCGACTTGCGGTTGCGCTTCATCCGCAAGTTGAGCGCCTCCACCATCACGGCGAATCCCATCGCGAAGTAGATGTAGCCCTTCGGGATGTGGAACTCGGCGCCCTCGGCGACGAGTGACATACCGATGAGCAGCAGGAAGCTGAGCGCCAGCATCTTCACTGTCGGGTGACGGCTCACGAACCGCATCACCGGGCCCGACGACCACAGCATCACCCCGACGGCGATGACGACGGCTGCGATCATCACGCCGACCTGTTCGGCCATGCCGACCGCGGTGATCACCGAGTCGAGGCTGAACACCAGATCGAGCAGCAGGATCTGCACGATGACCTTGGCGAACGAGCCGGCCGCGCCCCCGGAGGCACCGTGGGCATCATCGCCTTCGAGCTTGTGATGGATCTCGAACGTGGACTTGCCCAGCAGGAACAGTCCGCCGCCGAACAGGATCAGGTCTCTGCCCGACAGCTCGTGGCCGAATACCGAGAACAGCGGTGCGGTCAACCGCACGATCCACGCGATGCCCAGCAGCAGCAGCACCCGCATCCCCATCGCCAGCGACAGGCCAACGACTCGCGCTCGATCTGCCTGCTCGCCGCCCAGTCGGCCCGCCAAGATCGAGATGAAGATGACGTTGTCGATACCGAGGACGATCTCAAGCACCGTCAGCGTTGCCAGCGAGATCCAGATTTCAGGATTCGATATCCACTCCACGGGCGCCCACGCTAGAGCGAGCGCGCTACCCGCCCGTCGCGCTCAGCGTGTGCGCGGCGGATGGCGACGCTGCAGAATTGCCCGGCAATGTCCTCGGTGCCTAGCTGCAAGCCCGCAGCGCTGGCCAGTCGAGCGCACCCGCAGTGGGCATCGCTCCCACCGCGCCCCGAGATCGACGCTCTCGACGGCGCCCGAGAAGTCGTCGCCGTCATTGGTGGGCAGAAACGGATCTCCTGCGATCTGGTCGAGGAGTTGACGTGCGTTGTGCGGATCGCCCATTGTCGAGGACATGACGTCGTACATTTCGAAAATGCGGTCGGCGTCGTAGGCCCGCAGGCGCGGACCGACGCGGCGGCTCCGTGTAATGCCAGCTTCAGTCAGACGACGAAGCGCTTCTGCGCACCGCCGCGGCGAAAAACCGGATTCCGACGCGAGGTTCTCTGGCGTCAGCGAAGGTTGCGACGCCAGCAGGTTCACTGCAGCCAGAGCCACAGAGCGCCCGGTGCGCTGCCCGACACGCTCGCGCCAACGGTCCTGCAGGCGTGAAACGGCATCCGCATATAAGCTCGCCGCTTCGCAGGACTGACTCACCGCTGTGCTGACGACTTCGAGCAACGGGATCACGGCTGCGGATCTGTGCGCGTCATCGGGCGCTCCGACGTAGCTCTGATATGCAGCGAGCGATCGCAGGTAGGCATCACGGTTCTGCGACAGGGCCAAGCTGATGGGCGGCATGAACCCCTCCGAAACGCACCGATGCTTCAACGCGGCATACAGGAGCGTCCGGCCCGTACGGCCGTTGCCATCGCCGAATGGATGAATCGTCTCGAATTGAGCGTGGGCCACCACGGCTTGCAGAATTGGCGAGTGATCGCCAGCTCGCAGATATGCGACGAGATCCTCCATGAGCGGCGGGCACTCATCGGGCGGCGGCGGCACGAAGTCGCCATCGAGCGGATGCCAGTCATTGCCCCCGATCCAGTTCTGCGTCGTCTTCAAAACGCCGCCGAGTCCCGGATTCGGGGACGAGTTCATGAGCACGCGATGGGCATCGCAGAGCAACTCGACAGTCAACGCCGCCGGCTGGGCGAGGATGCGCAGAGCTTCTGCGGTTGCTTCGATGTTGCCAATCGCCTCGCCGACATGGCCCCGACGATGAGGTGGGGAAGCAGACGCCTCGGCAATCAACGCGTGCACGACCCGCCGAGCTTGCGGCGTCACTCCCTCGATACGCGACGAGCCAAGCGACTCCGCCCAGAAGAACATGGCGACCGAAGCTGAATCTGGCGCAAGCACTGAAGCCGTCGCAACCAGTTGGCGCTCGGCATCAGCAACGAATGCCGCCACATCGGCTGGCAGCAGTGGATGCCAGCCGGTCAGACGGTGAGGGACATAGGCGAGAAATGTGCCCAGCCGCCGGTCGACAGCCCGTGGCGCCGCCGGATTTCCTGGCCAGGACTCAGTGCGAAGGAAGCCCATGATGGTGACCCTCTTCCGCTGATGGGAGTGCCGCTTACCGCGCCAGTTCTTGTCGTATTTGACGCGTAAACAATCTTACCGTGTCAAATGCAACAGCTACATGACGCAGCAACGGTGGTCGTCGCCGCGGGTCGCATTCATTCCTCGCTCCGATGCTCAACGGAATCTTGGGCGGCCCACCAGGCATGGAGGCGGCGGAGTACCTCGTCGTCGCCCAGCTCGCCTTCAGTTCGGCGCAGCTCCAGCAGGAACTTCATGGCATGGCCCACCTCGGGCCCGGGTGCCAAGCCCAAGTGGGCCATCACCTCGTCGCCGTTCATCTCAGGACGCACCTCGGCGACCGCCTGCTCTCGGGCCAACCGGGAGATACGAACCTCGAATCGGTCGAGCGCATCGTGCAGCGCCTGGATCCGCTTCACATTGCGCGATGTGCAGTCGCTGCGCACCATGTCGTTCAGGTCGCCCAACAGCAGTCCGGCGTCACGGGCGTAGCGCCGTACTGCGGCATCGGTCCAACCGGTGTCATACCCCTTGAAGCGGCCCGACAGGTGCACCAACCGGGCGACCTCGTCGGTCAGCTCGCGGTTGTAGCCCATCTGCGGCATGCGGCGGCGAGTCATCTTTGCGCCTACGGCCTCGTGGTTGCGGAACGTCACCCCGCCGTGGGAAAACGACCGCGTCAGCGGCTTGCCGATGTCGTGAAAGAGCGCTCCGAGGCGCACCCGCAGCCGCGGCGGGCTTTGGGCCACGACGGCGATCGTGTGCGCCAGCACATCCTTGTGGCGGTGGATCGGATCCTGCTCGAGCGCCAGCGCCGGCAGCTCGGGCAGGTGCTCATCGGCCCAGCCGCTGTCGACCAGCTCCCACAAGCCCTGGCGCGGATCGTCGACCACCAGGACGCTGTTGAGTTCGTCGCAGGGCAGCGCGGCACCGTCGTCTAACGCCAGCTCGTCGAGAGCGAGTTCATCGACGCTGTCTGGATCGTCAGCGCCCGGCGCGCTGTGCGGCGCGCGGTGCGGGGTGCTCATCCCACCATGATGCAGTGCTGCGAGCGCCCGTCCAACCATGTTTTGCGGGAGTTTTGCCATCCAGCGGCGCGCACGCCTCCGCGATACCGGGATCGCGCCTGCGGCGGGTCTATGTTCGACAAACGGGTCGCTTCGGACAACTTCAAGGAGCAGCGTGGCAGCGTCGTTCGTTCACCTGCACACTCACACCGAATACTCGCTGCTCGACGGCGCGGCGCGTGTCAATGAGGTGGTAGCAGCCGCCGCCGCGGACGGCCAGCCCGCACTGGGCATCACCGACCACGGGAACATGTACGGCGTCCTGGACTTCTACCGGGCCTGCAAGGCGCATGACATCACGCCGATCATCGGCACCGAGGCCTACATGGCACTCGAGAGCCGCCACGAGCGTCCCGTCCGAAATCGCGCCAAGAACAGCAAAGTCGACGATTCGGGCGACGACGGCGAGGGCGAAAAGCTCTACTACCACCTGACCCTGCTGGCGGCGAACGACACCGGCTACCGGAATCTGCTCAAGCTCGCCAGCACGGCGTTCTTGGAGGGCTACTACTACAAGCCCCGCATGGACTGGGAGATGTTCGCCCAGCACGCTGACGGCCTGATCGCCACCACGGGGTGCCTGGGAAGCGTCGTGCAGCAGGCCCTGCTTGCCGGCGACTACGACGAGGCCCGACGCCGGGCGGGTCGGCTGCAGGACATCTTCGGACGCGACTCGCTGTACGTCGAGCTGCAGGACCACGGCATCGACGCGCAGCACGCCTGCAACCCGCAGCTGCTGCAGATTGCCCAAGAACTCGGCGCTCCGCTGCTCGCCACCAACGACCTGCACTACACACATCGGGGCGATGCGCTCGCTCATGACGCGCTGCTGTGCGTGCAGACCGGTGCGTTGCGCAGCGATCCAGACCGCTTCAAGTTCCACGGCGACCAGCACTATCTGAAGACCGCCGCAGAGATGCGGACGCTGTTCGACGCTCATCCCGACAGCTGTAACAACACGCTGGCCATCGCCGAGCGCGCCGATGTGAACATCGAGTTCGGCCGCATGCTGTTGCCGCACTTCGACGTGCCCGCCCCCCACGCCGACGCCGACGCCTACCTCCATCACTTGGCATTCGAAGGAGCGACGAACCGCTGGGGCCCGAATCTGCCGGCCAGCACCACTCAACAGCTCGCCTACGAGCTGCGCGTCATCTCCGACATGGGCTTCAGCTCGTACTTCCTCATCACCTGGGATCTCATCCGCCATGCCCGCGAGAACGGCATCCGCGTCGGGCCCGGACGAGGGTCGGCAGCGGGCTGCGCGGTGGCGTACTGCCTGCGCATCACCGACCTCGACCCCATCCACTATGGGCTGGTGTTCGAGCGGTTCCTGAACCCGGCGCGCATCTCGATGCCCGACATCGACATCGACTTCGACGACCGCTACCGCGACGAGATGATCCACTACACGGCCCAGAAGTACGGCACCGATCACGTGGCACAGATCATCACGTTCTCCACGATCAAGGCCCGGGCCGCCGTGCGAGATGCCGCCCGAGTGCTGGGCAAGCCGTACGCGCTGGGCGACCGTGTCTCCAAGGCCATGCCACCGCTCATCATGGGCCGCGACACCCCTCTGGGCGCCTGTTTTGAACGCGACGAAAAGTATGCCGACGGTTACGCCGCAGCGGCTGAGCTGCGCGACATGTACGCACTCGACGACGACGTGCGCGAGGTCGTCGATGTGGCCCGCGGGCTAGAGGGGCTCATCCGTCAGGACTCGGTGCATGCCGCCGCCGTGGTGATCAGCCCCCAGCCGCTCACCGACTACCTGCCCATCCAGCGCAAGCCCGAGGCAGGCACCGATCCCGACGAGGCACCCATCGTCACCCAGTTCGACATGGGCGGGGTGGAAGACCTCGGCTTGCTGAAGATGGACTTCCTGGGCCTGCGGACGCTGTCGATCATCGACGAGTGCGTGCGCCTCATCGAGCGACGCACGGGCTCGACACTCGACATCGACGCAGTGCCGCTCGATGACCCAGCCACGTTCAAGCTGCTGTGCGCCGGGGACACCATGGGCGTGTTCCAGCTGGAATCCGCGCCAGTTCGATCGCTGCTGCGCTCGATGCAGCCCAATCAGTTCGAGGACATCTGCGCGCTGGTGGCGCTATACCGGCCGGGCCCCATGGCAGCCGATATGCACAACAGCTACGCCCACCGCAAGAACGGCCGCCAGCCCGCCGATCCGCCGCATCCGGATCTGGCCGAACTGCTCGACGAGACCTACGGGCTGATGATCTACCAAGAGTCGATGATGCGGGTGGCACAGGAGATCGCGGGCTACTCCATGGCCGAAGCCGACGACCTGCGCAAGGCGTGCGGCAAGAAGAATCGAGCCCAGATCGCCGAGCACCGCGCCAAGTTCATCGCCGGCACCGATGCGAAGGGGTACGGCGAGGCGCTGGGAGAGCAACTGTTCGGGATCATCGAGCCGTTCGCGGATTACGCCTTCAACAAGAGCCACGCCTTTGCCTACGGGCTGATCGCGTACCAGACGGCGTACTTGAAGGCCAACTGCCTCACCGAGTTCCTAGCTGCCGTGCTGACTGGCTCCAAGCGCAACATTGAAAAGGCGGGCGTGTACCTCACCGACTGTCGCCAGCACGGCATCGAGGTGCGCGTGCCCGACATCAACGTCTCCGAAATGGATTTCGCGACCGACGGGGATGCGATCCCGTTCGGGTTGTCGGCGGTGCGCAACGTGGGCGAGAAGGTGGCCGAGCCGATCATCGCCGAGCGCAGCGCCAACGGCCCCTTCGCCGACTTCAACGACTTCTGCGAGCGGATGCCACGCGAGGTGCTGAACCGCAGGTTCGTGGAGTCGCTCATCAAGGCCGGCGCTTTCGAGACATGCGGCCACACCCGCGCCGGTCTGCTCGACGTGTTCGACCGCATCATCGAGGCTGCCTTGCGGCGCCGTGCCGAGGCCGAGGCGGGACTGCAGTCGATGTTCGGCGGAGCGAACGTCGGCGGTGTCGAATTCGACGACCGGATCGACGTGCCCAACATCACCGCCGACGAACGCACCACGCTGGTGTGGGAGAAGGAGCTGCTCGGGCTGTACGTGTCGGATCACCCACTGCGCGGCGGCGAGGCCCAGCTGCGGCGCGCCACCGACTGCACCATTAGCGGGCTCGGCGACCTGCCGTCGAACCCCGACGGCGGACAGCAGTCGGTGACCATCGGCGGCGTCGTGCACAACTTCCAGCGGCGCTTCACCCGCAGCGGCGAGCCCATGGCCCGCTTCACGCTCGAGGACACCGAAGGCTCCATCGAGGTGACGGTGTTTCCCAAGGCCATGGCCGAAGCCGGCGACCTCCTCGCCGAAGACGCCGTCGTGCTGGTGCGCGGCCGTCCGGACCGGCGAGGCGAGGGCGAGACGGCATTCCTCGCGAACGAGCTTCTCCCGATCGACCTGCGCAGGGGACCGGCACCGCTATGGCTGAACGTCGAGCGCGTCGATATGGACGAGGACTGGCTGGTCTCGTTCGAGAAGATGCTGGCCTCCCATCCCGGCGATGCGCCCGTGCACTTGCGCGTCGGAGACCGGCTGGTGAAGCTGCCGGAGTCGCGATGGGTGGACGCTGGCGCCCTCGCAGGACCACTGCGCGAGATTCTCGGCGCCGACGCCGTGCGCACGTAAATTGGGCATCGAACTTTGAAGCGAAGCCCCTAGCCTTGCCCAATGGTCGTGACCGCGGCCGTTTCATCGGTGGCACCACCCGCCGAAGCGCAGTTCACCTGGAGTGCTCATGAGCGACGGCGATACCCGGAAAGTCGACGAGAAGTCGCTCAAGGACCCGGCCAAGATGATGGTCCCGTTCGCGAAGTTCAAGAGCTTCCAGCGGTCCGATCAGATCTGGGTGATCTGCGGCATCCTGTTCCTGATCATTTTGATGAACGTCGTCTTCTACAACGGGACCGGCCCTGTAACCCCAGCGCCATGAGCCGACGCCCGTGAGCCGACGCCCGTGAGTTTGGGCCGATGAGTCCCGCCGGCGAGGCCGCAGCCACCAGCGCCGCCGGCGAGGCCGTCACCACCGTGGTGCTGCCCGACGGGCAGTCCCGCGAACTCCCCGCCGGCGCAACGGGCGCCGTCCTTGCCGCGTCGCTGGGGCGCCGTGCCGCCAAGGACGCTCTGATCGCGGTCGCCGACGGCGAGCAATTCGATCTGAATCGGCCGCTGCCCGACGGCGCGGCGGTGTCGCTGGTGTTTCCGGCCTCCGACGATGGCCTCGAAGTGTTGCGTCACTCCACCGCGCACGTTCTGGCCCAAGCGGTGCTGCGGCTGTATCGGGGGGCCACGTTCTCGATCGGGCCCCCGATCACCGACGGCTTCTATTACGACTTCGATCTCGGCACCGACGACTCGGGCACAGCGCGGACGTTCTCTGACGACGACCTCGAGGCGATCGACGCCGAGATGCGCTCCATCGTGGCTGCCCGCCAGCCGTTCATCCGCGCCGAGGTGGACCGAGCTACCGCCGATGAGCTGTTCGCGCAGCATCCCTACAAGATCGAGATCCTCGACGGTGAGGCCGACGACCCGACGTCGGGTCCCACCGGCGGGGTGATCACCACCTACCGGAACACCGACGAGTTCGTGGATCTGTGCCGCGGCCCCCACGTGCCCGACACCGGACGGCTGGGTCACTTCAAGCTGATGCGGGTGGCTGGTGCGTACTGGCGCGGCGACGAGAAGCGCCAGATGCTGCAACGTATCTACGGCACGGCGTGGGGCTCTGCCGCCGACCTGGCTGCGCACCTCGAACGGCTCGAAGAGGCCGCCAAACGTGACCACCGTCGTTTGGTCAACGAGCTGGACCTGCTCAGCTTTCCCTCCGAGCTCGGCGGCGGACTGGCCGTGTGGCATCCCAAGGGCTCGGTGATCCGCAAGATCATGGAGGATTACAGCCGGGATCGGCACGAGTCGGGCGGCTATCAGTTCGTCTACACGCCGCACCTCGCCAACGCTCGGCTATTCGAGACCTCCGGGCACCTGGACTTCTACGCCGAGGGCATGTACCCGCCGATGGAGATGGACAACGGCGTCTACTACCCCAAACCGATGAACTGCCCGATGCACTGCCTGATCTTCGGCCAGCGCCAGCGTTCCTACCGTGAGCTGCCGCTGCGGCTGTTCGAACTGGGCACCGTGTACCGCTACGAGCGGTCGGGGACGCTGCACGGGCTGATGCGGATCCGTGGGTTCACCCAGGACGACAGCCACCTGTACATGGCACCCGAGCACTTGGCCGACGAGATCGAACGGCTGCTGGATTTCGTGCTGTCGGTGCTGGGCGCGTTCGGCTTCGAGGATTTCACCTTCAAGCTGTCGACGCAGGATCCCGACAAGTTCGTGGGTAGCGCCGACGGCTGGGACCGGGCGACGGCGGCGCTGCGGGAGGCCTTGGACCGGCGCGGCCACGACTACGTCGAGGCCGAGGGCGAGGCGGCGTTCTACGGGCCGAAGATCGACATCGACGTGCAGGACGCCATCGGGCGGTCATGGCAGCTGTCGACGATTCAGCTCGACTTCAACCTGCCGGAACGGTTCGACCTGCGATACACCGGCGCTGACGGTGAACTGCACCGGCCGATCATGATCCACCGGGCGCTCTTTGGCGCGATCGAGCGGTTCTTCGGTGTGATGGTGGAGCACTACGGGGGTGCGTTCCCGCCGTGGCTGTCACCGGTGCAGGCGGTGGTGCTGGGCGTGCGGGCGGATCACGACGCGTTTGCCTCGGAGGTGGTGGCGCAGCTGGCCGAGAAACGTTTTCGGGCCGAGATGGTGCCGGCGGATGACCCACTGGGGGCGCGGATCCGTCGGGCCAAGCTCGAGAAGGTGCCCTACGTGCTGGTGGTGGGCGACGACGATGTGGCTGCGGGCACGGTGGGCGTGAATCCGCGTGGCCATCCGGTACGGCGCGACGTGCCGATCGATGAATTCATCGCGCAGCTGGCCGATGAGGTGGAAAGCAAAGCTGTTGACGTTGGCGGCTCAAGTGATACGGCCGCCGATGTGAGCGCTGCGGTGGCCGCGGCGAGCGACTGAGGCTCGGGCGGGCGTGCGGGCGCTGATTTTCGAGCGCAAGGAATTGCGATTCGCGGCGGCGATGGCAGCGGGCAAGCTGAAGCCTGGCTCGGGTGCAGGCGTGGGCCCACTGCGTTTGACCGAGATGGATCCGCCGGAGCTGCCGGGCGGCGACTGGCAGTACGTGCGCACGGCGCTGTCGGGCATCTGCGGCTCGGATCTTGCGACGGTGGACGGGAAGGTGTCGCGCTATTTCGAGTCGCTGGTGTCGTTCCCGTTCGTGCCAGGCCATGAGGTGGTGGGTCACATCGACGACGGCTCCCGGGTGGTGCTGGAACCGGTGCTGGGGCCCGAAGCGCACGGTGTTGCACCGCCGTGGCCCGACGCGGCGCCTGCCGACGGCGACGACTACGGCCACTTGATCGGCGGCGTGATCGAAGCCGGGTTGCAGACAGGTTCGTGTTCGTCGACTGGTGGCGGTTGGTCCGACACGTTCGCCGCACACCGGTCGCAACTGCATTCGCTGGGGGCGCTGGGTCCGGCGGAACTGTCAGACGAGGCGGCGGTGATGATCGAGCCGACCGCGGCGGGCATTCATGCTGCGTTGCGGTCGGGAGTGACCGAGGGCGGCACAGCGGCGGTGATTGGCGCCGGCACGATGGGATTGGTTGCGGTTGCCGCGCTGCGTCAACTGACCGGCGTGGCGGCGATCGTGGTGGGCGCCCGCTACAGCCATCAGCGCCGGCTGGCCCGTGAGCTGGGGGCCGACTTGGCGGTGTCGCCCGACGAGTTGGGACGGGCCGTGCGCCGTGCCGCAGGCACGAGGGTGATCGGGCAGACGCTGGGCTCGGGAACGCACGTGACGATCGATGCAGTCGCCTCGTCGTCGTCGCTGACTGATGCCATTGCAATCACCCGACCGCGGGGTCGGGTGGTGGTGCTGGGCATGCCTGCGAACGTGGAACTGAACCTGTCGGCGTTGTGGCACCGCGAGACCGAGTTGGTGGGGGCCTACTGCTACGGCACCGAGCCAGCACTGGACGGGGGTCACACCTTCGAGGCCGCGATCAAGCTGGTGCGCGACTGCGACCTAGGCCGACTGGTCTCTGCGTTGTACCCGCTGGAGGAGTACCGGGCTGCGCTGGAGCACGCCGCGAGTGCTGGTGCGCGCGGCTCGACCAAGATTGCGTTTGATTTGCGCGAGGACTGAAGTCGTTTCGTGCGAGCGGCGCCCGAGTCGTATTCGCTTGCAATACAATTACCGCCGTGGAGCGCCCATTCGACGTGGACCTCCTCGACGACCATGACCCGTTCGAAATCACCGATCAGCTGCCACATTTGCACAAGCACGGAATGCTCGGCGTGTCATACATCGTTGAAGTCTGACAGAACAGACCGCTCTTCTACCCGGCGCGACCTCCCGCACACTGGATCATGGTTGCGGAGGTCAACGGTGACGTGCTGGCGGTCCCGCTCGCACCATCAAAGTCCGGTGACTCAACTAAGTGTCGGCCGATTGGCTGCTACGAGGCACCCCGGTACCTGACAGCTCAATACATGGAGGACCGATGAACACTGAGAGCATGTCGCCTGCTGAGGAATACGAGTTCTATAGCCGGCCGGAAAACCTGCGACCCCAGGGGCCACCACGACGCCGCGTGACCACCCTGTCCGACCCGATCGCGGTGCGCTTCTCGCCGCAGGTGCTCGAACAGGTGAAAGCAGCGGCGGCGGCAGATGACCGCTCGGTGTCTTCGTGGGTTCGCCGCGCAGTCGATAACGCCTTGCAAGAATCATCCGCCTAGACGACACGGTCCCCAACCAACGCCGGCTCCCGCGGCTCAACCATGATTGCCTTCGACCTGCGCGAGAGCTGATCTCCTCAGTCCGCCCGGGGGCGTCTCGCCTCGGAACGGACAGCCCGTGACGGATCCGCCTGGTCAGCTTCGATCTGGGCCACGAGCTCGGGATGCCGCAGCAGAGCGGCTTCATGTGCCGACGTCACGGCGGCGGGAGTTCGGTCGGCTTCTTCGTTCACATAGCAAGGACTGCCAGATCGAAGGAAGAGGAGACTGACCGGTCGTCAACGCAATGGACATTGCCCACAGCCGGTCGGCGTGTTGCACCCCCCGCTGTAGGTTCGCCGCCATGAACGACGAGCAGTATTGGATGCAGCGACTTGACGAGTATTGCAAACAGTTGGCCCGCGAGAGCGTCAAGGCCAAGACTGTCAGTGTCTACCGAAACGTCACACGACTGTGGATCGACTATTGCCTCGAGCGCGGGCACGATCCGTCACCGAACGACCATGACGTGGTCGAACGGTTTCTCGATTCCCGAGATGGCATCGCTGAGACGACGAGGTCGACCTACACAAGCGATCTCCGTCGGTGGTTCAACTACATGAACGAGTCGTCATCGCAGTTCGACGTCGAAACCTGGATGCAGCGACTTGAGGCCTACATCAAGTGGCGAAGTGAAGTCGGTGGACGGAGCGGCGCAGGCGCCATGAGACCAACGCAGGAAAATCTGCGTTCGATCCTGGGTCGATGGGCACGCTACGCCTGCAAGAACAGGATCGATCCTGCCACCTACGATGAAGCCGCGATCGCGCAGTTCTGCCATGAACAGGGCGGCATCAAGGAATCAACCCGTGGCGATTACAGACGGCACATTCGCAGGTGGTGCGAGCGGTTGCCAGAATTCGAGCGCGCTCGGCCTGAGCGTCTACCAAAGCTCTTTGCCGAGTTTCGCCGGTCCAGATACCCGACGCCTGACGACGAAGAGAGCAAACTCGCGCGGGAACGATTCCAGCGAATCTTGGAATCACTACCGTCGCTCGCGTTCGAAGACCGGGGGCAACTCAAGCAAGTTTGGAGTAGGGGCAAGAACACTTACGGGAGTCCGGGCCAGGTTGTTCATCTGAATTCGTACCTAAACCAGGCCTCCAGTGCGCAATGGGTCGAACTTCGAGACCTCCTCACTGGGCTGTGCTTCGGGGGAGGCGACCTCGCCTCTCGAATCGACACGGCCATGAGCCAGAAGGGCATCGGCTCCGCGACTGCGACTCGATTGGCTGCAATCTGCCACCCTGAGCGGTTCATTCCCAACTACGTGCTCGCGAGAAGCAGCAGCGACAACTGGCGCGGCAAGCTGGAGATGATCGAGCTCGTGGACGAGCTTGGACTCCTTGACGTCGCTGGGACACGCGAGGCACAAGAGATCCACCTGCTCCATCGTGAACATGGCGGCTCGGGTGCCGTAGTGATGCGCGCGAACGACCTTCTCCTCGAATCGCTCCGTCCTTACTTCACGGACGACGATGTCGTCGACACGTGGGGTATCCGAACATTTCTGTATTGGTTGGAGGAGAACTACGGCGATAGCACCGAGACGGTCGATCAATGGATTGACGACGAGGACCTCGTGAAATTGGCGGACGAGCTGTTGTGCGAGGTGGACTTCCTCCAGGACATCCTGGCCCTGCTTGATGACAAGGGGCAGGTGATCCTGTACGGACCGCCGGGAACGGGCAAGACGTACTTCGCGCGGTCGCTTGCTGTCAGGTTGGCGCTGTACGAGGACGAGGGCGACGATGCGTATTCACTGGTGCAATTCCATCCGGCGTACTCGTATGAGGACTTCTTCGAAGGCTTCCGCCCTCGGATCGATGACAACGGGCAGATGACGTACGAGTTGACGCCGGGTCCGCTGATTCGGCTCGCCCAACGCGCGGAGGAGCATCCGGACGAACTGCACGTCATGGTCATCGACGAGATCAACCGGGCGAACCTGCCGAGAGTGTTGGGGGAACTGCTTTACCTGCTGGAGTACCGCGACGAGGAGATCCAGACGCAATACCGGCCCGACGACACTTTCTCTCTGCCATCAAACCTTTGGTTCATTGGCACGATGAATACGGCCGACCGGTCCATCGCGCTGATCGACGCGGCGATGCGGCGACGGTTCCACTTCGTGCCGTTCTTCCCCAACCATGGGCCGACGGCGGGTCTCCTGCGCCGGTGGATGCAGCGCAATTCACCGGAACAGGAATGGGTCGCCGGCCTGGTTGACAAGGTGAACAGAGACCTGGCCGAGCAGATGGGTGGTGATCACTCGCTGATCGGGCCGAGCCACTTTATGAAGAGCGACCTCGACAAGGAAAGCCTGCGGCGCATCTGGGAGTACAACATCGAACCGCTCATCGAGGACCAGCTGTTCGGTCGTCAGGAAGCGATCGAGAGCTTCCGGTTCGGCAGCGTCTGGCGGCGCTACGGATCCGGAGCGACTTCGTCTGGTGCGCCGCCGGCTGAGCCTGACGACCAACCGCCTGACCCCGCGGATGAAGCAGGGAACCTCGCAGGTGAGAGCGAGGGCGCTGTCGACAAGGGCGACGCGTAAGTGGTTCTCGTCGACTCTGCCGCGAGTTTGACGATCGTCGACACGGCAGTCGGCGACGGCGACGGCGACGGGGACGGGGAACTACAGCACCTAACCCTCGTCGAATGGGAGACCAAGCACCTTCCGCTCAGCGATGCACTCGCTCGGCGTCTCGGGCAGACCAAGTGGGTGTCGGTCCAGCCGGACGTCGAGCCCGGTTGGTGGAGAGTGTCTGCTCAGCAATGGGTGGGCGCGTTCACTGTCGGCGACCTGCGAGTCATCGTGCGGCCGAAGATCAAGCCCGAGAACTTGTTCGTGCTGCTTGAGGTCGGTCTGCCCCAGGAGGCTTGGCGACAGGAGGCGTTCGACTACGCGAGAACCGAAGAACTCTTGCCAGCGCTGGTCTCGTTCTTCGCACGGACGGCAGAAACGACGCTGGCCCGTGGACTGTTCCACCACTACCGGCACGAAGAAGACGATCTGCTCGCGTTGCGTGGCCGAATCGACTTCGTGCGGCAGTTTCGGCGGGGCGGTGTTCTCGTTCCTATGGCGTGCGCGTGGGACGACTTCACGGCCGACGTGGATGAGAACCGCTGCTTGCGGACTGCAGCGCGGCAGGCGCTACGTGTGCCTGACGTTCCCGATGACGACCGGCGACGGCTTCGCCGACTGTTGGCTTCGTTGGACGGTGTGGCGGAACCAACCGTCCCGGCAGCGCTGGATTGTCTCGACCGTGTCCAATTCAGCCGATTGAACGAGCACTACCGGCCGGCACTGAAGCTGGCACGGCTGATACTCGCCAACTTCACCCTGCAGGATCGTCACGGGGACACCGCCGCGTCCGCATTCATGCTCGACATGAATCGGCTATTCGAGGACTTCGTCACCGCCCGGCTGCAGCGGGCGCTGCGGGGGCGTCTCGAGGTCGCAGCACAGCACCGCTCGTGCCTCGATGTCGAAGATCAGGTGCGAATCAGGCCGGATCTCACGTTCCGTCGCGCAGGTAAGACGGTCGGCGTGGCAGACGTCAAATACAAGCTCGGTCGGGAGGATTCCCGGTTCGCTGCCGACGAGACGGCGGGTCGCCACGGCGACTACTACCAACTGCTCGCCTACACCACAGCGCTCGACCTGAGCGAAGGCACGCTCATCTACTGCGCTGACGCCAGCGAAGACGAATCCACAAGCCAGCAGGCTTCGACCGGCTCGCTGGCCACGTCCACGATCACCGTCAAGAACATCGGCAAGAGACTCCGTGCGGTGGCCATCGATTTGTCCGGCAGTCCCGGCGACATAGATGCCCAGATCACTGCCCTTGCCAAACACCTGTCGGCCGCTAATTCATTCGTTGAGACCGAACCGTGAGCTGCAACCGCCTTCCTGGAGAGTGACAAGCAATAGGGCGCTTCGCGAGTCAGGGTGGGCTGCGGGTGGTAGCTGTCGCGAGTTGGGGCGGCAACGGTGCCGGGCTGGGTGTCCGGGTGTGGTTGGGGGCTGCGGGCGGTGGCTGGTGCCAGTACCCGGTGACAACCGCATATCCCGTAGCAATCACACATGCAGGGCCGTTCCACGGGTGTGGTTACGGGCTGCGGGCCGCCGCTACGTCATCGGCGAAAGGCCATGGTGCGGCACCGGGCTATTCCACGGGTGTGGTTATGGGCTGCGGGCGGTGGCTGGTGCTGCGGCGGGTGGCTGGGTGTGGTGGTGTTCTGGCGGCACGAGGCGGGGGCGGCCGTCGGGTGGGGTGTGGATCTTGGTGTCGTGCTGGTGGAGGTCTTTGTGGCAGGGCGTGCACAGCGACGCGAGGTTCGGCACTTCGGTGAGGCCGTTGTGTTCGAAGTGTTGGATGTGGTGGGCTTGGGTGTGTTCGCTGGTGAGTTCGCAGCCTATGCAGCCGCCGTCGCGTGCGGCGAGAATCAGCCGTTGGGCGTCGTTGGCGTTGCGTGTGCGTCCCAGCGCGAGCTGTGACCAGTCGGAGCTGAACACTGCTGGCAGCACGTTGGCGTCGACGGCGTAGTCGGCGAGCATCTGTGCTGACAGGGGTGTGCCGTCGTCGAGGCGGGGGTTGGCGAGCCGGTCGTTGGCGATGTCGTAGTCCGCGATGATCAACAGGTTCGTGGCTGCTCGCCGCGTGTTGGCGGTGCCGGCGATGAGGTCGCTGATCGCGTCGGCGGTGAGCTGGGCACGCGTCGGCTCGCCGCCACCGTCGTCGCTGCCGCTGCCGCTGTCGTTGTCGTTGTCGTTGTCGTTGCCGAAGCTGGCGCGGAGGTTGTTGTCGTTGTTGCGGTGGCGTTGTGATCGCACGGCGGCTTGGATGGCGGCGCTGACGTGTCGTCCGGTGATGGAGTCGAGCTTGGCGTGCAGGTGCCACATGCCGTCGTCGCCCATGCGCATCGACCCCGAGCGCTCAAAACGCTGCAACGCCAGCTCCGCGTCGATCGGGCTGAGCCCCGCCGCGGCGGCCTCGGCTTCGAGATCGGCGTACACCGCCAGGCTCTCATAGGCCAGCGGATTGCGCGCAACGGTGTCGGAGGGATACGTGCGGCACAGCTCCAAGAAGTCTTCTTCGCTGCGGCGGTGCTGCTTGGGCGCCTCGTTTGCGATCACCTTGGCGTGAGACGCCTGGATCTCCCCGGCGGTGAGCGCGTCGAGCGTCGCGGTCAGGTCGTGCTCGACGAGGCTTTCTGCGAGCCGGGACTCGGTGCGTGCCTGGGAAGAGTTCATGCGGGTGAACTCGCGCAGCTGCCACGCCGCGGACTGAGCGCCGCAACGCGACGTCAGCTCGCCCAACGCAGCCAGGTACTCGCCCTCGACACGGGCCCGCAAAGCCACAAGGCCCACGACCCGGTCCTCCAGAGCGCTGTTGCTCAACGCCGCCAGATCGACACCGGCGACGCCGCAGCGCGCCGTGTCGAAATCTGCGGGTGTCGGGCGGGATCGCTCGACGCCGACGGGATCGCCATCGGCATTGCGCGCCGTGTCGGCGCCGCCGGACCCATGGACAGCGTCGCCGGCCGGGCCGGCCGCGTTCGCGGCGGCTGCGTCGTCGCGGATGCGATGCCCGGCAAGGTCGGTGAACATGCACCAAGCATACATATGTTCGCACTTGATTGCAAACATTTGCACGCCCAAGATTCTCGAAATCTCCGGCAAGCGCCCCGACAGGCCACAGGCCGACAGATCGTTTGCAAGGCACGAAGCCAGCGAAGAGCCGAGTCAGGCCCGCACCCGTCGGGAACGCACTTGCATTATGAGTGCGAAGCGCCAGCAATAGGCGATGCCCACACTTGCGTCCACTCCCACTCCCACTCCCACTCGTGCTCGGATGGGTTGTCAGACACCGGCGCTCTTGCCGGGTGACACGGCGGCGATGCCGAGAGCTTCGGCCGCTGCGATCTGGCGAGCGTCGTAGCTGACGAGTCCGCCGAGGTCGTCGCCGATCTGCAGGGCACAGGCGAGGTAGATGGCGTCCAGCGTGCGCAGGTTGCGACCGGGAATCCTGCCGGCCGCATCGAGCATCGTCGAAGTGGGCTCAACGAGATCAGTGCTCGCGAGCAAGCGCTCGCACTGGTGATGCACCGCGGAGCCTTCGTCTGCGACCGCTCGCCGGGCCTCGGTTCGCAGCAGGGCGCTGGACACCAGGTGTCGCTGTGAAGCCCATTGGCGCAGCGCGCCGGATTCGGCTTCGGTCCTGATCAGTTTGACGAAGGCCGACGCGTCGAGGACCCAGATCTCACCGTTCATCTCGGCGCAGCTCTACGAGTCGCTCGCTCAACGTCGGCTCGCCCGGCGGAGCGGCTAGCAGCGGTGGAAGATCCGCGATCGAAGTTGACAAGCTTCTGGCGTTCCGGCTGATGAGCCCACGTGCCGCGAGGCGGCCCATGGGGTCATCACTGTGCGGCAGCGGACCGAGCAGTGCAACTGGTTCGCCGCGCACTGTGACCTCGTAGGACTCACCGTCGGCGACTCTGCGGAGCCACTCGCTGGCGTTCTGGCGGAGTTCCCGCACCCCGATCTGCTCCATGTGCTACATCGTAGCACCAGTGTCGATGGCGTAGGGCGGCGTGCGACTTTCCAACACGCCACGACGACGCCGCAGCCGGCAACAACGAGCGCCCGCGGCCCATGACGCATCGCGGAGCAATATCGACCTCGACGGCACCCGAATGCTGAAGGTTGCGCCGTGCGGATCCCTCAAGTATCCGCCGGAAGATCCTCAGTCCGACATCACGGCGGCGGCCCACCAGCACCACTACCCTGCGCCGTTCAGCCTCCGAATGCAGCCTGGGTGAGTTCTACCCGCGCTGCGGCGGAGGCTGATCTCGTTGTAACCCCCCACCATCAACTCGGGCCTTGGCCCCTGCATCTTGGAAGAGCGCGCCCCCCGTGCGAATCACAACCCCCTCCCGCCGCCGGCTTGCGTCGGCGGCTGCCTTGGCCTTCGTGCTCACGCTCGTAGCGCCAACCGGACACAGCCTGGCTCTGAGCACCGAATCAACCGACAGCACCGCTCCGCAGTGGGTAGCTGTCGAAGGCAGCGTGGTGTGGGAAGCCGACTTGACGGTGGGAGGCAGTGGAGATTCCCGGGGGTACAGCGACGCTGTCGGCGGTTCCCTCACCGATTCGGATTTCTCATGGATGGAGACGGACTACTCGGTGACGAGCATCCTGCTCACCGAACCCGACTCGGACTCGGACTCGGACTCGAGCAACAGTCAGCATCCGCTTTGAGCCTGGACTTCCAGGCGAATCCAGCTCGTTGCGGCTGCAGGTCGGCGACGTGGGGCTGAACCTTTCGGACGGAACCCTCGACAGCGCGCAGTTCACCTGGGAAGGCGCCGACGCCGACTGGAGCACCGACGATCTGGTCTCTCTCAGCCTCAAAGAGCTCCCCCTGAATGTCGCGCTTCGGGCATTTGACGGTCGGAGAAACAACCTGGACTACCCCACATGGGGCATGGCGGGCACGACTCTTCTCAAGAAGGCACCCAACTCGTACGCCGACGCAGTGTCAACGCCGACCACCTCGCGACCGAACGCACGCACCATCAGCAACCTCGTGTTCGCCCAAGACGAATCGGTGCCGAACTCTTCACAGGCCAGCGACATCGTGTGGCAGTGGGGACAGTTCCTGGATCACGACATCACGCTGAGCTTGGACAACGCCGATGAGCCCCTCCCGATCGCTGTCCCTGCAGACGACCCGGTGTTCGATCCTCTCGGGACCGGCGAGGCCACTATCGGTCTCAGTCGCTCGGTCTCCGATCCCGAGACTGGGACAGATGCGCAGAATCCTCGGCGGCAGGTCAACGCGATCACCGCGTTCATCGACGGCTCGCAGGTGTACGGCTCTGACAGAGCCCGAGCCTCCGCTTTGCGCACCAATGACGGGACGGGGAAGCTCAAGACATCAAGCGACGGCCGACTCTTGCCGTACAACGAGCAGGGCCTCGACAATGAAGGCGGCGCGCATCGCACGACGCTCTTCGTTGCAGGCGATGTGCGAGTCAACGAGCAAATCGGCCTGACGGCGATGCACACGCTGTTCGTCCGGGAACACAACCGCCTCGCGGGCATCATCGCCACTCAGAATCCCGGGCTGAGCGGCGATGAGATCTATGAACTGGCCCGCAAGATCGGCGGCGCTCAGATCCAGAACATCACCTTCAGCGAATTCCTGCCGCTGCTGTTGGGGCCCGACGGCATCGACGACTACGAGGGCTACGACGCAACCGTTGATCCGACCATCGCCAGCGAATTCTCGGCGGCGGCGTACCGGGTCGGACACGCCTTGCTGTCCCCCAGCCTCAACCTCCTCGACGCCGACGGGGAGTCAGAGAAGATCAGCTTGGCAAGTTCGTTCTTCAGCCCTTCGTTCTACAACGGTCATGACCTCTCCGAAGTTCTGCGCGGGTTCGCGGCTCAACAGGCCCAAGAAGTTGACTCGAAGGTCATCAACGAAGTCCGGAACTTCCTCCAGCGCGAGCCACACGGCATCGCCTTCGACCTGGTAGCTCTGAATATTCAGCGGGGCCGCGATCACGGCGTCGGCGACTACAACACGGTGCGCAGCGCCTACGGCTTGACTGCGGTGGAGAGCTTTGCCGACATCTCGACGGACCCAGATGTCCAGCAGGCGCTCGAGGACGCCTACGTAAACGTCGATGACTTGGACCTCTGGCCCGCTGCGCTGGCAGAAGACCATGAGACCGCAGCGGCAGTTGGCGAGACGCTCCGCGCCGTCATCTCAGATCAGTTCCGCCGCCTCCGCGACGGCGACCGCTTCTGGTTTGAGAACGACGCCTACTTCACGGCGAACCCCGAGCTCTTGGCAGAGGTCCGCGGCACCACCCTTGCCGACATCATCCGCCGGAACACCTCCATCGGAGACGAGCTCGATGACAACGTCTTTGTGGTCGCGAGCAACACAGGGTCTGACACCGACACGGGATCTGACACCGACACGGGATCTGACACCGACACGGGATCTGACACCGACACAGAATCCGACACCGACACGGGATCTGACACCGACACAGAATCCGACACGAACACGGCGTCCGAAACCAGCACGACGCCTGTCACCAACACCACGCCCGACACCAACACGACGCCCCAACGCAACTCAGCGCCGCGACCTGCCCCCACGGTCGCCGCCTATGTTCCGCCACTCTGCTTCTACTAGGAGACATCGGCGCGAGGGTCTCATGAGTTCACCATGTCGTTGACGCTCGTTTGCTCGTAGCTGCGAGGCTGTCCCGGTGACGGAAGCGCCGCAGACGACGGCTAGCCGGCTGGTGTCCGAGTTCGTGGGGACCGGGTTCCTGCTACTGAGCGTGGTCGGCTCGGGGATCATGGCCGAGCGGCTGAGCCCGAACGATGTCGGACTGCAGCTGCTGGAGAACTCGATCGCCACTGCGGGTGCGCTCGCGTGCCTGATCCTGCTGTTCGGGTCGACGTCGGGGGCGCACTTCAACCCGGCGGTGACGCTGTGGGCACGCCTCGAAGGCGACCTGGACAATCGGATGGCCGGGTTGTACGTGGTGGTGCAGACCGCAGGCGGGATCCTGGGCGTTATCGCAGCCAACGTGATCTTTGAGCTCGATGCGGTGTTCTGGTCGACCAATGACCGGATCAGTGCCGCGACGTTCGGTTCGGAGATCATCGCCACGTTCGGGCTGGTGCTCGTCATCATCGGCGTGGTCCGCTCGGGCAAGTCCCAGTTCGTGGCATTCGCCGTGGCTGCCTACATCGGCGGCGCCTACTTCTTCACGTCGTCGACCAGCTTCGCCAACCCGGCAGTGACCGTGGCCCGCATGTTCTCCGACACGTTTGCCGGCATCGCCCCTGCGAGCGCCCCGCTGTTCATCGTGGCGCAGTTCATCGGAGCGCTGTGCGCCATCGGCGTGGCGCGGGTGACACACCCGGCGCGCTGAGCCTGCCGCGCGCGTCATGCTCTCGCGACTGTGTGCACACGCCGCACCTGTCGGTCAGCTACTGCCGAACACCCGACCAAATGCACTACACGCAGCCTCCAGCGACGGAGGCGCAGGTAAGCGCAGATCGCTTGCTCTGCACATGCTCGCCAAGGCCTCGACTCGAAGCTGACACTCACTCTCTCGCCCATCAAATCGCGGATAATCGCTGACCGATTCGTCGATTTCCTCGTCTGCGAGGTAGGCCAGCCGGGGCAGTGATCGGCTTCACATCGCGCAAGTTCCATCTCAATGCCTTGAAGAACCGCTGCGCGAACACCATTTGCAACTTGTCTTCGCAGAGCAGCGTCAAGCGGACGCTACGACTCATCGAGCCAGCCGCGAGCTACCTGCTCGGACAGCTTCAGGCTTTGCCCGACGTTGCGCTCCGAAATCGGCACCGGAATCGTCGCTGAAGCCGCGACCCGGCGAAGCATGACGCCGTCGGCTGGGCCGAGATAGTCGATCAGTTCAGGATGGTGCGAACACAAGACGGCCTGCGACTGTGTGTCTCCGCAAAGCAGTGACAACTCGTCGAGCCACGGCTGAATCTCGGCGAGCCCTACGTAGTTGTCGGGCTCATCGAGCAGCAGGACTGACTCAGTACCCGCTGGTCGGAAGTGCAGCAGTGCGTACAGGATCACAACTGCCTTCTGACCTTCCGACAGCTGGTTGAACCGCAACCAGTACTTGAATCCATCACCGGTGCCGTGACGGACTTCGAACATCAGCGCTCGTGAATCGAGGCCCGACTGCTGCAAGCTCAGGTCTACGAAACCGTCAAGTATCGGTTTCAGGGCCTTCAGATGTTCGCCCGCTGCACTTGGGTTGAACTGAAGCGCTTGGCGGTACCAATTGACGAAGTTGGAGGCGTGTCGATCTAGCACGGAATCTTCTTGATGCGACTGCGCGGCTCTGTCGCACAACGTCGCGACCTTCTCGGGCGTGTCGATCTAGCACGGAATCTTCTTGATGCGACTCTGCACCTACGAGCGGTGGGCAGACAGAGGTCACGATGACAGACCGCATGTGTGAGACAAAAGCCGACAGCCGCTGGTTGCTTGAGTTCGGCAAGACCCTCGCAAGCGCGGATTCGTTCCAATCGGAGGTATAGGAGGGGCGGCGAACTCCATCGGTGGATGCTCCTATGTTTGTCAACTCCCGGTCTGTGCGAGGTGTCGCTGGTAGCGTTCGGCGAGGTCGCGGTTGTGGATGATGCCTCTTTCGAGTTCGGATATCCGGTTGGGTGCGGCTCCGAGGGCTCGGGCTGTCTGGTGGATGGTGAGCCCTCGTTGGGTGCGGTGGCGGCGCAGGTCCGCTCCGTGGGCGACGTCGGGCGGGTCGATGATCAGCTTGTAGACCTCGCGTGCGATGTGGCGTTTGAGGCAGCGGAGTATCTCGCGTCGGGTCTTGCCCTCGGCGGTGAGGCGGGCGGCGTAGGCGATGCTGCGCTCGTCGACGCGCAGGCGGACCATCGCGATGCGCCACAGTGCGTTGTTGGCCTGGCGGTTGCCGCCGCGGTTGAGCCGGTGGCGCACCGTTCGGCCTGAGGACGCCTCGATGGGGCTGGTGCCGCACAGGGCGGCGAAGGACGCCTCGCTGCGCAGCCGCTCGGGGTTGTCGCCGGCGGCGACGAGCAGCGCGGCCGCGGTCTCCGCGCCGACGCCGCAAGCGCCCAGCAGCGCCGGGTTGGCTCGTTCGCACAGGCGGCGCAGCTCGGCGTCGAGGTGCTTGATCTCCGCGGTGAGAGCCTGGTGGCGGCGGGCCAGGGAGCGCAGCGCCCGCTTGGCCGCAGAGCGGACGAGATCACCGTGTGTGCCGGGCCGCATCCGGGCGCAGGCGGCGACGGTGCGGGCGGTGTTCAGTGCCCGCAGGCGGTCTTTGACGGGCTCGGGGGCGGTCACGACGACAGCGTCGATCTGGTTGGCGGCGACGGTGCGGGCCTTGACCGCGGAGCGGCGCGCCACACGCAGGGTCCTGATCGCCTCGACGCATCCGTCGGCGCTCTTGGGCACCACTGCGGCACTGCCGTTGAGCGCGGCCCGCGCCGCTGGCTCCGCGTCGACGGTGTCGGTCTTGCCGCGGCGGCGGCGCATCTGGCGGTTCGGGCGGTTCACATCGACGACGTCGACGCCGGCAGCCGTGAGGTGCCGGGCGAGGCCCGCGCCGTAGGAGCCGGTTCCCTCCACGCCGACGCGCTCGACGCTGCGGTGGCCGCCGAGCCATCCCAGCAGCGCCGTGTAGCCGGCGGTGTCCGCGTCGAACGCGGCGCTGCCCAAGACCCGTCCGGCGCCGTCGAGGACGGCGGCGACATGGGTGTGCTTGTGGGTGTCGACCCCGCCGAATACGGCGGGGCGGTCCTGTGTCATGATGGTGATGCCTCCTTGTGGTCATCTCACTGTCGGGGGCGCCACCGGCCGCGACGGCGGACAGAACACTCACGGTGTGGCTTACAAGGCTCCTATCGGGTCACATCCGTCGGGCCGGTCGGTGCGCGCCCCGCCGACCAGACAAAGCCGACAGATCCACCGCAGGGCACCACGAGGGGCCGGTTGCAACTCGGGTCAGACCCTCTCCTGCCGACAGGGCCCAACCATTATGAGTGTTGCAAGTGAACGGTCATGATGACCGTTGCGAACACATGCAGCCGACCGATGGAGGTGTCAGTATGGCAGCGAGGCTGAGTTTGGATGAGCGGGTGTTATCGAGTCGTCGCTCGGGACGGGCCGCAGCGTCGCGGACGTAGCGCAGCGGCTGGGCCGTGATCCGTCGACGGTGCATCGCGAGCTGGCCCGCTGCGCCGGGCGGGCGGGCTATGACGCCCGCTCGGCGCACGCGTCGGCATGCGCGAGGACGCGACGAGAGCGAACGCCCAAGCTGGCGGCCGATCGGGTGCTGGCCGCCGCGGTCGATGAGCGCTTGAAGCTGCGTGGTCCCCGCACGCGACCGCGGCGGACCTGCGCGAGGCGGGCATGAGCGTGTGCGCGGAGACGATCTATCGGGCGTGCTACGCGAACGACGCGCGCAGCGGCCTGCCCGCCGGCACCTGGGCGAAGCTGCCGCGGCGCGCCCGGCGCCGTCGGCCGCGCAGCGTCGCGCAGGCCCAAAAGCCCAGCCCGCTGGGGGAATACCGGCCGATAGCCGACCGGCCCGACGACGTCGAGGACCGTATAGAGCCCGGCCACTGGGACCGCGACCTCATCGTCGGCAAAGCGAACCTCACCGCCGCGGTCACCCTCGCAGAGCGCACCAGCCGCTACACGGTCACCGCAGCGCTGCCCGACGGCTACGGCGCGCCCCAGGTCGCCGCCGCGGCCGCCGCGGCGCTGGGCCGCCAGCCCGCAGCGCTCGTGCGCAGCCTCACCTGGGACCAAGGCCGCGAGATGGCCCGCTGGGCCGACGTCGAGGCCGCGCTCGGCATCGAGGTGTTCTTCTGCGAGCCGCGCTCGCCGTGGCAGCGACCCACCAACGAGCAGACCAACGGACTGCTGCGCCGATGGCTCCCCAAAGGCACCAGCCTCGACATCGGACAACTGCGGCTCTCGGTCATCGAGGACAACCTCAACCACATGCCCCGCCGACTCCACCACTGGACATCAGCACACGACATCTACACTCAACTCACTTGCAACCACCGGTAGAGCTTGCCGGCCTTCGATCCATCATCTCGGTAGAGCTGAACGTTCCCGTCGTCGAACGAGAACAGCGTCGTGTCGCCTGCGCTGAGCCGTTCCAAGCCGATGCGAGCACTTCGCTTGTCGAAGCGGTTGTGCTCAATCTCGATGCGGTAGCGAAAGTTGTCGTCACCTACAACAGCGTCAATCTCGACGACTTGGACTCGATCGTGCTGCCACATCGTCAGTGCGCTCGAGGGGAAGCAGGACGCTTCGGTGACCTTGGCCTCGCCCAGGAGCAGCTGCCGCACGGCGTAGACGACATCGAGTAAGGCGGTCTTGCCAGACCCGTTTGGGCCGAGCAACAGATTGACTTCGCCGAGTCGTAGCTCGAAGTTGACCAAGCACTTGTAGTTGTGCACGTAAACGCGCTTCAGCACGGAGTCAGAGTATCGCCCGGTGTCTTGGTGGAGGCTGCTGCGGTGCTGGGTCGTGGTTCTCGCCGTTGGCGCGGCTCGCACCGCATACCCGGGGCGCTGTGCGCCATCGGCGTGGCGCGGGTGACACACCCGGCGCGCTAGCGGCTCGGCGGCGCTTCCGGCGGGCTGCTACTGCAGGGTCTCGGCGAACTCTCGGGCCAAGTAGGTGAGGATGAGGTCGGCGCCGGCTCGTTTGATGGCGGTGAGGTGCTCGACCGCTGTGGCGTCGCCGTCGATCCAGCCGTTGGCCGCCGCGGCCTTGAGCATCGCGTACTCGCCCGAGACGTGATATGCCGCCAGTGGCAGGTCGAATCTGGCCCGGGCAGCAGCAATGACATCGAGGTACGCCAGCGCTGGCTTCACCATGATGATGTCGGCGCCCTCGGCGATGTCCAACTCGATCTCGGTCATGGCCTCGCGGGCGTTGGCCGGGTCCTGCTGGTAGCCCTTGCGGTTCCCGCCGCCCGCAATCGTCACATCGACGGCGTCGCGGAACGGCCCGTACTCGGCTGAGGCGTACTTGGCCGAATAGGCCATGATCGGCAGGCTCTCGTGGCCGTTGCGGTCGAGCACCTGGCGGATTGCACCCACCTGCCCGTCCATCATCCCCGAGGGCCCCACCATGTCGGCACCTGCTTCGGCCTGGGCCAGCGCCACCCGCTGGTACAGCTCAAGCGTGGCGTCGTTGTCGACTTCGCCGTCATCGGTGAGCACGCCGCAGTGGCCGTGGTCGGTGTATTCGTCGAGGCAGAGATCGGCGATGATCGCCAGCTCGGAACCGTGGTCGTCTCGCAGGTTGTTGAGCGCAACTTGCACAACACCGTCCGGGTTCCAGGCTTCGGAACCGACGGGGTCTTTGCGGGCGGGCAGTCCGAACAGGATCACGCCGCTGATGCCCATGGCGGCCAGCTCGCTGACTTCCTTGCGCAGTGACTCCTGGGTGTGCTGCACGACGCCCGGCAGCGACACGATGGGCTGCGGCTCGGTTGCGTCCTCGCGCACGAACAGCGGGGCGATGAGATCGTCAGGCGTGACGGTGGTCTCACGGACGAGCCGGCGCAGTGCCGGGGTCCGACGCAGGCGGCGCAGACGGCGAGCCGGAAAGGTCACCCCGTCATGCTATTAGCGGATGATCGGCGTAGTTTCGGGACCGTGGTGATCGGGTCCGAGGAATGGTGCGCTGCCATGTCCGAGGTGCTTGCGGACGTGGAGCTACCGGAAGTTCGGGCCACAGTGGAGCAGCGGATCGGCGACGGCAATGGCGGGCCGGTGGTTGCCTACCGGCTGGTGATCGACGGCGGTCGGGCGCATCTGGAGCCAACGCCTGAGGATGTTGGCAGTGGTGATGACGGTGGCGTCGTGGTGATGAGTCAGTCACGGACCACCGCTGAAGCGGTGCGGAGCGGTGAACTCGGCGCGCTGGCTGCCCTGCAGGCGGGGCTGATCAAGGTCAGCGGCGACATGCGGGTGCTCATCACGGCCGCTGAGGCGTTGGCAGCCGTGGACGCGGCGCTGGGGCGAGCGCTCACCGGCGACGACGGGAATGGCGCTGACGGCCCAACCGGTGACGCCGGCGGCGACGAGGGCTGAGACGCCGTGCCGGAGATCCCTGAGATCCGGGCGCACGCTGAACGATTGGAAGCCCTGGCTGCCGGCGAGGTGCTGAAGCGCGTCGAGCCGCTGTCGTTCACCGCGTTCAAGACCGCCAGCCCGCAGCCGAGCGATGCAGTCGGATGGCCGCTGTGCAGCGTCGGCCAACGGGCCAAGTTTCTGCTGCTGCGGTTCGCTCCCCGGAGGCGGGATCCGGCCGGCGGGGGCGCCGGCAGCGGCGAGAGCATTGGCCATGACATGAGCGACAGCGACGACGGCGACACGGGCGACAGCCACGACGGCGACACGGGCACCGGCAGCGACGAGAGCATCGGCGACAGCGGGGGCGACAGGGGCGACGGCCTGACGTTTGTGGTGCATCTCATGCAGGGCGGACGGCTGCGAGTGCTCGAAACGGGTGCGAAGCGGCCGCGCCGTCCCCGCGACGGCTTGGCACGCATCGAGTTCGACAGCGGCTTGGGGCTGTTGCTCACCGAGCCCGGCACGCAGAAACGGGCCGGCGTGTGGGTGCTCGACGGGAATGCGGCCACAACCGAGCCAATCGTCGGGCTGGGACCCGAGGCCACCGAGTTGGACGCCGACGGCATGGCCGAGCTCATGACGGCACATTCGGGGCGCTTGCACAACTTCCTGCGGGACCAGCGGGTGATCTCGGGGCTCGGGCGGCGGCTAGCGAACGAGATCTGTCACCGGGCGAAGCTGTCGCCGTTCGCTTCGGTGGGACGGCTCGACGCCGATGCCGTGGGGCGGATAGTGGCAGCCATCGGGGCCGTTGTCGACGAGTCGCTGGATTTCGAACGTGGGCGCTCGGAGATGAGCCGCTCAGCCGAGCGACCCTCGGCGGTGCACCGCCGCACGGGGGAATCCTGCGTGGCTTGCGATGACGTCGTACGAGCCGTTGAATATCGCGATTACTCGGTCAATTACTGCGCCGGATGTCAAACCGGCGGGCGGGTGCTGGCCGACAACACCACGAGCAAGTTTCTGCGCTAGCGGCACCCCCCGGTGCTTGTCACAGGCGCCGGTTACGCTCCTGCGCCATGAGCGAAACAGAGACTATGAAACTTGGACTGTCAGCCGACGACGTGCTGCGGACCACCCGGGCCGTTCGCAAGCGGCTCGACTTCGACCGGCCGGTGCCCGAATCGGTGCTGCGGGAATGTGTCGAGATCGCCGTGCAAGCGCCGACGGGGTCGAACATGCAGGGCTGGCACTTTGTGTTCGTCACAGAGCGAGAGAAGATCGAAGCCATCGCGGCGCTGTACAAGAAGGGCTTCGACTCGTACCGCAACAGCCCCATGTATGCGGGCCGGGTGGCGTCGGGCCTCGGGGCCGATCGTGACGCGCAGCAAGCTCGGGTGACCTCGTCAGCGGAATACCTGTCGGAGAACATGGGTCGCAGCCCGGTGCTGTTCATCCCGTGCATCTCGGGCCGTACCGACGATCCGCGGATGTTGATCGGCCAGGCCGGTTCGATCATCCCCGCCGCGTGGAGCTTCATGCTCGCCGCACGCGAACGAGGCCTCGGCACCTGCTGGACGACGCTGCACCTCGGCTACGAGGCCGAAGCCGCCGAGATCCTCGGCATCCCCTACGACAAGGTGCGGCAGTACGCGCTCAGCCCGATCGCATACACCCAGGGCACCGACTTCAAGCTGGCCACCCGGACCAATCTCGACTCGGTGATGAGCTGGAACACCTGGAGCCGCTGAGATGGCCGCGCAGACGCCGTCAGAGCTGTTCGACCTGTCCGGGCGGGTGGCGGTGGTCACCGGCGGATCGCGGGGCATGGGCCGCGAGATCGTGCTGGCGTACGCCCGCGCTGGCGCCGACGTGGTGATCGCCTCACGCAAGCTTGAAAACTGCGAAGAGGTGGCCGACGAGGTGCGCTCCACGACCGGCCAGCGGGCGCTCGCGGTGGCATGCCATGTCGGCTATTGGGAACAGTGCGACGAGCTGTGCGATCGCGTCTACGACGAGTTCGGGCACTGCGAAGTGCTGGTGAACAACGCCGGGCTGTCGCCGCTGTACCCGTCGCTGTTCGATGTCAGCGAGGCGCTGTTCGACAAGGTGATCGACGTGAACCTGAAGGGGCCGTTCCGGGCCTCGGCGGTGTTCGGCAAGCGGATGTACGAAGCGGGCAGCGGCTCGATCATCAATGTGAGCTCGGTGTCAGCAGTCATGCCGACGCCCAACGAGACGGCCTACGGCGCTGCGAAGGCCGGCATCCACGCCATCACGGCGTCGTTCGCCCGCGAGTACGGCCCTCGGGTTCGAGTGAACTGCATCATGCCGGGGCCATTCCTGACGGACATCTCCAAGGCGTGGGACATGGACGCCTTCAACAAGCGGGCTGCAACGGACATCGCCCTGCGCCGCGGCGGCGAAGCCGCCGAGGTCGTGGGTGCTGCGCTGTACTTCGCGTCGGAGGCGTCGAGCTACACGACGGGTTCGGTGCTGAAGATCGACGGCGGCACTGCTTGGGCGATGGGCTGAACTGAACCGCAAACGAGAAGGAGATTCGCAGTGGGAACGACGAGACGACTGTCGAAGCTGAGCCGGTCGATTGAGGGGCGGGTGACGATGGTCACCGGCGCCGGCGCCGGTCAGGGCCGAGCCACCGCTCACCTGTTCGCTGACGAAGGCGCTCATGTCGCGGTGACCGACTTGGGTCAGGCCGACGTGGACGCCGTCGTGGCCGAGATCACCGATGCCGGCGGATCGGCCGCGGGCTGGACGATGGATGTGGCGAATGCCGAACGGGTCCAGCAGGTGACCGACGAGGTGGCAGCACGGTTCGGCGGGCTGGATCACCTCATCAACAACGCGGGCATCTCACGGTTCTCGCCCATCGACGCGGATGAGTACGAGGACAACTGGGCCATCTCGTTGGAGGTGCTGCTGACGGCGCACACCCGCACGATCCGCGCCGCGCTGCCCTATCTGCGCCAGTCTGATGCCGCCCGCATCGTGAACATCGCCTCCACCGAGGGCTGGGGTGCCACGAAGTTCGGCTCGCCCTACACGGCCGCCAAGCACGGCGTCATCGGGCTCACCAAGTCACTGGCCGTGGAACTCGGCCGTGAGGGCATCACGGTCAACTGCATCTGCCCCGGGCCGATCAACACGGCGATGACCGCCGACATCCCCACCGAGCACAAGACGATCTTCGCCAAGCGCCGGACCGCGCTCGGCCGCTACGCCGAGCCCGAGGAAGTCGTCCACGGCACCCTCAACTTCTGCCTCCCCGCCAGCCAATACATGACCGGCGCCGTGCTCCCCGTAGACGGCGGCCTCCTCATCAAGAACGCCTAGCTGCCCTCAGCATGCATTGAGGACAATCCGCGTATGGCTGAAGACGAGGAGTCGGACGCTTCGGACTAGTCGTCAGGCCAGGTTCGGCACCGCTACTGGGTGAGGGTGACGGTCAGCGACGCTGGCATGCCGTCGGCATCGAGCGTCAGCGTGCCCGACAGGGTGCCGCGGTCGTCCAGCGGCAATGAGGCAGTAGGTGTCGCGGTGAAGAAGCCCGACATGGTGAGCGAGGTGTCGCCTGCTGGGGTGCCGCGGGCTGCCAGGCGCATTTCGGCAGATGCGCCGTCGCTGCCGGGTGCGAACACGAGCAGGGCGCTGAAGCGTCGATCCGAAGAATCAGAACCGGCAGGCGACAGCGATGCCGTGCTGGGCGCCACAACAGCGACCGAATCGTTCACCGTCATCGTCTCGACGGTCTCTTCGCCGTCGGCGCTCGTGGTGGTTGCCGTCGAGGTCACGGTCACCGACAGCGTGCCGGTCACGTCGTAGCGGTCGGCTCCCGCAGACGTGAAGCTCAGCGCTGCGCCGTCGACCATGCTGGTGGTGATCGTCGTCACCGTTGGCTCGGCGACTTCAGCTGCCGTTTCCTCGGCTGTGGTGCCTGATTGCTCATCTGTGGTGGAGGATCCAGTTTGCTCGGTCTGCGCAGACGCGCCCTCCGAAACCAGCGACTCCGACGACGTGACATCCGGAGCCAGCGACTCTGACGATGTGCCCGTGTCGGTCGGATTGCTGAGCACCGAAGATGTGTGAGTGTCGACAGCAGCCTCGGGAGCGTCGGCGACGCTCGAGTCGATCTCTTCTACGGCCGCAGTCTGTGCAACTGCAGCCGCGGCGACTGGCGCTGCAGCCGCTTGGGCAGGCTCCTCGACAGCTTCGGTCGTCTCGATGACGGCCGGTGTTTCCGTTGCCGTGGCAACAACGACTGGCGCAGCAACGATCTCGGGCACAACAACGGGCGCGTCGATTTCGATCGATTCGACGGCGAACGGCGTGATGGCTTCGATCACGCCCGGCGGAAGCACCCGCTCGGCCGCTCGATGTACGGTCGAGTCGACCGTCGGTGCGATCACCGCCGTTGCAAGGCCCAAGCCCATGGCCGCCTTCGCGAGCACGGGAACACCAACCACGGCTGTGTTGGCCACCGCAGCGACCGCACGAGGCGCAACCGGGGCTGCCTCGGCCAGCAGGGGCATTGCTGTCTGGATCGATGAGTGACTCGCGCCGGACGCGTGGCCGGTCACGGCCGACGCGGCGCGCTCGCCGCGACGCAGCAGCCCGATCAGCGCCACCGGCAAGAACGCCGCAACGCGAAGCGCGGCGCGCAGCGCCGTGCGTGCACGCGAGACCCGAGCACGAGCGTTGTCCTCGCTGACGCCGGCGGCCTTCGCCACCTCGTCGTAGGAAAGCTCGTCGACGAAGCGCAGCTGCAGTGCCTCGCGGTACGGCTCTGACAAGCCCTCGACTGCGTCGACCACATCGGAGAGATCAAGGTCGAGCCCCAGCTCGGTCTCAACGCTGGGCGTGGGCTGCAACGAAGAGTCGTTGACGGCGGCGCGTTCGGTTTTCTCGCCCTCGCGGCGACGCCGATTGCCTTCGTCAATGCAGACGTTGGTAAGGATCCGGTGCAGCCACGGCTCGACCAGGTAGTTGCCGTTGAACCGCGGCATGGCCCGCAGGGCGCGCACCAGCGTCTCCTGCACGGCGTCTTCAGCAGATTCGTTGCAGCTCAAGCGACGGCGCGCGTGATTGAGAAGCCCTGGTCGGTACTCACGAACCAGTTCGGCGAACGCTTCGTCGTCGCCAGCCTGGTAAGCGATGACCAAGTCCCGATCTTCGAGTCGAAGGGCCATGGCGGTTCTCAGGGTCGCGGACAGAGGCCCGTACGGCCTCCTACATCTCGAATGCTACAGCAGCCCCCCCGTACGGCTGTCGTCACATTTTCGGTTGTTCAGCAGTTACACGCCCCGGCGAGTCGAGCTCTCGACGGCGCGCGACAAGTGAAGCGGTGTGAACACGAGGTCACGCGCCGAGAGTCAACTCTGGTTCTCCGAGCCGCCCCAGCATTCGAGCTCGCCGTTGGCGCGGATGCCGCACGAGAATGCCTCGCCTGCGGCTATGGAGATGAAATGGCCTGCGGGCACGTCCAGTTCGTCGTAGATCCCGTAGCCCCAGCACGCCACGGTTCCGTTGGGGCGGATCCCGCAGACGTGGCTCCGGCCAGAAGAAATGGCTGTGAACTCGCCCGCTGGTGGGGCGACCGACTCGTCATTGCTGTATCCGCTCCAGCAGTGAACGGTGCCGTCGGCACGCAGGCCGCAGGTCTGCGAACTGCCGGCTGTGATCGCTGTGAAGCTGCCGGACGGCGCCTGGAGAATTTCGGGATAGTACGGCTCTCCGCCCCAGCATTCGATGGCGCCGCCGACACGGATGCCGCAGGTGTGGGACCAGCCGACGGCGACATCGGTGAATTCCCCCGCAGGCGGATCTGCCTGGCCGTAGTCATTGCCGTAGCTATCAGCCCAGCACTTGATCACACCGTCGCTGCGGACTGCGCATGAGTGCTGCCGACCCACGTCGAGCACCGTGAATGTGCCCTGCGGCACCTCTGGTATGCCGCCGAACGTCTGACCGCTGTAGAGGTCGCCCCAACACTCGATCCTCCCATCGGGGCGCAGGCCGCATGACCCCGAAGGGCCTGCGCCAACAGCGACAAATGCACCATCGGGAATATTTCTCGCCTGTCCTCGACCGCTGCACTCGACGAAGCCGTCGGCTCGCAGCACACAGATGCTGATGTGGCCGACGGCATCGGCGGCGCTGACGACGGTGTAAGCACCTGGCGACTGGTTGGCGTCTTCTGCGCCGTCGGAGTCAGATGATTGCAGGGCCGGGCGAGCGGAGAAGTCCTCGCAGCCCGCGAGCCGCTTGAGCGGGACGGAGGCCTCCGAGGGTTCATAGACGCCGAAGCACCATGTCAGCGTCTCGCCGGTACGGATCCGGTATGTCGCCTTCCACTCGCCAGGCTTCAGGGCTTCGTTCGCTATGAGGAAAATTCTGTTGCTCGCCGCATGGACGGTGCACAGGTTGCCGTCGAGTGTGCGGAAGTGCTGGCCGCTGGCGCCTCGCAGTTCGGCCGTTGCTCCTGCAGCAAAACGAAAGCTCGTCGGGAACAGCATCATCACTGGCAGCCCCGCACTTGGCCGCTCCTGATAGCCAGGGCACTGGTCCAACGGATTGGGGAGCTCTCCAGTGAAGCGTGTGAGCGGCACCCAACTGCCAGCCCCGGGAAACACGACGGTTTCCGAATATGTGCTGCCGGATCGTCCGCGAATCACATCGAGTCCGTGGTCGAAGCGACCATCAGGTCGTTCAGAGCGACCGAGCGCAACCGTCTCCAACAGCGGATGCAGCATCTGAGCGCCGTGGAAAGGCGCGCGCATCCAGCTGTCGATCCCATCGGCGTCAGTCCGGTTCGCATACGACAGGTTCGAGCTCTGTCCACCGCGATGCCCCTCGATGGTGAAGTGCGGGCTTGTGGGGTCTTCGCGATGATGGCTCGACGCCTGGGTCGGGTCTCCGAACGGCCCTTCGATTCGCAGGTACTCAAGGTGTTTCACGATGCCCGAAGACCATTCGGAATTCTCAGTGACCGGCTGCAGGCCCGACGCGGCGCGGTAAGCATTGAGACGATCGAGCCAGTGCTCGGGCAGAGGCTCTGGCACATGAGTTCCGGCGTCGGCCGTAGGCACGTCAGCCTCTGAGTCGGCCTGGATGAAACGGAACGCGGCATCGGCCGCAGTCAGCCCAGCCGTAGCGGTGACGTCGAGGTTGCCCAGGCGCCGAACCTCCGCTTCAGGCGCAAGCCCGGCGATCGCGGTCTCGATGCCAGCGGCAAGCGTCTCTGGGGCCCCGACGAGCGTGATAGTGCTGGGTCGGTGCTCACGCAGCAGCCCCGCGGCGGCGTCTCCGAGCGCGTCGGGGGACGCCGCGTAGAGCACAGCGCTGCTGCCGTCGGAGGCAGCCAGCGCCGCCGCGATCCCCACATCAGTCTCGGACCAGCCATAGGCCACGACCGCGTGCGTCGCTCCTGCCTCGAGCGCACGCTGAGCCGACAGCGCTGCCGTCTCGACTCGCGTTGCGCCCCCAAGACGTTCCACCGTCGCTCCCGGCGCCAAGGCACGGATCTCTTCGGCGACGCTCTCAGCAAGCGCGGCCGTTCCGCCGACCAGAAGCACCCGACCCGGCTGCGACTCCCTCAGGAGGTCGCGGGTGGGCGCCCCCAGGTCGTCGCTCTCTGCATAGAGCACAGCGTCGCCGCGGCCGGTCGCAACTGCCGACGCCGCAGTCCCCACATCGGACAGCGACCACCCGTTCGCTACCACGAGCGTCGGTTCGGTGGCGCCGGTAAGCGAGCCCGCAGCAGCACGGGCCGCTGTGTCGATCCGATCCGCACCGGCGTGACGCGAGGTCGCCACTCGTGGCGCCAGACGCCTCGACTCGCCTTCGATGGCCGGAGCCAGCGCGGCGGTCCCGCCCACCAGGACCACACGGTCAGGGGCGAACCTGGCCACCACAGCGGCGGACCGCTCACCCAGTGCGTGAGCGGACGCAGCGAACACCACGGCGTTGCCCCCACCAGCGGCTACGAGTGACGCAGCAGTACCGACATCTGACAATGAGCCGCCATTGGCAACCACCAAGGTGGATCCCGCGGCGACCTGCGCCGCCGACGGCGCCGCGAGCATTGATGCTGCCAAGGCGGTCGAACACACCGCGATACAGATCCCCCAAAGCACGCGTGGCACGTGACTAAGCCTCAGCGTCGGGGCCGAGCACGCAGGTGGCGTACTCGTACGGATCTTGGGCGACTCCGTCAACGCGCACGCCGCTGATGGTGATGTTGTAGCAGTGGTCGCCGCCGGACGGCTCGGGGTGCTGGCCCGAGTTGGTGTCGCCGTCGACTGCCCACACGATCGCAGCGTCGCCCAGGAGCGCTGGGGCCGATATGACCTCGGTTCCCACGACACCGTCGTCGTCGCTCATGGCAACCGTCGCTGCGGAGAAGTCCGGGCTGCACTGCCAGAGGTACCGCTGGGAGCACTGCGATTCGAGCGCGGCCACGGCGAACGACCATCGTCCCCACACGGCCTCGGAGGGCACGAAGCCCGCCGGGGGCCATGCGACAAAGCCGCGTTGCTCTCGGACCTCGCGGGTCGACGCTCGAGGTGCGAACACGTACAACGCGTTGCTCGCAGGCCGGACACCTTGCTCGAACGGGACATCGCCAGTGCCGACCGTCGTCAACTGCGGCAGCAATATCCAGCGACGATGCCCCACTGCGACGTTCGATCCACCGGGATCCCGGATATAGCCGTCGATAGCGCGAAGACCGCTGATTCCCAGATAGAGATTGCTCGAGCCTGCTCCTGTGGCGCCGGTCGCCGAATAGCACTTCCAGTCGCTGGCGGGAGAATGCGAGAGCATTCCGTTTGCCGCCATCATCAGCGCAGCATGCTGGGCCGTCCTCGAGTGCTCCTTGTGTTCGGTGATCGTTCCCAGCCCGGCCATCCGGCGATACCAGTTGACGCGCTGGATCACGCTGTCGCGGAATGCCTGGCTGGTGGTTCCCGCGACGCAGTCCGCCACGTTGCCGCTGTATCCCCAATCTGGCTCTTCACGCCTGAATTCGCCGCGATATGCGGCGAGAGCAGCATCGCGATCCCACGTGTCGAATCCGACGGTGGCGGCCGACCCGCCGTCGGTCACCGTGACGGCCAGAGCCTGCGATCGCTCAGTGCCGTATCCGAACCGGTCATGGGCCACTTGTTCGGGCACGCGGATCACCACGGTTCCGGGCGATGTCGCAACCACCGTCACTCGATAACTCACGCCGGATCCCTCCAGCGCTGTCGCGTCGCCGTTGACGACGTCGAAGTCATCGACCTCCAGTCCGCTCACGGCGAGGGGGAACTTCACGTCCACCTCAAAGGGAGTGTCGATGCCGACAACCGAGGCAGCGTCCGATGACAGCCGCGGCGCAAGGCGCGGTGCGTCGACGCGTTGGGGCACGTCCAATTGCCCCCGGACGTTCTCGCCCCAGCACGCAACGGTGCTGTCGAGGCGCAGACCGCAGGTGTGCTGGTAACCGAGGCTGACCGCGCGGTAGGCACCGTGCGGTGCGTTCAGCTGACCGCTGTAGCTGGTGCCCCAGCACGCCACCGAGCTGTCCATCCGGATGCCGCAGGCATGATTCACGTTGGGAACGACAGAGCGGAACTCGCCGGACGGAACCTCAAATGGGTGGTCGCCTTGGTACCGCCGGCCCCAGCACTCCACCGTGCCGTTCGGCCGAATGCCGCACGAGTCGTCACCGCTGGAGGCCGCAGCCACGGAGACGAACGCTCCCGCGGGTGCCATCGTCTCGCCGCCGTCGTCAGCGCCCCAGCATTCGATGGTGCCGCCGGGTCGCAGGCCGCACGCATGGTCTCGCCCGACGGACACCTCGGTGAAGGACCCGGCGGGAGCATCGTTGGCGCCGCTGTAGGTGCTGCCCCAGCATTCCACTGTGCCGCCGGGCCGCAGGCCGCACGAGTTTGCGCTCCCGACTGAGACTGCGGCAAACACGCCCGACGGTGCCGCCGGCCCGTCTCTGCCGTCGAACAGCCAGCAGCTGACTGTGCCGTCCAGACGCAACCCGCACGAATTGTTCTGTCCAACGGAGAGCGAGGAATATGACCCGGCAGGAGCTGTTGCATCGTTTCGGCCGTCGTTGCCCCAGCACGCCGCCGTGCCGTCGAGCCCGATGCCGCAGGTGAACGACGACGCGGCACTGATCGCTACGAGGCGCGGCTGGCTCGCCGGCGCAGCCGCTCCCAGTGCGTGCAGCGACGCGTGTGCGGCTTCGGTGATGCGGGTCAGCGGAAACTTCGACGGCACCAGCGACATCAGGTGCGTCGTGTCGGCGTCGACGGCTCCGACCAGGAAGACGTGCTTGATCGTGTGCTCGGTGAGCGCCGTCTCGGTCGCAGCACCAAGCGACTCCGGCTCGGTATACAGCACGACACTGTCCGGCAATGCCGCCGCCAGACCAGCTGCGATACCTACGTCTGGCAGCGACCAGCCATTTGCGATCACCGCCGTTGTCGCGCCGCCGTCCAAGGCACGTTGTGCGACGAGTGTCGCCGTCTCCACCCGGGTCGAGCCGCCAAGCCGCCCGGTCAGGACGACCCCCGCAGACCCGGTCGCGCTCGTCAGGACGTCCTGCGACACCGCCGCCGGACCTCCCGCCACCAGCATGCGAACGGGCCGATGGCTGGCCAGCACCTGACGGGTCGGCTCGCCCAGGGCATCCCGGCTGGAATACAGCACCGCATCGGCGGCACCCGAAGCCACCGCGGAGGCCGCCGCACCCACATCGGGCAACGACCAGCCGTTCGCAAGCACCACCGTGACCGACCCAGAGCCCGGCAGCGTCCGCGCGGCCGCCAACGCGGCCGTATGAATGCGGTCATTCCCCGCCAGCCGGTCGATGTCGACGCCTGCTGCCAGGGCACGCAGCTCGTTCTCGACATCCGGGCCGACGGCGGCACGGCCGCCAACTACGACGATGCGGTCTGGCTGCTGGTCCGCAATGATCGAAGCTGCGCCCGGGCCGAGCTCGTCGACCGCTTCGGCAAGAACGACGCCATCGCCCTTGCCCGCAGCCACCAGCGATGCCGCGGTGCCGACATCCGGCAGCGACGTGCCCAGCGCCACCATCAAGACCGATTCGCTGACGTTGAGGGCTGTTGCGGGATGCGTCGCGACCGAAGGCACCACGGCCAGCACACCGCCGGCCAACAGGCAGCCGACTGCCGCAACGACGCTCCGGCGCAACCGTTTCAAGTTCTTACTCCGATGACGAGATTCTGCCGTATCAGCCTGCAACGAGTGCGTCTGTGACGAGATGTTCGGGGAGGGCGCCGGCTACTCGTTCCTCGGTGCCGTCGGCACGAATCAACACCCAGAAGCTGACGAACTTCACGTCGAACTTGTCCCACAGGCCGGCGAGATCGTCGGGAAGATGCGGCATGACTTGGAGGCCGTAGCCGCTGACAAACAAGTCCATGTCCGCGCGGCTGTCCTTGCCGGGAATGCTAATGAGGGACAGGCTTTCTCCGTGCTGTGCCTTCAGCGCTGCGACCGCAGGCGCTTCTCCTTGGCACTCCGCTCAGAGCGGCGACCAGAACCACAGCAGGACGTCACGGCCACGGATCGACGAGACATCGAACAACTCGCCGTTGAGCCGATGCACCGCTAGCTCAAGCACCTGCGCACGGTCCTCGACAATGAGGGCGGGAGTTTCGTCGGGCGAGTCGCTCGCCGTCTCGGACTCAGTTGACACCTCATCATCCGATGGCGCTTCGTCGACTGTTGCTTCCTCCTCTGAATCTGGGGGCGCATCGTCGCTGGCCGCCTCGTCGCTGATTTTGTCGGCGTCCGCGGTTTCGTTCGAGCTGCCGTCTTGGCTGTCGCTGTCCTGGCCATCGTCGCTCGGGATGTCATCGTCGTCCGCAGGGCTGACGGTGATCGTGTCTCCGTCGGCTTCGGAATCCTCAGCTCCTTCAGCGTCGTCGTGCTTGTCTACGTCCACGACGTCGGCGGGGTCATCTGCGGCTGGGTCGTCGGGCTCATCGACGACTGTCTCGACTACATCGGTCTCGACGCCATCGCCGGGACTATCGGAGCCTTCGGGCCCTGCGACACGCTCATCTGTGTCCGCTGCTTCGTCTGCTGACGGCTGGTCGGGATCTGACTGATCCTCCACGCCGACCTCGCCAGTCACAGCGACACCTTCAACCGGCACCGTGTCGTCGGCACTCGTCGTCGGAACGTCGTCACCCACATCGGTGGGCTCTCGCCCGTCACCGCTGCCACAGCTGACGAGAACAGAGACACAAGCGAAGATGCCCGTAGCGACCAAGCCTGAGCGCCTCAGCCGAGGTGTCGATCGCGCGTTACCGGTGGTCACCACCATCGCACGTACTCCACGCCCCCGTCAGTGTTGATCGCGTACGAGTGGCCGCCATACGCCGAGAGCGATATGTGCGTGAACTGGCCTGGCGGCACCCATCTCTTTGCATTGCTGTTTGCGTCCCAGCACACGATGGTTCCGTTGCTCCTGATCCCGCACGAGTATCCGTTGGTAGACGAGTGACCGGTGCCAGCCGATACCGATGTGAATCTGCCTGTCGGCGCATTCAGCTGGCCATACTTATTGTCGCCCCAGCAGGCGACGGACCCGTCGAACCGGATCGCGCACGAATGGGCGTGACCACCGGTGCTCGGCGCCGAGACTGAGACCGCTGTGAACGTGCCCTCCGGCGCATCCAATTGATTCGATCGAACCTCTGCGCACTCGGATCCGCCGGATCCGGTCTGGCACGACTGGTACTGATTGTTGCCCCAGCAGGCGACGGTTCCGTCGGTCTTGATCCCGCACGAGAAATCACGGCCGGCCGAAACCGCAGTGAACGTGCCCTCCGGCGCGTCCAACCGGCCCTGAGCACTGCTGCCCCAACACGTGATGGTTCCGTCGGTCTCGATCCCGCATGAGAAGTCGCTACCAGCCGAAACCGCCGTGAACGTGCCCTCCGGCGCGTTCGACTGGCCCCGCCAGTTAGCTCCCCAGCAGGCAACAGTTCCATCGGTCTTGATCGCACAGGAGTGGTCTTGGCCGGTCGAGACCGCGGTGAACCTGCCACCGGGGGTGTCCAGCGGTCCGTTTCGGTTGTTCCCCCAGCACTCGAGGATGCCAGCGGGCTTGATCGTGCATACCTGACCCGCGCCAGCTGAGACGGCGGTCGTTCGGGTCGGATGCCCTGTGCTGAGAGCGTCGGCGATCAGGAGTGACGGCATTGCGGACTCCTGCCCGGCTGATATTTCAGTCCCGTCGGCGCGGATGAGTGCCCACGAACTCCAGCCGTAGGAGCTGGCGCGCCCAAAGAACAGCGACCACAGGCCCCCCGTGTTGACGATGGTGGGGATCTGCTCGAGGCCGAACTCGCTGATGAACGCTGTCAGGTCCGCAGCATCGAATGTTCTGCTGGTGACGCCGACGATGGCTAGGTTGTCTCCGTGCTGCTTCGTGAGCGCTGCGACCGCAGGCGCGTGGCTTCGGCAGAAGCCTCAGAACGGCGACCAGAACCACACCAGAACATCGCGGCCTGCGAGCACTGAGACGTCGAGCAGTTCGCCGTCGATCTGGGTTGCTGCGAGCCGTAGCACCTTCGAGCGGTCCTCGACCGGATCGGTTCGGGTGTCGTAGCGGCTGAGGAGTATGCGGCTGTGTGCGAGCAGGGCGGCGTCAGCGGCGATCTCGATCCGGTCAGCGCCGGAGATGTTGGTCCGCGGCGTGTCCAGCGGGAGCCTGCTGAGATCCTCGGTGAGCCCATCGGTAAGCACGGAGTTGCCAACCAGCACCACCTCGGAAGGAACGAGCTGTTCGAGCGCGTGCGAGAGCGATTCGTGCGCGCCCTCGGACGAGAACAGGGCGCTTCCGCCCAGCGCAGCCGCCAGCGGCGCCGCCACACCCACATCGGGCGTCGACCAGCCATCCGCGATCACCACAGGCCGTCCGGTGGGAGCGTTCCCGTACAACGCAGCACGCGCCGCAGTGTCAATACGGTCAACACCAGCGAACCGCTGCGTGGGCACGTCCGGCAACAGCTCCGCCAACGCGGTGTCGATGTCGCCCGACAGCGCCCCCGTGCCTCCCACGATGATCACCTGGGACGGCGCGAACCGCTCAAGAGCCGCGGCGGCCGGGGCCCCCAGCACATCCTTGGCCGCGTACAGGACACTGCCGCCAAGCCTCGCCGCCAACGGCGCCGCGGTGCCGACATCGGACGGCGACCAACCATTGGCCAAAATGACCGGACGGTTCTGCGGAACCGCCGGCTCAACCGACGCAGCACGCGCCGCGGTGTCGTATCGATCAGCGCCGCTGAGCCGCTCCACCGTCGCATCGGGCACCAGCCGGCGGACCTCAGCCTCCACCTCAGCCGACAGCGCCGCAGCACCACCCACCAAAATCACCCTCGACGGCGACACCGTGCCCAAAGCACTCACCGTCGCCGAACCCAGCGAATCCGTCGACGCATACAGCATCACGCCATCGAGGCGACCAGCCAGCGGCGCAGCAGCACCCGCATCAGGCGCCGACCACCCATTCGCGATCACCGCCACACCAGCCGAGTTGCTCGACTGCGCGGACACAGCACGAACCGGTGACAACGCACCAGCTACCAGTGCTGCGATACACAACCCGACGACAGCTGCGCGCCACGGCCGAGGCACTGGTCGCGCACCAGCGGCTGTCACCGGAGCAGTCCCACGTATTCGACGCCCCCGTCAGCGTTGATCGCGTACGAGTGAATCCAGTGCAGCGATTGCGCAATGTGCGTGAACCGGCCCTGCGCTGGATACTTGAATTTTGTGCCCCAGCAGGCGATGGTTCCGTCGCTCCTGATGCCGCACGTATGAGCATTGCCGGCCGAGATCGCCGTGAACGTGCCCTCGGGCGCGTCCGACTGGCCCCAATCGTTGTTGCCCCAGCAGGCGACGGTTCCGTCGGTCTTGATCCCGCACGAATGGCCGTGGCCTGCGTAACTCGGCCCCCCAACCGAGATCGCCGAAAATGTGCCCTCGGGCGCGTCCAATTGATTCAATCGAACGTCAGTGCACTCCCATCCGTCGGTCCCCTGCTGGCACGTGCGGTGCTGGTTGTTGCCCCAGCAATCGATGGTCCCGTCGGTCTTGATCGCGCAGGAGAAATCTCTGCCGGCCGAGATCGCCGTGAAGGTGCCATCAGGCGCGTCCGTCTGGCCCCGATGGTTGATGCCCCAGCATGCGATCGTCCCGTCAGTCTTGATCGCGCAGGAGTGATGCTGGCCAGCCGAGATCGCAGTGAACGTGCCATCAGGCGCGTCGGACTGGCCCGAAGAGTTGTTGCCCCAGCATGCGATCGTCCCGTCGGTCTTGATCGCGCAGGAGTGATGCTGGCCAGCCGAGATCGCAGTGAACGTGCTATCAGGCCCGAGCTGTCCAGATTCGCTGATCCCCCAGCAGTCACGGCTGTCAACAGCCCCCGGAGGAGTCCAACACGTCGTCGAAATCCTGGTGAACGTGCCATCAGGCCCGTCAAGCTGTCCGTATCGGTTATTCCCCCAGCACTTCAGGATGCCGCCAGGCTGGAGGGCACATGCGTGACTCTGCCCGCCTGAGACGGCGATGGTTGGGGTCGGGTGCCCTGTGCTGAGGGCGTCAGCGACAAGGGACTCTGGTACTGGCGATCCGGGGAGTGATGGTGCCACGGTCCCGTCGGCACGGATCAGTGCCCACGTATCCCAGCCGTACCGACCCCAGCTCTCGAAGAACAGGGGCAGGAGGCCCCCAGGGTCGGTGATGTGGGGGATTTGTTCGAGGCCATGCTCGCTGATGAACCCTGTGAGATCGGCGTGGTCGAAGTAACTGCCGGTGACGCCGACGATGGCCAGGTTGTCTCCGTGTTGTGACTTGAGCGCTGCGACCGCAGGCGCGTGCTTCTGGCAGCCGCCTCAGAACGGCGACCAAAACCACACCAGCACGTCGCGGCCGGCGAGATCGGAGACGTCGAACAGTCGGCCGTTGATCTGAGTTGCTGCGAGCCGCAGCACCTTCGAGCGATTCTCGACTGGGTCGGATCCGGTGTCGTAGCGGCTGAGAAGTATGCGGCTGTGTGCGAGCAGGGCGGCCTCGGCGGCGATCTCAATCCGGTCAGCACCGGTGATGTGACTTCGCGCTGTATCCAACGGGAGCCGGTTGAGGTCGTCGGCGAGTCTGTCGCTCAGCGCAGAGTTGCCGACCAGCACCACCTCGGAGGGAGCAAGCTGTGCGAGCGCGTGCGAGCGCGATTCGTGCGCGGCATCGGAAGAGAACAGCACGCTTCCGCCCAGCCCAGCCGCGAGCGGCGCGGCCACACCGACGTCTGGCGTCGACCAACCGTCCGCTATCACCACAGCCCGCCCAGTGGGAGCGTTCCCGTACAGCGCAGCCCGTGCTGCGGTGTCGATGCGGTCGGTGCCAGCGAACCGCTGCGTGGGCACGCCGGGCAGCAGTTCCGCTAGCTCGGTGTCGATGTCGTCCGACAGCGCCGCGGTGCCTCCCACGATGATGACCTGGGACGGAGCGAGCCGCTGCAAGGCAGCGACCGTCGCCGCGCCGAGCGCGTCGGTCGCTGAGTACAGGACGCTGCCGCCGAGCCTCGCCGCCAACGGGGGCGCGGTTCCCACGTCCGACGGCGACCAGCCATTGGCAAGAATGACCGGGCGGTTTTGCGGCACCGCAGGGGCCAGCGCCGCAGCACGCGCAGCAGTATCAATGCGATCAGCACCGCTGAGCCGCTCCACCGTCGCGTCCGGCAACTGGCTCTTGACCTCAGCCTCGACCTCCGCGGATAACGCCGCGGCACCACCCACCAGAACCACCCGCGACGGCGCGAGCCTGCCCAACGCACTCACCGTCGCCGAACCCAGCGAATCCGTCGACGCATACAGCATCACGCCATCGAGGCGACCTGCGAGCGGCGCAGCAGCACCCGCATCAGGCGCCGACCACCCGTTCGCGATCACCACGACCACACCCGAGCCGCTCGACTGCGCCGACACAGCACGAATCGGCGACAACACGACCGCCACCAGCGCCGCGATGATCAGGGCGACCAAGGCGTGGCGATACAGCGCATTGCGGTATGTCGACGCCGGCTGTGTGTCCCCAGAGACTCTGATGGCGAATCCGCGCAGCACCAGCCACAAGACAGTCGTCTCTACTACCCATAGTCAACGACGAACCTCAGCTAGCCGCTAGCCCGCTCGAAGTGAATGAAGTTGTCGGGCCAGTTGGCTTGTCCCCTCGTCAGCGTCCTCGTCCGATAGTGACACGCAGGTGTTCCGTAGTTCATCTCGGTGATCGTGATCTGGTTTCGGTCAGCTGAGACGCTCTCGACGTACGCGACGTGGCCGTACGCACGGTCGGTGGCACACGACTGGCCGTTGCATTCCTGGCCCCAGTGCGCGACTGAACCGCGGGAGGGGCTCTGGTCGACGGGAATACCGACACCACGTGCGGATCCAGCCCAGTTCTCGGCGTTGCTCCAAATGTGAAGCCAAGCGTTCGCGCCTGGGTGCCAACGGCGTGGAAGGTCGGTTTGAGGCCTGCCGTTGCTGTACGAGTTCGAGAACCCGATGCCGGCATCGCTGAGTCGCCATGCGACATACGAAGTGCACTGACCCCTGATCATGGACCACGAATCACCATCGTTACTGCAACCCTCGCCGTACGGATAGTCGCTGGCTGGGGCAGTGGAAATGCGGTCCGGAGTTGATGGGCCCGGAGCAGCAGGCGTCGTGATGGAGATGCGCGCTGTGGGACCTGCAGTGGTTCCGTTGACTGCACGAACATTGAACGTGTACGTGGTGTCATGCAGTGCGTTGCCGAATCGATAACTCGTCGATTGTCGGGAGCCTTCCCAGGTGCGTCCAGCGCGTGACAAAACATACGTGTAACCCGTGTACGACGAGCCGTCCGCGAGCGATGGAGGCGACCACGTGAAATTAATGCATCCACGTTCATAATCTGCGCAGTGAAGAAATGTGACCCGTAGGTTTGTGGGCGCAGCCGGCTGGTCCGTTTGCCCGCCCGATATCTCGCAGTTCGAAACGCATTGTGCACGGATTGCGTCAACTCCGAACTGGCTCCGCCAGAGTTGGACCCGCTGATAGTGCTGGTCGGAATTGTTGTCGCGCAGCACCACCGACGCAGTACCGCCGTTGAAGTCGAACTGGCCAAGGGACGTCCACGCCTCGCGCCCGCACTCATTCGCCTGGTTCACCGCGACGCTGCGAGTGAACCCGTTGCCCCTGACCTCGTAGCGCATCGTCGCCGCAGCATGGCTGCAGGGCACAAAGACCTGAAGCTCCTGAGTACCAATCCGGTTGCCCAAGTTCCACACCGCGGTGTTCTCCGGGTTGGCATTGCCACCGATGGCGTAGGTGTAGCGGTAATTGTTCGCCCCGTACCCCCTGCCCGCCTGGCCTACATACCAATACTCAGCCGGCCCCTGCAGCACCGGATCATCGAAGTCTTGCCACCCCGTCTGCCCGAGCTCAGTCGTCGTACCGTTCGTCGTACCGCCACAGCCCGAAGTGCACTGTGCACGGATGGCATCCACGCCGAAACTGCTCCGAGGCAGACCATCACGCTCGTGATGCTGGTCGGAATTGTTGTCGCGCAGCACCACCGACGCAGTACCGCCGTTGAAGTCGAACTGGCCAAGGGACGTCCACGCCTCGCGCCCGCACTCATTCGCCTGGTTCACCGCGACGCTCCGAGTGAACCCGTTGCCCCTGACCTCGTAGCGCATCGTCGCCGCAGCATGGTTGCAGGGCACAAAGACCTGAAGCTCCTGAGTACCAATCCGGTTGCCCAAGTTCCACACCGCGATGTTCTCCGGGTTGGCATTGCCACCGATGGCGTAGGTGTAGCGGTAATTGTTCGCCCCGTACCCCCTGCCCGCCTGGCCTACATACCAATACTCAGCCGGCCCCTGCAGCACCGGTTCGTCAAAGATGTCCCAATTGCTCGAGTTCGTTTGCGCCCCGGCAACTTGAGGAGAGACCTGCACCCCCGCGACGGTGGCAAGAAGTGCCACCACAACGAGGGAGATCGTTCGATGCCGGTGCCGACGTGGCGAGGTCCGATGGCCGGTTTGTGTGGCTGAAATCATCGGATTCGTGCCTCCGTCCTAGTTCTCGGCGTCCGCGTCACCGGAGTCGCCGCTATCGCCAGCGTCACCGGCGTCATGTCCGGACGAACTGGATGCTCTTGCGATCTCGATGATCAGGTCCGCCACGGCCTTTTGCGTTGCCCAACGGTCGGCGCCTGCGATGCGTTCGGGGTTCGATACGCCGAAGTGTCGGTTCAACCACGAGATCGGAATGGCAGCAGTGCCTCCCACAACGAACGTTGTGGCCGCCCTGCCTGCTTCGTTCCTGCTGCTTCTCGTTGGCGCTTGGTTGCTCCGCGGATCGCCGACATCGACCAGGCAACGAGCCGAGCTGCTGATCGTCTGCAAATTGTCGAGCGCCTCGGCGAGCATGTTCGCGGCTGCCCGGTCCTCAACCACGTTCAGCTTCACCAGCACCGCATGCTGTGTGCAGTCGGTATTTGGCGGCAGCAGCGGCGAGCTGGCTTGCGATCCGCCGTAGGGCTGGAGCGGCTGTCCGAGCGTCAGTCGAATGATGGCGTTCGCTACTTCAGCCTGGGTTTCCCAGCGATTCCCGCCGGCAATCCTCGTTGAGCTGGCGACGCCCAACCTCTGTGTCAGCCATGCGTCGGGAATTGCTCCAGGGCCTCCGACTACATAGACCCGGCTTGCGTTCGACGCCTGTTGGCGGGTGCCAGCAGGAACTTGTCCATTCGATGGGTCACCGGCGTCAAGAAGGCAGCGTCCGCTTCTGGACAGGCTTCGGACCGTCTCGGCGAGCATGTTTGCCGCCGCCCGGTCCTCTATGACCGACAACTTTGCGATTACTGCGTCGCCATCGCATCCCGTATTTGGCGGAAGTGAAGGTACTCGCGCACCGACTTCAGATGGTGCAACAAGAACGATCAAGACAATGAATGAGACAGACGCCGCTACGCGTCGCCGCCATCGGTCTCGTTCGCCAGTGGAGGTCGTGTTTCTCTTGGCATCACTCCGTGACAACGCATCACTATCGCGCATGACCTAATTCGCCCTTCCATTGCCCGTTACGTTGCACGGTTCTGATTGCTCAACACCGGGGTAGGTCACCAAGTGCGTGTCAGTCCAATACCGGCACCAGGCGGACAGATGCTTACCGCTTGAGATCCATCCGCTCGCAGCATCCCGGTTGCGGTCGTATGTGCCCGCGCTGATGTTGACCGATTGTTGCTGACCCACTCCTAGCCACAAACCGCCGTCCGCAACATCGTAAGTAGTTCCGGGAATGTAGTTGTCACCGGCATCTCGCAGACTTACCGTCAGCACCACCCGGACGGGATTGCCGCTCAAGTTTCGGAGCGACCACTCGCAGCGCGCTTCTTGGTACACGTCACCGAGGCCAGAAACACTGTCCCATCGCACTGCACGGCCATCACTGTTGATTTGGTAAAAGCTGTCGCTGGTTTCGCGCCTGCACGCATATGAAGCATCCACCTGCGCCTGTACTGGGTCGCCGAGCACGGAGCGAGCAGCGAGTGCAGCGGTGTGCCGGCGGTCATCGCCAGCAATGCGCGTCACCTCGGCTCCCGGTGCCTCGTCTGCGATGGTGTCCTCGATAGACGTCGGAAGCACTGCATTTCCGCCGACAAGGACGACGCGTGCGGGTTGGTAGTCCCTCAGCATGGCGATCTCGTGGGGGCCAAGCCCGCCCGTGGAACCATAAAGGAGTGCCGCTGTGCCGCTATCAGTTGCGGCCAATCCGGCGGCCACACCTACATCGGGCAAGCTCCATCCGTTGGCTATATACAGCGTTGCCGTGTCCGCTCGAGTGTCCGCAGATGCCGGCACGGCGAACGCAACCACCGCCAGTACGGCCGCTAGCAACGCCCATCGAAACTTCTTGGAGGCTGATGTCGTGTGCCCAGTGGTATCACCATGAGACTGCGTGTCCAAAATGCACATGGCACCACACGGTAACTACGCCCCAATTGATCCACAATGCACCATAATGCATAGTACTATGAAATATCAATAACAAGAAGCACCTGAGATTTCTGCGCAATTTTCTTTATGCAATTGGCCGCAATCGTCAAACAATCGTGAATGACAGAGGCGTGGAATACATTCGATGGCGGTGACAACCGGTAGTGCGCGCTCGACGCCTCGGTCGCTGCGCGAGACATCGCAATCTCGACCAGTGCTGTTTGCCGGTCTGGCTCTGGTGGTCGTCGGCGCCGGCGCAGTGTTCGATCCTTGGGGGTGGAGCGGTTACCTGTCGGTCAAGGTGATCGCCGTCGGCGTCGGCGTTGCGTTGCTGGCACTGTCGCTGGGTCGGACTGGGTCGCTGGTCGTTCCTTGGGGCGCTTGGGGCGCGTCTGCGGGCGTGCTGGGCGTGCTGATGGTGCTCGCGACCGTGCTCAACGGGACGGTGTGGCGTTCGGTGCTGGGTGCGCCCCTGCGGCTCGAGGGAATGCTGGCATGGCTCGGGTTCGCGACTGCGTTCGTTGTCGGACTGTCGCTTCGCAGGCGGCACGGGGATGTCGCGACGGACACTCTCATGCAGGTTGCGGTGATTGCGGTCATCGTGGTCGGTGCAGTGGGCGTCGGAGAGCTCGCCGGAGTCGAAGTCGACAGCGATCTGATCGAGTTCCGTGGCCGCGTGCGGTCAACGCTGGGCAATCCGGCCGCGTTCGCGGGATTCGTTCTTCTCGTCGCTCCGCTGGCCGCCGCTGCGTCGCTGCGGCGGGATTGGTGGCGGTGGGCGGGCGTCGGCGCTGCATGCTTCTCTCTGATCGGCATCGCCGTAGCGCAGAGCCGCGGAGCGTGGCTTGCTGCTGGGGCCGTCGCCGTTGGCATCGCCGCCGTGCGGTTGCGCGGACGACTTCGCTGGGTGAGTGCGGCAGCACTGCTGGCGGCTGCGGCCGGATCGGTGTTGTCCGGTCGGTGGCATGACGCAGTCGCTGACCTCGGCGAGAGGGCTGCGATCTGGCGTGTTGCTGTGTCAACTATCGCCGACAACCCGGTGCTCGGTGTGGGGCCAGAAGGCTTCGGGGTCGCTTTCGGAGAACGCGTCAGCGACGACACCATCCGTGAGATCGGTCGTGCTGCGGTGGTGGACCGCGCCCACAGCGGCATCTTGGACTTCGCGGTGTCGTTCGGCGGCGTTGCCGGGCTGCTGCTCGCGGCGCTGCTGGGAGCTGTCGGCGTCGCAGCATTGACCGCAGTACGCAGCGGCGACTGGCGGCTGGTCGCGCTCGCGGCGGGCGTCACGGCATACGGGCTCCAGCAGCAAGTCCTGTTCGCGCACCCCGCTGTGGACACCGTGTGGTGGCTGATGATCGGATTCCTCGTCGCCGACACTGCCCTCGCAGTCCGACCGATGCCGCGCACCGCAGCGGTCGCGGCGGTAGCGGTGGCGGCGGCGCTCGTCGTCAACTCGGCATCGGTGCTGCGCAACGACCGTCTCTACAAGCAGGCGCTGGATGCACCGTCGATCTCCGACGCGTACGAAGCCCTCGATCGCGCCGCTTCGCATCGGCCGTTCGACGACGCGAGCTATCTGCTCATGGGCAAGCTTGTGGGCGCCGCGCCGGACGTCTCGATTGTGCTGCGCGGCGTGGGGCGTCTGAGCGAGGGCGCTGAGCGCAATCGCGGAAACGAGCTTGTGCTGCTGGCACTCGCCGACGCCCAGCTCCAAGCGCACCGGCTCGCGGGACAGCCCTCGTTTGCTGCGGACGCTGATCGGACACTGTCGTCGCTGATCGCGCAACAGCCCGCAAACGGAGACGCCTTCCTACGGCGCGGCATCGCCCGCTACTACCTCGGCGACACCGACGCAGCCCGCACCGACTGACAGCGCGCCGCGGACCTCATGCCAGAGCGCGCAGAACCCCGCGACTACCTCACCGCGGTCGACAGCGACGCCTCAGGCGAGTCCGATCGGCCATGATGCTGCTGACTATCATCACTCCGGCGTCGAAGTGGCACGCGAAGACGCTGCGGCTCCAACGGAGGTTCAGATGAGGTCACGCACCGGCGGCGGCACGCGACGAGAGGCCAAACGCCGTGCGCTATTGCGCGGCCGCTATTTGGCCCTTCGTCTTTTGTTGGGATGAGGGTGGGTTGAGGGTCCGTTTGTAGGGGTCGAGGCCCTGCTGGGATCGGTGTTTGAAGACGCCGAACCCTGGAGGGCCTCGATGGCGAGTGATGTTATGTCGGTGCGGCTGTGGCTGCCGCGCATCAAAGTGGAGGGGGTCGTCGTCGACGCGCCGGAGGAGCTGGTGGTGCGGGTGTGCTCGACGGTGCGCCGCCCCGGATGCCCCGATTGCGGGGTCCCGAGCGGGAAGGTTCATGACCGCGGGGACAACAAGATCCGCGACTTGGAGGTGTCGGGGCGGCCGGTGACGCTGATCTGGGAGCGGCGGCGGCTGGTGTGCGAGCCGTGCGGCAGCCGTTTCGTCGAGGGCCATCAGGGGTTCGAGGGCCGCGTCACGGCGCGTCTGGCCCGCCGGCTGGTCAAAGACGCCCGTGCGATGACGGTCAACGCGGCAGCCAAACGCCGCCAGGTGAGCTGGAAGCTGGTGAACTCGCTGGTGGTCGCATGGGCGGGGCTGGTCGGCGAGCACCGCCGCCGGCAAAGATGCCGGGTGCTGGGGGTGGACGAGGCCTCGATCCGCAAACGGCACCGCTACGTGACGGTGATCGTCAACGGCGACACCGGCGAGGTGCTCGCCATGGTGCCCCACCGCGACACCCAGGCGCTCAGCGGCTTTCTGGCCGCCCAAGGGCCCCGATGGTGCAAAGCCGTGAAGGTCGTCGTCTCCGACGGCTCCAAGGCGTACAAGGCCGCGATCGATAAGCGGCTCGGCCACGCCCGCCATGTGCTGGACCGGTACCGGGTCATCAGATGGTTCGCGGCGGGGCTCACCGCGGTGCGCCGCGACGTGCAGCGCCGCCCCGAGGGCTCAGTGCCCGCGTTCGACCGCGACGTGTTCAGGTCCAGGTTCTTGCTGATGCGCCGACCCGACAAGCTCGCAGCGGCCGAACAGGCACGCCTCGACGCGTTGTTCGCCGCCCATCCGCGGCTCAACCCAGCCCCGGAAGCGCTCGGCGAGCTGCACAACCTCTATCTCGCCGACGACCGCAAGGGCGCCCTCGAGGCGCTCGACCGGTTCGCTGACATCTACCGCACCGGCGACATCCCCGAGTTCAGCAGCATCGTCGACACGTTCTTGGCGTGGCACAACCAGATACTCGACTGGCACCACGCCGGGCGGCCCCCCAACGGCCGCATCGACCGCACCAACAACCTGCTCCAAGTCCTGCGACGCCGAGCCCACGGCTTCACCAACTACGCCAACTTCGAAGCCCGCGGCCTCCTCCTAACATGAACCCCGCCGAGCCCAGCAGCCCGAATCCCAAAAAAAGACGAAGGCTCGGCAAGTTCAGAGCTGCTGCTGGTGACGCCGACGATGGCGAGGTTGTCTCCGTGCTGTGCCTTTCTGTGAGGCCTCTTCAGCAATCTTTGATCGAGTTCTGGGCTTGTGGTGAATTGTCATTGGCAATAGTCCGGTAGCAATTCGCGCTGAATTGCCGCAGGAACACATAGTCAAGACCACTACACCTGAAGAAATACTCAATGGATCAGGGCGGGAATCATTAGATCTCTTGGCTAATGAATTGGTTCTGTTGCGGAAACCCTTGGAATCAGACCGCCTGGTGAAGTATCGCAAGACCCACTGAACTCGGCTATTTCGACTTGATCTTGTTCAATTTCAATGCTCTAAACGCGCGGCTGTCGCCGTTGGTCACTGAAATCGAACAGTCGACTGGGTCGTCGATTCAGCCACTGCCGGCACCAATTCTGCTCTGAATTCAAAAATTGTTCATCGTTATAGTCGCACCAATTATCTGGCGGGGAGATCCTGGGGGCAACGAGCTCTCTGAACTCCACGTCGACGTCGGCTCTGGCCCTGCCAACTGAGCCGAAGGGACAGAGCAGAACGCGGAGGAACACATTTTCCATGGAACGCAACCATCAAGAGTTGGAAGTTCTCGGTCGCAACCACAAAGATGGCAGTCGACGTCGGCGAATGACCAGCCGGGTGGCGGCTGTCCTCACCGCCGCAATCCTGGCCGCTACTACATCGAGCGCAGCCGGGGCTCTCGTCCCGATCCCACCGGCCAATACGAACTGCCGCGGGGACGCAGTCATCACGAAGCTGTCCGTGGTCGAGGACCGCGCCGCCGCGAACATGCTCGCCGAGGCCACCCGCGCCATCTCAGACAGTGGTCGCTGCTTGCTGGATGCAGGCGATCCCGCGACGAACCGGGTGCCATCGGGAACGCGTCGCGACGCCGCCATGGCAAACCGGGTCTTCGTGGTGGGCGGTCCGGCCGCAATTCCCGACAGCTGGTTGTCAGGAACGCTGGGCGTGAGCGATGCGATCCGCATCGGCGGCGGCAATCGATGGGCGACTCAAGCCGCCGTGGCGCTCGCCATCATCGACCTGACCCAGGGACGACCGGTCGTCGAGTACGAAGGCGAAGCCTCGAGTGAGGCGGTCAGGCCCCCGAACACCGACTGCACAACCGGCGCGGTGATCGCGAAGCTCGGCGTCGTCGAGGACACCGCGGCGGGCAACATGCTCGCCGAGACCCTCAGTCAGCTGTCGGCTTTCAGTTCACGTTGCCTCGTTGATGCGGGCGATCCTGGCGCCGGGTCGCGCCCGTCCGCCACGTCCAAGAGCGAGGTCGGGCTCGCGTCGAAGTACTACGTGGTCGGCGGGCAGCGAGCGATCCCGGACGAGTGGCTCCGGCAACAGTTCGGTCTCTCACCAATGGAGATCGCGGAATTGGAGCGCTTCGACGGCTCCGACAGGTGGGAGACCCAGGCCCAGATTGCGGCCGCCATCTGGAGGCTCGCCAACTCGGCCTGGCTCGGTCAAAACGAAGGGCCCGGCAGCACCTCGAACGGCGAGACCGATGTCGAGGACTGAAGCCCAGGCCCCGACTCAGCTCGAGATCACGTTCGCACCGGTGTCCCGTAAAGCCGACCGCTCAGACGGTCAGCGAGAAACAAGGAAGCGAGATATGCCACCGATACCTCATCGCCGAATTGCTCGTCAGCTCCTCAACGCTGTCCTCACTGTGGCCGTGCTCGCCGGCAGCTTCGCATTGCTGGCCCAACCAGCACAAGCACAGTCCTCCCACACGGACTGGTCCGTCAATGACGACCCCCGTCTCGATGGAACGTCCGAGTACTGGTACTCGGGCCAAGCAGGCAAGGGCTACGGATCGAACAACTACGTCTTCACCTACGCAATCGGCGGAGACGACGTCGCCAACAACGTCGCAACCTGGAACATGGGATCACGCGTGGGACAACAAGAGCTGCAGGTCTTCGTTCCCTGCAACCACGCGACCGCGACGGTCTATTACGAGATCAAGGTGGGAGGTGCATCGTTCACGAGTCGCGTCAACCAACTCGAAGAATGCGGCAATGACGCATGGACCTCGCTCGGAAGCTTCGGAAGCTTCGGCCAGAACATCACCGTTGTACTCGAGGACACCTCGTCCGACCAGCATGTGTCGCGCCACGGCAGGACTTGGAGCAGCATCGGCGTCGACGCAATCCGCGCCAAATGCACCGCCCAATGCGGCGATGCACCACCTCCCCGTCAGACGGACTGGTCCGTCAATGACGATCCCCGTCTCGATGGAACGTCCGAATACTGGTACTCGGGCCAAGCAGGCAAGGGCTACGGCAGGAACAACTACGTCTTCACCTACGCGATCGGCGGAGACGCCGTGGCCGACAACGTGGCTGCCTGGAACATGGAATCACGCGTGGGCAAGCAGGAACTGCAGGTCTTTGTGCCCTGCAACCACGCCACCGCAACCGTGTACTACGAGATACGCATCGGCGGCTCATCGTCCACCGCGCGGGTCAATCAGATCGATGAGTGCGGCCAACGCTCATGGACTTCGCTGGGGCTGTTCGACGCCGACGGTCAGGACATCACCGTCGTGCTCGAGGACACCTCTGCTGACCAGCATGTGTCGCGCAACGGCAGGACCTGGAGCAGCATCGGCGTGGACGCGATCCAAGCCAGATGCGTCGCCAGATGCAGCACCACCGGCGTGCCGAGCGAGCCGACGAATCTCCGTTTGAGTGTCACCGAGCATGAGGTCGACAGTCTCGTGCGGTTGCGGATCGAGTGGGACCCGCCGGCGTACGACGGGGATCGCACGATCACCGGATATACGAGCGTCCTGAGCCGTGTTGGCCGGACGTTCCCCCAATGGAGTTACCCCGCATCCGACCATGACTACACAGTAAGGCTCCGGTACGACACCGAGTACGTCTTCGCAATTCAGGCCACAAACAGCAACGGTGATGGCATCAGCGAGACGTTCAAGTTCTCGATCGACCGGCCGATGGAGCCAGGATCCGTTCTCTTTTCGCATAGCGACCCACTGGCCTACCCGGAACGTGACCAGATCGTCTGCGGGCCTTATCGGGACAACGCGGAGAATGCAATCAACCGCGACGGACGAGGATGGCCGCTGGGGCAGTGCACCGCATATGTGATGTGGCGTCTGTTTGATGCGGGCGTGCCATACAGCCTCTACTGCTGCGGCGGCAATGCCGGAGACTGGGACACCCAATTCGAAAACAAGGGTGTCGGTGTCGATGAACACGCAGCTGTCGGCGCTGTTGCACAGTGGGAACCATCCGGAAGCGGCGCACGAAGCTGGGGCCACGTCGCGTACGTCCAAGCCGTCAATGCCGACGGCAGCATCGTCGTGTGGGAGATGAACTTTGACGGCCGATGCGGCGGCCCGACGACGCGCACCATCTCGCCAGGCGACAACAGCTGGCCCGACCACTTCATCCACTTCGAACGCACGGGCTGACCTGATTCAACGTCGGCTGGCGAATACGCAGCACTCAGCTGTTGCGGGTGATTGTCACCGTGTGGGTGTAGCCGCGCACGGTCAACGAGTCGCCGGCTTCCAGCACCGGGAAGTCGTCGACCTGGCCGTTGCCGCTGTCGCCGGCAACCTTCAGCGGCAGATCCCCCGAGCCGAGCGAACTGTCGACCGTGTACACCAGCACGCCCTCGGTGATCAGGCGGGGAAAGGTCGTGCTGGCGCCCGTGTCAGGTGCTTCGTAGAACGTGCCCGCGTCGTATCCCAGCTTGCGGCGGCTCTCCACCACGATCAGCTCGTGCCGATTGAGCGGCACGGCCGCCATTGCCACCCCGGTGCCCGGTTGCGCAATGGGCGTCAGCGTCACAACAGCCTCGGGCGAGTTCAGACAGCGAACCTGCGACTCGCCCAGCCAACCGAGCTGCCAGCGGCTCCACGCCAGCATCTCCTCGATGCTCAGGTGCAGCCGGTACGACGTCGAGCCGACGCCGTCGGGGTAGGTCCACACATGAGCCATCCGCGGGTCATGCTCGGCGGCGAGGTACCACGACCACATGTTCATCCGACCCCACTGGGCCGCGACCCAGATCATGTCTGCGGGCGCCTCGAAGAGGGCGTGCTGCTCACTGTCATACGGGTACAGGTCAGCCAGACCGAGGTTGTGGGTGAGCTCGTGCGAACCGACCGAACCCCACGTGGACGGTTCTTGCTCGATTCCCCGGTGGACGCTGTTGATGAGCGATGCCGGCCGTGAGCTATCGCCGACGCTGACCGAGGAAGGGGCAAATCCGCCGCCGCCGAAGTGGCTGCTCGGCAACACGACCATCACCGCGTCGATATCGGTGAAGTCGAACCGGGGCTCGGCCAGGCCGATCGCGTGGTCGATTGCCTGCGTGGTGACGGCCTGATTGTCGAGCACATTGGTGCCGACGAAACTGCCGTGCTCCTGCGCGGACCGGAGCCATCCGTCGTGCGGCACGAACGCCACGTCGAGACGGCCATAGCTGGCCGATTCCAGGTAGTCCTCGATGTAGGGAAGGGCGCGGACGGCTTCGTCATCGGTGGTGTGAGGGGCCTCTGCGTCGGGAAAGTCCATGAAGAGCACAGCGACTCGCACGGTGCCCGTTGAGGGTGCAGCCCAGTTCGGAAGCGGGAAACCCGCTGTCGTGCTCCGTGTTCCACGGGGTCGGCACTCTGTGCTGCCGTCCGGATTCGCAACGCCACGCGCTCCGATGACGAGAGCCCGATGCTTGCCAGAGCGGTCGATGGTGTGGAAGGCCATCAGCTGACCGTCGGGTGACCAGCGCGGCGCCCTGACGACACTGCCCTCTTCGGACTCGTAGACGGTCTCTTCCAGCCGGCTCCTGACGTCGGCAGTGAACAGCGTCTGGCGGTCGTTGCCGCGGCGAACGAATGCGATCCGCCGGCCGTCGGGCGACCACGACAACCCGCCCTCCCCTGCGACGCTGGAGATGATCGGGAGCGGATTCGAGCCGTCGGCCTCGGCCCCCACCACCTGGGAGCCGCTGACGTACGCCAGCTGCGAACCATCCGGCGAGTACACGGGATCGTCGTTGTGCGAGTCATCGCTGGTCAGCTGTTCGGCGTTCGTGCCGTCTGGGGCCATCCTCATCACATGCTTGCTGCCGTCGGAGAAACGATCGAAGACGATCAGCTCCCCAGTGGGCGACCACCGGGGTGAGGCGTCGGTGACGTCTCCCTCGGTGAGCTGGGATGCGCCTGTGCCATCGGCGTTGACCGTCCAGATATGCGCGACCCAATGGTCATCGTCTTGATATCCGCCTACGTAGGCAACCTGGGTGCCGTCAGGCGACCATGCCGCTGAGTGCAGGTAGACACCGGCGGAACTCATCAGCGGCTGCTCGTTCGAGCCGTCGTTGTTCACGGTCCACAGGGAGCCGTACTGGGTGAAGACGAGCTGGCTGCAGTCGGGCGACCATGCCGGGTCTTCGGCGCTGGTCGAGGGCACGAGTCGGCGCAGCTCGTCGGTAAAGGTGCCGCCGCACGTACCGGCTGGCAGCACGGCGGGACGCGCTTCGCCAGCATCAATGTAGGCGTCGATGGCTGCTCGGGAGACGGCTGAGTCGCCGCCGAACACCCGCAGCGCAACCGTGGCGTGTTCACCGCGGGCGATGTCCACGAAGGCGGCTGTGTCGGCGGGCACCGCGTCTGGCTCGGCCAGCAGCAACGGGGCGCACAGCCTCCCCAGCAAGGGCGCGGCGCTGAACGAATCGAACGGCACACGGGCTCTGGCCAGACCGATCCGCTCGGTGGCGAAGCACGGCACGCCGGCCACGTCGGTGTACCGGCCGCTGACCAGCTCGGCAGCCTGCACGGCGGTGTCGAAGCGGGTGGCGCCGGCCAAGCGGGTCACCGAGATCCCCAGGTCCGTGATGGAGGCTTCCACCGCCTCAGACAGCGCCCCGGTGCCGCCCATCAGCACCACGTGCTCAACCCGCGCCGTCGACAAGTGCGCTGCCACACCAGCGTGCAGGCGATCGGGCGGTGTCAGCAGCACCGGGTGGTGCCCACGCGCTGCGAACGGCCCCGCCACCAGCGCATCGGCGAACACCTCGCCGCTGGCCACGATCGCGGTGGTGCCGAGGCCGGGCATCACTCCCGGCGTCAACCGCCGGGCCGCGACCACACCGGTGCCGTACCGATCCACCCGTCCCACACGCTCCACCGAGATGCCCAGCTCCTCCAGGGCTGCAGTCACTTCGGCGCCCACCGCATCCGCACCACCAGTGCTGCCCACCACCACAACGCTGGTCACACGAGTGCGCTGCAGGAACGCCGCCGCGTCGGTACGCAGCTCCCCCGGCGGGGTCATCAGCACCGGCGCACCCAACGCGCCCGCCACCGGCGCGGCCACCACCGCATCAGGCCAACTGCGGCCCGACACCATCACCACCAAGTCCAGCGAGCCTCCCGCATAGGCGGCGACCGCCTCTGCCACCAGCAGCGACGTGGCATAGCGGTCGGCTCCGCCATAACGACCCACCGACACGCCCGAATCCTCTGCCGCCGAGACGGTGGCCCCCGCCGCGCGGAGCGGAAGCACCATCAGGGCGCTCAGAATTGCAACCGTCGTAGCAAGGGCCATCACGGCACGGTGCACGTGCGGAAACCTAATGGTCGACGTATCGAAGCTCTCGACGTATCGGTTGCGGGTCAGCTGTTGCGGGTCAGCTGTCGCGGGTCAGCTGTCGCGGGTCAGCTGTCGCGGGTGATCGTCACCGTGTGGGTGTCGTCGTCGTCCTGGGCAACCGTGATGGTGTAGCCGCGCAGGGTCACCGACTCTTGGCTCCTCAAGACCGGGAATTCTTCGACTTGGCCGTTGCCGCTGTCGCCAGCGACCTTGACCGGGAGCTGCCCGGAGTTGGTCAGCGTGTCGACCGTGTACACCAGCACGCCTTCGGTGATGAGGCTCGGGAAGTCGGTCTTGGCTCCGTCCGGCGCGGTGAACGGCCGCGGAGCGTCGTAGCCGAGTTGCCTGCGGCTCTCCACCACGATCATCTCGTGGCCGTTCAGCGGCACCGCCGCCATCGCAGTCCAGCCTCGTGGCGACGCAACGGGTCCCAAGCGGACCGTCGCCGTGTCCCCGGCGACACAAGTCACTTGCTCGTCGGCGAGCCATCCCAGCTGCCACCGGCTCCACGCCATCATCTCCCTCGAAGCCAGAGAGACCGCTTGGCTCGTTGCGCTGCTTCCGTTGAGGAATTGCCAGTCATGTCGCAGCCGCGCGTCATCCGCCTCGGTCATGAAGTAGCTCTCCAGGCCCATCAGCCCCATGTCCACCTTGACCCACACATCGTCAAGCGAAACCTGGGGCCTCTCGTGCAGCTCGGCCTCGTAGGGGTACATGTCGAGCAAGCCCAGGTTGTGAGCTATCTCGTGGGCAGCGACATGCCCCCAGTCATGCGGCGACCCGGGCTCGTCGAGCCGCTTGGTGTTCACCCTCGTCGTTGTCACCTCGACATCGTCGACGGTGGCAGGGCCAAGTGCGTTGCCACCGGTGAAGTGAGTGCCGGGAAACACGTTCAGCACCAGATCCACCGTTGAGAAGTCGAACTCGGCGTCGGCCAAGGCAACAGCGTGCACAGAGGCCGTACCGACGAGCGCGGGCCCGAGCGGCGTCGATCCGATGTAGGCGGTCGAGTCCTGCTCGGCACGCAGCCACCGATGCAGCGGCACGAGCTCGATGTCGATCTTTCCGTAGCTGACCGCCTCGAGGTAGGTCTCGGCCCACGGCAGCCCGAGTTCGGCCTCTTCTTGCGTTGTGTGCTCAGCCGATGCGTCGGCGAAGTCCATGAACAGCACGGCGACACGCACAACCCCGGTGGTCGGCATCACGTCGGGCAGCGGGAATCCTGCCGTCGTTCCGCTGACACCCCAAGGACGGCACTGCGCAGCACCTGAGACCGTCACGGTGCCGCTTGCCCCGGTGACGTGAATGGTGCGCTCGTCGTCGGCTCCGACACGGGTGTAGGCGACGCGCTCGCCGTCGGGCGACCAGCGAGGCTGGATCCCTTGGCCGGCCTCATCGACCAGCACAGCTTCGGTGGGATCGTCGAGTGCGACTACCACCACGGAGCCGGTGCGGTTCGTTTCACCATCAACGGTGCTGCGGCGGGCGAATGCGAGACGCGTGCCGTCAGGCGACCAGGCCAAGCCACCGTCGGGATGCGTCCCGCCTGCGAGCCTGCGATCTCCGGTGCCGTCGGGCGCAACAGCGAACGCATAGCCGTCGCTCGCGAGATACGCGACCTGGCGGCCGTCGGGCGACCACACCGGGGCGCTGTCCCACGCGCCGCCCGAGGTGAGCGCACGTCGACCCGAGCCGTCAGCTCCCATGACGGCGATGTAGCGGTCACTGTCGGTGCGAAAACCTGTGTCGCTGCGGCCGCTGCCCCAGTGACGGCTGAAGGTCAGCTTCGATCCGTCGGGCGACCACGACGGATCGTCATCCCATACGTCGCCGCCAGTGAGCTGCGTGTGACCGGTGCCGTCGGAGTTCACCAACCAAATGTGGGACACCCATTCGTCGTTCTCGTAGTTCGTGCGCGCGAATGCGATTCGTGTGCCGTCGGGCGACCACGACGGTGCACGTGACCTGCGGGCGTCATAGGGGGTGAGGCGCCGCAGATCGGTGCCGTCGGTGCGCATCAGCCACAGCGAATCGTCGTGCGAAAACACGACGTGTGTGCAGTCGGGCGACCAGGCTGGTTCGCTGGCATCGTTCAGCGAGCCGAGTTGACGCGAGGCGTCGCTGGCGTCGCCGCCGCAGCCGCCCGCCGGCGGGGCCGAGCCACGCCCTACGAACTGTCCCGGTGCGATGCCGACTTGGCGACCCGAGGCGCCGGCAGCCCACACTTCACGCCTGCCGTCGTCGGTAGAGACGTAGTACAAGATCCGTTGCCCGTCGGGCGACCACTGCGGATGGCTCTCGCGCCCGGGCACATCGGCAAGCACCTCTTCGCTGGCAGTGTCGACTTGGATCAGCCGGATGGACGCTTCGGTGCCGTCGCTACGGGTGAACGCAATCTTCGAACCGTCCGGCGACCACGACAGGCCGCCGTCCCAGTAAGCGTCACTCGCAACGGCTCGGCCTCCGGATCCGTTCGCGTCGCGCACCCACACGGAGTCGAAGGCGATGTAGGCGACTTGGCTGCCGTCAGGCGACCACGACGGCGCGTGGTCCCATGCGCCGCCGGTCGTCAGGAACCGCGTGCCGGTGCCTTCGGCGTTCATGGTCACGAGGTAACGGTCGCTGTCAATGCGGCTGCCATCGGCATCGCGCCCCGTCCCGCTGATGCGGCTGAACAGGAGCCGGCTGCCGTCAGGCGACCACGACGGCTCGTTGTCCCACACATCGCCCTGGGTGACCTGCGTCTTGGCGGTGCCGTCGGCATTCACCACCCAGACGTGGGACTCCCAGTGGTCGCCCTGGTCGATCTGGCGCGCATAGGCAATCCGGGAGCCGTCGGGAGACCAGGACGGCTGATGGGAGTAGCCGCCATCGCGTTCGGTCAGCTCGCTCGGCTCGCTGCCTTCGCTGCGGGCGATCCACAGCCGTGAGCGGGCCCCGTAGACGATCTGGCTGCAGTCCGGCGACCACGAGGGTTCTTCTGGGTCGTTCTCGGCGGCTATCTGCACGGGAGCAGCATCGATCGGACCCCCGCACGTGCCTGCGGGCAACCCGGCGGGCTCAACGAGTTGCTCGCCGCCGAGGTAGGCGTCGATGGCGTCCTGCGAGACGGCTGCGTTGCCGCCGAACACCCGCAGATCCAGCGAGCTGACGCCTGCTGCCGCGGTTGCCGCCCGGGCGGCGTCGAGCGAGGCGGCCGTGTCGAGGGGCACGTTTGAAGGGTTCGCCAGCAGCAGCGGGGCACACAGCCGTCCCAGCAGCGGGCCGGCGCTGAACGAGTCGAACGGCACTCGTGCTCGGGCCAAACCGATGCGTCCAGTGGTGAAACACTGCTCGGACCCCTGGGCGTAGAGGCCTTCCACGAGTTCCGCAGCCTTCACCGCGGTGTCGAAGCGGGTCGCACCCGCCAGGCGTGTGACGGCAATGCCAAGGTTCGAGATCGACCAGTCCACCGCTTCGGCCAGGGCAGCGGTGCCGCCCATCAGCACCACGTGCTCGATCCCAGCCGCGGCCAGGTACGAAGCCACTCCCGCATGCAGTTCGTCACGCGGTGTCAGCAACACTGGATGCGGCCCCCGTGCTGCGAACGCACCCGCCACCAATGCATCGGCAAACACGTCGCCGTTGGCAACGATCGCCGTGGTGCCGAAACCGGGCATCTCACCCACCGACTCGATCTGCCGCGCCGCAACCACACCGGTGGCGTAGCGATCCACCCGGCCCACGCGCTCCACCGCGATGCCCATGCCCTCGAGCGCTGTCACCACTGCCGCACTGACGGCGTCCGCGCCCCCAGTGCTGCCCACCACAACGACATCGGTCACGCCAGTGCGAGCCAAGAAGGCCGCCGCGTCGTCGCGCAGCTCCCCGGGCGGGGTCATCAGCACAGGCCCGCCCAGCGCCCCCGCTACCGGTGCAGCCACCACAGCGTCGGGCCAGCTGAGGCCCGACACCATCACCACATGCGTCAGCGAGCCGTCCGCATCGGCCGCGACCGCTTCGGCCACGAGCAGCGAGGTGGCATACCGATCAGCACCGCCATAGCGAGTGACCCCAACCTTGGCCAGCACGGCTTCCTCGGCAGATTCAGCCGCGGCGGCCGGCAGCGCAAGCAATCCCCCCACGAGCGCCACGACCAGCATCGCCCCGGTCAGCACACGCCGCATCTGGCCGAAAGTAGTGCCCGACGGCAGAACTCTTCGACGCAGACGGCGAGCGACGGGCAGTTGGGCGGTCTAGAGCGAACTGCAGCGTTGCTGCAAATTGTCGTAGGCCGCGACGAAGCCGTCGATTCGGGGGAACTCCATGCCTTCTGATTCCCCGTCGAAGTTTGTGTAGCCGAAGCCAAGCTCGCCTGATCCGTTCAGCAGGTCACTGACGAACTCGTGCCCCTCGGTGCCGGAGGCGATGGCCCGGTTGTTGTTTGCCGGCCACCACAAGGCATGTGCGAAAGGCTCATTCGCTGCGCCGATTCGGTACACAATTGGCACTCGCCCGTGCAGTTCGCTATTCGAGAAGTCGATCTGACCCGCAATGTACGGCCCCCGAAACTCGTTGAACGCCGGGTTCCAGAAGTCGACTTGCACCTCGTCGTCGCACCACACGATCAGGACGGGTACGAGGTTTTCGTACGGGGCTGTATGGGTGTGCCGCTCTGCGGTCGTCACCAAGATGATGAAGTGGCTGCCGGTGCTGCTGCCCGTTCCCTGCTGCCAGGTGCCTTCGTCAGCGACGGGATCGTCGCTTGGCTCGTCCCCGATGTCGCCCGCGAGCAGCGCCGTCACGTCCACTGTGGGTGCGAGCAAGCCGAGGGTGCCGATGACGCTGGTGCCGTCGTTGGCTTGGGCCAGGGCCAACGCGGTTGCTACGCCCACGAGCTGGCGCTGATCGTTGAACGCTGGTCCTCCGCTGTTGCCGGGGGCGATCTGTGTGTCGGTTTTGATCCAGGTCACGCCGGTCCGCTGCGTGATGCCCGAATAGCGCCCGGTAGTGAGCGTCATCGTTTCGCCCCCGATTCCCGGATACCCCAACGCAGTGATGAACTCTCCGGCTTGGAGCGGTTCCGTTGCGATCGCGACCGGCGGCAGCGCCTCTGCATCGGGCGCCAGCGTCAGCAGGGCCAGGTCGCGCGTCTGCACGGCGCGCTCGAGCGTCACGGCGACGTAGCGGGGCGGCGCCTGCTCGAACGTGCCGCCGACCCAGGCCCTGATGCCACCGCACGCTCGGTTGCGATCGTCGAACACCACGTGATGGTTGGTGACGATCTGGCGGCCGTCCCCCACGGCGAACCCCGAGCCCGATTTGGTCGGCTCTCCGAAGCTGTCGAGGCACTGCACCAGCACCACCGAGGCGGCCACCTGCTCCCAGGCCTGAGTGCCGGCGGACGACCCGCCGGTTCCCGCAGCGTCGCTCGACCCGGTGGCGCTGGCTACCCGGCCGGTCGCCACAGTGCTCAGCGCGGCATCGCTGACCGCCGATGTCGAGCCGATCGCCGTCAGTGTCAGCCGGGTGGAACGGCCCACAGCGAGCAGCCAGTCGCGCCCGAACGCCGCGAGCGATTCGGGCACTGGGCTGTCCGCTGGCGGTGCCAGCAGGAGCGGCTGGCAGTCTCGCCGGACAGCCGACGCCACCAAGCCGGCGTATGGCGACTTGCCGTTGGCCACGGCGACATCAGTTACCGGATGGCAGTGCGGCCTGGCGAAAGACAGCCGGGCAAGCTGTGCCGCTGTGGCGTACCGGTCTGCCCCTGCTACACGCTTCGTTTCGAACCCGAGGCCCTTCACCTCCGCCTCGACGTCAGCCGAGATGGCCGCAGGCCCGCCCAGGATCGTGACCGATGCAATGGTCCGGCTGGGATCGGTCAGGAACCGTTGCGCTTCGGCACCCAGCGTGTCGGGTTTGGTGAGGATGAGCGGGCTGCTCACTGAGACGCTCGGGGCAATCGCCACGGCGTCTGCGAAGTTGACTCCTGAGGCTAGGTAGACGGTGCTGAGCGACGCCGGTGCGAATGCCCGCGCTGCGCGCCGGGCGGTGTCGTAGCGGTCTGCGCCAGCGATGCGATCCACCCGGTAGCCCAGGGCGTTCAATGACCCGACTACCTCGTCGGACACCGCCGTCGGGCCGCCCAAGACGATGACCTTGGCGTTGGGGTGCGTCGCGCACGGTGTCAGGTAGTCCCGTGTGGCTGCTGGCAGGAAGGCCTGCTTGGTGAGCAGCAGCGGTCGATCGAGCGCCGTCCCGGCCAATGCGTCGGGCCAGTTCTCGCCTGACGCCAGCGCCACGCTGCGAGAGCCTCCAGGCGAGTCGCAGGTACCGCCGGCCAGGGTTGCCGCAAGCTCGTAGTCGGTGGCGGCTTCGATGCGCCGTTGAGTGATTTCGGCGCTCTGTGCGGCCGCGGGCACGGGGGCCAACAGGATCGACCCGAAGACTGCTGCGCAGAGGAAGCTGAGTGCCGCCGACCGCCCGCGACGAGACCGCCCGACCACTGCTTTCACACCGCTCTCACTCTCGACGAACCTCACAGCGGTCCTGGCAGCCGCGCAGCAACCTCAATTCGCCGCTCTGCGGCGAGGCTAGGCCAGCCCACCGAACGCCGCACCAGCGCCAGCACCATGCGGCCTGCGTGCCGCAAGTTGGTCGGCGCTGAACGGCGGTCGCTTGCAGCAACTCGTGCGCCGCTCGTCGGAAACCGGCTGCTTCGTAGCGCTCTTCCCGAGCTGGGGAATCTCCGGTAGTCATGCGCCGGCGATGCTCGCGGACTGGCTCGGAGACTGCTGACCTATTCGGATTCAGGCGCTACCGCAAGCCTCTGACCAGCCGTTTTGCGGGTGCCCCGGCGGCCACGCGGACGTTGCACAACAGACTCCTAGTGTCCTGTTTGTTTAGTTCGGTCGCGATATATCATGGTGGGGCGGCAGCGTGGCTGCTGCAGGCGATGAACGGAGGCCGATATGAGTGCAAGGCGGGGACGGCCGACGGCTGTGATCGTGCTGGACGACGAGGAACGCGAGACGCTGGAGCGGTGGGCTCGGCGCCCGAAGTCGTCCCAGGCGCTGGCGCTGCGGTGCCGGATCGTGCTGGGGGCGGCCGAGGGCCGCTACAACAAAGACATCGCCGCCGAGCTGGGGTGCCATCCCGCGACGGCGGCCAAGTGGCGCTCGCGGTTCGCCGAGCGCCGCTTCGACGGGCTCTGCGACGATCCGCGGCCGGGTCCGCCGCGCACCATCGACGACGCCGCCGTCGAGAGGGTGATCGTGCTCACCTTGAGAGTCCGCGCCATCGGACGCGACGCACTGGTCGACGCGGTCGATGGCCAAAGCGGTGGGCATCTCGCCGTCGTCGGTGCACGCCATCTGGGGGGCGTTCGGGCTCAAGCCCCACCTCGCCGAGGAGTTCAAGCTGTCCCCGGACCCGCAGTTCGTCGACAAGGTCCGCGACGTCGTGGGGCTGTACCTCAACCCCCCAGAGGCCGCGGTCGTGCTGTGCGTGGACGAAAAGACACGGATCCAGGCCCTGGACCGCACCGCCCCGATCCTGCCGCTGATGCCCGGCACGCCCCAGCGGCGCACCCACGACTACCGCCGCCACGGCACCACCAACCTGTTCGCGGCGCTCGACACCGCCTCGGGCAACGTCATCACGTCGATGACGGCGCGGCACCGCTCAGAAGAATTCAGCAAGTTCTTGAACCTCATCGACAAAGAAGTCCCCTCCCACCTCGACGTGCACGTCGTGGCTCGACAACGTCTCCACCCACAAGACCCCCGCCGTCAAACGCTGGCTCGTCGCGCACCCCCGCTTCAAGCTCCACTTCACCCCCACCTACAGCTCCTGGATGAACCTCGTCGAGCGCTGGTTCTCAGAGCTCACCACCAAATGGCTCCGACGCGGCACCCACACCAGCGTCAAAGACCTCAAAGACTCCATCAACACCTGGGTCGAAAACTGGAACAACGACCCCAAACCCTTCATATGGCGCAAGACCGCAGACCAGATACTCGACAACCTCGCCTCATATATCCACCGAATTCCCCAAACAGGACACTAGGCGATGACGGTGACGGGGGTGCCGATGGGGGCCCATTCGTACAGCTGGCGTGCCTTGGCGTTGTCCTGGCGGACGCAGCCTGCCGAGCGGGGCTGGCCGAGCTCGTCGACGGTCTGGATGGGGGTGCCGGCATACGTCTGGGGAATGGAGTGGAACCCGATGGCGAGCCCGGTGGTGGCCTTCACGAAACGCACCATGTGGCGCATGGTGACCGGGGTGCGCGGCGAGCTCGAGTACTGCGACTTCGAGAACACGCCGTAAGCGCCAGGCGACGGACTGGTGGCTCGGCCGCTCACCGGGTACGTGTCAAAGAGCGATCCGTCAGCTTCGATCAGCCACATCCGCTGATTGCCGCGGTCGTACACCACGTGCTTGGTGCCGGCGAGGCCCACGTCGGGCATGGAGGTGCCCGCAGTCCACAGCACTCGGCCGTCGGAATAGCCGATGGTGACCGATCCGTCATCGCGGACACTCAAGAACGCGCCAGGCCGGTCGGCGGTGCGCGTATGCCAGATCGGTGCGCCCGAATCGCCATCGACCTGAACCACAGGAGCGCCGTCAGACTGCATCACCAGATCGCCCCCGACCTGAACCACAGGAGCGCCATCAGACTGCATCACCAGATCGCCGTCGGACCGCATCACCAGCATGGACCCGGGTGCACCGGCGGTGCGGGCGTCCCAGAGCGCGAGAGGCATATCCCCCGCAGCGATGCCGACATCTGCCGTCCACCCCGCGGGCGCGGACGCCGGCGGCCGGGCGGCGAAACCAGCCGTGTCATAGAGGACCAAGTTGCCGTTGGACTGCAGCGTCAGTCGGTAGCGACCGTTCGGCGACGTGAGCGAACGACCCCTCGGCAGCCACTCGCCGGGCAGCAGCGAACTGCGGATGTCGGACCGGTCGCTGTCTTGCGGCCGCTGCGACCCGAGCGGCAACTCCGACCCGGGCGGCAACTCCGACCCGGGCAATTCGAGCGGTTCGACATTCTTCGGAGACGCTGCCGCCGCTGACGTCCAACTCGCCACGGCGCCGAGAAACACAGCCGACGCCACCATCGCTGCCACCGCCGCCGCCCGCCGCCCGCCGCACGAAGCGCTGCAAAAACGGGGAACAACCGGAGCGGTCACCCTCACGGCCGAATCGACAACTCCATTGCCGCCGAACTTAGTTGTGCAACTCCGCCAGCTACGGCACCCCAGACCAGCCGTCGCCACCACCAGGTCAACAACAACAGCTGATGGGTGCTGAGGGTCCACAGGACCAACGACCGACGATGGCTCGGCGCCCCAGGGTCAACGGCCGACGATGCGTCGAGGCCCCAGCATCAACGACCGACGATGGCTCGGCGCCTCGGGGCATCAACGGCCGCGGTGGTCAGGGACCTCGGTGGTCAGGGGCCTCTGGGTTGGCGGCCGGTTGTCCAGATGCCGTCGGAGTTGCGCTTGATCGTGAGGTGTTGTGTGTGAAGGGGCCTCTGGGTTGGCGGCCGGCGGTGGCGGCTGGTGGTGGCGGCTGGTGGTGGTCAGGGGCCTCTGGGTTGGCGGCCGGTTGTCCAGATGCCGTCGGAGTTGCGCTTGATCGTGAGGTGTTGTGTGTGAAGGTCGTGGTGGTGTGTGTGGCACAGCAGGGCAAGGTTCGCCAAGTCGGTCGGACCGTCGTGCATCCAGTGCCAGATGTGATGCGCGTCGCAACGTGACGGAGGGGCCTTGCAGCCTGGCCACACGCAGTGCCGGTCACGGGCGATCAGTGCCCTCCGCAATCGAGCCGACACCGTCCGCCGCGCCCGGCCGACATCGGCGCTGCCGCCCGGCCCATCGAGCATGATCGGGATGATCTCGGCGTCGCATGCAAGCTTGCGAACGATCTCGGGCGCCAACTCTGCCCCAGCGTCGGTAATGCCCGCCGCATCGGTTTGGCCGCGCAGCGCCTCGTATTCGATCAACACCTGCACCTGAACATCAGGTCGTGCCGAACTCCCATTTGCCCCGCCGGGAGGCTGGCGGACGAGCTTGGCGATCGTCTTGGCATCGGCTTCGCTGAGAGTCGCGCCGCACAGCAGGCACTGCTTGGCACAGAACATCGTCCTCGGATGAGTGCCGACGGCCGGACACGATGATGGCCTGCGTCGACATCCTCACGCAGCGCTCCACGCGAAGGTGACCGTCGCTTGATCTCAGCGATGAGCGTGAGCGGCCCCGAGAGCACATTGCCCGACGCCAGAAATTTGTCAGAGTGATGTCAGCAATTTGCGCATCGCTGCCGCCGGGTCTGATGCGGTGACCAACGCTTCCCCGATCAACGCTGCGTCGTAGCCCGCCGCTGCAATCTCTGGAAGCGGAGTGCCGCCGCGAACACCCATTCCGGACGCGGCAACCTTGACAATTCCAGACGGGAGCTGATCGAACATGCCCGCTATGCGCACAGCCTTGTCGTAGTCGACGCTTGGGCGGGAATCCTTCGGGTCGTCGCGTTGGTTGACCGCGATCATGTAGGCGCCTTGCTCGACAGCGAGCTCCAGCTCGGCTTCGGTTCGCACCTCGGTCAGCACATCGATGCCCAGCGTGAGCGCCAGTTCTTGTAGCGGTCGGAGCTTTGTTGGCTCCATGTCTTCCACGATGACCAGCATCGCGTCGGCACCCATCTGATACGTCTCGTGCACGTGCTCGGGCGTGGTCAGGAAGTCCTTGCGCAGCACCGGGAGATCGGACGCGGCTCGCGCGTCGATCAGGTCTTGGGGCGACCCACCGAACCTTTGCGCGTCTGTGAGCACCGAGAGGCAGGTCGCCCCGCCTCTTCGGTACTCGACCGCGAGCGCTCGGGCGTCGGCGTCCTCACGCAGCGCTCCACGCGACGGCGACCGTCGCTTGATCTCAGCGATGAGCGACAGCCCCTCGCTGGACAAGGCGTGCCGGAAACGCCCGCCGACGCCTGCAGGGTCGTAGACCCACGGTTCGCTGGTCAGCGTTCCAGTGCTCACGCCGATGCGCGGACAGACGAATCGGAGAAGGCGCTCGCGAAAATCTTGGCTGTCATGGCGTGTCCTCCCGGATGTTGTGCGTCATCTCATAGTCCGGGTACCGGGGCAGTCTCGCACCGATGAACTGCATTCGGCAACTGTGAAAGGCCCAACGAACCCGCCCAGTTGCCGTCTGGTGCCTCACGCTGGCCGGCGGCCTCCCGGCAGCCAGCGCGAGCGGGGCAGCCGTCGAACCTACGCAGCCGCGGCGCCCGTCGGCACACCCGAGTCCACCCCAGACCCCGACGGCGATCTGGCAACGGACGGGTTCACGCGCTACGAGTCGTCAGATGCGTTCGCGGCATCGCTTGAAGAGCGCTCCTGACATCCTGCAGCTAGGCATCAGACGTCCCCGCTCGAAGCGCTTCAATCGGTTCGCCTTGCAGCGTGGGCGGCGGCGTGTCACCCAGCTCGTCCACCGCAGGGTTGGGCGCGCCGAGCACTGACGACGTCCACACACCGCTGGGCGACGTCAACGGCGCAGTGCGATGACGCAGCTCCAAGGTGAGCCGAGTTGAGGTCATCTGTGCCCGCTCGTCGTCGATCACTGCGTCCTCATCGAGGGCGCCGGTCTCGAACACCCACCGGGTCGTGCCGGTGACCGGCTGCGCGTTGCTGGGAAGGCCGTCCGATTCGGGCAGCCGGGCCTGCACCACACCAAGCAGGCCGAACTTGCGATCAAGATCAGCGGCAAGCTGCAACGACCTCGACGACCGTCGGTACTGTCGGTTCCTCTGCCGAGGTCAGCCGGCCGCTGAGAATCGCCGATGCGTTACGGCGAGCTTGAGGCGGCGGGAAGATTGGTTCGCAGGAGCGCGTCGCGGCTCGAGATGCCCAGCAGGGTCCTGGCCGGGTTCAGGCTCTCGTCGACGTCAGCGGTGGCGGGGTCGTCGGGCGTCTGGCCGCGGGCGATGCCGGCGGCAATCTGGATCCGCTTGCCCCGGAAGCTGGCGAGCTGGCCGATCGTGTGCTGCGGATCGGCCGTGGTGAACCGGAACACCACCTGGTCGGTCGGCAGCAGCGTCGAGGTCTCGGCTCGGTCGGGAAACGGAGGCGGATCTTCGGCCGTCTCGCCGTGGTCCTCGATGAGCCCACCGAGAATGTCGTCGATCAGCTCGACCACCGCACCGCCATCGCCAACAGAGACGACGTCAGGCTCGCCGTCGCTGATGAATTCGCTGACGTAGTCGGTGAACCCCACCAGGAAGCTGACCGAGCTCACGCCGCCTGACAGCGTCGGCATGCCGATGAAGTCGCTGTCGTCATCGAGCGACACGGGCTCACTCTCGTCAATGCACCCGTTGACCAACTCGGCCAGGAAATGACGGGTGAACGCGCTGTTGCTGCTCAGCGCTCGCACGAAATCCCCGTACGTCAGCTCGGGCGGCTCGCCGTCTTCAGAGTCGATGAACCGCAGCAGGATGATGCGGTCACGGGTGTCGATCCACACTCGCACCGCCGGATGATTGGTGCGCGAGACGGCGCTCGCAGTCTCGCCGAGTCCTGCCGAGGCCCGGGCGCTGTCGAGCAGCCAGCCATTGCCCGCGGCTCCCCCAGCACTGCCGGTCCACTTGCCGACGATGTGCACCGATTCGTCCAACATCACCTCTGCGCGCTCGCTGATATCGGCAATCGCGTCGGGAGTCGTGGTGGTGGCGCTGTCGTCGACGCCGGGATTCGCCGGCCCGATGCGCACGGCGGAAACGCCGAACGCTGCGGCGGGCGCGCTCGCCCGCGCCCTGCGGCGACCGCTCCGCAGACTGTCAGAGCCGCTCACCGCACCGCCGCGCAAGTCCACGAAGTCGTCAACGGCCAGCTCGTACGCCCCGCCCCGAGTGATGGGGTCCGAACTGGCATCCCCGGCAAAGCCGTCGGGTGCAGTGAGCGGCAGACGATGCAGGGCGAGCCCCAGCAAACGCTCGGCGCCGAGGAACACGGGCTCCCCGACGTCGACCTCGATGTCCCGATTTGTCGCGACGCGAATGCGCCTCGGGTCCACGGACGTGGCGGTGCCGTCCGACTCAGTCGGGTCGTACTCGATGGCGAAGACGAGATCGCTGCTGCCTGCGAGGGCGACGATCTCCATTCTCAGCACGGGCGTCCTGGTTCGGGGCGCCGGTACCTTGTACGTCACACCCTGCAGCGGGCGCCGATCGTCGTTGATCGCAAACCACTCGTCGGCGGACCGCATCTGGATGACATCGCCCGCCTGCAGCGGGTGGGGCAACGTGACGGTCAGCGATGACACCGCGTCGCACGCATCGGCGGGACGAGAGCTCGTCAATTCCTGTTCGACGATGAGCGCTGGTACGTCGTTGACATAGAGGAGATCGCGTATCCGGCCCTCGAAGTGCTCGCCCTCGATGCGAAGCGCTTCGGTGAACCTGATGCGAAACGAGCTCTCTCCCGCGACGGCGGAGATCCGCCCCGTGAGCGTTCGTGACGTGGTCGCTGCTCGGATCGCCAGCTGCACCGACGCGTCGCTGATCGCCGACGTGCCCCCGATGGCGACGACGTCGACGTGCGTCTTGACGTTGTCGACCGTTGTCTTGGTGGTGCGCAGGAAGCTCGAGACCGACGAGTCCAGACGGCTTCCGACGAACAGCAGCGGAACCGGACCCGATCCGTTGAGCCCGAGGCCCAGCAGCGGTGCAGCGGCTACGGCATCGACCGCTGCACCGCTGCCGGCCAGCGCCACCAGGTTAGTAGCAGGATCAATCTCGGGGTCGCACGTCTCGGTCATCAGTCTGGCAACTGCCGCCGACACGGTGTCAGGAGAGCTAGCTGAGATCCGTTCGGTGGCATCCACGCCGGCGGCAACGAGTTGGCTGATCACGTCATCGGAGACGACGGTGGCGTTGCCCACAATCACGACCCGGTCGATGCGCAAGCTCTCAAGGGCTTGGGTGGTAGCGGCCGGCACGGATGCGCGCTCGGTGAGCAGCACCGGCAGTTCGAGCGCATAGACCAACGGTCCGGTGGCGACGATCTCGCCGAGGCGATCGTCGCTGGCGCTGGCGAGAAGCGCCACCGTGTCGTTGGTGCCACACCAGTTGGTGACGGCATCGAGCTCGCCGGCGATTGCCGCGGCGGTGGCGAATCGGTCTCCGCCAGCGATGCGTCGAACGGTTGGCTCGGGCTCCAGCGCGGCCACTTCGTTGAGCACCGCCTCGGACACCGACGCGGATCCGCCGAGCACGATCACAGCAGACACCTGGTGGTCTTCGATGTAGTTGGCGACCCCGCGGTGCAGCTGCGTCGACGGTGTCAGCAATATGGGGGCGGCATTGCGGGCGGCAAGGCCAGCAGCAACTGCGCCGTCGAGCGGCGCCTCGCCTGAGGCCAGGATGACCGTGGGCACCGAATTCAAGCCGCCTTGCTCCCGGGCGTAGCGCTCGGCGAGGCGTACTGCGGTCTGGTACCGGTTGGCGGCGCCGAATTCCCGCACGCCGTTCTGCGTCGCCGGCTTCGTGCGATCGTCCGGGTCGACCAGCAGTTCCGCAGCAGTATTCGCAGCCTGCGCAGGCACGGACGTGATGAACGCCAGCGGCGGCGTCAACAGGCACCACGCCAAGGCAACGGCAACGAGGCCGATCAGCGGCCGACTGCGAATCTCCACCGTCCCCCAATTCCTCATACGAGGTCGATCGGTCGCAATCGACAGCGGACTACTGCACGCTACTCATTCCTAAAGTGAACATTAATGAACGTCGCCACGGTTCGCGAATGATCGTAACTGTGTGACAAGCGTCGTGGTCACTGATCATCACCACCGGGCGTCACGGCCGCGTGAAGCCGTCGAAGCGATGTTCGAGCGAGTAGTTGCCGCTGAGGTCGATGGCGGCCCCGTCGCCTGCAAACAGTTTCGAGTTCAGTCCCGGCAACGCTGGGAGATCGCCCGATTGGATGCGGGCCACGAGCGTGCCGTCCTGCACACCGGCGGCGGTGTCGCAGTTCGCTCCGCCAGCCATGACGGCCGGATTCCCCCCTGGCGCAGCCTCGAACGTCACACCTGCAGCAGCAGCACCGCGTCCGTCGAAGGCGTAGTCGGCGACGGCATCGTTGTCTGCGTCGATCTCCAATCGGCCGGGCACGACGAGCCCGTCGCCGGCATCGCAGTCCAGCACCGGCTCGGACCACACCACAGTGATATCGACACTGCTCAGGCCGCCGCTCATCAGGGCCGGGGCGGAACTGCCGTTCAACGTCACCGGCGTGTCTTCAGTGGAATCGACCCCGTCGGCGAGCTTGGCGGTGAACCAGGCCCTGAAGCCCGGGTTGCGGTTGAGGTCGGCGGTGATCTTCTCTACGGTGCGGCGCTCAGCGGCTTGCACGCGCAAGCGCCCGCCGTCGCTGGTAGGGGTGGCGGTGACCACCGCAATGCGTGTCGGGAGCCAGCCCGGTTCCGACACGATCTCCAGGGTCCAGTTGTTGCCGGTAGCTCCCGAAGCGGCTCCGAACGACCTGGCCGTCACGGTGAGGGCGTCGTTCACGACGCTGCCATCTCGCAGCACATCGACCGAGATCTCAGCCACGGCACGCCCGCGGGGTCGTGAGACCGTCACCGTGGCCACTTCGGGCGGGGTGTTGTCACCCACTGCCTTGGCGGTCGCCCGGTTGGCGGTGTTTCCCGCAAGGTCCTCAACGGCGCCCGCCTCGATGGTGATGCGATCGCCCGCACGCAGCATGCCGTCCAGCAATTCGGGCACTGGCACCTCGAAGCCTGTTGCCCCCTCGGTGACCTGCAGGACGACCGTCACTGTCTCCCCGCCGGGTCCTTCCCGCTGCAGTTCGGCGAGTCCCTCCCGCAGCCGGATCGGCTCGCTCGCCGTGACGAGCACCGCGGGAGCATGGTCATTGGCGATGAGCGAGACCGTCGGCGGGGTCTTGTCTGCAGCGACATTGGTGACCACTCGGCGAACGACGCGGCGGCCGTCGTGCTCACCGATGACGTCGCCGCGGATCTCGACTTCCTCTTTGGCCACCAGCGGCCGAGCACAGCCCACGGGGACGACCGTGTCTTGGTGCTGCTGCGCGCCCGTGAACACGATCGTGGCCGTCGAGGTGGTGTCGCCCGAACCCGCATCCACCTCGACATCGGAAGGTCGAAACGCCACGAGTGAACGGCGGTAGTTGGCAGGGTTCTCGGCGTGAGACGTGCGCACCGGCTCATCAAAGCTCACCTCAAGGAAACAGCGACCCTCCACGCCGGCGATGTCCGCAGAGATCTTCGGGAGCGTGCCGGCCGCGACGGCCTGCAGGGCGGCGAACGAAGTCACAGCATTGGAACCGCCGAACACGGTGAGCGCCAGATTGCCGTCGTCGTCGCCAGGGGCGAACTCGTCCGCATCCAAGAAGTCGACAACCACCCTGGGCACGGAGTTCCGCTCGGTGAGCAGCAGGGCTGCGCAGCGCTCTCCGAGCAGCGGACTGCTGACGAGGGCATCGGCGGCCCGCCAGCCGTACGCGATCCCGAATTCGGATCCGTTGAAGCACCGCTGGGGCGAATCCGGGCCGAGCAGCTCTTCGGCAATCCGGGTCGCCGTGGCGAGCCGGTCTGGGCCGTACAGCCGGCTGACGGTGATACCGAGATCGCCGATGTCGTACTCCACCCAGGGGCTGACCGCATTGGGACCGCCGAGGATGACGACATGCTCAGTCTTGCTGTCGATCAGGAATTGCTTCACGTCGGGATGCAGGTCGAGACTCGGCGTGAGCAGCACGGGATGACGGCCTTGGTACGCCAATGGCCCCGCCGCGAGTGCATCAGCGAAGACCTCGCCGGTCGCGATCAGCGTGGTACGGCCCAAGTTGCGATACCTGCCAGGCGTGCCGGCCGGCGAACCGACGCGTGCCGCCACTGCTGTAGCTGTGCGGTACACGTCGTCTCCGGCAATGCGGCTGACAGTGAGACCGAGCGCTCGCAGCGCTGAAGCCACGCCGTCGGAGACCACGTCAGCGCCGCCGACGATGACCGCCTGCTCGAAACTATTCGAACTCAAGAACGTGCCCACCGCTTCTGGCAACTCGTTCGGCCGGGTCAACAGCAGCGGGGCGCCGTGGTGCCTCGACAGCGGCGGTGCCGTCAGCGCATAGCCGAAGTGCTCATCGGCTCCCGACGTGACGATGGCGGTATCAGGGCGCGCTCCGGCATCGGTGCGATCGCGGAAGTACACCTGTGCGATCGCGACTCCCGTTTCGTAACGGGTCAAGCCCGCCAGCCGCGAGAACGAGGCCTTGGTTGCTGCGGCGCCCGCCGGCAACTGGATGGCAGTGCTGGCGAGCAGCGCTGCGCACAGCATGGCCAGCGCCCACCTGCGACCGTGGCGACGAGCGGTTCGCGGGCCAGCAACGCCCCGACGGCCAGATCCACCTGCGGGCACTTCAGGCAAGGTTCGATCCACCATCGGGCCTCCAGCGAAACCGGCACATCAGTGCACGCCCACTCAAGCACACGGGCCGCCGCAGGCGAGGGACTTGATGACCCCGGTCCGGTCGGCTACGGCCGGCGGAGCATCACCCCCGTCTGGGTGACGTTGAAATTGCGTGCAAAGTCGGACGCCGCCCCTGGACGGATCGTTGCCTGAGATTGCGAATCTGGCAGATTGTTGACGTCGGACGACTCGATCCGGGCAACGAGCGTGCCTGAACGGACGCCCGGTGTCGTGTCGCAGATGGATCCATCGCTGATGGGCAAGAACCCTTGCCCATCGGCCGCCACCAGCATGACGTCACTGTCGCCGAAGGCGTGTCCATCGAGCGCGAAGTCGGCCTCACCATCGCCATCGGCGTCGATCTCAATGTTGCGCGGCTCCACAGCGCGGTGGCTCGTGGTGCAGCCGTGCACCGGCTCGGTCCACCGCACTCTCAGATCGACGGTGCTGGCGCCGCCCTCAAATGAAACACGGCCACGGGTATCGGCAGGGCTGCTCGAACCTGCCCTGTCGAACGACAAGGCGCTGAACCGGGTCCGGAAGGCCCGGTCAGCATTCAGGTCGTCCGCCAACTCGGTGACAGTGGCCTCGGCCAACACCTGCACCAGAATCCGCTGGCTTGATTCGGACACCCTCACTGCAGACAGTTGCGACGACGACCAGCTTCGCGGTCGGACGCTGCGCACGTTCACGTCGATCTGCCACTCGTTGCCCGCGGCACCGTCGACCGACGCACCAGCATTCGCCGAAATCAGGATCGCGTCGTCTCCCTGTCCGCCTGCATCGGCAGAACTCAGCGTCACAGAGGCTTGCTGTGTCGCCGCCAATTCGGTCACCGTGATGCGGTCCACCTGCGGAGGCGTTTCGTCGTTCTCAACTTCGCGACGACTCGCTCGGTTCTCGTTGCCTGCGAGATCGGTCACTTGGCGGCTGGCGATCGACACCTCGTCTCCCGCACGAAGCTCGCCGCCAAGGGCACTCGGAACGTCGATCGACAACATCGTTGCTCCGTTGTCGAGGGTTACCTCGACGGTGAAGTCGGGCACGCTGTTGCGCTCGAACAGCACCGCAATGGCAGCCGCCAACAGCGGCTCGGTGCTCTCGACCCACACGATGCTGCTGCCTTGTGGAGCACTGATCACGAGTGTCGGCCGCGAGTTATCGGGCAGTATCACGAGCTCCTCACCCACGACCGTGCGGCCATCCGATGCCGACTTGATGGCGCGGTCAGCGATCCCGACTCGGTCCCGGGCCTGCAAAGGCGAGATGCAGTCGGTCGGCACATTCGACCCGGGGCCTACCGTCGCTCCTCCGAAGGTCACGGTGGCCCTCGTGGTGGTGGGCCCCGAACCTGCGTCGACCACAGCGAACCCGGCGTTTCCGGTGAAGTAGTTCGAAGAGTTTGCAGCGTCAGCGGTCACCACCGGTTCGCTGAATTCCACGGTGAAGTGACAGCCGCCCGCAACCGCACTCAGATGCCCACGCAGCCCCGGCAGCTGTGCCGCACTGGTCGCGGCGTCCACAGCCGCTTCAGCTACCGCCCCTGCACCACCGAACACGTTGAAGCGGACGTCACCATTGATGTCGCCAGTGACATAGTCGTCCGACTGGAGCAATTGCTCCACGCTGGGCGGAAGTTCATCGAACTCGGTCAACAACAACGGCGCGCACAGCTCTCCCAGCAGCGGTCCGCTCACGATCGCATCAGGAGAACGCCGACCGTACGCCAGACCCAGCTCCGCACCGTCGAAGCACTCGTCGGGGGTGTCCACGCCCAGCAGTGCCTCGGCAATCCTCACTGCAGTGTCAAACCGGTCCGCGCCGCCCCAGCGGGTGATTTCAATTCCGAGGTCGGAGATCTCACGCTCCACGGTTGTGCTCACAGCCGCGGGGCCACCCAGGATCACCACATGTTCTGTGCCGCTGGCCTCGAAGAACAACTCGCTGGACTCAGGCAGGACGGCGCTGCGCGTGAGCAGGATCGGGTGGCTGCCTCGATACGCGATCGGCCCCGCAGCGAGCGCGTCAGCGAAGGCCTCGCCTGTCGCCAGAAACGCCGTGCGCCCCTCGTTCGGGAACTCGCCCGGAACGCCCTCGAGGCCTATCTGGTCGGCCACGGCAGCGGCGGTGTCATAGGGATCGTCACCGGCTATTCGCGTCACTTCGACATCGCCAATGTCAACGATGGCTCGCTCCACCGAATTCGACACCACGCTGTCGTCACCCAGGATGATCACCGTGGAAATGTCGTTGGCCGCCAGGAAGGCTGCCACAGACGAGTGAAGGCGCTCAGGCCGGGTCAGCAGGAGCGGTGCGTTGTGCAACCGCGAGAGCGCCGGTACCGGGAGTGCGTAGGCGGAGTGCTCATCGGATCCCGAGGTGAGAATGACCGTGTCGACGCTGGTCCCTATTTCGAGGGTCGTCACCTCGTCGATATACGTCTCGGCAATATCAATAGCGGTTTGGTAGCGCGTCAGACCCTCGAGGCGCCGCGACTCGGCGTAGGTTGCGGCGCCCTGTGCCGGGTCGTGTCCCAGCACCAGCACGCTGGCAGCTACGAGCAGTGCGAGCAGCGCACGCCCCGCGTGGGTGCCGCGTCGAGACTTCGGAGCGTGATGACTAAGCATGCTTCTCGAATCGTTGCGATCCGCCGCAGCCAGACCCAGGGGCCATGGCTGCGCCACGAGGCTCGAAGGCCTCCAAGTCACGGTACCGCGCCTCCTGCGCTGAAGCGCCGATGTGAGGCGAGGGCGCTAGGGGGCCGCGTTGATGAACGCGTCGACGCGCCAGGCGACTGTGTCGTCGTCATTCGTGGGGTTGTGGGTGTTGACAATCGCCATGAACCCGCCGGTGCCATAGCCCCCGTCGGCAAGACCCGCCACCAGCACGCCCGCCGCAACTTCCGACGGCGCCTCGGGCTCGGGCCCGAACTCGTCGCGCAGCCACGTTCCTGACCGCAACGCGCTCACCCCACGCAGCTCCCAGGTGCCGGCCACAAAGAGTGCCTCGCCGTCAGCCACGCCGGTGACGGTGCCCAGCGCAGTCTCAACCGACCACAGCGCAGTGAACTCATCGGGCGCTTCCTGTCCGATGCCCCGGCTGATCTCCACCGACAGGAACGCATCGGTCACATCCTCGCGCCGGGGCGGCAGGTGCGCATCGACGTTCATATTCGTCGCCCGGAACGACCAGCGGGTGGTCCCGCCCAGCTCCGGGTCTACATCGCCCGGCAGGCCCACATGCAGGGGATCACCGCCCTCGATCACGTCCGTGATCCGGAACCGCCGGTACTCGTTCGCCACCAACGCCACCGGCAGCGACGACCGCCCGTACGGCCCCACCGCCCTCACTATCACCGGATCGTTCTCCGGCAGCTTCACGGCCAGGCATCCGGGGGCGCCGTCGCCCTGGCTGCGGGGCACGCCGTCGTTGTCGAGGCGGTACCAGCCGAGCGCAGGCAGGTCGCCGACCATCGTGGGCGCTCGACCCTGTGCTGTCTCCACCACCAGCCAGCGGGCCTCCTCGTATGTCGCCCGGGGCAGGCACAGCAGGTGCCGGCCCGCGGGCACCGCTGCCGAAGCCGAGCTGGACCCATTGCCCGCCGAACTGTGCCCGCCGATGTTGCCGGTCTCGTCAGCCCGGTAGTACACGGTGCCGTCGAACGCCAGCCCGGTCGCGAACGCACCCACCCCGCGCTTGGCCCGCGACGCCTTCTCGATGCGAGTGGGATCGTCGCGGTCGGGAACTTGGGATCCGACGAGTACCGGCAGCGGCGGCTCGGAGGCGGGTGCCAGCCGACCGCTCACCATCGACGAGACCTGGGCGAGCAGGCTCGGGCTGATCACCGACGGCCCGCCGAAGGCCACCGCGAACCCGGGTTCGAAGCAGGCGCCGGTAGAGAGGGCAGCGCCGTAGTCCGCGAAGTCGATCGCCCCGTAGCTGCGCAGGCCGCCCACCGCATCTACGCACCGTCGCCGGGCCGTGAACGACCGCAGGAGCAGCTCGTACACCGACTCGGGCAACTCGGTGGCGCCAGCGGGCACCAGCAGGATCGGCACCGCCGAGTGCTTCGGCCGCGGCGGCGCGGTGTCGCTCTGCCCTCGTGTCGAGGCCCGTGCGGACGCGATCGAACCGGGCTCGAGCGCAGCGACCGGCCCAATGAATCGTTCCACCACATAAGGCTCTTGGCTGGGAGATGGCGCCGATGCTGCACCGCACCAGGCACTCGCGCCCAGCGCATCAGGCCAGCCGCGTGCGTCCGCGCCACGCCCGCTGGAGGCCACCAGGCAGACCGACGAACGTGCGAAGTGCTCCCCCTGCTGGGTAGGCCACCAGCCGCCGAAGTGTTGGGCCATCGCCACGCTGGTGGCGTAGCGATCTGGCCCTGACACCCGTAGTTGCTCGGCCCGCGCGATCTGGGTTGCCAGGTCGGCCACCGAGTCGGGTATCTGCCCCTTGCCGCCGAGCACGATCAAGTTCTCCACGTCGAGCAAGCTGAGCGCCGCCGCGGTCTCGTCGGGCAGCGTGTCAGTTCCGTCGTGCAGCAGCACCGGCACCTGCCAGAAGCTCGTCCACCAGCCAGCCGCCAGCGCATCTACCCCGCCGGTGAGCACCACGGTGCGTCCCAGCAGCTCACACTCGCGAGCTCTCGGCCGCCACTCGATCACCGAATTCGCATAGAAGGTCATGACAGCATCGCCGTCGGCTGCTGAGGGGTCGGCGCAGCCGTCGACTCCGGCGGGAATCGGCGCTGTGCCGAGCGACGTCGCCACTGCTGCGGCAGTGCCGTAGCGGTTAGCGCCGCTGACGCGGAACACCTCGCTGTAGCCGATCGACACCAACTCGGATTCGACGGCGGCGGGCACTGCTGCGGCGCCACCTACGATGATCGCCTGGCGGGCCGCATTGCAGCCTCCCCGCCGCAGGTCTTGCGCCGCCAGGCGAGCGGCATGGTTGAGCGTCGTGGCGCCCGAGCGGGCCGAACCGGTCAGCAGGATGGGCGCGGCGAAGGTGTCCACCCGGTTGAAGCCGCCGATGGGGTCGAACAGTGGGTCACTGGCGGCGGCACGGCGCAGATAGGGCTCGGACGAACCTCCGGTGGAGTCGGACAATGCGGCAGCGGTGAGTGCATCGGCGGGCGAGTCCGACGCGACCACGATGACGGCCCGCGGGCACACGCCCAAACCCCACCAGCCGTCGGCTGCCGCCAGGCTGCGGCCGTCGCCGGAGGTGGCATCGGCGGATTCGAAGGGGAACCCGCCACGGCCGCGCATCGTTAGCGCCACGGCCAGGGCCGTCTGGAAGCGGTCCGGGCCGAAGATGCGCATCGCATTCGGCCACGCCTCGATCTGGGGCGCCGCCAAGAACGAGCTCGGCCACTGGCTGGGTGCTACGGGCCCGTCTGTCGCCTCGGCGACGTCAGTCTGACCGCCTGCGGACGGCAACGCCAGCAACGATGCCAGCACCAGGCCGGCGGTTACGGCCGCCATCTGGCGGGCCCGCATGCGTTGCCGCGTCTCGGTCACGAACCGACAGTCTGCCCCAGCGGTGTCACGTCCCCGTCGCAGGTCGCCGGGGCCGCCGCTGCCCCGCACGGCCGCTGCCCCTAACGCTTGCTGCAGCGCTGCTGCAGCCTGTCGTGGGCCGCGGCGAAGCCGTCGATCTGGGGGAAGATGATGGCCTCGGTCTCCCCGTCGAAGTTGGTGTATCCGATGGCGAGCTGGCCCGACCCGTTCCGCAGGTAGTTCACGAAGCTGGTGCCCTCGTCGCCCGAGATGATCGCCCGGTTGTCCTCCGACGGCCACCACAGCGCAGTTTCGAATGGTTCGTCCTCACCGCCGATCCGGTAGCCGACCGGCACGCGCCCGTGCAGCTCGGGCTTCGAGAAGCTGATCTGGCCCGCGATGAACGGACCGCGGTACTCGTCGAGGAGCGGATTCCAGAAGTCGATCTGCACGTCGTCGTCGCAGAACACCAAGAGGACCGGGATGACGTTGTCAAACAGGCGCGGGATGGTGTGATGCTGGGCGGTCGTCGCCAAGATGACGTACTTGTTGCCGGTGTTGCTTGCGGTGCCGTGCGTCCATTTCCCCTCGTCGGCAGCCGGCTCGTCGCCTGGCTCGTCGTCCGGGTCGTCGCTCGGCGCGACGCCGATGTCGCCGGCAAGCAGGGCAGCGACATCGACCGCAGGCGCCAGCAGGCCGAGACTGCCGATGACGCTCGTGCCGTCGTTGGTCTGCGCCAGCACCAGTGCTGTCGCGACGCCCACGAGCTGCCGCTGCTCGTTGAAGGCCGGCCCGCCGCTGTTGCCGGGAGCGATCTGGGTGTCGGTCTTGATCCACGTCACGCCGTCGAGCAGCGTGAGCCCGGAGTAGCGCCCTGTCGTCAGCGTCATGGTCTCGCCGCCGATGCCCGGGTAGCCCATTGCGGTGATGTGCTCGCCCGCCCGCAGCGGTGCTGTTGCGATGGCAACCGGCGGCAGCGCATCTTCGCTCGGATCCAGTGCCAGCAGGGCGAGGTCACGTGTCTCCACCGCACGCTCGAGCGTCACGGTGACCGACTGAGCCGGCGCCTGCTCGAACGTGCCGCCCACCCAGGCCTGTATTCCAGCGCACGGCCGTCCCCCGTCGTCGTACACCACGTGGTGATTGGTCACGATCTGGCGCCCGTCCCCGACCGCGAACCCCGAGCCGGACTGGGTGGGCTCGCCCGAGCTGTCCAGGCACTGCACCAGCACCACCGAGGCGGCCACTTGCTCCCAGGCTTGTGTGCTGCCTGCTGTACCGGTCTCTGTCGAACTTGTCGAACCGGTCGACGCGGACTCGTCGGGCACCTGGCCTGTTGCCACGGCGGTCAACGCGTCATCGCTCACCGACGACATCGCGCCGATGGCCGTCACTGAGGACTGGGTTGAGCTGCCCACGGCGAGCAGCCAGTCGCTCCCGAACGCCGCGAGCGCTTCGGGCACCGGACTGGTTGGCGGCGCAAGCAGCAGCGGCTGGCATTCGTCCCGCAGGGCGCCGGCCACGAGCCCCGCGTACGGCGACGTTCCGCTGGCCACGGCGACGTCTGTCACCGGATGGCATCCCGACCTGCTGAATGACAGCCGGGCGAGCAATGCCGCTGTCTCGTACCGGGTTGCGCCGGCCACGCGCCGGGTCTCGATTCCGAGGCCCTGCACCTGTGCTTCGACCTCGGCCCCCACAGCCGCCGTGCCGCCCAGGATCGTGACGGAGGCGACCGTCCGGGCGGGATCGGTGAGGAACCGCTGGGCTTCGGCGTGCAGTGCTGTCGGTGTGGTGAGAATCAGCGGACTGCTGACCGAAACATACGGGGCCGCGGCGACAGCGTCAGCGAAGTTGACGCCTGACGCCAGGTAGACGGTGCCCGGCGACGCCGGGGCAAACGCCCGAGCCGCCCGCCGGGCTGTGTCGTAGCGGTTGGTGCCGGCTATCCGGTCCACGCGGTAGCCCAGGTCTCGCAGCGAGGCAGCCACATCTTCGGATACGGCGGCAGCGCCGCCGAGGACGATGACCTTCGCGTTGGGATTGCTGGCGCACGGCTCGAGGTACGCACGGGTCGCCGCTGGCAGGAAGGCCTGCTTGGTGAGCAGCAACGGCCGGTCGAGCGCGGTTCCCGCGAGTGCGTCGGGCCAGTTCTCGCCCGACGCCAGGGCCACGCTGTGCGAACCGCCCGACGAGTCGCAGGTGCCCCCGGCGAGGACTGCGGCGAGCTCGTAGTCGCTCGCGGCCTCGACCCGTCGCTGCTCGACTTGAGCACTCTGAGCAGACGCGGTCGCGGGGGCCAACAAGATCGACCCGAAGACTGCTGCGCAGAGAAAGCTGAGTACCGCCGACCGGCCGCGGCGAGCCCGTCCGACCACTGCTCTCACTCCGCTCTCGCTCTCGACGGACCTCACAGCGGTCCTGGCAGACGTGCAGCAACCTCGACTCACCGCACTGCGGCGGGGCTAGATGATTAGTTCCAAGGGGTGGGGTCCACCGGTTGTGGGGTGAGGGTGTCCAAGCTCGGGGTGTGTATTCACGCTTCGACCTTGGAGGTTCTCAGCATGGGCCCGGACTTGGACACCCTCGCGACCGCACTGTATGTGAGGATCGATGACCTGTTGGCGCAGAACCCTGGGTTGGCTCCCGAGCGTCCTGCGGTGGGGTTCGCTCCGAAGCTGTCGGACGCGGAACTGGTCACCTTGGCGGTGATCTCGGCGCTGTTGGGGTTCGACAACGAGTCGCAGTTCATGCGCTACGCGAGAGCGCATCTGCGGCCGTGGTTCCCGTATCTGCCGAACCGCGACGGCTACAACAAGCGGCTGCGGCGCAGCGGCGACATGATCGCAGGTGTCATGGGATGCCTCGCACGCGAGTGCGACTCGTGGCACGACGACGTGTGGCTGGTGGACTCCACCCCGGTCGAGTGCGGCACCAGCCGCGAGACCCAAAAGCGCTCTGACCTCGCGGGATGGGCCCAATACGGCTACTGCGCGTCGCATTCCCGGTTCTTCTGGGGCCTGCGGCTGCACCTTGTCGCCACGCCCTCGGGGCTGCCGATCGCGTTCGCTCTCGCCGGCGCGAAAGCCGACGAACGCGACGTCTGCGCCGACATGATCGACGCGGCCGGGATCGCCAGAGCGGGCCAGACCCTCATCGCCGACAAGGGCTACCGCTCAGCAGCGTTCGAAGCCGACCTCAACGACGTCGGCATCACCGTGCTGCGCCCCGCCACCCGATCCGAGGCCCCACGGCCCGGCGCAAAGTTCCTGCGGCCCCTGCGCCAGATCATCGAATCAATCAACCAGACCCTCAAAGGCCAGCTCACACTCGAACGCCACAAAGGCCGCACCAAAACCGGCGTCGCCGCGCGCATCGGCACCCGACTCCTCGCCCTCACCGCCGCTATCTGGCACAACGAGACCTACCGGCACACCCGACCAGCACGCTCACTGACCGCATACGACCACTAAACCCTTGGAACTAATCATCTAGTAGAAGCAGAGTGGCGGAACATAGGCGGCGACCGTAGGGGCAGGTCGCGGCGCTGAGTTGCGTTGGGGCGTCGTGTTGGTGTCGGACGTGGTGTTGGTGACAGGCGTCGTGCTGGTTTCGGACGCCGTGTTCGTGTCGGATTCTGTGTTGGCGTCGGACCCAGTGTCGGTGTCAGATCCCGTGTCGGTGTCAGACCCTGTGTTGCTCGCGACGACAAAGACGTTGTCATCGAGCTCGTCTCCGATGGAGGTGTTCCGACGGATGATCGCCGCCAGCGTTGTGCCGCGTACCTCTTCGAGGAGTGCGGGGTTCGCCGTGAAGTAGGCGTCATTGTCAAACCAGAAGCGGTCGCCGTCGCTGAGGCGGCGGAACTGATCTGAGATGACGGCGCGGAGCGTCTCGCCAACCGCCGCTGCGGTCACATGGTTTTCTGCCAGTGCGGCGGACCAGAGGTCCAAGTCACCGACGTTTACGTAGGCGTCCTCGAGCGCCTGCTGGACATCTGGGTCCGTCGAGATGTCGGCAAAGCTCTCCACCGCAGTCAAGCCGTAGGCGTTGCGCACCGTGTTGTAGTCGCCGAGGCCGTGATCGCGGCCCCGCTGAAGATTCAGAGCTGCCAGGTCGAAGGCGATGCCGTGTGGCTCGCGCTGGAGGAAGTTCCGGACTTCGTTGACGACCTTCGAGTCAACTTCTTGAGCCTTCGTCTTTTTTTGGGATTCGGGCTGCTGGGCTCGGCGGGGTTCATGTTAGGAGGAGGCCGCGGGCTTCGAAGTTGGCGTAGTTGGTGAAGCCGTGGGCTCGGCGTCGCAGGACTTGGAGCAGGTTGTTGGTTCCTTCGATGCGGCCGTTGCTGGGCCGCCCGGCGTGGTGCCAGTCGAGGATCTGGTTGTGCCACGCGAGGAAGGTGTCGACGGTGTCGCTGAACTCGGGTATGTGCCCGGTGCCATAGATGTCGGCGAACCGGTCGAGCGCTTCGAGGGCGCCTTCGCGGTCGTCGGCAAGGTAGAGGCCGTGCAGCTCGGCGAGCGCGTCCCAGGCTGCTTTGAGCCGCGGGTGGGCGGCGAACAGCGCGTCGAGGCGGGACTGCTCGGCGGCGTCGAGCTTGTCGGGCCGGCGCATCAGCAAGAACCGCGCTCGGAACACCTCGGGATCGAACGCCGGCACCGAGCCTTCGGGGCGGCGCTGGATGTCGCGGCGCACCGCGGTCAGGCCGGCTTGGAACCATCTGACGACGTGGAACCGGTCCAGGACGTGGCGGGCGTGGCCGAGCCGCGCCTCGATCGCTGCTTTGTACGCCTTGGAGCCGTCGGAGACGACGACCTTCACGGCTTTGCACCATCGGGGCCCTTGGGCGGCCAGGAACGCGCTGAGCGCCTGGGCGTCGCGGTGGGGCACCATGGCGAGCACCTCGCCGGTGTCGCCGTTGACGATCACCGTCACGTAGCGGTGCCGTTTGCGGATCGAGGTCTCGTCCACCAGCAGCACCCGGCATCTTTGCCGGCGGCGGTGCTCGCCGACCAGCCCCGCCCATGCGACCACCAGCGAGTTCACCAGCTTCCAGCTCACCTGGTGGCGTTTGGCTGCCGCGTTGACCGTCATCGCACGGGCGTCTTTGACCAGCCGGCGGGCCAGACGCGCCGTGACGCGACCCTCGAACCCCTGATGGCCCTCACTGAAACGGCTGCCGCACGGCTCGCACACCAGCCGCCGCGCCGCTCCCAGATCAGCGTCACCGGCCGCCCCGACACCTCCAAGTCCCGCACCTTGTTGTCCCGGCGGTCGTGGACCTTGCCGCTCGGGGTCCCGCAATCGGGACACCACGGGCGGCGAACCGTCGAGGCCACCCGCACCACCAACTCCCCGGGCGCGTCGACGATCACCCCCAGCACCTCGATCCGCGGCAGCCACAGCCGCACCGACATAACATCACGCTTCATCGAGGCCCTCCAGGGTTCGGCATCTCACAACACCGATCCCAGCAGGGCCTCGACCCCTACAAGCGGACCCTCAACCCACCCTCATCCCAACAAAAGACGAAGGGCCAACTTCTTGGGCCTGTTGAGCAGCGAAGCCGCGCAGAACTTCGGAGATGTCATGACCGTTGTAGAACGAAGGGCTGAAGAACGAACTTGCCAAGCTGATCTTCTCTGACTCCCCGTCGGCGTCGAGGAGGTTGAGGCTGGGGGACAGCAAGATGTGTCCGACCCGGTACGCCGCCGCCGAGAATTCGCTGGCGATGGTCGGATCAACGGTGGCGTCGTAGCCCTCGTAGTCGTCGATGCCGTCGGGCCCCAACAGCAGCGGCAGGAATTCGCTGAAGGTGATGTTCTGGATCTGAGCGCCGACGATCTTGCGGGCCAGGTCGTAATCTCGTAGCCGCTCAGCCCGGGATTCTGAGTGACGATGACACCTGCGAGGCGGTTGTGTTCCCGGACGAACAACGTGTGCATCGCCGTCAGGCCGATTTGCTCGTTGACTCGCACATCGCCTGCAACGAAGAGCGTCGTGCGGTGCACGCCGCCTTCATTGTCGAGGCCCTGCTCGTTGTACGGCAAGAGTCGGCCGTCGCTTGATGTCTTGAGCTTCCCCGTCCCGTCATTGGTGCGCAAAGCTGAGGCTCGGGCTCTGTCAGAGCCGTACACCTGCGAGCCGTCGATGAACGCGGCGATCGCGTTGACCTGCTGCCGAGGATTCTGCGCATCTGACCCAGTCTCGGGATCGGAGACTGAACGACTGAGACCAATAGTGGCCTCGCCCGTCCCAAGAGGATCGAACACCGGGTCGTGTGCAGGGACAGCGATCGGGAGGGGCTCATCGGCGTTGTCCATGCTCAGCGTGATGTCGTGATCCAGGAACTGTCCCCTCTGCCACACGATGTCGCTGGCCTGTGAAGAGTTCGGCACCGATTCGTCTTGGGCGAACACGAGGTTGCTGATGGTGCGTGCGTTCGGTCGCGAGGTGGTCGGCGCTGACACTGCGTCGGCGTACAAGTTGGGTGCCTTCTGGAGAAGAGGGCCCTTCGTCTTTTGTTGGGATGAGGGTGGGTTGAGGGTCCGTTTGTAGGGGTCGAGGCCCTGCTGGGATCGGTGTTTGAAGACGCCGAACCCTGGAGGGCCTCGATGGCGAGTGATGTTATGTCGGTGCGGCGTGCCCGCCATGCCCCATGTGGGGTAGTCCAGGTTGTTTCCCCGACCATCAAATGCCCGAAGCGCGACATTCTGGGGGAGCTCTTTGAGGCTGAGAGAGACCAGATCGTCGGTGCTCCAGTCGGCGTCGACGCCTTCCCAGGTGAACTGCGCGCTGTCGAGGGTTCCGTCCGAAAGGTTCAGCCCCACGTCGCCGACCTGCAGCCGCAACGAGCTGGATTCGCCTGGAAGTCCAGGCTCAAAGCGGATGCTGACTGTTGCTGTGCTCGAGTCCGAGTCCGAGTCCGAGTCGGGTTCGGTGAGCCGGATGCTCGTCACCGAGTAGTCCGTCTCCATCCATGAGAAATCCGAATCGGTGAGGGAACCGCCGACAGCGTCGCTGTACCCCCGGGGATCTCCACTGCCTCCCACCGTCAAGTGAGGGAACCGCCGACAGCGGCTTCCCCCGGGGATCTCCACTGCCTCCCACCGTCAAGTCGGCTTCCCACACCACGCTGCCTTCGACAGCTACCCACTGCGGAGCGGTGCTGTCGGTTGATTCGGTGCTCAGAGCCAGGCTGTGTCCGGTTGGCGCTACGAGCGTGAGCACGAAGGCCAAGGCAGCCGCCGACGCAAGCCGGCGGCGGGAGGGGGTTGTGATTCGCACGCGGGGCGCGCTCCTCAAGATGCAGGGGCCAAGGCCCGAGTTGATGGTGGGGGGTTACAACGAGATCAGCCTCCGCCGCAGCGCGGGTAGAACTCACCCAGGCCGCATTCGGAGGCTGAACGGTGCAGAGTAGTGGTGCTGGTGCGCCGCCGCGGTGATGTCGGACTGAGGGTTCTCCAGAAGACACCTGGGGGATCCACACGGCGCAACCTTCAGCATTCGGCTGCCGTTGAGGTCGATATTGCTCCGCGATGCGTCATGGGCTGCGGGCGCTCGTTGTTGCCGGCTGCGGCGTCGTCGTGGCGTGTTGGAAAGCCGCACGCCGCCCTACGCCATCGACATTGGTGCTACGATGTAGCACATGGAGCAGATCGGGGTGCGGGAACTCCGCCAGAACGCCAGCGAGTGGCTCCGCAGAGTCGCCGACGGTGAGTCCTACGAGGTCACGGTGCGCGGCGAACCAGTCGCACTGCTCGGTCCGCTGCCGCACAGTGATGACCCCATGGGCCGCCTCGCGGCACGTGGGCTCATCAGCCGGAACGCCAGAAGCTTGTCAACTTCGATTGCGGATCTTCCACCGCTGCCAGCCGCTCCGCCGGGCGAGCCGACGTTGAGCGAGCGACTCGTGGAGCTGCGCCGAGATGAACGGTGAGATCTGGGTCCTCGACGCGTCGGCCTTCGTCAAACTGATCAGGACCGAAGCCGAATCCGGCGCGCTGCGCCAATGGGCTTCACAGCGACACCTGGTGTCCAGCGCCCTGCTGCGAACCGAGGCTCGGCGAGCGGTCGCAGACGAAGGCTCCGCGGTGCATCACCAGTGCGAGCGCTTGCTCGCGAGCACTGATCTCGTTGAGCTCACTTCGACGATGCTCGATGCGGCCGGCAGGATTCCCGGTCGCAACCTGCGCACGCTGAACGCCATCTACCTCGCCTGTGCCCTGCAGATCGGCGACGATCTCGGCGGACTCGTCAGCTACGACGCTCGCCAGATCGCAGCGGCCGAAGCTCTCGGCATCGCCACCGTGTCACCCGGCAAGAGCGCCGGTGTCTGACAACCCATCCGAGCACGGGTGGGAGTGGACGCCAGTGTGGGCATCGCCTATTGCTGGCGCTTCGCACTCATAATGCAAGTGCGTTCCCGACGGGTGCGGGCCTGACTCGGCTCTTCGCTGGCTTCGTGCCTTGCAAACGATCTGTCGGCCTGTGGCCTGTCGGGGCGCTTGCCGGAGAATTCGAGAAATTTAAGCGTGCACATGTTTGCAATCAGGTGCGAACAAATGTATGCTTGGCGCATGTTCACCGACCTTGCGGGGCATCGCATCCGCGACGACGCAGCGGCTGCGAACGCGGCCGGCGACGCTGTCCATGGGTCCGGCGGCGTCGACACGGCGCGCAATGCCGATGGCGATCCCGTCGGCGTCGAGCGATCCCGCCCGACACCTGCAGATTTCGACACTGCGCGCGATGCCGATGGCGATCCCGTCGGCGTCGAGCGATCCCGCCCGACACCTGCAGATTTCGACACTGCGCGCTGCGGCGTCGCCGGTGTCGATCTCGCGGCGTTGAGCAACAGCGCTCTGGAGGACCGGGTCGTGGGCCTTGTGGCTTTGCGGGCCCGTGTCGAGGGCGAGTACCTGGCTGCGTTGGGCGAGCTGACGTCGCGTTGCGGCGCTCAGTCCGCGGCGTGGCAGCTGCGCGAGTTCACCCGCATGAACTCCGCCCAGGCACGCACCGAGTCCCGGCTCGCAGAAAGCCTCGTCGAGCACGACCTGTCCGCCACGCTCGACGCGCTCACCGCCGGGGAGATCCAGGCGTCTCACGCCAAGGTGATCGCAAACGAGGCGCCCAAGCAGCACCGCCGCAGCGAAGAAGACTTCTTGGAGCTGTGCCGCACGTATCCCTCCGACAGCGTTGCGCGCAATCCGCTGGCGTATGAGAGCCTGGCGGTGTACGCCGATCTCGAAGCCGAGGCCGCCGCGGCGGGGCTCAGCCCGATCGACGCGGAGCTGGCGTTGCAGCGTTTTGAGCGCTCGGGGTCGATGCGCATGGGCGACGACGGCATGTGGCACCTGCACGCCAAGCTGGACTTCATCGCCGGGCGAGAGGTCAGTGCCGCGATCCAAGCCGCCGTGCGATCACAACGCCACCGCAACAACGACAACAACCTCCGCGCCAGCTTCGGCAACGACAACGGCAACGACAACGGCAACGACAACGGCAACGACAACGGCGGCGGCGACGAGCCGACGCGAGCCCAGCTCACCGCCGACGCGATCAGCGACCTCATCGCCGGCACCGCCAACACGCGGCGAGCAGCCACCAGCCTCTTGATCATCGCGGACTACGACATCGCCAACGACCGGCTCGCCAACCCCCGCTTCGACGACGGCACACCCCTGTCAGCACAGATGCTCGCCGACTACGCCGTGGACGCCAACGTGCTGCCAGCAGTGTTCAGCGCCGACTGGTCACAGCTCGCGCTAGGCCAAACACGCAACGCCAACGACGCCCAACGGCTCATCCTCGCCGCACGCGACGGCGGCTGCATCGGCTGCGACCTCACCAGCGAGCACACCCAAGCCCACCACATCCAATACTTCGAAAACAACGGCCTCACCGACATCCCGAATCTGGCATCGCTGTGCGAGCCCTGCCACAAAGACCTCCACCAGCACGACCGCCAAATCCACACCCCACCCGACGGCCGACCCCGCCTCGTGCCGCCAGAACACCACCACACCCAGCCACCCGCTGCAGCACCAGCCACAGCCCGCAGCCCATAACCACACCCGTGGAACGGCCCGGTGCCGCACCATGGCCCTTCGCCGATGACGTAGCGACAGCCCGCAGCCCGTAACCACACCCGTGGAACGGCCCTGCCTGTGTGGCTGCTACGGGGTATGCGGTTGTCACCGAGTACTGGCACCAGCCACCGCCCGCAGCCCCCAACCACACCCGGATACCCAGCCCGGCACCGTTGCCCCGCCCCAACTCGAGGCAGCTACCACCCGCAGCCCACCCTGACTCGCGAAGCGCCCTATTGCTTGTCACTCTCCAGGAAGGCGGTTGCAGCTCACGGTTCGGTCTCAACGAATGAATTAGCGGCCGACAGGTGTTTGGCAAGGGCAGTGATCTGGGCATCTATGTCGCCGGGACTGCCGGACAAATCGATGGCCACCGCACGGAGTCTCTTGCCGATGTTCTTGACGGTGATCGTGGACGTGGCCACCGAGCCGGCCGAAGCCTGCTGGCTTGTGGATTCGTCTTCGCTGGCGTCAGCGCAGTAGATGAGCGTGCCTTCGCTCAGGTCGAGCGCCGTGGTGTAGGCGAGAAGTTGGTAGTAGTCGCCGTGGCGACCCGCCGTCTCGCCGGAAGCGAATCGGGAATCCTCGGCAGTGAACTTGTATTTGACGTCTGCCACGCCGACTGTCTCGCCTGCGCGACGAAACGTGAGATCCGGCTTCATCAGCACTTGATGTTCGACATCGAGATGCAAGCGGCGCTGTGGTGCGACCTCGAGACGCCCCCGCAGCGCCCGCTGCAGCCGGGCGGTGACGAAGTCCTCAAAAAGCTGATTCATGTCGAGCATGAATGCGGACGCGGCGGTGTCCCCGTGACGATCCTGCAGGGTGAAGTTGGCGAGTATCAGCCGTGCCAGCTTCAGTGCCGGTCGATAGTGCTCGTTCAATCGGGTGAACTGGACACGGTCGAGACGGTCGAGGGCTGCCGGGACCGCCGGTTCGGTCACGCCGTCCAGCGCAGCCAACAGTCGTCGAAGCCGTCGCCGGTCGTCATTGGGAACGCCAGGCACACGTAGCGCCTGCCGTGCGGCAGTCCGTAAGCAGCGGTTCTCATCCACGTCGGCCGTGAAGTCGTCCCACGCGCACGCCATAGGAACTAGAACACCGCCCCGCCGAAACTGTCGCACGAAGTCGATTCGGCCACGCAACGCGAGCAGATCGTCTTCTTCGTGCCGGTAGTGGTGGAACAGTCCACGGGCCAGCGTCGTTTCTGCCGTCCGTGCGAAGAACGAGACGAGCGCTGGCAAGAGTTCGTCGGTTCTCGCGTAGTCGAACGCCTCCTGGCGCCACGCCTCGTGGGGCAGACCGACCTCGAGAAGCACGAACAAGTTCTCGGGCTTGATCTTCGGTCGCACGATGACTCGCAGGTCGCCGACAGTGAACGCGCCCACCCATTGCTGAGCAGACACTCTCCACCAGCAGCGCTCGACGTCCGGCTGGACCGACACCCACTTGGTCTGCCCGAGTCGCCGAGCAAGTGCATCGCTGAGCGGAAGGCGCTTGGTCTCCCATTCGAACAGAGTGAGGGGCGGACGCTCGCCGTCGCCGGCTGTCGTGCCGATGGCCGCCAAACTCACTGCAGGGTCGACGAGAACCACTTACGCGTCGCCCTTGCCGGCAGCGCCCTCGCTCTCACCCGTGAGACTTCCTGCCTCATCGGCAGGGTCGGCCGATTGGTCATCAGACTCAGCCGGTTGCGCACCGGACGAAGTCGCTCCGGGTCCGAAGCGCCGCCAAACCGTGCCGAACCGGAAGCTGTCGATCACGTCCTGGCGACCGAACAGCTGGTCCTCGATGAGCGGTTCGATGTTGTACTCCCAAATGCGCCGCAAGCCGTCCTTGTCGAGGTCGTTCTTCATGAAGTGGCTCGGCCCGATCAGCGAGTGATCACCGCCCATCTGCTCGGCCAGGTCTGCATTCACCTTGTCAACAAGGCTGGCAACCCATTCCTGTTCAGGGGAATTGCGCTGCATCCACCGGCGCAAGAGACCCGCCGTCGGCCCATGGTTGGGGAAGAACGGCACGAAGTGAAACCGCCGCCGCATCGCCGCGTCGATCAGCGCAATGGATCGGTCGGCCGTATTCATCGTGCCGATGAACCACAGATTTGATGGCAGGGTGAATCCTTGGTCCGGCCGGTACTGCGTTTGAGTCCACTCATCTCGGTACTCCAGCAAGTAAAGCAACTCTCCTAGAACCCTCGGCAGGTTCGCACGGTTGATCTCGTCGATCACCATGACATGTCGTTCGTGGGGGTTCTCTTCGGCGCGTTGCGCCAGCCGGACCAGCGGACCTGATGTCAGCTTGTAGATCATCTGACCATCGCTGTCGACCCGTGGGCGGAATCCTTCGAAGAAGTCCTCATACGAGTAAGCCGGATGGAATTGCACTAACGAGTACGGCCCGTCATCCTCGTACTCTTCGTCGTTTTGGATGCCCGTAAGCGTCCACGCCAAGTGGCGCGCGAAGTACGTCTTGCCCGTTCCCGGCGGTCCGTACAGGATCACCTGCCCCTTGTCATCCAGCAGGGCCAGGATGTCCTCGAGGAAGTCCACTTCGCACAACAGCTCGTCCGCCAATTTCACGAGGTCCTCGTCGTCAATCCATTGATCGACCGTCTCGGTGCTATCGCCGTAGTTCTCCTCCAACCAATACAGAAATGTTCGGATACCCCACGTGTCGACGACATCGTCGTCCGTGAAGTAAGGACGGAGCGATTCGAGGAGGAGGTCGTTTGCGCGCATCACTACGGCACCGGAGCCGCCATGCTCACGATGGAGCAGGTGGATCTCTTGTGCCTCGCGTGTCCCAGCGACGTCAAGGAGTCCAAGCTCGTCCACGAGCTCGATCATCTCCAGCTTGCCGCGCCAGTTGTCGCTGCTGCTTCTCGCGAGCACATAGTTGGGAATGAACCGCTCAGGGTGGCAGATTGCAGCCAATCGAGTCGCAGTCGCGGAGCCGATGCCCCTCTGGCTCATGGCCTTGTCGATTCGAGAGGCGAGGTCGCCTTCCCCGAAACACAGCTCAGTGAGGAGGTCTCGAAGTTCGACCCATTGCGCACTGGAGGCCTGGTTTAGGTACGAATTCAGATGAACAACCTGACCCGGACTCCCGTAAGTGTTCTTGCCCCTACTCCAAACTTGCTTGAGTTGCCCCCGGTCTTCGAACGCGAGCGACGGCAGTGATTCCAAGATTCGCTGGAATCGTTCCCGCGCGAGTTTGCTCTCTTCGTCGTCAGGCGTCGGGTATCTGGACCGGCGGAACTCGGCAATGAGCTTTGCTAGACGGTCAGGCCGAGCGCGCTCGAACTCTGGCAACCGCTCGCACCACCTGCGAATGTGCCGTCTGTAGTCCTCACGGGTTGATTCTTGGATGTCGCCCTGTTCGTCGCAGAACTGCTCGATGGCAGTTTCGTCGTAGGCGGCCGGATCGATCCCGTTCTTGCAGGCGTAGCGTGCCCATCGACCCAGGATCGAACGCAGATTCTCCTGCGTTGGCCTCATGGCACCTGCGCCGCGCCGTCCACCGACTTCACTTCGCCACTTGATGTACGCCTCGAGTCGCTGCATCCAATACTGCTCGTCGTTCATGGAGGCGAACCTACTGCGGGGGTGCAACACGCCGACCGGCTGCTGGCAATGTCCCTCGCGTGGACGACCGGTCGGTCTCCTCTTCCATCGATGTGGCAGCCGCTGCAACGTGGACGAAGAAGCCGACCGAGACTCGATGGCCACGCCCGCCGACGTGATGGCGGCACATGAAGCCGCTCTGCTGCGGCATCCCGAGCTCGTGGCCCAGATCGAGGCCGACCAGGCGGATCCGTCAAGCGCTCTTCGTTCCGAGGCGAGACGACCCCGAGCGGACTGAGGAGATCAGCTCTCGCGCAGGTCGAAGGCAATCTTGGTTGAGCCTCGGGTGCCGGCGTTGGTTGGGGACCGTGTCGTCTAGGCGGATGATTCTTGCAAGGCGTTATCGACTGCGCGGCGAACCCACGAAGACACCGAGCGGTCATCTGCAGCCGCCGCTGCTTTCACCTGTTCGAGCACCTGCGGCGAGAAGCGCACCGCGATCGGGTCGGACAGGGTGGTCACGCGGCGTCGTGGTGGCCCCTGGGGTCGCAGGTTTTCCGGCCGGCTATAGAACTCGTATTCCTCAGCAGGCGACATGCTCTCAGTGTTCATCGGTCCTCCATGTATTGAGCTGTCAGGTACCGGGGTGCCTCGTAGCAGCCAATCGGCCGACACCTAGTTGAGTCACCGGACTTTGATGGTGCGAGCGGGACCGCCAGCACGTCACCGTTGACCTCTGCAACCATGATCCAGTGTGCGGGAGGTCGCGCCGGGTAGAAGAGCGGTCTGTTCTGCCAGACCTCAACGATGTCTGACACGCCGAGCATTCCGTGCTTGTACAAATGTGGCAGCTGATCGGTGATTTCGAACGGATCATGGTCGTCGAGGAGGTCCACGTCGAATGGGCGCTCCACGGCGGTAATTGTATTGCAAGCGAATACGACTCCGGCGCCGCTCGGATGAAACGATTTCAGTCCTCACGCAAGTCGAAGGCGATCTTGGTTGAGCCTCGGGCACCGGCGTTGGCGGCGTGCTCGAGTGCGTTGCGGTATTCCTCCAGCGGGTACAGCTCGGAGACCAGTCGGCCCAGGTCGCAGTCGCGCACCAGCTTGATGGCCGCTTCGAAGGTGTGACTCCCGTCCAGTGCTGGCTCGGTGCCGTAGCAGTAGGCCCCCACCAACTCGGTCTCGCGGTGCCACAACGCCGACAGGTTCAGTTGCACGTTCGCAGGCATGCCCAGCACCACCACCCGACCCCGCGGCCGGGTGATCGCAATGGCATCGGTCAGCGACGACGACGAGGCGACTGCATCGATCGTCACGTGCGTTCCCGAGCCCAGCGTCTGCCCGATCACCCTCGTGCCTGCGGCCCGGCGCACGGCCCGTCCCAGCTCGTCAGGCGACACCGCCAGGTCGGCCCCCAGCTCACGGGCCAACCGGCGCTGATGGCTGTAACGAGCACCCACCACAATCGCCGCCACACCGGTCAGCTGCCGCAGCGCAGCTACCGCAACCAAGCCCATCGTGCCGGCGCCGATCACGGCGGCTGTCCCGCCCTCGGTCACCCCCGACCGCAGCGCGGCATGAATGCCCGCAGCGGTCGGCTCGATCATCACGGCCGCCTCGTCGCTCAGCTCGGCAGGCCCAAGCGAACCCAGCGAATGCAACTGCGACCGGTGTGCGGCAAACGTCTCTGACCAGCCGCCGCCGGTCGACGCGCACGAACCCGTCTGCAACCCGGCTTCGATCACACCACCGATCAAGTGGCCATAGTCGTCGCCGTCGGCGGGCGCCGCATCGGGCCACGGCGGGGCAACACCGTGAGCTTCAGGCCCCAGCACCGGTTCCAGCACCACCCGAGTGCCGTCGTCGATGTGACCCACCACCTCATGCCCAGGCACGAACGGGAACGACACCAGCGACTCGAAATAGCGCGACACCTTCCCGTCCACCGTCGCAAGATCCGAACCGCAAATGCCCGACAGCGCCGTCCGCACGTACTGCCAATCGCCGCCCGGCAGCTCCGGCGGGTCCATCTCGATCAAGCTCAGCGGGCCCACGCCCGCACCCGAGCCGGGCTTCAGCTTGCCCGCCGCCATGGCCGCTGCGAACCGCAACTCCTTGCGCTCAAAGACCAGCGCCTGCACTACCGCCCGAACCTCAGCTGCTCGCCGCGGCCGGAGCCGCGCCGACTTCGGCGCCTGTGCCGCTCGGGCCGCCAACGTCAACAGCTTTGCTGCCCACCTCGCCAGCCAGCTGCGCGACAAACTCACCCAGCGGAACGTCGCGCCGCACCGGATGGCCACGCGGATTCACACCCACCGTGCCCGCAGCCACATCGTCGTCGCCCACCACCAGCACGTAGGGCACCTTCTCGAGCTTGGCCCGACGGATCCGCGCCCCCAGTGGGTCATCCGCCGGCACCATCTCGGCCCGGAACCCGGCTTCGCCCAGCTGCGCCACCACCTCCGAGGCAAACGCGTCGTGATCCGCCCGCACGCCCAGCACCACCGCCTGCACCGGTGACAGCCACGGCGGGAACGCACCCCCGTAGTGCTCCACCATCACACCGAAGAACCGTTCGATCGCGCCAAAGAGCGCCCGGTGGATCATGATCGGTCGGTGCAGTTCACCGTCAGCGCCGGTGTATCGCAGGTCGAACCGTTCCGGCAGGTTGAAGTCGAGCTGAATCGTCGACAGCTGCCATGACCGCCCGATGGCGTCCTGCACGTCGATGTCGATCTTCGGCCCGTAGAACGCCGCCTCGCCCTCGGCCTCGACGTAGTCGTGGCCGCGCCGGTCCAAGGCCTCCCGCAGCGCCGCCGTCGCCCGGTCCCAGCCGTCGGCGCTACCCACGAACTTGTCGGGATCCTGCGTCGACAGCTTGAAGGTGAAATCCTCGAAGCCGAACGCGCCCAGCACCGACAGCACGAAATCCAGCAGCCGTTCGATCTCGTCGGCCAAGTGCTCGGGTGCCATGTACAGGTGGCTGTCGTCCTGGGTGAACCCACGGATCCGCATCAGCCCGTGCAGCGTCCCCGACCGCTCGTAGCGGTACACGGTGCCCAGTTCGAACAGCCGCAGCGGCAACTCACGGTAGGAACGCTGGCGCTGGCCGAAGATCAGGCAGTGCATCGGGCAGTTCATCGGCTTGAGGTAGTAGACGCCGTTGTCCATCTCCATCGGCGGGTACATGCCCTCGGCGTAGAAATCCAGGTGCCCGGAGGTCTCGAATAGCCGAGCGTTGGCGAGGTGCGGCGTGTAGACGAACTGATAGCCGCCCGACTCGTGCCGATCCCGGCTGTAATCCTCCATGATCTTGCGGATCACCGAGCCCTTGGGATGCCACACGGCCAGTCCGCCGCCGAGCTCGGAGGGAAAGCTGAGCAGGTCCAGCTCGTTGACCAAACGACGGTGGTCACGTTTGGCGGCCTCTTCGAGCCGTTCGAGGTGCGCAGCCAGGTCGGCGGCAGAGCCCCACGCCGTGCCGTAGATACGTTGCAGCATCTGGCGCTTCTCGTCGCCGCGCCAGTACGCACCAGCCACCCGCATCAGCTTGAAGTGACCCAGCCGTCCGGTGTCGGGCACGTGGGGGCCGCGGCACAGATCCACGAACTCGTCGGTGTTCCGGTAGGTGGTGATCACCCCGCCGGTGGGACCCGACGTCGGGTCGTCGGCCTCACCGTCGAGGATCTCGATCTTGTAGGGATGCTGCGCGAACAGCTCATCGGCGACAGCTCGGTCCACCTCGGCGCGGATGAACGGCTGGCGGGCAGCCACGATGGAGCGCATCTCGGCGTCGATCGCCTCGAGGTCGTCGTCAGAGAACGTCCGCGCTGCGCCCGAGTCGTCGGTGCCGAGATCGAAGTCGTAATAGAAGCCGTCGGTGATCGGGGGCCCGATCGAGAACGTGGCCCCCCGATACAGCCGCAGCACCGCTTGGGCCAGAACGTGCGCGGTGGAGTGACGCAACACTTCGAGGCCATCGTCGGAGGCCGGAAACACCAGCGACACCGCCGCGCCGTCGGGCAGCGGCCGATTCAGATCGAATTGCTCGCCGTCGGCGACCGCGATCAGAGCGTCCTTGGCGGCACGGCGCCCCAGCGACGCGGCAAGGACGGCGCCCGTTGCGCCGGCGGGGAGTTCGCGGGACTGCCCGTCGGGCAGCACCACGGTGGTGACGGCCTCGCCGGCGGCGCTGGTGGCTGCGGCCTCGCCGGCGGGACTCATCGGCCCAAACTCACGGGCGTCGGCTCACGGGCGTCGGCTCATGGCGCTGGGGTTACAGGGCCGGTCCCGTTGTAGAAGACGACGTTCATCAAAATGATCAGGAACAGGATGCCGCAGATCACCCAGATCTGATCGGACCGCTGGAAGCTCTTGAACTTCGCGAACGGGACCATCATCTTGGCCGGGTCCTTGAGCGACTTCTCGTCGACTTTCCGGGTATCGCCGTCGCTCATGAGCACTCCAGGTGAACTGCGCTTCGGCGGGTGGTGCCACCGATGAAACGGCCGCGGTCACGACCATTGGGCAAGGCTAGGGGCTTCGCTTCAAAGTTCGATGCCCAATTTACGTGCGCACGGCGTCGGCGCCGAGAATCTCGCGCAGTGGTCCTGCGAGGGCGCCAGCGTCCACCCATCGCGACTCCGGCAGCTTCACCAGCCGGTCTCCGACGCGCAAGTGCACGGGCGCATCGCCGGGATGGGAGGCCAGCATCTTCTCGAACGAGACCAGCCAGTCCTCGTCCATATCGACGCGCTCGACGTTCAGCCATAGCGGTGCCGGTCCCCTGCGCAGGTCGATCGGGAGAAGCTCGTTCGCGAGGAATGCCGTCTCGCCCTCGCCTCGCCGGTCCGGACGGCCGCGCACCAGCACGACGGCGTCTTCGGCGAGGAGGTCGCCGGCTTCGGCCATGGCCTTGGGAAACACCGTCACCTCGATGGAGCCTTCGGTGTCCTCGAGCGTGAAGCGGGCCATGGGCTCGCCGCTGCGGGTGAAGCGCCGCTGGAAGTTGTGCACGACGCCGCCGATGGTCACCGACTGCTGTCCGCCGTCGGGGTTCGACGGCAGGTCGCCGAGCCCGCTAATGGTGCAGTCGGTGGCGCGCCGCAGCTGGGCCTCGCCGCCGCGCAGTGGGTGATCCGACACGTACAGCCCGAGCAGCTCCTTCTCCCACACCAGCGTGGTGCGTTCGTCGGCGGTGATGTTGGGCACGTCGATCCGGTCGTCGAATTCGACACCGCCGACGTTCGCTCCGCCGAACATCGACTGCAGTCCCGCCTCGGCCTCGGCACGGCGCCGCAAGGCAGCCTCGATGATGCGGTCGAACACGTCGAGCAGACCGGCGCGGGTGTGGCCGCATGTCTCGAAAGCGCCGGCCTTGATGAGCGACTCCACGAACCTGCGGTTCAGCACCTCGCGTGGCATCCGCTCGCAGAAGTCGTTGAAGTCGGCGAAGGGGCCGTTGGCGCTGCGCTCGGCGATGATCGGCTCGGCCACCTTCTCGCCCACGTTGCGCACCGCCGACAACCCGAACGGGATCGCATCCCCGTCGGTCGCGAAATCCATTTCGGAGACGTTGATGTCGGGCACGCGCACCTCGATGCCGTGCTGGCGACAGTCGGTGAGGTACACGCCCGCCTTTTCAATGTTGCGCTTGGAGCCAGTCAGCACGGCAGCTAGGAACTCGGTGAGGCAGTTGGCCTTCAAGTAAGCCGTCTGGTACGCGATCAGCCCGTAGGCAAAGGCGTGGCTCTTGTTGAAGGCGTAATCCGCGAACGGCTCGATGATCCCGAACAGTTGCTCTCCCAGCGCCTCGCCGTACCCCTTCGCATCGGTGCCGGCGATGAACTTGGCGCGGTGCTCGGCGATCTGGGCTCGATTCTTCTTGCCGCACGCCTTGCGCAGGTCGTCGGCTTCGGCCATGGAGTAGCCCGCGATCTCCTGTGCCACCCGCATCATCGACTCTTGGTAGATCATCAGCCCGTAGGTCTCGTCGAGCAGTTCGGCCAGATCCGGATGCGGCGGATCGGCGGGCTGGCGGCCGTTCTTGCGGTGGGCGTAGCTGTTGTGCATATCGGCTGCCATGGGGCCCGGCCGGTATAGCGCCACCAGCGCGCAGATGTCCTCGAACTGATTGGGCTGCATCGAGCGCAGCAGCGATCGAACTGGCGCGGATTCCAGCTGGAACACGCCCATGGTGTCCCCGGCGCACAGCAGCTTGAACGTGGCTGGGTCATCGAGCGGCACTGCGTCGATGTCGAGTGTCGAGCCCGTGCGTCGCTCGATGAGGCGCACGCACTCGTCGATGATCGACAGCGTCCGCAGGCCCAGGAAGTCCATCTTCAGCAAGCCGAGGTCTTCCACCCCGCCCATGTCGAACTGGGTGACGATGGGTGCCTCGTCGGGATCGGTGCCTGCCTCGGGCTTGCGCTGGATGGGCAGGTAGTCGGTGAGCGGCTGGGGGCTGATCACCACGGCGGCGGCATGCACCGAGTCCTGACGGATGAGCCCCTCTAGCCCGCGGGCCACATCGACGACCTCGCGCACGTCGTCGTCGAGTGCGTACATGTCGCGCAGCTCAGCCGCTGCGGCGTAACCGTCGGCATACTTTTCGTCGCGTTCAAAACAGGCGCCCAGAGGGGTGTCGCGGCCCATGATGAGCGGTGGCATGGCCTTGGAGACACGGTCGCCCAGCGCGTACGGCTTGCCCAGCACTCGGGCGGCATCTCGCACGGCGGCCCGGGCCTTGATCGTGGAGAACGTGATGATCTGTGCCACGTGATCGGTGCCGTACTTCTGGGCCGTGTAGTGGATCATCTCGTCGCGGTAGCGGTCGTCGAAGTCGATGTCGATGTCGGGCATCGAGATGCGCGCCGGGTTCAGGAACCGCTCGAACACCAGCCCATAGTGGATGGGGTCGAGGTCGGTGATGCGCAGGCAGTACGCCACCGCGCAGCCCGCTGCCGACCCTCGTCCGGGCCCGACGCGGATGCCGTTCTCGCGGGCATGGCGGATGAGATCCCAGGTGATGAGGAAGTACGAGCTGAAGCCCATGTCGGAGATGACGCGCAGCTCGTAGGCGAGCTGTTGAGTGGTGCTGGCCGGCAGATTCGGGCCCCAGCGGTTCGTCGCTCCTTCGAATGCCAAGTGATGGAGGTAGGCGTCGGCGTCGGCGTGGGGGGCGGGCACGTCGAAGTGCGGCAACAGCATGCGGCCGAACTCGATGTTCACATCGGCGCGCTCGGCGATGGCCAGCGTGTTGTTACAGCTGTCGGGATGAGCGTCGAACAGCGTCCGCATCTCTGCGGCGGTCTTCAGATAGTGCTGGTCGCCGTGGAACTTGAAGCGGTCTGGATCGCTGCGCAACGCACCGGTCTGCACGCACAGCAGCGCGTCATGAGCGAGCGCATCGCCCCGATGTGTGTAGTGCAGGTCGTTGGTGGCGAGCAGCGGAGCGCCGAGTTCTTGGGCAATCTGCAGCAGCTGCGGGTTGCAGGCGTGCTGCGCGTCGATGCCGTGGTCCTGCAGCTCGACGTACAGCGAGTCGCGTCCGAAGATGTCCTGCAGCCGACCCGCCCGGCGTCGGGCCTCGTCGTAGTCGCCGGCAAGCAGGGCCTGCTGCACGACGCTTCCCAGGCACCCCGTGGTGGCGATCAGGCCGTCAGCGTGCTGGGCGAACATCTCCCAGTCCATGCGGGGCTTGTAGTAGTAGCCCTCCAAGAACGCCGTGCTGGCGAGCTTGAGCAGATTCCGGTAGCCGGTGTCGTTCGCCGCCAGCAGGGTCAGGTGGTAGTAGAGCTTTTCGCCCTCGCCGTCGTCGCCCGAATCGTCGACTTTGCTGTTCTTGGCGCGATTTCGGACGGGACGCTCGTGGCGGCTCTCGAGTGCCATGTAGGCCTCGGTGCCGATGATCGGCGTGATGTCATGCGCCTTGCAGGCCCGGTAGAAGTCCAGGACGCCGTACATGTTCCCGTGGTCGGTGATGCCCAGTGCGGGCTGGCCGTCCGCGGCGGCGGCTGCTACCACCTCATTGACACGCGCCGCGCCGTCGAGCAGCGAGTATTCGGTGTGAGTGTGCAGGTGAACGAACGACGCTGCCACGCTGCTCCTTGAAGTTGTCCGAAGCGACCCGTTTGTCGAACATAGACCCGCCGCAGGCGCGATCCCGGTATCGCGGAGGCGTGCGCGCCGCTGGATGGCAAAACTCCCGCAAAACATGGTTGGACGGGCGCTCGCAGCACTGCATCATGGTGGGATGAGCACCCCGCACCGCGCGCCGCACAGCGCGCCGGGCGCTGACGATCCAGACAGCGTCGATGAACTCGCTCTCGACGAGCTGGCGTTAGACGACGGTGCCGCGCTGCCCTGCGACGAACTCAACAGCGTCCTGGTGGTCGACGATCCGCGCCAGGGCTTGTGGGAGCTGGTCGACAGCGGCTGGGCCGATGAGCACCTGCCCGAGCTGCCGGCGCTGGCGCTCGAGCAGGATCCGATCCACCGCCACAAGGATGTGCTGGCGCACACGATCGCCGTCGTGGCCCAAAGCCCGCCGCGGCTGCGGGTGCGCCTCGGAGCGCTCTTTCACGACATCGGCAAGCCGCTGACGCGGTCGTTTTCCCACGGCGGGGTGACGTTCCGCAACCACGAGGCCGTAGGCGCAAAGATGACTCGCCGCCGCATGCCGCAGATGGGCTACAACCGCGAGCTGACCGACGAGGTCGCCCGGTTGGTGCACCTGTCGGGCCGCTTCAAGGGGTATGACACCGGTTGGACCGATGCCGCAGTACGGCGCTACGCCCGTGACGCCGGACTGCTGTTGGGCGACCTGAACGACATGGTGCGCAGCGACTGCACATCGCGCAATGTGAAGCGGATCCAGGCGCTGCACGATGCGCTCGACCGATTCGAGGTTCGTATCTCCCGGTTGGCCCGAGAGCAGGCGGTCGCCGAGGTGCGTCCTGAGATGAACGGCGACGAGGTGATGGCCCACTTGGGCTTGGCACCCGGGCCCGAGGTGGGCCATGCCATGAAGTTCCTGCTGGAGCTGCGCCGAACTGAAGGCGAGCTGGGCGACGACGAGGTACTCCGCCGCCTCCATGCCTGGTGGGCCGCCCAAGATTCCGTTGAGCATCGGAGCGAGGAATGAATGCGACCCGCGGCGACGACCACCGTTGCTGCGTCATGTAGCTGTTGCATTTGACACGGTAAGATTGTTTACGCGTCAAATACGACAAGAACTGGCGCGGTAAGCGGCACTCCCATCAGCGGAAGAGGGTCACCATCATGGGCTTCCTTCGCACTGAGTCCTGGCCAGGAAATCCGGCGGCGCCACGGGCTGTCGACCGGCGGCTGGGCACATTTCTCGCCTATGTCCCTCACCGTCTGACCGGCTGGCATCCACTGCTGCCAGCCGATGTGGCGGCATTCGTTGCTGATGCCGAGCGCCAACTGGTTGCGACGGCTTCAGTGCTTGCGCCAGATTCAGCTTCGGTCGCCATGTTCTTCTGGGCGGAGTCGCTTGGCTCGTCGCGTATCGAGGGAGTGACGCCGCAAGCTCGGCGGGTCGTGCACGCGTTGATTGCCGAGGCGTCTGCTTCCCCACCTCATCGTCGGGGCCATGTCGGCGAGGCGATTGGCAACATCGAAGCAACCGCAGAAGCTCTGCGCATCCTCGCCCAGCCGGCGGCGTTGACTGTCGAGTTGCTCTGCGATGCCCATCGCGTGCTCATGAACTCGTCCCCGAATCCGGGACTCGGCGGCGTTTTGAAGACGACGCAGAACTGGATCGGGGGCAATGACTGGCATCCGCTCGATGGCGACTTCGTGCCGCCGCCGCCCGATGAGTGCCCGCCGCTCATGGAGGATCTCGTCGCATATCTGCGAGCTGGCGATCACTCGCCAATTCTGCAAGCCGTGGTGGCCCACGCTCAATTCGAGACGATTCATCCATTCGGCGATGGCAACGGCCGTACGGGCCGGACGCTCCTGTATGCCGCGTTGAAGCATCGGTGCGTTTCGGAGGGGTTCATGCCGCCCATCAGCTTGGCCCTGTCGCAGAACCGTGATGCCTACCTGCGATCGCTCGCTGCATATCAGAGCTACGTCGGAGCGCCCGATGACGCGCACAGATCCGCAGCCGTGATCCCGTTGCTCGAAGTCGTCAGCACAGCGGTGAGTCAGTCCTGCGAAGCGGCGAGCTTATATGCGGATGCCGTTTCACGCCTGCAGGACCGTTGGCGCGAGCGTGTCGGGCAGCGCACCGGGCGCTCTGTGGCTCTGGCTGCAGTGAACCTGCTGGCGTCGCAACCTTCGCTGACGCCAGAGAACCTCGCGTCGGAATCCGGTTTTTCGCCGCGGCGGTGCGCAGAAGCGCTTCGTCGTCTGACTGAAGCTGGCATTACACGGAGCCGCCGCGTCGGTCCGCGCCTGCGGGCCTACGACGCCGACCGCATTTTCGAAATGTACGACGTCATGTCCTCGACAATGGGCGATCCGCACAACGCACGTCAACTCCTCGACCAGATCGCAGGAGATCCGTTTCTGCCCACCAATGACGGCGACGACTTCTCGGGCGCCGTCGAGAGCGTCGATCTCGGGGCGCGGTGGGAGCGATGCCCACTGCGGGTGCGCTCGACTGGCCAGCGCTGCGGGCTTGCAGCTAGGCACCGAGGACATTGCCGGGCAATTCTGCAGCGTCGCCATCCGCCGCGCACACGCTGAGCGCGACGGGCGGGTAGCGCGCTCGCTCTAGCGTGGGCGCCCGTGGAGTGGATATCGAATCCTGAAATCTGGATCTCGCTGGCAACGCTGACGGTGCTTGAGATCGTCCTCGGTATCGACAACGTCATCTTCATCTCGATCTTGGCGGGCCGACTGGGCGGCGAGCAGGCAGATCGAGCGCGAGTCGTTGGCCTGTCGCTGGCGATGGGGATGCGGGTGCTGCTGCTGCTGGGCATCGCGTGGATCGTGCGGTTGACCGCACCGCTGTTCTCGGTATTCGGCCACGAGCTGTCGGGCAGAGACCTGATCCTGTTCGGCGGCGGACTGTTCCTGCTGGGCAAGTCCACGTTCGAGATCCATCACAAGCTCGAAGGCGATGATGCCCACGGTGCCTCCGGGGGCGCGGCCGGCTCGTTCGCCAAGGTCATCGTGCAGATCCTGCTGCTCGATCTGGTGTTCAGCCTCGACTCGGTGATCACCGCGGTCGGCATGGCCGAACAGGTCGGCGTGATGATCGCAGCCGTCGTCATCGCCGTCGGGGTGATGCTGTGGTCGTCGGGCCCGGTGATGCGGTTCGTGAGCCGTCACCCGACAGTGAAGATGCTGGCGCTCAGCTTCCTGCTGCTCATCGGTATGTCACTCGTCGCCGAGGGCGCCGAGTTCCACATCCCGAAGGGCTACATCTACTTCGCGATGGGATTCGCCGTGATGGTGGAGGCGCTCAACTTGCGGATGAAGCGCAACCGCAAGTCGCGTGCGCAGCCGGTTGAGCTGCACGAGCGCCGTTTACCGGACGCCGACACGCCTGCGCACTGAACCGCCTGCGTGCTGGGTCGCCTGCGTGCTGGGTCGCTCGCGCACTGGGGCCGCTGGAAGTCTCGGCCTAGCCGCCCTCGTCGTCTGAGTCATCCCGGAGCCGGTCGGCCAGCTCGCGCAGACGATCGAGCGCCCCTTCGTCCTCGAGCTCGCCAAGGAACTGCGGCAGCTTGATGCCTGCCTGACTCGCCACCTCATGCAGCGGCGGCAGCGCACCCACCAGGCCAGACACGAAGTTGGCCGTCGTGCCGGCTTTCCCGTCGCCACCCGAGCCCGAATCCCACACGGTGATCTTGTCGATCTTGAGATTCGAGATGGCCTTCACCTGCTCAGCCACAAGGGTGGGCAGCTGCTCGGCGATCATCAGCAAGGCCGCTTGGGGCGCCGCACCGCCGCAAGCCGTCACGAGTGCGCCAAAGCCCTCGGCGCGCCGGCTCAGCAACGCCAGCAAGCCCAGCGCCTCGGCCTCCATGAGCAGTCGCTGACCGTCAGCCTCACCGGCCTTCACCAGCCTGATCCGGTCGGCTTCTGCTTCAGCAAGCGTGCGCACCCGCTCGCGTTCCACCTGGGCCGGCACCACGATGTCGGCCTCCTGAGCGGCCTTGTCGCGCTCTGCTCGCACCCGTTCGGCCTCGGCCTCAGCCGAGAACGACTCCTGCGCGGCAAGTGCCTGGCTGACGCGCTCAGCGGCGTTGGCGGCGCGTTCGGCTTCGGCTTCGGCTTGGCGCCGCTCGCCGGCCGATTGAGCAATCACGACGTACGACTCGTTCTCGCCTTCGGTCGCGGTGGCGTTGGCCTGTGCGACGCGGATGCGCTGCTCGCGCTGTGCCTCGGCAGCGCCGATGTCGCCGTCGCGCTCCTGATCGGCCACCTTGACCTTGGCTTCGCTGATGGCGCGGGCCGCGGCCTCGCGACCCAAAGCGTCGATGTATCCCGATTCGTCGGTGATGTCCTGGATGTTGACGTTGATGAGACGCAGCCCGACCTTGCGCAACTCGAGTTCAAGCGATTCGGTGATGTTGAGGATGAGCTGTTCGCGGTCGGTGTTGATCTGCTCGATCGGCATGGTGGCGATCACCACCCGCATCTGACCGAAGATGATGTCGCGGGCCAGGTTCTCGATTTCCAACAGGGACAGACCAAGCATCCGCTCGGCGGCGTTTTGCATGACGCCTGGCTCGGTGGATACCCCGACCGTGAACGTGGCCGGCGTGTTGACCCGGATGTTCTGCTGGGAAAGAGCGCCCTGCAGCCTGATCTCGATGGGAATCGGCGTGAGATCCAGGTAGGCGTAGCCCTGAACGACGGGCCAGATCAGCGCGCCGCCGCCATGGAGGCACCGCGCCGACTCGCCTTCCCCTCCGACGCGTCCATAGACCACGAGGATCCGGTCAGATGGACAGCGCTTGAAGCGCGATGAAATCCACATCAGGGCGATCAGCAGGATGGCGAACAGGCCACCTGCCAGTGCGATAACAGCCATAGCTACCTCTCGGATTGCGTGGCGGGGAAGGTCAGGCTAATGAGTCGCCACGAGCACGGTCGAAGGGTCGACAACGCCGACCACGGTAATGGAGGTTTGCGCAGGCAAATTCTCGTCGGACTCGGTCAGGGCATTGATGACCCGCAGTCGACCCTGCACCATCACTTCGACTTTGCCGGGCTTGGCACGGTTCGCAGCAACCGTGAGATAGACGGTGCCGTTTGCGCCGACGGCGGATTGGTAGTCGATCGAGCCGCTCTCACCAAGCTTGCCGAACGAGCGCCACAGCAAGCCCACGGCGATGAACACTGCGAATCCGACGACGAGGGCGACGCCCACTGACGCAGGAGTCGAGCGGTCTGCCTGCTTCATGAGGACGCCTGTCCAACCGAACGCAAACGAGAACGCCGTCAACGTCCGCACGGACAGGAACCCGCTGCCCGGGTCGTCGTCGCCAACGTCGATATCGACATCAGCTCCGATGCCGAATGCCAGCAGCACGAGCTGCAACAGCAGGAAGAAGCTGGCGATGAAGGCGACCGCGTAGAAGATCTGCAGATCGCCGGTCAGCGCCTGCCACCAATCGCCCATGAGCTGCCTCCTTGGCAGAACTCTACGTGTCGCTGCGAGTGGCCCGTCTGCGGTGAAGACCGCGAGCGAACCTGCCCCGAGAAGGAACTGGCCTAGCTGGACTGGCTTAGCTGATCCGGCGTTCGGTCAGGCCACCGTCGGGCGTCCAGGACTCGAGCACCAGGTGCCTGTCCTCAACGAGTACCAGCACCGCTCGGGCAATGTCGACCGTGAACAGTGCCATCTGGGTGGAGTCGTCGATCTCGTGGCGGTGCCCGCGCACGAAGAGGTCAACCTGTGCTGCGTCGGCCAGCACAGCGACTCCCTCGATGCGTGCATCTCCCGCCGACAAGTCCTCGTCGTCGGGAGTCGAATGCAGACCGAAGCGCGGATCGCGTCGCAGATCGGCGGCCTTCGTCGAGTTGTATTCCATGCCCAGCCACATATG